>NZ_JAWLHG010000003.1:0-366187 GCF_041690465.1 Falsiroseomonas sp. | reverse complement strand
TCCGCCTCCAGCCAAAGCTGGACGCCTACGAATCACACCCTGCCGCGCCGCATCCAATCACAAGCCGATTCCAGCCTGGGCTACTCGGGTCTAGCCCGGATCATTCACGCGGGCTGACGGACATGGTGCAAGCCGCTGATCGGCAATAGGTTTCGGTTGCGACACTCGAAACAGCCGTTTACGGAGACCATGCCCGCCAAGGTTGAATCTACGCCGCCGCTCCCTGGCCTGTCACCGGTCGGCGGCAAGCCCCTGGTCGCCCGCTTCGATGGCGGTCGCCTGTCCTCCGATAGCGGCGTGCTGGCGCTGCGCGAGATCGAGCGCCGCCTCGGCATCGCCGACCGGCTGGCCGCCTGCCTCGACGACCCGCGGACGCCGGAGCAGGTCAGACACAGCCTGACCGACATCGTCCGCTTCCGCCTGCTGATGATCGCGGCCGGCCACGAGGACTGCAACGACGCGGCAACGCTGCGCCACGACCCCGCCTTCAAGCTCGCCCTCGACCGCCTGCCGGACGCCGCAGCGCTCTGCTCGCAGCCGACCATCTCGCAGCTCGAGAACCTGCCCGACCTCCGCGCCCTCTTGCGCATGGGACGCGCGATGGTCGGGCTCTACTGCGCGAGCTTCCGCCAGGTGCCGCGACGGATCGTGCTCGACCTCGACGACACCTTCGATGCGGTGCATGGCGGGCAGCAGTTGCGGCTGTTCAAGCCTGCCACGACGAATACGGCTTCCAGCCGCTCGTGGTGTTCGACGGCGAAGGCCGGCCCGTCGCCGCCATGCTGCGCCCCGCACGCCGCCCCACGGGGGCCGAGGCGCGCGGCTTCCTCCGCCGCCTGGTGCGCGAGATCTGCGGCCACTGACCGCGCGTCGAGATCCTCATCCGCGCCGACAGCCACTTCTGCGCGCCCGAGGTGCTGGATTTCTGCCGCGCGGCACGGATCGACTTCGTGCTCGGCGTCGCCGCCACCACGACGTTGCGCCGGCATGTCCTGGCGCTGGAGGACAGCACCGCGGCCCGCCAGGCCGCCCGCCCCGGCGAGGGCAAGCTGCGCCGCTACAAGGCGTTCTTCGACGGCGCCCGGAGTTGGAGCCACGTCGAGCGCATCATCGCCCGTGTCGAGACCGGGCCGCAGGGCACCGACACCCGCTTCGTCGCCACCAGCCTCGCCGGCGGCGATGCGCGCGCGATCTACGAGGACCTCTACTGCGGCCGCGGCCAGGCCGAGAACCACATCAAGGCCTGGAAGCGCCACCTCGCCGCCGACCGCACCTCTTGCATCAAGGCCACCGCCAACGCGTTCCGCCTGCTGCTGCACGCCGGCGCCTACTGGCTGCTCTGGTCGCTGCGCAGCCTCATGCCGAAGCGCTCCACCTGGCGCGTCGCGCAGTTCGACACCCTGCGGCTGCGCCTCGTGAAGCTCGCCATGCGCGTCGTCGAGCTGAAGACCCGCGTCACGCTTTACCTGCCCGCCGCCTGTCCCGACCAGGCGATCCTCCATCTCGTCCTCGACCGCCTGCCGCGCCTCACCTGTTGAGCCGCGGGGCAGCTGCCCCAGCCGAACCCTCCTCCGCAACCCGCCAGACCCGCGATCCGCACCTGAACCCCGGCCAGCAGGACCGGCGCCGATCTCGCTCGCCCGCACAACCATGCCGCGAGACATGCGTCAGCCGGAGCATGCCCGTCAGCCCTCCCGTGATCGATCCGGGCTAAATGGAGTCGACTGGTGAGAACTCGGAGTCACTGTTTGTGATTTCCGACACAGAGCCAGCGCAGGGAATGGGCCCGGAGGGACTCGAACCCCCAACCAAGCCGTTATGAGCGGCCCGCTCTGACCATTGAGCTACAGGCCCACGCCCCCACACATCCCCAACTCCGCGCCCGCACGCAAGCCCCGTCACGCAAGCCCGGCCGCGACCTTTCCGCTCGCCCCGCTGATTTCTCCCAGCTTCTCGCCGGCCGCCACCCGGCCCTGCGTCGCTAGGCCCCGCTCCTGCCGGGCGATGGCGGCGCGCGCCTCGGCCTCCGCCTCGCCGGGCGGCAGCACCAGCACGCCGCTCTCGTCGCAGAGCACGGCATCGCCCGGCATCACCACCACGCCGCCGATCGCCACCGGCACGTTCATCCGCCCGCCCAGGTCGTAGATGCGGGTGGTGATCGGCGCCAGGCCCCGGCACCAGAGCGGGAAGTCGGAGGCCTCCACCTCCTCGATGTCGGTGCAGGCGCCGTCCACCACGCCGGCCTTGCAGCCCGCCGCCTTGGCCGCGACGGTCACGCCGCCGCCCCAGCAGGCGTGGCGATCGTCGCCGAGGCGGTCCACCAGCAGGATGTCGCCCGGCCGCAGCAGGCCGAGCGCATGGTGCAGGATGGTGGAATCCGGCCCCGGGCACTGCACCGTCACCGCCGTGCCCGCCACGCGCTTGCGCAGCAGGCCCTGCACGCGGCGATCCACGAAGCCCCAGTGGCGCCAATGGCCGACCGTCGCCGTCTCCGTCCGCTCCAGCAGCGCCACCACCTCGGCGCTGATCGCGGGCGGCATCGGCTCCACCACGTATTTCGGCATCTTTCCTATTCCCTTCCCATCGCCCGGGTGAACCCGACCAGCCGCTCGACCAGCAGCACCACCACCAGCGCCACCGCGATCAGCGCCATCGCCAACGCGGCGACCAGCGGGTCGGTGCGGGTCTCGGCATAGCGGAACATCTCGACCGGCAGCGTGGAAAGCCGCGGGCCGACCAGGAACAGGCTGATCACCGTCTCGTCGAAGGAGACCAGGAAGCACAGCGCACCGGCCGCCAGCGCCCCAGGAGCGGCGATCGGCAGCGTCACCCTGAGCGCCGCGCGGAACGGCGTGGCGCCGAGCGTCCAGGCCGCTTCCTCCACGTCGCGTGGAACCGCGCCAAAGGCGGTGGTCATGATGCGCACGGCGAAGGGCAGCGCGACCATCGAATGGGCCAGCACCAGGCCCGGCCAGGTGGCGGCGAGCTTCAGCGGCTGCAAGGCCAGCAGCAGCGCGAGCCCCAGCACCAGCGAGGGCAGCAGCAACGGCGCCACCAGCAGCGTGGCGATGGTGTCGCGCCCGGGGAAGCGCAGCCGGGCGATGGCATAGGCGGCGGGGATGCCGGCCAGCAGCGCGATCGAGGCGACCAGCAGCGCCAGCACGGCGGAGTTGCGCAGCGCCGTCATCAGCTCCCCGTTCGAGAACAGCGCGGCATACCAGCGGGTGGACAGGCCCGGCGGCGGGAAGGTGAGGAAGTCGCCCGCCGAGAACGAGATCACCGCCACCACCAACGCCGGTGCCAGCAGAAGCGCATAGCCGGCCATCGCCGCCAGCCTGAGCACCCAGCCCGGCCTCATCGCGCGGCCTCCCGCACCAGCACGGCGCGCAGCACCAGCGCCACCGCCAGCGCGCCGAGCAGCAGCATCGCGAGTGCGGCCGCGGCCGGCCAATTCACGCTCTCCAGCGCCAGGTCGAAGATCTCGGTGGCGATCACGAAGACCCGGCCGCCGCCCATCAGCCGCGGCGTGACGAAGGCCGAGACGCCGAGCACGAAGGTCAGCAGGAAGGCCGCCAGCAGCGCCGGTGCGGCCAGCGGCAGCGTCACGCGCAGGAAGGTGCGGCTGCGCGTGGCGCCGAGCGTCGCCGCCGCCTCCTCCAGCCGCGGATCGAGGCGGCCGAGGCCGGCGATCAGCACCAGGCAGGCATAGGGCATCAGGCTCTCGGTCAGGCCGATGCGCACGCCGGTCCAGTTGTTGATCATGCGCACCGGGTCATCGGTGAGCCCGAGGCCCATCAGCGTCGCGTTCACCACGCCGTTGTCGCCGAGGATGGCCAGCCAGCCCACCACCCGCGCGGTGCCGGAGACCAGCAGCGGCGCCACCGCCATCAGCGAGAGCAGCCCGCGCCAGCGCGGCGGCGCGGCGCGGATCAGCAGCGCAACGGGCAGCGCCAGCGCGGTGGCGGCCAGTGCCGAGCCGGCCGCCAGCGTCGCGGTGTTCCAGGCGAGATCCCAGGTGAAGGCGTCGCCGACCAGCTGCTCGAAGGTCTCGAGCGTGACCGCCTCCTCCATCGCGCCGATGTCGGTGGTGCGGTTCAGGCTGATCCGCGCCAGCAGCAGCACGGGATAGACAAAGCCGGCGGCCAGGATCGCCGCCGCGGGCAGGATCAGCAGCAGGCCGGCGCGTGCGCCCATCACGCGGGGAAGACCCGGACATCCTCGGCGGCGAAGCCGAGCCGCACCGCCGCACCGGCGGCGAGCGCGGCGCCGGGCGCGCCGCCGGGAAGTTCCGCCTGGATGCGGCCGGCCGGGGTCTCGCATTCCAGCGAAACCAGATCGCCGGTGTAGGTGCGGCGAAGCACCCGGCCTTCGAGGATGTTGTCGGCGGTCGCATCGGGCGCCAGCGGGCGGACATGGTGCGGACGGATGAACACCTCGGCGGCGCCACTGCCCGGTGCCTCGGCCGCGCGCAGCGCCACCTCGCCGCAGCGGACCACGCCCGGCCCGTCCACCCGGCCCGGCAGCCGCGCGGCGCGGCCGACGAAGGTGGCGACGAAGCGCGTTGCCGGCCGCTCGAATACTTCCTCCGGCGTGCCGAGCTGCTCCACGCGGCCCTCGTTCATGACCGCGACGAGGTCGGCCATCGCCAGCGCCTCGGTCTGGTCGTGGGTGACGAAGACGGTGGTGGCGCCGACGCGCTGCTGCAGGGCGCGGATCTCGTCGCGCACGCCCTCGCGCAGCTTCGCATCGAGCGCCGAGAGCGGCTCGTCCAGCAGCAGCAGGTCGGGCTGGATCGCCAGCGCGCGCGCCAGCGCCACGCGCTGCTGCTGCCCGCCGGAGAGCTGCCGCGGCTTGCGCGCGGCGAGATCGCCGAGGCCGACCAGCGCCAGCGCCTCCGCCACGCGCGACTCGCGCTCGGCGCGCGGGGTGCCGCGCATCTCCAGGCCGAAGGCGATATTGGCCGCCGCGGTCATATGCGGGAACAGCGCGTAGGACTGGAACACCACGCCCATGTTGCGCCGGTGCGGCGGCAGGTCGGTCACATCGCGCCCGGCGACGGTGACGCGGCCGGCATCGGGAGTCTCAAGGCCCGCGATCATGCGCAGCGTGGTGGTCTTGCCGCAGCCCGATGGCCCGAGGAGCGCCAGCAACGCACCCCTCGGCAGCTCCAGGGAGACGCCATCCACCGCCGGATGGGCCGTGCCCGGAAAGCGCCGGGTCAGCCCGTCCAGCCTGAGATGGCTCATGGCGTCAGGCGGCATGGGCGGCCTGCGTCAGCAGGCCGAGGCCGCGAACGCGGCCCGCGCCAAGTGGCGCGAGCCAAGCCCGCGGATGCGGGCGCCGGCGCGTGAGGTGCCCGCAGGGCGCTCACCGATTGGAGGCCGCGATCACCTCTCGCCGCCAGCGCTGGTTCCACTGCTCGCGCAGGCGTACCATCTCCTCCCAGTTCAGCCCGATCACGCGCTGGCGGAACTCCGGCGCGAGCGCGGTGCGCGAGAGGGCGGCAGGCGCCACCTGCGCGTTCGGGTTGGTCGGGCCATAGAACATCCGCTCGGTGAAGGCCTTCTGCGCCTCGGCCGAGAGGGCATGCGCCATGAAGGACAGCGCCTGCGGGCGGTTCTTCGCGTTCGCCACCAGGTTGATGGTGTTGATCTGGAAGGCCGTGCCCTCCTCCGGCAGCACCACGCCGATGCGTCCCTGCGACTGGTCGCGGTAGAGCTGCGCGCGGGCGTTCCAGCCGGTGGCGAAGTTCACCTGGTCGTTCAGGATCAGCGTGTAGCCATCCGGATTCGGGTTGAAGGTCTGCACGTTCGGCGCGATCTCGCGCAGCCGGGGCATGGCGGCGTTGATGTTGCGCCAGTCGCCGGTGGCGGCGTGCGCCAGGATCGCGGTCAGCGCGAGGCCCTGGATGTTCGGCGGCGCCGAGAGCGCGACCTGGCCGCGCTGCGCGGCGTCCGCCATCGCCATCCAGCGGGTCGGCGCGGGCTGCACCGATTGGGTGTCGTACACCAGCACCAGGTGGTCGTAGGTGACGGCCGGGCCGCAGCCGGCGCCGGCTTCGCGCGCCATCTCGCCGAGCTGCCCGATGACCGGCAGCACGGAGGCGTCGATGCGCTCGACCAGGCCTTCGGCGCAGGCGATCTGCGCGGTGGTGACGTCCATGATCACCACGTCGATCTGCGGATCGGCGCGTTGCGCACGCAGCCGCCCGAGCATCTGCGCGCTGGTGCCGCCGTCGAAATACTGCACCTCGGTGCCGGTGCGGGTGGTGAAGGGGTTCACCACCACCTCGGTGTAGTTGTCGCGGAAGATGCCGGCATAGGCCTGCAGGGTGAGCTGCCCGCCCTGCGCGGCGGGCGCCTGGGCCGCGGCGGGGGGCGTGAGCCCGATGGCCGCGCCGAGGACGGCAACGGCGGACAGCAGGGCACGGCGCATGGTTTGTCTCCCGTTCGGTTCCCTGTCGGCGAGCATGGCAAGGCTTTGCCCCGCCTGCCAAGGGTCCGGGGCGGCAAAGGTTTGCCCGGCCCCGGGAAGGCTGCTACCTGCCCCGCCGCCCCGCTCCCCACGGCCCCCCTCCCCACGGAAGGTCCCGTCCGATGAACCTCGCCAAGGTCCCGACCGGCAAGGCCCCGCCGCACGACATCAACGTGGTCGTCGAGATCCCCCAGGGCAGCCAGGTGAAATACGAGCTCGACAAGGATAGCGGCGCGGTGGTGGTGGACCGCTTCCTGTTCACGCCGATGGCCTATCCGGCCGCCTATGGCTTCATCCCCGGCACGCTGGCCGATGACGGCGACCCGACGGACGTGCTGGTGCTGACCCCGGCGCCCGTGGTGCCGGGCTGCGTGCTGCGCGCCCGCCCGATCGGCGTGCTGCACATGGAGGACGAGGCGGGCTCGGACGAGAAGCTGGTCTGCGTGCCGCACGACAAGGTGCACCCGATGTATTCCCAGGTGACCGACGCGGACGAGCTGCCCCACATCACCCGCGCCTCGATCGAGCACTTCTTCGCCACCTACAAGGACCTCGAGAGCGACAAGTGGGTGAAGGTGAAGGGTTGGGGGCCGGCCAGCGAGGCGGTCGAGATCATCCTGAAGTCGATGGCGGCCTACCGCGCCCAGCCCGGCGGGGACGAGGCGGCGTAGCCGGCGCGCCGGGCGGGCGGGCCCGCGCGCCCGCCTGCCCGGCCGGGCGGACGCGGCGGTTTTTTCACGATTTCGCCCATGGGTGGCGTTGCCAGCCCGCCGGGCTTCGCGCAATTTGCCGCCCGGCCCGCGGGCCGGGCCGGCCTGATCGTGCGCGCACACCCGCGCCCCTTGGCCGGCCCTCCGCCGGCAATCGGGGAAAGAGGGGGGTACGCCGCCTTGATGACGTTGTCGGTATTGCTGATCATCGCGCTGGGCGCCTTGTCCATCGCCTACGGCGTGGTGACCGCGAAGGACATCCTGAGCCGTGACGCGGGCTCCGCGCGGATGCAGGAGATTGCCAAGGCGATCCAGGAAGGCGCCAACGCCTACCTCAACCGCCAGTACACCACCATCGGCATCGTCGGCGTGGTGCTGTTCTTCCTGATCCTCGCGGCCTTCGGCTTCGGCGGGCATGCCTTCGCGGTGGCGATCGGCTTCCTGATCGGCGCCGTGCTCTCCGGCGCGGCGGGCTTCATCGGCATGAACGTCTCGGTGCGCGCCAATGTCCGCACCGCCCAGGCTGCAACCCAGTCGCTGGCCGCGGGCCTCGATGTCGCGTTCAAGTCGGGCGCGATCACGGGCATGCTGGTCGCCGGCCTGGCGCTGCTCGGTGTCGCAACCTACTTCCTCATCCTGGTGCCGATCGGCGGCGCCGCGCCCAACAGCCGCATCGTGATCGATGCGCTGGTGGCGCTGGGCTTCGGCGCCTCGCTGATCTCCATCTTCGCCCGTCTCGGCGGCGGCATCTTCACCAAGGGCGCCGATGTCGGCGGCGACATGGTCGGCAAGGTCGAGGCCGGCATCCCCGAGGACGACCCCCGCAACCCCGCCACCATCGCCGACAACGTGGGCGACAACGTGGGCGACTGCGCCGGCATGGCGGCCGACCTGTTCGAGACCTATGCCGTGACCATGGTCGCCACGATGGTGCTCGCCGCCATCGCCTTCGCCGACGAGTCGCGCATCGCGGGCATGCTGTTCCCGCTGGCAATCGGCGCGGTCTGCGTGGTGACCTCGATCGCCGGCACCTATTTCGTCAAGCTGCCGGCCAACAACTCGATCATGGGCGCGATGTATCGCGGCTTCATCGTCACCGGCGCGCTTTCGCTCGCGGTGCTGCTGCCGCTCTCCTACCTCGTCTTCGGCACCGGCCCGGTGACCGCCGCGGGCGCAACCTTCGGTGCCTTCAGCCTGTTCCTCTGCGGCGCGGTAGGGCTGGCGGTGACGGCGGCGATCATCGTGGTGACGGAATACTACACCGGCACGCAGTTCCGCCCGGTGCGGGCCATCGCGGAGGCGAGCCAGACCGGCCACGGCACCAACGTCATCCGCGGCCTGGCGGTCTCGATGGAAAGCACCGCGCTGCCGGCGCTGATCATCATCGCGGGCGTGCTTTCCGCCTATGGCTTGGCGGGCCTCTACGGCATCGCCATCGCCACCTCCACGATGCTGGCGCTGGCCGGCATGGTGGTGGCGCTCGATGCCTTCGGCCCGGTGACCGACAACGCCGGCGGCATCGCCGAGATGGCCGGCCTGCCCGCCGATGTGCGCGTCTCCACCGACGCGCTGGACGCGGTGGGCAACACGACCAAGGCGGTGACCAAGGGCTATGCGATCGGCTCGGCGGGCCTCGGCGCGCTGGTGCTGTTCGCGGCCTACACGCAGGACCTGGCCTACTTCATCGCCAACCCGGTCCAGTATCCCTACTTCGCAGGCATCGGCCTGCTGACCTTCAGCCTGTCCGATCCGTATGTCGTGGTCGGCCTGCTGTTCGGCGGCCTGCTGCCCTACCTGTTCGGCGGCATGTCGATGACTGCCGTGGGCCGCGCCGCCTTCGCGGTGGTCGAGGAAGTCCGGCGCCAGTTCCGCGAGAAGCCGGGCATCATGACGGGCGCCGAGAAGCCGGATTACGGCCGCGCGGTGGACATGCTGACCAAGGCGGCGATCAAGGAGATGATCATCCCCTCGCTGCTGCCGGTCCTCTCACCGATCGTGGTGTTCGTGGTGATCCTGGCGATCGGCGGCAAGGCTGCGGCGTTCTCGGCGCTGGGTGCGATGCTGCTCGGCGTGATCGTCACCGGCTTCTTCGTCGCGGTCTCGATGACCACCGGCGGCGGCGCCTGGGACAACGCCAAGAAGTACATCGAGGAAGGCAACTACGGCGGCAAGGGCAGCGAGGCCCACAAGGCCGCGGTGACCGGCGACACCGTCGGCGACCCGTACAAGGACACGGCGGGCCCGGCGGTGAACCCGATGATCAAGATCACCAACATCGTGGCGCTGCTGCTGCTGGCGATCCTCGCCCACAGCTGAGGGCCGCCGCGCCGAACGGGACAGGGCCGGCGGAGCGATCCGCCGGCCCTTTTCGTCTGAAGCGCGATCTGTTCAGTTGCGCCGCAGAGGACGCCTGCCGCAATGCGCGGCCAGCAGGATGAGGGACTTCTCTTGGAGCAGGTTGATGCGGTGGTTGTCGGCGCCGGCGTGGTGGGGCTTGCAGCGGCCCGCGCGCTCGCACTTGCCGGCCGCGAGGTGCTGGTGCTCGACGCCGCCGAGGGGATCGGCACCGAGACATCCTCGCGCAACAGCGAGGTGATCCATGCCGGAATCTACTACCCCGCCGGCAGCCTGATGGCGCGGAGCTGCGTGGAGGGGAAGCACCGCCTCTATCGCTACTGCGCCGAGCGCGGCGTGCCGCACGCCAATTGCGGCAAGCTGATCGTCGCGACGAACGAGGAGGAGGCCGGCAGGCTCGAGGGCATCCGGGCGCGCGCCGCCGCCAATGGCGTGCCCGACCTTCGCCTGCTGAGCCGCGCGGAGGCGCTGGCCATGGAGCCGGCGCTGGCCTGCACCGCCGCGCTGCACTCGCCCTCCACCGGCGTGGTGGACAGCCACGCCTTCATGCTGGCGCTGCAGGGCGATGCCGAGAATGCCGGCGCCGTCTTCGCCTTCCACGCGCCGGTCGAGGGCGGCTGTGCGACGGAGGAGGGCGTGGAGCTGCAGGTCGGCGGCGCCGAGCCGATGGCCTTGCGTGCGCGGCTGGTGGTGAACTCCGCCGGGCTGCATGCGCCGAGACTGGCACGCGGCATTGCCGGCATGCCGGAGGCGCTGGTGCCGAACGCCTACTACGCGAAGGGCAACTACTTCACGCTGGCGATGCGCTCGCCCTTCTCCCGGCTGATCTATCCGGTGCCGGTGCCGGGCGGGCTCGGGACGCACCTGACCATCGACCTCGGCGGCCAGGCGCGGTTCGGCCCGGATGTGGAGTGGGTGGACGGCATCGACTATGCCGTTGACCCGCGGCGCGGCGACAGCTTCTACGCGGCGATCCGGCGCTATTGGCCGGAGCTGCCGGACGGCGCGCTGGCACCTGGCTATTCCGGCATCCGCCCGAAGATCGTGCCGCCCGGCGCGCCGGCGCAGGATTTCGTGGTGCAGGGCCCGGCGATGCATGGGGTGCCGGGGCTGGTGAACCTGTTCGGGATCGAGAGCCCGGGGCTGACCGCCTCACTGGCACTGGCGGATCATGTGCTGGAGGCGGCGGAGGTTCCCTCCCCCGCCTAGCGGGGGAGAGAAATGCCGTCACGCTCTCAATCTCTCCGGAATCCGAAGCCCCAGCCGGTTCGGCACCGGCCAGACCTCGCGCAACGTCCGCAGCACGCGGAAGCCGGCGGCGATGTAGTTCGGCAGCGCGCGCGGATGGTCCGCCGTGCAGGTGTTCACCGTCAGCGCGCGCGGCTTCTCGGCCCAGGCGGCATCCACCGCGTGCCGCAGCAGCGCGCGGCCGAGCCCGGCGCCGATTGCATGTGGCATCAGCCCGAAATAGGACAGGTTGATCCCCGCATCGCCACCGCGCCGCTCAAGCTCGTAGAAGCCGGCCGGCTCGCCGCCCTGGTAGAGCACATGGATCGAGACATCCGGCCGTGCCAACAGCGCCGCGATCTCCTCGTCCGGCACGGTGCGCCGCAGCCACCATACCCAGTCGCGGCCCACCGTATCGTAGAGATAGCGGTAGAAGGGCACGGAACAGCGCGCCAGGCGCACCACGCTCGCGCCCTCCGGCAGCGGCGGCGCGCGATCGGCGGGCGGCGCATCCATCCGCAGGAAGGTGACATCCACGGCGACGCGCGTGACCGGTTCGCGCATCGCGGCCGCGCTGGACATCTCAATTGTCCAGGAAGGAGCGCAGCTTCCGCGACCGGCTCGGGTGCTTCAGCTTGCGCAACGCCTTCGCCTCGATCTGCCGGATACGCTCGCGCGTCACATTGAACTGCTGCCCGACCTCCTCCAGCGTATGGTCGGTGTTCATGCCGATGCCGAAGCGCATGCGCAGCACGCGCTCCTCGCGCGGCGTCAGGGACGACAACACGCGCGTCGTGGCTTCCCGCAGGTTGGACTGGATCGCGGCATCCAGCGGGATGATCGCGTTCTTGTCCTCGATGAAGTCGCCGAGGTGGCTGTCCTCCTCGTCGCCGATCGGCGTCTCGAGGCTGATCGGCTCCTTGGCGATCTTCAGCACCTTCCGCACTTTCTCCAGCGGCATGCCGAGCTTCTCGGCCAGCTCCTCCGGCGTCGGCTCGCGGCCGATCTCGTGCAGCATCTGGCGGGACGTGCGCACCAGCTTGTTGATCGTCTCGATCATGTGGACCGGGATGCGGATGGTCCGCGCCTGGTCCGCGATGGAACGCGTGATCGCCTGGCGGATCCACCAGGTGGCATAGGTGCTGAACTTGTAGCCGCGGCGATACTCGAACTTGTCCACCGCCTTCATCAGGCCGATGTTGCCCTCCTGGATCAGGTCCAGGAATTGCAGGCCGCGGTTGGTGTATTTCTTGGCGATGGAGATCACCAGGCGCAGGTTCGCCTCGATCATCTCCTTCTTCGCCTGCGTCATGTCGCGCTCGCCGCGCGACACGGTGGCGTAGACGCGCTTGAATTCGTCCACCGGCAGGCCGGTCTCGGAGGAGGTCCGCGCGATCTCGCCGCGCACCGCCTCGACATCGTCCTTCGACTTGGTGACGAAGTTCTGCCAGCCCTTGCCCTTCAGCTTCGCCAGCCCGTCGAACCAGGCGGGGTCCAGCTCATGGCCGCGCCACGCGCCGATGAACTCCTCGCGCTTCACCTTGTGGCTCTCGGCCATGCGGAGGATCTGGCCCTCCAGGCCCGTAAGCCGCCGGTTCAGGCCCTTGAGCTGGTCCACCAGCTCCTCGATCCGGTTGTTGTGGAGGTGCACCTTCTGCACCAGCGCCACCAGCTCGGTGCGCTGCTTCTCATAGGTCTTCTCGCTGCGCGCCGAGGTCTCGCCACCCGAGGTGTAGGCGTCCATTCGCCGGGCGGAGAGCTTGTTGAGCTTGCCATAGGCCTGCTCGATCGCCTCGAAGGCGGCCAGCGCCTCCGGCTTCAGCTTCTCCTCGAGCGCCGAGAGAGACAGGCCGAGGCCGCCCTCGCCTTCCTCGCCCTCCTCGAACTCCTCCTCTGGTGGCGCGGCGGCGCCTTCGGGGGTGTTGGCGCCGGCGGTCGCCTCCAGGTCGATCACGTCGCGCAGCAGCATGCGGCCTTCCTTGACCGCGTCATGCCAGGCGACGATCGCCTTGAAGGTCAGCGGGCTCTCGCAGAGCCCGCCGATCATCATGTCGCGCCCGGCCTCGATGCGCTTGGCGATGGCGATCTCGCCCTCGCGCGAGAGCAGCTCCACGCTGCCCATCTCGCGCAGGTACATGCGAACCGGGTCGTCGGTGCGGCCGAGGGTCGCCTCGTCGACGTTGCCGCCGGCTTCCTCCTCCTCCTCCTCCTCGTCGGCCTTGGCGACCGGCTTGGGGGCGGCGGCCTCACCGTCCTCGCTTTCCTCGTTCTCGACCACGTTGATGCCGAGGTCCGACAGCATCGCCATCGTGTCCTCGATGGTCTCGGAGGACACCTGCTCGGACGGCAGCGCGGCGTTCAGCTCGTCATAGGTGACGTAGCCACGCTCCTTGCCGCGCGCGACCAGCTTCTTGACGGCGGCGGACTGGATGTCGAGCAGAACGCCCTCCACCGCCTCATCGCGGCCTTCCACCGTCTCGGCACCGTTCGCGACCTTGGTTGCCATGCCTGCCCTGCTCCGTCGTCACCTGGCCGCGCCGCCGGGGGGGAGGCGCCGCACAAACACTCTCTACCCTATGGGGGGGCGTCGTCGGGGGTGGGCGCCGCCGCCTCCGCCGGCTCCGCATCCCCGTCCGTGCCCTCGGCCCATTCGCCGCGCCGGACCGCGTTGATCGCCGAGCGGAGCCGGACCAGCCGCCGGAAGGCCCGGCCCTGGTCCTCTGGGTCGCGGCTTTCGGCCCAGGCGCGTTCGGCTTCCGCCTGATCCGCACGGAGTTCCGCTTCACCGCGCAGCAGCCCGAAGAAGTGCCACCATCCGTCCAGCGCCTCCTTGGGCTGGGCATCCGGCAACGCCGCGGCGGGCAGCGACGGGTCACGCAACAGCGTTGCGGCAAACTCCCCGATACCGACTTTGGCGAGGTGGTCCATCAAACCCCCGGAGTCAAGCTCATGGCCCTCGGCAAGCCATGCCAGTGTCGCGCTGCGGCACTGCAGCAGCGGGCCTTCGACGAGATCGACGCCGGCCAGGCTCTCCTCCACCTCCGGCAGCAGCCAGGGGTGGCGGAGGGTGATCGCAAGCAGCGCGGCGGCCTGCGCGCCGCGGCGGCGCGCATCGGTGATGGCCGGGCGGGCCCGGATGGGCGCCGGCGGCTTCGCGCCGGGGCGGCCGGCCCCGCGCGGCGCGGGGCGGGTGGCCTGGAAGAAGCGGTCCAGCAGCGCACGGCGGTATTCGGCGGCGAGCGCACGGTCCGTGATGCCGGCCGCGACCTCCTCCAGGCGGTGCCTGAGCGCGGCACGCTGCTCCGGGGTCGCCATCGGGCGGCCTTCGGCGACCAGGCCGAACAGCGCCTCGCCCAGGCCGCGGGCGCCATCCAGCACCGCCTGGAAGGCGGCGGGGCCACCCTTGCGCACCAGCGTGTCGGGATCCTCGCCGCCGGTCAGCGTGGCGAGCTTCAGGGTGCGTTCGGGCGTGAGCAGGGGCAACGCGGCCTCGGCGGCACGGGCGGCGGCCCGCGCCCCGGCGGCATCGCCGTCGAAGCACAGGATGGGTTCGGGCGTCAGCCGCCAGAGCTCCTCCATCTGCTCCGGCGTCAGTGCCGTGCCGAGCGGCGCCACCGCGCCCACGAAGCCGGCCTGGTGCAAGGCGATGACGTCCATGTAGCCCTCGACCGCCACCACCAGCGCGCCGCGGAAGGCGCCCTCCTTCGCAAGATCCAGCGCGTAGAGGCTGTTGCGCTTCTTGAAGAGAACGGTCTCCGGCCCGTTGACGTATTTCGGCACGCCATCGCCGAGCACCCGCCCGCCGAAGCTGATCATCCGGCCGCGGCGGTCGCGGATCGGGAACATCACGCGGTTGAAGAACAGGTCGGTGTAGCCCTCGCCTTCTTCCCGCTCGCGGATCAGCCCGGCCTCGGCGAGCTGTTCAGGCGTGATGCCCTCCGC
Source organism: Falsiroseomonas sp. (assembly GCF_041690465.1). Taxonomy (GTDB): domain Bacteria; phylum Pseudomonadota; class Alphaproteobacteria; order Acetobacterales; family Acetobacteraceae; genus Falsiroseomonas. The sequence continues at coordinate 351,479 of NZ_JAWLHG010000003.1, read as the reverse complement.
CTTGAGGTCGGCCGCGATCGCGCCGCGGCCGCCGCCGGACCAGCCGAGGCCGAATTTCGCGATGGTCTCCCCCGTCAGGCCGCGGCGCTTGAGATAGGCGAGGCCCTCGGCGCCCTCGGGCAGGCGCAGGCGGCGCTGGAAGGCGGCGGCGGCGGCCTCCAGCACGCCGTGCAGGTCGCGCGCCCGCTTCTCCCGCGCGGCGGCTTCGGGCGTGGGCTTCGGGACGTCGAGCCCCGCCTCGGCGGCCAGGCGCTCCACCGCTTCGGGGAAGCCGGCGCCTTCGGCGCGCATGACGAAGGTGATGGCGTCGCCATGCGCGCCGCAGCCGAAGCAGTGGAAGTGGTCGTCATAGACGTAGAAGGAGGGCGTCTTCTCGCCATGGAAGGGGCAGCAGCCCTTCCAGTTCCGCCCCGACCGGGTGAGCCGCGTCTTGCGCCCGATCAGCCCCGGCAGGGGGGTGCGGAGGCGGAGTTCGTCGAGGAATTGGGGGGGCAGGGCCATGGGGCGCCGCGCCGTTCTACCCCATCGGCCAGCCCGGCCGGAAGACCGCGCAACGGCGCGATGGGCGCGGGACGACGGCGGGCACACCGCGCCGGCGCGCTCGGCCCATCCTGATGATCCGAAACCGCCACCTCATCCGGAATATTATGATATGCAAATATTGCTTAATCCTCTGTTGATCTGGCAAGCTGGCGCCGACGCGAGACTCGACTGTCGGGCACGGGCGTCGGGAGAAGACCCCAAATGTGCCAAGCCTGCGCCGCCTTCAGCCTGCCGTCTTCGCTTATTCATTCCGAATTCGTAGCAGCAAGCGAACCCCAAGGCTTCGTGGCGGAGCCGATGGCCTTCCCCGAGCAGGGCGACACGACCACCGAGGATCTGCCGCACGCCGAAGCCGGCTTCTTCTCCCCCACCGGCAACCCGCTGTTCGACGGGCTGCTGACCGGGGTCAAGTGGATCTCACCGATCCTCACCTACTCCTTCCCGTCCGCCGACGAGCAGTTCGATGGCGTCGCCGATGGCGTCTACGACGACGGCTACATCTACGAGAACATCACGCCCGTCAGCCTCGCGCAGCGCGAAGCCGTGCGCCTAGTGCTGGAAGGCGCCAGCGTGTCCTCCGGCGTGTTCTGGAACGCCGTCTCCGACATCACCAACTTGGCCTTCGCGGAGATCAACGGATTCGGCCAGGGAGAAGGCAGCGGCGCGGGCGACATCCGCGTCACGCAAGCCACCCTGACACCCGGCGTCGGCGGCTGGGCCGCCTATCCCGAAAATGGCAACCCCGATGCCGGCGATGTCTGGATGAGTGACGCCCCGTTCAACCACCAGGGCGCCATCTGGGATGTCCGCGACGCCGTCCCCGGCAACTATGGCTGGCTCGTGATGATCCACGAGCTCGGCCATGCGCTCGGCCTGAAGCATGGAAACCAAGACAACACGGCCTGGAATGGCTTCGCGGCCCTGCCGGCGGCGATGGACAGCGGCGAGTTCAGCGTCATGACCTACCGCGCCTATGTCGGGCAGGATCCCCCCTCGTCGAGGGCCGAGTATTGGGGCTTCCAGCAGTCCTGGATGATGGTGGACATCCTTGCGCTGCAACGGCTCTACGGCGCCAATTACGGGCACAATGCGGGCGACACCACCTACGGCTGGGACCCGCTGACGGGGCAGATGTCCATCAACGGCGTCGGCCAGATCGCGCCCGGCGCCAACAAGGTCTTCCTGACGATCTGGGACGGCGGCGGGGCCGACACCTACGACATGTCGAACTATGGGGACGGTGTCTCGATCGACCTTCGTCCGGGCAAGTGGTCCATCACCAGCGACGAGCAGCGCGCGGACCGCAACTTCGACGAGTCCTGGAACCCGACCCAGCTGGCGCAGGGCAACGTCTACAATTCGCTGGTGTTCCGCGGCAACCAGGCGTCGCTGATCGAGAACGCCATCGGCGGCGACGGCAACGACGTGATCACCGGCAACGGCGCCGCGAACCTGCTGCAGGGCGGCGGTGGCGACGACAGGCTGATGGGCGGCGCGGGCGCCGACACCCTGCTCGGCGAGGCTGGGAACGACACGCTGGCGGGCGGCGCCGGCAACGACTTCCTGGCCGGCGGCATGGGCAACGACGTCTATTTGGTGGATGGCTACTACGCCGACACGGTTTCGGAGGCCGGCGGGGGCGGCTATGACCGCGTGATGTCCAGCTGGGACTGGACGCTGCATGACGGCTTCGAACGCCTGACGCTGACCGGAAGCCTCGATGCCTGGGGCTTCGGCAATGCCGCGGCGAACCGGCTCGACGGGAATGGCGGCGCCAATTGGCTGGAGGGCAAGGCGGGCAACGACAGGTTGTTCGGCAACGCCGGCGACGACATGCTGATCGGCGGCCACGGCGCCGACCGGCTGGATGGCGGCGACGGCGCCGACGTGTTCTTGTTCAACAGCATCACCGATCGCGGCGACATCATCTCCAACTACGTCGGCCCGGACGACAACATCGAAGTCTCGGCCGCCGGCTTCCAAGGCGGCCTGATGGACGGGATGGATCTCGCCGCCACCGGGCGCTTCGTCAGCAACACGACCGGGATGGCCGAGTCGGCCTACGGCACGGGGCAGTTCATCTGGAACAGCGACCTGGAACAGCTGTTGTGGGACAGGGACGGGATGGGCGGCATCGTGGCGCTTCGCCTCGCCTCGCTGCCCGGCGCCTTAGGGATGGACGCCGGGGAGATCTTCGTCATCGGCTGAAGGGCCGCGGTCCGGCGGCTGAGTACCCTCAGCCGCCGAGCCTGGCCTTCACCATCGGGCCCGCCTTGCTCATGTCGAGCGCGCCGCCATGCTTGCGCAGCGCGGCCATCACCTTGCCCATGTCCTTGATTCTGGCGGCACCCGTCTCGGCGATGGCGGCGTCCACCGCGGCGGCGACCTGCGCCTCGTCCATCTGCTGCGGCAGGAAGGATTCGATCACGGCGATTTCGGCCTCCTCCTTCTCCGCCAGCTCCGCACGGCCACCCTGGCGGTAGAGCTCCACGCTCTCGCGGCGGGACTTCACCATCGAGCGCAGCATCGCCACCACCTGCTCGTCCGGCACCTTGTCCACGCCGGAGGGGCGGGCGGCGATGTCCACTTCCTTCAACCTGGCGATGATCATCCGCACGGTGGAGGTCTTCGCGGCGTCCTTGGCGAGCATCGCCTCCTTCATGGCGGCGTTGAATCGGGTGCGCAGGTCGTCGGCCATCGCGGTATCTCCTCTGGCGCATCCTTACTCCCTCCCCTGCGTGCGGGGGAGGGCCGGGGTGGGCCACCGGCCACCAGCCGGGAATTCACTTCCCAAGCCCGAACCGCGCTTGTCCTGGGAAGTTTTTTCCCACATAAGCAAGCCATGCGCACGGTCGAGGACATCATCGCCCTTCTGGGCGGCCCGGAGGCGGCGGCATCGCGCCTTGGCATTGGCACCGAGGCGGTGCGCAAATGGCGCCAGTCGCGCGCCATCCCGGCGAAGCACTGGCCTTCCGTGCTCGCCGCCACCGGCCTGGCCCTCGACGACCTGCCACGTGGTGAGCCTGCCCCCCGCAAGACCCGCACGGAGACCGCCGTGACCGACACCACCTCCCCCGAAGACGGCGTGCCCGAGGGCGCGACCGCCGTGCTGGTCCTGGCCGATGGTGCGGTGTTCTGGGGCCGCGGCTTCGGCGCGCACGGCACCTCCGTGGCCGAGATCTGCTTCAACACCGGCATGACTGGCTACCAGGAGGTGCTGACCGATCCCTCCTATGCCGGGCAGACCATCTGCTTCACCTTTCCCCATATCGGCAATGTCGGCGCCAATCCCGAGGATATCGAGGCCGTCACCCCGGTCGCCCGCGGGCTGATCGTCAAGCAGGATGTCACCGAGCCCTCCAACTTCCGCGCCACGCGGCACCTTGACGACTGGCTGAAGTCGCATGGCGTGCCGGGGCTGGCCGGCCTGGACACCCGCGCGCTGACCGCGCGCATCCGCGACGGCGGCCCGCCCACCGGCGTGCTGAGCTTCCCCGAGGATGGCAGGTTCGACCTGGCCGCGCTGCGTGCGCGGGCCGAGGCCTGGCCGGGGCTGGAGGGGATGGACCTGGCCAGGGACGTCTCCACCCGCCAGTCCTACAGCTGGGACGAGACCACCTGGACGCTCGGCGCCGGCTTCGGGAAGCTGACCGAGCCGAAATTCAAGGTGGTCGCGGTGGATTACGGCGCCAAGCGCAACATCCTGCGCTGCCTGGCCGCCGCCGGCTGCGCGGTGACGGTGGTGCCGGCGACGGCGACCGCCGAGGACATCCTGCGGCACGCGCCGGACGGGGTGTTCCTCTCCAACGGCCCTGGCGACCCGGCGGCGACCGGCGAATACGCCGTGCCGGCGATCCAGGGCGTGCTGGAGAAGGGCGTGCCGACCTTCGGCATCTGCCTCGGCCACCAGCTGCTGGCGCTGGCCCTGGGGGCGAGGACCTACAAGCTCGACCGCGGCCATCGCGGCGCCAACCAGCCGGTGAAGGACCTCAAGACCGGCAAGGTGGAGATCACCAGCCAGAACCACGGCTTCGCGGTGGACGAGAACTCGCTGCCGGAGGGTGTGGAAGTCACGCACATCAGCCTGTTCGACGGCAGCAACGAAGGCATCGCCAGCACGAAGCTGCCGGCGTTCAGCGTGCAGTACCATCCGGAGGCGTCGCCGGGGCCGACGGACAGCCATTATCTGTTCCACCGCTTCACGGCGCTGATCGAGCAGCACAAGGCAGGCTGACATGTCCCTCTTCGACCTCACCGGCCGCGTGGCGCTCGTCACCGGCGGCAATGGCGGCATCGGGCTCGGCATGGCGCGCGGGCTGGTCGCCTGCGGCGCACGCGTGGTGATCGCCGGGCGCGACACGGCGAAGAACGCGCAGGCGGTCGCCGAGCTTGGCGGCGATACCGCGGCGCTGAAGGCCGACATGCTGGACCCGGCCACGCCCGCGAAGCTGGTCGAGCAGGTGCTGGCGCAGGCGGGCGGCCTCGACATCCTGGTCAACAATGCCGGCACCAACATCCGCAAGGCGCCGCACCTCGTCACCGACGAGGAATGGGCCGTGGTGCTGGACACCAACCTGACCAGCCTGATGCGGCTGACGCGCGCCGCCTATCCGGCGCTGAAGGCCTCGGGGCGCGGGCGGGTCATCAACATCGGCTCGATGCTCTCGATCTTCGGCGTCTCCTTCTCGCCCGCCTATGGCGCGAGCAAGGGCGCGGTGGTGCAGTACACCAAGTCGCTCGCCGCGGCCTGGGCGGCGGACGGCATCACCGCGAACGCCATCCTGCCCGGCTGGATCGACACCGCGCTGACGCGCCGCGCGCGGCAGGACGTGCCGACGCTGCATGACAGCGTGCTGGCGCGCACGCCGGCGAAGCGCTGGGGCGATCCGAAGGACTTCGCGGGCATCGCGGCCTTCCTTGCCTCGGACGAAGCCGCCTTCGTTACCGGCACCGCCATCCCGGTGGATGGCGGCTACTCCACCCAGGGCTGACATGCCGTCCGCCGAGACGCTGCTGGTCTTCGCCGCGCTCTCGCTCGGCCTGGCGGTCACGCCGGGGCCGAACATGCTCTATCTCGTCTCCCGCGCGCTGGCGCAGGGGACGCAGGCCGGGATGGTGTCGCTGGTGGGCTGCCAGGCGGGATCGCTCGCCATCATGCTCTGCGCGGCGGCAGGGATCACGGCGGCGCTGCTGGCCATCCCCTATGCGTGGGACGTGCTGCGGCTCGGCGGCGCGGCCTATCTGCTGTTCCTCGCCTGGCAATGCGTGCGGCCCGGCGGGCAGCCGATCTTCGCGCCGCGGCCGATGCCGCGGGAACCGGCGGCTCGGCTGTTCGGCGTGGGCTTCGCAACCGCGGCGCTCAACCCGAAGGTCGCTCTGTTCTACATGGCCGTGCTGCCACCCTTCCTCGACCCGGAGCGCGGCAGGCTGTTTGCGCAGGCCGCGATGCTCGGCGCGCTGCAGATTGCGGTCTGCGCGGCTTGGGATGCGGTGCTGGTCTGGGGCGCGGCGGGCACGGCGCGCTTCCTCTCGACCAAGCCGTTCTGGATGGCGGTGCAGCGCTGGGTGCTCGGCTTCGCGCTGGCGCTGCTGGCCGTGAAGCTCGCCACCGAGCGGAGCGCGTGATGGAGATCGCCGGCGGCTTCTTCGCCCTGGCCTATTCCGGCCTGGTGCTGTTCGCGCTGGCGGGCGCGCTGCGGAAGATGTTTCCGCCGATGCGCGCGGCGCTCACCGCCTTCGTACTGTCTTCGGTGGTGCATGGCGCGACGACGCTGATGATGGGCGAGGATGCCGGCATCGCCTTCGCCTTCTGGGCCATCCCGCATCTGCTCGTGCTGCCGTTGCTGCTGTGGTCCGCACGCCGTCAGGGAGGCTCGCCATGAGCGACATCGCGCTGGACTTCACGCCGCTTTTCGTAGCCCTCGGCATCGGTGCCGCCTGCGCGCTGCTCGGCACGCCGCTGATGTGGAACGTCGCTGCCGGCCTGCCGCGCATGCGCCGCGCGGTGCTGGCGGTGCTGGCGGCGCTCGGCCTGGCCGGGCTGGCGGCGGCCTTCGCCACCTATTCGCTCCGCGACCGCGAAGTCGCCGCCTTCGCGCTCGGCACCACCGTGCTGCTGCAGCTGATCGCGCTGCCGGTGCTGCTGATCCTGAACCGCAAGAACAATCCAAAGACCCCTGGGGCCTGACACAAGATGCCGAAGCGCACTGACATCTCCTCCATCCTCATCATCGGCGCCGGCCCGATCGTCATCGGGCAGGCCTGCGAATTCGACTATTCCGGCGCCCAGGCCTGCAAGGCGCTGCGTGCGGAGGGCTACCGCGTCATCCTGGTGAACTCCAACCCGGCCACGATCATGACCGATCCGGGTCTGGCGGACGCGACCTATATCGAACCCATCACGCCCGAGATGGTCGAGAAGATCATCGCCAAGGAACGGCCCGACGCGCTGCTGCCGACCATGGGCGGGCAGACGGCCCTCAACACCGCGCTCAAGCTCGATGCCGCCGGTGTGCTGCAGAAATACGGCTGCGAGCTGATCGGCGCCAAGGCGGAGGTGATCGACAAGGCCGAGGACCGGCTGAAATTCCGCGACGCGATGTCGAAGATCGGCATCGAGAGCCCGAAAAGCGCCATCGCGCATTCGATGCCCGAGGCGCAGGCCGCGCTGGAGCTGGTCGGCCTGCCCTGCGTGATCCGGCCGAGCTTCACCCTCGGCGGCACCGGCGGCGGCATCGCCTACAACCGCGAGGAGTTCGAGCAGATCGTCTCTGCCGGCCTCGCCGCCAGCATGACCACGGAAGTTCTGGTCGAGGAATCCGTGCTCGGCTGGAAGGAATTCGAGATGGAGGTGGTCCGCGACAAGGCGGACAACTGCATCATCGTCTGCTCCATCGAGAACCTGGACCCGATGGGCGTGCACACCGGTGATTCCGTCACCATCGCGCCGGCGCTGACGCTGACCGACAAGGAATACCAGCGCATGCGCGATGCCTCCATCGCCTGCCTGCGCGAGATCGGCGTGGACACCGGCGGGTCCAACGTGCAGTTCGGCATCAACCCGGTGGATGGCCGCATGGTCATCATCGAGATGAACCCGCGCGTCTCCCGCTCCTCCGCGCTGGCGTCCAAGGCGACCGGCTTCCCGATCGCCAAGATCGCGGCCAAGCTCGCGGTCGGCTACACGCTGGACGAGCTGGCCAACGACATCACCCGCGTCACGCCCGCGAGCTTCGAGCCGACCATCGACTATGTCGTGGTGAAGATCCCGCGCTTCACCTTCGAGAAGTTCCCCGGCACGCCGGCGACGCTGACCACGTCGATGAAGAGCGTCGGCGAGACCATGGCGATCGGTCGCAGCTTCTGCGAGGCCTTCCAGAAGGGCATGCGAGGGCTGGAGACGGGGCTTTCCGGCCTCGATGACCTCGACATCACGGACCATACCGCGCTGCGCACGGCGCTCGCCACGCCGACGCCGGACCGGTCGCTGGTGGTGGCGCAGGCCCTGCGTGCGGGCATGTCGGTCGAGGAGATCCACGAGGCCTGCAAGTTCGATCCCTGGTTCATCCGCGAATTCGATCGCATTGTGCAGGCCGAGAACCGCGTGAAGGCCGGGGGCCTACCGAAGACCGCCACGGCCTTCCGCGCCCTGAAGGCGCTCGGCTTCTCCGATCGCCGCCTCGCCAAGCTCGCGGGCACCACCGAGGCCAAGGTCGCCACCGCGCGCGAGGCGCTGGCGGTGCATCCCGTCTTCAAGCGCATCGACACCTGCGCGGCAGAATTCGCCTCCGACACGCCCTACATGTACTCGACCTATGAGGGCGGGTTCGGCGCGCCGCAATGCGAATCCCGCCCCACCGACCGCCAGAAGATCGTCATCCTCGGCGGCGGGCCGAACCGCATCGGGCAGGGCATCGAGTTCGACTATTGCTGCGTCCACGCCGCCTATGCGCTGCGCGAGGCCGGGTTCGAGACGATCATGGTCAACTGCAACCCCGAGACCGTCTCCACCGACTATGACACTTCGGATCGCCTGTATTTCGAGCCGCTGACCGATGAGGACGTCATCGCCCTGGTCCGCAAGGAGCAGGAGAACGGCGAGGTTCTCGGCTGCATCGTGCAGTATGGCGGGCAGACGCCGCTCAAGCTCAGCCAGGCGCTGCACAAGGCCGGCATCCCGATCCTCGGCACCTCCGCGGAAGCCATCGACATCGCCGAGGATCGCGAGCGCTTCCAGCAGCTGCTGAAGGGCCTCGGCCTGAAGCAGCCCGCCAATGGCACCGCGCGCGACCTCGATGAGGCGCAGGCCGTCGCGGAGCGGATCGGCTATCCGATCGTGGTGCGGCCCTCCTACGTGCTCGGCGGGCGCGCGATGGAGATCTGCTACAACCGCGAACAGCTCCGCCGCTTCGGCGCGGAGGCGGTGCGCGTTTCCGGCGAGAATCCGATCCTGGTGGACAAGTACCTGGTGGACGCCATCGAGGTGGATGTGGACTGCATCGCCGATGCGGCGGGCGAGGTCTATGTCGCCGGCGTGATGGAGCACATCGAGGAGGCCGGCATCCATTCCGGCGACAGCGCCTGTTCGCTGCCGCCCTACTCCCTCGCCCCCGCGCTGGTGACGGAGCTGAAGGCCGAGACCGAGGCGATGGCGAAGGCGCTGAAGGTCAAGGGCCTGATGAACGTGCAGTACGCCGTGAAGGACGGCGAGGTGTACGTGCTGGAGGTGAACCCCCGCGCCTCCCGCACGGTGCCCTTCGTCGCCAAGGCGACCGGCGTTCCCGTCGCCAAGATCGGCGCCCGCGTGATGGCCGGCGCGTCCCTGCGGGAGTTCGACCTCGACGATTCCGCCATCGCGCCGCATGTCGCGGTGAAGGAGGCGGTGTTCCCCTTCAACCGCTTCCCCGGCGTTGACGTGCTGCTCGGGCCGGAGATGAAGTCCACCGGCGAGGTGATGGGCCTCGACAGCTCCTTCGAGCGGGCCTTCCTGAAATCCCAGCTCGGCGCCGGGGTGAAGCTGCCGGAAGCCGGCACGGCCTTCATCTCGGTGAAGGATGCCGACAAGGCGGCCGCGGTCACCCTCGCCCGCCGCCTGATCGAGATGGGCTTCCGGATCAGCGCCACCCGCGGCACCGCGGCCAGGCTGCGCGATGCCGGTCTCGACTGCGGGGTGGTCAACAAGGTGCTGGAAGGCCGCCCGCATTGCGTGGACGCCATCAAGTCCGAAGCCATCCAGCTGGTCATCAACACCACCAGCGGCGGGCAGTCCGTGTCCGACAGCTTCGACATCCGCCGCAGCGCGCTCACCCATGGCGTGCCGCACTATACGACGATGTCAGGGGCGCGTGCGGCGGTGCATGCCATCGCGGCCTTGAAGGGTGGAACCCTTGATGTGGCGCCCCTCCAGGCCTATTTTCAGCGTTCGTTCTGAAGCGGAGGGCGGCGGAGGGTGACCCCCCTCCCCCGCCCAATCTGTTTCCCCCCGCCGGATGTTTCGTGCTGTGCTTCACGCTCGGCCCCGGCGGGGTCGTTGGTAAGGAAGGACGTGACGTGCAGAAGTTCCCCATGACCGCGGAGGGCCTGAACCGCCTCCAGGAGGAACTCCGGCTGTTGAAGACCGAGGAGCGGCCAGCGGTGATCCGCGCGATTGCGGAAGCCCGTGCGCATGGCGACCTGTCCGAGAACGCCGAGTACCATGCCGCGCGCGAGCGGCAGTCCTTCATCGAAGGGCGCATCGCCGAGCTGGAATCGATCATTCCTTCCGCCGAGGTGATCGACACCTCCAGGATGTCCGGCGACCAGGTGCGCTTCGGCGCGCATGTCACCGTGGTGGATGAGGAGACCGAGGACGAGAAGACCTACCGCATCGTCGGCGCCTATGAGGCCGACATGAAGGACGGGTCGATCTCCATCTCCTCGCCCCTGGCCAAGGCGCTGATCGGCAAGAAGGTCGGCGACAGCGTCGAGGTGCCCGCCCCCGGCGGTTCCCGCGTCTACGAGATCGCCGGCGTCAGGTTCGGCTAGGGCAGCGCCCGGCCCGGCGAAACCGCTCCGCGTTCCCGCCGGGCGGGCGCAAGCTGGTCGGGACGTCGTACTTTCCGGGGCACGGCCCTCCGACCCATTGACTCCGATGGGCCGGAACGTGCTCTAGCGCCGTCGCCCGCCCTGCGTAACGGGGCGGGGCGAGGGTTCGGAGACCAGCAGAGATGTCACCGCTACGCGGCGAAACCGCCGTCCTCGCGCCGGCGCCGGCGCCGCATGTCACGCTGGCCGATGTACGCGCCGCCGCCGCGCGCATCGAGGGCGCGGTGTTGCGCACGCCCACCATCCGCTGCGACGCGCTCTCCCGCGCCACCGGCGCGACGCTGTTCCTCAAGCTCGACAATCTGCAGGCCACCGGCGCCTTCAAGGAGCGTGGCGCCGCCAACCGCATCGCGCTGCTGACGGCGCGGGAGCGCGCGGCCGGCGTCATCGCCATGTCGGCCGGCAACCATGCCCAGGCGGTGGCGCGCCATGCATCGCTCGCCGGGATCGCGGCGACCATCGTGATGCCGCGCTTCACCCCCGCCACCAAGGTGACCCGCACCGAGGGCTGGGGCGCCAAGGTGGTGCTGCATGGCGAGACGCTGGCCGAGGCCGCCGCCCACGCCTACGACCTGGCGCTGCGCGAGGGCCTCACCTTCATCCACCCCTATGACGACCCCGGCGTGATCGCCGGCCAGGGCACCGCCGCGCTCGAGATGCTGCAGGACGCACCGGAGATCGACACGCTGGCCATTCCGGTCGGCGGCGGCGGCCTGCTGGCCGGGTCCGCCGCGGCGGCGCTGGAGCTCAAGCCCGGCATCCAGGTCTTCGGCGTGGAGGTCGAGGCCTATCCCGCCATGGCGCAGCGCCTTGCCGGCCAGCCGGTGCAGGTGGGCGGGCCGACGGTCGCCGAGGGCATCGCGGTGCGCGACGTGGGGGAGCTGCCCTTCGCGCTGATCCAGCGCCTCGGACTCGAGGTGCTGGTGGTGCCGGAGCGCGCCGTGGAGGCCGCCATCGCCATGCTGGCCGAGGGGGCGAAGGTGGTGGCGGAGGGCGCGGGCGCGGCGGGCCTCGCCGCCGTGCTGGCCTTCCCGGAGCGCTTCGCCGACCGCGTGGTGGGTATCCCGGTCTGCGGCGGCAACATCGATGCGCGCGCGCTCTCCAACGTGCTGCTGCGCCAGTTGCTGCGGGACGGGCGGCTGCTGCGGCTGCATTTCGACATCCCCGACCGGCCGGGCGTGCTGGCCGACATCGCAGGGCGGATCTCGGCGCTCGGCGGCAACGTCATCGAGGTGCAGCACCAGCAGCTGTTCGGCGCACCGACGGTGCAGAGCACCGAGCTGCACCTGATGGTCGAGGTGCGCGACGCCGCCCAGGGTAACGCCATCGTCGCCGCGCTGCAGGCCGGCGGCTACACGGTGCGGCGGGGGTAGCAGGCGCGGCGCCGGCGCAACGGTGCTTGCGGCGCGCAAGGCGCGCCCCAGTTCATTGATGATGGCCTACCCCGCCGCAGCCCAGCCCGCCTCCCTTGCCGGACGCCTGGCCCAGCCGCTGAAGCAGGCAATCGCCGCCGAGGTCGTCGCCCTGTTCAACGATCGCAGCCGTGGCGAGCGCCCGGTCGCGCGCCGCCCGGACGGGCTGTTCGGTCCGCGCTCGGTCGCCTGGCGCGTGCATGGCGATGTCACCTCGATGATGGTCGGTGGCGTCGCGGCGCTGATGCTGCAGATGCTCCACCCCGCGGTGCTCGCCGGCGTCTGGGACCATTCGCGCTTCCGCGAGGACCTGAACGGGCGGCTTCGCCGCACCGCCCGCTTCATCGCGCTCACCACCTATGGCACCGCGGCGGAGGCCGAGGCTGCGATCGACCGCGTCCGCCGCATCCACGCGCACGTCACCGGCACGCTGCCGGATGGCAGGCCTTATGCCGCGAACGACCCGGCGCTGCTTGCCTGGGTGCATGTGACAGAGGCGACGAGCTTCCTCGATGCGTGGATCCGCTATGCCGAGCCCGCCATGCGCCAGGCCGATCAGGACCGCTACTTCGCCGAGATGGCGCGGATCGGCGCCGCGCTCGGCGCCGACCCTGTGCCGCACAGCCGGCGGGAGGCGCAGCGCCTGATGGCCGCGATGCGCCCCGCGCTCCACCGCGACGGCCGCACGCGGGAGGTTGCGCGCCTGCTGCTCACCCGTCCCCCGCCGAGCCCGCTGGCCGGGCCGCTGCATGCGCTGACGATGCAGGCGGGGCTCGACCTGTTGCCGGGCTGGGCGCGCCGGCTGCATGGCCTGCCGCCGCCGCTCGGCCGCCCGCTGGTGCGCGCCGGCACGCTTGGCCTGGCCCGCACCCTCCGCTGGGCCTTCACCTGATCCGGTGCTTGCCGCCGAGATGCGGCGCGGCGGATCACCGTCCGGCGATGGCCGCCGGCGGCCGGCGGGGGTTCACCCGCTCCTCCCAGGGCTGCGGCACGTAGTCGGCTAGGATCCGGCACGCGCCGGGATAGACCCACTGCAGCGTGAGGCAACGCGTCTGCACGCTTCCCGGCGTCGGGCGCTCGCCGCCCTCCGCCCAGGCGGCCAGCGCGGCCAGCGCGGCGGGGTAGAGCACCGGCGAAAGCTTCTGATGGTCCTCCTCGTCCACGAACACCTGCACCAGGCGGTCGGCGGTGCCGGCGCGCTCCAGGGTGGCGCGGTAGGCGGCCTGGTGCTCGACGAAGACGGTGGCGTCGCCGATGCCGTGCAGGCTCAGCACCGGCACCGTCACGCGTCCCGTCGGGTCGCCATCGGCGGAGAGCCGCGCCAGCGCCTCGGGATCGGCGCGGATCCGCGGCACGCGGGCATTGAACGCGGCGTCGTCGGAGGTGCCGCGGTAGCGGACATGCTCGTTGCCGAAAGGGCTGCGGCCCTCCGTCATGTTCCAGGCGATATCGGCGAAGACCTGCGTCGCCCACCAGAGATGGCCGGGGATCGCCCATTCCGGGATGCGGCTGGCGGCCGCCAGGTCGGCCAGCGCGCGGCGCTGGCTGTCGGTGCGCGCCTCGGGCGCCAGGTCGGCGCCGGTGCAGGCCAGGTAGCGCGAGATCACCTGCTCGCGCGTCATCCGGCTGCCGCGGGCCAGGCCGAGGGTGACCGCGTATTGCGGTTCGCTGCGCGCCGGATGCGTGCCGCAGGCCACCTGGAAGGCGGCCCGCAGATCCACCCGCATGTCATAGGCGCGGCTCGGCCCGGCCAGCACGCCGTTGGTCAGCAGCGCGGCATCCCAGGGGCGCCTGCCATCCGGGCCGGGCTCGTTCATCACCTCGATCGCGCGGGCGGCGACGTTGGCGCCCCAGGACTGGCCGCGCAGCACGGTCAGCCGCGGCTGGCCGAATACGGCGACCGCGGCGCGCCTGGCCTGCTCGGCATCCTCGGCGGCGCGCAGCACGCCGAAGCCGGCGCGGCGCCGGCTGGTGGCGGCGAAGGCCCAGCCCTCGCGCAGGAACTCGGCGCTGTTGAGCAGGTCCTCGTCGGAGGTGTGCGGGCCCGGGCGGGCCATGCGCGGGCCGCCATGGATGTGCACCAGCAGCCTGCCGCTCCAGTTCGCCGGCCGGGCGAAGAGCAGATGCGCGCCGTTGTCGTCCTCGCCGCGCCAGCAGCTGACGCTCGCCGGCAGCCCGGGCGGGCAGGCGGCCGGCAACGCCCCGAAGGCCTCGGCCGGCCGCGATGCCGGCGCGGCCAGGGCGCCAGCGCAGAGCAGCGCGAGCGCCAGCCGGCCGGCGGCGGCGATCACGCGGGCTGCGGCTCCCGGTCCACCGGCACGCCGGAGATGTCGCGGGCGGTGCGGATGGTCGGCATGGTCTGCACCCGGAGCACATGCGGTGCCTCGGTCAGGCGCGAGGTCAGCGCATTCTCGTGCTGCGTGTCGCGCGCGACCAGGCGGAGCAGGAAATCCCCGCCGCCGCGAATCATGTGGCACTCACGCACCTCCGGCCACGACGTGACCATGCGCTCGAAGGCGGTGAGCACCGCCTCCTTCTGGGTTTCGAGCCCGACCAGGGCGAAGAAGGTGATCTGCCATCCCAGCACCTGCGGGTCGAGATCCGCGCGGTAGCCGCGGATCACTCCCTGCTCCTCCAGCCGGCGCACCCGGCGCAGGCAGGGCGGCGCGGACAGGCCCACGCGGCGGGCGAGCTCCACATTGGTCATCCGGCCATCGGCCTGGAGCTCGGCCAGGATATGGCGGTCCACTCCGTCGAGGTCAGGCTCGGCGAGGCGACGCATGGCGGGTCCTTCATGTCCAATGGCGATTATACGTTGCAACATAGTTCCACATTACAATTCTGCAAGGCTTGAGTTGCTCCAACCGACGGTTGATGGCACATCGGTTGAGCGGCCAGCAGTTCGGTCCGATATGAGCAGCCCACAGCCTTCTGGAAGCAGCATCCCCGTGTCCGATACCCGCCGCACCAGGCTCCTGATCATCGGCGCCGGCCCCGCCGGCTACACCGCGGCGATCTATGCGGCCCGCGCGGGGCTGGCGCCGCTGGTCGTCGCCGGGCTGCAGCCGGGCGGGCAGCTGACCATCACCACCGATGTCGAGAACTACCCGGGCTTCGCCCAGCCGATCCAGGGCCCCTGGCTGATGGAGCAGATGCAGGCGCAGGCCGAGCATGTCGGCGCCGGTGTGGTCCAGGACGTGATCACCGGGGTGGACCTCGCCCGCCGGCCGTTCCGCGCGCAGGGCGATTCGGGCACGACCTACGAGGCGGAGGCGCTGGTCATCGCCACCGGCGCCCAGGCCCGCTGGCTCGGCATCCCCGGCGAGAGGGAGTTGTCGGGCTTCGGCGTCTCCGCCTGCGCCACCTGCGACGGCTTCTTCTACCGGGGCAAGGATGTTGCCGTGCTCGGCGGCGGCAATTCCGCGACCGAGGAAGCGCTCTACCTCGCCAACCTGGCGCGCCAGGTGACGCTGGTGCATCGCCGCGACAGCCTGCGGTCGGAGAAGATCCTGCAGCAGCGCCTGTTCGCGAAAACCAACGTGAAGGTGGTGTGGGACAGCGTGGCCGAGGCGGTGCTGGCCGACACCTCCGGCCGGGTGCCGGTGGCCCGCGCGCTGGCGCTTCGCAACGTGAAGACCGGCGAGCGCGCCGAGTTGCCGGTGCACGGCGTTTTCGTCGCCATCGGCCACGACCCGGCCACCGCCCTGTTCAGGGGCCAGGTCGAGATGGACGCCGAGGGCTACATCCTCACCGCGCCGGGCACCACGCGCACGTCGGTGCCCGGGGTCTTCGCCGCCGGCGACGTGCAGGACCGCATCTACCGCCAGGCGGTGACCGCCGCCGGTACCGGCTGCATGGCCGCGCTGGAGGCGGAGAAGTTCCTCGCCCATCTACCGGAGGACGCACCGGCCCCGGCCGCCTGGACCTGAACCGCGGGCCTCGACCTTTCGGCAGGGTTAATCATCTATCCACGCAGCCCCGCCTCATGGCAGGTTCGGGCCGACAGGGAACAAGGGAGACGCCGCGGTAATGCCGCTCGACTGGGACAAGCTCCGCGTGTTCCACGCGGTGGCCGAGGCCGGCTCGTTCACCCATGCCGGGGAGACGCTGAACCTCAGCCAGTCCGCCGTGTCGCGCCAGATCCAGGCGCTGGAGGAGGCGCTTCAGGTCCCGCTGTTCCACCGCCATGCGCGCGGCCTGATCCTCACCGAGCAGGGCGAGACCCTGAACCGCGCCGTGCGGGAGGTCTTCGCCAAGCTGGCCATGACCGAGGCGCTGCTGACCGAAAGCCGGGAGAAGCCGACCGGCCGCCTGAAGGTCACCACCACCACCGGCTTCGGCAGCATCTGGCTGGCCCCGCGGCTGCACCGCTTCCTGCAGCTTCACGCGGATGTGACGCTGACCGTGCTGCTGGACGATGCCGACCTCGACCTCGCCATGCGGGAGGCGGACGTGGCGATCCGCCTGCACCCGCCGCGGCAGCCTGACCTGATCCAGCGGAACCTCGGCAGCTTCTCCTGGCGGGTCTGCGGCGCGCCTGACTACCTCAAGCGCTTCGGCATTCCCGTGCGGGCGGAGGACCTCGATGCACACCGGATGATCGTCTATGGCGAATACCGCCCACCGATCGAGAGCGTGAACTGGCTGGCCGAGGCCGGGCGCCGGCCGGGCTCGCCGCGGCGCGCGGTGCTGGAGATGAACTCGCTCCCCGGCATCCTGCAGGCGGTGCGCAGCGGCCTCGGCCTCGCCGCGCTGCCCGACTACATGGGCGAGGAGCTGGACGGCCTGGTGCAGGTGCTGCCGGAGCTGAAATCGCCCCGCATCGAGGCGTATTTTGTCTACCCGGAGGAGCTGCGGCACTCGAAGCGCGTGGCGGTGTTCCGCGACTTCCTGGTGGCGCAGCTCGCCGCCCCGGCGCGGCTGGCGGCGCAATAGGCGGCCCGCGGGCGCGCTGGACTGGACGGCGTGCCCTTTTGTGGACGTTTCCGGGCTCCTCATGCTCAAAGCGCATGGCGGCCCGCGCGTTTTCACCAATCGCGCATGCTGCAAAGCGGGATATCTTTTGGGTGTCCCGGCGGAGACGTCGGGACAGGGTCATTCGGGCAAGCCCCGAACCCCTTCGTCTCCCAGACGTGAAGCCTCCCTGTTTGACTTGGCCCGGCCCCTTGTGGGCCGGGCTTTTTCTTTTTCGGGCCGGCGGATGAGTGGCGCCCGGGCGCCGGTCAGTCGCCCTCGCCGCGGAACAGCGGCAGCGCGGCGGAGGGAGCCGGTGGGCGCCGGCGCACGCGACGTGCGCGCACCGTCGCGCGCAGCAGCAACAACTCGTCCAGCAGCCGGTCCATGGTGCGCCAGAGCGGCTCGTCGCCGATCCGCTCGGCCATCACCAGGCGATGCGCCGCGAGCGTGACGTTGAGCGTGCCGCGTGTGGTCTCCGGCCGGCGCGAGCGCATCTGCACGAGCGCCTTCTCGACCTCCGTCACCGGCACGCCGAAGCGTTCGGCAATCTCATCGGGCTCGGCGCCACGCCGGCGGAGCGCGCGCGCCCTGGCGGCCTCCTCCGGCGCCAAGGCGATCTGCGGGCGGAGCGCCGCGGTGCGCCGCGACATCTCCCCCGAACCGGCACCGGGCGGCTTGCCCTTGAACCCCATCGTTCCCCGCCCTCTCGCGGTGTTGCGCAAGGGAAAGCGGCAGCTGCCGTCCGGGTTTCGCGGAGATGTACAGGTCGCGGCGTCAGGCGCCGCAGACGGCGAGGTAGAGCAGGTACTTCGTCGCGTCGCGCAGCGCGCTCGGCCGGCTGCTGCCCTGCGGCCAGGAGTAGGTCTTCTTGGTCGCGGTCTGATAGGCCTCGAAATGCAGCATCGAGCTGTTCTTGCCCATCAGTCCGATGCGGGCGATCGGCTGGCCCGCCTTCACGTCGTCGCCCTCGGTCACACCGAACTCGTGCCAGGAGCCCTTCTCGACCTCGTTGTAGCTAAACACCAGGCCGTTCTGCCTGTTCTGGATCATCATCGCCCAGGTGCCGAGATGGAAGGTCTGGAGCCGCACGATGGTGCCGCTCTGGCAGGCCACCACCAGGTCGCCATGCAGGCCGCCGAGATCGATGCCGCAATGCCAGCGCAACTCCTCGCCGGGATCCGGCTTTGCGGGACGCTGCGCGCCGAAGCGGCGGGAGCCGTTGCCGTAGGTCCGGCCCTTGTTGTCCTTGCAGGCGACCTGGCGGCCGTATTTCGACTTCGTCGAGCGCACCGGCCAGTAATGCTGCTCCGCGGTCACCGGGATGCCACCGAGCATGAACAGGCCGCATTCGTGCAGCTCGGCGAACGGCGTGTCCTGGTGCTGGCGCGCGGCGCTGGGATAGGGCCCGTCCTTCCAGGGCGCGGCTGCGGGGTCGATGGCCATGGCGTCCTCCTCGGCAGCGGCCTCAAGGCCGGCGGTGTTCCCGGGAGGAAGCTAACAGCGGGCGGGCGGCGGGCGGTTTCGCCGCTGTTTCCAAGCGGCTTCGCTGGTTTCATCCGCCGATGTCTGCTACTCCGCCCGCAGCGCCGCGCCCGCCGCGAGCGGCGCCATCGGCGCTGCGATCGCCAGCAGCGCGCCGAGCAGCAGCAGGTAGGGCCGCGCCTCCAGCCCCGCCCCTGCGGCCTCGATCGCGGCGGCGCCGAAGATAACCGCCGGGATCGCCAGCGGCAGCACCAGCAGCGGCAGCAGCACGCCGCCGCGCCGCGCGCCGAGCGTCAGCGCCGCGCCGGCGGTGCCGAACAGCGACAGCACGGCGGTCGCCAATGCCAGCGCGGCCACCGCCGCGCCCCAGGCCTCGGTCGGCAGGTTGAGCATGGCAGCGGCAATCGGCGTCGCGGCGATCAGCGGCAGGCCGGTGGTCGCCCAATGGCCGAGCGCCTTGGCCATGGCGAGTGCCGAAGGCGGCAGGCCGGAGAGGATCAGCTGGTCGAGCGAGCCATCCTCCGCCTCGGCGCCGAACAGGCGATCGAGCGGCAGCAGCGCGGCGAGCAGCGCGGCGGCGAGCAGCGCGCCCGGGGCGATCCGGGCCAGTGTCTCCGGTGCGGGGCCGATGCCGAAGGGGAACAGGGCGCAGACCAGCACGAAGAACATCACCGCGGCCAGGGTGTCCGCGGGATGGCGCAGCGCAAGCCGGACCTCCCGCAGCAGCACGGCGTTGAAGGCCCTCACAGCCGCAGTTCTCCGGCGCCCGGCAGCGGCAACGGCAGGTGCGTCGCGGCCAGCACCATCCCCCCTGCCCCGCGATGCGCCGCCAGCAGCGCGCCGAGCCGCTCCACGCTCGCCGCGTCCAGCCCCACGGTCGGCTCGTCCAGCAGCCACAGCGGCACCGGGGCCAGCGCCAGCCGCGCCAGCGCCAGGCGCCGCTTCTGCCCGGAGGAGAGCACCCGCGCCGGCAGGTCGGCCAGTTCCGCCAGGCCCAGCGCCGCCAGCGCCAGGCTGGCCTCACCGCCCCAGAGGCGCGCGAAGAAATCCAGGTTCTCCCGCGCGGTCAGCGAGGGCTTGAGCGCATCGCCATGGCCGAGATAGCGCAGCCGTCCGGCATGCGCGACGCGGTCCGCCAGCGCATCCTCGCCCTGCCAGAGCAGCCTGCCTTCGGCGGCCGGGATCAGCCCCGCCAGCAGGCGCAGCAGCGAGGACTTGCCCGCGCCGTTCGGCCCGGTCAGCAGCAGCGCGCCGCCCGGCGCAAGCGAGAACGAGAGCCCCGCGAAGACCGCCCGCTCCCCCCGCCAGCAGGCGAGCTCCTGCCCTTCCAGCATGAATCGGGCGCCCGCCCCCTTGACTGTTCCGGGAGGCCCCCTGGCCTGCCCCCGTGCGGTGTGGTTTAAGCCGCATGCCGCGGGCGCGGAAGCGCCCGGGCGAACATCGCGCCGGGGTCGGCGGAAGGTCCCTGCTATTCCGGGGAAGCAACCGGCCGTGGCGCCACGGAACACACGGGGATCCCGGACCATGCGGATGATCGGGCAGGACAGCCTGAAGACCCGCCGCACCCTTTCGGTGGGCGGCAAGGAATACCACTACTTCAGCCTGCCCGAGGCGGCGAAGAGCATCGGCGACATCGCGCGCCTGCCCTTCAGCCTGAAGGTGCTGCTTGAGAACGTGCTGCGCTTCGAGGATGGCCGCAGCTACCGCGTCGAGGACGCGAAGGCGATCGCCGGCTGGCTCGAGAAGGGGCGCTCCGACAAGGAGGTGCCGTTCCGCCCCGCCCGCATCCTGCTGCAGGACTTCACCGGCGTTCCCGCCGTGGTGGACCTCGCCGCGATGCGCGACGCGCTCAACAAGCTCGGCGGCGATGCACGCAAGGTGAACCCGCTGGTGCCGGTTGACCTCGTCATCGACCACTCGGTGATGGTGGACGTCTCGGGCACCGCCGACGCGCTCAGGAAGAACGTGGACATCGAGTTCGAGCGCAATGGCGAGCGCTACGAATTCCTCCGCTGGGGTCAGTCCGGCTTCGCGAATTTCCGCGTCGTGCCGCCCGGCACCGGCATCTGCCACCAGGTGAACCTGGAATATCTGGCGCAGGTGGTCTGGACCGCGCAGGACGGCCCTGACAGCTACGCCTTCCCCGACAGCTGCTACGGCACCGACAGCCACACCACGATGGTCAACGGCCTCGGCGTGCTGGGCTGGGGCGTGGGTGGCATCGAGGCGGAGGCCGCGATGCTCGGCCAGCCCATCGCGATGCTGATCCCCGACGTCATCGGCTTCAAGATGACCGGCTCGCTGCGCGAAGGCGTCACGGCGACCGACCTGGTGCTGACCGTCACGCAGATGCTGCGCAAGAAGGGCGTGGTCGGCAAGTTCGTCGAGTTCTTCGGCCCGGGCCTCGAGCACCTGCCGCTGGCCGACCGTGCGACCATCGGCAACATGGCCCCGGAATACGGCGCCACCTGCGGCTTCTTCCCGGTGGACAAGGTGACCATCGAGTATCTGCGCCTGTCCGGCCGCGACGAGCACCGCATCGCCCTGGCCGAGCAGTATCTCAAGGCGCAGGGCATGTTCCACGACGCGGCGACGCCCGACCCCGTCTTCACCGACATGCTGGAGCTCGACCTCGGCACGGTGGAGCCCTCGCTCGCCGGCCCGAAGCGGCCGCAGGATCGCGTGGCGCTGGGCAATGTCGGCGCCTCCTTCGCCAAGGACCTCGCCGCGGGCACCATGGGCGTGCCAGGCGACAAGGCCGACCTGCGCGTGCCGGTGGCCGGCGCGAACTACGATCTCGGCCATGGCGACGTGGTGATCGCCGCGATCACCAGCTGCACCAACACCTCCAACCCCTACGTGATGGTCGCGGCCGGGCTGGTGGCGAAGAAGGCGCGCGCCAAGGGGCTGAAGCCGAAGGCCTGGGTGAAGACCTCGCTGGCGCCCGGCAGCCAGGTGGTCACCGACTACCTGACGAAGTCCGGCCTGCAGACGGAGCTGGACGCGATCGGCTTCCAGACCGTCGGCTATGGCTGCACCACCTGCATCGGCAATTCGGGCCCGCTCGCCGAACCGATCGCCGATGCGATCGAGAACAACAAGCTGGTCGCCGCCTCCGTGCTCTCCGGCAACCGCAACTTCGAGGGCCGCGTGCACCCGAACGTGCGCGCCAACTACCTCGCCTCGCCGCCGCTGGTGGTCGCCTATTCGCTGGCCGGCACGGTGAAGCTGGACATGACGAAGGACCCGCTCGGCACCGGCAGCGACGGGCAGCCGGTGTTCCTCAAGGACATCTGGCCGACCCAGAAGGAGGTGAACGACGTCGTCCACGGCGTGCTCACCCGGCAGATGTTCCGGGAGCGCTACGGCGACGTCTTCAAGGGCCCGGCGCAGTGGCAGGCGATCCGCGTGGATGCCGACAGCGACACCTATCGCTGGAACTCCGGCTCCACCTACGTGCAGAACCCGCCCTATTTCGAGGGCATGACGATGGATGTCGCCCCGCTGGCGTCGGTGCATGGCGCGCGCGTGCTGGCGATGCTGGGCGACAGCATCACCACCGACCACATCTCCCCGGCCGGCTCGATCAAGAAGGCCTCGCCGGCGGGCGAGTACCTGCTGGAGCACCAGGTTCGCCAGGCCGACTTCAACAGCTACGGCGCGCGCCGCGGCAACCACCAGGTCATGATGCGGGGCACCTTCGCCAACATCCGCATCAAGAACGAGATGGTGCCCGGCATCGAGGGTGGCATCTCCAAGCACCATCCCTCGGGCGAGGTCGGGCCGATCTACGACATCGCGATGAAGTACAAGCAGGAGGGCGTGCCGCTGGTGGTGATCGGCGGCAAGGAATACGGCACCGGCTCGTCGCGCGACTGGGCGGCGAAGGGCACCTTCCTGCTCGGCGTGAAGGCGGTGATCGCCGAGAGCTTCGAGCGCATCCACCGCTCCAACCTGGTCGGCATGGGCGTGCTGCCGCTGACCTTCAGGGAAGGCGAGGACCGCAAGTCGCTCGGCATCACCGGCGAGGAGGTCATCGACCTGCTCGGCATCGAGGAGTTGAAGCCGCGCATGACCGTGGAGATGGTGATCCATCGCCCGGACGGCTCGACGCACAAGACCGGCCTGCTCTGCCGCGTGGATACCGCCGACGAGGTCGAGTACTACCGCAACGGCGGCATCCTGCACTACGTGCTGCGCGGGATGGCGAAGGCCGCCTGAGCGGGCGCCTCTCGCACGCGGCCGCCCCCGGGACCACATCGGGGGCGGATCGCGATCGGAGGACGCCATGCGCCACCCCACGCCGCTTCTGCCCGGACGCCGCCTGCTGCTCTCCGGCCTGGCCGGGGCGGCGATCGCCGGCCTGCCGCGCCATGCCGCGGCGCAGCTGCAGCCCACGCCGGCGCAGAGCACCGGCCCCTTCTATCCCGTGGATTGGTCGGGCGATGCCGATGCCGACCTGGTGCGCGTGACCGGCGAGGATGCCCGCGCGCAGGGCATCGTGACGCATCTGCGCGGCCGCGTGCTGGATGCCTCGGGCGCGCCGGTGCCGGGCGCCGTCGTCGAGATCTGGCAGTGCGATGCCTTCGGCGTCTATCACCACCCGCGCGATCGCCAGGGCCGGCGCGACGTGGCATTCCAGGGGCGCGGCCGCGTGGCGGCGGGCGCCGATGGCAGCTACGCCTTCCGCACCATCCGCCCGGTGCCCTATCCCGGCCGCACACCGCACATCCACGCCGCCATCATCGCACCGGGACGCCAGCCGCTGGTGACGCAGTTCTACGTCGCGGACGAACCGCTCAACGCACGCGATGGGCTGTTCCGCCGGCTCGCCCCGGCGCAGCGCGAGGCGGTGCTGCTGCGCCTGGAACGCGCCGAGGGGATCGAGCCGGGGGCGCTGCTCGCCGGCCGCGACATCGTGCTCGGCTAGCGGCGCGGCCGCAGGGCAATGGAGGCGCTGTTCCGCGAGGGCTGGATCGCCGCCCTGCTGCTGCTGGTGCTCGCCGCCGAGGCCGCCTGGCTCGTTGCGCGCCGCGGCTTCGCCCCGCATGCGGGGCTGCTGGCGGTGCTGCCCGGCGCCGGCTTCGTGATCGCGCTGCAGGCCGCGCTGTCCGGCGCGCCATGGTGGCTGGTCTCGCTCGGGCTGCTGCTGGCCGGCATCGCGCACATGGCCGACCTGCGCGCGCGCCTCAGCCGCTGAGCGCGAACCTTCCGCGCCCGCGCCCGTTGCAGCCCCGCATGCGCGTCGCCGTCGTCCTCAACACCTCCGCCGGATCGCTGCTCGGCCGCCACGAAGCCGAAGCGGAGGTCGCGCGCCACCTCGCCACGTCCGGGCTGGATGCGATCCTTGTGCCCGATCACCCGGATGGCCTCTGCGCGCGGCTCGACGACGCCATCGCGCGCGGCGCCGATGCGGTGGTGGTCGGCGGTGGCGACGGCACCATCGCCGCCGCGGCGGCGCGGCTGGTGGGCACGTCCACCGCGCTCGGCATCCTGCCGCTCGGCACCATGAACATGCTGGCGCGCGACCTCGGCATCCCGCTGGAACTCGCCGCGGCGGCGGAGGCGCTGGCACATGGCGCGATCCGTGCGATCGATGCGGCGGAGGTGAACGGCCATGTCTTCCTCTGCAACTCGGTGATCGGCTCGCCCTCCTGGCTCGGCCGGCACCGCGAGCGGCATCGCGGCCGCGCCTCGCTGCGCACGCGGTTCGGTTTCGCGCTGGCGGCGCTGCGCGCGGAATGGCAGCACCGGCCGATGCGGCTTTCGGTGGCGCTGGATGGCGGAAGGCCGGTGCGGCTGTGGACGCGCGCGCTGGCGGTGGCAAGCAACCGCTATGCTGAGGGCTTCGGCCTGGTGATGGCACGGCAGAGCCTCGATGCCGGTCACCTCACCCTCTACGTCGCGCGGCGCTACGGGCTGTGGTGGTGGGTGCGCGCGGCGGTCGGGATGTTCCTCGGCACCTGGCGCGGCGGGCGCCTGGTGCATGAGCGCGCGGCACGCGAGGTGACCATCGCCTCGCCGCGCACCGCGCTGCGCGTGATGAACGATGGCGAGGCGCTGCTGCTCACGCCACCGCTAACCTACCGGATCCGGCCGCGCGCGCTGCGCGTGATCGCGCCGCCGCCGGTGCCGGCCGCATGACCGTCATCGCGCATCTCTCGGACCTGCATTTCGGCGCCGAGATCCCGGAGGTGGTGGCCGCGCTCGCCGAGGATGTCGCGGCGGCGAAGCCCAACCTCGTCGCGGTCTCGGGCGACCTGACGCAGCGCGCGCGGCTGCGGGAATACCGCGCGGCGATCGA
Organism: Falsiroseomonas sp.; assembly: GCF_041690465.1. GTDB lineage: Bacteria > Pseudomonadota > Alphaproteobacteria > Acetobacterales > Acetobacteraceae > Falsiroseomonas. The sequence continues at coordinate 326,699 of NZ_JAWLHG010000003.1, read as the reverse complement.
GTTCCTCCGCGGTCTGCCGGCGCCCGTGCTCGCCGTGCCCGGCAACCACGACGTGCCGTTCTTCGACCCGGTGATGCGCTTCGCCGATCCCTGGCGACGCTGGCGCCGCCTGGTCGCGCCGGAGACGGAGCCGGTCTGGACCGATGCCGAGGTCGCCGTGGTCGGGCTGAACACCGCCCGCCGTGGCGGCTTCGACCTGGAATGGGAGCAGGGGCGCGTCGGCCGCACGCGGCTGGCGCGGCTGGAGGCGAAGCTGGCGGCGCTGCCGAAGGGCCTGTTCCGCATCGTCGTCGCGCATCATCCCTTCACGGCGCCGGCGGCCAGCCCGGCGGCGTCGTTGGTCGGCGGCGCGGTGCGCGCGCTGCAGGCCTTCGTGCGGCACGATGTGCAGATGGTGCTGAGCGGACACCTGCACCTGCCGGACATCGCCCCGGCACGCGACCTGCCGCCCGGCGCGCGGCTGCTGCTGGTGCAGGGATCGAGCGCCACCTCCCACCGGCTGCGGGGGGCGCCGAACGCCTGGCACCTGATCACGGTGGCAGGCGGCGTGCCACAGCTGGCGGCCCGGGTGTGGGACGGCCGCGCCTGGACCGACGGGCCGCCGGGCGCGTGAGCTACCCGCGCAGTGCGCGCGCCGGCTACCCCTTCAGCACGCGCCCCAGCGCGACCGTCGCCGGCACCGCCGCCAGGCAAAGCACCGCCATCGCCCAGTAGCCGCCGCCGCCGAACGCCGCGTAGAGCGGCCCGGAGGCCAGCGTCATCACCCCCATCGAGAGTCCGGCGCCGAGCGAGGCATGCAGTGCCTGCGCCGTGCCCGCCTGCGCCGGCGGCACCACGCGGCCGAGCACCTGCATCGTCGCCAGGTGCTGCGCGCCGAACGTCGCCGCATGAAGGATCTGCAAGGGGAACAACAGCAGCGGATCGGTCGTCAGCGCCGTCGCGCCCCAGCGCAGCACCCCCATCGCGGCGGCAAGCAGCGACAGGCCGAGCGGCCCGAGCCGCGCCACCACGCCGCGCCCCCAGAGGAACAGCGCGATCTCCGCCACCACACCGGTCGCCCAGAGTGCGCCGATCAGCCCCGCGCCGAGCCCCGCCGCCTGCCAGTGGATCGTGCCGAAGGCGTAGTAGAAGGCGTGGCTCCCCTGGATCAGCGCGGAGACCACCAGCAGCCGCCGCAGCGGCGGGATGCCGAGCGGCGCGAGGAAGGCCGAAAGCCCCCGCGCCGCGCCGGGGCCGCCACTCGGCTCGCCGGCCGGCAGCAGCAGCGCCGCGCCCGCCGTGCCCGCCAGCCCAAGCACGATGAGCACCACGGCCGAGTCCATCCCCAGCAACGCCACCGCCTGCCCGGCCAACAGCGCGGCAAGGATGAAGGCGACCGATCCGGCCGCCCGCACCCGCCCATAGTCGAAGCTGTGCCGCCGGATCGCGCCAAGCGTCACCGCATCGCTCAGCGGCACGATCGGCGCGATCGCCAGGCTGAGCGCGACATGCACCAGCAGCAGCAGCAGGAAGCCGGCCGCCAGCAGGAAGCCCGAAGCGGCCAGCGCCGCCGCCGCCGCCGCCAGGCCGAGCACCGCGCGCGGCGCCGAGAGCGCATCCGCCAGCCGCCCGCCGAGCGGCCCGGCGACCAGCCGCACCGCGGAGCCCGCGGCCAGCACCGCCGCGACCTCGGCCGGATCGAGCCCGCGCCCCGCCAGCACCGCCGGAAGGAAGGGCAGGATCACGCCGAAGGCGAAGAACTGCGCGGCGTAGAGCAGGGCATGGCGGGCGGCGGGGGTCACTTTGCGCAGGCTGCCGTGCCGTGGCTGCCGCGTGAAGGGCGCCGCCACGCATGCCTCGCCGCGGGCCCGAAGGTTGCCAAGCAGGCGCGGGCGTGCCACGCGTCGGCACCCCCCCTGACGGACTGCACCGATCAACCCGATGTCCGACCGCCAGATGTTCCCCGCCCGTGTCCGCGCCGTGCTCGGCCCGACCAACACCGGCAAGACGCACCTCGCCATCACGCGGATGCTCGCCCATGCCTCGGGCATCATCGGCTTCCCGCTGCGCCTGCTCGCGCGCGAGAACTACGACCGCATGGTCGCGGTGAAGGGCGAGAGGCACGTTGCGCTGATCACCGGGGAGGAGAAGATCGTCCCGCCCGAGGCGAAGTGGTTCGCCTGCACGGTGGAGGCGATGCCGCTCGACCGGCGCACCGAATTCGTCGCGGTGGACGAGATCCAGCTCTGCGCCGACGCCGATCGGGGCCACATCTTCACCGACCGGCTGCTCAACGCCCGCGGCATGGTCGAGACCATGTTCCTCGGCGCCGAGACGATCCGCCCGCTGCTGCAGCGGCTGGTGCCGCAGGCCGAGGTCGAGACGCGGCCGCGCCTCTCGCAGCTGACCCATGCCGGCGCCGCCAAGCTGACGCGCCTGCCGCCGCGCTCGGCCATCGTCGCCTTCAGCGCGACGGAGGTGTACGCCATCGCCGAAGCGGTGCGCCGCCGGCGCGGCGGCTGCGCGGTGGTGATGGGCCGCCTCAGCCCGCGCACGCGCAACGCGCAGGTGGCGCTGTACCAGAACCGCGAGGTGGATTTCCTGGTCGCCACGGACGCGATCGGCATGGGCCTCAACATGGATGTGGACCATGTCGCCTTCGCAAGCCTGCGCAAGTTCGACGGCCACACGCTGCGCGACCTGAATGCGCAGGAAGCCGCCCAGATCGCCGGCCGCGCCGGGCGAGGGATGCGCGACGGCACCTTCGGCTCCACCGCCGATTGCCCGCCGCTGCCCGACGAGATGGCCAAGCAGATCGAGAACCACGCCTTCGAGCCGCTGACCCAGCTCGCCTGGCGCAACAGCGACCTCGACTTCGGCAGCGTGGACGCGCTGCTGGCCTCGCTCGCCGCGCCGCCGCCGATGGCCGGGCTCGCCAAGGGCAACGACGCGGTGGACCACATCACGCTCAACGCGCTGTCGCGCGAGACGGAGATGCGCGAGCTCGCCCAGGGCCGCGCCCGCGTGCGGCTGCTGTGGGAAGCCTGCCAGGTGCCGGATTTCCGCAAGATCGCCGATGACAGCCACACCAGGCTGTGCGGGCGCATCTTCGCCCATCTCGCGAAGGAAGGGCGGCTGCCCGACGAGTGGGTGGCGGGCAGCATCGCCGGCCTCGACAACACCGAGGGCGACCTCGACACGCTGATGTCGCGGCTGGCGAACATCCGCATCTGGTCCTACATCGCCGCCCGCGCCGACTGGCTGGCCGATGCGCCGAGCCACCAGGCGGAGGCGCGCAAGGCGGAGGACAACGTCTCCGACGCGCTGCACGAGCGCCTGCTGGCGCGGTTCGTGGACCGCCGCGCCGCGCATCTGATCCGCAGCCTGGACGATTCCGAGAAGGAGCTGCTCTCCGCCGTCACCCGCCAGGGCGAGGTGGTGGTGGAAGGCCACACGGTGGGCCGCGTGAAGGGCTTCCACTTCGAGCCCGACCCGGCGGCGACCGAGGCGGAGGAAAAGCGCCTGGTGCTGCGCGCCGCGCGCCGCGCCCTGCGGGAGGAGATGCCGCGCCGCCTGGCCGCGCTGGAGACGGCGAAGGACGAGGCGTTCAGCCTGACGCCGCAGCACCGCGTGCTGTGGGACGGCGCCGAGGTGGCGCGCCTGCGCCCGGGGCCGGAGCCGCTGAAGCCGCAGGTGGACCCGGTCGCCACCGAGTTCCTCGACAACGCCCAGCGCGAGCGGGTGCGGGCGCGCATCGCCGCCTGGCTTGAGGCGATGGTGAAGCGCGAGCTCGGCACGCTGGCCGCGGTGGAGACCAAGGCGGCCGAGGAGAACACGCTGCGCGGCCCGGCCTTCCGCCTGCGCGAGGGCATGGGCCTGGTGCCCGGCGGCACCGAGCGCGACATCCCCGCCGAGCTGCGCGCGCGGCTGAAGGCGATCGGCATCCGCGCGGGGCGGTATGCGCTGTACCTGCCGGAGGTGATGAAGCCGCGCGCGATGGCGCTGCGCGCGCAGTTCTGGGCGCTGCGCCACCACCTGCCGACGCCGGCGCTGCCCAATGCCGGGCTGGTCGCGGTGACATTGCCCGAGATTCCGCAGCCGCCGCCCGAGGACCCGCAGGCACCGCGCCCGCCGGAAAGCTGGCCGCCCGGCTTCGCCGCCTTCGCCGGCTGGCTGCAGGCAGGCCATGTGCTGCTGCGGCTCGACGTGGTGGAGCGGATCGCCGGCGAGCTCGGCTTCCTGACCCGCCGCGCCCCCGCGCCGCTGCCCGAGGGGCTCGCCTCGCGCCTCGGCATCAAGGGCGATGTGCTGGGGATGGTGCTGGAGGCGATGGGCTTCCGCCTGATCCCGGCCATGCCGGTGGAGGAGGGGCATTACGGCCCGCCGGCACCGGCGCGCATCGGCGTGCTGCGGCCGGAGCGCGCGCATGGCCGCCCGTCACGGCAGGACCGCCAGCCGCGGCCGCCGCGGACGGACGGCGCCGAGGCCCGCGGCGGCGGCGGCCGCGACGCCGGCAAGCCTGGGCACGGAGACGCACCCCGCTGGGATCCGGCCGTGATGTTCGGCCCGCCCATCCCGCGCGAGCTGCGCGGCCCCCGCCCGAATCGCGGCCCCCGCCGCGAGGGCTTCCGCCGCGACGGGCCGCCCGGGCAGCGCCCCGATTCGCGCCCGGATGCCGCGCGCCGCGAAGGGCCGGCCGGCGCGCCGCCCCCGCGTCGGGACGGCGATCGCCCGGAGGGCCCGCGCCCGGACCGCCCGCGCTTCGAAGGCCCGCGCCGCGACGGTCCGCGGCCGGAGGGTCCGCCGCGCGAGGGGCGGCGCGACGACCGGGGTCCCCGGCCGGATCGCCCGCGCTTTGACGGCCCCCGCCGCGACCGGGAGGCCGATCGCGGCCCGCGCGAGTACCAATCCGGCCCGAAGCCCGATTCGCCCTTCGCGGTGCTGGCCCAGCTGAAGCTCAAGAAGGACTAGAATGGCAGAGCCGGGGGTCGATGCCGACTGGCAGCGGCTTGACCTCTGGCTGTGGTGCGCGCGGCTGGCGAAGACCCGGGCGGATTGTACCCGCCTGGTTGCCGGCGGCGCGGTGCGGCTCAATCGCCAGCCGACGGACAAGGCGCATGCAAGGCTGCGCGTCGGCGACGTGCTGACGCTCGCGCTGCACGGGCGGGTGCGGGTGTGGCGGGTGCTCTCGCTGGCCGCGCGCCGCGGGCCGCCGGCCGAGGCGCGGCTGCTCTACGAGGATCTGTCCGAGGATCGGTCCTGACCCGACGCCGGGGCAGCGCCCGGGGTTGCGTTGTGCGGCGCGGCAGGCCAATTCTCTGCCGCCGGGACGGCCGCGCGGTGGCGCGGGCACCCGTGCGCGGCCGGAGGCGCAAGTGACCTACGTCGTCACCGAAAATTGTATCAAGTGCAAGTACATGGACTGCGTGGAAGTTTGTCCGGTGGACTGCTTCTATGTCGGCGAGAATATGCTCGTGATCCATCCGGACGAGTGCATCGATTGCGGCGTCTGCGAGCCGGAATGCCCGGCGGAGGCGATCGTGCCGGATTCCGACGAGAAGGCCACGGCCTGGGTCGAGCTGAACCGCACCTACTCCACGCAATGGCCGAACATCACCCGCAAGGGCGAGGCGCCCGGCGACGCCGATGACTGGAAGGACAAGCCGGGCAAGCGGGAGTTGTTCAGCGCGGAACCCGGAAAGCCCTGACCGAGGGGCGCCGGAACACCGTTCCGGCCCTGCTGGACGACGCGCGACGCCCCGACTCCGTCCGGGGGTGGATAATTGTCGCGGATTGCATTATCTTTTCAACGGGATCGGGAACAGGGTATCGCCGCGGACGCTGATCCGGGGTCGGTACTGGCATGTGGGCGCAGGGCAAACCGGCTAGGGCCGCCCGCCGTGCCCGCCTGCTCGGGAACGAACCCTGCGACGGAGCGCCGGGGTCGCGGTAACCCGGGAGCGCGGACAGCGGACATCATATGAAGGCAACCGCCCAGTCGACGAGCGGCCGCAGCGGGAAGAGTGCCGCAAAGCCCTCACGTGCCGCGAAATCGGTGCCGAAGGCCGCGAAGCCCGCGACCAAGGCCAAGCAGGTTGCCACCGCCCGTCGCAAGGCGGCCAAGCCCGCCGCGAAGCCGGAGGTCAAGGCGGCCCGCAAGCCTGCCGCCGCGATGTCCCGGCCCGCATCCGTGAAAGCCACAGCGTCCAAGACCGCCGCCAAGGCCAAGCCGAAGGCTGCGGCGGCGCCGGCCATTGCGGCGCGGAAGGTTGCAGCGAAGCCTGCCGCCGGCAAGCCGGCAGCTGCCCCGAAGGTGCGCCCGGCGGCCAAGGCCGCCCCCGCGAAGGTCGCCGCAAGCGCCAGGCCCACCAAGGCGGCGCCCGTGGCCAGGTTCGTGGCCGCGACCAATGCTGCGCCGGCCGCCTCGCGCCCGCCCGCCTCCAAGCCCGCCGCCGCGAAGTCGGCTGCCGCGGCACGGATCGCACCCGCCAAGCCGCCCGCATCGGTCGCCAAGGAAGCGCCGGCGCCGGACGCGGCGCGCCCCGCCGCGCCGCGTTCGCAACCGGCGGTTCCCAAGCCGGCGGCTCCCGAAGCCGCCCCCACATCGGTGGCGGCCGTCGAAGCCGTTGCCGCAGCTCAGGCCGAGGCGCCGCCACCGGCTGCCGCGCCCTTGCCCGCCATGACGGCCGCTGTGATGGCGGCCGCCGAAGCCGCCGCGCACCACGCCCCCGGCCCGCCGCGTTCGATGCGCCCGCCGCACCCCTCCCGCCCGTCGGGCGGCTCGCACCACATCGCACCGCCGCGCGCGCGGAGCCCGAATGTCGAGTTCAAGGCCGGCGACCACGTGGTCTATCCCACCCATGGCGTCGGCCAGGTGCAGGGCATCGAGGAGATGCCTGTCGCTGGCATGTCGCTGAAGGTCATCATCGTGACCTTCGAGGAGAACCGGATGACGCTGCGCGTCCCGGTCAACAAGGCAGCCTCCTCTGGCCTGCGCATGCTGGCCAGCGAGAAGATGATGAACGAGGCGCTGGAGATCCTGCGCGGCCGCGCCCGCATCAAGCGCACCATGTGGTCGCGTCGGGCCCAGGAATACGAGCAGAAGATCAACTCCGGCGACCCGCTGGCCATCGCCGAGGTGGTGCGCGACCTGCACCGCAATTCCGGCCAGCCCGACCAGTCCTTCTCCGAGCGGCAGATCTATGAACAGGCCCTGGACCGGCTGGCCGCCGAGCTCGCCGCCATCGACCGCACCGACAAGCCGACGGCGGCGGAAAAGCTGCAAGGCGTGCTGAAATCCAGTTGAGCCGTCCAGTGGCGCGAGGCACCTCGGGGCCGGCACGATTCCAGCGACACGGCAGGGGTTCCCCTCAACCCGCGGGCGTGCTTTCACGCCGGGCGCACAGCCAATTCCCGAGGACCCCCAACTTATGCGACCCGAGGCGGCGACCCGGCTGACACCTCATCTGCGGCGCCTGGAGGCCGAGGCGATCGGCATCCTGCGGGAGACCGCGGCGAGCTTCCGCAACCCGGTGCTGCTCTATTCGATCGGCAAGGACAGCTCGGTGGTCCTGCACATCGCGATGAAGGCCTTCGCGCCCGGCCGGCTGCCCTTTCCCTGCCTGCACATCGCCACCGGCTGGGACTTCCGCGCCATGCTGGAGTTCCGCGACCGCCGGGCGGCGGAGCTCGGCCTGAACCTGATCGTCCACACCAACCCCGATGGCCTGGCCCGCGGCATCAACCCGATCGACAGCGGCAGCCAGGTGCACATGAACGTCATGGGCACCGAGGCGCTGAAGCAGGCGCTGAACGCCGGCAAGTTCGACGCCGCGATCGGCGGCGCCCGCCGCGACGAGGAGAAGGCCCGCGCCAAGGAGCGCGTGTTCAGCCACCGCACCGCCGGCCATAGCTGGGAGCCGCGCAACCAGCGGCCGGAGCTCTGGGGCCTCTACAACACGCGCATCGCCCAGGGCGAGGGCATGCGCGTGTTCCCGCTGTCCAACTGGACCGAGTTCGACGTGTGGGACTACATCGCCGCCGAGGACATCCCCATCGTGCCGCTCTACTACGCGGCCGAGCGCCCGGTGCTGCGCCGCGACGGCATGATCATCATGCGCGACGACGAGCGCATGCCGCTGCTGCCCGGCGAGCAGGTGGAGATGGCGTGGGTGCGCTTCCGCACCATGGGCGACTGGCCGCTGACCGCGGCGCATGAGAGCCGGGCCGAGACCATCGGGCAGGTGATCGAGGAGCTGCGCGAAAGCCGCGTCAGCGAGCGTGCCGGCCGCCTGATCGACAAGGACCAGGACGCCTCCATGGAGCGCAAGAAGCGCGAGGGCTACTTCTAGACCCGAGCTGCCCGGACTGTGTCCGGGCAGCTCGGGTTCAGCCCTTTCGAGCCAGCGATTCACGCCCTGGCGTGCCCGCCTGCGGCGTGCACACCCAGGGCGATCGCGGGCTAGAGCCGGCCGGGGCGGGCGCAGGGCGCCGGCCCCGGCCCGCCCTGCGCCTGCCCCTGCCGGCTACGCCGCCTGCCGGCCGCCGGCGATGAGCCGCGCGACCTGTGCGGTCCAGCCCTCGGCACCCTGCCCGTCCGCAAGCGCCAGGTGCAGGCCCCGTGCGCTCGCCCCGCTCACCCGGAAGGGTGCGGTGATCCCCCAGCCCGCGACCGTCAGCGTCAGCGCGCTGCCGTTCGCGAGGCCGGGCAGCCCCGCCACCAGGCAGCCATGCCCCGAGACGTTCAGCAGCGATGCCTCGTGCCGTGCCGCGCCGGCCTGGACGGTGCAGGCCTGCTGCACCGCAAGGCGCGGCTCGGACCGCCGGTCGGCATCCGCCATGGAGGTTCGGACCAGCTCCACCAGCGCGCCGCGCATGGCGCCGACCTCCCTGTCCACCTGCTCGCTGCCGCCGCGCACCGCCTCGGCGAGCGCGCCGGCGCCTTGCGCGGCCTGCTGCACCTCCTGCGCCCTGCTGCTGGCCTGGCCGACCGCCGCACTGCTGCCGGCGACGTTGCGCGCGATCTCCTGCGTCGCCGCGGCCTGCTGTTCCATCGCCGCGGCGATGGAGGAGGAGACGCCGCAGATCTCCGCGATGCTCTGGCCAATGCCGTCCACCGCCGCCACCGCCGCCCGGCTGCCGTTCAGGATCTCGCCGATGTGGCGGGTGATCTCTTCCGTGGAGCGCGCCGTCTGGGTGGCGAGCTCCTTCACCTCGCCCGCGACCACGGCGAAGCCCTTGCCGGCCTCGCCGGCGCGCGCCGCCTCGATGGTGGCGTTCAGCGCCAGCAGGTTGGTCTGCTCGGCGATGCGACGGATCAGCTGCACCACCTCCTCCACCTTGCCGAGCGAGGCCGAGAGGGCGCGGATCGTCGCCTGGCTGCGCTCGCTCTGCTCCACCGCGCGCTGCGTGGCGGTGCCGGCGCGCGCCGCCTGCTCGGTGATCTCGCGCACCGACGCGGCGAGCTGCTCGGTGGCGGCGGCGACCGCCTGCACATTGGCCAGGGCCTCGCGCGCGCCGTCCGAGGCGCCTTCGGCGCCGTGGCGGACCTGCGTGACCGCCGCCGCCATCCCGTCCGCCTCCCGCGCCATCTCGGCGGTGCGTGCGCTGATCGCCTCCATCGCCTGCCGCGCGGAGCCTTCGATGCGCTCGGCCATGTCGGCGATCGCGCCCTTGCGGTCCAGGGCGGCGGCACGCTCGCTCTCGGCCCGCTCCTGCACGGTGTAGCCGAGCTTCGCGCGCATGCCGCGCAGCCGCATGACGACGTCGTGGAACTCCGCGGCGGGGGGCGCCGGGATCTTCGTGTGGTAGTCGCCATCCGCCACCATGGCGAAGCAGCGCTGCAACTCGGCCAACGAGGCGCGCATCAGCGCGAGGGCGAGCCAGCCCAGGGTGCCCGACAGGCCCAGGCCGAGCGCCGAGACAGCCAGCTGCGCCGCCACCGGCGCCCCGGCCGCGCCAAGCCAGTCCAGGGTTCCGAGCGTCGCGGCGAAGCTCGCCCCCGCCAGCGCCAGGCGGCCGGTGACGCTGCGCCAGGCGCGGCCGAGCCTGGCCATCGGGCTGGTCGAGACGATCTCGCCTTCTCGCAATGCGAGCCCGCCGGCGGTGCCGGCACGGAAGCGGGCATAGGCGGCGGCGGCGCGCTCCACCTCGGCGCGTTCGGGCTTGACACGGATGGAGAGGAAGCCCTGCAACTGGCCGGCCTCGATCACCGGCGTGACATTCGCGCGCACCCAGTAGAAGTCACCCGATTTGGTGCGGTTCTTCACCAGCCCTTCCCAGACCTTGCCGGCCTTGATCGTCTCCCAGAGGTTGCGGAAGGCCTGCTGCGGCATGTCGGGATGGCGGACGATGTTGTGCGGCGCTCCGGTGAGTTCCGCGCCGTCGAAGCCGCTGATGCGGACGAATTCGTGGTTGCAGAAGCTGATCCGCCCGCCGGGATCGGTGTGCGACACCAGCATCTCGGTTTCGGGCAGCAGGATCTCGCGATCGGTCACTGGTCCGTTGTTGCGCATGTGCCTTGCCTTCCATGGGCTCCGCTTGGCGCGGCTGCCAGTTGAGCCGGGCCTGCCCGCCGGGGGGCGGCCGTCTCAGGCCATCTCACCGTGAAAGTGTGACAACAAGGTTACATGCGCGACAGCGATCCGCGCACAAAACAAACCCCGGAGGTTGCCCCCCGGGGTCCGCATGACAGGCGCTTCAGCGATTCTTCGTGCCCGGTTCACCCTTTCGGGCCGGCCGGGCCGCGAGGCTCACTCGCTGTTCTGCCGCACGCCCATGAACTGCAGCAGCAGCTGGAACAGGTTGACGAAGTTCAGGTAGAGGCCGAGCGCGTCGAAGACGCTCCGCTTGCCCGCCAGCTCCGTGCCCTCCGCGTAGGCGTGCTCGATGTAGTCCGCCTTGATCCGCTGGGTGTCGTAGGCCGTGAGGCCGACGAACACGACCACACCGATCACACTGATGGCGAACTGCAGCGCCGAGCTGCCGATGAAGATGTTCACCACGCTCGCGATGATGATGCCGATCAGGCCCATCAGCATGAAGGAGCCGAGCTTCGTGAGGTCCGCCTTGGTGGTGTAGCCGTACAGGCTGACCGCCGCGAACATCGACGCCGTGATGAAGAAGGTCGAGGCGATCGAGGCGCCGGTGTAGATCGCGAAGATGTTCGACATCGACGCGCCCATCACCGCGCAGAAGGCCCAGAACAGCGCCTGCGCCGTCGTCTTGCTCATCCGGTTGATGCCGAAGCTCAGCACCAGGATGAAGGCGAGCGGGGAGAACATCGCGACCCAGCCGAGGATCGTCGGTACCACCGCATTGCCGCGCGGGGTGCGCACCACCTCGTAGAACATGCTGGCGATGCTGGGATTGCTGGCGATGAGGAAGGCGACGATGCCGGTCAACAGGAGGCCGGAGGCCATCCAGTTGTAGACCCGCAGCATATACGTCCGCAGCCCCTCATCGAGCTGGGCGGAGTCAACGGCCGCGGACCGCCCGAAGGGCTGCGTCCAGGCCGAGCCGCCCGTCTGGAAGCGGTTGTCGGGACCGATAGCCATGGTCAGTTCATCCTCCCGGCGGGACGAGGGTGGGAAGGCCGTCCCGGCGTCGTGCATTATATGGAGTTTTCGTAATCCGGATCAACCGGGGTCTCACATTCGTTTCACGATGCGCGAGATCAGGCGGCGTCCTGTTGCCAGTAGCCCGCATGCGGCTGGGCGCCTTCGGCTTCGAGGCAGGGGCCGACCACCTCCACCGGCTCGGCCGCGCTTGCCAGCACCTCGCGGCAGGAGAGCGAGAGACCGGCGGTGTGCGGCTGCGCGTTGCGCAGATGCAGGATCGCGGCGGCCGAGAGGCCGTAAACGACCCGCCCGATCCCGGTGTAGAAGATCGCCGCGGCGCACATGGCGCAGGGCTCGCCCGAGGAATAGATGGTGGCGCGACGCAGCCGAGGGCGGGGAATGCCGGCGGCAATCACCGCCTGGCAGGCATTCATCTCGGAATGCGCCAGGGTTCCGCCGCCGCCCGTTCCCTGGGTCGAGAGGCCCTCGGCGAGGGTGGTGCCGTCCTCCGCGACGATCACTGCCGCGAAAGGGCGGTCTCCCCGCGCCCGTGCCTTGGCCGCGAGGGCAAAGGCGTGGCGCAGATGGGTGTCATCCGATTCGCCGGTGTCGTCCGGGGCGGCGTCGTCGGGGGCGGAGTCGTCCATCCGCGGATCCAACGCCTTGTTCATTCATTGCGCAACAGCGGCGCCGGGCGGACGCGCAGCGCCAGCGCCGTGCCGACATAGCCGAAGCCCAGCGTCAGCACCACGCACCCCGCCACCACCACGGCCAGCGTGCCGGGCAGGAACACCCACTCGCCGCGCATGACGAAGCGCACCACCGCCCAGGAGGCCGCCGAGCCCGCCGCCGCCGCCAGCAGCCCCGCCACCAGCCCGAGGATGCCGAACTCCACCAGCCAGGCGGCGCGGATCTGGGAGCGCGTGGCGCCGACGGTCTTCAACACGACCGCATCGCGCACCCGTCGCCGCTGCCCGGCCGCCACCGCGCCCGCCAGCACCAGCATCCCCGCCAGCAGCGTGACCGAGGAGGTTGCCTGCAGCGCCACGCCGACGCGCGAGAGCAGCCCCGCCACCGCCTCCAGCGCATCGCGCACGCGGATGCCGGAGACGTTGGGGAAGGCGTCGGTGATGGCGCGCAGCACGCCCGTCTCGGTCTCCGGCGTGCTGCGCACGGTGGCGATGTGGGTGTGCGGCGCCGCCTCCAGCAGGCCGGGCGAGGCGACCATGACGTAGTTGATGCCGAGCCCGCGCCACTGGATCTCCCGCAGCGAGGCGATCTTCAGGTCGATGTCGCGGCCGAGCACGTTCACCGTGATCACCGAGCCGAGGCCGATCCCCCAGCCCTCGGCGATGTTGGCGTCGAAGGAGAGCAGCGGCGGGCCGTCGTAATCCGCCGGCCACCACTCGCCGGCCACCAGCCGGGTGCCCTCGGGCGGCGTCGCGGCATAGGTCAGGCCGCGGTCGCCGCGCAGCGCCCAGCGCGTGTCCTCGCGCACCGTGAGCTGCTCGGCCGGCACGCCGTCCACCACGACGACGCGCGCGCGCAGCGAGGGCGCGCGCTTCACCTCGGCCACCCCGGGCTGCGCCTGCGCGATGCGGTCGAACTCCCGGGCCTGCTCGTTCTGAATGTCGATGAAGAAGAAGGAGGGTGCGGCGTCCGGCAGCTGCTCGGTGATCTGCCGGCGCAGATTGCCCTCGATGGTGGCGATCGCGGCCAGCGTGGTCAGCCCGATGCCGAGTGCCACCAGCATGATCGGCGTCGGCGCGCCCGGCCGGTGCAGGTTGGCCAGGCCGAGGCGCCAGGCCGGGCGGCGGACATGGCGGAAGGCCCGCGCGGCGCGCATCAGCAGCGTGGCGCCGAGGCGGAACAGCAGGAGCGTCGCCGCCGCGCCGGCGACGAAGCCCATGGCGAAGCGCGGCTGCTCGGCGGTGGCCACCACCAGCACCGCCAGCGCCAGCGCCGCGGCGATGTTGGTCAGCACCAGCCCGCGCGAGGGCCAGCCGGGCGTCGCGGTCACGGTGTCGCGGAACAGCGCCGCGCCGGGAATGCGCTGCGCCCGGCCGAGCGGCCACAGCGCGAAGGCCAGCGCCGTCAGCAGCCCGTAGAGCGCGGCGAGCGCGAGCTCCGCCGGGTAGATGCCGAAGCGCGGCGGCACCGGCAACGCGCCTTCAAGCGCCTGCGCCGCGAGCCAGGTCAGGCCGAAGCCCGCCACCAGCCCGATGACGGTGCCGAGCACCGCCAGCACCATCACCTGGATCAGGTAGGTCGCCAGGATGGTGCCGGCCGGCGCGCCGAGGCAGCGGAGCGTGGCAATGGTGCGCCCGCGCGCCTCCAGCCAGGCGCGCACACCGGTCGCGACCCCGATGCCGCCGACCAGCAGCGCGGTGAGCCCCGCCAGCGTCAGGAAGGAGGCGGCGCGGTCGAGGAAGCGGCTGACGCGGGGTTCCGCCTCGCCGGCGAACCGCACCCGCCAGCCGCCATCGCCATGCGCCGCCTGCCAGTCCTCGGCGAAGCGGCGCGGATCGGTGCCGGGGGGCAGGCGGACGCGGGTGTCGTAGTCGAACAGCGAGCCGGGCTGGATCAGCCCGGTCTCGGGCACCGCGGAGGCCAGCGCCAGGGCGCGCGGCCCCAGCACGGCGGGGCTGGCGATGCGGTCGGGCTCGTTCGCCACCACGCCGACGAAGGTGAAGGTGGCCTCGCCGAGGCGGACGGGGTCGCCCGGCCGCAGCCCCAGCCGCTCCACCACCGAGGCTTCGAGTGCGACCCCGTGGCGGCCATCGCGGGGCGCCAGGGTCGCGCCGGCTGGTGCCAGCACCAACTCGCCGAACAGCGGATAGGCGCCGTCCACCGCCTTCAGCTCCACCAGCGCGCGCTCGCCGGAGGGCGCGACGGCCATGGCGCGCATCTCGATGACTTCGGAGAGGATGGCGCCGCGCGCCGTCGCCCAATCCTTGGCCGCCTGCGGCAGGGCGCGCTGGTTGGTCTCCACCTCGATGTCGCCGCCGAGCAGCCTCGCGCCGTCGGCCTGCAGCCCGGCCTCGGTGGCGGCGCGCAGCGTGCCCACCGCGGCGATCGCCGCCACGCCAAGCGCGAGGCAGGCCAGCACGATGCGCAGCGACTTCAGGCCGCCGCGCAGCTCACGCCGGGCCAGGCGCCAGCCCTGCAGGAGGTGGGAGGTCATTCCGCCGCCAGCCGCATCGCCGGGGTGTCGCTGACGATCAGCCCGTCCTCGATCCGCACCTGGCGGCCGCAGCGCTCGGCCAGCGCCGGGTCGTGGGTGATCAGCAGCAGCGTGGTGCCCAGCCGCGCGCGCAGGCCGAACAGCAGGTCCATCACCGTCGCGCCGGTGGTGCGGTCGAGGTTGCCGGTCGGCTCGTCGGCCAGGATCAGCCGCGGCTCCGCCACCACTGCGCGGGCCAGCGCCACGCGCTGCTGCTCGCCGCCGGAAAGCTGGCCGGGATAATGCTCCAGCCGGTGGCCGAGGCCGACCTCGGTGAGCGCCGCAGCGGCACGGTCGAAGGCGTCGCGGCGGCCGGCGAATTCCAGCGGGATGGCGACATTCTCCAGCGCCGTCATGGTGGGAACGAGGTGGAAGGCCTGGAAGACGATCCCAATCTCATCGCGGCGGAAGCGGGCCAGCGCATCCTCGTCCAGCGCGCCGAGGTCCCGCCCCGCCACCATCAGACGCCCGGCGGTCGGCTTCTCGAGCCCGGCCAGCAGCATCAGGAGCGAGGTCTTGCCCGAACCCGAAGGTCCGACGATCCCCACCGCCTCCCCCGCGCCCACGGCCAGATCCACCCCCCGCAGCACCTGCACGGGGCCAGAGGCGGCGGCGGCGGTGAAGACGAGCCCCTGGGCGGCGATCAGGCTGGGCGGCTTTTCTGTCACGGGTCTCTCCGGCTTGCCGGGCAGATATGGTCGCCGTGCCGCGCTGCGAAAGGCAGCCGCCGGTTTCGGACTGTTGCTCGCCGGAACGAAAGGCGCACGGGCACAGGCGGGGCCGGGCGAGGAAATCCGCCTGCTCATGCTCGGCGATTCCATCACCGCCGGCTACGGGCTGGCCCGGCCGGAGGGCCTGCCGGCGCGCATCCAGGCGCGACTGCGCCAGGCGGGGCGGAACGTGCGGGTGATCGATGCCGGCGTCTCCGGCGATACCTCCGCCGGCGGGCGGGCGCGGCTGGCCTGGGCGCTGGCCGACCGGCCGCATGCGGTGATCGTGGCGCTCGGCGGCAACGATGCGCTGCGCGGCCTGACGCCGGCGCAGATGAAGGCGAACCTCGCGGCCATCCTGGACACGCTGGCGCAGCGCGACACCCCGGTGCTGCTGGCCGGGATGATGGCGCCGCCCAACCTCGGCCGCGACTACGGCCGCGAGTTCACGGAGGTGTTCGAGAGCCTTTCGCGCGAGAATCCGGACGTCGTGTTCTATCCCTTCCTGCTCGACGGCGTGGCCGGCGACCCGGCGCTGAATCAGCCCGACCGCATCCACCCCAGCGCGGAAGGCGCCGACCTCATTGCGCAACGGATGCTGCCTTTCATCGAAACCCTGCTGGACCGGGTGCGCGTTCCTGCCTCAGGCTGAGCCGGCCGAAGGCCCGAATCGCAGGAGCGACCCGCCATGCTTCGATTGTTCGTCGCCCTCGCCCTGCCCGCCCTGGTGAAGACCCAACTGGCCGCGCTGGCGGGCGGCATCCCGGGCGCGCGCTGGGTGCCGCCGGAGAACTACCACCTCACCCTGCGCTTCATCGGCGAGATCGAGCCCTGGCGCGCGGAGGAGGTGGACGCCGCGCTGGCCGCCATCCGCGCGCCACGCTTCGAACTGGCGCTGGCCGGCATCGGCACCTTCGAGAAGGGCGGGCGCATCCAGTCGCTCTACGTGCCGGCCGAGCGGTCGGAGGGGCTTTCGCGACTGCAGGCCAAGGTGGAGACCGCGCTGCAGCGCACCGGGCTGGAGCCGGAGCGGCGCCGCTTCGCGCCGCATGTCACCCTGGCGCGCACCGACCGGGCGGACACGCTCAAGCTGATCTCCTTCATCCAGACCCATGCGCTGTTCCGCCTGCCGCCGGTGCCGGTGGAGCATTTCACCCTGTTCTCCTCCCACCTGGGGAAGGAGGCGGCGCATTACGTGCCGGAGGTGGAGTACGAGCTCGCATGATCCGCTTCCCCTCTCCGTTGTGGCGGTGATAGCGTGGCGGCCGTGCGCAACCGCCCCCTGCTGACCGCGCTGCTCGCCACCCTGTTGCTGCTGCAATGGGGCACGGCCTTCGCCCATTGCCTGAAGCTGGCCGCGCCCGCGGCGACGCTGGCGGTGGAGATCTGCACCACCGAGGGGCTGCGCCAGGTCGCGCTGCCGTTGGAAGAGCATGGGCACGACCCCGGGCATGTCGCGGCCGCGGGCCTGTGCCCGGCCTGCCAAGGTCCGGCCGCGGCGGCGCTGCCGGCACCGCCGGTCACGTTGGCGCCACCGGTGCTGCTGGCGCAGAGCGCCGATCCGCCGCGGCCTTCCTCGCCGGCACCAGGGCCGACGCCGCCGCGCTCCTGCCAGCCAAGGGCGCCGCCGCCGACCTCCTGATCCGCCCACACCGTTCGACACCCGGATCCAGGAAGTCCCTTCATGTCCTTTGCCTGTTCACGCCGCGCCGCCATCGGCGCGGCGATCAGCCTTGTTCTCGCCGCCCCGGCCCGCGCGCAGGAGGTCGCCGCCGGCCCGTTGCGCATCAGCGCCGCCTGGAGCCGTGCCATGCGCGCCGGCGGAACGGGGGCCGGATTCATGACGATCCGCAACACCGGCAGCGAAGCGGACCGCATCGTCGCGGCGCGCAGCCCGGCGGCCCGGGCGGTCGAACTGCACACCCACATCCGCGAGGGCGACGTGATGCGGATGCGCCCGGTGCCGGCGATCGAGCTGCCGGCAGGGCAGGAGGTCCGCCTCGCCCCCGGCGGGCTGCACCTGATGCTGATCGGGCTCGGTGCCGCGCTGGAACGCGGCGGGCGGGTGCCGGTGACACTGGTGTTCGAGCGCGCCGGGGAGGTCACGGTGGAACTGCACGTCGAATCCGCCGGCGCCCGGGGCCCGGCCCAGGGGCACGGCCACTAGACCGAGTTGCCCGGACTGTGTCCGGGCAACTCGGGTCCAGCCCTTTCGAGCCGGCGATTCACGCCCTGGCGTGCCCGCCTGCGGCGTGCACACCCAGGGCGATCGCGGGCTAGGCCGCCGGCAGAGGCCAAGCTAGGCGGGGCGGGTGCCGCTTCTCGCCCTCGCCTACCTGGCCTTCATCGGCCTCGGCCTGCCGGACCCGCTGCCGGGGACGCTGTGGCCCGAGGTCGCACCGGATTATGGCCTGCCGAACGCCGCCCTCGGGCTGGTGCTGGCCGGGTTGGCGGTGGGCTACATCGCCGCCGGGCTGCTCGCCGGGCGGCTGATCCAGGCGCTCGGCATCGGCGGCGTGCTGGCGGCGAGCCTGGCGGCCACCGCGCTGGCGGCCGGCGGCCAGGCGCTGGCGCCGCCCTGGGCGGTGTTCGTGGTGCTCGCGCTGCTGGCCGGGCTCGGCGGCGGGGCGGTGGATGCGGCGCTCAACGGCTATTCCGCCAGCCATTTCGCGCCGCGCCACCTCAATTGGCTGCACGCCTGCTGGGGCATCGGCGCCACGCTCGGCCCGGCGCTGGCGGCCGGGCTGCTGGCCGCCGGAGCGGGTTGGCAGGCAGGCTATGGGGCGGTGGCGCTGCTGCTGGCGCCGCTGGCGCTGGCCTGCCTGCTCACGCGGCGGCGCTGGGATGGCGGCGCGCCGCCCGCCACGACCCGCGTCAGCGCGCTTTCCGCGCTGCGGGTGCCGGCGGTGCGGCTGCAGATGGGCGTGTTCTTCGTCTACACCGGGCTCGAGGCCGGTGCCGGCCAATGGGCGGCGACGGTGCTGGCCGCGCGCGGCGCGAGCCCGGCCGAGGGTGCGGCGGCGGCGACGCTGTTCTGGGCCGGGCTGGCTGCGGCGCGGATCGGGCTCGGCTTCGTGGTGGACCGGATCGGGCCCGACCGGCTGCTGCGCCTGGCCGCGCCGGTGGCGGTGCTGGCCGCCGCGGCCTTCGCGCTCGGCCTGGCCGACCGGCTGGCGCTGGTGCTGCTCGCCGCCGCGCTGGCGCCGGTCTACCCGACGCTGATGGCCCGCACCCCGGCGCGACTGGGCGCCCCGGTGGCGGTGCATGCCATCGGCTTCCAGGTGGCCGCGGCGATGGCGGGGGTGGCGGCGCTGCCGGGCGCGATGGGCTTGGCGGCGGACCTGGTCGCGCCGGCAGCGGTGCCCTGGATGGTGCTGGCGCTGGCGCTGCTGCTCGCCTGGTTGATCGGCCGCCTTCCGCCGGGGCGAACCTGATGCCGCCGCCGCCGTTGAGGATGTGCAATCGCCGGGAAGGAGGGCTTTATGACCTATGCGGTTCCCGAAAGCCTGCGCCGTATCGCGCGGCAGCTGCGCACCGAGACCGAGGAATACGGCCGTCATGCCGCCCACGATATGCGCGGGCGTGGCGTGGACACGCGTGCGGAGCTGAAGCGCCTGTGGTCGCAGCTCGAGGACCTGGTCGAGCACCGGGCGCGTCCCGCGGTGCGCGACGCCTCGCGCGAGGGCGGGCGGTATCTGCGCGGCGGCCGCGACGCCGCACTCGACGCCACGGACCGGCTGCGCCACGCGACGCGCGAGCATCCGCTGCTGGCGATCGGCATCGCGGTGGCCACCACCTGGGCGGTGGTGAGCCTGCTGCGCTGGAGGCGATAGCCCTGACGTCCCGCCGGACCGCGCGAAGAACGCGCCGGGATCGGGGCGACGCGCGGTGCGCGGCCAAGGCAGGTGGTCTGGGCGAGCACCGCGGGTTGCCAGGCGCCGCCAAGCCCAGACGAGGGCACACGCGGATGGGGAGAAGGACGGGCCGGGACAGCTTGTGACCGGCAGGCCGGCGGAAGCGGGGCACGGGCCGACGCCCGCGCCTCGCCGTCGGCCTACAGGATGAAATCCTGGACGAGGGCGTTCTGCTGCAGGGCGAACACGCCGACCAGTTCCACCTCCATGTCTGCGATGCCGTCGCCGGTGACTTCCAGCTGCACGATCGTGGAGCCGCCCTGCACCTCGTAGCGGATCTGCCCGCCCTGTACGGGGCCCACCGCGAAGGCCTTGGTGCCCATGAAGGTGAAGGCATCGTCCAGCCCGCCGGCGATCGGGTCGATGCGGGAGAAGTCCAGCTTGTCGCCCGCCAGGCCGAATGCGCCGCCCTGGAAATCCGTCACCACGTCGCGCAGCGCGCCGACGCCGCTGTCGCTGGTGGCGGAGCCGGGAACCAGGCGGCTCCAGACGAAGGTGTCGAGCCCGCCGCCGCCGGCCAGCACGTCGCGGCCCGTGCCCCCCTCCAGCGTGTCGAAGCCGCTGCCCCCCTGCAGGATGTCGGCTCCGGCGCCGCCGAGCAGCAGGTCGTTGCCGAAATCGCCGCGCAGCAGGTCGTCGCCATCCGCGCCCTCCAGCCGGTCGGATTCGGTGCCGCCGTCCAGGGTGTCGGCGCCGAGGCCGCCGCGCAGCAGGTCGCTGCCCGCGCCACCGAGCAGCAGGTCGTTCTCGCTGCCGCCGTCGAGGAGGTCGTTGCCGCCCTCCCCGCTCAGCGTGTCGGCGCCCGCGCTGCCGAACATCCGGTCGGCGCCCTCGCCGCCGCCCATCGCATCGTTGTTGCCGCCGCCATCCATGCTGTCGTTGCCGTCGCCGCCCGAGAGCGCATCGTTGCCGAAGCCGCCCATCATGCTGTCCGCGCCGAGCCCGCCATCCATGCTGTCGTTGCCGTCATGGCCGTCCAGCGTGTCGTTGCCGTCGCCGCCCAGCATGGTGTCCGTGCCGGCGCCGCCATGCAGCGAGTCGGAGTCGGTGCCGCCGTCGAGGTAGTCGTTGCCCGTGCCGCCGCGCAGCGTGTCGAGCCCGCTGCCGCCGAGCAGCCGGTCGTTGTCCTCGAAGCCTTCCAGCACGTCGTGACCGCTGCCGCCGGACAGGGTGTCGTTGCCCTGGTGGCCGAAGAGCGTGTCGTTGCCGGTGCCGCCGCGCAGCAGGTCCTGGCCGCCGCCGCCATGCAGGTAGTCGTTGCCCGCGTCGCCATCCAGCGTGTCGTTGCCGCCCTCGGCGAGGATGGCATCGTCGCCCTCGAAGCCGCGGACGATGTTGTTGCCGCCCTTGGCGAAGATCGTCTCGCCGAACAGGCCGGTGGCGCGCCAGCCGGTGAAGTTGTCGTCGGCATCGGTGCCCTGGGGGTCGAACAGGCCCATCTTCCGTCTCCGTCGCTCGTGGCCGCGAAGAGGTCCGCGGCGTGCCGGGGAACCATGCCGCCGACGGAACGGGCAGGCCTGTTCCGCCGGGAACAGGCCGGGCGTGGCGGTTGACGGATGCCGGCGGCTCGCGCTTGCTGCGGGGCATGGCCGAGCGCGCGCCCAGCATCGTCATCCTGACCGGCGCCGGCATCAGCCGTGAATCGGGCCTGGCGACGTTCCGTGACGCAGACGGCATCTGGGCGAAGCTGCGCATCGAGGATGTCGCCACGCCGGAAGCCTTCGCGCGCGACCCGGTGCGGGTGCACGCCTTCTACAACGCGCGCCGCGCGCAGCTGCGCGATGCCGCCGTGCAGCCCAATGCCGCGCATCGCGCGCTGGCGGAGCTCGATGCGCGCTGGCCGGGCGAGCTGCTGCTGGTCACCCAGAACGTGGACGACCTGCACGACCGCGCCGGCTCGCGGCGCCTGCTGCACATGCATGGCGAGCTGATGAAGGCGCGCTGCCTGCATTGCGGCGCGGTGCGGCCCTGGGCGCAGGACCTCGCCACCGCCACCCCCTGCCCCGCCTGCGGCCGGGCGGGCGGGATGCGGCCGCATGTCGTCTGGTTCGGCGAGATGCCGCTGGAGATGGAGCGTATCGGCGAAGCGCTCGAGGGCTGCGGCCTGTTCGTCGCGATCGGCACCAGCGCGCAGGTCTATCCGGCCGCAGGCTTCGTCGCCGAGGTCGCCGGCCGCGCCCGCACGGTGGAGCTGAACCTCGAGCCCTCCGCCGCGACCGGCCACTTCGACGAGGCGATCCACGGCCCCGCGACCGAACTCGTGCCGCGCTTCGTCGAGGACCTGCTGCGCCGATGGGGCTGAGCCGCCTGGTCCTGGCTGCGCTGCTGCTCGCCGCGCCGGCAACCGGGCAGGAGGTGCGGCGCGTCGTGCCCCTGCCGGGCGTCGGCGCCGACGATCCGCGCCGCCCGGCCAATCTCCGCCTCGCGCCCTGGGACGCGGTGGGGCGGGTGCAGACGGAGCTTGGCGGCCGGTGCACCGGCGTGATGGTGGCACCGGACCGGGTGCTGACAGCGGCGCATTGCCTGATCGCGCCGCGCACGGGCAACTTCGTGCAGCCGCGCTCGGTGCACTTCCTGCTCGGCTACGATCGCGGCCGATGGGCGGCCGAGGCGCGGGTGACGGCCTTCGCGATCGGCGAGGGCTATGGCGCCGGGCGCGGGCCGCCCGGCGCCGACTGGGCGCTGCTGACGCTCGACAGGCGGATCGGCGATCCGCGCCGCGTGCTGCCGCTGCTGCGGGCCGTGCCGCCCGCACGCACGCCGGTGATGCTCGGCGGCTACCAGCAGGACCGGCCGGAGGTGCTGATGGCCGACACCGATTGCCGCGTGCTCGGGGTGCAGCGCGGCCCGGAGGGCCTGCCCGTCATCGTACACGACTGCGCCGGCACGCGCGGCGCCAGCGGCGCGCCGCTGCTGGTGCAACTGCCCGGCGGCGGGGGCTGGGCGGTGGCGGGCGTGCTCTCGGCGGTCAGCGCCGACCTGGCACTCGGCTACGCCGTGCCGGCCGCGGCGGTGGCGCGGTTCGAGTGAACTATTCCTCGCCTTCCAGCCGCTCGATGTCCTCGTCCGAGAAGCCGAAATGGTGGGCGATCTCGTGGATCAGCACGTTGCGGACCAGGCGGAACAGGTCCTCCCCGGTCTCCACCCATTCCAGCAGGATCGGCTCGCGGTAGAGGGTGATGGTGTCTGGCTCGACCGGCGCGTCCAGCACGCTCTTCCGCGTCATCGGCGTGCCGCGGTAGAGGCCGGTCAGCGCCCAGGGGCTTTCGATCCCCATCTCGGCAGCGGTGTCCTCGTCGGCCACCTCCTCCACCACGATGGCGACACCGCGCACCAGGTCGCGCAGCTCCTTGGGGATGGCGCCGAAGGCCTGCTCGGCCATCTCGACGATGTCCTCCAGGCTCGGGGGGTGGTGGAAGCGGGCCATCGGCGCATCCACCTCAACCGGCATCGCGCCGTCAAGACAGGGAATCGTGGCATGGTCGAACCGCTCGATGCAGCCGCCCGCACCGAACTGGCCGCCAGCCTGCCGGAATGGGAGATGGTGGAGGGGCGGGACGCCATCCGCCGCCGCTTCCGCTTCCGCGACTTCTCGGAGGCCTGGGGCTTCATGGCGCGGGTCGCCCTGCTGGCGGAGGCGCAGGACCACCATCCGGAATGGTCGAATGTGTGGAACCGGGTGGAGATCGTGCTGAGCACGCATGATGCGGGCGGGCTTACGGCGCGGGATGTCCGGCTGGCGCGCGCGATCGAGGCGCTGCTGGCGCCCCGGGGCGGGTGACACGGGCGGATGACAGCCGGCTGTGAACCGGCATAGCCTCGGCGGCACGGCACGCATGCCGAAGAAGAGGGAGACGGGACGGATGCTGAAGCGGAGGACGGTGGTGCTTGGCGGCCTGGCGGCGCCGGCGCTTGTGGGTGTGGGCGGCGGGGGTGCGGCGGCGCAGAGCGGGCCGATCCGCATCGCCACCGCGGGGCCGATGACCGGCCAGTACGCAGCCTTCGGCGGCCAGATGCGCGCCGGGGCGGAGCAGGTGGTGGCGGACCTCAACGCCGCCGGCGGCGTGCTCGGCCGGCAGCTCGCGCTGGAAGTGGGCGACGACGCCTGCGACCCGCGCCAGGCGGTGAGCGTGGCGAACCAGCTCTCGGGTCGCCGGATCGCGTTGATGGCGGGGCATTTCTGCTCCGGCAGCTCGATCCCGGCGCGGGATGTCTATGCCGAGGAAGGCGTGCTGCAGATCAGCCCCGCCTCCACCAACCCGGCCTTCACCGAGCAGGGCAAGTGGAACACCTTCCGCGTCTGCGGCCGTGACGACCAGCAGGGCCAGGTGGCCGGCCGCTACATGGCGCAGAACATGGCCAACCGGCCGATCGCCATCCTGCACGACAACTCCGCCTATGGCCGCGGCCTGGCGGAGGAGACCAAGAAGGCGCTGAACGCCGCCGGCGTGCAGGAGGCGCTGTTCAGCGCCTACAACCCGGGCGAGCGCGATTATTCGGCCATCGTCTCCCGCCTGCAGGCGGCCAATGTCGGCGTGGTCTATGTCGGCGGCTACCACACGGAATCGGGGCTGATCCTGCGCCAGGCCAAGGAGCGGGGGATGAACATCACCCTGATCGGCGGCGACGCGCTGGTGACCAACGAGTTCTGGCAGATCACCGGCGGCGCCGGCGAGGGCACGCTGATGACCTTCAGCTCCGACCCGCGCAAGCGCGCGACCGCGGCCGAGGTGGTGCAGCGCTTCCGGGCGAAGAACATCGATCCGGAGGGCTACGTCCTCTACACCTACGCCGCGATCCAGATCTGGGCCGAGGCGGCGAAGCGGAACAACGCCACCGATCCGCGCCGCATCGCCACCGCGCTGAAGTCCGGCGGGCCCTGGCCCTCGGTGCTGGGCGACATCTCCTTCACGCCGAAGGGCGACGTGACGGTGCCGGACTACGTCTTCTACGTCTGGCGCAACGGCAGCTACGCGGAGATGTGACCGGCGACGGGGGCGGCCTCCGGGCCGCCCCCTTCGCGCCTATTCCACGCGCATGCCGCTGGCCTGCACCACCTGCTGCCAGCGGCGGCTGGCAGTGGCGATCCAGGTGGCGGCTTCCGCCGCGCCGCCATGCTCGGGCGTGACGGACCAGTTGGCCAGGCGCTGCAGCGTCGTGGGTTGCGCAAAGACGGCAGCCACCAGCGCGGCTGCGTTGCGCTTCACCGCCGGCGGGACGCCGCGCGGCGCCATCAGCAGATAGGCGAAGCGGACGTCGAAGCCGGGATGGCCCTGCGCGGCCACCGGCTGCACGCCGGGCATCGAGGCGATGGGCGTCGGCCCGGAGATGGCGATGGCGCGCAACTGCCCGTCGCGCACCAGGGCGGCGCCACCCGAGATCGCGATGAAGCCGGCCTGCACGCGGCCGGCCACCAACTCGCGGATTGCCTCCGCATTGCCGCGGAAGGAGACGTGCTCCAGCGCGCCGCGCGGCAGGCCGACCGCATCGCCGAGATGCGCCATCGCCAGATGCCCCGGCGAGCCGTTGCCGGCTGAGGCATAGAGCAGCGGCTGGCGCCGCGCGGCGGCGATGAAGCCCGCCAGGTCAGTGATGCCGCTCGAGGGATGCACCAGCAGCACCACGGGATAGGTGCCCGCCACCGCCAGCGGCTCCAGCGCCGCGGGGTCGAAGCCGAGGCTGCGGTAGAGAAACGGGTTCACCGTGAAGGTGTTGTCGATCGAGAACAGCATGGTGCGCCCATCGGGCTGTGCGCGCGCCACCTGCGCGGCGGCGATGTTGCCGTTGGCACCGGGCCGGTTGTCCACGATGGCGTTGCCGAGGCCGTGGTTCGGCGCCGCCTCCGCCAGCAGGCGCGCGATGCCGTCGAGCGCCGCGCCGGGCGGGAAGGTGGCGACGATGCGCATGACATCCTGCGCCCGCGCGACGGGCGGCGCGGCAAGCAGGGTGGCGGCGGCGAGCAGGGCGCGGCGCGTGGCGGCCATGGTGATCCTCCCTCGGTTCGTTGGGGCCAGACTGCCGATGGCGGCGGGCGGGAACAACCCTTTGCGGCGGGATGGCGCCCGATGCGCGGCGAGCTAGGCTGGGCCGGGCAGGGAGCGCGCCGGGACGATGACCATTCGCAACGTGCTGTTCATCATGTGCGACCAGCTGCGCTGGGACCACATGGGCTGCTCGGGCCATCCCTTCCTGCGCACGCCCAACCTCGATGCGCTGGCGGCGAAGGGCGTGCGGTTCACCCAGGCCTATGTGCAATCCGGCATCTGCGGGCCCTCGCGGATGAGCTACTACACCGGCCGCTACGTCGCCTCCCACGGCGCCACCCACAACCGCGTGCCGCTTTCCGTCGGCGAGGTGACGCTCGGCTGGCATCTGCGCGAGGCCGGACGGAAGCTGGCGCTGGCCGGCAAGACGCATGTGCTGCCCGATGCGCGCGGGATGAAGCGGTTGCAGCTGGATGGCCAGCACGACCTGGCCGCGCTGCTCAACGAGGGCTGGTTCACGCTGGTGGACCGCCATGACGGCCATCACGCCGAGCCCGACAGCGCCTATGCCCATTGGCTGCGCGCGCAGGGCTACGACAGCGAGGATCCCTGGACCGACTACGTCATCGGCGTGGAGGACGATCAGGGCCGCGTGCTGAACGGCTGGAAGATGCGCAACGCCCGCCTGCCCGCGCGGGTGAAGGAGCAGCACAGCGAGACCGCCTACACCACCGATGTCGCTCTGGATTTCATGCGGCGCCAGGGCGACGAGCCCTGGGTGCTGCACCTCTCCTATGTGAAGCCGCACTGGCCCTACATCGCGCCGGCACCCTGGCACGCCGCCTATTCCGAGAATCAGTGCCTGCCGGTCGCGCGCCATCCGGCCGAACGCAGCGACGCCGCGCATCCCGTCATGCGCGCCTTCCAGGACGAGGAGGTCGCGCGCGCCTTCCAGGACGATGCCTGCATCCGCACCGTCCGCCCTGCCTATCAGGGGCTGATCGGCCAGCTCGACCACCATCTCGGCCGTGTGTGGGAGGCGATGGAGAAGCTCGGCCGGTGGAAGGACACGCTGGTGGTGTTCTGCTCCGACCATGGCGACTATCTCGGCGACCACTGGCTCGGCGAGAAGGAGCTGTTCCACGACTGCATCCAGCGCGTGCCCTTCCTGCTCTACGATCCTTCGCCGGCGGCGGATGCGACGCGCGGCACCGCGGATGCGCGCTTCGTCGAGGCCATCGACGTGGTGCCGACCATCCTCGACGGGCTCGGCCTCGATCCGGCGGAGCATGTGGTGGAAGGCCGCTCGCTGCTGAACCTCACGCGCGGGGCGGCCGGCGCGTGGCGCGACGCGGTGTTCTCCGAGCTCGACTGGACCTTCCGCGGCGCCCGCCGCCGGCTCGGCCATCCCACCGGCCAGCACGGCGCCTGGATGGTGCGCGATGCGCGCTGGAAATACGTCCATTGGAGCAGCGGCTACCGGCCGCAGCTGTTCGACCTTGCCGCCGATCCCGACGAGTTCCACGACCTCGGCGCCGATCCCGCGCATGAGGGCGTGCGCGAGGCGATGCGGGAGAGGCTGCTGGCGTGGTTCTGCGGCCTGAAGCGCCGCACCACGCTGAGCTGGGCGGAAGCCGAGCTGCGGACCGACCGCCACAAGGCGGCCGGGGTGTTCTATGGGGAGTGGTAGCTGGAGCGCATGTAGAGCAGATTCACGCCTTCGGGCGATTCCGCCCTTCGGCGATCTGCTCTAAGCGGCGTCCGCCGCGTGTCCAACCGGGTGGTAGTCGCGCCCGTACCAGATCAGCGCGCCGCCCGCGGCCCCCTGGCGGATCGCGGCGATCTCGGCGAACAGCACGCTGTGCGTGCCCTTCTCCAGCACCTCGGTGATGCGGCAGTCGAAGGCGACCACGGCCGCGTCCTCCAGCACCGGCGCGCCCGTGGCGAGGCTGCTCCAATGGGCGAGCGCGAAACGGCCTTCCGCTTCCAGCCCGCCCTTGCCGGCGAAGGCATCCGACAGCGCCTGGCGGTCGGATGCCAGGGTGTTCACGCATAGCACGCCATTCGCCTTGAACAGCGCGTTGTTGCGGCTCGACCGGTTCAGGCAGACCAGCAGCGTCGGCGGATCGTCGGTGACCGAGCAGACGGCACTGGCCGTGAAGCCGGCGCGGCCGGCCGCACCATCCGTGGTGACGATGTTCACCGCCGCGCCGAGCCGCGCCATCGCGTCGCGGAATTCCTCGCGGGTCACCGTCATGCCGGGGGGCTGCTCTCTCGTCACATGTCGAAGATGGGGCGCAGGGCAGCGCTTGCAAAGCCGCGCGCCGGCGGCTTCAGCGGCAGGGCACCAGGCGGATGCCCTCGACCTGCGCGTCAAGCCGCGCGCCGGTATCCTCCACATCGGCGGAAATGATGAGCTCCAGCACCGGCGGGACCTCCGACGCGCCGAACGCGGCGCGCCAGTCGGCGCCGAGGTCCACCCGCTCCTCCATCCACTGCCCCCGCGGCGACTCGGCGGGGCGGAGCACGCGGATCATGCTGATTCCCGGCGTCCACGGGCTGGAGAAGAAGCCGCTCGGCCGCCCCCGCCCCTCCTGCCCGGTGCCGCCCCAGACATAGGCGAGCAGGCTCCGCGGCAGCTTCAGCTCGCCCACCGAGGCCTGCGCCACCGCATGCTGCGCGCGGGTGGTGAAGCCCGCCTGGGGCCCGAAGCCGGCAAAGCCGATCTGGATGGCGATCGCGCGGTCGTCGCCACCGCGCCGCGTCAGGTCGGTGGCCGGTGGCCCGGCATCCACGCGCCAGCGCCAGGCGAGGCAGGCCGGCGCCCCCTGCAGCGGCCGCGCGATGAAACTGCCCTGCCCCTGCGCACTGATCCGAACCCCGCCGGAGGGCGTGGCCTGGAACTCGGCCGGCCGGATCCCCGTCCATTCGGCCTTGCGCCAGCCCATGGCATCGAGTTCGGGTGGCGTACGGGCGGGCTGCGCGGCGCCGCCGAGGAGCGGCGCCAGCGTGACGACGACGACGGCGGGGGGAGCGCGTCGCATGGCGTCAATAAATGCGTAACACAACGCAGCTGGCAAGCGGGGCATCGGATGAAGAACGATCATGGGTGAAAGCCTGACCATCCCGGTCCCGGGCGGCGGGGCGATGCCGGCCTGGCTGGAACGGCCGGCCCGCGCGCCGGCGGGCGTCGTGGTCCTGCTGCACGAGATCTTCGGGCTCAACCGCAACATGCAGGCGCTGGCGCGTTGGATCGCCGCACTCGGCCATGTCGCGCTGGTGCCGGACCTCTGGTGGCGCCAGGCGGAGGGCGTGGCGCTCGACCCCGATGCGGGCCCGCCCGCCTGGGAGCGCGCCTTCGCCCTGCTGCGCGGCCTGGACGAGGCGGCGGCGGTGGCGGACCTGCTGGCCGCGCTGGCCTTTGCCCGCACCCTGCCGGGCGGCAACGGGCGGGTGGGCAGTGTCGGCTTCTGCCTGGGCGGGCGGCTGGCGGCGCGGCTGGCCGTGCGCTCCGACGCCGACTGCCATGTCTCCTACTATGGCGTCGGCATCGAGGGGATGCTGGAGGAGTTGCGCGGCCTGCGCGCGCCGCTACTGCTGCACATCGCGGGGCGCGACCGGTTCGTGCCGCCGGCGGCGCAGCGGCGGATCATCGCGGCATTGCAGGATGCGCCGCTGGCCGAGATCCTGGTGCATCCGGCCGCCGGCCACGCCTTCGCCCGCGCCGGCGCGCGCAGCTTCGATGCCCGCGCGGCGGCGGTGGCGCATGCGCGGACCGAGGCGTTGCTGGTCCGGTGCCTCGGCCTCTGATCCGTCGTCCGGAAGCGCCCGGGCGACCTTGCTTCAGCGCGCCGGGTGCCGGCGGCGCCGGGCGGCGGCGAGGCCGGCAAGGCCGAGGCCCAGCAGCGTCAGGGTACCGGGCTCCGGGATCGCCTGATCGACGGTCGGGATTTCCGCGCTAAGCAGCAGGTCCTGGTTGCCGACGCGCAGGATCACGCCGACATCGGCGGGATCGTCCCAGTTGGCGCTGTTCAGATAGATGCCGGCCTGCGTCGCAACGGCGCCGGTGATGACGAGCTTGAAGTCGCCGGCGCCGAGATTGACGGCGGTATCCGTGGTCAGTTCCCAGGTCGCGACCTGGAAGGCGGCGCTCTTCGTCGCGCTGGTGAGTGAATCCGCGAACCAGGTCGCGTAGAGCCGCATCAGGCTGTCGGCGCTGGAAGCGTATTCGGCGGTGGCCGAGATGTCGGGAGCGAAGGTGCCGCTCACCGGCGTGGCGCCCGAGATGCCGAGGAACTCGTCCGCCTCCAGGCAGTAGGTGACGAAATCGGTCCAGGGATCGGAGGCGCCGAGGCGATACTGCAGGGCGAAGGCACCGGCGGCGACGGCGAGGTTGCTGCCATCCACGTTGATGGTCAGGTTCACCGAACCGGGGCCGCCGTTGAAGACGTTGCCGCCATTGCCGTCGCGCACCTGCACGAAGGACGCTTCCGCCGCGGGCGCCGCCAGCAGCAGACCGGCGGCGACCGCCAGGGCGAGGGCGGGACGATTGGCACGCATGGAGCAGAACCTCATCAGGCTGATGCCGGCGAAGCGCGACCGGAGCGGAGGCGGATATTGCCGCTTTCGAAGCGAAGCGCTGCAAGAGCGATGCCAGCTGCCCAAGCGGCTGTCTTTGCTGGATTCCTCACAATCTTCAGGAATGTATCGCCAAATTTTCCGACACACGTCGCGATCCTGAAATCCGCCGCGGCCCTGCCGAACAGGGCGCCCCTCGAAGCTCAGAGGTTCATGTCGCGGCAACTCGCGATTGCGCAATTTAGGGTCGAAATCCCACATGCTCGCGACGCCTGTCATGGTCACCGTCAAGCATGCCCGATCCGCCCGCGCATCGGTGATGTCGGGCTCTCTTACAAAGTAGATCGGATGACCTGATGCGGCTCAGCCGCCGAGCCGGTCGGCGATCCAGCCGGCGCGATCCAGCGCATAGAGCAGGTGGGTCTTCAGCGCATGCCCATCGGGCAGGCGCGGATGCCCGAAGCTGCCCTGACGGTGCATGCCGAGCTTCTCCATCAGCCGCCAGGAGGGCTCGTTGGCCGGCGGGGTGAAGGCGACGATGCGCTCGAGCCCGGCCGGGCCGAAGCCATGCGCCAGCGCGATCCGCGCCGCCTCCTCCGCCAGGCCGCGGCGCTGCATCCGGGTCGCGATGCGCCA
The DNA here is from genome assembly GCF_041690465.1 of Falsiroseomonas sp. GTDB lineage: Bacteria > Pseudomonadota > Alphaproteobacteria > Acetobacterales > Acetobacteraceae > Falsiroseomonas. Next base: position 296,117 of record NZ_JAWLHG010000003.1, on the reverse strand, counting down.
GCCGATCTCGACCGCAGGCGTGAACGGAGCCTCGAAGAACACCGGCTGCAGCCCGACCACGCCCACCATGCCCTCGCCCGGCAGGTCCAGCACCCAGAAGCCGTAGCCACGATCGCCGAAGGCCGCGGCGATGCGCTGCCCCCATGCATCGCTCTCGGCGCGGTCGTGCACATTCGGGAAGAAGCGCATCGCGGCCGGATCGCCGTTGATGGCGAAGAGCGGGTCGAGGTCCTCCGGCAGGCGCCAGGGCCGGAGCGTCACGCGCGGGCCGTGCAGGGTGACGGGTTCGGTCATTCGGCCTCCGCCAGCGCGGCGCGCGCATCGGTGATGGCCGGCCGGGCGGGAGGCTGCGGCCACCAGAAGCCGGCGGCGGGCAGCTCCTTGCGCACCGCCTCCTGCGCCTCCCTCCGCAGATCGTCGTCGGGGGTGGTCTCGTCCTCGGTGTTGAGCTGGACGTGGCGGTCGTAGATGGTGTCGAACGCCTTGCGGTGGTCGTCGCTGACCTGGCCGCCCTGGCGGATCGCGAAGGCGAGCTTCTTCAACGCGAAGAAGTTGGCGTGGTAGCCCTGCTGCTGGCGGGTGAAGACCTCGATGCGCTTGCCCGGCGCGCGCAGTGGCTTGACCACCGCGACCACCGCGGCGGTCAGCGCCAGCCCCTGCCAGACCACCTGCCCCGCCCCCTGGTTCCACAGCGTCAGCGCCGCAACGCCCGAGCCGCTGGCGGTGACCGCGGTGGTCACCTCCATGAAGAAGGATTCCTTCTGCAGCGCCGCGAGCCGCTTGGCGTAGTAGATCGCGTTCATCCGCGAGGTGCAGGTGAGCTCGTAGATCTCCTGCAGCAGCGCGATGTCGCGGTCGGGCCAGGGGCCCTGGTCGGTCGCGCTCATGGGCGTCGTTCCGTTGCTGCCGGCGTGGCGCCACCCGAGGTGGGATCCCGCACCAGGGCGCCTCCAAACCAGGCCGCGCCCACGGCCAGCACGAGCAGCATCGCGGCGAGGCCTGCCACGACGAGCTTGCCGCGCCGCCGCCGGCGGGCCGCGCGGGCGTCGGCGCCTTCGGGCGAGGTGGCGCCGCTCAAGGCTGCGACCCGCCGCCCGGCGGCTTCAACCCCCATGGCTCCGAAGGCTCGATGGACGGCGCGAACGGATCGAAGTCGCCGGGCGGAGCGGCCATCGGTGGCGGTGCCGCGGCCTCGCGGCCGTGCAGGCCGACGTAATCCTCCAGCGCGGCGATCCGGGCGCGCAGTTCCGCGACCTCCTCCCGCAGCCGGGCGATCTCCTGGGCCGGGTCGGATCCGGGTGGATTGGCCATGCAGGTCCTTCCTTCCGCTTCGTGCGCAGGCTAGCACGGACGGGCGCGGGCGCACGCCGGTTGGCGATTGCGGGCCGGCGGACTAGGTTCCGCCCCCGGGAAGGAGCCCGCCATGACGCCGATCTCATTAGAGGCGATGGCCGCGAGCGTGCCGGATGGCGCGCTGGTGGCGTTGCCGCCTGACAATTCGCTGCCCTCGGTGGCGCTGGCGCGCGCGCTGGTGCGGAAAGGGGCGAGGCGCCTCCGGCTGCTCGGCGTGCCGGTCTCGGGCTTCGCGACCGACCTGCTGATCGGCGCCGGCTGCGTGGCGGAGGTGGAGACCAGCGCGGTGAGCCTCGGCGAGGCCGGCTTCGCGCCGCGCTTCACCGCCGCGCTGAAGGCGGGTGCGATCACCGTGCGGGACGCCACCTGCCCGGCCATCCACACCATGCTGCAGGCGGCGGAGAAGGGCGTGCCCTTCATGCCGCTGCGCGGGTTGATCGGCAGCGACATCCTGGCGCACCGGCCGGATTGGAAGGTGATCCCCAACCCCTTCGCGGATGGCGGCGACCCTGTCGTGCTGCTGCCCGCAAGATCGCCCGACATCGCCGCCATCCACGGCGTGATGGCCGACGAGGAGGGCAATGTCTGGGTCGGCCGCCGGCGGGAGCTGGCGACGCTCGCGCATGCGTCGCGGCGCGTGCTCGCCACGGTGGAGCGCATCGTGCCGGGCAACATGCTGGAGGATGAGAGCCTGGCTCCGGGCTGCATCAGCGCGACCTACATCGAAGCGGTGGCGGTGGCGGAGCGGGGCGCCTGGCCGGTCGCGCTGCTCGACGAATACGGCTTCGACGCCGCGCATGTCGCCGAATACGCGAAGCTCGCGAAGACCGAAGCCGGCTTCCGCGAATATCTCGACCGCCACGTCTTCTCGCCACGCGCACAGGCCGCCGAATGAGCATCAAGCCCGAGGAACGCCTGGCCGCCACGCTGGCGCGGCTGATCCTGGACCCCACCGCCCCGCCGGCGCGGCACATCGCCGTCGGCGCAGCCTCGCCGATCCCCGCCGCGGCCTGCTGGCTGGTGCGCAAGCAGGGCAACCCGGTGCGGCTGTCGCTGCTGCACAAGCGATCGGGGAACCCCTTCACCGAGGGCTCGCGCGAGCTGTTCGACCTGACAGGTCAGGGCCGGATCGACCTGTTCTTCCTCGGCGGGGGGCAGATCGACGGGCAGGCCAACATAAACCTGGTCGGCACCGGCGAATGGCCGGGAACGGGCGTGCGCTTCCCCGGCAGCTTCGGCAGCGCCTTCATGTATTTCATGACGCCGCGGACGATCCTGTTCCGCGAGGAGCATTCGCCCCGCGTGCTGGTGGAGAATGTGGACATGATCTCCGCACCCGGCGTGTCGCCGCCCGGCGTGTTCCGCCGCGGCACGGCGCAGGCGCTGGTGACCGGCCGCTGCGTGTTCCGCTTCCATCCGGACCGCGCGCGCTTCTCACTGGAGAGCATCCATCCCGGCGAGAGCCTGGACAGCATCCGCGCGGAAACAGGCTTCGCCTTCGACGCGACGGACGACGTGCCGCCGACGCCCGATCCCACGGAGGCGGAGCTCGCCCTGCTGCGCGGCGCGGTCTGCGACGAGATGCTGGAAACCTATCCCGAGTTCTGTTCGCGTGTGTTCAACAGGAAGCAGGCTGCATGACCGACGCGGTTCCCACCACCGAGGGCCCAAGGGAACAAGGAAGGGGCCTCGCACTCTCTCCCGGCGCGCTGGCCGGGTTGAAGGTGATCGACCTCACGCGGGTGCTCGGCGGTCCCTATTGCACGATGATCCTCTCGGACCACGGCGCGGAAGTGATCAAGGTGGAGCCGCCGCAGGGAGACGAGGTGCGCGACTGGGGACCGCCCTTCCATGACGAGGATGCCAGCTACTTCATCGGCGTGAACCGCAACAAGCGCAGCCTCGCGCTCGATCTCTCGAAACCCGAGGGCCGCGACGTGCTGCTGCGCCTGCTCGAAGGCGCGGACGTGCTGGTGGAGAACTACAAGCCCGGCAGCATGGAGAAATGGGGCATCGGCTTCGACGTGCTGAGCCAGCGCTTCCCGCGCCTGGTGCATTGCCGCGTCTCCGGCTTCGGCGCCGATGGACCGCTCGGCGCGTTGCCGGGCTACGACGCGGTGCTGCAGGCGATGGTCGGGCTGATGTCCATCAACGGCAATGACGGCACCGGCCCGCTACGGATGGGCACGCCGATCGTCGATCTCGCCACCGGCCTCTACTCCTGCATCGGCATCCTGATGGCGCTGCAGGAGCGCACCCGCAGCGGCCAGGGCCAGTTCCTCGACATGACGCTGCATGATTGCGGCATGGCGCTGCTGCATCCGCAGGCCGCTAACTTCTTCCTGAACGACCGCCGGCCGAAGGCGACGGGCAACCCGCATCCGAACATCAGCCCGTACTCGAAGTACCGCACGCGGACCTGCGAGATCTTCGTCGCCGTCGGCAACGAGCCGACCTTCCGCCGCTTCTGCGACTTCCTTGGCCTGTCGGAGTTGCCGAAGGATCCGCGCTTCCTGACCAATGCGCTGCGCGTCACCAACCGCGCCGAGCTCGACGCCATCCTCGATGCGCGGCTGGCCGAGGAGGACGGCCACGCGCTGACCGATCGCCTGCTGCGCAGCGGCGTGCCGGCCGGCCCCGTGCTGCATGTGGACGAGACGATGGCCGCCGCGCACACCGCGCATCGGCAGATGGTGACGGAGCTCGACTGGTATCGTGGCCTCGGCACGCCGATCAAGATGAGCCGCACGCCCGGCGGGACGCGCGCCGCGCCGCCGCGCTTCAACGAGCACGGCGCCGCGATCCTCGCCGCGCACGGCTTCAGCGAGGCAGAGATCGCCGAACTCGCCGCGACGGGGATCGTGGTGGAGAAGCGGCGCTGAACGGGGTGATCGAGACCGACATCGCCGTCATCGGCGCCGGCCCGGCGGGGCTCGCCTTCGCGCGCGGGCTGGCGGGAAGCGGGCTCTCCGTGCTGCTGGTGGAGCGCAGCCCGGAGGCGGCGCTTGCGGAGCCCGCCTTCGACGGGCGGGAGATCGCGCTGACGCATCGCTCGCAGAAGCTCATGCGCGACCTGGACGCGTGGGACCGCATCCCGGCCGATGCGATGGCGCCGCTCAACGAGGCGCGCGTGCTGGACGGCGCCTCGCCTTTCGCGCTGACCTTCGCACCAGAGCGGCAGGGCGGCGAGCCGCTCGGCATGCTGGTGCCGAACCACCTGATCCGCCGCGCGCTGTTCGACGCCGTGCGGGCGGCGGATTGTGCCACGATCCTCGCCGGCGTGGCGGTGATGGCGGTGGAGACGGCGCCGCGCGGCGGCACGCTGCGTCTGGCGGATGGGCGCGTGATCCGCGCGCGGCTGGTGGTGGCCGCCGACACCCGCTTCTCCGAGGCGCGGCGCCAGATGGGTATCGCGGCGACGCTGCGCGACTTCGGCAAGTCCATGCTGGTGGCACGCGTGGCGCACGACAAGCCGCATGAGGGGATCGCCACCGAGTGGTTCGGCCACGGCCAGACGGTTGCGATGCTGCCCCTGCAGGGCGACGTCTCGTCCATCGTGCTGACACTGCCGGCGCAGCGGATCGAGGCGCTGATGGCGATGTCGCCCGAGGCGTTCAGCACAGACGTCACGCGGCGCACCGCCGCGCGCTGGGGTGCGATGCAGCTGATCGGCACGCGGCACGCCTATCCGCTCGTGGCGACCTATGCGCATCGCTTCGTGGCCACGCGCTTCGCGCTGCTCGGCGATGCGGCGGTGGGGATGCATCCCGTCACCGCACATGGCTTCAATTTCGGACTGGCCGGCGCGCATCGGCTGGAGACGGAGATCGGCGCGGCGCTGGCGCGTGGCCGCGACATCGCCGATCCGGGCGGACTGCTGCGCTACGAGATGGCGCATCGCCGCGCGACTTGGCCGCTGTTCAGCGCGACCAACGCGATCGCCGGCCTCTACACCGATGACCGCGCGCCGGCGCGGCTGGTGCGCGGGGCGGTGCTGCGGCTGGGGGCTGCGCTCTCGCCGGTACGGCGGCTGGTGACGGCGCAGCTGATGGAGGCGTCGGCGGCCTGAAGGCTCCTTGGTGCGCAACAGTCGGATGGCGCGCTGGCGCGATCCGGCCGAGACAGCAGCCATGCCGGGTCCGATGACGCCACGCCTCTGGGGATTGCTGCTGCTGCTCGCGCTGGTCTGGGGCGGGTCGTTCTTCTTCATGGCGGTGGCGCTGCGGGGCTTCCCGCCCTTCACCATCGTCCTCGCCCGCGTTGCACTCGCGGCCGCTGCGCTGGCGCTGGCGTGCCAGGCACTCGGGCTGGCACTTCCGCGCGGCCGGGAGGCCTGGATGGCCTGCGGCGGCATGGCGCTGCTCAACAACGCCATCCCCTTCACGCTGATCGTGGTCGGGCAGCAGTACATCCCCTCCGGCCTCGCCGCGGTGGTGAACGCCGCGACGCCAGTCTTCGCGGTGCTCTGCGCGCACTGGCTGACGAGCGACGAGAAACTCACCACGAACCGGCTGGCCGGTGCGCTGACCGGGCTGCTCGGCGTGGCGGTCCTGGCCGGGCCGGCGGCCTTTACCGCCGGACACGGGGCGGAGCTGCTCGGCATCGCGCTCTGCCTCGTGGCCTGCCTCTCCTACGGGCTGTCGGGCGTGTGGTCGCGCCGGGTGCGCCGGGCGCGGCTGGCGCCGCTGACGGCGGCCACCGGGCAGTGCACCGTCGCGGCGCTGATGATGCTGCCGCTAGTCCTGCTGTTCGACCGTCCCTGGGCCCTGCCCGCGCCGCCGGGCGAGGCGGTGGCCGCGCTGCTGGCGCTCGGGCTGCTGGCGACCGCGCTGGCCTATGCGCTGTTCTACGCCATCCTCGCCGGCGCCGGCGCGACGAATGCGATGCTGGTGACGCTGCTGGTGCCCGTCACCGCGCTGCTGCTCGGCGCGCTGGTGCTGGAGGAGGAACTGGCGCCGCGGCACTTGGCCGGCATGGCAGTGATCGGGCTCGGACTGCTGGCGATCGACGGGCGGCTGCTGCCGGCGCGCCTCAGGGCCAAGTGAAGGCGCGGGCCATCGCCTCCTGCTCCGGCGTCTCCGCGGCATGCGGCAGGTAATGGGCGCGCACATGGTCCAGCGCGTCGCCCTCCACCCCCGCTGCGCGCGCCAGACAGGCGAGGAACAGGCCGGTGCGCCCCATCCCGGCGCGGCAGCCGACATGCACCGGGCGCCCCGGCTCCGCTTCGAGCTGCGCCAGCACGGCGGCGACGGCCGCGCGAAGGGCCGTCGGCTCCGGCACGCCGTAATCCGGCACCGGCAAAGCGACATCGGCTAGCCAGGCCTTCACCGCATCCGGCTCCAGGCAGACGCCGAAGGCACCCTCCGGAATCGCGTCGAAGGGGCCGCCGGTGATGGTCACCGCGCGGCCCGCCACGGTCAGCGGCAGGCGGCCCCGGATCGTCATTGCTGCGCCGGCATGCTCCGCAGATAGGCGATCAGGTCGCCCATGTCCCGCGGCGACATGTGCTGATACGCCCAGAAGGCCATGGGCGGCCGCAGCCGCGAGCCGTCGCGCGAGACGCCGGTGCGGATCGCCCGCTCGATCTCCGCATCGGTCCAGTCGCGCAGCGCATGCGGGGTGATGTTGCGGCCGACGGTCTCGCCCCAGGGTCCGCGGAACACCATGCCGCCGGCGCCGAGCCGCGTCATGTCGCTGTGCCCGTTCGGCAGCATCGGGGTGTGGCATTCCAGGCAATGCGCGACCGGCCCGGCGAGATAGGCGCCGCGCGCCACCGGATCCTCGGCCGGCATCGCCACGCTGGCCACCGGCGGGCCGTAGGAGGGCGGCAGCGGGATGCGATAGACGCTCTTCTCCACGGCGTTGCGCACCGGCGGCACGGTGCGGAGATAGGCGACCATCGCGGCGAGGTCGCGATCCGCAAGGCCGCGGTAGAAGGCCATGGGCATGGGCGGTCCGATGATGCTGCCGTCCGGCCGCTTGCCCTCGCGGATGGCGGTGGCGATCTGCGCATCGGTCCAGCGGCCGATCCCCGTCTCCGGGTCCGGCGTGATGTTGGGCGCGACCGCGCGGAAGGGCTGCTCGTCGAACACGGTGCCGCCCGCCAGGTGGCGGCCAGGCAGCGGGCCCTGGGGGCCCATCGGCGTGTGGCAATTTCCGCAGGCACCGGTCACCTCGACCAGGTAGCGCCCGCGCTCGAGGAGCGCGGCCTCCTGCGCCAGGGCCGCGCCGGGCGCGGCGAAGCACAACGCGGCCACCGCCGCGCCCAGCATCCATCGCATGAACTGTTCCTTCCCCAACCGCGGCGGCGCCGCGCGGTCAGGATCATGCATGGGACCCCGCCGGCCCGGCAATGACATTGCCGGAACGTCCGGTCAGGGCGCGTTGGCGGCCGGCTTCGACGCGGCGGGTTCCGGCACCTGCTCGATCAAAGCCTCCGCCTCCCGCTTCAGCGCCAGGTAGGAGCGGACGGAGAAGGGCAGCATGCCGAGATAGATGATGCCCGCCGCGGCGAGTGCCGCCCAGGGCTCCGCCACCAGCAGCGCGACAAAGAGCCCGACGCCGAGCAGCAGCGGCAGCACCGCCTCGCGCGGGACCTTGAAGTTCTTGAACGACCAGGTGGGCAAGGTGCTGACCATCAGCCCGCCCACCCCCACCAGCACGATTCCGGCCAGCACCGGGTGGCGGATCCATTCCGCCGTCGCCAGCCAGCCGCGCTCGTCCAGCGCCATGGCTAGGAACAGCGGGAACAGCGCGCAGCCGGCGCCCGCCGGCGCCGGCACGCCGCTGAAGAAGTTGTAGGCATAGGCCGGCTTCGGCTTGCCCGGCCCGATGTCGAGCGCGGCGTTGAACCGCGCCAGCCGCAGCGACGAGCAGACGGCGAAGAACAGGCACGGCACGAAGCCCAGCGGCCCGACCGTGTGCAGGGACCAGAGATAGAGCACCAGCGCCGGCGCCACCCCGAAGGAGAGGAAGTCGGCCAGGCTGTCGAACTCCGCGCCGAACCGGCTGGTCGCCTTCAGCAGCCGTGCGAGCCGCCCGTCCAGCCCGTCGATCACGCCGGCGACGACGATGAAGGTCGCCGCCTGCGGCCAGCGCCCGTCGATCGCGAAACGGATCGCCACCAGCCCGGCGCAGAGGCCGAGCATGGTGAGGATGTTCGGGATCAGCCGGTTGAAGCTCAGCCCCTCGAAGCGCGGCCGCGTGCGCGGGCGGAAGCGCCGCCGCAGGCGGTGCAGCGGCGGCGGGGCGCGCTGCGGCTCCATGCTCAGCGCGCCACCAGCGGGGGCAGCTCCGCGATCACCGTCTCGCCGCCGATCATCGTCTGGCCCACCAGCGCGGTGGAGCGCACGCCCGGCGGCAGGTAGAGATCGGTGCGGCTGCCGAAGCGGATGATGCCGAAGCGCTCGCCGGTCTGCACCTGATCGCCCTCGCGCACGGTGCAGACGATGCGCCGGGCGATCAGCCCGGCGATCTGCACCACGGCCAGGTCGCGCCCATCGGTGGTCCGGATGGCCAGCGCGTTGCGCTCATTGTCCTCGCTCGCCTTGTCGAGGGCGGCGTTGACGAAGGCGCCGTGGCGATAGGCGATGCGCGTGACGCGTCCTTCGATCGGCATGCGGTTCACATGCACGTCAACAACGGAAAGAAAGATTGCCACCCGCCAGCGCGGGGTGTCGCCCAGGCCGAGCTCGGGCGGCGGCACGGCGGGCGCGACGGAGACCACGCGGCCATCCGCCGGCGCCACCACGATATTGCGCCCGGTTGGCGGATATCGTTCCGGATCCCGGAAGAAATACAGGCAGAACAGGGTGAAGGCTACGCCCAGCCAGAACAGCCAAGCGCCGAGGATGGCCCCGCCCACCACGGCAACACCGGCGCCGCCCCAGATGAAGGGGCGGCCCACCGGGTGCGGCTTGGCGATGACGAGGCGGATGGTGGAGGCAAGGCTCATGCTCGCGGTTATGGTCCCTTCACCACCTCCGGACAACAAGGGCGCATGCATGCCATCCACGACATTCCGCCAGCGTCGGGCGGCGTTCCGAGCGCGCTCCTGGCCGGGGAGGGCTTCCCCGACGGGCCCTTCCCGCACGGACCCTTCCTGGTGGAGCCGGATGGCGGGCTGCGCACCACCGGCGTGCCGGCGCTGCGCTTCGCCTGGCGCGGCCGCGCCTGCGAGGCGCGGATCGCCGATGGCCGGCTCCGGCTGGCGGTGAGTGCCGGGGCGGTGCCCTACACCGCCGAACGGCCGGTGGACCGTGCCGCCACGCTCGCGGCGATCGGGCAATTGCCGCTGGAACTGCCGGAAGGCTGGCGGCTGCGCGTGCTGCCGGATCATCGGCTGCGGCTGGAAACCGGTGTGCCGCTGCCGGCGCCGACCACGGCGATCGCGCTGGTCGCCGCGATGGTCGGCTTCGCGCTGGCGCTCGACCCCTATCTGGACCGGTTGGACTCCGCCGGCGTCTCGGGCGGCAGCGCGAAGACCTGACCGGGGAAGATCAGGTCCGGGTTGCGGATCTGGTCGCGATTGGCCTCGTAGATCACCGTGAAGCGCATGCCGCTGCCATAGGCGGCCCGCGCCAGGCGCCAGAGATTGTTGCCGGGTTGCACCACAACGCGGCCCTCCGCCGCCGGGCCCTCGGCCACGCGGTCGCGCTGGAACGGCACCTCGATGCGCGCCGCCACCGCCCCCGCCGCGGCGATCTGGTCGAGCCGCAGCCGGTGGCGGCCATAGGCGATCGTCTCGCCGGGCGCGAGCGCCCATTGCCCCTGGGCATCGGCCTTGGCGTCGCCGGCGTGCCGGTCGTTGACATAGAGGCGCACCGTCGCGCCGGGCGCCGCGGTGCCGGCGAAGCGGATGCTGCCGGCCTCGTCGTAATCCACCAGCCCGAGCGCGAGCCCCTGCCGCGGCGCCGGGCCCTGCAGCACGCGCGGCGTCGCCTGCGCCTGCGGCAGCAGCACCACCAGCGGCTGCGCGGGTGCCGCGCGCGGCGCGACATCGGCGAGCCGGGCGGCCTCGGCGGTGGAGGTCTCGGCGGCGGCGGTCTCGACGCGCCGGCGCGCCTCGGCGTCCAGACGGGCGGCTTGCCGCACCGCGGCGTCGGCGCGTGCGGCCTGCTGGCGCGCCGCCTCCGCACGGGCGGCCTCGGCCGCGGCGAGGTCGGCGCGGCGGCGCGCCTCCGCCTCCAGGCGGACGGCTTCGCGACGCGCGGCATCGCGGCGGGTGGCTTCCTGCCGGGCCAGTTCGGCCGCGGCGAGTTCGGCGCGGCGGCGACGCTCGGCCTCGGCGCGGGCGGCCTGCTGATCGGGTGCTTCGTCCTGGATCGCCCGGCGCTCCGCCGCCTCGGCGCGGGCGGCCTCGACGGCGGCGAGATCGGCGCGGCGGCGCGCCTGCAACGCGCGTTGCGAGGCCTCGGCCAGCGTGACGGCCTGGCGCGCCGCGGCCTGGCGCGCGGTCTCGGCACGTTCGGCTTCGGTGTGGGCGGCGGCGATGGCGGCCTCCGCGGCCCGGTGGGCGGCCTCGGCCTGCGCGAGCGCGCGGGCTTCCGCCTCCGCGCGATCGACGGCTTCGGCACGGGCGGCCGCCTCGGCGCGCAGGGCGGCCTCGGTGCGGGCGGCGCCGTCCGGATCAGGGCGGGATGCCTCGGCGATCGCCGGGGCCGGCGCGGGCACCGAGACCACGACGACATCCGGCCCGGCCAGATCCGTGCCGCCAAGCCGGGCGAGCAGCGAGAACTGGCGGGTGCCGGGGCGCAGCGGCTCGGAGGGCAGGATCACCCACTCGCCGCGCGGATCGGCCCGCGCGCGGCCGATCTCACGCCCATCGTCGAACAGCACGACCTCGGCGCCGGCGGCGGCGCGCCCGGCGACCACGGCGACGCCACGGGCACCGACCCGCACCACGTCGAAGCTTGGCGGCTTCGCCGGGGCGGGTGCTGGCATGGCGACGGGCTGCACAGCGGCGGCGGAAGGCTGCGCGGCAGCGGCGGCCGTGCGCGGCGTTGCCGGCGAGGGCGCAGCCGGCCGCGATTCGGCGACCGGGGCCGATGCGGCAGGCGCCGCGGCGGAGATCGTTGCGGAAGGCGACACATCGGCAAGGAATCGCCCCGCCACGAAGGCCGAAAGCCCCGCGGAAACCACCACGACGATGAGGAGAGCCCGCCCGCTGGACGTCATGTCCACAAAACTACGCGTCTCGCCCGCCGGACCACAAGGAGGAAGGTCAACTCAAATGTCTGTCATGCGATCAGGAACGCGACAGTCGCGCAGGCAGCGCCAGCCAACACCGCCCCGAACAGGGCCCCGAACCGCCCGCCGAGCCGGGCCCCGGCCGGTGCACCCAGCGCCAGCGCGGCGAGCGGCGCGGCCGCCGCCGCCCAATCGGCCGGCGCGCCGCGCGCGATCACCGGGATGGCTGCCAGCGCCGCGAGCGCGCCGGCGAGCGGCAGCGCATCCAGCATGGGCGCCGCCCCGCCGCCCCGCGGGCCGAGCGCCGCCACCCCCGCGGCGGCGGCGAACAGCGCCGCGCCGAGCACGACATAGGGCCCTGGCAGGGCAGCCGCCGCCAGCCCGCCGAGCAGCGCGGCAGCGGCGACCGGTCCCGCCCAGCGCGGCCCGCCGCGCAGCGCCAGCAGCAGCGTCGCGCCCGCCACGGCGACGAGCACCATCCCGGCGCGTCGCAGATCCGGCATCGTCAGCGGTGCCCCGGCCATCCACCAGCCGACCCAGCCGGCGCCGAGCAGCGCGCCCGGCAGCGCCAACCAGCGCCAGCGCCGCGCCAGCGCCGCAAGCAGCGGCACCGCCAGCACCAGCACCAGCAGCAGCAGGGGCAGCCGCTCCGGCAATTGCCGCGGGGAGGCGGTCAGCAGCCCGAAGGCGAACCACCAGCCGGCAAGCGCGCCGATCCCGGCGGCAACGCCGCCCGGCAGCGGGCGGCGCAGCGCGCGGGCCGCGAGGACGGCGGCAATCGCGACGGCAAAGGCCAGCGCCGCGCCGTGATAGGGCCGCAGCGACTCGATGAGATCCATGGCGCCTTCCTGCCTGCCCCGGCCGGTGGTGGGCAATCGTCACCGTCGGAAACTTGCCCGGCGCAGCAACGGCCGGCCAGACTGTGCAGATGCGAAGGCGGATGGCGGCATGACGGGCGAGGAGAGGAGCGCGCCGACCCGGCGGCTTGCGGTATGGGATCCCTGGGTCCGGCTGGTGCACTGGGCGCTGGTGGTGTTGCTGCCCTTTTCCTGGTGGGCGGCGGAGAACGAGTTCTTCCGCCTGCATTTCCTCTCCGGCTACACGATCCTGACGCTGGTGCTGTTCCGCATCGCCTGGGGCCTGGTCGGTTCCGAGACGGCGCGGTTCGGCAGCTTCCTGCGCGGCCCGGCCGCGGCGCTGCGGCATTTCGCGCATCTGCGCGACCGCGCAGCGCCGCCGGAGGTCGGGCACAACGCGGCCGGCGGCTGGGTGGTGCTGCTGCTGCTCGCGCTGCTGCTGGCGCAGACGACGAGCGGGCTGTTCGCCGACGACCTGGTGTTCAACCGCGGCCCGCTGGCGCGTACGGTGGACGAGGGATGGAACAGCCTGGCCAGCTCGGTCCACCTGACGGTGTTCTGGGTCATCGTCGGTGGCGCGGCGCTGCACATCCTGGCTGTGATCGCCTACCGCGTGGTGTTCGGGCGCAACCTGGTGCGGGCGATGATCACCGGCCGGCTCGCGGTGCCCGCCACGGCACCGGTGCGGCCGCCGCGCATGGCGGGGCCGCTGCGCGCCCTGGTGCTGCTGGCGCTCTCGGCCGCGCTGGTCTTCGCGATCGCCTCGCGCGCGCCGCTGCCGGCCTTCTAGCCGGGCTGTCCAGCCTGGCCCCAGGGGCCGGAGCGGCGGCGCACGGGGCGCTTCAGCGGCCGCGAAAGTCGCGGTGGCAGGCGATGCAGGTTCCGATCGTGCTGCGGACGGCGTCCGGCGTCACGGAGCCGGCAGCGGCGGCTGTGCGCAGCGTGCCGAGTGCCGCAACCATCGCCTCCGCGCGCGCGCCGAAGACGGCGCGGTTGGCCTCGATCGCCGCCAGGGCTCGGGTCTGGCCGGGCTCCGTGCCCTGCGCGACGGGCGGGGTCAGCGTGGCAGCCGGGAATCTCCCCGGCAGGGAGCGGTAGAACGGGACCATCTGGTCCACCCGCTCGACGATCTGGCGCTGGTCGCCGCGCGACTGCACAATGGCGCCGATCGCCTCGATATGCGCCTGCATCTCACGCAGGCCCGTGCGGCGCTCGGCCACCACATCCCCCTGCGCCAGCGCAACGCCAGCCACTCCCACGCCCGCGGCGACTGCCGCGGCCAAGACCCATGCCTGCATTCCGGTTTCTCCACTTTGGCAACGAAGCCTCGCGCAATGAGCGTGGCGACACAACCGCGCTCCGCGTCACGAACTGTGACCCCGGCTTGCCCCCCCGCCGCCGCTTCGCTATACGGCCCGCCTCGCCGCGATGCGGCCGGACGCGCCTTGCACGCGCATGCCGGAGTGTAGCTCAGCCTGGTAGAGCACTGTGTTCGGGACGCAGGGGCCGGAGGTTCGAATCCTCTCACTCCGACCAGAACGCGCGCGGCGCAGGAACCCCGCCCGGGAGCGATCCCGGGCGGGGTTTTTTCTTTCTCAGCCTCCCACGCCGGATCGCTTCACCCCCCGCTGCGCGCCGCCCAGAACATCAGTGCGCGTGCCGGCGGCACCCAGGCGATGCCGGCGATGAGGAAGTAGGCCAGTTGCACCAGCCAGTGCAGCGCCAAGACCCAGTCCGCCACCGCCACCACGATGCCGACATAGAGCAGGAAGCCGAGGACACCGGCGAGCAGGGCAAGAAGCGGGCGGGGCATTTCGCCGATGTGGCCCAACCCCTGCACATCGCCAAGCCCCGCTGCCGCAGGCGGCCCGAGCCGCGCCGCCGCCGGTGGCCGCCAAGCCGGTTGCGGCGGCGCCCCGTGCCAGCGTAGCTTCCGAAGCGAGGAAGGCTGGCGATCCGGACCACCCCCGCACCGCGCGCGGGCGGGTTTCGTGCGTCGTGCCGACCGCCCGAACGGAGCCGCGCGATACGCACGATGAATGACCAGCCCAGCACCGCCGCCTTCTCGCGGCTCGAATCCGATCCGGGCCTCGACCTCAGGCAGCACATCCGCGGCATCCCAGATTTCCCGAAGCCGGGGATCCTCTTCTACGACATCTCCACCCTGCTCCGGCACGGCCGCGCCTGGCGGACCGCGATGGCGCGGCTGGCCGACATCGTGGCGCCGCACAAGCCGACGATGCTCGCCGGCATCGAAAGCCGCGGCTTCCTGGTCGCCGCGCCGCTGGCGCTCGAACTTGGCCTCGGCTTCGTCATGCTGCGCAAGCCGCGCAAGCTGCCGGGGCTGACCATCGGGCTGAACTACGCGCTCGAATACGGCACCGATCGGATCGAGATGCAGGCCGACGCCGTCGAGAAGGGCATGCGCGTGGTGGTGCTGGACGACCTGCTCGCCACCGGCGGCACCATGGCGGCCGGCATCTCGCTGCTGCGGCAGGCCGGCGCGGTGGTGCCCTGCGCCGCCTGCCTGATCGAGCTGACCTTCCTGAAGGGCCGTGAACGCCTCGATGTCCCGTTCGAAGCGCTCGTCGCCTACGACGAGTGAGGGCGGCCGGGCGGCCGTGGTGGAGGCAGCGCGCTTCGCCGACGCGCTTGCCGCCGCGGTCGCCGCGGCGCCGACAGGGGTGGTGATCTCCGATCCGAACCAGCCGGATTGCCCGATCGTCTTCGCCAACCCCGCCTTCCACCGGATCACCGGCTACCCGCCGGCGGAGGTGATCGGCCGCAACTGCCGCTTCCTGCAGGGGCCAGGCACCGACCCTGCTGCCGTGGCGCGGCTGCGCGAGGCGCTGGCGGCGGCGCGGCCGCTCGACATCCGGCTGGTGAACTACCGGCGCGACGGCAAGCGCTTCGTGAACGAGCTGCACATCTCCCCGGTGCACGACGCGGCGGGGAAGCTGATCTACTTCATGGGCATCCAGCACGACGTGACCGAGCGCGTGCGGGCGGAGGAAGCCGCGCGTCGCGCGCAGCGCGCGGAGGTGCTTGCCCGGCGTGCCGCCGAGCGCGCCTCCGCCGAGAAGTCCGATTTCCTCGCCTTCGTCAGCCATGAGGTGCGCACGCCGTTGAACGGCGTGCTGGGCACGCTCTCACTGCTGCTCGACACGCCGCTGGACGCGGAGCAGCGCGCCTATGCCGAGACGGCGCGGCGGTCGGGCGAGACGCTGCTGTGGACGGTGAACGAGCTGCTCGACCTCAGCCGCATCGAGGCCGGCGAGCTGGAGCTGGAGGAGCTCGCCTTCGCGCCCGGCCAGCCGATGCGGGAGGTGCTGGCGCTGCAGGCCGCCGCCGCCGCCGACAAGGGGCTGCGGCTGTCCGCGAGCCTCGATGCCACGCTGCCGCCGCGCATCATGGGCGACCCGCGGCGCCTCCGGCAGGTGCTGCTCAACCTGGTGGACAATGCGGTGAAGTTCACCGCCGCCGGCACCGTCGAGATCAAGCTGTCGCGCGAAGGCGCGCGGGGACATGGGGGCGAAGGCGCACGGGAGCATGGGGGCGCAGGCGCTCGGGAGGAAGGGCGCGAGGGCGAGCGCCTGGTCGTGGAGGTGCGCGACACCGGCGCCGGCATCCCGGCCTCGCTCCGCCGCCGGCTGTTCCGCCGCTTCCAGCAGGCCGATGCTGGCACCGCGCGGCGGCATGGCGGATCGGGGCTCGGGCTGATGATCTGCCGCCGGCTGGTCGGGCTGATGGGCGGCGAGATCGACGTGGAGAGCGAGCCCGGCGCGGGGAGCGTGTTCCGATTCGACCTGCCGCTCAGGCCGGCGCAGGCTGATGCGCCCGCCCTGCCGGCGCCCGCGCCGGAGGAGGCGCGCTCCCCCCGCGCCGCGGAAGCCCCTGTCCCGCGCCGGACGCCCGGCGATGATATCCCGCGCCGGGTGCCCGGCGACGTAAGCCCGCGCCGGGTGCCCGGCGACGCCCCCTTCGCCCGCCTGCTGCTCGCCGAGGACAGCGAGGCAAGCCAGCTGGTCGCCGCCGCCATCCTGCGCCGGGCCGGCTATGCGGTGGACCTGGTGCGCGACGGCGAAAGCGCCGTCGCCGCCGCGGCAAGCGGCTCCTACGACGCGATCCTGATGGATGTGCACATGCCGGGCCTCGATGGCTACGCGGCGACCAGGCGGGTCCGCGCGCTGGAAGGGGCGGCCGGGCGGGTGCGCATCCTCGCGCTCACCGCCTCCGCCATGCCGGGCGACGTGCAGCGCAGCCTGGCCGCGGGGATGGACGCACATCTCGCCAAGCCGGTGGACCGCGCCGGGCTGCTCGGCGCGGTGGCCGCGCTGCTGGCCTCGGTGCCGGCCCGCGCCGCCGCCCCGGCCGCCGAGCCCGGCCCCGCCCACGCCCTGCTGGTGCGCGAAACGCTGGAGGAGTTGCGCGCCGCTGTCGGGCCGGGGCGCCTGCCGGACCTGATCGGCGTCTTCGCCGCCGAGACGCTGGCGCGGCTGCGCCGGCTCGCCGACGACCCATCGCCGGCGGCGGTGGAGGCGGAGGCCCATGCCCTGCAATCCGCCGCCGGCACCTTCGGCGCCGCCGCCCTGCGGGAAGCCGCGACGGCGCTGGAGCGCGCCGCCGGCGCCGCCGATCCAGCCGCCCTGGCGGCGGTGATCGGCGCCCTGCCAAGGCTGGTGGAACGCACCCTCGCCGCCCTGGCGCGCGCCGCCGGCGTGACCGCCGGCAGCGACGGGTAGACCGGGCCGGCGACCCCTCGCCACCTTTTCGCCCCATTCGGGAGGCTAGTTGGACGCCCAACCGAAGGGAGGCCGGAGGCAATGACCCGTCTGCTCGCCACCCGCAGGGGGCTGCTCGGGGTCGCGCTGGCCGTGTCCAGTGGCGCTGCCTCGCCGCTGCATGCGGCCACCGGCGTGCCGGAAGCCGCCCTGCTGATCGCGCCGGGCCCGCAGGAGGGCGCGGGCGCGCGCCTCGCCGGCGAGGCGGTGCGCGGCCTTGCGCGTGGCTTGGTGCAGGCCGCCGCGCTGCGCTTCGCAGTGGTCGGCGGGCCCGACGGCATCACCGCCGCCAACCGCTTCGCCACCTCCATGCCGGTCGAGCATCCGGTGCTGCTGCTGCTGCCGGGCCTCGCCGCGCAGGCGCTGCTGGTCGGCGATCCGCGCGCGCGCTTCGAGCCTCGCCTGTGGCCGGCCGTGGCCGGCAGCCTCCAGCCGGCGATCCTGGCCGGGCGCGGCGCGGCCGCCGACCAGTCGGTCCGGCTGGCCACCCCCTCCCCCGCCGCGCCGGAGACCGCCGCGCTGCTCGCGCTGGAGGCGCTCGGCGCGACCGGCAGCGCGGTGGTGCTGCCGGCCGGCATGTCGGCGGAGGCGGCGGTGGCGGCCGGGGCGGCCGATGCGGCGGTGATGACCGGCCCGGGGGCGATGGAACGCGCCGCGGCGCTCGGCCTGACGCCGTGGTTCGCCTTCGACGGCCCGGCCGGGGCGCGCGATCCGGCGCTGCCGGACCTGCCGGCACTGGGCGAGTTGCTGGCCGATCCGGCCGCGCCCGACCTGGTCGCCGCTGTCCGCGCGGCCGGTGCGGCGCTGCGCATCCGCGGCCTGCTGGTGCTGCCGGCGCTGACCGCCTCCGATTCGGTGGCGCTGTGGCGCGGCGCGGCGCGGCGCTGGATCGAGGACGAGCCCGAAGCCGCGGCGGCCGGCACGCGGCTGCTGGCGGCGCAGCAGGCAGCCGATGCGCTTGCGACGATGTGCCCACAGCCCGAGGTGGCCCTGGCGTACCGCGAATGGCTGCACCGGCGCCTGGGCTGGCAGGCCGGCTGACCCGGCTGGCGCGGCGCGTCTACCTCGCCAGGCCGAGCCGCACTGCAAGCCGCCAGATCGGTGCCACCGTGAGGTTGCAGACCAGCATCCGCACGAGGTGGAAACCCAGCACCAGCGGCACGCCGAGCTCCAGCGCCTTGGCGGTGATCGTCATCTCCGGCATCCCGCCCGGCGACATGCCGAGCAGCACGGCGCCGAGCGGCAGCCCGGAAACCAGCGCGTAGCCCACCGCCATCGCGGCCATCAGCGCCACCAGCAGCAGCGTCGTCACCGCCGAGGCCACCGCCAGACGGCGTGCGGAGAGCAGGAAGCTGCGGCTGATCCGGTTGCCGAGCGCCATGCCGAGGCCGACCTGCGCCGCATCCACCATCCACATCGGCACGCCGGAGGGCAGCATCCCGGCCGTGGAGAGCGCGATCATCAGGCAGCACGGCCCCAGCATCCACGGATTGGCCAGCCCGACGCGCCCGGCCAGCAGGCCGGCCAGCAGCCCTCCCGGCAGCAGCGCCGCGAGCCCCGCGAGGTGCACCTCCGGCCGGTCTGCCAGGAAGGCCGCGGTCGCAGCGCCGCCGCGTGGCGCCAGCCAGGTGATCAGCGGCGGCACCAGCACCACCACGATCATCACCCGGATGGTCTGCGCCAGCGTCACCGCGGGCACCGAGACGCCCGCGCGCCCCGCCAGGATCGCCATCACCACCACCCCGCCCGGCACCGAGGCGTAGTAGCCGGTCGCCGCATCGGTGCCGGCGATGCGGGCGAACAGCCGCGAGGTCAGCGCGCCGGCGACGATGGACAGCAGCCCCGCCAGCACCAGCCACCCGAAGGAAAGCGCGAGCGCCGCCATCACCGGCGCGGTGAAGGTCTGCCCGAGGCCGAGGCCGAGCATGATCAGCGCCGCCGGCCGCAGCGGCGGCGGCACCGTGGCCCGCTCATGCCAGGTCAGCAGCCCGGTCGCGGCCATGGAGCCGAGCATCCACGCCAGCGGAACCTGCAGCAGCCAGAACACCGCGCCGCCGAGGGTGGCAACGGCGACGGTGAGCAGCACGGAAAGAAGCCGGCGGGGCGGGGGGAGCAGGGGCAAGTGGCGGTGATCTCGCAGCGCAGCATCGGCTCACGCCGCGGGCGCGTCAAACGATGGTGCGATCCGCGCGGTGCGTTCACCTTGCGGCAACCCCTGTCGCATAGGGTGGGCATTGGCCGCGCCAATCAGGTGCCGCCATCCCCTTCCGCCAGGATGGCGCCGCCCGGAACGCCACCGATGATTCGCGACGTCGCCGCCCTGCCCCCGCCGCCTGCCGCTCGTGCCGAGGCACCGGGCCCTGCCTCGCCGCCCGCACCGGCCGCCACGCCGGAGCCTGCCGCGGCCGGCTCCGCGCCCTCCATCCGCAACCCGCATCTCCGCATCGACTCGGAGCTGAACCTGGTGGTCCTGGAGTTCCGCGACGCAGTCGGCGAGGTGCGCAACACCATGCCCTCCCCGCGCGAGATCGCCGCCTACCGCTCCGCCGGCCCGGACGAGCCGGCGGCACCGCCGCCCCAGCCCGACCTCGACCTCGAGGGCTGAGCGCCGCCACCGGGAGGATGCGGCACGGCCGCCGGGCCGCTAGCATCCGCGCGGGTGGGGGACGGTGAGACGGCTGTGCAGCACGAGACGGATGCGCTGGTCCTGGGGTCCGGCGCCGCGGGCCTGACGGCGGCACTGACCGCCGCCGTCGCCGGGCTGCGCGTGACGGTGCTGGAGAAATCCGACCGCCTCGGCGGCACCAGCGCGATGTCCGGCGCCGGCACCTGGATCCCCGCCAACCACCACGCCGCCGCCGCCGGCATCGCCGACAGCCCGGCGGAGGCACTGGCCTATATACGCGCCGCCGCGCCGGAGGGCTGGGCCGAGACCGAGGACGCGCTGTGGCAGCGGCTGGTGGAAGCCTCGCCGGCCATGCTGCGCTTCGTCGAGGCGCATTCGCCGCTCCGCTTCGCGCTGACGCCCGAGCCGGACCCGCTGCGCGACCTGCCCGGCGCCAAGCCACGCGGCAGGATGCTCTCGCCGCTGCCGCTCAGCCGCTGGCGGGCCGGCCGCTTCGCCTTCCGCATCCGCAGATCCACCATCCCCGAGCTGTTCACCTATCACGAGGCGGTGGAGACGGACCTCTACCACCACCCCTTCCGCACCGCCTGGCAGCTCTGGCCGCGGCTGGCCTGGCGGCTGCTGACCAATACGCGCGGCAAGGGGACGGCGCTCATCACCGGGCTGCTGCGCGGCTGCCTCGATGCCGGCGTGCGGGTCGAGACGCGGGCGCGCGCGGTGGACCTGCTGCAGGACGAGGCGGGCGCGGTGACCGGGGCGGTGGTGGAGCATCGCGGCGCGCGCCATCGCATCACCGCCCGGCGCGGCGTGGTGATCGCGACGGGCGGCTTCGAATGGGACCGGGAGAGGCTGGAACGGCACTTCCCCGGCCCGGTGGACTACCTCGGCAGTCCGCCTTCCAACACCGGCGACGGCCACCGCATGGCGGAGGCTACGGGTGCGGCACTCGACCGCATGGACCAGGCGACGCTGACGCCCTCCGTCCCCACGCGGCATGGCGGGCGGCTGATGGCGCGCCCGGTGCCGTTCCACACCGAGCCCAATGCCATCATCGTGAACCGCCACGCCGTCCGCTTCGCCAACGAGCTGCGCTTCAACATCGGCGAGTCGATGGATGCGCGCGACGCCGCGGGGCAGCCGGTGCACCAGCCCTGCTGGGTGATCAGCGACGCAAGTCTGCTGGAGCGCCTGCCGCCGGCGCGCTGGGCGGCGCGCGCCGATCCCGGCTGGCTGCGGCAGGCGCAGAGCATCGCAGAACTCGCGGCGCTGGTCGGCCTCGATCCCGCAACGCTGGAGGCGACCGTGGCGCGCTACAATGCGGCCAGCGCCGCGGGCCGCGACGCCGAGTTCGGCCGGCCCTCCGCCGCCGATGCCGCCGCCTCCGGCGACAAGCGCCGGCGCGGCGGGCTGGAGGCGATCACGCGGCCGCCTTTCCTCGCCATGCCGTTCAACCGCTCCATTCTGGGCACCAAGGGCGGGCCGCGCACCGATGCGGATGCGCAGGTGCTGCGGCCTGACGGCAGCGTCATCGCCGGCCTCTTCGCCGCCGGCGCCTCCAGCGCGAACCCGATCGGCACGCGCGGCGTCGGCACCGGCACCACGATCGGGCCCTACATGAGCTGGGGCTACGTCGCCGGGCTCGCGCTGGCGCGCCGCAACGGCTGAAGCCGGGGCGCCTTGCCCCTGGACCTGGATCCAATCCATCATCCGCCGGCAAGGTCCGGCCCGCATCCAGCGGCCGATGGGAGGAAACAGCGGATGACCACGATCACGCTCGGACGACGTGCGCTCATGACGCTCGCGGCCGGACTGCCGGCCGGCGCGGCGCTGGCGCAGCCGGCCTGGCCGACCGGCACGGTGCGCTTCGTCTTCCCCTTCACGCCCGGCTCGGCGGTGGACGTGGTGGCGCGGCTGGTCGCGCAGGACCTCTCGGAGCGCCTCGGCCAGCAATTCATCGTCGAGAGCCGCACCGGCGCCGGCGGCGCGATCGGCACCGAGGTGGCGGCCCGCGCGCGGCCGGACGGCTACACCTTCCTGGTCGGCTCGCCGGGCAACATGGCGATCGGCCCGGCGATGCGCAGCGACCTCAGCTACGACGTGGCGCGCGACTTCACCGCCATCGTCCACATGGTGAACTTCCCGCAGGTGCTGGTGGTCTCGCCGCGCCTGCCGGTGCGCACGCTGGCCGAGCTGGTGGCGTATTCGAAGGCCAATCCGGGGCAGCTCAACTACGCCTCCTCCGGCGTCGGCGCGACCAACCACCTGGCGATGGAGATGATCCGCGCCGCCACCGGGCTCGCCGCGACGCATGTGCCGTACCGCGGCGGCCTGGTGACGCTGCAGGCGATCGTCGCGGGCGACGTGCAGATGTGCATCGAGGGCATCCTGACCGTGCCGCCCTTCATCGCCGATGGCAGGCTGCGCGCACTCGCCGTCACCGGCCCCGACCGCTCGCCGCTGATGCCGGATGTGCCGACCGTCGCCGAGACGGTGCCGGGCTTCGACGCCGGCGCCTGGGTGATCATGTTTGCGCCCACCGGCACGCCGGCGCCGATCATCGAGAAGCTCTCGGAGGAGATCCGCACCTCGCTCGCCAAGCCGGCGATCCGCGCGCGGCTGCAGGAGCTCGGCGCCACCGTCACCGGCACCACGCCGGCGCGCGCGGCGGAGATCCACCGCGCGGAGCTGGCGAAGTGGCGCCAGGCCGTGGAGGCGTCCGGCGCGCGGACCAACTGAACGCGCGTCAGCCGGCCAGCATCGCCCGCAGCCAGCCGAGGCGCTCGGCGGTGGCCGCCTCCGCCTGGCGTTCCACCTCGCGATAGGCGGCCAGCACCTGCTCGCCGAGCGCGCTGAGCCGGGCCCCGCCGCCACGCGCGCCGCCGGCTGCCGCCTCCACCAGCGGCGCGCGGAAATCTGCGTTAAGCGCCGAGACCAGGTCGTGCGCGCGCTGGTAGGACATGCCCATGCTGCGCCCCGCCGCAGCGATCGAGCCGGTGTCGCGGATCGCCTGCAGCAGGTCGGCCTTGCCGGGGCCAAGCGCGACGCGGTCGCTCAGCGTCAGGCGCAGCGTGATGGCCCGGCGCGGGTGTCTCGACGGGGCCTGGGAGGGGCGCGGCATCGCCGCAAGGGACCACGCGCCGGCGCCGGGGCCAAGCGGAGCGGTGGACATGCGGCGCCGCCCTGCGTTATCTCCCACCGAAGATAGCGCAGGATCCACGCCATGCCGCTGCCCGCCGTAAGCCGTCGCCTGGTGCTCGCTGCGGCGCTGCTGCCGGCCGTCCGGGCGCGCGCCCAGGAGACGGCGCCGCTGATCGCCGCTGCGGCAACCCTGCGATTCGCCCTGGTCGAGATCGCCGGGCGGTTCCGCGCCGAAACCGGGCATGCGGTGCGGCTCGCCTTCGGTTCCTCCGGCAACCTGGTGCGGCAGATCGAGCAGGGCAGCCCGGTGGAACTGTTCCTCTCGGCCGACGAGGCCTTCGTGTTCCGGCTCGCGGAGGGCGGCCATGCGCGCGACCGCGGTGAACTTTACGCTGTCGGCCGCATCGTGCTGCTCACCCCGCCGGGATCGCCGGTCCGCGCGGAGGCGGGGCTGGACGGGCTACGCGCCGCACTCGAGGCGGGGCAGATCCGCCGCTTCGCCATCGCCAACCCGGAGCACGCGCCCTATGGCCACGCGGCCGAGCAGGCGCTGCGCGCCGCCGGATTGTGGGAGCGGATCCGGCCGCATCTGGTGATCGGCGAGAATGTCGCCCAGGCCGCGCAATTCGCACTGGCCGGCGGCAGCCAGGGCGGCATCGTCGCCTATTCCCTCGCCCTTGCCCCGGCGCTGCGCGGGCGCGGCAGCTTCGAGCTGCTGCCGGAAACGCTGCACGAGCCGTTGCACCAGCGCATGGCCCTCACCCGGCGCGCAGGCCCGGTCGCCGAGCGTTTCTACGCCTACCTGCAGGCGCCGGCCGCGCGGGAGATCATGCGCCGCCACGGCTTCCTGCTTCCCGGCGAGTAGATCGCGCGACACGATGGACTGGACCGCCTTCCGCCTCTCGGTCGAGCTCGCGCTCTGGACGTTGGCGCTGCTGCTGCCGCTTGCGATCTGGCTTGGCCGGCTGCTGGCGCATCGGCGCTTTCCGGGGCGCGGCTTCATCGAGGCGGCGGTGGCGCTGCCGCTGGTGCTGCCGCCGACGGTCGTCGGCTTCTACCTGCTGACCGCCTTCGGCGCGCTCTCGCCGCTCGGCCAGGCCTGGGAGCGGGTGTTCGGACAGGGCCTCGCCTTCTCCTTCCAGGGGCTGCTGTTCGCAAGCGTCATCGTGAACCTGCCCTTTGCCGTGCAGCCGGTGCAGAACGCCTTTGCCGCCATCCCGCCGCGGCTGCGCGAGGCCGGCGCCGTGTCCGGCATGGCGCCGTGGAAGGTGTTCACCGCGGTGGAGCTGCCGCTCGCCTGGCCCGGCATCGCCACCGCCGCCGTGCTGACCTTCGCGCACACGCTCGGCGAGTTCGGCGTGGTGCTGATGGTGGGCGGCGCGATCCCCGGCGAGACGCAGACCATCGCCATCGCGATCTACGATCGCGTGCAGGCCTTCGACGAACGCGGCGCCGGCATCATGTCGGCGGTGCTGCTCGGCGTCTCGGTCGCGGCACTCGGGCTGACCAACACGCTCTCGCGCCGCGTCGGCCGGCGGATGCGCGATGGCTGACGCGGCGGAGGGGCTCGAGCTGCGCCTCGGCGCCGCGGCGCCGATCCCGCTCGACCTCGCCTTGGGCTGCGCGCCGGGCGAGCTGCTGGCGCTGGTCGGTCCCTCGGGCGCCGGGAAATCCACCGCGCTACGCTGCGTCGCCGGGCTGCACCGGCCCACGAGCGGTCTGGTGCGCTGCGGCGGCAAGACCTGGTTCGACGCCGCGGCCCGATGCGACCTGCCGCCGCACCGCCGCGCGGTCGGGCTGGTCTTCCAGGACTACGCGCTGTTCCCGCACATGACCGCGCTCGGCAACGTGGCCGCTGCGCTTGGCCACCGCCCGCGCGCCGCGCGGGCAGAGCGGGCGCGCGAGCTGCTGGCGCTGGTGCATCTCTCGGGCCTGGAGGATCGCCGACCCGCCGAGCTCTCCGGCGGGCAGCAGCAGCGCGTGGCCGTTGCCCGTGCCCTGGCGCGCGACCCGGCGGTGCTGCTGCTCGACGAGCCGTTCTCGGCCGTGGACCGCGCCACGCGGCGGCGCCTGCAATCGGAGCTCGCCGGGCTGCGCCGCAGCCTCTCCATCCCCATCCTGCTGGTCACCCACGACCTGGACGAGGCAGTGGCGCTCGCCGACCGCATGTGCCTGATGCATCGCGGGCGAGGACTGCAGACGGCGACGCCGAGCGAGATGCTCGCCCGCCCCGCCTCGGCGGAGGTCGCGCGGCTGCTCGACCTCCGCAACCTGTTCCGCGCCACCGTCGAACGGCACGACGCCGCGGCCGGCACGACCTTCCTGCGCTGGGGCGATGCCGTGCTGGAAGCGGCGCATGCACCTGCCTTCGTGCCGGGCGCGGCGGTGGACTGGATGGTGCCGCCATCGGCCGTCGTGCTGCACCGGCGCGGCCGTCCCTCGCTCGGCGAACGCGAGAACCCGGTGCCCGCCCGCGTGCTCGACCTGCTGCCGATGGGCCGGGATGCGGAGGTCACGCTCGATATCGCCGATGCGCAGGGCGGGAAGCTGGCCTTCTCCCTGCCGCTGCATGCGGCGCGACGGAACGGCCTGGCACCCGGCGAGGCGTGCACCGTCTCGCTCCTGAAGGAGAACATCCACATCATGCCACTGTCACGCACCGGCCGATGAGCGCCGCCACTATCTTTGTCGCCGCGGCGCTCGCCGTGGCGAAGCGCGCCAGCTGTTTCAGCGCGGATCCTGCGCCGCCAGCCGGTCCCAGCAATCGTCGCGGCGGGGCGAGAGGCGGTGCTTCATGATGCGCTGGCTCGGCGTGCGCTCGAAGGCCGGCACCATCGCGACATAGCGCGGCAACTGGTAGCGGGCGAGGCGCGGCGCGAGCCAGTCGCACAGCTCCCGTTCGCTCAGCGCCGCGCCGGGGCGGAGTTCGACGAAGAGCTTGATCTCCTGCTCGCCCAGATCGGCGGCGACGCCGATCATCGCGCAATCGGCAATGGCGGGATGGCGCGCGGCGACGCCCTCCACCTCCCAGGCGCCGACATTCTCGCCGCGCACCCGCGCGCTGTCGCTCATCCGGCCGTGGAAGAACAGATTTTCTTCAGTATCGAAGCTCCCCTGGTCGCCTGTGTGCAGCCTGCCGTCGCGCAGGGCGCGGGCGCTCGCTTCGGGGTTGTCGAGATAGCCTTGCGTCAGGGCGAGCGGGTCATGCGCGCGGACCACGATCTCGCCGCGCTCGCCCGGCGCCACCGGGCGGCCTTCGGCATCGTGCAGCGCCACCTCGAACCAGGGCATCGCGCGGCCGACGGCGCCGACCACCCCGCTGTCGTTGAAGGTGGTGAAGCTGGAGCTTTCGGTCATGCCGTAGCATTCGCGGAGCGGCAGGCCGAAGCGGTCCCGCACTTCCTGCCAGACCTCCGCCGGCGCGCCGCCGCCCCAGGCGATGCGCACGCGATGCGCGCGCTCCTGCGGCGCGGGCGGCTGCTTCAGCAGGATCTGCAGGATGCCGCCGAGATAGTGGATATGCGTCGCGCCGGCCGCGATCACCTCGTCCCAGAAGCTCCTGGCGCTGAAGCGCGGCGTGAGATGCAGGTGCAGCCGGCGCAGCAGCGGCGCCACCACCATCTGCGCGCCGCCGATATGGTACAGCGGCTCCCACATGAACATCACGTCGCCGTCGCGCGCATCCGCCACCAGCATCACGCCCTCGCCCGCCAGCCGCAGCATGCGGTGGGAGACGCGCACGCCCTTCGGCGGGCCGGTGGTGCCGGAGGTGTAGCAGAGCGCCACGTCGTCGGCCGGCTGCGGCAACGTGTCCGCAATGGCGGGCGCGAGGGGGCCGGCCGCCAGCTCCTCCGGCGTGATCGCCACCGCGCCGGCCTCGCGCAGCCGGGCGAGATGCTCCGCCGCGGCGATCACCAGGCGCGGCCGGGCATGGCCGAGGATGTAGCGCAGCCCCTCGCCCACCAGCTGCGGGTTGAGCGGCACCCAGACCAGGCCGGCGCGCGCTAGGCCGAGGATCAGCGCGAGCGCGGCGCGCCCGTTCGGCAGCATCGCCGCCACCCGGTCGCCGCGCGCCGCGCCGTGATGGCGCAGCGCGCGGACCAGGCCGGCGCTCTCCTGGTCGAGCGCGGCGAAGGTGAGTGGCGCGCCGCCGCAGACGGCGAACAGCCGGTCGCCCTCCTGCCGCGCGATGGCGTGGAACAGCTCGATGAAGCCACCTGGGGGCGGCAGCTGCGCGTCGGACATGGCAGGCTCCATCACGCGACTGTCGCGCGGTGCGGGGCGCTGTCAATGCGGGCCACCGGACCTGGCGCAGCAGGCCTGCGGCGCCTCCCCTGATGGGCTATTCAGGGCGGCAGGCAGCTCTGGCAGGCAGATGACACCATGATGACACAGGCCGAACGCGAGGCGCTGGTCGCCCGTATCGCTTCCATGCTGGAAACCCGCGCCGACGGCGCCTATGGCCTGCATGACGTGACGCAGAAGCAGCACGCATTGCAGGCCGCCTGGCTGGCGGAGCGCGCCGGCTGCGACCCGGCGCTGGTGGCGGCGGCGCTGCTGCACGACATCGGCCACCTGGTGCACGACCTCGGCGAGAACCCGGCCGCGGAGGGCGTGGACGACCATCACGAGGAACTCGGCCATGCCTGGCTCGCCGCCGCCTTCGGGCCGGAGGTGACCGAGCCGGTGCGGCTGCATGTCGCTGCCAAGCGTTATCTCTGTGCGGTCGAGCCCGACTACTTCGCCAGGCTCTCGCCGGACAGCGTCACGAGCCTCGCGCTCCAGGGCGGCCCGATGTCGGCCGAGGAGATCGCCGCCTTCGAGGCGCTGCCGCATCACCGCGCGGCGGTACAGCTTCGTCGCTTCGACGAACAGGCGAAGGTGCCGGGACGCGAAACGCCGCCGGTCGCGCATTTCATGCCCGTGGTCGCGCAGTGCCTCGCCGGGTGACACCAGGGTCCGTGCCCCGTCACCGGGGGTTCCACGCGCTGCGTGGCGCTGGCATGCGGAGGGGCGGACAGGAAAGGGAAGCAGGGCGATGCTGAACATCGACGCGGCTGCGATGCGGCAGGCGGAAGCGCATGTGCTGGCGGAGGCGATCGACGGGACGCTGCTCATCACGCTCAACCGGCCCGAGCGGCTGAACGCCTGGGACGCGCCGATGCGCGCGCGCCTGGTCGGGCTGCTGCTGCACGCCAACACCGATCCCGCCACCCGCGCGGTGGTGCTGACCGGCGCCGGCGAGCGTGCCTTCTGCGCCGGGCAGGACCTCAACGAGGGCAAGACCTTCGACGGTGCCCGTGCCGAGGAATGGATCGAGGAATGGCGGCGCCTCTACGGCACCATCCGCCGGTTCGAGAAACCGCTGGTGGTGGCGCTCAACGGGTTGGCCGCCGGATCCGCCTTCCAGGCCGCGCTGCTCGGCGACGTGCGCGTCGGGCATGAGGGATCGAGGATGGGCCAGCCGGAGATCAATTCCGGCATGGTCAGCGCCACCGGCTTCTGGATCATGCGCGAGATGCTGGGCCTGTCGCGCGCGATCGAGATGGTGCTGACCGGTCGCCTGGCGTCGGCGGAGGAGGCGCATCGGCTCGGCCTGATCCACCATCTGGTGCCGGCGGCCGAGGTGCGGGCCAAGGCGCTGGCTGTGGCGGCGGATCTGGCGGCGAAGCCGCCGCTGGCCTTCCGGCTGAACAAGCAGCGCTTCTGCGCCGCCACCCAGGCCGGCTTCGACGAGACCTTCGAGGCGGCACGCCAGCTCCACCGCCAGGCCTTCGAGGCCGGCGAGCCGCAGCGCGTGATGGCAGACTTCCTCGCGAAGCAGAGATAGCGCCTGAGAGCGCGCCGCCGCCACTTGCGCCGCGGCGGCGCGCGCTCACGGCGCGGCGGTCGGAACCGGCTCGATGTTGCGCGGGCGCGCCTTCATCTTCTGCAGGAACAACTCCCAGAAGCGCCGATGCGCGAGGCCCTGCGGGCCGGGCATGAAGGCCGGCGTGGGGCGCTCCAGGTAGACGATGTCCACCTCGGCGCTCTTGCAGTCGGCCAGCACCGCATCGAGGCGGGGGCTGCCCAGGATCGTCTCGAAGTCGCGGTTGGCGTGGTGGTTGGCCAGCCGGCTGTACTGCGCCATGTCGCCGATGATGGTCATGCTGAGCGGCCCGCCGGTTGCCGAGCGGGCGAAGGCATCGATGCAGACCGCGCGCACCGCCTCCATCACCGGCGCCAGGCTGCGCTCCGGCCGCTGCTGCACTTCCTCCATCACCTTGTCGATCTCGGCGCGGAAGGCCTGCTCGTAGCGCTCCCGCAGCGGCGCGGGCTCCGGATAGAAGGGGCTCCGGGTGGTGCCGGGATTGCACAGCACCAGGCGCGGGCTCAGCACCTCCACATCGTCCGCCTCGGACACGTAGAGCGCGACCCGCGCGCCGACCGGGGCCTCGGCGACGGCGCGGTCCAGCACCTCCCGCACGCGGCGCTGCTGGTTAGCGCTGATCGGGTCGGACCGGTCCACCAGGACGGCATGGACCGCCATCGGCTGGGGTTGCGGGCAGAAGGTCGCGGCGTCGGTCGCGACCGGACGTGCCCAGTTCCACCAGCTCGCGCCGATCGCCCCGGCCAGAAGGAACCCTCCGGCGACGGCGAACATCACCTGCCGCCGCCTGGCGCGCTTGCGCTGGCGGCGCCGAGATCCCGACCCGGAGCGGGAGGAGGCGCGCGCGCCCGAGGATGGAGTAGTCCCTTCAGGCGTCGCGGGGGGTTGCTCGGACGACGACATCAGCGCGGCGCCGCCGTGTCCGCCCGCCAGCCGACATGCGCCGCTGCAGCTTCGATTTCACCATTCCGTGCCATTGCCATGGCGCTCCGCACCCTCCGGTTGCGAGCACCATAGCAGATGGCCCAGGGCGCGTTCAGCCCTGGGGCAGGCGTCCTTCGGGCGTGTAGCGGTCAACCGCGTCGGGCAGGTCGCGCGTCAGCCGCGCCAGGATCTCATGGCGCGGCATCCCGGTCTGGCGCGACAGCAGATCGAGGGTCTCCGGGCCGACCGCACGTTCCAGCCGATCCGGCGACAGTTCGCGGTTCGGGCCGTGACGCACCCAGGAGTCGGCGGTTTCGGCCTCGCCGGCCTGGCGGAAGCTGTCCACCAGTTCGCGCAGGCCGCCACCGAGCAGCCCGCCGATCCCGCCAGCGGTGCCCGCCCCCGCCGGGCCGCCCGCGGCCGCGGCCTGGCCGCCGGCACGCCCGCGCTCTTCCGGCGGCAGGTCGCCCCGTTTGCCGCCGGCCGTGCCGAGCAACTCGGCCAGCTTGTCGCGATGCTGATAACCGGCAATCGCCAGCACCGCGAGCAGCGCTGTCATGGAAGGGCGGCTCATACGGGTTCTCCCCTGTTGATGGAGGGCAGAACCCACGGCCCCTGTTGGCGGTTCCGCTGCCGGCACGGCGGGCAGCGGGTTCAGGCGCCGGCCTTCACCGCCCCTTCAGGCGACATCGCCAGGCTTGCGGCGAGCCGGGTCGTTGGCGCGGGTGACGTCGTCCGCCAGGCCCGGGGCGCGCACGCCGCCGGCCAGCCCCGGGCCGGCCATGCCGCTGCCAAGGCTCGATCCCGCGACGGTGCCGCTGCTGACTCCGCCGGTGGCGGGCGGGCCGGCGGGACCGGTCCAGCCGTCATTGCGCCACTCGGTCGTGCGGTGGTGCATGTCCACCGGGCCGTGGGCATCGAGCAGCCGCTCGGCCTCGACCACGCGGCTCTCCTCCGTGCGCACCACGACCAGGTGGCCGCCGCGGCGGACGCCCTCGGTATAGGTCGCCGCTTCCTCCTCACCGAGGCCGGCGCCGAGCAGGCCGCCGAGCAGCCCGCCGGCGGCGGCGCCGACGCCGGCGCCGGTGAGGGTGGCGACCAGCCAGCCGGCGGCCACCACCGGGCCGATCCCCGGGATGGCGAGGGCGCCGAGCCCGGCAAGCAGCCCGGCGCCGCCGCCCAACACCGTGCCGAGCGTGGCGCCGGTGGCGGCACCGCTCTCGGCGCCGGTGTCGCCGCGCCGGCTCTCCGCTGCGGTCACTGTGTCGTTCGCGGCGGCGGCGCCCTGGCCACCGAGATAGCTGATGTCGTCGTGACGGAAGCCGGCGGCTTCGAGATCGTTCACCGCCCTCCGGGCGTGCTCGGCGCTGTCGTAGAGCCGGGCGATGCTGCGCGTGGCCATGCTGTTATCCTCCGGTGCGGGTTCGGTGCGCGGTTCAGCGGATCGCCGCCACGTTGCCGCGATAGTCGAGGCCGACGCCGGTCGGCTGGCCGTTGCGGATGGCGCGGCCGCGCCAGATCCCGCGCGCATCCAGGCGCAGGTCCTGCACGTCGTTGAAGCCGGCCTCCGCCATGCGCTCGGCAGCCTGGCCGGCGGTGAAGGAATTGGCGCCCTCCTCGAGCAAGCCGCCCTCCACGACCAGTGCGCCCCCTTCGGTGGTGGCGCGGGCGCGCTCGCGCTCCAGCGTCATGCCCGTGCCGCCGCCGGTGGTGGCGGGCACGCCGCCGGTGGCGCCTGTCACGCCGCCGGTGGCGGGCGGCGGGGGAGGCACGGCTGCCTGCCCGGCGGGTGGCGGCACCGGGGAGCCGGGGCGCAGCGTGCCGGGAACCACGTCCGGCTGCGCGTCGGGGGCGCGGATCCCCACGCCGCCCGGCACGCCCAGGCCGGTCGCCACGCCCTCTCGCGGGTTCTGTACGATGGCCGGCCCGCCGGGGTTCATGCCGGGCGCCGCACCGGCGGGGGTGCCGGGCGCCATGTTGGTGGGGTTCACCTGCTGGGCCCGTGCGCCGGCATCCTGCCCACCGGGGCCGACGCCGCCCATGCCGGGCGCCTCGTTGGCGCGGCTGCCAGGCGGCATCGGGCTGGGGTTCACCTGCTGCGCGGTCTGCGCCAGGGCCGCCCCGCCAGCGCCGAGGGCGGCAGTAACCGCGGCGATGATCGTCAATTCGCGAAGTGGCATGCCGTATGCGCTCCCGTGGGATTTCCTGCGGGGACTGATGTCCCGATGGAACATCAACGGGGTGGGGCCAAGAGCGTTCGTCGCGCAGCCGGCATGGCACCTGACAGGCGCGCGAGCGGAACGGCCTACCGGTTGTTCATCCGGATGCGCCGAGCGCGGCGGCGAGGGCCGCGTTGCTGTAGCGCGGATCCTCGGTGACCTCGGCGCCGAGCCAGCCGGGCAGCGGCGGATCCACCGCCTCGGAGGAGAGTTCCACCTCGGCCAGCACCAGGCCCTTCAGCCGGTCGGGGGCGTGGAACTCGTCCACCGTCCAGAGATGGCCTTCATGCTCCAGCGCCCAGCGCGTCTTGGCCAGCTCGGCCATGGGCGAGAGAGCCAGCATGGCGGCGCCGTCCGCCCAGGGGATCGCGTATTCGAACTCGGCCCGCACCTTGCCGCCCGGTCCCTTGACGGTGAGGAAGGCGGCATCGCCGGCCAGGCGGATGCGCACGCTCGGCAGGCCGGGGCCGCCGGCGGCGAGATAGCCCTGGCGCATCGCCAGCCCGGGCCCGCGCACCTGCGCCCGCCAGCCATCGGACGCCACCAGGAATTTGCGCTCGATCTCGGTGCCCATCGGCGCCGCTATAGTCCCTCGGCGTCGCAGCTTCCACTGGCAGGCGCTCGTCCGGCAAGGCCGGCAGGCGCTCGACGCGGCGGGGTGGCGCGCCCACATTGCCGGCCATGAATGTGCTCGCCCCCACGCCCGTGCTGTTCTTCCCACAGAAGCGCCCGGTCGCGCCGAACGGCCAGGCGCTGCGGGTGGTCTCGCCGTTCGAGCCGAATGGCGACCAGCCCGCCGCGATCCGCCAGCTCGTCGGCGGCCTGGAGCAGGGCGAGCGCGACCAGGTGCTGCTCGGCGTCACCGGCTCCGGAAAGACCTTCACCATGGCCAAGGTGATCGAGGCGGTGCAGCGCCCGACGCTGGTGCTCGCGCCCAACAAGACGCTGGCGGCGCAGCTCTATGGCGAGATGAAGAGCTTCTTCCCCGACAACGCGGTGGAGTATTTCGTCAGCTACTACGACTACTACCAGCCCGAAGCCTACGTCCCGCGCACCGACACGTACATCGAGAAGGACGCGCAGATCAACGAGCAGATCGACCGCATGCGCCACAGCGCGACGCAGGCGCTGCTGGAACGGTCGGACGTGATCATCGTCGCCTCCGTCTCCTGCATCTACGGCATCGGCTCGGTCGAGAACTACAGCCGCATGGTGGTGAAGCTGGAGCGCGGCGGCCGGATCGACCGCGACGTACTGGTCAAGGGCCTGGTGGAGCAGCAGTACCGCCGCAACGACACCGCCTTCCAGCGCGGCACCTTCCGCATCCGCGGCGAGACGGTGGACATCTGGCCCTCCCACCTCGAGGACCGCGCGTGGCGCGTCAGCCTGTTCGGCGACGAGGTGGACGGCCTGCGCGAATTCGACCCGCTGACCGGCGAGGTGGTGGGCGAGCTGGACCGCGTCTCCATCTACGCCAACAGCCACTACATCACCCCGCGCCCGACGCTGCAGCAGGCGATCCGCGACATCAAGGTGGAGCTGAAGCAGCGGCTGGAGGAGCTGCACGCCGAAGGCCGGCTGCTGGAGGCGCAGCGGCTGGAACAGCGCACCACCTTCGACATCGAGATGCTGGAGACCACCGGCAGCTGCAAGGGCATCGAGAACTACAGCCGCTACCTCACCGGCCGGAAGCCGGGCGAGCCGCCGCCGACGCTGTTCGAATACCTCCCGGAGAATGCGCTGCTGGTGGTGGACGAAAGCCACGTCACGGTGCCGCAGATCGGCGGGATGTATCGCGGCGACTTCGCGCGCAAGACGATCCTGCGCGACTTCGGCTTCCGCCTGCCCTCCTGCACCGACAACCGGCCGCTGAAGTTCGAGGAGTGGGACGCCTATCGCCCGCTGACCGTCTTCGTCAGCGCCACGCCCGGCCCTTGGGAGATGGAGCGCACCGGCGGCGCCTTCGCCGAGCAGGTGATCCGCCCGACGGGTCTGGTGGATCCGGTCACCGAGATCCGTCCCGTCGAAGGCCAGGTGGACGACCTCCTCGCCGAATGCCGGACGGTTGCGCAGCAGGGCGGCCGCGTGCTGGTGACGACGCTCACCAAGCGCATGGCCGAGGATCTGACGGAATACATGACCGAGGCCGGCATCCGCGTGCGCTACCTGCATTCGGACGTGGACACGCTGGAGCGCATCGAGATCATCCGCGACCTGCGCAAGGGCGTGTTCGACGTGCTGGTGGGCATCAACCTGCTGCGCGAGGGTCTCGACATTCCCGAATGCGCGCTGGTGGCGATCCTCGACGCCGACAAGGAAGGCTTCCTGCGGTCGACGACATCGCTGATCCAGACCATCGGCCGCGCCGCGCGCAACGCCGAGGGGCGCGTGGTGCTCTATGCCGACGTGATGACCGACAGCCTGCGCCGGGCGCTGGAGGAGACGGCCCGCCGCCGCGCCAAGCAGACGGCCTGGAACGAGGAACACGGCATCACGCCGCAGAGCATCAAGCGCGACATCTCCGACGTGCTGCAATCCGTCTATGAGCAGGACTACGTGACCGTCGAGGCCGTCGAGGGCGACGAGACGGCGAACTTCGTCGGCAAGGACATCGGCGCGGCGATCGGCGAGCTGGAGAAGCGCATGCGCGCCGCTGCCGCCGACCTCGAATTCGAGGAGGCGGCGCGGCTGCGCGACGAGATCAAGCGGCTGGAATCGCTGGAGCTCGGCATCCAGCCGAACCTGGCTGGCCGCTCCCTGCAGGCAAGCACGCCGCGCGCGGCCGGCCAGAAGAAGGACGAGTGGAAGCCCAAGCCGCTCGGCCCCGGTGGTGGTGGCTACGATCCGAAGAAGGGCAAAGGTGGCCGCGGCCGGCGGCGTTGATGGGCGGAATAAGCACGCAAGCGTGACGTTCTGTGGCCGTGCGTGCCACAGAGGTGCCCTTGGCTCGCCACAACCAGCCGGTGTAATCCGCTGGTCCAGAATGGCGCCAAAGGAGATTCGCATGCAGAAGAACCTCGGCCGCGGCTTCACCCGCGTTGCGCTGGCGGTGGCGCTGATCGCCCCCCTTGCCGCCTGCGAGGGGATGAGCCGTCAGCAGCAGCGCGCCCTGTCGGGCGGGGCGATCGGCGCGGCCGGCGGCGCGGCGCTTGGCGCCATCACCGGTGGCTCGGCCGTGACCGGCGCGCTGATCGGGGGGGCCGGCGGCGCCGCGGTGGGCGCGATAACCGGCCGCTGAGACCCGGGGGCCGCGGAACACCCGCCGCGGCCCCGCGTTCGCCCTGCCGGAACCAGCCGCAGGGACGGGCAAGGCATGGCCGAGCACCACGCACGCATCGAGATCGCGCGCCCACCGCAGGAGGTCTTCGCCTTCCTCGCCGACCCCAACAACCTGTCACGGTGGCTGCCGATGCTGCGCGAGAGCTTCCGCGAAGGGCCCGACCGGGTCCGTGTGATCGGCGGCGGCCTCGGTTCCGAGGGATTCGTCGAACACGTCCGCTTCACCGCCGATCCCGGCGCGCGCTGTGTCTCCTGGGCAACTGCCACCGGCGTCGGCTGCGCCGGCGATCTGCATGTGGAGCCCGAGGGGACGGGTGCGACGCTAAGGCTGACGCTGCGCCTGGGCGGGCGGGCCGAGCGGCCCGATGCGTTGGCCCATTGGACCGGCGATCCCGCCCTCGACATGGAAGCGGCGCTGCGCGCCACGCTGGCGGCGGTGCGGCAAGTCTGCGAGGACCGGCGGGAAGGCGTGCCGCTGGTCTCCGGCGGCACGCAATCGCATCCGGGCGAAGCACCGCTGCGCGACAGCCGCGAATATGGCGAAACCGCCACCCAGATCCCCGCCTCGCCCAAGGAGGTGCGGCGGCGGAGTTGAACTGCGGCGGCCCGCGGCCGATCAACCGGTGGTCAATCCGGGCGGACAGCCCTATCTCCGCCGCTGCATGTCGATTCCCGCGACCATCCCACGTACTGCGCTGGTCACCGGCGGCGCCAAGCGGCTCGGCCGCGCCATGGCGCTGGCGCTTGCCGGAGCCGGCTTCGACATCGCGCTGCACCACGCGACCAGCACCGCCGAGGCCGAGGAGGCCGCCGCCGCGATCCGCAGACTCGGCCGCCGTGCCGCGCCGCTGCGTGCCGACCTGGCGCGGGAAGCCGAGGTCGCCGCGCTGCTGCCCGCGGCGCAGGCGGCACTCGGCCCGATCGGCGTGCTGGTCAACAACGCCTCCACCTTCGAGCGCGACGAATGGCACGACGCCACGCGCGAGAGCTGGGACCTGCACATGGAGCCGAACCTGCGCGCGCCCTTCGTGCTGGCGCAGGCGATGGCCAGGGCGCTGCCGAACGGCGCGGAGGGCGTGGTGGTCAACCTGCTGGACCAGCGGGTCTGGTCGCTGACGCCGCACTTCGTCTCCTACACCGTCTCCAAGGCGGGCCTCTGGGCACTGACGCAGAGCCTGGCGCTGGCGCTGGCGCCGCGCATCCGCGTCAACGGCATCGGGCCTGGACCCGCCCTGCCATCCCCGCGGCAGACGCCGGAGCAGTTCGAGCGGCAATACACCTCGGTTCCGCTGCGCCGCGGCACCTCGCCGGAGGAGGTCGCGGCGGCGCTGCTGGCGATCCTGTCGCTGCCCTCGATGACCGGGCAGATGATCGCGCTGGATGGCGGGCAGCATCTGCAATGGGCACCGGTGCGCGATCCGATGGACGCCGTCGAATGATGTATGCGCCGGATGCCGAACGCGGACGGCGCGTGGTCTTCGTCCGCGGGCTCGACCTGATGGCGCGGCTCGGCATCCACCCGCACGAGAAGGCCGCCCCGCAGCGCATCCGCGTGGACATCGAGTTGCTGGTCCAGGACGAAGCGGCACCGACCGACATCGGCCCGGACGATTTCCGCCGCGTGGTGGACTATCAGCGACTGGTCGAGCTCGCGCGTTCGGTTGTGACAGCCGGCCACGTGCTGTTGGTGGAAACGCTGGCGGAGCGGCTCGCGGCGGCGGCATTGGCGGATGCCAGGGTCGAGCGGGCTCGCGTCACGGTTGAAAAGCCGGACGCCTTCCAAGATGTTTCGGGTGTGGGCGTGGTTGTCGAAAGGCGCAGGTCCTAGAAGCACTTGGCCGGGTGCCGCCAAACTTTTCCACGGTGATCACGTACGCAGGAGCATTATCTCGGCATAAAGTTCCAGGATGCACTTGACTGCGGCTCTGCAACACTTGCCGGAGAATTTTCGTTGCGAATCAATTAGTTAGCAAATGTGCCCAAAAGTTGGGCAAAATCGTGTTACTGGCGGATGACGGCCATTTCCGGGCCTCCCGACACGCCGCGTCCACAGAGTTGTCCACAGTTTTCGTGGACAACCTCGCCGCCCGCCTGACTCCGCGCGGCGCCCTGGCCGGGCCATATCCTACACGCATGACGCGCGAATCCGATCCAACCGCCGAACAGGCCACTCTCCCCCCGGCCATGCCCGGCCTGCTGGCCATCGAGACGGCCCTCGCCACGCTGCCACAGACGCCCGGCGTCTATCGTATGCTGGATGCCAAGGGCGACGCGCTCTACGTCGGCAAGGCGCGCAGCCTGCGCCGGCGCGTTGCCGCCTACACCCAGATCGGCCGCCTGCCGGAACGCCTCCGCCGCATGGTGCACGAGACGCGCAGCATGGAGGTCGTTACCACCGCCAGCGAGGCCGAGGCGCTGCTGCTGGAAGCCAACCTCATCAAGCGCCTGCGGCCGCGCTACAACATCGTGCTGCGGGACGACAAATCGTACCCCTGGCTGGTGCTGGCCGAGGACCACCCCTATCCGCAGATCGCCAAGCACCGTGGCGAGCGCCGCAAGGGTGCGAGCTACTGGGGCCCCTTCGCCTCGGCCTGGGCGGTGAACCAGACGCTGACCGCCTTGCAGCGCGTGTTCCTGCTGCGATCCTGCCGCGACACCGTGTTCGACAGTCGCAGCCGCCCCTGCCTGCTGTTCCAGATCAAGCGCTGTTCCGCCCCCTGCGTCGGCCGCATCTCGGAGGCCGACTACGCGGGCCTGGTGAAGGAGGCGAAGGAGTTCCTCTCCGGCGGCACGCCGTCGATCCAGCGGCGCCTCGCCGCGGAGATGGAGCAGGCGGCGGAGCGGCTGGAATTCGAGCGCGCGGCGGCGCTGCGCGACCGCATCCGCGGACTCACCCATGTGCAGGGCCGCGACCGCATCAACATGGAAGGCATCGGCGATGCCGATGTGGTGGCGCTGCACCAGATGGCCGGGCAATCCTGCGTGCAGGTGTTCTTCTTCCGCGGCGGGCGCAACAACGGCAACCGCCCGTATTTCCTGACGCATGCCAAATCCGACCAGACCCCGGAGCAGGTGCTCGGCGCCTTCCTCGGCCAGCTCTACGACGACCTGCCGCCGCCGCCGCTGGTCCTCGTCAGCCACGAGCCGAAGGATGCGCCGGTGCTGGCCGAGGCGCTGACCCTCAAGGCCCGGCGCAAGGTCGAGATCCATCGCCCGCAGCGCGGCGACAAGCGCGCCGCCGTGGAGCACGCCGCCACCAATGCCCGCGAGTCGATCGAACGCCGCATGGCCGAAGGCACCGCGCAATCCGCCCTGCTGCAGGGCGTCGCGCGGCTGTTCGACCTGCCGGACGCGCCCGAGCGCATCGAGGTGTACGACAACAGCCACATCATGGGCACCAACGCCTATGGCGTGATGGTGGTGGCTGGCCAGGCGGGCTTCCTCAAGCAGCACTACCGCAAATACGCGATCCGCGAGGCGAAGCCCGGGGACGATTTCGCCATGATGCGCGAGGTCTTCGAGCGTCGCTTCGGCCGCGCCCTGAAGGAGGATCCGGAACGCGAGAGTGGCACCTGGCCCGACCTGGTGCTGATCGACGGCGGCGCAGGCCAGCTTTCCGCGGCGCGGGAGATCCTGAACGAGATGGGGCTGCACGACATCCCGCTGGTGGCGATCGCCAAGGGCCCCGATCGCGATGCGGGCCGCGAGTGGTTCCACCAGACGCAGAAGGAACCCTTCCAGCTGGCGCCGCGCGACGCCGTGCTCTACTACCTGCAGAGGCTGCGGGACGAGGCGCATCGCTTCGCCATCGCCAGCCATCGCGCCGGCCGGTCGAAGGCGATGACCCGCAGCGAACTGGACGAGATCCCGGGCGTGGGCAGCGCGCTCAAGCGGAAGCTTCTCAACCATTTCGGCTCCGCGCGCGGCGTGCGCAATGCGGCGCTCGAGGACCTGGAAAAGGCACCGGGCGTCGGCCCCTCCGTGGCGCGCAAGATCTACGGGCACTTCCACCCGGCCGAAGGGTAGCGCTGGGGAACCACCGCCGCTCCCTCGTCTTTCTGCAACGGTTCCCGCCACGGCTCGGCGGGAAAGGCGCCGCGCCCGGCTACGGCGGCAAGGACAACCGGCCGGCAGCGGGAGGGCGGAACGATGAGCCAGCACCAGGGCGCAACGGGCTTCGACGAAGCGCGGGTGGTGCGGCTGTTCGAGGAGGCGATCGGCACCAGCTTCACCGATGGCAACCGCATCGAGCGGCTGCGCAACGGCGACCAGATCTTCCCGCCGATGCTCGACGCCATCGCCGGCGCGCGGCGCAGCGTGGAGCTTCTGACCTACGTGTACTGGACCGGCGAGATCGCGGAGCGGTTCGCCAAGGCGCTCGCGGACAAGGCGCGCGAGGGCGTGCCGGTCAAGGTGCTGCTCGATGCATGGGGCGCGGCGCCGATGGCGGATGGGCTGACCAGCACCATGGAGGAGGGCGGCGTGGAACTGCGGTGGTTCCGGCCCCTGGCGCGGATCCGCCTCGGCCAGGACCTCCGGCGCACGCATCGCAAGGTGCTGGTGGTGGACGGACGCGTCGGCTTCACCGGCGGCGTCGGGATCGCGAAGGAGTGGTGCGGCGATGCGCGCGACAGGACGGAGTGGCGCGACGACCATTTCAGGGTCACCGGGCCGGCGGTGCGCGGCCTGCGGGCGGCCTTCCTCGGCAACTGGGCGGAGGCGATCGCCGAGGACCGTTCCGCCACCCCGATCGGCGATCTGCTCACCGCCGGCGACGACGAGCCGGCCCGG
This sequence comes from Falsiroseomonas sp., assembly GCF_041690465.1. Taxonomy (GTDB): domain Bacteria; phylum Pseudomonadota; class Alphaproteobacteria; order Acetobacterales; family Acetobacteraceae; genus Falsiroseomonas. The sequence goes on along the minus strand of NZ_JAWLHG010000003.1, from coordinate 256,092 downwards.
CCGGGGGAGGCGCGGGTGCAGGTGGTCCGGTCCTCGGCGAGCTATGGTTGGTCGGACGTGGCGGCCATGGTCGAGCTGGCGATCGGTCTGGCGACGCGCTCGCTGCGCATCGCGACCGCCTATTTCACGCCCGATGCAGTGACGACCGAAGCGCTGGCGCGGGCCGCGCGCCGCGGCGTGGCGGTGGAGATCCTGATGCCCTGGCCGGAGATGGACATGCGGGTCAGCCAACTGGCCGGGTCGGATCAGATCGCGCCGCTGCTGGAGGCGGGCGTCACCATCCACGTGTTTCAGCCCACCATGTTCCACGCCAAGCTGATCCTGGTGGACGGGGCGATCTCGATTCTCGGCAGCGCCAACTTCAACCGCCGCTCCGCCTGGCAGGACGAGGAGGTATGCCTGGTGTGCCTCGATGCGGAACTGGCCGGGGTGCTGGCCGCGGACTGGGCGGAGGATGTGGCGCGCAGCCGGCCGATCGAGCTGGGACGCTGGCGGAAGCGCGGCTTCGCACGGCGGGCGCGCGAGGCGGCGGCGCGGCTGGTCCGGCCGATGGTCTGACCCTGACACCGGCCGCCTCGCATCTGTTCAAGCTCTTCGACCAGTGCCTAAGCTGCCTCCCAACGACAGGTTGGGGAGGAAAGCCGAGGATGCATACGCACCATCTGCGCCGGCGCGGCCTGCTGGCCGCAACGCTTCTCGCGGGCCCGGCGCTCGCTGCGCCGGCACGCGCACAGGGCGCGGCGAGACCACTGCGTATGGTGGTCCCCTTCCCGCCCGGCGGCTCGGTGGACATCGTCAGCCGCATCGCCCAGCCGGTGATCCAGGAGTTGCTCGGCGCCACCGTGGTGATCGAGAACCGCAGCGGCGCCGGCGGGATGATCGGCGCCGGCGCGGTGGCGCAATCGGCGCCGGATGGCGGCACGGTGGTGTGGGGGAACATCGCCACGCACGCGATCAACGCCGCCGTCTATACGCGCATGCCATACGACCCGGTGGCCGATTTCGCACCGGTGACGCTGGCGGCGCGCATCGACTTCATGCTCGCGGTCCACCCCTCGGTGCCGGCGAACAACGTCGCGGAGCTGGCGGCGCTGGCCAAGGCCGATCCGCGCCGGCTGACCTATGGCAGCGCCGGCGCCGGCAGTCTGCCGCACCTGCTGACCGAGATGCTGAAGCGTGGCGCGGGCGGCATCCAGATCGAGCACGTGCCGTTCCGCGGCGGCGGGCAGCTGCTGATCGACCTGCTGGCGGGCAACATTTCGATGGCGATCGCCGATGTCGCCGGCCTGCAGCCGCATGTGCGGCAGGGGCGGCTGCGCGGCCTGGCGGTGGCGGGCACCGAGCGCTCCGCCCTGATGCCCGACCTGCCCCGCATCAACGAGACGCTGCCGGGCGTGGAGGGCACCGCCTGGCACGGCGTCTTCGCCCCCGCCCGCACCCCACCCGAAATCGTGGCGCGGCTGCACGCGGCGATCGGCGGCGCGCTGACCCGGCCCGACATCCGCGCCCGGCTGATCGCCTCCGGCGCGGAGCCGATCGGCGGCGGGCCGGAGGCGCTCGCAGCCTTCCAGCGGGCCGAGATGGCGAAATGGGCCGAGATTGCCCGCGCGGTGGATGCCAAGGTGGAGTAGCCCCGCCGCTCCCGCCTCGCCCGGCGCGGTCCCTTCTGCTAGACCGGGCGCCGCATGCCGATGGACCTGCCGAACCTTCTGACGCTCTCCCGCATCGCGGCGATCCCGGTGCTGGTCGTGCTCGCGGCGCTGCGCCACCCGCTGGGCGACCTCGGCGCCTGCATCGTCTTCTCGGCGGCGGCGATCACCGACTACTACGACGGCAAGCTTGCGCGAGAGCGGCAGCAGACCAGCAATTTCGGCCGCATGCTGGACCCCATCGCGGACAAGCTGCTGGTCGGCGCGGCGCTGATGCTGCTGGCCGGGATGGGGCGCCTGACGGATTTCGGCCTGTTCCCCGCCATCGTGATCCTGCTGCGGGAGATCCTGGTCTCCGGCCTGCGTGAATACCTGGCGGGGCTTGCGGTCGGGCTGCCGGTGACGCGGCTGGCCAAGTGGAAGACCGGCTTCCAGATGGGCGCGCTCGGCACGCTGCTGGCCGGCGACACCGCCGCCGCCGTGCTCTACCTCTCCTTCCTGCCGGTGTCGCTGATCGGCGAGGTGATGCTCTGGACCGCGGCGGCGCTGACCATGATCACCGGCTGGGACTATCTCCAGGCCGGGCTCCGCCACGCCGGCTCCGAGACGCCGGCCGAGAACCGCGACACCGTCCGGTCTTGAGGCTTGCGCCCGCGCGGCGCATGTTGCGGGCAGGCAATCCAAACGGCGGGACCGCTCCATGCACCTCGCAGGCACCTACAAGGCGACGGCACGGCCTATCCGGCAGGGCGGGGCGGCGTTCGGCCTGCTGCTGCTGCTTGCTGGCTGCTCGGCGCCCGACATCGGCTTCGTGGAGAGCGCCTGGTCGCCCTTCGCGGGCCCGCGCGACATCGTGACCTCGGACGCGCTGACCGTGCAGCGCGTGCGCGGCCAGGCGCCGACGGTGGCGCCGCTGCTGCCCGAGCCCGGCAATGTCTGGCCGACCCCGGAGGCACCGCGCCCCACCTTGCTCGGCAGCCCCGAGGAGGCGTTCCGCAACATCCCGGAATACCGCCCGCAGCTGATCGAGGGTGCGCCGCCCGCGCGCTCGCCGGTGCCGACGCCGGCGCCAGGCGCGCGCGTGGGTTCCGGCGCCGCGCTGACCGCGCCGCCGGCGCTGCGCGAGCCGCAGCGCTTCCAGGTCAATCCGCCGCTTGCAGCACCCACCGCGCCGCCACGCCCGGCGGAGGGCCAGGTGCTGATCGACCCGCAGGGCCGGCCGGCGGTGGTGACCGGCGAGGCGGGGCGCGTCAGGGGCGTGCAGCAGCCCGGCATCGGCGGCGGCGCGGTGGTGCGGGACGGCAACGTCGAGACCTGGATCGGGCCGGACGGCCGCACCCATTCGCGCGTCGTGCCGCAATAGCCGGCGGAGCACCGCTTGAAGGTCCTGTATTTCGCCTGGGTCCGGCAGAAGGTCGGCACCGCGGAGGAGGAGGTGGCGCCGCCGCCGGAGGTGCGCGACGTCGCCGGACTTGTGGCCTGGCTTGCCGGCCGCGGCCCGGGCCATGCCGCCGCCTTCGCCGATCCGCGCCAGATCCGCGCCGCCGTGAACCAGGATTTCGCGCCGCCCGACCATCCCGTGCGCGCCGGCGACGAGGTTGCCTTCTTCCCGCCGGTAACCGGCGGCTGACGCCATGCCCGTGATCCCGCGCATCCTGGTGCAGGAGGCGCCCTTCGACGCGGGGGCGGAGACAGCGGCGCTTCATGCGGGACGTGACGATGTCGGCGGCTTGGCCAGCTTCCTCGGCATCTGCCGCGGCGATGGCGGGCTCACCGCGATGGTGCTGGAGCACTACCCCGGCATGACCGAGCGCGCGCTGGCGCGCATCGCCGAGGAAGCCTGCGCCCGCTGGCCGCTGACGGGCTGCACGGTGATCCATCGCCACGGCCGGCTGGTGCCGGGCGATCCGATCGTGCTGGTGCTGACCGCCAGCGCGCATCGCCAGGCGGCGCTGGAGGCCTGCGCCTTCCTGATCGACTGGCTCAAGACCAAGGCGCCCTTCTGGAAGCGCGAGGAATTCGCCGGCGGCGGCGCCCGCTGGGTGGAGGCGAAGGCGGAGGACGACCAGGCAGCTTCGCGCTGGGCGCGCTGAAGTGCTGCGGCTTCTCGCGCTCATCGCCGGCGCGGTGCTGCTGGTCTGGCCGGCCTTCCTGAACGGCTACCCGCTGGTGTTCAGCGACACCGGCGCCTTCCTGCACCAGACCTCGGGCCCCCTCGTCATCTGGGACAAGCCGCATGTCTATGGACCGCTGTTGCACGCCTTCCACTGGGGCGTGACGCTGTGGGCGCCGCTGCTGGCACAGGGGCTGATGATCTCCTGGCTGCTCTGGCTGACGCAGCGCGCCTTGCGTGGCGCGGCGACGCCGGGGCTGCACCTGCTAGCCTGCCTGGGCGCCGCGCTGCTCACCACCGCGCCCTTCACCGTCGCGCTGCTGATGCCCGATGTCTTCGCGCCCGCCGTGCTGCTGGCGCTGCTGCTGCTGGCCTTCGCACGGGAGAGCCTGTCGCGGGCCGAGGCGCTGGGGCTCGGCGTGGTGGCGGCGCTCGGCATCGCGGCGCATCTCTCCCACCTGCCGCTGGCGCTGGCGATCATTGCACTGGCGCTGCTGATGACGCGCCGCCTCGCGCCGGCGCTGCGGGCGGCGGCGCCGGTCGCTGCGGCGGTGGCGATCCTGGTCGGGACCAATCTCTGGGGGCATGGGCGCGCCGCGCTGTCGCCGCACGGGGCGACCTTCATGCTGGCACGGCTGCAGGCCGACGGTCCGGCCGCCGCGGTGATCCGCGACCGCTGCCCGGAGGCGGGCTGGTATCTCTGCGCCTTCGCCGACCGCCTGCCGATGGACAGCGACGACTTCCTCTGGCGGCCCGACAGCCCGGTGAACCGCGCGCCGGACGGCACGCCCCGCTTCCTCGGCGGTGCGCTGCTCTCGGCCGAGGCCGGCGCGATCGTGGCCGAGACGCTGCGGGCGCGGCCGCTGGAGGTGGCGCAGGCGATGCTGGCCAATTCGCTGCGCCAGCTCGTCATGGCCGGCGTCGGCGACACGCTGGTGCCGGACCATCTGGCGGCGGCCGTGCGGCCGCGCATCGCCGAGGCCTTCCCGGCGCGCGAGCTGGCTGCCTACGACGCGGCGCTGCAACCGCGCGGCGCGCTGCCGGCCGCCGCCGCGCCCTTCCTCTGGCCGCATGGGCCGGTGCTGCTGGCCGGCGCGGCGCTGGCGCTGCTCGCCTGGTGGCGCGCGGCGCGCAGGCGGGACCTGCGGCGCCTGGCGTTGGTGGTCGGCGTGCTGGTGGGCATCAGTGCCAATGCGGTCGCCGCCGGCGCGCTCTCCAGGCCGAATCCGCGCTACGAGGCGCGCATCCTGTGGCTGATGCCGGTGGTCGCGGCGCTGGCGCTGGCGCCGCGGCGGCGATGAAGACGATTGCGGCGCTGATCGCCGGCGCCGCACTGCTGGTCTGGCCGGCCTTGCTGAACGGCTATCCGCTCGTCTTCATCGATACCGTCTCCTACCTCAATCACACGACGCTGCCGGAAGTGCCCTGGGACAAGACGCTCGCCTACGGGCCGTTCCTGCACCTGTTCCACTGGCAGGTCTCGCTGTGGCCGGCGGTGGCGGCGCAGGGGCTGATCGCCTCCCACCTGGTCTGGCTGGCGCAGCGGATGGTGCGCCTGGAACAGACCGCGGCGGCACACCTGCTGGTCTGCGCCGCGCCCGCGGCGCTGACCTCGGCGCCATGGTTCCTGGCGACGCTGATGCCGGATGCTCTGACCGCGCTGGCGCCGCTGTGCCTGCTGCTGCTGGCCTTCGGCGGGCTCTCGCGCGGCGAGGTTGCCTGGGTGGCTCTGGTGGGGGCGCTGGCGGTGGCGGTGCATCTCTCGCACCTGCCGACCGCATTGGCGATTCTGGGCCTGGTCGCGCTGCTGGCGCGGCGGGCGGGGCCGGTGCTGCGCGCGGCGCTGCCCGTCGTCCTGGCGCTGGCCTTCCTGCTCGGGTCCAACGCCTACGCTTTCGGGCGCGTGACGCTCTCGCCGCATGGCGCCGTGTTCCTGCTGGCACGGCTGCAGGCCGACGGGCCGGCGGTGGCGGTGATGCGCGATCGCTGCCCCGAATCGGGCTGGCATCTCTGCGCCTTCCTGGACCGGATGCCGCTCGACAGCGACGACTTCCTCTGGCGCGGCAGCAGCCCGCTGAACAGCTACCCGGACGGATCGCACCGGCCGATGGGCGGCGTGGTCGGCGCCCCGGAGGCACGCGAAATCGTCGCCGCGACGCTGCGCGAGCGGCCGCTCGAGGTCGCCGCGGCGATGCTGCGCAACACCCTCGCGCAGCTGCTGATGCCGCGTGTGGGGGACACGCTGGTGGACACCTACCTCTCGGTCTCCGCGCGACGGCCGATCGCGGCCGCCTTCCCCGCCCGGGAACTCGCCGCCTTCGATGCCGGCGCGCAGATGCGGGGCGTGCTGCCGGCGCGCGCGGCGCCCTTCCTGCTGCCGCACATCCCGGTGCTGCTGCTCGCGGCGCTCGCCGCGCCGCTGCTGCTGTGGCGCGTGGCGCGGCGGCGGGACCTGCCGCGGGGGGCGCTGCTGGCCGGCGCGCTGCTGGCCTTGCTGGCCAATGCGGCGGCGACCGGCGGGCTCTCCAAGCCGCATCAGCGCTACGAAGCGCGGATCGCCTGGCTGCTGCCGCTGGCGACAATGCTGGCGGCGCTACCCCGACGCGAAGCCGGCCTCTTGCGGAACCGGCGTCAGGACGGTTCCGGGGCGGTGGCCGTGGCCTCGACCAGCGCGCCGATGTCAGGCCAGGCGCAGCGGCGCTCCATCACCTTCTGGCCGAAGGTCTCGCCCACCTGCTCGGGTCCGGTCATGGCGCCCAGCCGCTCGTAGAAGCGCAGGGCGCCATCGTTCTGCGCGAAGACCGTGAGCTCCGCCGCCGTGCAGCCGCGCTCGCGCATGCGCGACGCACCGAAGCCGAGCAGCAGCCGGCCAATGCCGGCGCCGCGCAGACCCGGGCGCACATGCAGGTTGTCCACGTAGGCAACGGTGCCGCGCCGGAGAATGGCGATGAAGCCGGCAACCTCACCGGCCAGGGCGGCGATGGCCACCAGCCCTTCCCGCCGCGGCGCCGCCAGCGCCTCCGCCCAGCGCTGCGACAACAGCCCGGCGAGCGGGCCGTCGAGGAAGCCATCATCCAGCACGCCCCGATAGGCGTCGCGCCAGGATGCCAGATGCAGCGCGGCGATGGCGGGGGCATCCGCCGGTCGCGCGCTGCGGACACGCAATGCCACCTGCCCCGCCCCTCCTCGCGAAGCCTCGCTGCCCGGTCAGGCCCCGAGCTGGGCGGCCACCTGCTCCGGCGGCATCCGGACCAGCGCCTCGTAGTCCTTCAGCAGAGTCTCGGTGATCTGGGCGGGGGTGAAGTGCAGCTCGCCGACCTGGCGCACCGGCGTCACCTCGGCGGCGGTACCGGCGAGGAACACCTCGGTGGCGCGGGAGAGATCGGATTGCGGGATGGTGCGCTCCACCACCTTGATCTGGCGCTTCTTCGCCAGCGCCATCACCGTGCGGCGGGTGATGCCGTCGAGGAAGTTGACCGGCGTGGGCGTGTGCAGCTCACCGTCGATCGCGAGGAAGACGTTGGCGCCGGTCGCCTCGCTGAGGTCGCCCTTCCAGTCCAGCATCAGCGCGTCGTCGAAGCCCGCCGCCTCCGCCTCGTGCTTCGAGAGCGTGCCGATCATGTAGAGGCCGGCGGCCTTCGACGCGGTCGGCGCGGTCTCGGGATGCGGGCGCTTCCACTTCGCCCAGCCAAGGCGCACGCCCTTCATGCGGTTGTCGCCGAACAGGTTCGGCCAGGCCCAGGTGGCGATCGCCAGATGGATCTTCGTCTGCTGGGCGGAGACCGAAAGCTGCTCGGCGCCACGCCAGGCGATCGGGCGGACATAGGCGTCGGTCAGGCCGTTCTTCGCCACCACCGCCTTGCAGGCGTCGTCGATCTGCTCGGCGCTGAAGGGGATCTCGAAGCCGAGGATGCGGCCGGAGGCGATCAGCCGCTCGGTATGCTCGCGCAGGCGGAAGATGTGGCCGCCATAGGCGCGCTCGCCCTCGAAGACGCCGGAGGCGTAGTGCAGCCCGTGGGAGAGGACGTGCAGCTTCGCCTCGCGCCAGGCGACGAATTCGCCGTCCAGCCAGATCCAGCCGTCGCGGTCATCGAAGGGCACCAGGGCCATCGGGGCATTCCTCCAGATCTCTTGTGGGCAGCCGTCGCGTCGCCGAGTCTTGCGTCGGTGCTACCGCATGGTCACGCCGTTGTCCTATATCCGCCGCCGGGGCGCCATGCGATGGGCCGAGTGTGGCGGCGCGAAGGAAATGCGTCAACTATGCTGACCAAATACGGATTCGCCGGGAACGCATGACCGTCATGCCGAAGGATGCGATGTCCCGGCCGCTGGCCGCCGCCGCCGAGGCGGAGGGCGCGGGCCCGCGCGGCGCGGCGGCGCCGGCCGGGCGCAGCCTGCTCTTCCTGCGGGAGGAGGAGCTGCGGCTCGCGCAGGACCTGCTGTTCTTCGGCTATCGCGACTTCACCGCCGGCGCCGATGCCATCCTCGCCGATCTCGGCATGGGACGGGCGCATCACCGGGTGCTGCATTTCGTCGGCCGGCGGCCCGGCATCACGGTGGGCGAGCTGCTCGGGATCCTGGCCATCACCAAGCAGTCGCTCGGCCGTGTGCTGACCCCGCTGATCGACGAAGGCTATGTTACCCAGGCCCCGGGCCGCACCGACCGTCGCCAGCGCCTGCTGTCGCTGACCGAGAAGGGCGCGGCGCTGGAGCGCCGGCTCTACGAGCGCCAGCGGGAGACGGTGATGCAGGCCTATCGGGAGGCCGGGCCGCAGGCAGTGGAAGGCTTCAGGCGGGTGATGCGCGGGCTGATGGGTGCCGAGGCGCGCGCCGCCCTCGCCCGGCTCGAAGCGGCGGCGGAGCGCGAGGGCGGATGAGCGCGGCGGAGGTCGCGGCGGAGGCGCCGCACCTGCTGGTGGTGGACGATGACGCCAGGCTGCGCGGCCTGCTGCAGCGCTTCCTCGGCGAGCAGGGCTTCCGCGTCACCGCGGCCGCCGATGCCGCCGCGGCGCGTCACGCGCTGGCCGGCTTCGCCTTCGACCTCCTCGTGCTCGATGTGATGATGCCGGGCGAGAGCGGGGTCGAGCTGGTCGAGAGCCTGCGCGCGGAAGGACGCGAGGTGCCGATCCTGATGCTCACCGCGCGCGGGTCGCCGGACGACCGCATCGCCGGGCTGGAAGCCGGCGTGGACGACTACCTCGGCAAGCCCTTCGACCCGCGCGAGCTGGCGCTGCGCATCCGCACCATCCTGCGCCGCGCCGCGCCACCGCCGGCGGCGGAACCGGCGGCCGGGCCGGTGCAGCTCGGCCTGCGCTGGTTCGACCCGCAACGCGGCGAGCTGCGCGGCCCCGAGGGCACGCTGCGCCTGACCGGCGGCGAGACCGCGCTGCTTGCCGCACTCGCCGCGCGGCCGAACGAGGTGCTGAGCCGCGACGAGATCGCCGCCGCGCTCGGCACGCCGGAGGCCGGCGAGCGCGCGATCGACGTGCAGGTGACGCGGCTGCGCCGGAAGGTGGAGCCCGACCCGCGGGAGCCCCGCTTCATCCAGACCGTCCGCCACCGCGGCTACGTGCTGCGGCCTGGGGTGTGATGACCGCGCTCGAGAAGTTCCTGCGCGTCTTCATGCCGCGCGGGCTGCTCGGCCGCAGCCTGCTGATCATCCTGTTGCCGCTGCTGATCCTGCAGGGGATCGCGCTGCAGATCTTCTACGGCTCGCATCTCGACGTCATCTCGCGCCGGCTGGCGGCGGCGGTGGCGGGCGAGCTCGGCTTCGTCACCGAGCTGATCCAGCGCGACACCTCGCCCGAGCATCGCGCCTGGGTCTTCCGCGAGGTCGCCTGGCGATTCGACATGGCGCTGGCCTTCGAGCCGGGCGCGACGCTCGGGCCGACGCCGGACCGTGCGGCCTGGCAGCCGCTGCTGCCGCTCGAAGGCGACCTCGCGCATGCGATGGACGAGCGCGTGCGCCTGCCCTTCGACGCCGACTGGGTCTCCGACCCGCGCAGCGTGATCATCCGCATCCAGCTGCCGGACGGCGTGCTGCACGCCGAGGCGCCGCGCAAGCGGCTGTTCAGCGGCACGCTCTATCTGTTCGTCGTCTGGCTCGGCGGCTCCTCGCTGCTGCTCTTCGCGGTGGCGGCGCTGTTCATGAAGAACCAGGTGCGCGCGATCCGCCGGCTGGCCGGCGCGGCGGAGGCCTTCGGGCTCGGCCGCGACATCGGCCCGATGAAGCCGGAGGGCGCCTCGGAGGTTCGCCAGGCGGCGATCGCCTTCAACCGCATGCAGGAGCGCATCCGCCGCTTCGTCGCGCAGCGCACCGACATGCTGGCCGGCATCAGCCACGACCTGCGCACGCCGCTCACCCGCATGCGGCTTGGCCTCGCCGTGCTGCCGCGCGGCGAGGCGGCGGAGCAGGACATCGCCGAGCTGACCCAGGATGTCGAGGAGATGGAGCGGATGGTCGCCGCCTATCTCGCCTTCGCGCGCGGCGAGGGCGGCGAGCAGCCGCGGCCGGCGGACCTGGCCGAGATCGTACGCGACGTGGCGCAGAAGGCGCGGCGCGACGGAGCGGAGGTGGTGGTGGAGGCGCCGCGCTCCCTGGTCCTGCCGCTGCGCCCGGATGCGTTGCGGCGGTGCCTGGCGAACCTGCTCGACAATGCGCGCAAGCATGCCGCACAGATCGCGGTGGCGGTGGCCGAGTTGCCGCGCGAGGCCTCGGCGGTCGGCCCCGCGACCGCGGCCGCCTGGGTGCAGGTGACGGTGGATGATGACGGGCCTGGCATTCCGGCCGAGCAGCGGGAGGAGGCGTTCCGCCCCTTCGCGACGCTCTCCCCCGGCGGCACCGGGCTGGGGCTGGCCATCGCGCGCGACATCGTGCGGGCGCATGGCGGCGACATCGTGTTGCAGGAGAGCCCGCTCGGCGGGCTGCGCGCGCGCGTCAGGCTGCCGGTGTGACATCGGACCGGCTCGACATCCGCGAGACCACGCCGGCCGATCTGCCCGGGATCGCGACTCTCTACGCGGAGGCTTTCCCGGGCGAGGAGCTGATGCCGCTGGTGGGCGAGTTGCTGCAGGAGCCCTGCGGCGTGCTCTCGCTTGCCGCGATCGCCGGATCGGCCCTCGTCGGGCATGCGGTGTTCACGGCCTGCGGGCTGGACGCCGCGGCGGACGGGATCGCGCTCGTCGGACCGCTCGCCGTTGCCGTCGCCTGGCAGCGGCGGGGCATCGGCACCGCGCTGCTTCGCGCCGGGTTGCGTCGGCTGGAGGAGGCCGGCGTGGAGCAGGCCTGCGTGCTGGGCGACCCGGCCTATTACGGACGTCTCGGCTTCGCCGCGGAAACCGGTATCCGGCCGCCCTACGCCCTCCCACCGCAATGGGAGGGGGCGTGGCAGTCGCTGCCACTCGGAGCGGCGGGGCGGCCGCGCCAGGGCAAGCTTCGCGTGCCGAGGCCCTGGCGCCGCCCGGCCCTCTGGGCACCGTGATGCCCGGCCTGGGAGGCCCTCAGCCGCCCGGCTTCGCCGAGATCTGCTTGATCTCGTCCATCGCCTCGGCGAAGCGCTTGTTCAGCAGGGCGAGCGCCTCGCCATTCGACTTCTGGATCAGGTCGGCGACCTCCTTCATGTTCGCCACCGCCCGCTCATAGCCGGATTTCAGCAGCTCCGCCTGGCGCGTGGCGCGCTCCTGCGGGTTTTCGGTGCCGCTCATGCTGCGCATCGCCTCGGTCATGTCGGTCATCGCCGACTGCACGATCTCCATGTGCCGCCGGGCCACCGCCTGCGCGCCTTCCAGCGCCACGCGGTTGGCCGCCGAGAGCGCCTCCAGGTTGCGCCGCTGCGCCTGCGCCAGGCTTTCGAGGTCCGCGAAATGCGGCAGGCGGAACTCGGCGAACATCTTCATCACGTCGTCGGGCTTCATGCCGAACCGGTCTGACATAGGGGGGCTCCTTGCTCCGGCGGCGATGCTACCGGAGTGCGGCCGTGGACAGAAGCGGAACCCGCCTCACGCGGGCGTGGCCGCCTCGTCCGGCGGCGCGGCGGCAAGGTCGCCGCCGACCAGGCCAAAGCTTCGCGCCGCCTGTTCCGCCCGCTCCAGCGCACGATCGAGCGCGGCCATGGTGGGGCCGAGCTCCTCCGACTCGTCCTTCGACCAGACATTGACAGCTCGGATCCACACCACCGCGAGCCCGGCTGCCCGCAGCCTGCCCTTCGGCCCGGCGCTGTCGAGCTCGGCCGCGTCCAGCATCCGCTCCATGCTGTGCTGGAACACCGGCGCCATGGCGCCGAACAGGACGGGGTCGGTGTACATCTCGGTCATCAGCCGCCGGAGGCCGGCCTTGTAGGGGGCCAGCGCGTCCAGGCCGCGCATCAGCACGTCGAACAGGCGGTCGCGCGGGGTGCCGCCCTGGCCCGGCACGGTGCCGCGCGCCACCTCGTCCGTCACCACATCGCCGAACAGCCGCAGCAGGCCGAGCCGCGAGGGGAAGCGGCCGACCAGCTCCCCGGCGGGCACGCCGGAGGCCGCGGCCAGCCGCGTGACGGTGACGCCGCGCCAGCCATGCGCGGCGATCACGCGGAACAGGGCCTCGATCAGGGGGGCATCGGGGTGGGGGGGCATGTCCATGCGCCGATGGTGGGGACTGGCGGGCGTTTCGCCAATGGGGACGTCACCCGGCCAGTTCGCGCGAACGGGCGGTGGCGGCGGTGATGGCGCGGGAGATGTGCTCGGGCCAGGCGGTTTCCTCCATCAGCACGGCCAGGGCACGTTCGGTGGTGCCCTTCGGGCTGGTGACGTTCTTCCGCAGCACCGCGGCGTCCTCGCTGCTGGCGGCGAGCAGCGCACCGGAGCCGGCAACGGTGGCGCGCGCCATCCGGCGGGCAAGGTCGGCAGGGATGCCCTGCTCCACCGCCGCCTTCTCCAGCAGCTCGGCGAGCAGGAACACATAGGCGGGACCGCCGCCGGAGACCGCCGTGACGGGGTCGAGCAGCCCCTCCGCCTCGACCCAGGCGATCTCGCCGGTGGCGGCGAGCAGGGTGTCGGCCAGGGCGCGCTGCGCGGGGGAAACGCCGGGGCCGGCGAAGGCGACGGTGAAGCCCTGGCGGACGGCGGCCGGGGTGTTGGGCATGGCGCGGACGATCGCCGCCGCCTCGCCCAGCAGCGCCTGCATGCTGGCGACGGTCTTGCCGGCCATGATCGAGACGAACACTGCCTTGCCGGCGAAGCGGGCGTAGAGCGGCAGCGTCGCCGCGGCTTCCTGCGGCTTGATTGCCAGCACCACCGCGGCGGGGGCGAAGCCGGGCGGGATGGCCTCCGCTGCCGTCACCAGAGTGGCGCCGGCGGGGGATGCGGAGAGGTGGGGGTCCACCACCACCGCCTCGGACAGGCGGCGTTCGCGCCAGCCGGCGAGCAGGGCGCCGCCCATCTTGCCGCAACCGACGAGGAGAAGGGGGGGGAGTGCGTCACTCATGCGCCGCAGCCTCGCCGGCCGCGGCGCGGATGGCAACCGGTCCCGCTACCCCGCGCGCGCGCGTCGCCCGCCGAGGAGGCCGAGCCCTGCCAGCCCCAATCCGAACAGCGCCAGCGAAGCCGGCGCCGGTACCGCCACCGTGGTGCTGGACAGTTCCACGCTGCCGGCCGCGAGCTCGCCCTGGTTGCCGACCTCGCCGATGTAGAGATAGAGCGGGCTGCCGACCGGGATCGGCGCGGCGAGGTTGATCGAGAGGCGGCCGCCATCGCCGAGGCTCACAAAGCCGTCCGGCGTGGTGGTGGTGTTCTCCCCGTCGAAGCTGCCGAGCGTGGCCACGGCATTGTTCACCTGCCCGCCGGAAGTGCCGAACAGTGCGGGGTCGGCCGGCGCACGCTGGGTGCCGGGGATCAGCACCGAATTGACGAAATCAAGGCCGATGGCGGGGACCAGCAGCCCCACCTGGGCCGCATCGGTGATCAGCGTCGTCGAGATCACCACCGCGTCGAGGTCGAAACCGGAGAACTGCCCGGCAGAGCCGCCGATACCGTTGTTGCTGTCCTGGATGGTCAGCGAGGCGATCTGGCCGATGCCGAGGCCCGACAGGTCGGCCCGGAACACGGCGGTTCCCGCCACGGTGCCGCCGGTGAATCCCGCCAGCTCCGTGAAGGTGACCGGCGCCGCCTGTGCGCCGGCAGTCGCCAGCGTGATCCCCGCCGCGGCGAACAGGGACAGCATCGTCGAGGCATGTGGCATGACGCGATCTCCCACCTGGTTGGCCATGGTGTTGAGGGCGCCCCGCCCCGGCGACCGGGTGGAATGCCGCACACAACACCGGCCAACGCTCTGAGCAATCGCTATGCCAACACACCGCGCCCGCTGGGATCAGACAGTTGCCGGCGAGCCGCCGCTCACGGCGGCGTGTGCTGTAAAGCCCCCCGACAGCCTGTCAGCCCATTCAGGCCTCGCCCACGCAATCCAGCATCGCCGCCTGCAACGCCTCGGCCGGCGGCTTGCCGCCCCAGAGGACGAACTGGAAGGCGGGGAAGAAGCGCTCGCACTCCGTCAGCGCGATGTCCACCATGTCCTCCAGGCTCTCGGCGGAGGCGCCGGGGGCGCCGCGCAGCAGCACGGAGTGGCGGAACACCAGGACGCCGTCGTCGGTGTCGAGACCGAAATGGCCGATCCAGAGCTTCTCATTGGCCATGGTGAGCAGCTCGAAGAGCTTCTCCCGCTTGCCTGGCGGCACCTTCAGGTCGAAGGCGCAGGTGAAGCTCATGGCGCTGATCTCGTGCGACCAGGAAAAATACAGGCCGTAGTCGCACCATTTGCCCGGCGCCTCGGCGGCGATCTCGCTGTCGTTGCGGCGATCGAACGCCCATTCGTTGGAGCCGATGATCTGCTCGACGATGTCGAGCGGATTGCCCGGGCGCTCCTGAGTGTCATGGCCGAGATAGGCTGACATGTGGCACCTCCTTCGCCCGGATTGGGCCCGCGGCCGGGTCCGGTCGCGCTGGCCCAGAGAGAGAGTATCCCCCACGTGACCCCGAGGTGTTGGGGTTCAACACCCCGAATCGCCACTACCTCTAGACTACGCAGCTGCGAAAGGCGCCTGCAAGGTCCGCTTTTGTAAGGCCGCACAATCGCTTGTGGAGAACTTCTCAGCGCGTCTCGTCATCCGGCCCGACAAGCCTGTCGGAGGGCGTCTCCAGCGCGGCGACCCTGTGTTCCAACGCCTCCACCCGCTCAGCCAGGGCCTCGGCCTGCTCGCGGGCGCGGCGGGCGACTTCGAGCGCGGCGTCCAGCTCCTCCCGGCGGACCAGTTCCAGGCGCTGCACCATCGCCTCGAGCTGGGCCTTGCCCATCGCCTCGGCCTCGGCGCGCGCCGCGGCCATCACCGAGAAGGCGCCGCCGGCCATGCCGGCGAGGTCGTCGAAGATCCCGCGCTTGCCGCCGCGCCCCTCGCCGCCTTCGCTGTCCATCGCCATCATAACCTCCTCGCGGTCCCGGCCGGCCGCTTGTGCGGGCGGGACTCCTCTGACTATACCCCGCCTCCGGCGGGTGCCGACCCATAGCCCCGCCGCCGGCGCCACGACAGCCAGGCCAGGGAAAGCACACTCGCCGATGTATCTGGTTACCGGCGGGGCCGGTTTCATCGGATCGAATCTCGTCGCCGCGCTCACGGCCCGCGGCGCGGAGGTGATGGTGGTGGACCGGCTGCGCGCCGGCGAGCCGGGGCGCGAGAAGTGGCGCAACCTGGCCAGGCACACCATCGCCGGCATCCTGCCGCCCGAGGAAGTCGAGGATTTCTGGGCCGCCGACCCGGAAGTGGAGGCGGTGCTGCACATGGGCGCGATCAGCGCCACCACCGCGACCGATGGCGACCTGGTCGCCGCCACCAACATCACCCTGCCGCTCTGGCTCTGGGCCGCCTGCGCCGAGCGCAACGTGCCGTTCATCTACGCCTCCTCGGCCGCCACCTATGGCGACGGCGCGCTGGGATTCGAGGATGACATGGCGCCCGAGATGCTGACGGCGCTGCGCCCACTGAACCTCTATGGCTGGTCGAAGCTGGCCTTCGATCGCCGGGTGGCGGACATGCTGGCGCGCGGCACGCCGGCCCCGCCGCAATGGGCGGGGCTGCGCTTCTTCAACGTCTATGGCCCGAACGAGTACCACAAGGGCCGCATGGCCAGCGTGGTGTTCCACAAGTTCCACGAGGCGCGTCACGGCGGCCCGGCGCGGCTGTTCCGCTCCGACCGGCCGGGGATCGCCGATGGCGCGCAGATGCGCGACTTCGTGCATGTGGATGATTGCGTGGCGGTGATGCTGTGGCTGCTGGACAATCCCGGGGTGAGCGGCCTGTTCAATGTCGGCTCCGGCCGGGCGCGCAGCTTCCTCGACCTGGTGCGGGCGATGTTCGCGGCCATGGGCCAGCCCGAGCGCATCGAATTCGTGGACATGCCGGCCGACCTCCGCGGCAAGTATCAGTACTTCACCGAGGCGCCGCTCGCCCGGCTGCGCGCCGCTGGCTGCGACCTGCCGATGGTCGGGCTGGAGGAAGGCGTGACGAGCTATGTGCGTGACTTCCTGATGCAGAGCGACCCGCACCGGTGATCCTCCCCGTCATCGCCTTTCCCGCCATCGACCCGGTCGCGCTGGAGATCGGGCCCTTCGCGCTGCGCTGGTATGCGCTGGCCTATATCGGCGGCATCGTGCTGGGGTGGCTGCTGGCGCGGCGCCTTGTCGCGCTGCCGCCGGTGGCTGCCAGCCGCGAGCAGTTGGACGATGCGGTCACCTGGGTGACGCTCGGCATCATCCTCGGCGGCCGGCTTGGCTATGTGCTGTTCTACCGCCCCGGCTACTACGTCACCGCCCCGTGGGAGGCGCTCTACGTCTGGCAGGGTGGCATGTCCTTCCACGGCGGCATGCTGGGCGTCATCATCGCACTGCTGTGGTTCTGCCGGCGGCAGCGGCTCGATCCCCTCCTGCTCGGCGATCGGGCGGTGACGGTGGTGCCGATCGGGCTGTTCCTCGGGCGGCTGGCGAACTTCGCCAATGGCGAGTTGTGGGGCCGCGTCAGCGACGTGCCCTGGGCAATGGTGTTCCCCACCGGTGGACCGGAGCCGCGGCATCCGAGCCAGCTCTACCAGGCCTTCCTGGAGGGCATCTGCCTGTTCGTGCTGCTGCAGGTGCTGGTGCGCATCCCCGCGGTCCGCGCGCGGCCGGGCATGCTTTCCGGCGTCTTCCTGGCCGGCTACGGCGTGGCGCGGCTGATCGGCGAGCTGTTCCGCCAGCCGGATGCGCATCTCGGCTTCCTCATCGGCGGGGTGACGATGGGGCAGTTGCTGTCGCTGCCGATGGTCGCCGTCGGCGCGTGGCTGATTCTGCGCGCGCGCCAGCGCCCCGCTGTCGCCTGAGCATGGAGCGGCTGGACCGCTTCATGGCGCGCGCCGCGGCGGCGTATTACGCCCGGGCGCAGAGTCCCTTTGGCGCCGGCGGCGACTTCACCACCGCGCCCGAGATCTCCCAGGCCTTCGGCGAGGTGCTCGGCGCCTGGTGCGCAGTGATGTGGGAGCGCATGGGCCGGCCGGATCCGGTGCTGCTGGTGGAATGCGGCCCGGGCCGGGGCACTCTGATGGCCGATGCGCTGCGCGCCGTGACGCAGGTGGCGCCAGGGTTCCGGGCGGCGCTGCGGGTGCATCTGGTGGAGGCCTCGCCGAGCCTGCAGGCGGCGCAGGCGCGCGCGCTGGGCGGGGGGGTGAGCGCGTGGCACGCCGACCTCTCGACCCTGCCGCAAGGCCCGATGCTGCTGCTGGCCAACGAGTTCCTCGACGCCCTGCCGGTGCGGCAATTCGTGCGGCGGGGCGCTGCGTGGATGGAGCGGCATGTGCAGGACGGCGCCTTGCTGGAGTTGCCGGCGGACGCCGCCCCTCCCCTGCCCGGATCGGCGCCGGAGGGCGCGGTGAAGGAGGTGTCGGAGGCCGCGCTCGGCTTCGCCGCCGCCCTCGCCGCGCGCCTGGCCGCCCAGCGCGGCGCCGCGCTGACCTTCGACTACGGCCCGTCCGAGCCGGCCTTCGGCGACACCTTGCAGGCTGTGCGCGCGCACGAAACCGGGCTCGACCCGCTGGCCGAGCCGGGGACGCGCGACCTCACGGCGCATGTGGACTTCCCCGCCATCGCCGCCGCCGCCAGCGCTGCCGGCGCCGCCACCTTCGGCCCATTGCCGCAGGGGGTGGTGCTGCAACGCCTCGGCCTGGTCACGCGCGCGGCCATGCTGGCGCAGGCGCAGGCCCGCCTGGCGCGGGAGATCCTGTCCGGTGCCGAGCGGCTGGTCGCGCCGGAAGGCATGGGCAGGCTGTTCAAGGCGCTTGCGCTCTGCGACCCCGGGCTCGGCCCGCCGCCCGGATTCGAGGACCCATGACCCCGCCCTTCCTCACTGCCGCGCTGCCCGTCCCGCATGGCTTCTTCACCCGCGCCGGCGGCGTCTCGACCGGGCGGTTCGCCAGCCTGAACTGTTCCCTCTCCGGCCGTGACGACGCCGAGGCGGTGCGGGAGAACCGGAAGCGTGCCGCGGATGCACTCGGCCTCCCCCCGGCCGCGCTGGTCGGGCTGACGCAGGTGCACGGCACCGCCGTCGCCACGCTGGACGAACCCTGGCCCGAGACGGCTCGGCCCGAGGCCGATGCGGTGGTGACGGCCCGGCCCGGCCTGCTGCTGGGCATCGTCACCGGCGATTGCGCGCCGGTGCTGTTCGCCGATGCCGCGGCCGGGGTGGTCGGCGCCGCCCATGCCGGCTGGCGCGGCGCGGTGGCCGGCGTGCTGGAGGCGACCATCGCGGCCATGGAGGCGCTCGGCGCCGATCGCAGGCGCATCGCGGCCGCCATCGGCCCCTGCATCGCCAAGCCGAGCTATGAGGTCGGCCCCGACCTGCGCGGCGCCGTGCTGGCGCGCGATGCCGCCGATGCCCGCTTCTTCGCCGAGGGCCGGCGCGAGGATCGCTGGTGGTTCGACCTGCCCGGCTATTCCCTGGCGCGGCTGCAATCGGCCGGGATCGCCGCCGCCTGGTGCGGCCGCGACACCCTGGCGGAGGAGGCGCGTTTCTTCAGCCATCGGCGATCCACCCTGGCCGGCGGCGGCCCGATCGGCCATCAGCTCTCCGCCATCGCCCTGCCGAATGGCTGAGCCGGGAGGCTGACGGAATGCCCTACGTCATCATGTTCATCATCATGATCTTCCTGACGATGCTGGTGTCCTGTGTCCTCATCTAGGCGAGGGTTCCTGATGCTGGGCCTGGCGGCCGCGCTGCCCGGCTGCGGCGACCTGCCGCAGCCCTTCCGCGGCCAGCCCGGCGCGCTCGCGACCCGGCTGGCCCGCCCGCCGGCCTATCGCCTGGCCGTGCTGCCATCGGAAGGTGCGCTGCTCACCGACGCCGAGGCGGAGCGCTTCGCCCGCGAACTGGCCGAGGCACTGATGGCGCAGGATGTCCCGGCGGTGTCCGGCAGCAGCTTCCCGCTGGACTGGCAGGTGGTCGCCACCGCCGCGCGGGACGGCCGCCAGGTGCTGCCGCGCTACGCGCTGCGCGATGCCGACGGCTCGTTGCTCGGCGAGGTCGCCGGCCGCCCGGTCGCGGCGGCCACCTGGGCGGAGGGCGGCGAGGCGGTGCTGCGGCAGGCCGCCGCCGACGCGGCGCCCGAGCTCGCCACGCTGGTGGCGCGGGTGGATGCGCGGCGGCGCACCGGCGACGAGCGCGCCAGCGGCGGCGGCCCCATCGTGGTGCTGCTGCGCCCCGTGCGCGGCGCGCCCGGCGACGGCAACACCAGCCTGACCGCCCGCATGACCGAGCGCCTGGCCGGGCTCGGCATGCAGGTGCAGGACCGGGCGGAGGGCGCCGGCTTCGCCGTGCAGGGCGTCGTCGCCATGGCCCCGGCCGCAGCGGGCCGGCAGCGGGTGGAGATCGTCTGGACCGTCTCCCGCCGCGATGGCCACGACCTCGGCCGCGTGCTGCAGCTCAACGAGGTGCCGGCGGGCAGCCTGAACGGATTCTGGGGCGATGTCGCCTTCGTGGTTGCCGACGAGGCCGCGGGCGGCGTGCGCGACGTGATCGCCAATGCCGGCGGCTTCGCGCCGCCGCCTGCTCCCGCCCCCGCTGCGCCAACAGCACAGCGATAGGCGATCAGGGTTGCCATGCGCGGGGATCATCGTCGCGTGATGGACACCCGAATGTCACGTTGCTATCGGGTCGCGCGGCCATGCGGGGCTCCGCCTGGCCACCCGTTCGCACCTCCCCGGGGTCGCCGCGCATGAAGATCATCGCCTGCAACAGCAACCGCCCGCTGGCCGAGGCGGTGGCTTCGGCGCTCGGCATGCCGCTCACCCAGGCCAGCGTGCGCCGCTTCGCCGACATGGAGATCTTCGTGGAGATCCACGAGAACGTCCGCGGCGAGGACGTCTTCGTCGTGCAGTCCACCAGCTACCCGGCGAACGACAACCTGATGGAACTGCTGATCAGGCGGGATGCGCGGCGGCGCGCCAGCGCGCGGCGCATCACCGCCGTGATCCCCTATTTCGGCTATGCGCGGCAGGACCGGAAAAGCGGCAGCCGCACACCGATCAGCGCCAAGCTCGTCGCCAACCTCATCGTCGAAGCCGGCGCGCACCGGGTGCTGACGATGGATTTGCATGCCGGGCAGATCCAGGGCTTCTTCGATATCCCGGTGGACAACCTCTTCGCCGCGCCGCTGTTCTCCCGGGACATCCAGGAGCGCTTCGCCGGGCGCGAGACGATGGTGGTCTCCCCCGACGTCGGCGGCGTGGTGCGCGCGCGGGCGATCGCGGCGCGCATCGGCGCCGACCTCGCCATCATCGACAAGCGCCGGCCGCGCGCCGGCGTCTCCGAGGTGATGAACGTGATCGGCGAGGTGGAAGGCCGGCACTGCATCCTGGTGGATGACATCGTCGATTCCGGCGGCACGCTGTGCAACGCGGCGGAGGCGCTGCTGAAGCACGGCGCGAAGTCCGCCAGCGTCTATGTCACCCACGGCGTGTTCTCGGGCGGCGCGGTGGCGCGCGTCGGCGCGGCGGCGATCGAGACGATGGTGGTGACCGATTCGATACTGGCGACCGAGGCGGTGCGCGTCAGCCGCAACATCCGCCAGCTGACCATCGCGGCGCTGATCGCCGAGGCGATGAAGCGCATCAGCGAGGAGAGCAGCGTCTCCACGTTGTTCAACTGAACCCGTCTTGTGCAGACCGGCCGCATCGCAGCGATGCGGCCGGTTCGGTTCCGGGTGCCGTCAGTCCGGCCTGCGACGGCGCACGGCCGCGAGGCCGAGCAGGCCGGCGCCGAGCAGCGCGAGCGAGACGGGCTCCGGCACCGCCGTCGCGGCGGTGAGGCCGCTCACATTGCCGGTGCTGTCGATGGTGAGGGTGTAGCTGTTCACGTACGAGTTGTTGAAATCGCCCTCGTACTGCCGTCCGTCCAGGATACCGGCCGCCCCGTCGCAGCAGATTCCCGCGGCCAGGATGTAGTTGCCGGCCAGGACGGCAACGGACATGAAGGAGTTCAGGCTGAAGTAGTCGTCGTTCTGCGCGATCAGGTCGTCCGACGTCAGGGCCCCGTCATTGCGGAACAGCCAGATCATCGGGTCGCCCGACCCGTTGTTGGAAATGTTCAGCGTTCCGCCCAGCGATTCCGAGAAGTACCAGAAATCCACGTTCCAGCCGCCGACCGCGTCGGCGATGTTGGCATTCTGGCCGGTGGTGGAGATGACGTTCGCGGACACCTCGGTCGATCCGAGGATTGTAGCAATACCGAGTGCGACTGCCATGCCAAGCTTGCGCATTTTACTTTGTAATCCTCTGTAAGGTTGCGAAAACAAGCTCGTAGAAGCAATAGTTGGGCCAAGAAATCAGCAATCATATTCTCAATGACTTATCGAATGTTGCGATTTTGCATCATCGAGGGCTGTCAAAGAATCCGACATGCGCGCGACGAGCACCGCCTGCGAGCGGATCCGGGAAGGTGTCCGGGAGGCGGGCTCAGGCCGGCGCGAACATCGGCACCGGCGGGCCGCCTTCGGTCGCCTGGAAGGCAACCCGCAGTTCCATCCCGATCCGCACCTTCTCGGGCGCGACATCCACCAGGTTGGTGAAGATCCGAGGGCCTTCAGCCAGCTCGACCATCGCCGGGATGTAGGGCTGCTTCGTCCGCATCACCGTGTAGCTGTAGAGCGTGCCGCGGCCGCTGGCCGCCACGAGGTCCACGTTCGGCGACAGGGTGAAGGGCGAGACGCCGCGCGGCGGGAAGAAATGACGGCCGGTGTCCCGGCAGAGGCCCACCATCAAGCGCCCCTCGGTCGCGGCCTCCCAGAAGGGCTCGGTGGTCGGATCGGGGATCGGGGCCTGGATCGGCCGCTCGGAGTAGCTCATGCCGTGCGCTCCAGGATCAGGGTCGCGCTGCCATGGCGATGGCCGAGCAGCCCGCCGGTGCCGTGCGCGAGCGCCAGCGTGCAATCCTTCACCTGCACCGCCGGATGCGCCTCCCCGCGCAGCTGGCGCACCGCCTCGATCACCTTGGTCATGCCGCCGCGATTGGCGGGATGGTTGTTGCACAGCCCACCGCCATCGGTGTTGAAGGGCAGCCTGCCGACGCCGCTGATCAGGTTGCCGTCCGACACGAATTTTCCGCCCTCGCCCTTGGCGCAGAAGCCAAGGTCTTCCAGCTGGATCAGCACGGTGATGGTGAAGCTGTCATAGATGCTGGCGTAGCGGATATCCGCCGGCGTCAGCCCCGCTTCCTCGAAGGCGCGCGCACCGGAATACCGCGCGCCGGAGAAGGTGAGATCGTTGTAGCCGCCGGCGTGGGTCTTCACCGCCTCGCCGGTGCCGCGCACGGTGACGACGGGGCGCTTCAGGCCGCGGGCGATCTCCGGCCTGGTCACCACCAGCGCGCCGCCGCCATCGCTGATCACGCAGCAGTCGAGGCGGTGCAGCGGGTCCGCCACCATGGGCGAGCTCACCACCTCCTCCACCGTCACGACCTTGCGCAGCATCGCGTGCTCGTTGTGCTGCGCATGGTGGCTGGCGGCGACCTTGATCCAGGCGAGCTGCTCGCCCGTGGTGCCGAACTCGTGCATGTGGCGCATCGCGCACATCGCATAGGCCGCGGCGACGGTGCGGCCCATCGGGATCTCGAACTGGTCGTCGGGCACGGCCGGGTTCTGCGCGCGGGTGGCGGTGCCGGTCGCCTGGCCCTCGCTGCGCGGGCGGCCGGCCAGCGTGATCAGCGCAACGTTGCAGCGGCCGAGCGCGATGGCGGCGGCGGCATGCGCCACATGCGCGATGTAGGAGCTGCCGCCGATATCGGTGCTGTCCACATGGCGCAGCCGATCCAGGCCCAGATACTCCGCCATCGAGAGCGGCCCCATGCCGGGCGCGTCGCCGGCGCAGAAATAGCCGTCCACATCGTCCTTCGACAGGCCGGCATCCTGCAGCGCGCCCCAGGCGACCTCGGCATGGAGTTGGGCGGTGGATTTCTCCGGCGCCTTGCGGGTCGGGTGTTCGAAGGCGCCGGCGATGCAGGCGCGTCCTCTCAGGCTCATGGCGGTTCCCGTGCTGGCGAGGGGCAGACTGGCAAGCACCGGCGCGTTGGGCAAGCCGGCGGCGCCTGCGCTATATTCGGGCGGACCGAGGAGACGAGCCATGGACGTCACCCCCCCGCAGGCCGTGAGCGGCACCCACGCGGCCGGCTACATGTCCGGCTTCGGCAACGGCTTCGAGACCGAGGCGCTGCCGGGCGCGCTGCCGGTCGGGCGCAACTCGCCGCAACGTTGCGCCTATGGGCTCTATGCCGAACAGTTGAGCGGATCGCCCTTCACGGCGCCGCGCGCCAGCAACCAGCGCAGCTGGCTCTACCGGATCCGACCGACCGTCGCGCATATCGGCCGCTTCGCGAAGCGCGCCTTGCCGCTCTGGGTCAGCGCGCCGGACACGGCGCAGCACGAATTGCCGATCCAGCCGCTGCGCTGGGACCCGATCCCGGTCCCCGGCGAGGCGCTGACCTTTCTCAGCGGCATGCGCACCATCACCACCGCCGGCGATGTCGCGTCGCAGACCGGCATGGCGGCGCATATCGCGCTCATCACGCAGTCCATGACGGATGAGAGCTTCTGGAACGCCGATGCGGAGATGCTGGTGGCACCGCAATCCGGCGCGCTGCGCTTCCGCACTGAGTTCGGCGTGATCGACACGGCCCCGGGCGAGATCTGTGTCATCCCGCGCGGCGTCAAGTTCCGCGTGGAGGTGAGCGGCCCCGCGCGCGCCTATGTGTGCGAGAACTACGGCGGCGCCTTCACCCTGCCTGAGCGCGGGCCGATCGGCGCGAACTGCATGGCCAACCAGCGCGACTTCCTCTCGCCCGTTGCGGCGTACGAGGATGTGGAGGCGCCGCATCGCGTGACGGTGAAATGGGGCGGCGTGTTCTGGACGTGCGAGATCGGCCACTCGCCGCTCGATGTCGTCGCCTGGCACGGCAACTACGCGCCCTACAAATACGACCTCACGCGCTATTCGCCGGTGGGGCCGCTGCTGTTCGACCACGCGGATCCCTCGATCTTCACCTGCCTGACGGCGCCGAGCGCCACGCCCGGCACGGCGAATATCGACTTCGTACTGTTCCCCGAGCGCTGGATGGTGGCGGAGAACACCTTCCGCCCGCCCTGGTACCACATGAACCTGATGAGCGAGTTCATGGGCCTGATCTACGGCCAGTACGACGCCAAGCCGCAGGGCTTCGTCCCCGGCGGCTTCTCGCTGCACAACTGCATGCTGCCGCACGGGCCGGATGCCGAGGCCTTCGAGAAGGCGTCCACCGTGGAACTTGCGCCGCACAAGCTGACCAACACCATGGCCTTCATGCTCGAAACCAGCCTGCCGCAACGCGTGACGGCCTATGCGGCGGCGCTGCCGCAGCTGCAGGCGGGCTACCGCGACTGCTGGTCGGGGCTGAAGAAGATGTTCGATCCGGGGCGGCGCTGACCATGCACGACCATACGCACCTGGCTTCGCGGCGGAGCTTCGTCGCCAGCGCGAACGGGCATGCCGATTTCCCGCTTCAGAACCTGCCATTCGGCATCTTCGCCCCGCGCGACGGGGCGCCGCGCGCGGGTGTTGCGGTTGGCGACATGATCCTTGATCTGGATGCGGTGCTGGCAGCCGGGCTGCTCGACGGCGCGGCGGAGGAGGCGGCCGCGGCGGCGGAAGGCGGCGTCCTGAACGAGATGCTGGCGCTCGGCGCCGGCCCGCGGCGCGTGCTGCGCAACCGGCTATTCGACCTGCTCTCCGAAAGCAGCGCAGAGCGGCCGCGCATCGAGCGGATGCTGCATGCGGCGAAGAATTGCACGCTGCGCCTGCCCGCGCGAATCGGCGACTACACGGATTTCTATGCCGGCATCCAGCACGCTACGAATGTCGGCGCGCTGTTCCGGCCCGACGCACCGCTGCTGCCGAACTACAAGCATGTTCCGATCGGCTACCATGGCCGCGCGAGCAGCGTGGTGTCCTCGGGCCATCCGGTCCGGCGCCCGAACGGCCAGCGCAAGCCGGCGAGCGAGGATACGCCGAGCTTCGGGCCCTCGCGCAACCTGGACTACGAGCTGGAACTCGGCATCTGGATCGGGCCGGGCAATGCGCTGGGCGAGCCGATCCCGATCGGCAAGGCGGCCGATCACATCGCGGGCTTCTGCCTGCTCAACGACTGGTCCGCGCGCGACATCCAGGGCTGGGAATACCAGCCGCTCGGCCCGTTCCTGGCGAAGAACTTCTGCACGACGATCAGCCCTTGGATCATCACGCCCGAAGCGATGGCGCCGTTCCGCCGCGCGCAGGCGAAGCGGCCGGAGGGCGATCCGCGGCCGATGGATTACCTCTGGAACGAAGCCGACCAGGCGCATGGCGCGTTGGAACTGGAGCTGGAAGTCTTCCTGCTGACGCCCGGCCTGCGCGAGAAGGGGATGGCGCCGCATCGCCTGTCGCTGGGGCATGCGAGTGCGCTGTACTGGACGCCGGCGCAGCTCGTCGCGCATCACGCAAGCGGCGGCTGCAATCTGCGGCCGGGCGATCTGCTCGGGACCGGGACGATCTCCACCGAGGGCGGCTTCGGTTCGCTGCTCGAGATCACGCGCGGCGGCAAGCAGCCGGTGCAGCTGGCGAGCGGCGAGACGCGACGCTTCCTGGAGGATGGCGACGAGGTGATGCTGACCGCCCGCGCAAGGCGGGACGGCTTCGCAAGCATCGGCTTCGGTGAGTGCCGGGGGGCAGTCAGCCCAGCGCCTTCGGCGCGCTGACGCTGGCGCGCAGGCGGGCATAGGCGCGCAGGAAAGCCAGCACCTCGTCATGACGCGGCGTGCCGGGATCATGCGCGCCGGCCCGAATCTCGCGCGCCAGCACCGCAAGGTCGATCGCGGGCAGCACGGAGGCATCCGCCTTCGCTTCGCGCAGCGCCAGGGCGATGGCGGCGGCAACCATGCGGGCCTGGAAGGCCTTCTCCGGTGGCAGCGCAGGCAGCAACTCGTTCAGAACGACCTCGCGCGCGGTGGCGAGCAGATCGGCGGAGCCAGGCTTTTCCAGCATCAGGCCGCCTCGCTCATCGCCAGGATATCCCACTCCAGCTCGGGCACGATGTGGCCCGTCAGCGCGAGTTCCAGGCTGCGTTCCTCGCCGGAGATGTGGCGCTGCGCCTGGTCGGCAGCGATCACCGCCCACCGGATATGCGCCAGCAACTCCCACCAGCGCACGCGCGCATCCTCCACGTGCACGCCGCTCTCGGCCGCGTAGCCGGCGTAAAGCGCGGCGCGTGGCCCCAGCCCTCCCGCCTCCTGCGCGACATTGCCGAAGCGCCAGCACTTCGCGCAGAGCCAGCCGAGATCGGCCGCGGGATCGCCCCAGGCGGCGAATTCCCAGTCCAGCACCGCGGTGATGCCGGACGCATCCAGCATCAGGTTGCCGGCGCGAAAATCATTGTGCGTGAGCACCGGCGGCACCGGCGGCGGCGCCTTGCGCTCCGCCGCGCGCAGTCCCCATTCCAACACCGGGCGGGGCGTGCCGGCGGCATCGAGCCGCGCGCGCATGGCGGCGATCATCGCGCGCGCGGCGTCCGCCGGCGGATCGCCGAGAAAACCGAGGTCGTCGCGCGGCGGACGGATGCGATGGATCTTCCCGAGTTCGCGTCCCAGCGTCTGGGCGAGCTTCTCCCGCCCGCCGCCGAGCGTCGCGTCCTTCACCACGCGATGCCCCTGCGCCGTGCCGGCGACGCGCCGCATGACGAAGAAGGGCGCGCCGATGACGCTGGCATCCTCGCAGAGGAACAACGGCTCCGGCACGGTCACGCCTGCCGCCCAGGCGGCGCACAGAAGAGAATATTCCGCCGTGCGCGGCAGGCTGACGGCGAGCACGGCCGCGCTGTCGGTGCGCAGCACCCAGCGTTGCGTGGCGCCGCCGCTCTCGACATCCAGTGCCCAGTTCTGCTGGATCGCGCCGCCGGAGAGCTTCTCCATTCCCGCGATGCGCAAGCCGGGATCGCCCGTGGCGGCGGCGAGCCAGTCGCGCAGCCTGGCGCCTTGTTCCTCAGTCACGCCCGCCCCATTGGAAGAACGCCTCGCCCTCGCGACGCAGGAAGTTGGCGATCACCATGCGGTGCACCTCGCTCGCGCCATCCACCAGCCGCGCCTGGCGGGCGTAGCGGTACATCCACTCCACCGGCGTATCCTTCGAATAGCCGCGCGCGCCGAGCAGTTGCAGCGAGGTGTCCACCGCCTTGTGCAGCGCATCGGCCACGACGATCTTCGCCATCGAGACCTCCTTGCGCGCGAAGCCGCCCTGATCGAGCACCCAGGCCGCCTTCATGGTCAGCAGCCGGCCGATCTCCAGCTCCATCGCCGCCTGGCCGATCAGGCCCTGCACGCTCTCGCGGTCGATCAGCTTCATGCCGAAGGAATCGCGCGTCTTGATGCGTGCCATCGCGATCTCGAGCGCGCGGCGGCCCATGCCAAGCCAGCGCATGCAATGCGTCAGCCGCGCGGTGCCGAGGCGGATCTGCGTCAGCTTCAGTCCATCGCCGACGCCCATGAGAACGTTCTCGTCCGGGATTTCCAGCCCGTCGAAGACGAGCTCGCAATGCCCGCCATGTTCCTCCGGCCCCATGATCGGGATGCGGCGCACGATCTCCCAACCGGGCTGGTCGGCGTGGAACAGGAAGCAGGTGAGGCCCTTCCGCTCGTCGTCGGAGGTGCGGGCGATCAGCAGGAAATGCTTCGCCTCGCCGGCCCCGGTTATGTAGTGCTTGCGGCCGGTGACGCGCCAGCGATCGTTGCCGACGCGCTCGGCGCGCGTGTAGGTCAGGCCGGGATCGCTGCCGCAGCCATCGGGCTCGGTCATCGCGAAGGCGGATTGCACGGCGCCATCCACGATCGGCTGCAGCCAGCGCGCCTTCTGCGCCTCGGTCGCCACCTTCTCCAGCACGATCATGTTGCCGTCGTCGGGGGCGGCGCTGTTGAACACCACGGGGCCGAAGATGGAGCGGTTCATCTCCTCGTAGCAGGCGGCCATGCCGACCACGGGCAGCCCGCCGCCGCCACGCGCTTTCGGCATCTGCAACGCCCAGAGCCCTGCCGCCTTCGCCTCGGCGCGCAGGCGCCGCAGCACATCGGGGTGGATGTTCTCATGCGCATCGTAATTGGCGCGGTCGGATTCGAGCGGGATCAGGCGATCCTCGACGAAGGCGCGCACGCGGCGGCGGACATCCTCGATGTCGGGGGGGAGCGCGAAGTCCATGGCGGCGATCCTACAGGCTGTTGACGGAATGCCCGCCATCCACGGTGACGACGCTGCCCGTCATGTGCGCACCGGCCTCGCTGGCCAGGAGCAGCAGCGGGCCGGTGAGATCCTCCACGCGGCCGAGTCGGCGCTGCGGGATGCGCTTCACCACGGCCTGGCCGGCCTCGGTTTCGAAGAAGCCGCGGTTGATGTCGGTGGCGATGTAGCCCGGCGCCAAGGCGTTCACGCGGATCCGATGCCGCGCGAGCTCCACCGCCATCTGCCGCGTCAGATGCAGCAGGCCCGCCTTGGCCGCGGAATATCCGGCTACCCCCGGGATCACCCGCGCACCGAGGATGGACGCGATGTTGACGATCACGCCCGGCCTGCCCGCCGCGACCATCCGCCGCGCCGCCGCCTGGCCCATCAGGAAGGCGCCGCGCAGGTCCACGGCCATCACCTGGTCCCAATCCGCCGCGCCGTGGTCGAGGAAGGGCTTCGTGGCGGCGATGCCGGCGTTGTTCACCAGCAGGTCGCAGGTGCCGAAGGCCGCCTGCACCGCGTCCAGCGCCGCTTCGATCGAGGCCGGATCGGTGACGTCCAGCGCCACCGCCAGCGCGCGCTCGCCAAGTTCGGCGGCATCCGCCGCCACGCTCTCCGGCCGCCGCGCGGCAAGGGCCACTGCGGCGCCGGCGCGATGCAGCACGCGCGCGAAATGCCGGCCGAGCCCGCCGGAGGCGCCGGTCACCAGCGCCACGCGCCCGGCCAGGGAGAAGACGGCGTCGGTCATGTGCCACAGGCTTCCACCCACGGCGGGCCCGGTCAACCGAATGGCGCCGGGGCTATCCCTCCGCCGGCAGCAGGCGCCGCAGCGCCGCCAGCACGGCATCCATGTCGAGCGGCTTGGCGAAGACCTCCACGGGCCCTTCCCCCGTGCGGCGGAAGGACTCGGTGCTGCCGAGCGGGGCATAGCCGGTCATCACCACCACCGGCAGTTCGGGCGCGAGCGCACGCAGGGCGCGGATCAGCCCGACGCCGTCGAGGCGCGGCATGCGCAGATCGGTCAGCAGCAGGTCCGGCAGCGCAACGCGCGCGGCGTCCAGCGCCGCCTGGCCATCAGGCGCAAGCTCCACCTCGTAGCCGGCGCCGAGCAACTCCTCCTCGATGGCCATGGCTGCGAGCGCCTCGTCCTCCGCAACCAGGATGCGCCGTGTCACGCGGTTCACCTTCGACATCCGCCGTCTGCTCAGGCGGCCGCGATGCCGATGGCAGCGGCGGAGGGCAGCGCCTGGTCGGCTGCGGCAATCTCCATCCGGAAGCAGGCGCCGCCGCCGGGAAGGTTCCATGCTTCCATCGCGCCCCCCATGGAGCGTGCCACGCCGGCCGCGAAGGGCAGCCCGAGCCCCGCGCCGCGCCCTGGCTCCTTGGTGGTGAAGAACGGATCGAAGATCGACTCGCGCAATGCCTCGTCGAGCCCGGTGCCGGTGTCGCACACCTCGACGACGATGCGTCCGCCCTCCCGCCGGAGCGCGACCTCGATGCTGGCGATGGCGGCGGGCTCCGCGCGGCGGCGCTCCAGCACGGCGTCGCGCGCATTCGCCAGCATCTGCAGCACCGCCTGCTCCAGCCTCGCCGCGCTGCCCTTCGCCGGCAGTTCCTCGCCCGTGCCGCGCAATGTGACCGAGATCTCCTCGGTCGCGTATTGCGAGGCGGCGACACGCAGTGCCGCGGCGACCGGCTGCGTGGCGTCGAATTGCGCTGCCTGCGCGGTTTCGTCGCCGGCCAGCGCGCGCATCCGCGCGACCAGTTCGCCGGCGCGGCGCAGCTGTTCCTCCATCACGGCAGATGCTCGCTCCAGCCCGGCCTGCTGCCCCGGCGGCAGCGGCCCGGCAACGGAGCGGATGCGGCGCAGCCAGAGCAGCGCGGTGTTGAGCGGCTGGCTGGCCTCATGCGCGAGGCCCGCGCACATCGTGCCGACCGTCGCCAAGCGTGCGCTCTGTATCAGGTTCGCCTGCAGCCGGCGCGTGGCCGTGACGTCGCGCGCGGAGCCGAGCAGTCGTTCCACGCGGCCATCGGCGCCGCGCATCGGCACCAGCACGGTCTGCCAGGCACGGCGTCCGGTCGGCAGATCGGCGGCAATCTCATACTCCAGCGTCTCGCCTTCCGCGGCGGCGCGGCGCCAGTGAGGCAGCGCGGCGGCCCGCAGCACGGGCGGCAGGGCCTGCTCCGCCGGCACGCCGAGGACGATATCGGCCTGCAGGCCGAGCATGCGTTCGAAGGCCGGGTTCACCGTCTCAAGCGCCAGCGTGCCTTCGGGCGAGACCCGCACCACGAAGATGGCCTCCGCGAGGTTGGCGATGAGGGTCGCCACGCGTGCCTCCGAGTCCCGGGCGCGCAGTTCGGCGGCACGGCGCTCCTCCACCTCGCGGGCCAATGCGGCCGGTGAGCGCAGGGCGAGCAGCCGCGGCAGCACCGGCCACAGGGTGGCGGCAACGGCGACCGAGATGCCGGCCGTGAGCGCCTTCAGCAGGCCTTCGGCGATAGGCGCCGGCTGGAACAAGGCGAAGGCGTGCATCAGGTGGGTGGCGCCGCAGGAGAGGATGAAGGTGGCGAACAGGCCGACCAGCCAGGGATAGGCGAGGTCTCGCCGGCGCAGCAGCACGACGAT
The DNA here is from genome assembly GCF_041690465.1 of Falsiroseomonas sp. Classification (GTDB taxonomy): domain Bacteria; phylum Pseudomonadota; class Alphaproteobacteria; order Acetobacterales; family Acetobacteraceae; genus Falsiroseomonas. The sequence goes on along the minus strand of NZ_JAWLHG010000003.1, from coordinate 224,890 downwards.
CAGGACCAGCGGGATGGACAGGTAGGCGAGCCCGATCGCCACATCCGAGAGCAGGTGCAGCCAGACCACGGCAGGATCAGTCAGCAGGCAGAGTCCGGGCGCAACAATCGGTAGCTCAGGCATTGCTGTTGCGAAAGGCATTCGCTCCTATCGCCTTTTCCGCGAATATTGCTGGTCTGTCTAGCGCATATCGGCCAGCTACGCCGCCCCGGGCAGGCACACGGATCCGTGTGGTGTGCGATTGTCGCGGCATCGTGTTCTACACGCAATGCGTGCAGCACTGATGGTCAGGTGGGGAGGCCGAACAAGGCCGCCGGGTTGGCCACCGTCATGCGACGGATCTCCGTCTCTGAGAAGCCGGCGCTCTCGACCAGCAGCAGGTATTCGCGGAACGCCTCGACCGGCGGCGGCAGCAGGAAGACGCCGGCATCGGAGGAGAGAATGCAGCGCTCGCCGGCCGCCAGGATGCGCGGGGCGAAATCATGGATGGTGGCGCCGCCGGCAATGCGGTGTTTCTCCTCATCCACATGTGTCAGCCCGACCTGGGTGGCGTGGGTGAGAATGAAGAAGGACAGTTCCACATAGCCACCGAGGGCGACAATGGCGCGGATCTCCTCCTCGGCGTAACGGGAGCCATGGGTGCGCAGTCGCGTCACGCCGCGGCGCTGCGCCTCCTCCGCCAGCGCCACCGCCTCACGGCCGGAGACGTGGCCGCAATCGAACACCACGTCCTTCTCGGCGCAGAGCTCCATGATGGCGGGGACGGGATCGGGCACGCGGCCGTTGGGAGGGACCTGGAACGTGGTCTCCAGGAAGGCGGGGCTGCGGCCTTCGCGCTCGGCGATGTAGCGGGTGTGGTGCGTCGGCAGTGAAACGAAGCGCGCGCCTGTGCCCGGGCCGTAGCCGTAGCCGATCGCGGCCTTCGCGACCTCCAGCGTCACGCCGCCGGCGGTGGGCTGCATGATGACCCCGCCGAAGGCCTGGCAGCCGAGATGGCCGAGCTCCTCATTCGCCAGGGCCGCGAAGCCTGAGGTGTTCTGGAAGTTGCACATGATGCCGATGGCCCGCATGCCCGCCGCAGCGGCCTGGCGCACCGCCTCGAAGACATTGACGGAGCGGGCGTTGAGGTGCGGTGCGCAATGGACGTGGCAGTCTATGGCGCCGCGCAGCATGTGCGATCCGGGCGGGATCCAGGGCATCGCGGCGTTTCCTTGATCTAGTGGCGAAGAATCTTCGCCGTGAAGTCGCGCAGGCGCGGGCTTTCCGGCGCATCGAAGATCTGCGCGGGCGGGCCGGTCTCGACAACGCGGCCCTGGTCCATGAAGACGACGGTGCTCGCGACCTCGCGGATGAAGGCCATCTCGTGGCTGACCACGAGCATCGTCATGCCCTCGTCGCGCAGCGCGCGGATGCTGTCCAGCACCTCGGTCACCAGCTCGGGGTCGAGCGCGCTGGTGACCTCGTCGAGCAGCAGGATGTCGGGTTTCAGCGCCAGCGCGCGGGCGATCGCGACGCGCTGCTGCTGGCCGCCGGAGAGCTCATCCGGATAGGCATGCAGCTTGGTGCCGAGGCCGACGCGTTCCAGCAGCGCGCGCGCCTCCGCCTCCACCTCGCGCGCGGGGCGCTTCTTCACCAGGGTCGGCGCGACGGCGACGTTGCGCAGCGCGGTCATGTTCTGGAACAGGTTGTATTGCTGGAAGACGATGGCGAAGCGGTCGCGCGCGGCGCGCAGGCTGGCGCGGCTGGCGTAATCCACCGTCTGGCCCGCGACAGTGACGCGGCCGGCGCGCGGCTTCAGCAGGCCGACCAGCGCGCGCAGCAGCGAGGATTTGCCGGAACCGGACGGGCCGATCAGCCCCACCACCTCCCCCTGGCGGATGCCGAGCGTGACGTCGCGCAGCACGTCCGTGCGGCCGTCATGGCTGGCAGAGAGGCCTTCGAGGGCGAGGAAGCTCATCGCCGGCGATCCTTCGGGCGTGGCGGCGCGCCGTCAAGCATGGACGCGGCGCCCGGCGGGACTATCCTCCGGCGGGTGAGCGAATCCCTGCGCATCCCCGGCATCGCGCGCCCGCCCGAGGTCGAGTTCAGCTTCGACGGCCGCCCGCTGCGCGCGCCGGTGGGCGAGAGCCTGGCGGCGGCGCTGATGGCCGCGGGCGTACGGCGACTCGGCGAGGGGCCGGGCTCGCCGCGCGCCGCCTTCTGCATGATGGGCACCTGCCAGCAATGCCTGGTGCGGGTGGAGGGACGGCTGGTGCAGGCCTGCCTGACACCGGTGCGCGCCGGCCTGCGGGTCGGGCCGGCCTGATGTTCGACGTGGCGGTGCTCGGCGCCGGTCCCGCCGGCATGGCGGCGGCCACGGAGGCCGCGCGGCGTGGCGGGCGCGTTGTGCTGCTGGAGGAGAGCCCGCAGCCCGGCGGGCAGGTGTATCGCGCCGCACCGCCCGGCTTCGTGGTGCCCGAGGATGCCGACAAGCGCGCCGGCGATGCGCTGCGCGCGGCGCTGGCGGGGAGCGGCGCGGAGATCCGCACCGGGCATCGCGTCTGGGGGCTCGGCGGCGGGCCGCTGGTGCCGCAGGGTAGCCCGCCCGCGCCGTTCCGCGTGGATGCGCTGGCCGAAGGCGCACCGGTGACGCTGGAGGCGCGCGCGCTGGTGCTCTGCCCCGGCACGCATGAGCGCATCATCCCCTTCCCCGGCTGGACGCTGCCCGGCGTGATCGGGCTGGCGGCGGCGACGATCCTGCTGAAGGCGCAGGGCGTGCTGCCGGGACGCCGCGTGCTGGTGGCCGGCGCGGGGCCGCTGCTCTACGCGGTGGCGGCGAAGCTGCACAAGGCGGGTGCGGAGGTGGTCGCGATGGCAGACCTCGCGACCCGCGCCGAATGGGCACGCGCACTGCCGGCGCTGGCGGCGCGGCCGGACCTGCTGGCGCGCGGCGCCGCCTGGCGCGCGGCGCTGGCGTCGCGCAGCGTGCCGGTGCTGGCGGGTGCGCGCGTGGCCGCGGCGGAAGGTGGCGGCGCGCTGGAGCGGGTGCGGATCGTCACCGCGACAGGCCAGACGGAGAGCTTCGACTGCGATGCCCTCTGCATCGGCCATGGCCTCGTGCCGGCCACCGAGGCGACGCGACTGTTCCGTGCCGCGCATCGCTACGACCGCGCCGCCGGCGGATGGGTGCCGGTGCTGGATGCGGACCGGCGCACCTCGGTGAAGCTGCTCTATGTCGCGGGCGATGGCGGCGGGGTGCGCGGCGCGGCGGCGGCGCCGGCGGCGGGACGTCTCGCCGCGCTGGCGGCGCTGACCGATCTCGGCATCCTCTCGGGCCGGGCGCACGCGCGGGCACGCTGGCGGCCCTGGGCGGAGCATTGGCGCGCCGCGCGCACCGGCGCGGCGATGGCCCGGATGATGGCGCTGCGGCCGGCGCTGGTCTCGGCCATTCCGCCGGAGACGGTGGTCTGCCGTTGCGAGGGGGTGACGCGGGCGGAGATCGAGGCGGCGCTGGATGACGGAGCGGCTGAGATGAACCAGCTCAAGCAGTTCACCCGCTGCGGCATGGGGCCTTGCCAGGGCCGGCTGTGTGGCGAGGCGGCGGCGGAGCTGGTGGCGATCCGCGTCGGCGGGCGGGAGCATGCGGGTTTCGCGACCGGGCGGATGCCGCTGCGGCCGGTGCCGATGGAGGCGCTGCTGGGCGAGTTCGACTACGCCGACATCCCCGTGCCGAAGCCGGCGCCGATCTAAATGATCTTCGACGCGGCCATTTTCGGAGCGGGCGTGATGGGGTGCAGCACCGCGCTGCACCTGGCGCGCGGCGGGATGCAGGTGGCGCTGCTCGATCGCGGTGCGATCTGCCGCGAGGCATCCGGCGTCAACGCCGGCACGCTCACCATGCAGATGACCCGCGCGGCGCTGATCCCCTATGCGCTGCGCGCGCATGAGATGTGGCTGCGCATGCCAGAATGGTGCGATGGCGGCGATGTGCTGGCGGTGTCCTGCCCCGGCCTCTCCGTGGCTTTCACCGAGCACGAGGCGGCCATGCTGGAGGAACGGGCGCATTTCCGCCGCCAGGCCGGCGCGCCGATCGAGCTGGTCTCCGGCGGGCGGGCGATGGAGATCGAGCCGGGGCTGTCGGACCGCGTGCTGCTGGCCGGGCATTGCCCGATCGACGGCTTCACCAGCGCCTATCTCACCGGCCGCGCCTTCCGTCCTGCGCTGCTCAATGCCGGCGTCGCGCTGTTCGAGGGGCGCGGCGTGCGCGGCGTGGAGCAGGCGGCGGATGGGTTCACGCTCGACACCGTCGCGGGGCCGCTGCGCGCGCGGCGGATCGTGCTGGCGGGCGGCGTGTGGCTGGAGGAAATGGCGGGCTGGCTCGGCGTGCATCTGCCGATCAAGGTGCTGATCAACCAACTCGTTGTCACCGAGCGCATCCGGCCGGTGATGCGGACGGTGCTGGGCGTCGCGTCCGGCCTGCTCTCGCTGAAGCAGTATGCGAACGGCACGGTGCTGATCGGCGGCGGCTGGCAGGGCATCGGCGACCGCGCGCGCGGCGGCTTGGCGGTGCGGGCGGAGAACCTGCAGGGCAACATCAGGCTGGCGGCGCACACGGTGCCGGCGCTGCGCGACGCGCGGGTGGTGCGCGCCTGGCTGGGGCTGGAGGCGGAGACGGCGGATGCGCTGCCCGCCATCGGCCCGATCCCCGGCGTGCCGGATGCCTGGATCATCGGCAGCGTGCATTCCGGCTATACGAGCGGGCCCTATTTCGGGAAGCTGCTGGCACAGGCGGTACTCGGCGAGGCGCCGGAGCTGCCGCTCTTCCCCATTGACCGGCTGCTCGCGAAGGAACTCGCATGATCCCGGACGGCGCGAACCGCTTCCATGGCATCTATCCCTCGACCGTGCTGCCAATGCGCTCGGGGAACTTCGCGCCGGACTGGGAGGCCTATGCGCGCCACACCGCGCATTGCGTGCTGCGCCCCGGCATCGCCGGCGTGCTGATGAACGGCCATGCCGGCGAGAACTTCGTGCTGTCGCGCGCGGAGAAGCGACGCGCGGTGGAGGTGACGGTGGCGACCGTCGGCGCCAGCCGCATCGTCGTCGCGGGCGTGAATGCCGAGGGCAGCCTGGAAGCGGCCGAGGAAGCGCGCGAGGCCCGCGAGGCCGGTGCCGACGCCATCATGATCTTCCTGCCCAACGGCTTCGCCCTGGCGCAGACCACGGAGATGGCGCTGCTGCACCACACGACGATCATGCGCGCCGTGCCGGGCATGCCGGTGTTCCTCTTCGCCGCGCATCACGGCGCCGGCCGCATGGCCTTCACGCCCGAGACCTTCGAGGCGCTGCTCGATCTGCCGGACGTTGTCGGCGTGAAGGAAGGCGGCTGGGAAGTGGACCGCTACGATGCGCTGCGCCGCATCTGCAAGGCGAAGCGGCCCGACGTGGCGTTCTGCGCCAGTGGCGACGAGCATCTGCTGGCCTGCATGGTGCATGGCTCGGACGGCTCGCTGGTGTCGCTGGCCGATATCCTGCCGGATGAGATCGTCGCACTGGATGCGGCGGTGCGCGCCGGAGACCTGCCGACCGCGCGCGCACTGCATGACCGGCTGGAGCCGCTCGCCGAGGCGATCTATGGCGCGCCGCCGGCCGGACGCGCCACAGCGCGGCTGAAATTCTGCCTTGCCGAGACGGGCGTGATCCCCGACCCGGCGGTACGCCCGCCGCAGCCACCTGTCACGGGGCCGGAAGCGGCGATGCTGCGCGCGGCGCTGCGGGAGACGGGGCTGTAGCGCGCGTCGTCAGCCGCCGCTCCGCCCAGCGACCGAGCGAGGCCAGCGCCCAGCCGACCAGGAAATAGAGCACCAGCGCCGTGCCGTAGGTGAGAAGCGCGGAGAAGCCGCGCTGGGTCAGCATCTTCGCGGCGAAGGTGATCTCGATGAAGCCGATCTGGCTGACCAGCGACGTCTCCTTCACCATCGAAAGCACATGTGCGATGGAGGGCGGCAGGATCACCCGCCAGGCCTGCGGCAGCACGATGCGCCCGAGCACGGTCCAGGGGCGCAGGTTCATCGTCAGCGCCGCTTCCCACTGCGTCGGGCGCACGGATTCCAGTCCGGCGCGGACATTCTCCGCCGCCAGCGCGGACATGCGGATCGCCACCGCGGCGACGGCGACGCTCCAGAGCGGCGCCTCCAGCCCGGCGAACTGGCTGAGGAAGAAGACCAGCAGCAGCAGCACCAGGAAGGGGATGCGGCGGAAAATCTCCACCCACAACACGCAGAGCGCGCGCAGTGGCGCGAAGGGCACCAGCTGCGGCAGGCGCAGGGCGGCGAGCGCGAAGCCGAGCGCATAGCCCAGCGCGCAGCCGAGCACGCTGGCGATCAGCGTGTTGCCCAGCGCCTCGACGAGGAACTTCAGGTTCCACCAGGTGAAGAAGCGCGGGGCTTCGCTGACGATGATGTCCCAGGCGCTCATCGCGTCAGAACACCTTCGCCCTGATACGGAACATCCAGCGCCCGACCAGCCAGAGCAGGGTGGAGGCGATGATGGTCAGCGCGATGTAGATCAGCGCCACCACCGAGAAGATCTCGACCGAGCGGAAGGAGATCGCATTGGCGTTCAGCGCGCGCCCGGTGAGTTCCTCCACGCCGAAGATCGCGGCCATGGAGGTGCCGAGCGTCATGATGATGTAGTGGTTGGAGAGCGCGGGATAGAGCGCGCGGATCACATGCGGCGCGATGACGTACCAGACGATCTGCAGGCGCGAGAAGCCCATGCAGTCCGCCGCGTCCAGCTCCGCCTGCGGCACGGAGGCGAAGCCGGCGCGCTCGATCTCGGTGAGATAGGCGCCGGCGTTCAGCGTCATGCCGATCAGCACGGCGGTGACCGGCGAGAGGATGATGCCCACTTCCGGCAGCGCGAAGAACAGGAAGAAGATCTGCACCAGCTGCGGCGTCCAGGTGAAGAAGCGGACATAGGCGCCGACCGCCGCACGCGCCGGCCAGGGTCCGTAGCTGAGCACCGCCGCGCCGAACAGGCCGATCACCAGGCCGCCGGCGAAGGCGACGGCGGCGATCCACAGTGCCACCAGCGCGCCCATGAGGAAGTCGGGAAGGTACTGCCAGATCTGGCCGTATTGGAGTGTCACGCGGCGCGGCTTCCATGAAGCCCTCCCCCGCGCATGCGGGGGAGGAGGAAGGAAAGATTCAGAACATCGGGTTGAACGGCACCGGCGTCTTCATCGGCACGCCAAACCACTTCTCCCAGGTGCGGTTGACGAAGCCTTCGCGATGCAGCTCGAACAGCACCACGTTCAGCACGTCCTTGAGCGTGTCGTTGCCCTTCTGCACGCCGATGCCGACCCAGGTGCTGCCGAGCACCTGGTCGAGCACCCGCCACTGCGCCTGCGGGAAGTTGCGCATGGGGATCACCACGCTCTCCAACACGTCCACCATCGCATCCGCCCTGCCCTGCGCCATCGCGCGGAAGGTGTCGGGATAATTGTCGAGCAGCGTCACCTGCGCCTGTGGCGCATTGGCCTGGATCCAGGGCACGCCGATGGTGCCGCGCACCTGCACCAGCCGCACCGCGCTGTTGTTCAGGTCGGCAGGCGTGTTGATGGGCGCCGCCGTGCCGGACTGCTTGGTCAGCACCACCACGGATTGCGTGTGCAGCGGCACGGTGTAATCGATCACCAGCGCACGCTCGATGGTGCGGGTCATGGCTCCGAGCACGATGTCGATGCGGTCGGCCTGCAGGAAGGGGATGCGGTCCGGGCTGCCGACCTGCACGATCTCGAGTTCCACATTCATGCGCCGCGCGATCTCGCGCGCGATGTCGGCGTCGAAGCCGTCGATCTGGTTCCGCTCGTTGAAGGTGCCGAAGGGCGGCAGCGTCGGGTTGATGCCGGCGCGCAGGCGCTTGGTGGACAGCACCTGGTCGAGCGGCCGGGCGGAGGAAGCGGCCGGCAGCAGCGCCGCGCCGGCCGCGCCAGCGGCGAGCGAGAAGAGGTTGCGGCGGTCGAAGATCGGCATGGTGAAGGTCTCCCAAGGCGGGCGGTGGCGGCGGGCGCGGTGCCCCTGCGTGGCGGCGTCTGTCGCACCGCTCGAGCGGAAGGCTACGTCGCGGGTGGAGCGGACGGCAACCCGCCCCGGGTCAGGATCGCACCGATCCAGGCCGCGAACAGCCCGGCGGCGAGCAGCGGCAGCGCAAGAAGCGCCCAGCCGAGTCCCGCGAGCAGGCCGAGCAGCGGTGGCGCGAGCAGCTGCACCAGGTTGTTGCCCTGGATCGTCAGGCCCATCGCCGGCGCCACCAGGTCGGGCCGCGGCACGCTGGCAGGCACCAGCGCGAAGAGGGATGCCGGCACCAGCCCGCCGACACCGCACGCCAGCAGCGCCAGGCCCATGGCAGCGGATGGCAGCGGCAGCGCGAACACCGCGGCGGCCAGCAGCGCCATCGCGGCCGCGCCGGCGGTGACCAGGCGCTCCGGCGCCACGCCGCGCCGCATCAGCGCCGCCGCGGAGAGGTTGCCGGCCAGGTTGGCGATGGCGGCGAGCGCGGCCGCACCGCCCGCCAAGCCGGTGCCGACGCCAAGCGATTCCAGATAGGCAGGCAGGAAGGCGGCAATGCCGAAATACAGGCAGCTATACGCGGCGAAGGCACCGGCGACGCGCAGCGGCCGCCGCGCCGCCATCAACCCTCGCAGCTGCGCCGCCAGGCGCGGCCGTGGTCCGGCAGCCACGGGCGGCATGCGGGGGATCAGCCGCCAGCACAGCACCAGCGCCGCCAGCAGCAGCGCGGCGCAGAGCAGCCAGGCCGGGCGCCAGCCGGCGGCCTCCACCACCGGCGCGGTGAACAGGCCGAGTGCGATGCCGCCGGGCATGAAGCCGCCCCACAGCCCCATGGCGGAAGGCCGGTCGGCCGGCGCGGCGAGCGCCGCGACGAGCGAGGGCGCGGAGACCACGACCAGCAGGAAGCCCGCGCCCTCGGCAATGCGTATGGCGAAGAGCGGCGGCGCGCTCGGCGCCAGGGGTGCGACGGCGGCGGCGAGCGCGGCGAGCGACAGCCCGGCGAGCAGCCCGCGCCGCGCGCCGATGCGCGCCGCCGCCAGCCCGATCGCCAGCCCGCCCAGCCCGGCGAGCAGCGCCGCCAGCGAGACGAGCAGCGCGGCGGCGGCCAGCGACAGGCCGAACTCCGCCGCGATCGTCGTCATCGCCGCCGGCACCTTGCCGATTTGCGCGGCCGCGGCGATCCCAGCGAAGACGATCGCCAGGATCGCGGGCCAGCGCGTCACGCTGGACCCCGTCCTTGGGCGTTCAGCCCTTGCGCTCGATCAGCTCCACCCGCACGCCGTCCGGCATGCCGAAGAAGGCGATCCGCACGCCCGGCCGCGCCTGCTTCGGCCCGGAGAGCAACGGCACGCCCTTCGCGGCAAGATCGGCGATGGCGGCATCGAGGTCGTCCGTGCCGAGCCCGATATGCTCGAGCCCGAGGAAGGGTGGCGCCGGCGGCGCAGGGGTCTCGTCCGGCACCTGCTCGATGAACAGCGTATTGCCGGCGAGTTCCAGCACGACGCGGAGCGCGCCCGCGATCTGCACGCTCGCCTTGTGCTGGGCGCCGAAGGCAGCGATCCAGAGGCGGGCAGCGGCCTCGGGATCGGGGCTGCGGAAGTGGATGTGGTCGAAGCGATAGGGTTCCATGCCGCCACTCTCGCGCATCGGCGCGCGCCGCGCCATCTGTCGGGCGATCGGACTGCATCGGGGATTGCATGGCGGAACGGCACCTGCTCCTGGCCGGCGGCGGCCACGCCCATGTCGAGGTGCTGCGGCGCCTGGCGGCGCGGCCGCTTGCCGGCTGGCGCATCACGCTGCTGACGCGGGAGCGCCACTCGCCCTATTCCGGCATGCTGCCCGGCGTCGCGGCCGGCCTCTACCACCCGGAGCAGGCGCTGATCGACACGCGGGCGCTGGCCGCGCGAGCTGGCGCGGCGCTGGTGATCGACAGCGTGGAGGGGCTCGACCCTGGTGCGCGGAGGCTGCATCGGGCCAGTGGCGACCCGATTGCCTACGACCTGCTCTCGATCGATACCGGCGCGACGCCGGATGTCTCGCGCCTGCCGGGCGCGGCGGAGCATGCGCTGCCGCTCAAGCCGATCGACGCGCTGCTGCCGCGATTGCAGGGCCTGGATGCCGAGGTGCGCCCGGGCCAGGCGGTGGCGCTGATCGGCGGCGGCGCGGCCGGCTTCGAGATGTCGCTCGCGATGGCTGCGCGGCTCGGCCCGCGGAAGGTGCGGATCGTGCTGGTGGCCGGCGAATCGGGCCTGCTGCCGGGGGTGCCGGCGGTGCTGCGCCGCCGCGCCGCCGCCGCGCTCGCCGCGCGGGGTGTTGCGCTGCATGAAGGTGCGAATGTGTCGGAGGTGACGGAGGGCGCGCTGCGCTTCGAGGAGCGCCCGGCGCTGGCCGCCGATGTGGTGCTGCTGGCGACCGGTGCGTCGCCGGCAGAATGGCTGGCGCGCAGCGGCCTGGTACGCGATGGGCGCGGCTTCCTGCTGGTGGAGCCGACGCTGCAGGCGGTGGGCCAGCCCGCGATCTTTGCTGCGGGCGACGTCGCCAGCCTGCTGCCGGAGCCGGCCCCCAAGGCGGGCGTCTTCGCGGTGCGGCAGGGCCCGGTGCTGGCGGAGAATTTGCGCGCAGCGGCGGAAGGCCGGCCGCTCGCAACCTACACGCCGCAGCAGGACTGGCTGGTGCTGCTCTCGCTCGGCGACGGGCATGCGCTCGGCACGCGCAACGGGCTGGTGTTCGGCGGCCGCTGGGTGTGGTGGTGGAAGGACTGGATCGATCGCCGATTCATGGCCCGCTACCAGGCCGCCGGGTAGCCCGCGGTCAGCCCAACCGCGCGGCGAGTGCCGGGCCAAGGCCGACCGTCTCCACCGGCGCATGCGGCAGCGGCCTCGTCGGCCGCTGGCCGAGCGCCGCGATGACCGCGCGCACCCCGGCCTCGACCGAGCAGATCACCGGCACCGGAACGCGGCCATCGAGCTTCGCCGCCAGCCCCGCCAGGCCGGCACCGCCCAGGATCACCGCCTCCGCCCCGTCCTGCACGGCACTTGCGGCGCAGGCCTCGGCGAGCAGGGCGAGGGCGCCCTCCGGATCGCGGGCGATCTCGCCGCCTGAGGGGGCGACGGTGCGCACCCCGGCCAGCCGCCCGGCTTGGCCGCGGGCGGCGAAGAACTCCTCCAGCATCGGCTTCCAGGCGGCACCGCCGGTGACCACGCCGAAACGCCGCGCGATGCGCATCGCCGCCTCGGCCGAGGCGTCGGCCAGCCCGACCACCGGCACCGGTGCGATCTCGCGCAGCGCGTCCAGCCCGGGATCGCCGAAGCAGCCGAGCAGCACGGCATCCGCGCCCGCCCCGTGCTCCGCATAGGCGTCGAGGGCGGCATGCGCCGCGATGGCGGAGGCGGCGCGGGAGGCGATGTAGCGGGCGCCGAAACGGCCGGTAGCGCCGGCGAAGATCACGCCCGGCGGCGCCATGGCCTGCGCGATGGTGGCCAGCTTTTCGGTGATCGCGGCGGTGGTGTTGGCATTGATCAGCAGGATGCGCATGGCAGCAACCTAGCGCGCGCTAGGCCCCCGCGCAGCCGCCGGCCTTCACGGAACGGCCGCGGAATGCGAGATTGCCGCCACACGACAGGATATTTACGATGCGCAACGAAGACGAGATCTGGCGCCTGGTCGAGGCGAAGCGGGCGGAATACCAGGCCCTTGCGGACCGCGTCTGGGGCATGCCCGAGCTCTGCTACGCCGAGGCGCGCTCCGTCGAGCAGCACCGCGAGATGCTGGAGCGCGAAGGCTTCCGCGTCACCACCGACCTCGCCGACATCCCGACCGCGGTGATGGGCGAGGCCGGCGAGGGCGGGCCGGTGATCGCCATCCTTGGCGAATACGACGCGCTGCCGGGCCTCAGCCAGGAAGCCGGCATCGCCGAGCCGAAGCCGGTGCCGGGCGAGACCAGCGGGCATGGCTGCGGCCACAACCTGCTCGGCGCCGGCGCCATGCTGGCGGCCGCCGCGGTGAAGGACTGGCTGAAGGCCAACGGCATCCCCGGCCGCGTGCGCTACTACGGCTGCCCGGCCGAGGAAGGCGGCGCCGCCAAGGGGTTCATGGTGCGCGCGGGCGCCTTCGACGACGTGGACATCGCCATCTCCTGGCACCCGGCCTGCTTCGCCGGCGTGAACGAGCCGGTTTCACTCGCCAACACGCGGATCGACTTCACCTTCCACGGCCGTTCCTCCCACGCCGCCGCGGCGCCGCATCTCGGGCGGTCGGCGTTGGATGCGGTGGAGCTGATGAATGTCGGCGTGAACTACATGCGCGAGCACATGCCCTCCGATGCGCGCATCCATTACGCCTATCTCGATGCCGGCGGCATCGCGCCGAACGTGGTGCAGGGCCGGGCCAAGGTGCGCTACCTCATCCGCGCGCGGGACGTGCAGGAACTGCGGCCGCTGGTGGAGCGCGTGCGGAAGATCGCCGATGGCGCCGCGCTGATGACGGAAACCACGGTGGAGACGCAGGTGATCTCCGCCGTCTCCAACCTGCTGGCGAACGAGCCGCTGGAAGCCGCGCTGCACACCAACCTTGAGCGCCTCGGCCCGCCGCCCTTCACCGCGGAGGACCGGGAGTTCGCCGCGGCGATCCAGAAGACGCTGCGGGAGGAGGACATCACCGCCGCCTATCGCCGGCACGGGCTGCCGGTCGAGAAGGACAAGCCGCTGCACGACGCCATCGTGCCGGTCAGCTCCAAGGGCGCGGGCATGGTCGGCTCCACCGACGTCGGCGATGTCTCCTGGAAGGTCCCGACGGTGCAGGCGCGCGGCGCCACCTGGGCGGTCGGCACCCCGGCGCATTCCTGGCAGGTGGTGGCGCAGGGCAAGTCGCCGATGGCGCATACCGGCATGGTGCATGTGGCCAAGGCAATGGCGGGCGTGGCGCTGGACGCGATCCGCGACCCTGGGCTGATCGCCAAGGCCAAGGCCGACCACCAGGCCCGCATCGGCGGCAGGCCCTATGAGAGCCCGCTGCCGGCCGATGCGAAGCCGGCGCTCGGCATGTCTCTGGCCGAGTAGCCGCACGGCAGAACAGATCCCGCAGCGGCGCGTTGCCCCCCGCATGACGGAGGATGGCGCGCCGCAGCAGGCGCTGCGCAACATCGAGGATGTGCTGCGGCTCGAGCAGGAGCAGGGGCGCCACCGGCCGCCCTTCTCGCGCCTGGCGGCTTTCGTCGCGCGCTTCGCCGGCTCCGCCGGCTTCGTCGGGCTCCATTTGATTCTGATCGCCGGCTGGGCGGCCGTGAATGCCGGCTTGGTGCCGGGCCTTGCTCCCTTCGACCCCTTCCCCTTCGGCCTGCTCGGCGCCGCCTTCTCGCTGGAGGGGGTGCTGCTGGCGGCTTTCGTGCTGGCCAAGCAGAACCGGATGAGCGCACGCGACGAGGAACGCGCGCATCTCGACCTGCAGATCAGCCTGCTCGCGGAGCAGGAGGTGACGAAGGTGATCCAGATGCTGGAGCGCATCAGCGTTGCGATCGGCGTGGAGCGTGAGGTGCTGGACCGCGAGACCGAGGAACTCGGCCGCACCACCGCCGTCGGCGGCCTCGCCAAGCGCCTGCATGACCGGCTGCGACCGGGGGAACGGTGAGCGGCGCGCTGCCCGAAGACCCCGGCGCACGCTGGATGGCGCTGATGCGGGGCGGCGAATGGTCCGAGGCCTGGGCGCAATCCGATGTCGCGCTCGCCGCCCGTCGCGGCGCGCGCGACGCGACGCTGCCGCGCCACCTGCAACCGGTCTGGGACGGCACGCCGCTCGCCGGGCGGCGCGTGCTGGTGCGCTGCTATCACGGGTTGGGCGACACCATCCAGTTCATCCGCCTTGTCCCCGCCCTGCAGGCGATCGCGCGCGAGGTCATGGTCTGGGCGCAGCCGGCGCTGATCCCGCTGCTCGCCACCATGCGCCCGGCGCCGCGGCTGCTGCCGCTGCACGACGGGACGCCGGAGGCCGAGTACGACACCGACATCGAGATCATGGAGCTGGCACATGCGCTGCGGATCACGCCCGCGACGCTGCCGGCCCGCGTTCCCTACCTGCACCCGCCGCTGCGGCCCTTGGCGCCGGAAGGCGGGTTCTCGGTCGGGTTGGCCTGGCGCGCAGGGGAGTGGGACCCGCGCCGCTCCGTGCCGCTTCCGCTTCTGCGCCCGCTTGCGGAAATCCCGGGCGTCACGCTGCACATCCTGCAACGCGGCGCCGGCCTCGCCGAACGGCCCGAGAGCTTCGGCATCGTCTCAGGCAGCGATGATCCGCTGGAGACGGCGATCCGCATGCGCGCCCTGGATCTGGTGGTGAGCGTGGATTCGATGCCGGCGCATCTGGCCGGCGCGCTCGGCGCGCCCACCTGGCTGCTGCTGGCGCGCAAGGCCGATTGGCGCTGGATGGAAGGCCGGGACGACAGCCCGTGGTATCCGACCATGCGCCTGTTCCGCCAGGTGCGGAGCGACGCGTGGGAGGAGCCGGTGGCGCGGCTGGTGCTCGCGCTGAAGGAGCTCGCCGGCGCGTGAGCGTCACGCCCGGCCGCGCCGCGCCGCGCCGAGAAGCAGCGCCGCATGCCGGCCATCATCGTTCGCAGCCGGCACCGGCGGCACCCAGCGCGCTTCCTGCTCGAACCAGCTGATGGTCGCCTTCAGCCCGGCGGCGAGCCCGGTGCGCGGCTGCCAGCCGAGCAGCCGCTTTGCCAGCGTGATGTCCGGCCGCCGGCGCTGCGGATCGTCCACCGGCAGGGGCCGCCTCACCACCGCCGAGCGCGAGCGCGTCAGCAGCACGACGCGATCCACCAGCTCGGTGACGCGCAGCTCCTCGGGATTACCGAGATTGACCGGCCCGGGCGGCCGCGGATCCAGCGCCAGCAGCCGCAGCAGCCCGGCGACCAGATCGTCCACGTAGCAGAAGGAGCGCGTCTGGCTGCCATCCCCGTAGATGGTGATGTCCTGCCCGGCCAGCGCCTGGGTGACCACGTTCGACACCACGCGCCCGTCATCGGCGCGCATCCGCGGGCCGTAGGTGTTGAAGATGCGCGCAACCCGCGTCTCCACGCGGCCGGCGCGCAGATAGTCGAAGGCCAGCGTCTCCGCCGCCCGCTTTCCCTCGTCGTAGCAGGCGCGCGGGCCGATCGGGTTGACGCAGCCGCGATACTCCTCGGTCTGCGGATGGACCTGCGGATCGCCATAGACCTCGCTGGTGGAGGCCAGCAGGAAGCGCGCGCCGGCCATCTCGGCAAGGCGCAGCAGGTTGCGCGTGCCGAGCACGCAGGTCATCAGCGTGTGCTCCGGATCCGCCTGGTAGTGGGGTGGCGAGGCGGCGCAGGCAAGGTTCAGCACGGCGTCGATGCGCCCGGCCCGGCGCTGCAACGCCACCGGCATCGGATCGCAGACATCGCATTCGAAAAGCTCGAAGCGCGGATTGCCTTCGAGGTGGGCGATGTTGCGCCGGCGTCCGGTGAGAAAACTGTCCACGCACAGCACCTGCGCACCGTCGGCGAGCAACGCATCGCAGAGATGGGAACCCAGGAAACCGGCCCCGCCGGCCACGATCACGGTCCTGTAGCTGCCGTTTCTCACAAGGGCATCTTCTCTGCTGCGCGGCGGTGGTCGGCATGGCGGTGCGTGGCGGCAAGGAGATGCCGCTCAAGCTCAGCCGCCCGATGGGCGGCGGTGTGCGCGCCGAGCACCCGGGCGCGCGCCGCCGCGGCGATCCGCTGGCGCCGCTGGCCGCCGGGATCGTGCAGCGCGACGAGCACCTCCTCGGGCGACCCGGCGAGCAGGATCTCCTCCCCGGGCGCGAACAATTCGGCGAGCCCCGGCCAGCGGTCGGAGATCACCGGCGTGCCGCAGGACGCCGCCTCGAACAGCCGCACGCTCGGGCTCCAGCCGGCGCGCACCATGTCGGCGCGCGTGACGTTCAGCGTGAAGCGGCTGGCGGCGTAGAATGCCGGATGCGCCGAGGGCGGCACATGCTCGATGCGCTCTACATTCGCCGGCCAGGCGATGTCCTGCGGATATTGTGCGCCAGCAACCACGAACCGCAGATGCGGCGCACGGCGGGCCGGTTCGACCAGCAGGCGTTCGAGCACCGGCTGGCGATCGGCGCTCCAGGTGCCGAGGTAGGAGAGATCCCACCGCGTTGCGCAGTCCAGCGGCGGATAGGCCTGTGGGTCCACCGAGCAGTGCAGCACCCGCGCCATCGGCGCGCCGTAGCGCTGCTCCAGGACATCGAGCGTGGGGCCGCCGGTGAAGGAGAGATAGAGGTCGTAGCCGGGGATCAGATCCGGCGAGAGATAATCGTGCTGGCCCTGCTCCAGCCGCGCCAGCGTCACCGGCGTGTCGATGTCGTAGAAAGCGGTTACGCCGGAGGCCAGGCGCTGCACCAGCCGCCCGACCGCCACGCCATCCAGCACGAAGGAACCGACGATCACCGCATCCGCCGCGGCAATCGCGTGGCGCCAGTCGGCGAGATCGTCCACATCGTTGTAAAGCGCGAAGCGGCAGAAGCCCGGCTCCGGCAGGTCCCGATGCGCGGCGTACCAGGGCAGGTCGCGCTCGAGGAAAAGCACGTCGTGGCCGCGCGCGGCGAAGGCGCGCAGCAGTGCGCGCCAGGTCGTGGCATGGCCGTTGCCCCAGGCGGAAGAGAGGCTGAGGCCGAGGACCACCAGCCTCATGCGACCCGCGCCTCGCGCATGCCGGTGGCGAGGTCGCGCAGCAATGCATGCACCTGCGCGCCGCGCCGCGCGTAGCTGTGCTCCGCCAGGATCCGTGCGCGCGCCGCCTGGCCGATCGCGCGCGCGCGCTGCGGCGTCAGCGCGGCGAGATGCGCCGCGACATCGGCGGCATCGCGTGCCGCCAGCACCTCCTCCCCTTCCTTCAGGAACAGATCGAGGCCGGTCCAGGCATCGGTGATCAGGCAGGCGCCCGCGCCGGCCGCTTCGAAGACGCGCGTTGCAGGCGAGAAGCCGACCTCAGCCATGCTGTCGCGCGCGACGTTCAGCACGGCGAGTGCGGAGGCATTGAATGCGTTGTGCGCGGCGGTACCAAGATGACCGAGCCGCGTGACGTTCGCCGGCATCGGCTTGTCGTCCCAGCCATTGCCGCCGAGCAGGAAGCGGCGCGCCGGCAGCAGCGCGGCCGGGCGAAGGAAGAACTCCTCCACCCGCGCCTCGCGGTCCGGCAGCCGGTTGGCGAGGAAGTTGAGATCCGCCGCGTAGCGCGGATCCGGTAACACGGGATGGTGCGTCTCGGGGTCGAGCGCGTTGTAGACGGGCACGCAGCTTCGCGCGCCGAAGCCGCGATACGCCTCCACCACCGGCGGGCCGCCGCCATAGGTCAGCACGACATCGAGCGCCGCCAATGCGCGCCGCAGCGGGTGCGCGGCATCCGCACGCATCGCCGCGAGCGTCGCCGGCGCGTCCACGTCCCAGAAGATGCGGATCGCGTCGGGCTGCGCAGCCTGCATCACACCGGCCAGCAGTTCGTCGTCGAACACGCCGACGCCGCTGGCCTTCACCACCACATCGGCGCGCGCGGCCTCTGCGACGACGGCGCGCAGCCCGGCCTCGTCGGCGGGCCAGACGCGCACCTCCGCCCAGTCCGGCACCGCGATGTCGCGATGCTGCTGGCGGTCGAAGGCGTCGGGTTCGTAGAAGGTGATGCGGTGCCCGTGGCGGGCGAGCTCGCGGATGATGCCACGATAATAGGTCGCCGCGCCGTTCCACCAAGCGGAAAGCAGGCTCGATCCGTAGAATGCGATCCTCATGCCGGCTGCTCCGCCGCAACACCCTTTCGTGGTTCCGCCGAAGGCCGAAGCCGCGCGAGCACGCCAAGAAGCTGGTCCACGCGATGCGCGCAGCTGTGCCGGGCGCGGATGGCGGTCAGGCCGCGCGCCGCAAGCTGCGCCCGTAGCCCGGCATCGGCCGCGAGCGCACGCAGGTGTTGCGTCATCTCCTCGCCGCTGCGCGCGAGCAGGAAGTCCTCGCCGGGACGGAACAGGCCCTCGGTGTCGCGCCATGGTGCCGAGACCAGCGGGATGCCGCAGGCCAGTGCCTCGAAGACGCGGATGGTCGGTATGCCGGGCAGCCGCTCCACGTAGAAGCGGCGCGGCACATGCACGGTTGCGAGGTGACGTGCGAAGACGGCGGGAACCTCGCTGTTCGGCAGCCAGCCGCGATAACGCGCGCCTTGCGCCGCCAGGGCGTGCAGCGCCGGCTCGGGGTAGCGCACACCGTGGATGTCGAGCGGCAGACCTGCATCGCGCGCCGGGCGGAGCAGGAATCGATCCAACTCCTCCGCCCGCTCGCCATCGCCCCAATTGCCGATCCAGACCAGGCCGGCGCGCGTGCGCTCCTCGGCGGGTGGGTGGAACAGCGCTGTGTCGGCAGCCTCGTGCCAGGTGACCACGCGCGATCCCCAGCCCCAGCGGCGATAGACCTCGGACAGCGCCTCGCCGAAGGCGAGCACGCCGTCATAGCCGTCCAGGTCGAAGGCGCGGATCGCCTGCGGATCGCTGACGGCACGATGATGCGTGTCGTGGAACAGCAGCGTGAAGCGCGCGCCGCGCCGGCGCATGGCACCGAGCGCAGCGACGAGCCACGGCTCGTTCCATTCGTGCACGACGACGACATCCGCATCCTGCACCAGCGGTGCAATGTCGGTGGGGCCGGCGTGAGTGCGCCAGGGCAGCATCGGGAAGCTGCGGCGAAAGGGATCGAGCGCCGCCTCGCCGTGGTCGCGCAGCAGGTTGGCAAGGCTCCAGCCCTCACGCGGCTCGCAGGCCAGGACGTCGTGGTCGCGCGCCTGCAGCTCGCGCAGCACGCCGCGCAGGAAATGCGCGTTGCCGTGGTTCCAGCAGGAGCGCAGCGAGTGGGTGAACCAGACGAACCTCACGCGGCGACGCTCCTCCCTCGCGGCGCGGCCTGCAGCCGCGCGTGGATCCTAGCCATGCCCTGCGCCATCGCCGTGGCGGTGTAGCGTCGTGACCGGCGCAGGGCGGCAACGCGCAGCGACCTTCTTTGTTCCTGATCACGCGACAGCGTCGCGATCGCCTTCGCGAAGCCGCCGACATCGCCAGGCTCGACGAAGCAGGCGGCGCCGTCCCACAGCTCACGGAAGCTCGGGATGTCCGACAGCACCAGCGCGCAACCGGCCTGCGCAGCCTCCAGCACCGCCAAGCCGAAGGGCTCGTAGCGCGCGGTGGAGACGAAGACCGGGCCGCGGGCCAGCCAGCCCTCCAGCGCCGCATCGTCGAGGCTGCCGAGCAGGCGCAGGTGCCGCAGGTCCACCGCCGCGCCGTTGGGGCCACGCGTGGAGCCTGCGGCGAAGACCGGCAGGTCCAGCTGCGCTGCCGCGCGATTCAGCGTGCCGAGATCCTTGCCGTCATCCCATAGCCGTCCGGCCGTGAAGGCGAAGCGACCGGCCGCCGTGGCCACGCGACCGGGACGGCGCCCGTTCCACACCACCTCCGGCGCGCGTTGCAGGCGGTAGGCACGCGCGGTCGCCGCCGCGAAGGCGGCGCTCGGCGCGACGAGCGCGTCGCAGCGCATATAGCCGCGCGCGAGCAGCCCGACGCGCCATGCGAAGTCCGATGGCATCGGCCCTCCGCGCATCGTCTGCCACCACGTCGCGAGGCAGGAATGGCAGACACCGACCAGCGGCACCGGGAAATCCGCTGCGGCGGCGAGCGCCGGGCTGTTGAGTTGCAGCAGCTCCGCGCCGCTGCACCGCGCGAGCGAGGCGATCGCCTCTCCCGCCTGGATCACCTCCGCTTCCGTTCCCGCCAACCAGTCGAGCGGCAAGCCAGTGTCCACCAGTTCGAGACCCGGCACCTGCGCAGCCCGCGCGCGCCGTGCCGCATCCAGCCCCGGCCCGAGCACCGCGAGCGTCGTGCGCACCCCGAGCGGCGCCAGCGCGGCGGCCAGTTCAAGCGCATGCGTCCAGACACCACCCACCGCATCCGCGGTCATCAGCAGGTGGCGTGGTGCGGCGCTTACCCGGCGCACGCAGCCTCCAGCACCGGCAATGGCAGCGGGCGTTCCTCCTGGATGTCGCTGAAGGCATTGAACTGCGCGAGGTAGTGGGTATGCGCACGCTCCCACGCCTGCTCGTCCGGCTCTCCCCAGAGGCGCCGGTAGTCCGGCGAGGAGGGATAGGGATAAAGCGGCACCGGATCGTTCGCCCAGACGCCGCCACGCTCCAGCTTCCGCCGCCAGTCGGCGACCATCCCGGCATCGTCGCCTGCCACGCGGATCAGGTTGGCCTGCACGAAGGGGACGAAACGGCGCGCATGCACCAGGCGCTCGGCCAGTGCATCGGTGTCCAGCCGGCAGTCCTTGTCGAGCGCGGCGCGGCCCTCGGGCGTCAGGCTCTCCACCCCCGCCTCGATGGAGACGCAGCCGGCGCGGCCGAGCAGCTCCAGCATCTCCGGCTTCCACAGGTCTATGCGGGTCTGCACGCCGAACTTCAGCCCGCGGCCGACCATCGCCGTCAGCAGCGCGCGGTTGGGCAGGAATATCTCGTCGATGAAGTAGAGATAGGTCACGCCCTGGGCGCGCAGCGCGTCGATCTCCTCCAGCAGCGGGGCCAGGTCGCGCCGGCGATAAGCGTCGCGGAAGTCGATCTTGGCGCAGAAGCTGCAGTGATAGGGGCAGCCGCGCGACGCCTCCACCTCGGCGCCCGGCCCATCGGGCGGTGCCTCGAAGCGATGGTGATGGTGCGTGTGGCGCGCGATCCAGGCGTCGGGCCAGTGCAGCGCCGGCAGGTCGATGAAGCGCGCCGCCGCGGGCGCACCGGTGACGCGGATCGCGGCCCCCTCGCGGGCGGCGAGGCCGGGGAGGCGCGAAGGATCGCCGGCACCGGCGAGCGCCGCCACCACCTCCTCGCACTCGCCGCGCACCACGATGTCGCAGCCGAGCTTGCGCAGCGCCGCCTCCGGCGTGGCGGATCCATGCGGGCCGACGGCGACGGTGCGGCCGCCGCGACCGCCCAGCGCGTCGAGGAAGGCGCGCGGCACGCGCAGCTCGGGCGGCGCACAGCGCCAGAACAGGTAGGTCGGCGCGGTGGTCACCACCGTCATCGCCGGTGCGAAGGCGGCGACACGCTCCGCCGTCTCCCGCTGCGACAGCGCGCAGAGATGCGCGTCGAGCATCAGCACCTGGTGCCCCGCGCGCTCCAGCAGCGCCTTCGCATAGCCGAGTTCCAGCGGCAGATGCGGCTCGCGGCAGCCGAAATAGATGCTGCCGGCGTAGTCCCAGGGCGGATTGACGAGCGCGACCCTCAACGCAGCACCTCCATCGCCATGCTGGGCTGTGCGCCGAGCCCCCGCTCCTCGCGGAGCCAGTCGGTGAGCTGGCGCAAGCCGAGTCGCCACGGAACCGGGTCGGCCAGGCCGAGCGAGGCGCGCGCGCGGCGCGCATCGGCGACGAACCAGCGCTGGTCGCCGGCGCGCACCGGGCCATGCGACACCGCCACGCGCCGGCCGGTGATGTCGCCGATCGCATGCAGCACCTGCATGAGGCTCACCGCATTGGCCGGCCCACCGCCGAGGTTGAAGGCGCGCCCGGAGACCGCTCGGATCCGCTGCCATGCCGCAAGCCACGCGGCCACCGCATCGTCGACGTGCAGGATGTCGCGCACCTGCATGCCGTCGCCGTAGATCGTGATCGGCTCGCCCTGGAGTGCGCGGATCAGGAAATGCGCCACCCAGCCCTGGTCCTCGGTGCCCATCTGGCGTGGGCCATAGATGCAGCTCATGCGCAACACGGCGGCGGGCAGGCCGTAGGTGCGCGCGAAGTCCAGCACATACTGGTCGGCCGCGCCCTTGGAGCAGCCATAGGGCGTATGGAATTCGAGAGCGCGGTCCTCGTCGATGCCTGTCGCGCGCAGATCCGTCTCGCGCGGCAGCCAGGCGTCGTTGCGGACCTCCAGCGGGATGTCGGCGAGGTCGCCATAGACCTTGTTGGTGCTGGCGAAGAGCAGCGGACAGGGCCCGCCACGGCGCCGGCGCAGCAGGTCGAGCAGCAGGAAGGTGCCCTGCAGATTGACGCCGAAATCCTCGGCCGGGTCCTCGATGCTCGTCGTCACCGCGACCTGCGCGGCGAGGTGGAACACCGCCTCGGTGTCCTGCACCGCCGCCTCCAGCGCGGTGGCGTCGCGGATGTCGGCGGTGACGGATGCGATGCGGCGCGGATGCCGGCGCTGCAGCCAGGCGAGGTTGCGCTCCACCCCGGGGCGGCGCAGCGCGTCGTAGACAAGCACGTCGTGCCCCGAAGCGGCCAGCCGGTCGGCGAGGTTGGCGCCGATGAAGCCGGCGCCGCCGGTGACGAGAACGCGCCCCGTCACGCCACCAGCCCCCGAGCCTCGAGCTCGCGCCGCGCCTCGGCCACGCGGTCCTCCGCCTGCTGCCGTGCGACCCATTCGGCCAGTTCCGCAAGCCCTTCGCGGAAGTCACGCCGCGCGGCGTAGCCAAGTCGCGTCCGCGCCAGGGTGAGGTCCGGCACGCAATGGCGGATGTCGCCGGCGCGCGCCTTGCCGGCAATCTCCGGCGCGATGCGGCGGCCCATCGCCTGCGCGAGCAGCGCGGCGACCTCGGCAACGCTGCGCCGCTCGCCGCTGCCGATGTTGAACACGCCTCCCGCTGCCGCGGGATGGTCGAGGGCGAGCGCGAAGGCCTCGGCGACGTCCGCGACGTGGACGAAGTCGCGCAGTTGCCGGCCATCCTCGAAGATGACCGGCGGCTGGCCATTGTGCAGGCGCGCGGCGAAGATCGCCAGCACGCCGGTATAGGGGTTGGAGAGCGCCTGGCCCGGCCCGTAGGCGTTCCACAGCCTGAGCGCGACGCCCTGCATGCCATAGGCCGGCGCCAGCGTCAGCGTCAGCCGCTCCTGCGTGTACTTCGTGATCGCATAGACCGAGGCGAGGGCCGGGCGCTTGCCCTCCGGCGTCGGCACCGGGATCAGCGGCCGGCTCTGCGCATCGAGCGGATCCCATGGCTCGCCTGGGCCGCGCGGCTTGCGAACCACCTCCTCATGCAGCGCGCCGGCGGCATCTCGGTAGAGGCCCTCGCCATAGATGCTCATCGAGGAGGCGACAACCACGCGCGCGACCGGCTGCTCGATCAGCGCCTGGAACAGCACGGCGGTGCCATGATCGTTGACCGAGACGTAGCGGTCCACCGCATACATGCTCTGGCCGACGCCAACCTCGGCAGCGAGGTGCACCACCTTGTCCACGCCGGCCAGCGCGCGCCGCATCATCGCCTCGTCGCGCACGTCGCCGATCAGCAGTTCCGCCTCCGCCGGCAGGTCGCGCGGGCGGTCGGATTCGCCGTGCACCTGCGGGATCAGGCTGTCGAGCACGCGCACGTGATTCCCGCGCCGCAACAGCAGCCGCGCGAGGTGCCGTCCGATGAAGCCCGCGCCCCCGGTGATCAGGATCCTGTCGGCCAAATCTCTCTCCGCTGCGCTTGGCGGTGCGGGGGCAGGCGCCTCCGCGACCGGGGACGGAACGCAACGCTGCGACAGCGGTGCGTTCCGGCGGGGTGTCACAATCGGGTGTCATTCGCGACGCGTCCCGTTCGCGGCGGAACGCTTGCCTGCGCAACGGGTTTCGCCGCGGCAGCACAAGGCGTTGCGGCAGCGGGAGGGATGCGCTTGGCCAGTGGATCACTAAGGGTCGGCATCGTCGGGCTCGGCAATTGCGCCTCCTCCTTCGTACAGGGGTTGGTGCGCTACCGCGATGCGCGCACGCCGCTGCCCGGACTGCCCAATCCGGAACTCGGCGGCTATGCGGTCTCCGACATCGTGATAGCCTCGGCCTTCGACGTCGCCGTGGGCAAGGTGGGCGAGGACGTCGCGCGGGCGATCCTCGCCGCGCCGAACAACACGCGAATCTTCGCTGAGGTGCCGGACATCGGCGTTACCGTGCGGCGCGGACCGACGCTGGATGGGCTTGGCCGCTACCTCGTCGGCGAGGTCGCGGAGGCAGACGCGCCTGTCGCCGATGTCGCGGAGGCGCTGCGCCGGTCGCGGACGGAGGTGCTGGTCTCCTGGTTGCCGGTCGGCGCGCAGCGGGCGACGGAATTCTACGCCGAGGCCGCATTGGCCGCGGGCTGCGCCTTCGTGAACTGTATCCCGGCCTTCATCGCCTCGGACCCGGCCTGGGCCGCGCGCTTCGCCGAGCGCGGCCTGCCGGTGATCGGCGACGACATCAAGAGCCAGCTTGGCGCCACCATCCTGCACCGCGCGCTGGCCACGCTGTTCCGCCAGCGCGGCGTGCGGCTGGACCGCACCTACCAGCTGAACTTCGGCGGCAACACCGATTTTCTCAACATGCTGGAGCGCGACCGGCTCGCCTCGAAGAAGATCTCCAAGACGCGCGCGGTGACCAGCCAGATGGACACGGTGCCGGCGGAGGCGAATGTGCATGTCGGGCCGAGCGACTTCGTGCCGTGGCTCGAGGACCGCAAATGGGCGTACATCCGACTGGAGGGGACCACCTTCGGCGACGTGCCGCTGAATATCGAGGTGAAGCTTGAGGTCTGGGACAGCCCGAATTCCGCCGGCATCGTGATCGATGCGGTGCGCTGCGCGAAGCTGGCACTCGACCGCGGCATCGGCGGCGCGCTGGCTGCTCCCTCGGCCTGGTTCATGAAGTCGCCGCCGGAGCAGATGGACGACCACGAGGCGCAGGCCGCAACGCTGCGCTTCGTCGCCGGCCCGGCCTGATGCCCACCACGCTGCTGCTCGCGCGGCACGCGGCGCATGCGGAGTTCGGCCAGGTGCTGAGCGGCCGCAGCGACGCCGCGGGCCTCTCCGCGGAAGGCCGCGCACAGGCGGCAGGGCTTGCGCGACGGCTGCGGCGGGAACGGCCCGTCGCACTGCATGCGAGCCCGCGCCGGCGCGCTCTGGAGACCGCCCAGCTGCTGGGCGAGGCGCTGGGCCTTCCGGTGATTACGGAGCCGGCGCTCGACGAGATCGAGTTCGGCGCCTGGACCGGCCGCGCCTTCGCCACGCTTGAGGACGACCCGGCCTGGCGGAGCTGGAACGAGCAGCGCGCCACCGCGTCCCCGCCGGAGGGCGAGGCGATGCATGCGGCGCTGTCGCGCGTGCTGCGCTGGACGGGTGGCCTGCCCGCGCGCCACCCCGATGCCGTCATCCTCGCCGTCAGCCACGCCGACGTGATCAAGGCCGTGCTGCTGGCGCATCTCGGCGCGACACTCGACGCGCATTGGCGGGTTGAGGTCGGCGGCGCCTCGCTGAGCGCGGTGGAGCTTTGGCCGGGCGGCGGGCGGGTTCGCCTGGTGAACGAAACGCCGGCGGGAGATTCCTGAGTATGGACGGTATGCCCGACCCCGAGGAGATCCGCCGCCGCGTCGCGGCGCTCGGGCCGTGGTTCCACAACATCGAGCTCGGCGGCGTGCGCACCGCGCCCGACCACTTCCTCGGCGATTATCCCGCGATCAAGTGGCGCGGCTTCGCGCATGCGCTGCCGGCCGACCTCAGCGGAAAGAGCGTGCTCGACATCGGTTGCAATGGCGGCTTCTACAGCATCGAGATGAAGCGCCGTGGCGCGGCGCGCGTGCTGGGCGTGGACAGCGACGAAGCCTACCTCGCCCAGGCGCGCTTCGCAGCCGAGGTCAGCGGGCAGGAGATCGAGTTCCGCCACCTGTCCGTGTACGACATCGCCGCGCTCGGCGAGCGCTTCGACGTGGTGCTGTTCATGGGCGTGCTGTACCACCTGCGCCATCCTCTGCTGGCGCTCGACCTCATCCGTGAGCATGTCGTCGGGGACATGCTGGTGTTCCAGTCCATGCAGCGCGGTGCGGCGGAGGTGGCGCCGGTCAGCGGGGACTACGAGTTCTCGGATACCGCGCCCTTCGACGATCCCGGCTGGCCGAAGCTGCATTTCGTCGAGCACCGCTACGCGCATGACCAGACCAACTGGTGGGTGCCGAACCGCGCCTGCGCGGAAGCGATGCTCCGCGCCGCTGGCTTCGCCATCACCGACCATCCGGAGGCCGAGGTCTATGTCTGCCGACGTGCGGAGACGCCCGAAGGTGCCGGCGCGGTCTATCCGGCGAAGGGGATGCGCGCATGATCGAAGCGGCGATGATCTGGAACGAGCCGAACAACAAGTCCCACTGGGACCAGGAGCTCGATCCCGGCTGGAGCCGCTTCGCCGCCACCGCGATCGCGGCCGGACAGGCGATCCGCGCGGCGCATCCGACGCTGCCGCGCGTGCTCGGCGGCATG
This sequence comes from Falsiroseomonas sp., assembly GCF_041690465.1. GTDB lineage: Bacteria > Pseudomonadota > Alphaproteobacteria > Acetobacterales > Acetobacteraceae > Falsiroseomonas. The sequence goes on along the minus strand of NZ_JAWLHG010000003.1, from coordinate 198,568 downwards.
TCGCCGATAGACCCTGGCTTTCTCCGCAACATGGAGACGCAGGGCGTGCTGGAGCAGGTGGAGGCGGTGGCCGTGCATGGCTTCCCGCTCGACTGGAACCTCTGGCAGATCCACGAATGGCCGGCGAAGCTCGATGAGATCCGCGCGGTGACGGACAAGCCGATCTGGGTGAGCGAGGTCGGCGTCTCTTCCTTCGGCGCGGAGGAGGTGCAGGCATGGGGCCTCGCGCGCACCGCGGAGCTACTGAAGGACCGCGCGCCGCGCATCCACTGGTACAGCCTGCACGACCTGCCGCGCGACTGGGAGGCGACGACCCGCCACAGGGAGGCCGAGGGCAGCTCCTACTACCGCCACTTCTACATGGGCCTGGTGCGGGAGGATGGCGGGCTCAAGCCCTCCTTCGCGGAGTTCGAGCGGCATGCCCCGGCGCTTGGCCTCTGCCAGTGGTTCCACTTCGAGGATCACCGGCTGGAGCAATCCGTGGCGCTGATGAAGCGGCTCGGCGTACGGCACCTGCGCACCGGCCTGTCCTGGGCCGACCGCTACCGGCCGAATGCGCTCGCCTGGTTCGACCGGCAGATGGAGGCGCTTCGCGACTTCGAGGTGACGGTGACCTTCTGCTTTACGCCGGAACACAAGGGGCCGGGCCGGCACCATACCAGCCCGCCTGACGATCCGGCGGAGTTCGGCGAATTCTGCGGCGAGATGGTGCGCCGCTACGCGTGATCGGCGACCGCAGCGATCGCCGGAGCAACGTAGCGAGCACCGGAGTCGTGAATCGCTGCGGCACCTATCGATGCGCGCCGTGCTCACCATGGGCGCGTTTATCGGCGGTGTCGCGGCCGACGATCTTGTTGAACATGCTGTCCGGCTCGTAGAGCAGCGCCAGGTTGGATTCCTCGAACTGGCGGAAGAATTCCTCCCAGGAGATCTCGACCAGCGCATCATGCTCCGACTGCTTCCGGTCGGGGAACATGATCCGGACGATGCCGGTGTCGCCGCCCTTGTGCGTGCGGTCCACGGCGGCGGGCTTGCCGCCCTTCGATTCGGCCCATTTGCGGATCGTATCGTGGTTGGTCGTCGTCTCGGCCATCTTCGGTCTCCCTTCGGCTGATCGGACAGAACCCGCAGCGCCCATGCCGGTTCGCGCCCACGGAACCGCAACGCACGACCCGGGTTCCCGCCACATGCCCTTCGACGACGACGCGACGCCGGTCGTTGATCCGCGCGACGCGGCGGCGGAGGCAGGGCTGCGCTACGTCTCCGACGAAGAGCCCGGCATCACGCGTAGGCGCGCCGGCAAGGGCTTCAGCTATCGCGCGCCGGCCGGCCGGGCGGTGCGGGACCAGGCGACGCTCAAGCGCATCCGTTCGCTTGCCATCCCGCCGGCCTGGACCGAGGTGTGGATCTGCCCGCATCGCGAGGGACACATCCAGGCCACCGGTCGCGACGAGCGCGGGCGCAAGCAGTACCGCTATCACCCGCGTTGGCGCGAGATGCGCGACGCCGCGAAATACGGACACCTGGTGGAGTTCGCGCGCGCCCTGCCCGGCATCCGAGAGCGCATCGCCGAGGATATGCGCCGCCCGGGCCTGCCGCGCGAGAAAGTGCTGGCCACCGTGGTCCATCTGCTGGAGGCGACGCTGATCCGCGTCGGCAATGACGACTACGCGCGGCAGAACAGCAGCTACGGCCTGACCACGCTGCAGGATCGCCACGTCGCGGTCGCGGGCGACGCCCTGCGCTTCCGCTTCAAGGGCAAGAGCGGCCGTGTCTGGCAGCTCGGCATCCGGGACCGGAGGATCGCGCGCATCGTACGGGCCTGCCAGGATCTGCCGGGGCAGGAGCTGTTCCAGTACGTGGACGAAGCCGACCAGACGCGCGACGTGACCTCCGCCGACGTCAACGACTACCTGCGCGAGATCGGCGGGCGCGACATCACCGCCAAGGATTTCCGCACCTGGGCCGGCACCGTCCTGGCCGCGCTGGCGCTGCGCGAGTTCGAGCGCGTGGACAGCCAGGCGGCGGCGAAGCGCAACATCCGCGCGGCGATCGAGCGGGTGGCGGCGCGGCTCGGGAACACACCGACGATCTGCCGCAAATGCTACGTCCACCCGGCCGTGCTGGACCTCTACCTCGAGGGCTCCCTGCTGGAGGAGATCGAGCAGCTGGCGGAGGCGGAACTGCGCGACGAGCTCGCCGGCCTGCCGGCGGAGGAGGCGGCGGTACTCGCGCTGCTGGTCGCGCGGCTGCGAGCCGGGGAATCGTCGGGGCGCCGGCCGAACGATTGCGAGTAGCTGCGCGTTGCGTGCGGGCAGCGCGCCGCGAGGGAACGGATGAAGCTCGTCGTCTTCGGCCTGTCCATCACCTCCGCATGGGGGAACGGGCACGCGACGCTGTGGCGTGCGCTGTGCAAGGCGCTGGGCGGCGCCGGCCATCGCATTGTGTTCTATGAGCGCGACCAGCCCTGGTACGCGGAGGCACGCGACCCGCTCTCCATTCCTGGCCTCGAGGTCGTGATGCACGGCGACTGGGCGGAGGTGCGCACGCGCGCCGCACACGACCTGCGCGATGCGGACGCGGCGATCGTCACGTCCTATTGCGCCGATGGCCCCGCCGCGGCGGCGCTGATGATGCAGGCGGCGCGCCCGATCCGGGTGTTCTACGATCTCGACACGCCGGTGACGCTGGCGCGCCTCGCGGCCGGCGAGCGGCCGGCCTATCTTCCCGCCTCGGGCCTCGCCGGGTTCGACCTTGTGCTGAGCTACACCGGCGGCGCCGCGCTGGACCGGCTGCGGCAGGAACTGGGTGCCACGCGCGTCGCGGCGCTCTACGGCAGCGTGGATCCGCAGGCGCACCACCCGGCGCCGCCCATCGCGACCTATGCGGCCGACCTCTCCTATCTCGGCACCTTCGCCGCCGATCGCCAAGCGGTGCTCGACCGCCTGCTCGTGGAGCCGGCACGGCGCCGCCCCGCGCAGCGTTTCGTGATCGGCGGTGCGCAGTATCCGCGCGACTTCCCATGGACCGCGAACATCCACTTCGTCCGCCACATGCCGCCGGCGGAGCATCCCGCCTTCTTCTCCTCCGCGCGGCTCGCGCTGAACGTCACGCGGCGCGACATGGCCGCGCTCGGCTGGTGCCCCTCCGGCCGGCTGTTCGAGGCGGCTGCCTGCGGCACGCCGGTGCTGACCGACGCCTGGGACGGGCTCGACGCCTTCTACCGGCCGGGCGAGGAGATCGTCGTCGCGCGCGATACCGAGGAGGCGCTCGCCGCGCTCGACATGGAGGAGGCGGAGCGGCTTCGCATCGCCCGCCGCGCGCGTGACCGCACGCTGGCGGAGCACACCGGCGCGCATCGCGCCGCGCAGCTGCTCGCGGCACTTGAAGCGGCGCGCGTAGCCGTGCCGGCGATGGGGAGCTGAGCCGATGTGGGGTATCATCCCGGCCGCCGGGCTCGGCAGCCGCATCCAGCCGCTTGCCTTCTCGAAGGAATTGCTGCCGGTAGGCAGCCGGCTCGACGGCGGCGTGGAGCGCCCGCGCGCCGTCAGCGAGCACCTGATCGAGCGCATGCTGGCGGCCGGCGTGGACCGGCTGTGCATCGTCATCTCGCCAGGCAAGAGCGATATCGTGAACTACTATGGCGCGTGCATCGGCGATGCGCGCATTGCCTATGCGGTGCAGGCGGAGCCGGCCGGGCTGTGCGATGCGATCTTCTGCGCCGCGCCCTTCATCGCACCCGAGGAGGAGGTCGTCATCGGCCTGCCGGATACGATCTGGTTCCCGCGCGACGGGCTGGCGCGACTGCCGCCAGGGCGCCTCTCCTTCCTGCTCTTTCCGGTGGCGCGGCCGGAGCTGTTCGATGCGGTGGTGACCGACGACACCGGACGCATCGAGGAGATCGAGGTGAAGCGGCAGGGCGCGCGCTCCCGCTGGGTGTGGGGCGCGTTCCGCATGCCCGGCCGGGTGCTGCATGAATTGCATGCGCTTTGGCGGCAGCCGGGGCGTGGCGACGAGTACATCGGCACGCTGGTCAATGCCTGGATCGCGGGCGGCGGCGAGGCCTTCGGCCTGCGCGACGGCACGCGCTACGTGGATGTCGGCACCCTGCATGGCTGGCGCGAGGCGGCGGCGCTGCTCGGCGACGGGCCGGAGGAGGGCGAGGCGTCCGTGCTGCCCTTCCGCGCGCTGCAGGGCGCGGCGCGCGCCTAGCCAGGCCATGCCGCGCGCCCTGCTGATCGTGCTGGATGGTGCCGGGATCGGCGCCGCGCCCGATGCCGGGCGCTACGGTGATGCGGGGGCCGATACGCTCGGGCATGTGCTGGATGCCACCGGCGTCGCCCTGCCCTGCCTCGCCGCGCTCGGCCTGCACCGGCTGCTCGGGCGGGCGGATGCGCCGGTGCCAGGTGCCGCGCATGGGCGCATGCGGCCGCGCTCGGCCGGCAAGGACAGCACCACCGGGCATTGGGAGCTCGCCGGCATCGTGCTCGACACGCCCTTCGCTGTCTTCCCCAGCTTCCCGGATGCACTGGTGCGGGTCGTCGAGGCGGAGGCGGGCGCGCGCTTCCTCGGCAATGTCGCCGCCAGCGGCACCGCGATCATCGAGGAGCTGGGCGCCGAGCACATGCGCAGCGGCCGGCCGATCCTCTACACCTCGGCCGATTCGGTGCTGCAGATCGCGGCGCATGAGGCGGTGATCGAGCTGCCGCGCCTGCACGCGATCTGCGAGGTGGCGCGACGCCATGCGGATGCGTGGCGCATCGGCCGCGTCATCGCGCGCCCCTTCACGGGCAGGCCAGGCGCTTTCGCCCGCACGCCGCGACGGCACGACTACGCGATGGCGCCGCCGCCGAGCGTGCTGGAGGCGATCGTGGCGGCCGGTCTGCCCGTCATCTCCATCGGCAAGGTCGCCGACCTCTTCGCCGGGCGCGGCATCGCCGAGTCCCGGCCGACCGCCGACAATGCGGAGGGCATGCTGCGCATCGCGGAGGCCTGGCAGGAGCTGCGCGACGGCCTCGTCTTCGCCAATCTGGTGGATTTCGACACCGTCTTCGGCCATCGGCGCGACGTCGCCGGCTTCGCCGCCGCACTCGCCGCCTTCGATGCTTGGCTCGGCGGGTTCCTGCCGCAGGTCGCGCGGGAGGATCTGGTGATCCTCACCGCCGACCATGGCTGCGACCCCACCCACCCCGGCACCGACCATACGCGCGAGGAGGTGCCGCTGCTGGTGCTGCATCGCGGCCGCGCCGATGCGCTCGGCACGCGGGAGGGGTTCTGCGATGTCGCCGCCAGCCTCGCCGCGCATTTCGCGCTGCCGCCCTGGCCGCAGGGCCGGAGCGTGCTGAGCTGAGCCGGGCTTGCCCCCCCTCCGCGGCTGTGATGGAACGCCCGGCATGCAGAACGACGGGCAAGACGAGGAGGAACGGCCGGCACGCGCGGCTGCCGAGGCGGCGCGCCGCGGCCTGCCGGACGAGGCGGTGGCCTGGGCCTTCCGCCTGCTGGCCGGGCGCGAGCCGCGCGACGCGCAGGAATTCGCCCAGTACCGCAGCCAGCCCGACCTGAACGCGCTGCGCCGTGCCTTCACCCGCACCCCGGAGTTCCACGACTTCTTCGACTCCGTGCTCACCGGCTTCCCGGCCTGGCGCATGCCGCTGTTCCTGTTGCGCCCGCCGGCCGTGGAGGGGCTGGAGTGGCGCTTCGCGCCGCCCGACCTGGAACAGCCGGTCTGCCAGCTCTGCACCGCCTCGCAATTCGACGATCCTGCCTATGTCGAGATCACGCAGGCCATGGGCTTCCCGGAAGGCCGCGGCCGGCCACGATGGGAGCAGGCCTGGATCGTCTCGGTGCTGGCGACGGAGGGGCTTATCGCCCCGGGCCGGCGCGGCCTCGGGCTGCAGGTGGGGCGCGAGCGCCTGGCGGCGCTGGTTGCATCCCGCGGGGTGGAGGTGCTGGCCACCAGCGACGAGGTCGCCGACCAGGAAGCCGCCGAGACCCGCCGGAGCTGGCTGTTCTACCCCGAGGTCGTCCATATGGAGGAGTTCGACCGGCTGGTAGGCTTTGCCGGGCTGGAGCTCGACCAGCTGGCCAACCTGCCCCCCGGCGAGTTCGACTTCTGCTGGTCCAGCGGCGTCACCACCCGGCTCCGCACCATCGAGGCGACGCTCGCCTTCTTCGAGGCGAGCCTGGCGCCGCTCAAGCCCGGCGGGCTGGCGCTGCACACCTTCGCGTTCAATCTCGCCTCCGACCGCCCGACGCTGGAGACGAAGCAGGCGACGCTGCTGCGCCGGCGCGACATCGAGGCACTGGCCGAGCGCCTGATGCAGTCCGGCCACCGGCTGCTGCCGCTCAACACCCATCCGGGCAGCGACCGGGCGGATGAGCAGGTGCGGGGGGAGGCGGGCGGCGTGCCCGGGCTGCGCCAGCGCAACGGCAACATGGTCTCCACCTCCTTCGGCCTGGCGATCCGCAAGGCGGGCTGAGTGGGCGCGCATCGGCGCGGGGCAGCAATGCGCCGCACGAGCATGTCGGCGGTTGAGCCGTGATTGCTGCGGTGCAAGGTTTCCGACCGAAACACTCGGAGCCTGCCATGACCGACCGGTCCACCCCGGTTGCCGCGGGGCTGCTGATCTTCTGCGCGGTGCTGGGCGCGGCGCTGGCCACGGGGCTGCGCCAATCCTTCGGGCTGTTCCTTGCGCCGATGACCGAAGCGCATGCCTGGAGCGCTTCCGGCTTCGCCTTCGCCATCGCGCTTTCGGTGCTTCTGAACGGCCTGTTCCAGCCGATCTGCGGGCAGATCGCGGACCGGATCGGCGGGCGCGCCGTGGTGATGGGGGGTGCCGCGCTCTATACGGTCGGCATCCTTGGGATGGCGCTGGCGCCCGACCTGGCGCTGTTCACCTTCTTCGGCGGCGTGGTGATGGGGGTCGCCGTCTCGGCGGCCGGGATGCCGGTGATCATCGCCTCGTTGACCCGCCTGCTGCCGGCGGAAAGCCGCGGGCGCGCGGTCGGGCTGGGCACGGCCGGTTCCTCCTTCGGGCAGTTCCTGGTGGTGCCGCTGGCCGGCTTCGGCATCGCGGGCCTGGGCTGGGAATGGACGCTGATCGCGATGGCCGCGGTGGCGCTGCTGATGATCCCGCTCGCCCTGCCGCTCAAGGACCGGCCGGCGCCGAAGGCGGCTGCCGCCACGGAGGAGACCGCCGGGCAGGCGCTTTCGCGCGCCTTCCGCACGCCGACCTTCTGGTTCCTGTTCTTCGGCTTCTTCGTCTGCGGCCTGCATGTCTCCTTCCTGACGGTCCACCTGCCGGGGTTCGTGCATTCCTGCGGGCTGCCGGTGGCGGTCGGCGCGGGGGCGATTTCCCTGATCGGGCTGTTCAACGTGGCCGGTTCGCTGGCCGCCGGCGAACTCTCCCAGCGCTGGCGGCGCCGGGAGTTGCTGGTGGCCATCTACGCCGCGCGCGGCGTGCTGATGGCCGGCTTCATGGCGGTGCCGAAGACGACCGAGACGGTGCTGGTCTTCTCGGCGCTGATGGGGTTGCTCTGGCTGTCCACCGTGCCGCCGACGGTGGCGCTGGTGGCGCGCAACTTCGGCACGCGCTGGCTGGCGACGCTGTTCGGCCTTGTCTTCCTCGGCCACCAGATCGGTGGCTTCACCGGCGCCTGGCTCGGCGGGCTGATCCTGGACCGCACCGGCTCCTATGACCTGATGTGGACCATCGGGATCCTCGGTGCCGCCTTCGCGGCGTTGATCCACATGCCGGTGAAGGATCCCGCGCCGCCAGCCGTGGCGCCCGCGCGGGCGTGACCCCCGGCCGATAGGCGATCCCGGCCGGGGCAGCTAGGATGCCCCCCGGACCATGAGGGGCACGGCATGCGACGATGGATGCTGGCGGTGGCGATGGTGCTGGCGCTTGGCGGCAGCTTGGAGGCGCAGCAGCGCGCCGAGCCGCCGCATGCCTGGGTGTTCGGCTCCTGGACGGGCGGCATCTTCCCGGCCGGCGAGACCACCGGGGCGCGCTGCCTCGGCCAGCCGACGGTGATCTTCACCCGCGACGTGGTGCTGCGCGCCTCCGCGCTCGACGTGGTCTATCGTCAGCGCCTGGTCGAGACGGTCACGGCCGGGCCGGAGGCGCTGGAATTCCGCTTCGTGCCCGCGGCGCCGCAGGCCACGCCCTTCGGCGCGCGGCTGCCGCCCGATATCGGCTTCGGCTGCCCGGGCGGGCCGAACGCGCTGCGGGTGGAACGGCGCGGGCCGGACGAGATCGTCTTCCCCGACTGCGACGAGTTCCCCTCCCCGCTGAAGCGCTGCGTGGGGCCGTGAGCGTGCGAGACAACGGGGAGTCCGGCCGCCGGCTGGCCGCCGCGGCGAGTGCGTCACGCCGCAGGCGTGCCCTCGGCACGACGAAGCCAAGCGGGCGGAGCCCGCGCCCGGCCTCTGAGGGCAGATAACATGCGGATCGCGCTGATCCATGCGCTGCGCCATTCGCCGCCGCCGATCGAGGCCGCCTTCCGGGAGCACTGGCCCGAGGCGCGGCTGATGAACCTGCTGGATGACAGCCTCTCCGCCGACCTCGCGCAGGACGGCAGACTGACAACGGCGATGACGCAGCGCTTCCTGACCCTGGCGCGCTACGCCGCCGGCACGGGGGCGAAGGGGATTCTGTTCTCCTGCTCCGCCTTCGGCCCCTGCATCGAGAGCTGCGCGCGCGAGCTGGCGCCGCTGCCCGTGCTCAAGCCGAACGAGGCGGCGATCGAGGAGGCGGTCGGGATGGGCCGCCGCATCGGCCTGCTGGCGACCTTCCCCGGCACGCTGGCCTCGATGCCGCCCGAGTTCCCGCCGGGCGTGGAGGTGGTGCCGTGCCTCGCCGAAGGCGCGCTCGCCGCGCTCGATTCCGGCGATGTCGAGGCGCATGATCGGCTGGCGGCGGAGGCCTCCGCCGCACTGAAGGGCTGCGATGTGGTGCTGCTCGGCCAGTTCAGCCTGGCGCGCGCGGCGCCGCTGGTCGCCGCGGCGACCGGGCGGCCGGTGGTGAGCACGCCGGGCAGCGCGGTGCGCAAGCTGAAGCGGGCGCTGGGCGGGTAGCCCCGCACGGGTGCAGAGTCCGGCCAGCCGGTATAAGAGGGGAAGGTCATGCCCGACCTCCCCGTCCCCGCCGGCCTGCTCGACCGGCTGTCTGCCATCCTCGGCCCGCGCGGCCTGCTGACCGAGCCGGCCGATATCGCCCCGCATCTGGCGGATTGGCGCGCCCTCTACCAGGGCGCCAGCCCGGCCGTCGCCCGCCCGGCCTCCACGGAGGAAGTCGCCGCCGTGGTGAAGCTGTGTGCCGAGACCGGCACGCGTCTGGTGCCGCAGGGCGGCAACACCTCCATGGTCGGCGGCGCCGTGCCGGATGAGAGCGGCAGCCATCTGGTGCTCTCCCTCACGCGCATGAACCGCGTGCGCGACCTCGATGTCGCCGACATGACGATGACCGCCGAGGCCGGCCTGGTGCTGAAGGCGGCACAGGACGCCGCCGCCGCCGCGGGTTGCCTGTTCCCGCTCAGCCTCGGCGCGGAGGGCACCGCGACCATCGGCGGCGTGCTCTCGACCAATGCCGGCGGCAACACCACCGTCCGCTACGGCAACGCACGCGAGCTGATGCTGGGGCTCGAGGTGGTGCTGCCGAATGGCAGCATCTGGAACGGGCTGCGCCGTCTGCGCAAGGACAACACCGGCTATGCGCTGCGACATCTGTTCGTGGGTGCCGAGGGCACGCTCGGCATCGTGACCGCCGCCGTGCTGCGCCTGTTCCCCCGCCCGCGCGACACCGCGGTCGCGTTCTGCGCGGTGGCGGACGAGGAGGCCGCGCTGGCACTGTTCCGCCGCTTCCGCGAGCGCGACGAGACCGCGGTGCGCGCCTTCGAATACATGTCCGGCACCGGCGTGGACTTTGCCGTGAAGCACATCGAGGGCGTGAGCCTGCCGCTGGAGAGCCGCGCGGACCACTACGTCCTGGTGGACCTCGCCTCCTCCCGCCCCGATGCCGGGCTGCGCGAGATGGCCGAGGCGGTGCTGTTCGAGGCGATGGGCGCCCATGAGGTGACCGACGCCGCGATCGCCGCGAACGAGGCGCAGGCCCAGAAGATCTGGCGCATCCGCGAGGAACACCCGGAGGCGCAGAAGCGCGAGGGCGCGAGCGTGAAGAACGACGTCTCGGTGCCCGTCTCGAAGGTGCCGGAGATGATCCGCCGCTGTTCCGCTGCGCTGGCGGCGCTGATCCCCGGCAGCCGGCCGGTGCCCTTCGGGCATATCGGCGACGGCAACATCCACATGAACCTGGAACAGCCGGAGAGCATGGACCCGGAGGCGTTCCTGGCGCGCAGCCACGACATCATGGATTGCGTGAACGCGATCGTGCGCGACCTGGACGGCAGCTTCAGCGCCGAGCACGGGATCGGGCGGCTCAAGACAGACATGATGGAGGAATGGCGCGGCGGGGCGGAGCTTGCCGCGATGCGGGCGATCAAGGCGGCACTCGATCCGAAGGGGATCATGAATCCGGGCAAGGTGCTGCCGTGAGCACCAGGTCGCCTGCGCAGGGCTTTCCCTCACCCCGCCGGCCTGCGGCCTTGAACGCCTTCGGCGTCCAGGCCCCCGCAATGCGGGGGAGAGAGCAGCGCGCGCGATGAAGCGGATCGATCGCTACATCCTGCGCCAGCTCGCGGGTGGGCTGCTGGCAGTGACGGCGGGGCTGGCCGCGCTGGTGTGGCTGACGCAGTCGCTGCGCTTCATCGAACTGGTGCTGGACCGCGGCCTCTCACTCGCCGTGTTCCTGGAGCTCACCAGCCTCATGCTGCCGGGCTTCGTCGCGGTGATCCTGCCGATCACCACCTTCGTCGTGGTGCTGTTCGTCTATGTCCGGATGAGCACCGACCGCGAGATCGTGGTGCTGCGCGCCGCCGGCCTCTCGCAGGCGCGGCTGGCGCGGGCGGGGATGCTGATTGCGCTGGTCTCGGTGGGGATCGGCTTCGTGCTGAACCTGTGGCTGGTGCCGCTCTCGCACGGCGCCTTCCGCGTCTGGCAGTTCGAGATCCGCAACCAGATGGCGGCGATCCTGCTGCAGGAGGGCGTCTTCGCCTCGGTCGGCGACGACCTCACCGTCTATGCCCGGACGCGCGAGCGCGACGGCACGCTGCGCGGCATCCTGGTGCACGACCAGCGCGAGCCCGGTGCGCCGGTGACCATCATCGCCGAGCGGGGCCGCATCACCTCCACGCCGCTCGGCCCGCGCGTCGTGCTGCTGAACGGCGTGCGCCAGCAGATGGAGCGCCCCTCGCCCGGCCAGCCGCCGCGCCTTTCCGTGCTCTCCTTCCGCGAGAACAGTCTCGACCTGGCCCGCGCCACGCGGCAGGAGGAGGTGCGCGCGCGCGATTCGCGGGAGCGCAGCGTGGACGAGCTGCTGCACCCCGATCCGGCCGAGCAGCTTCGCCCGCGCGAGGTCGCGCGCTTCTACGCCGAGGCGCACCAGCGCCTCTCGGCGCCGCTCACCGCGGCGACCTACGCGCTGGTCGGGCTGGCGGTGGCGCTGACCGGGCAGTTCCGGCGGCATGGCGGCGGGCTCAGGCTGGTGGCCGGCACCGGCATCACCGTCGGGCTGCTGGCGGTGGGGCTGACCATCGGCAACCTGGCCACGCGGGACAACAGCTTCGTCTGGCTGGTCTGGGCCCATGCCACGGTCCCCGGCATCCTCGCCTTCTGGTGGCTGCTCGGCGCCCCCGGCCTGCCACGGCACCGACGACGCACGGTGGCGGCGTGATGCACTCCCCTCCATCGCCGCCGCGCTGGCGGCCTGCTGCACTTCCGGCTGGCCGAGCCGCCGAACGGCGGCCGCGACACGCGTCGCGAAGCCAAGGCGGCCGGATGGCCGCCGCCCGGCGAAGGGAACCCATCGAAGCGTTGCTTCGATGGGAGCCGATGAGGGGCGGCGCCGCACCAGCGGCGGCGCAGCCAACCACATGACCTTCACGCCCACCCTCAGCCTCTACGTGGCCCGCGGCTTCCTGCTCACCACGCTGCTGATGCTGTGCGCTCTCACCGGTCTGGTCGCGCTGTTCGACTTCATCGAGCTGCTGCGCCGCGCCGCAAGCCGGCCCAGTGTCGGCTTCGACATCCCGGCAACCATCGCCGCGCTGCGCCTGCCCTTCGTCGCGATGCAGATCCTGCCCTTCGCCATCCTGCTCGGCGGCATCACCGCCTTCTGGCGGCTGACCCGCTCCTCGGAGCTGATCGTGGCGCGTGCGGCCGGCGTCTCCGCCTGGGGGTTCCTCACCGGGCCGGGGCTGGTAGCGCTGCTGCTCGGCGCGATCGCGGTGACCGGCGTTTCGCCGCTCTCCTCGGCGATGCTGGCGCGGGCGGAGCGGATGGACCAGAGTTTCCTGCGCACCGGCGGCGGCATGTCCTCGCTGGCCGGCGGGCGGCTCTGGCTGCGGCAGGCAGACCGCGAGCTGGATGAGAACGGCGTCGCCATCGTCGCCGGCCGGCCCACCGCGGCGCGCCCGGCCGATCCCCGGGACGGCTTCGCCCGGTTCGAGCTGAAGGACGTGACCGTCTGGCGGCTGTCGGCCGGCGACAGCCCGCTGGCGCGGATCGAGGCGCCGCGCGCCCAGCTCACCCCCGGCACCTGGGTGCTGGAGGAGGCGGTGAGCTTCGGCGCCGACCGCATGCCCACCCGGCCGCAGCGCATCGAGCTGCCCACCGAGCTGACCCCCGGCCGCATCGAGGACAGCTTCGCCTCGCCCGAGACGCTCGGCTTCTGGTCGCTGCCCGGTTTCATCGAGGTTCTGGAGCAGGCCGGCTTCTCCGCGGTGCGGCACCGCATCCAGTTCCATTCCCTGCTGGCCACGCCCATCCTGGCGCTGGCCATGGCGCTGCTGGCGGCCGGCTTCTCGATGCGGCACAACCGCAGGGGCGGCGTGGCGCAGATGATCGCAGGCGGAGTCGCGGCAGGATTCGCGCTCTTCGTGGTGGATCGCATCAGTGCCGAGTTCGGGGAGGCGGGATCGCTGCCGGTGATCCTCGCTGCCTGGGTGCCGACCGTGGCCGGGCTGCTGCTGGCGCTGTCGCTGCTGCTGCACCTGGAAGACGGCTGATGGGGGAGAGAAAGCCGATGCGGGAGGCAAGGTGATGGGCAGGACCCACGTGCCCAGGCTATGCCTGCCCGCTACGGTGCTCACCGGGCTCCTGGCGCTGCTCGCGCCCGCCGCCGCCCAGGCCCAGCCGGGTCTGTTCGGCCTCGGCGAGCGCACCACCTCCGACGAGCCGGTCACCTTCACCGCCGAGGAGGTGGAGTTCGACGAAACCACCGACACCGTCACCGCGCGCGGCCGGGTGGAGGCCTGGCAGGGCGATCGCGTGCTGCGCGCCGACACCTTCACCTACAACCGCACCACCGGGATCGCGACCGCCACCGGCAACGTCGTGCTGATCGAGCCGGACGGGCAGGTTCTGTTCGCCGAGCGCGCGGAACTCTCGGGCGGGATGCGCGACGCGGTGCTCGAAGGCCTGCGCGGGCTGCTTGCGGCCAATGCGCGGGTCGCCGCCGCCGGGGGGCGGCGCACGGACGGGCGGATCACCGACCTCGCCCGCGTGGTCTATTCGCCCTGCGACCTCTGCCCGACCGATCCCGACCGGCCGCCGCTCTGGCAGCTCCGCGCCCGCATCGCCAGCCTGCATTCGGACGAGCAGCGGGTGCGCTACCGCGGCGCCGCGCTCGACGTGTTCGGCGTGCCGGTCTTCTACACGCCCTATCTGAGCCACGCCGCGCCCGGGGCGCCGCGCGCCTCGGGTTTCCTCTCGCCGACCTTCGGCGCCACGCGCCTGCTCGGCGCGTTCTGGTCGCAGCCCTACTACTGGGCGATCGACGAGAGTTCGGACGTCACCATCACCACCCAGCTCGCCACCCGCCAGGCCGGCAACATCGGTGCCGCCTACCGGCGCCGCTTCAACAGCGGGACGATCGCGCTGGAGGGCACGATCGGCCATCTCGGCACCGACGACACCGACCAGGGCGGCCTCGGCTGGAGCATCTTCTCGCAGGGCCTCTTCGCGCTGGACGAGAACTGGCGCACCGGCTTCGGGGTGAACCGCGCCTCCTCGCGCGACTATCTCCGCGCCTACCGCTACGGCGCACCGCAGGTGCTGACCTCCACCGCCTACCTGGAAGGATTCTGGGGCACCGAGGGGTATGCCCGTGCCGATGGCCGCGTCTACCAGAGCCTGCTGCAGCGCGTCGGCACCTCGCAGATCCCCTTCGTGCTGCCCTATGGCTATGCCGAATGGGTGTTCCCGGCGGATGCGTTCGGCGGCTTCCTCAGCCTGGATGCCCAGGGCTACTCGCTGGTCCGCGAGAGCGGCACCGATTCGCGACGGGTCGGCACGCGGCTCGGCTACGAGCTGCCCTGGGTCGGCGGCTACGGCGAGGTCTGGACGCTGCGCGGGCGGGCCGACCTGCTCGCCGGCTGGGTGGACCAGCTCGACCAGGGGCCGTTCTTCGGTCCGCGTGACGAGGGTGGCGGCTGGACCAATGCCAACCTCCGCGCCGCGATCGACCTGCGCTGGCCGCTGGTGCGCTCCGCCGGAGAATGGGGCAGCCAGTTGCTGGAGCCGCGGGTGCAGTTCGTCACCGGGCCGAATACCGGGCGGCAGCTGCACATCCCGCCGGAGGACAGCCTGGAATTCGAATTCACCGACGCCAACCTGTTCGAGCTGAACCGCTTCACCGGCCGCGACCGCCAGGAGGGCGGCAGCCGGGTGGATGCCGCGCTGCGCGGCGCCTGGCTGTTCCCCAATGGCGGCCAGGTCGAGGGCCTCGTCGGCCGCAGCTTCCGCGCCAGCGACGAGGCGCTGTTCCTGCCCGGCTCCGGCCTGGAGGATCGCGCCTCGGACTGGGTCGCGCGGGCGCGCTTCGCACCGGTGCCCTGGCTCGAGCTGCTCGGCCGCACGCGGCTGGACGGCGACGGGCTGGATGCGCGGCTGTGGGAGGCGACGGGCACCGTCTTCGCCGGCCGCTTCTCCCTGAGCGCCGGCTATCTCGGCACCGACCCGGCACCGAACAGCGCCTTCCGCAAGCGCGAGGAGATCAGCATGGGCGGCTTCGTGCGGCTGGACGACAATTGGCGGCTCGGCGCCTTCGGCCGCTACGACCGTGTGCTGGAGGAGCCGGTGGCCGCCCAGTTGGCGCTGACCTACGAGGATGAGTGCCTGATCTTCGAGACGCGTTTCATTCGCCGCTGGACCGAGGATTCGGAGACGCTGCGCGACGACCCCACCGGCAGCACGCTGCTGTTCCGCATCACCCTGAAGACGGTCGGCGATTTCGGCATCCGCGCGCTTTGATTGGGTGCCCTCGGGCGCCGGGCGGCCGCTCAGCCGGCGGGGCCGGCCGCCGCCGGACCACCAGAACACTCGGCACCCCGCGCACGCCGACGAGTGGCCCCTTCCCTCGCGCGCCCGGGCCGCCTAGGAGTCGTCCATGCGCCCCCAAGCCCGCGCCCTGCTGCTCGCCACGGCCCTGCTCGCCACCCCTCTCGCCGCGCCGCATCCGGCCGCGGCGCAGGAGGTCAACCGCATCGTTGCGGTGGTGAACGGCGACATCGTCACCAGCGCCGACATCGAAGGCCGGCGCCGGCTCTTCGCGCTCAACGCCGGCCTGCCGGTTTCGCCGGAGGTGCTGAACCGGCTCACCCCGCAGGTGACCCGCCTGTTGGTGGATGAGCGGCTGCGCATGCAGGAGGTGCAGCGCCGCCGGATCCCGGTCACCGACCAGGACGTCGCCGGCGCGATTGCCGAGCTGGAACGCCGCAACGGCCTGCCGGCCGGCGGCCTGGTCGCACAGCTGCGCCGCGCCGGGGTGGAGCCGCGGGTCCTCTACGACCAGATCCGCGCCCAGATCGGCTGGGCCCGCCTGATCCGCGCGCTGCTCGGCCCGCAGGCGAACCCGGGCGAGGCGGAGGTGGCCGAATACATCGCCAGCCAGCAGGCGCGCACCGGCCAGCCGGAATATCTCGTCTCGGAGATCTTCATCCCGGTTGACGACCCGGCCGAGGAGCCAGAGGTGCGCGGCTTCGTGGACGACATCATCGCCCAGCTGCGCCGCGGCGTGCCCTTCCCGATCATCGCCAGCCAGTTCAGCCAGGCGCAGACCGCGCTGCAGGGCGGCGACCTCGGCTGGGTCGGGCCGGAGGCGCTGGACGCCGAGGTCGGGCGCATCGTCACCCAGATGCCGCCTGGCGCCGTCAGCAACGCGATCCGCGTGCCCGGCGGCTTCCAGATCGTCACACTGCGCCAGAAGCGCGAGGTCGGCCGTGACGAGGCCACCATGCTGACCCTTCGCCAGGCCTTCTTCCCCTTCACCGCCACGCTGAACCCGGATGCGCCGACGCCGCAGCAGGTGCAGCAGCTGCAACGCGCCCGTGCACTCTCCGCCTCCGCCCGCAGCTGCGAGGCGATCGAGGCGGCGGCCCGCACCAGCGGCAGCGACCGCCCGGCCGATCCCGGCCCGGTGCGGCTTGAAGGGCTCAGCCCGCCGCCGCTGCGCCAGCTGATCGGCGGGCTGCAGCCCGGCCGCGCCAGCCAGCCGATCGTCGCGCCGGACGGCATCGCGGTGGTGATGGTCTGCTCGCGCGAGCGGGTGAACCAGGCCGAGGTCACGCCGCAGATCGCCCGCGCCGCGATCGTGCGCGACCGCGCGGAACTGGTCTCCCGCCAGACCCAGCGGGAGCTGCGCCGGCGGGCGCAGATCGAGATGCGGAACAACTCCTGAGCCCTCCCCCGCCTTTGCGGGGCAAGGCCGGGGCGGGGGAACCCGCTGCGATGTGGCGATCGCCCTGACCCATGCCGGCCGACCTTCCCTCCCTCCGTGACACCGTCGCGCGGCATGGCCTGGATGCGCGCAAGTCGCTCGGCCAGCATTTCCTGCTCGACCCCGCCCTCTGCGCCCGCATCGCGACTGCCGCCGGACCGATGGCGGACCGCCATGTGCTGGAAGTCGGCCCCGGCCCGGGCGGGCTGACGCGGGCGCTGCTGGCGACCGAGGCGGCGAAGGTCCTGGCGGTGGAACTCGACCGTCGCGCCGTCGCCGCCCTCGCCGAGCTGGCCGCGCGGCATCCCGGCCGGCTGGAGGTGGTCGAGGCCGACGCGCTGACGGTGGACCCCGCGACGGCGCTGCCGGCGCCGCGGAAGATCGTCGCCAACCTGCCCTACAACGTGGCGACGCCGCTGCTGGTGAAATGGCTGCGCGGCGCAGCGGCGCTGGAATCGATGACCCTGATGTTCCAGCAGGAAGTTGCCGAGCGGATCACCGCCGCGCCGGACACCGAGGCGTATGGCCGGCTCGGCGTGCTGGCGCAGTGGCGCTGCCGCGGCACGCTGTTGCTGACCCTGCCGCCCGGTGCCTTCAGCCCGCCGCCCAAGGTGTGGTCCGCCGTGGTCGGCCTGGTGCCGCACCCCGAGGACCCCGGCCCGGCGCTGTTCGCCACCATGGAGCGGCTGACCGCGGCCGCCTTCGGCCAGCGACGCAAGATGCTGCGCGGGGCGCTGAAGTCGCTTGGCGATGCGGAGGGTCTGCTGGCCGCCGCCGGCATCGAGGGCTCGCGCCGGGCGGAGACGCTCTCCATCGCCGAGTTCGACCGGCTGGCGCGGACGCTGCTCGCGCGGGGATAGCTTGCGTCAAGCGCCGCAGGGCGCTTTGGTCGCCCGACGCCAGGAGAACCCGATGCTGCCCGAGCGCCCCACCCTGCTCTTCGCCCATGTCGCCTACCGTTTCGCCGAGCGCTACGCCGCGCGCGGCGGCACCCTGCCGGTGATCGAGGCGCGCAGCCTGGAGGAGCTGGAGGCCCGCATCGGCGAGGCCGATGTGCTGCTGGTCTCGGGCTTCTGGCGCAACCACCTGGCGAAGCCCGGGGGGCGGCTGAAGTTCATCCAGTCCATCAGCGCCGGCGTGGACCAGTACGACCCGGCCGCGCTGCGCGCCGCCGGCATTCGCCTGGCCTCGGCGCAGGGCGCCAACGCCAACGCCGTCTCCGAGCACGCCATCGCGCTGATCCTCGCCCTCGCCCGCCGCATCCCGGAAGGCCGCGACAACCAGGCGAAGCGCCATTGGCGCGGCATGATCGGCGACCTGACGCGGCGCGAGGACGAGCTCGGCGGCAAGACGCTGGTGGTGGTGGGCATCGGGCGGATCGGCGGGCGGCTGGCGCGACTGGCCAAGGCCTTCGGCATGCATGTCGTCGGCCTGCGCCGCGATCCCGCGCGGGGCGCCGAGGGGGCCGACGAGATCCACGGCATGGAGGCGCTGCACGCCCAGCTGGCACGCGCCGACATCGTCGCGCTGACCTGCGCGCTGACCGAGGAGACGCGCGGGATGATGGACGCGGCCGCCTTCGCCGCCATGAAGCCCGGCGCGATGCTGGTGAACGTCGCGCGCGGCAAGGTCTGCGACGAGGCGGCGCTGATCGCGGCCCTGCAATCCGGCCGGATCGGCGAGGCGGCGCTCGACGTGACCGCGGAGGAGCCGCTGCCGGCCGACAGCCCGCTCTGGTCCATGCCGAACGTGCTGATCACGCCGCACACGGGCGGCGAGACACGGCGCTACGAGGACAATGTCCTCGACCTGATGGAGGAGAATCTCGGCCGGCTGCGCCGCGGCGAGGCGGCGCTGTTCAACCAGGTGGTGTGAAGCAGGGAGCAATTCCGCCGTTTCGGCGGCACACCCCAACGTCATTTCCCCGCGGCCCCGCCGCCATGGCCTGTTCCCGCCCGAAGGCGAAGCCGGCGCCCTCCTGACCGGGCCGTGGCAGCGGTCCGCCAGGTATCCGCCGTTCTTTGCCATTGCAGAGGACGGAGGGTCGGGCCGCGATGCGGGCATTCGGGCTGCTGCGCCAGAGGGCAGCGGCGGACTGGTTCCCCGCCCCGGCGGCCGTGCGGCGCGCCGCGAGCACCACGGCCGAGCGGGCGGATGTCGCCGGTGGGCTGCTGGCGGTGGTGTTCGGTCTCGCCGTCATCGGCTTCACCTTCGGCCTGCACATCCTGCCGCCCTGGCACACCGCCTGGATGCTGACCGGCACGATCGGGCCGGACCCGGTGCAGTACTGGCTCGGCTACACCTTCTTCAAGCAGGCGCCCTGGAACTGGCCGCCCGGGCTCAACCCGGATTGGGGGCTGGAGATCGGCTCCTCGGTCTTCTATTCCGACTCGATCCCGCTGCTGGCCTTCCTGTTCAAGGCGCTGCACCCGCTGGTCGAGGTGCCGCAATACTGGGGCCTGTGGCTCTTCGCCTGCGGTGCGCTGCAGGCCTGGATGGCCTGGCGGCTGGTCGGGCTTTTCACGACGCAGCCAGTGCCGCGGCTGGCCGCGGCGGCGCTCTTTGCGCTGTCGCCCACCATGCTGAACCGGCTCGGCGGGCATTTCGCGCTGGGGGCGCATTTCCTGCTGCTGGCGGGGCTGTATCTCTGCCTGACGCGCGCGGCGCCCTGGCGGCGGCTCGCGCAATGGGCGGCGCTGATCCTCTGCGCTGCGCTGATCCACTCCTACCTGCTGCCGATGGTCGCGGGGCTCTGGGCCTGCGACTGGCTGGCGCGCCTCCGCGACGGCGGGCGCCGGCTGCTGGCGATGGAAGCGGTGGCTGCGCCCGCCGCCGGGCTGCTCGGCCTCTATCTCTCCGGCTTCTTCGTGCTGTCGGGCGGGTTCGGCGGCACCTGGGGCGGCTATGGCGCGATGCAGCTCGATCTGCTGGCGCCCTTCGATCCGCCGCCCTGGGGCGCCTTCCTGCCGGACCTGCCGGGGCCGGGGCATATGGAATCCGGGCATTCCTATGCCGGGCTCGGCGTGCTGCTGGCGTTGCTGCTGGGCGGGATCGCGTATCTGCGCCGGCCATGGCCCTGGCTGCACAGGCGCTGGCCGCTGCTGCTCGGCCTCTCCCTCATGCTGGCGGTGGCGATCAGCCATCGCGTCTCGGTCGGCGGCGCGGTGATCGAGCTGTTCGCGCTGCCGGACGCGGTGCTCGCCTACGCGGATGCGCTGCGCGCGAGCGAGCGCTTCCTCTGGCCCTTCGCCTATGCGCTGCTGCTGGCCGCGATCGTCGCGATGCTCCGCGGCTTCGGCCCGCGCCGCGCCGGGCTGCTGCTGGCAGTGCTCGCCCTGGTGCAGTTCGCCGACATGCAGCCCGGCTTCGCCCGGCTCGAGCGCTACTTCCCCGCCGGCCCCGCCGTCGCGCCGCTGCGCCTGCAGGACCCGTTCTGGGCCGAGGCGGCGCAGCGCTATGAGCGCGTGCGTCTCACGCCCACCGGCATGCAGGCGACGCATTGGGAGGAGATCGCGGTCTATGCCGCGACATCAGGCCTGACCACGGATGCGGTTTATCTCGCCCGCCTCGACCCGGCGAAGGCTGCGGCGCTGAACGCGCGCATCGCCGCCGACCTCGCCGCCGGCCGCCTCGAGCCGGGCAGCTTCTACGCGCTGGGCTCGGAGGAGACGTTGGCCGCCGCGCACCAGGGCATGGACCCGGCGCGCGACCTGCTCGACCAGTTCGATGGTATCTGGGTGCTGGCGCCGCGGTGGTTCGGGCCGTGATTGGCGCTCATGGAGGCGCCGATCGCGGTGCGGCTCGGCTGCTCAGGCCGGGCGCGCGCCGAACCGCGCGGCCAGCTCCGCATCGAGCTCCGGCAGCAGGACGATCCCGTCCTGGTCGCTGCCGGAGGCGTGCACGACGATCCAGGTGCAGGGGGCGGCGCTCTCGTTGCAGGGCGCATGCGGCACGTCGGCCGGCAGGTAGATCTGCTCGCCCCGCGCGACCTCCGCGCGGTGCTCCAGCCCGTCGCCGTAGTACACCGCGCAGTTCCCCTCGAGCAGGTAGGCGATGGTCTCGATGCCCTGGTGATAGTGGACCTTGGCGCGCGCGCCGGGCGGCATCGGCAGCACGTTCATGCAGAGGCGCTCCGCGCCGACCGTCTCGGCCGAGGCGCCCGCGCCGTAGGTGAAGCCCTGCCGGCCGACATAGGTCCGGCCCGGCGAGATCACCCGCACCCGCTCCGTTCCCGTCGTCATGCGCTCCTCCTGCTCAGCCGGAAACAGCCACCTCGATCTCGGTGCGCGTCATCAGGTCCGCGTATTTCTGGCCCATGTCGAACAGATTCGCCTCGTGCGGGCCGAGCGCGCGGTCGCCGACGCAATCGGTGGCGACGATGGTGCGGAAATTGTGCTGCATCGAATCCACCACGGTCGCGCGCACGCAGCCCGAGGTGGTGCAGCCCGCCACCACCACCGTGTCGGCGCGCTGCTGCGTCAGCCAGGCTGCGAGCGCGGTGCCGAAGAAGCCCGAGGCGCCCTGCTTGCGCACGATGTACTCGCCCTTCGCCGGCGCGAGCTCCGGCACGATCTGCGACAGTGGGTTCGCCTCCGTCAGCTTGAGCAGCGAGGGCGCCTTGCGGGTGAAGACGCCGGCGTCGGCGCCGTCATCGGCATAGACGACGCGGGTATGCGCCACCGGCCATCGATGATGCCGGGCGAAGGCGAGCAGCCGCACCGTCTGCGCGATGGCCGGCGCGATGTTGCCGCCGCCGAAATGCGCCGGATCGGCGAAGCCGACCACGAAATCCACGATCACCAGCGCCGGCCGCTCGCCCATGCCGGCGCGCTGGCCCATGCCCTGGCGGTGGTAGATGTCGGCTTCGGGATGCCCGCTCATCGATCTTGACCGCTCTCTCTGCACGCTTAATTGCCTCGGGCAAACGCCACGAAGCTTTGGCGCGCGTCAAGCCATCCGAACAGCCGTATGCGTACTGCCTGCCACGCGGGCATTCAGCAGTTGCTAGGATGGCGGCGAGATGGGGTCGTGTCGAGAACGCAATACTCGCGGTACCTGATCAGCACCGCATGGGGAGTCCTTGGGTCCAGGACCAACAGCATCACGGCGTCCGGGGACACGCCGATGAGGGTGTTTCCGGACCGCCACGCGTGGTTCAGCGCGTGAACCCAGTCTTCGCCGCCAACGCCACACTCCCCATTGTCGGAACGGCTGTGCACGCTGCGAAGCTGCGGAGGCAGCCCCTCAGTTGCATTCGGCCGAGAAGCCCAGGAGCTGAACGGCCCACTTCCTGACCACCAGCGGGGAAGTCGAGCCTCCGGCGCGTGACGAAAAGCGTCAACGCCAGTGGCGCTCCACTTCGCAGGCATGTCCGGCGACAGCCCGAAGATGGTCATCGAGCAGACATACTCGGTGAGGCCTTCTCTCCCTCGCCAGCCATAGCCTTTGCCGCGCGCTGACCCTGTAGCCCAGACAGCCTCGACCTCTATGGCGGGGGGCACGTATCCCAGGTCGCGCGCGGCCGGCCAGACAACCGTGCCCATCCAAAGCAAGCAGAGCGCCGTGAAGGCCGCACACCCGAGGCGCAGCGCGGCGTCGCGAGCGTAGGCCGCCGCAAAGCCCGTAGCGACAGTACCGGCCAGTGCCGGTGCGACATTGAAGACCATCCAATCGGTCGGAGGGTGCAGCAGGAAAGCCGCCGCCAATACTGCAGTAGCCAGCAGCAGGAACAGCAGCCAAGCCGAACGTGCCAAGGCGAACGTCTTCCCGAGCGTCGCCGAAGTGAGCAATCAGGAAATCCCCTGAGCGACCGGACGCATCACGCCACCTCCTCCAGGTCGCGCAGCGACTGGATCATCGAGGTGCGCAGCAGATAGGCGCGGTGCCTCTCGGGGTCCGCGACCGTCGCGCGCAGTTCGTCATGGTAGGCGCGGCGCGCCGCCGGGTCGCGCTGGTTCAGGATCTGCCGGTTGCGCAGCGCCTGTTGCTGCACGACGTCCAGCGCCACTTTCCGCCGCTGCCGGTCGTAGCGCCCCATCAGCGCGAGGTCCGCCTCCCCCTTCCACACCCGTGACAGCTTGCCGGCCAGGTTGAAGGCGTCGTGCACGCCGCCATTCATGCCCATGCCACCCAGCGGATTGTTGATATGCGCTGCATCGCCGGCCAGGAAGACGCGCCCGACCGCGTAGGCTTCCGCCACGCGCTCATGCACGCGATAGGCGGTGCGGTGGCGCACCTCGTAGCCCGCGGGGTTCGGCCAGACGCCCTGCATCCGCTCCTCTATGCGGTCCGGTGCGAGCATGCGCGCCTCGTCGGCCGCCTCCTCCGGCGCGGTCGGCAGCAGCACGCGCCAGAGGCCGGCCGTCTGCAGCAGCACGTACCATTCCTCAGGGTCGGAGATGTAGGCGATGTTCGCCAGCTCCGGCATCTCCCGCTCGAAGCGGAAGGTGGTGGACAGCGCCAGGTAGGTTTCCGGGATCGTCATGCCCTCGAAGGCGATGCCGAGCGAGCGCCGCACCGCGCTGCGCGCGCCATCAGCGCCGATCAGGAAGCTGCCGCGCAGCGTCTCGGTGCTGCCGTCCGGCCGCTCGATCGTCAGCGTAATGCCATCGGCGTCCTGCGCCACCTCGGTCGCCCTGGCATCGTAGACGAAGGTGACGGCGGGGTTCTCCGCCAGGATGTCGCGCAGCATCCGGGTCAGCCGCCACTGCTCGCATTGCAGGCGGTAGGGGTGGCTGGTGTCGTCCTTCAGCCGCCCGAGGTCGAAGGTGGCGATCACGCCTTCCTTGCGATCGCGGAACTGCCAGGTCGGGCAAATCAGCCCCTGCTCAATCATCCGGCGCACCACGCCCGGGAAGCGGCCGAGCATGTCGAGCGTCGGCGGGTGGAAGGTGGAGGCGCGCAAATCGTCCGGCAGGTCGCGCGCCTGCTCGACAATGGTGACGGGGATGTCCTCCCCGGCCAAGTAGGCGCCGGCGACCAGGCCCGCGGGCCCGGCGCCGGCGATGACCACGCGATGCGCCTTGTCCATCTTCGCACTCCGGTGTGGCACGGAGAATGGCGTGCCGCCCCGCCTTCGCAAACCCTGGCTTGCCGGGAAGCTGCGGCGGCGCATCTATGGTTCATGCGCCTCCCCTTCCTCGACCGCCGCCCACTGGTGGCGGTGCTGCGCCTGTCCGGGCTGATCGCCGCCCGGACCGGCGGCTTCAGCCCCACCGGCATCTCGGCCGCCAGCATGGCGCCGCTGATCGATCGCGCCTTCGGCCTGAAGCGTCTGGCCGGCGTGGTGCTGGTGGTGAATTCGCCCGGCGGCTCTCCGGTGCAGTCCAGCCTGGTGGCGCAGCGGATCCGGCGCCTGGCCGACGAGAAGAAGGTGCCGGTGATCGCCTGCGTCGAGGATGCCGCGGCCTCCGGCGGCTACTGGCTGGCCTGCGCGGCGGACGAGATCGTTGCCGACCCGGCTTCCATCCTCGGCTCGATCGGCGTGATCAGCGCGGGCTTCGGCCTTTCAGACGTGCTGTCCCGCTGGGGTGTGGAGCGGCGTCTCTACACCGCCGGCACCGAGAAGAGCTTCCTCGACCCCTTCCGCCCGGAGCGACCGGCGGATCTGGAACGCCTGCAGGGCCTGCTGGCCGAGTTGCACGAAACCTTCAAGGCCTGGGTGCGCGCCCGGCGCGACGGGAAGCTGCGGGCTCCGGAGGAGGACCTCTTCACCGGCCGGTTCTGGACCGGGAAGCAGGCGGTGGAGCTCGGCCTGGCGGATCGGCTGGGCGAGGCCTCGGCCGAGATCAAGGCGCGGTTCGGGGAGCAGGTGCGCGTGGTGCCCATCGGCGGCCGCCGCCCGCCCTGGCCGGTGCGGCTGCTGCCGGGGATGTCGGCGGAGGCGCTGCTGTCGGCGGCCGAGGAACGCGCAGCCTGGGCAAGGCTGGGGCTGTAGCCTCAGCCCTTCGCGCGGCGGCCGACCAGGTAGGTGGCTTCCTCCGACCCGAAGGCCTCCGCATGCGGGATACCGGCGGCGAGTTCAAAGGCCTCCCCGGGACCGTAGCGCCGCGTCTCACCCTGGCAGGTCAGGATGAACTCGCCCTCCAGGATCAGCAAGCGGGCGTCGAAGGGGTGGGTGTGCTCCGGCACCACCTGCCCCGCCTCCATCCGGCGGGTCAGCGTCTCCTGATAGCCGTCCGCCACCAGCGCGGCCTCCCAGGTGGCGCGGTCCATTGGTCCCTCCGTCATGCCGAAACCTGCCGGATCCATTCCGACAGGTTGTAGTAGGTGGTCACCCGCCTGATCCGGCCATTCGCCACCTCCAGGAAGGCGCCGGCGGGCAGGCGATAGGGCTGGCCGCGGGCCTCCGGCAGGCCCGGCTCGCTGCGCAGGTAGCGGCCGGCCACCACGAATTCGGCCGCGGCGCGGCGGCCGGTGGCATCCGCCATCACCACCATCTCCTCCAGCCGCTCCTCATAGGCGGCGTCCATCTCGGCCATGAAGGCGCGGAAGGCGGTGAGGCCGATCCGGCGCTGGCCCTGGTTCACGTCATGCGCCACGTCCTCGGCCAGCAGGGCGCACATCGCGGCGCGGTCGCCGGCATTGAAGGCGTCATAATAGGCGCGGACCAGGGATTCGGCGGCGAGGCGGGGGTCGGCTTGGCTGGCCATCTGGTTCCTCAACCGGGTCGGAGTTGGCCGGGGGCGCCGGCTGGTCTATCTCGCTGGCGCAGAACGCCCCGGCAAGATGCGAGATGCCCGAAACGCCACCGTCCTTCCAGGAGATGATCCTGCGCCTGCATCGCTTCTGGGGCGAGCAGGGCTGCCTGATCCTCCAGCCCTACGACATGGAGGTGGGCGCGGGCACCTTCCACCCGGCGACGACCCTGCGCGCGCTCGGCCCGAAGCCGTGGAGCGCGGCCTATGTCCAGCCCAGCCGCCGGCCAGCCGATGGGCGGTATGGCGAGAACCCGAACCGGCTGCAGCACTACTACCAGTACCAGGTGATCCTGAAGCCCTCTCCGCCGGACCCGCAGCGCCTGCTGATCGAGAGCTACCGCGCACTCGGCATCGACCCCGCGCTGCACGACATCCGCTTCGTCGAGGATGACTGGGAAAGCCCGACGCTCGGCGCCTGGGGCCTGGGCTGGGAGGTGTGGTGCGACGGAATGGAGGTGACGCAGTTCACCTATTTCCAGCAGGTCGGCGGCATCCCCTGCGAGATGCCGTCCTGCGAGCTGACCTATGGGCTCGAGCGCCTGGCGATGTACATCCAGGGCGTCGAGAACGTGTACGACCTGGATTTCAATGGGCGCGGCGTGAAATACGGCGATGTCTTCAAGCGCGCCGAGATCGAATACAGCGCGCACAACTTCGAGTTCGCCGACACCGCGATGCTGTTCCAGCACTTCGCCGACGCCGAGAAGGAGTGCAACGCCCTGGTGGATCGCGGCCTCGCGCTGCCGGCCTATGACCAGTGCATCAAGGCGTCCCACCGCTTCAACCTGCTCGACGCCCGCGGTGCGATCAGCGTGGCGGAGCGGCAGTCCTATATCGGCCGCGTGCGCAACCTGGCGAAGCGCTGCTGCGAGGCCTGGCTGGCGGGGGAGAGGGTGGCGTGAGCTTGCCGGCCGTTCCACCTTCTACCATATCTGGCGCGCTTTCTACCAGGAGGGCGCCATGGGCCAGCTGAACATCAAGAGCGACCGCGCCGAGGAACTCGCCTCCCGCCTCGCCGCCCTGACGGGCGAGAGCAAGACGCAGGTCGTCATCACGGCGCTGGAGGAGAAGCTGGCGCGGATGCAGGCGGAGCGGCAAGCGAAGATCGAGGCCCTGAAGGCGCTTGGCGCGCGCGTGCGCGCCGCCACGCCGCCGCACCTGCGCACCAGCGATCATTCCGACCTCTACGACGAAGACGGCCTTCCGCGGTGATCGTGGATACCTCGGCCATCGCCGCGATCCTCTTCGCCGAGGAGGAGGAAGACCGCTTCCTCGGCCTTCTCGTGGACGAGCCCAAGGTCCGCATTTCCGCCGCGACGCTGGTGGAGGCGACCATGATGATCGAGGGGCGCGCCGGGCCCGAGACGGCGGACGTGATGGACGCGCTGCTCGCCAGGGTCGGGGCCGAGGTCTGTCCGGTCACGGCGGAGACGGCGCGGATCGCCCGGGAAGGCTGGCGCCGCTTCGGCAAGGGGCGTCACCGCGCCGCGCTGAACCTCGGCGACTGCTTCACCTACGCGCTCGCGATCGAGCGGAATGAACCATTGCTGTTCAAGGGCGACGACTTCGCCCGGACCGACGTGAAGAGGGCGCTGTAGCGCATGCCCGAACTCCTGCTCGAACTCTTCTCGGAAGAGATCCCGGCGCGCATGCAGGCGCGCGGGGCGGAGGATCTTGCCCGGGTTGTCTCCACCGCGCTGGCGCCGGTGATCGAGGATGCGCCACGATCCTTCCACGGACCACGGCGCGTCGCGCTGGTCGCGACGCTGCGTGCGGAGGTGACGACCGCGGCTAAGGAGGAACGTGGGCCGCGCGTCGGTGCGCCTGAGCAGGCGCTGGCGGGCTTCCTCAAGAAGCATGGCGCCGCGCGCGAGGCGCTGGTGGAGCGCGGCGGCTTCTGGGTGCTGGACAAGCCGGGCGAGAGCGTCACGGCGCGGGAGTTGATCGCGCGCGAGATGCCGAAGGTGATCCGCGGCTTCTCCTGGCCGAAGAGCATGCGCTGGGGCACGGGCGGCGGTTTCACCTGGGTGCGGCCGCTGCAGCGCATCCTCTGCCAGCTCGATGGCGAGGTGGTGCGCTTCGATCTGCGCAACGGCGAGGACGATGCGCATGGCCTGGCCAGCGGCGACCTCAGCGAGGGCCATCGCGTGATGGCGCCGGGTGCCTTCTCCGCGCCGTCCTTCGCCAGCTACGAGGCGGAGCTGCGCCGGCGCCGCGTGATCCTCGACGCTGCGGAGCGAATGAAGATCATCGAGGATGGGCTGAACGCACTCGCCGCAGCGGAAGGCGTCGCGGTGGTGCCGGATCGCGGGCTGCTGGAGGAGGTGGCGGGGCTGGTGGAATGGCCGGTGCCGCTGCTCGGCCGCATCGACGACGCTTTCATGGATTTGCCGCCGGAGCTGATGCGCACGACGATGCGCGTGAACCAGCGCTACTTCGCGATGGTGAAGCCGGATGGGTCCGCGGCGCCTGTGTTCGGCGTGGTGGCGAACATTGCTGCCAGTGACGGCGGCAAGGCGCTGGTCGTCGGCAATGAGCGCGTGCTGCGCGCGCGGCTGAGCGATGCGCGCTTCTTCTGGGACCAGGACCGCAAGCAGGCGCTGGAAGACTTCCTGCCGAAGCTCGACGAGGTGGTGTTCCACGCGAAGCTTGGGACGCAGGGGCAGCGGGTGGCGCGGCTGGAACGGCTGGCGCGCTGGCTGGCGCCACTGATCGGTGCGGATGCGGACCTTGCGGCGCGCGCCGCGCGGCTGGCGAAGGCCGACCTTGCCTCCGGCATGGTGGGCGAGTTCCCCGAATTGCAGGGCGTGATGGGCCGCTACTACGCCAAGGCCGGCGACGAGGATTCGCGCGTTGCCGAGGCGATCGGCACGCAATACCGCCCGCTCGGCCCCGGCGATGCCGTGCCGGCCGAGCCGGTGGCGGTCGCCGTCGCACTGGCGGACAAGCTCGACACGCTGACCGGCTTCTTCGCCGCCGACGAACGCCCGACCGGCAGCGGCGATCCCTTTGCGCTGCGCCGCGCCGCCCTCGGCGTGATCCGCATCATACGTGAGAACGGGCTGCGACTGCGCCTCGCGGACGCCTTCGCCGAAGCCTTCTTCGGCTTCCCGCAGGCGGTCGGCGTTTCTCCGTCGCCGGAATTCGGCATGGCGGTGGCGCAAGAGAAGCTCAACGCCAGCTGGCGCGCGCCGGCCGGCAGTGCGCATCCGCCAATGGTCGCCGCCTTCGCCGCCGGGCTGGTGGACTTCCTCGCCGAACGCCTCCGCGTCCAACTCCGCGCCGAGGGCGCGCGGCACGATGTGGTCGCCGCCGCCTTCGGCGCGGGCGCCGAGGACGATCTCGTGCGCCTGCTCGCCCGTGCCGATGCGCTGAAGGCGTTGGTGGAATCCGACACCGGCGCCAACCTGCTCGCCGCCTACAAGCGCGCCGCGAACATCCTGCGCATCGAGGAGAAGAAGGACGGCCCGCACGCCGGCCCTGTGGACCCCGCCCTGCTCGCCGCGCCCGAGGAACAGGCGCTGGCCGCCGCGCTCGACGCCGCGGAGCCCGCCGCCACCGCCGCCCTCGCGGCCGAGGACTTCGCCGGCGCCATGGCGGCGCTCGCCGCCCTTCGGGCGCCCTTGGACGCCTTCTTCGAGCGCGTGACCGTGAACGACCCGGATGCGGAACTGCGCCGCAACCGGCTACGCTTGCTCAGCCGGCTGCGCACCGCCATGGATGCGGTGGCAGATTTTTCGAAGATCGAGGGGTAGCTCAGACCCCCCACCCCGGCCCTCCCCCGCCAGCGGGGGAGGGAGACGTTCGCCAGGAGATCGCTTGATGACGCAGTGGGTGTACAGCTTCGGCGCCGGCCACAACGAAGGCCGCGCGGACATGCGCAACCTGCTCGGCGGGAAGGGCGCAAACCTGGCGGAGATGGCCAGCATCGGCCTGCCCGTGCCGCCCGGCTTCACCGTCACCACCGAAGTCTGCACCTACTACTACGCCCACAAGCACACCTACCCCGCCGACCTGCGCGGCCAGGTCAGCGAAGCGCTCTCCCGCATCGAGGCCGCGGTCGGCGCCACCTTCGGCGACACCCACAAGCCGCTGCTGGTTTCCGTCCGCTCCGGCGCGCGCGTCTCCATGCCGGGGATGATGGACACGGTGCTGAACCTCGGGCTGAACGATTCCACGGTCGCCGGCCTCGCCTCCGGATCCGGCGACGCGCGCTTCGCCTGGGACAGCTATCGCCGCTTCATCCAGATGTTCGGCTCGGTCGTACTCGGCGTGGACCACCACCGCTTCGAGGAGATCATCGAGCATGTGAAGCTCGACAAGGGCGCGGTGGAGGACACCGATCTCTCCGCGCAGGACTGGCACCGCGTGGTGGATGGCTACAAGGACATGGTGCAGGAAGTCACCGGCCAGCCCTTCCCGCAGGACCCGCACGCCCAGCTCTGGGCCGCCATCGGCGCGGTGTTCGGCAGCTGGATGAACCCGCGCGCCAACACCTATCGCCGGCTGCACGACATCCCGGCCGAATGGGGCACGGCGGTGAACGTGCAGGCGATGGTGTTCGGCAACATGGGCAATGACTGCGCCACCGGCGTCTGCTTCACCCGCGACCCGTCCACCGGCGAAAACGTCTTCTACGGCGAATACCTGATCAACGCGCAGGGCGAGGACGTGGTCGCCGGCATCCGCACGCCGCAGCCCATGGCGAAGGAGCGCGCCAAGCCCGGCGAGCGCAGCATGGAGGAAGCCATGCCGGCCGCCTATGCCGAGCTGGTCGAGGTCCGCGCAAAGCTCGAGAAGCACTACCGCGACATGCAGGACATCGAATTCACGGTGCAGCAGAACAAGCTCTACATGCTGCAGACGCGCAACGGCAAGCGCACCGCCGCCGCCAGCCTGAAGATCGCCGTGGACATGGCGCGCGAGGGGCTGATTGACCGCACGGAAGCGGTCAAGCGCGTGGATCCCAAGGCGCTCGACCAGCTGCTGCACCCCACACTGGACCCGAAGGCGCCGCGCAAGCCGCTGGCCAAGGGCCTGCCGGCCTCGCCGGGCGCCGCCTGCGGCGCCGTCGTCTTCTCGGCGGATGAGGCCGAACTGCGCGCGGCGAAGGGCGAGACGGTGATCCTGGTGCGCATCGAGACCAGCCCCGAGGACATCCACGGCATGCACGCCGCCCGCGGCATCCTCACCACCCGCGGCGGCATGACCAGCCACGCCGCGGTGGTCGCGCGCGGCATGGGACGGCCCTGCGTGGCCGGCGCCGGCTCCATCACCGTTGACTATGCGCAGCAGACCCTCTCGGTCGGCGGCAAGCGGGTGCAGGCCGGCGAGACCATCACCTTGGACGGCGCCACCGGCGAGATCTTCATGGGCGCCGTCGCGATGATCGAGCCGAAGCTCTCCGGCGATTTCGCGACGCTGATGGAATGGGCCGACGGCGTGCGCAAGCTGCGCGTGCGCACCAATGCCGAGACGCCGCTCGATGCGGAGACGGCGAGGAAGTTCGGCGCCGAGGGCATCGGCCTCTGCCGCACCGAGCACATGTTCTTCGACCCTGCGCGCATCGGCGCCGTGCGGCAGATGATCATGGCCGAGACGGAAGCCGGCCGCCGCACCGCGCTGGCGCGGCTGCTGCCCTTCCAGCGCCAGGATTTCCTCGACCTGTTCGGCATCATGGCGGGCCTGCCGGTCACCATCCGCCTGCTCGATCCGCCGCTGCACGAATTCCTGCCCCACAAGGAGGACGAGATCGACGAGGTCGCCGCCGATCTCGGCGCCGATGTCGCGGCGATGAAGCGCCGCGTCGCGGAGCTGTCGGAGGCCAACCCGATGCTCGGCCATCGCGGCTGCCGGCTCGGCATCACCTATCCCGAGATCTACGAGATGCAGGCCCGCGCGATCTTCGAGGCCGCTGTCGCCATCGGCAAGCAAACCCACAAGGCGCCGGTGCCGGAGATCATGATCCCGCTGGTGATGACCCGCCGCGAGCTCGAGATCACCCGCGCCATGGTGGACAAGGTGGCGCAGGAGGTCTTCGCCGAGAGCGGCTATCACATCGAATACCTGGTCGGCTCGATGATCGAGCTGCCGCGCGCCGCACTCACCGCCGACGCGATTGCGGAGAGCGCGGATTTCTTCTCTTTCGGCACCAACGACCTGACGCAGACGGTGTTCGGCCTGTCGCGCGATGACGCCGGGAAGTTCCTGCCGCTCTATGTCGAGAAGGGCATCCTGCCGCGCGATCCCTTCGTCTCGATCGACGTGGATGGCGTCGGCGCCTTGGTCGAGATCGCGGCCGAGAAGGGGCGAAAGGTGAAGCCCGACCTCAAGCTCGGCATCTGCGGCGAGCATGGCGGCGACCCGGCCTCGATCCACCTCTGCGCCCGCATCGGGCTCGACTACGTCTCCTGCTCGCCCTACCGCGTGCCGGTGGCGCGGCTGGCGGCGGCCCAGGCGGCATTGGCGGGCGGGGGCGGCGACCGCACCGCATGAGTGCCGGCCGCCCGGTGCTGGCGGCTGTGCTGCCGTTCAAGGAGGGCTTCGCGCCGGACTCGGCCGGTGCGATCGGCCTGGTGGTGCGCGATGTCGCGCGCGCCACCGCGGCGTCGTGGGAGACCATCGTGATCGGCCGCGCGGCGGGTGGCCCGCCCTTCCCCGGTTGCCGCTTCGTCGCTGCACCACCCGGCGCGCTGGCGCGGATGCTGATGGGCGCGAACCTCGCCTATGCGCGCGCGGTGCGGCGCGCGGTACGGGTGGCGGCGCCGAAGCTGGTCGAGGTGCACAACCGGCCCACCTTGGCGCTCTCCCTGGCACGGCTGCACCTCCCGGTGCTGCTGGTGCTGCACAACGATCCGCAGGGCATGCGCGCTGCCGGCACGCCGGCCGCCCGCGCGAGGCTGCTGGCGCGGCTGGCCGGCGTGGTCTGCATCTCCGACTGGGTGCGGCAAAGACTGTTGGACGGCACCGAGGACCAGGCCCTGGCACGCAAGGCGCACATGATCCCGAACGGGCTCGACCTCGATGCGGCCTCGTCGCCGGCGGAGACGCGCGAGAAGCTGATCCTCTTCGTCGGGCGCCTCACCGCCGACAAGGGCTTCGACAGCTTCGTCCGCGCCTGCGCCCTCGCGCTGCCCGCGCTGCCGGGCTGGCGGGCGGAGGCGATCGGCGGCGACCGGCTGCGCGCCGACGGGCCGGAAAGCACGCCCTTCATCGAGAGCATCCGGCCGGAGGCCGAGGCCGCCGGCATCGCGATGCCCGGCTTCCTCGACAATGCCCGCACGCTGGCCGCCATGTCGCGCGCCGCGGTCGTGGTCATGCCGAGCCGCTGGGAGGAGCCCTTCGGCCGGGTGGCGCAGGAGGCGCAGTTGGCCGGCGCGGCGCTGATCGCCAGCCGCCGCGGCGGCCTGCCGGAAGCCGCCGGCGAGGCCGCGCTCTATGTGGACCCGGACCGGCCGGAGGAGATCGCGGCGGCGATCCGCCGGCTCGCGGAGGACCCGCCGCTGGCCGCGCGGCTGCGCGAGGCGGGCGCGGCGCATGTGCGGCAGTTCGGGCTCGATCGGACCGGGGCGCGCTGGTCGGCGCTGCGGGAGGCGATCGCGGCGTGAACCCGGCACTCGATATCCATGGCACGCGCACGGCGGTGATCGCCACGGCGCTGCTGCCGCTGCTGCTGATCCATGCCCGCGGCGTGGCGGAGGGTGTCTTCGCCGTGCTCGCCCTCGGCTTCGTGCTGCGCTGCGCGCTTCTGCGCGACTGGTCGGCCTTCCGCCAGGCATGGGTGGTGGTGGCTCTGGTCTACTGGGCCTGGCTGGTCTTCGTCACGGTGCTGGCGGGACCGGAGGCAGAGCGGGTGGTGGCGGCGCTCGCCTGGGGGCGCGTGCCGCTGGCGGTGCTGGCGCTCTCGGCCTGGGTGCTGGCGGAGGAGCGGGCGCGGCGCTGGCTGTTCTGGGGCACCGGCATCGCCGTGCTCTGGGTGGTGCTGGAGGTCTGGCTGCAGTTGATCGTCGGCCGCGGCATTCGCGGCATGCGGCGATGGCCGGCGGGCGAGTTGCCGGGCCCCTTCACGCGGCCGCGCGCCGG
The DNA here is from genome assembly GCF_041690465.1 of Falsiroseomonas sp. GTDB lineage: Bacteria > Pseudomonadota > Alphaproteobacteria > Acetobacterales > Acetobacteraceae > Falsiroseomonas. The sequence goes on along the minus strand of NZ_JAWLHG010000003.1, from coordinate 164,952 downwards.
GCCCTTCCTGGTGATGGGCATGTGGGCGCCACTGATCGGCACCGCCGGTGGCTGGCTGGCCAGCGCCGAGGCGCGGCAGCGCGCGGCGGGCTGGGCGCTGCTGGCCTTCGGGCTCGCCACGATGGTGTTCGTCGGACAGCGCATTCCGCTGGTGTTCAGCGTCTTCGGCCTGCTGATCGCGGCCGCGCTGCTGCCGACGCTGCGCCTGCCGGCGATCGCGGCGATCGGCGCGGGGGCGGCGGCGCTGGCGGTGTCGAGCGTGGTGGCGCCGAACGCCTTCCACCGCCTGGTGGTCCAGTTCTCCAGCCAACTCGCCCGCTTCCCGGAGAGCCATTACGGCCAGATCCTGGCCCGCGGGCTGGAGATGGCGCGGCAGCATCCACTGACCGGGCTGGGCGAGGCGGGGTTCCAGTTCAACTGCCGAGATCCCGCCTATCACGTGGGCTGGGAAGCGGGCTCGGATGGCGGCGGCGCGGGGATGTGCGTGACGCATGCGCACAACCACTACCTGCAGGCGCTGACCGATGCGGGCGTGCCGGGGATGCTGCTGTTCGCGGCGATGGCCGTGCTGCTGCTGCTGGCCGCCGGGCGCGGGCTGCTGCGGGAGCCCCGGCCGTTGCGCGTCGGGCTGTTCGTCGCGGCCTTCCTGCCGCTCTGGCCGGTGGCGAGCTCCTACAACTTCACCTCGCTGCCGATGGCCGGCGTCTGGATGGTGATGGCCGGCTGGGCACTGGCCGAGGCGCGCGCGGCCGCCCCGCCCGAACGCGGCTGACCGTTCCGCGGCGCGCGGCAACCAGGAGCGGTGCGGCGCCGTTCCCGCCCCATGCCCGAAGACACCAACTTCCCTCCGCAGCGCCAATCCCACCAGCCCGGCCGCGAGAGCGAGATGCAGCCGCGCCCGGCCTCCGCCATGGAGAGCTGGAAGCCGGCCGGCAAGCTCGCCGGCAAGGCCGCCATCGTCACCGGCGGCGATTCCGGCATCGGCCGCGCGGTCGCCATCGGCTTCGCGAAGGAGGGCGCGGATGTCGCGATCCTCTACCTCGACGAGACGGAGGACGCGAAGGACACGAAGCGCCGGATCGAGGCGGAGGGGCGGAAATGCATCGCCATCGCCGGCGACATCGGCGATCCGAAATTCTGCCAGGACGCGGTGAAACAGGCCGTGCAGGCCTTCGGCAGGCTCGACATCGTCGTGAACAACGCCGCCGAGCAGCACACCTGCGACGATTTCGCCGAGATCCCGGTGGAGCAGGTGGAGCGGACCTTCCGCACCAACATCCTCGGCCAGATGTGGATGACGAAGGCGGCGCTGCCGCACCTGAAGGAGGGGTCTGCGATCATCAACAGCACCTCCGTCACCGCCTACAAGGGCAGCCCGCAGCTGATCGACTACGCCGCCACCAAGGGCGCGATCGTCGCCTTCACCCGCAGCCTCTCGATGGCGCTCGAGGACCGGAAGATCCGGGTGAACGCGGTCGCACCCGGCCCGATCTGGACGCCGCTGATCCCGGCAAGCTTCGACGAGAAGCGCACCGCCCAGCACGGCAAGGGCGCGCCGATGGAGCGCGCCGGCCAGCCGGACGAGGTGGCGCCGAGCTACATCTTCCTCGCCAGCAACGCCGACAGCGGATACATGTCCGGCCAGGTGCTGCACCCCAACGGGGGCACGGTGGTCAACGGGTAGCATCCGATCGCCGAAGCGCCGCAGGGCCGAAGGTCCGGGCACCGGAGACGTGGATCGGATGCTCAACTCAGCGCGGCAAACGCTCCCCGATCAACCCCTGCGGCCGGTAGAGCAGGATGAGCTGCAGCGCGAGGCCGATCAGGAATAGCCGGATATAGGCTGCGCGCGTCGCCAGCTCGCCGGGAAGCTGGCCGGCGAGCCAATCGGTCGCGGCCCAGATCGCCCAGATCGCGACGGCGCCGAGCACCGCGCCGCGGTTGTTGCCCGACCCGCCGGCGATCAGCATCACCCAGACCAGGAAGGTGGCGGTGACGGGATCGAGCGCATCCGGCCCCATGAACTTGAAGAAATGCGCCAGCATCGCGCCCGCCAGCCCCATGCAGGCTGCGCCCAGCACGAAGGCCTGCAGGCGGAAGGCGGCGGGGTTGCGGCCGGAGGCCTTGGCCGCGTCCTCGTCGTCGCGGATGGCGCGCAGGGTGCGGCCGAAGGGGCTCTTCGCGGTGGCCTCGGCCATGGCGTAGAGCAGCGCCACCACGCCGGCGACCAGCAGCAGATAGGCCACCGCGCCCCAGGGCTGGCCGAGGTCCTCGAAGGGCCGCGGAATGCCGGAGATGCCGAGCGGGCCGCCCGTCAGCCAATCCTCGTTGCGCACGAACAGCCGCACGATCTCGGCGATGCCGATGGTGGCGATGGCCAGGTAATCGGCACGCAGGCGCAGGCTGATGGCGCCGACCGGCAGCGCCAGCAGCGCGCCGGCCAGCGCCGCCAGAGGCCAGGCGAGCCACCAGGGCCAGCCGAAGCCGCCGAGATGCGTGCCGGAGGGCACCGCCGTCAGCAGCGCGGAGGTATAGGCGCCGGCGGCGACGAACCCCAGCACGCCGAAATTCATCAGCCCCGTCACGCCCCATTGCAGGTTCAGCCCGAGCGTCAGCGCGGCATAGATCCCGGCGAGCGTCAGCATGGTGACGGTGTAGAGCAGCGCCGCTTCCATCAGCCCCCCGCTCCTAACCCATGCCCCTGAACAGGCCCTGCGGCCGGAAGATCAGCACCAGCACCAGCAACGCGAAGGCCACGCCGGTCTTGTAGGCGGGCTCCAGCAGCGGCGCGCCGCCGAGCAGCGGGTAGGTGGACATCTCCTCCGCCACGCCGAGCAGCAGCCCGCCCAGCGCCGCGCCCCAGGGCCGGCCGATGCCGCCCAGGATCGCCGCGGCGAAGGCGGCGAGCAGGATGTTGAAGCCGAGATTGGGCGTCAGCTGCGTGTCGATCGCCAGGAACACACCCGCGATCGCCGCCAGCCCCGCCGAGACCGCCCAGGCCAGCCGGATCACGCCCTCGACTGGCACGCCGGTGACGCGCGCGAGGTCGGGGTCGTCCGCCATGGCGCGCATCGCCCGCCCGGCGCGGGTGCGCGACAGCAGCAGGTGCGCCGCGAAAGCCGCCAGCGCCGCGCCGGCCAGGATCATCAGGTGGCGCTGCTGGATGCGCATGCCCTCGAACACCAGCGGCGGGGTGAAGCCGCGCGCATAGGCCTGCGGCGTCGGTCCCCAGACGAAATAGACCACCGCGCGGATCATCAGCGCGACGCCGAAGGAGGAGATCAGCAGCACCGCCGGCTGCGCGCGGCGGAGCGGCCCGTAGAAGGCGCGGTCGGCTGCGAGCGCGACCGGAATCGTCGCCAGCACGGCGAGGGGCAGCGCGACCCAGGCCGAGATGCCGAGCGCCCCGACCGCCACCAGCGCCGCATAGGCACCCCAGGTCATCAGGTCGCCATGCGCGAAATGCGCGAAGCGCAGCACCCCATACGCCAGCGATAGCCCTGCCGCGGCCAGCGCATAGATCGCGCCCAGCACCAGGCCGGGGATCAGGTAGAAGTTGACGAGTTCCAGCATGGGGTCAGGCGGCGTCCGCCTCATCCGGCGCGGCACCGCCGAGGAACAGATGCCCGATCTCAGGATTCGCCAGCAGCGCCGCGCCGCTATCCTCCGCGCGATTGCGACCCATCGTCAGCACCACGCCGCGATCGGCGATGGCAAGCGCCGGCCGCGCATTCTGCTCCACCATCAGCACGGCGATGCCCGCAGCGGCGATCGCGCGCACCTTGTCGAAGATCAGCGCGCAGAGCTTCGGGCTGAGGCCGGCGGTCGGCTCATCCAGCAGGAGGAGCCTGGGCGTCAGCATCAGCGCGCGCGCCAGCGCCACCATCTGCCGCTGCCCGCCCGAGAGGCTGCCCGCCGCGATGCGCCGCTTCGCCACCAAGTCGGGAAACAGCGCGAAGGCGCGCCCGATGCCCTCCCGCGCCGCGGCAGGGCGCGCATAGGCGCCCATCAGCAGGTTCTCCTCTACCGTCAGGCTGGGGAAGACGTTGCGCTCCTGCGGGACATAGGCGAGGCCGCGCGCCACCATCCCCTCCGCCGCGCAGTTGGTGATGTCGGCACCCTCGAGCGTCACGCTGCCGGCGCGCAGCCGCACCAGCCCGGCAACCGCCTTCATCGCGGTGGACTTGCCCGCGCCGTTCGGGCCGATGACGACGACAACCTGGCCCGGCGCGACCGTCAGGTCCACGCCGTGCAGGATGTCGGCCTCGCCATAGCCGCCGGTCATGTTGCGGGCGACGAGGAGGGTCATGCCACCTCGATCGCCATGCCGAGATAGGCATCCGCCACCACCGGATCGCGGCGCACCTCGGCCATCGTCCCGCTGGCGATCACCCTGCCCTCCGCCATGCAGTGCACGGGGTCGCAGAGCTCCGCAACCAGGTCCAGGTCGTGCTCGATCAGCAGGAAGGTGATGCCGTCCTCCGCGTTCAGCCGCGCGATGGTCGCCGCGATCTCGCGCAGCAGGGTGCGGTTCACGCCGGCCGCCGGCTCGTCCAGCAGGATCACGCGCGCGCCGCTCATCAGCGCACGGGCGAGCTCCACCAGTTTCTTCTGCCCGCCGGAGAGCGCGGTGGCCGGCGCATCGGCGTGCTTCGCCAGGTTCAGCCGCGCCAGCACCGCCATGGCACGCTCGCGCAGCGCGCGCTCCTCCCGCGCGATGCGGCGGCGCGCGAACCAGGGGGCCGGCAGCGTCTCGCCGGATTGCGGCGGGGCGCCGACCATGAGGTTCTCCGCCACGCTCATCCGGCCGAACAGGCGCGGGATCTGGAAGGTGCGCACCAGCCCAGCGCGATGCAGCGCCCAAGGCGAGGCGCCGGTGACGTCGCGCCCACGCAGCCGCACGCGCCCGGCATTCGGCGCGTGGAAGCCGGCGATGGTGGCGAAGGCGGTGGTCTTGCCGGCGCCGTTGGGCCCGATCAACCCGGTGATCGAGCCCTCCGGCACCGCGAAGCTCGCGCCGTCGAGCGCGGTCAGGCCGCCGAAGCGCTTGACCAGGCCCTCGACCTCCAGCGCGGGCTGGCTCACTCCGCGAACTGCCCGACCGTCTCCACCTGGCCGTTTCGCACTTCCCAATGCTCGATCCGGCCCTGCGCATCGCCGGCGGCGTTGAACTCGATCGGGCCGGAGGCGCCCTCGTAGTTCACCTGGCCGCCGCCCTGCAGGATCTGCTTCGCGCGCGCGAATTCGCCGGGGCCGACCGCCTCGCCCGGCGCGTTCGCCACGCGACGCAGCGCCTCGCGGATCGCCGCGCGCTCGGTCGAGCCCGCCGCCTGCACCGCCAGCGCGATCACATAGGCCGCGTCGTAGGATTGCGCGACGAAGGCGGCGCCGGGATCGGTGTTCGGATTGGCGCGGCGGAAGGCCTGCTCATAGGCCTGGCGCCGCTCCGGCGCGGCGGCGGAGCCGGGGGCGGTGCCGAAGAAGCCCTGCATCGGATCGGCGCCGATCTGCTCCACCACGGACTGGTCGCGCATCCCGTCGGTGCCGATGAAGCGCTGGAAGAAGCCGTTCTCCACCGCGTTGCGCAGGATCGTGTTGCCGCCCGAGGCCGGATAGGCGATCAGCAGCAGCGCCTGCGGGTTGCCGCGGCTGGCGAGCGTCTGCAGCTCGGCGCGGTAGGAGGGGCGGCTCTCCTCGAAGTTCTGCGTCGCGGTCACGGTGCCGCCGCGGCCGCGGAAGGCCTCGGCGAAGGCGCTGGCCAGGCCGCGGCCGTAGTCGTTGTTCACCGCCATGATGGCCACGCGCTCGATGCCCTTCTCGCGCACGATGCGCGCCAGCACCTGGCCCTGCAGGCCATCCGGCACGGCGGTGCGGAACACCGTGTCGTTGTCGTTGAGCGTGCTGAGCGCCGGCGCAGTGGCGGAAGGGCTGACGATCGGCACGCCGGCGGGGATCGTCACCGCATTCGCCACGGCGATGGTGATGCCGGAGGCCATCGGGCCGATGATCGCCGCCACGTTCTCCGCCTGCACCAGGCGCGTGGCGACGGAGACGCCGACCTGCGGATTGGTCTGGTCGTCGGCCTCCACCATCTGCAGCGGCCGGCCACCGAGCACGCCGCCGGCGGCGTTGATCTCCTCGATGGCGAGCTGCACGGCAGCGCGGATCGGCGGCACGAAGCCGGCGAGGCCGCCGGAGGCGGAGAGGATCACGCCGATGCGCACGGGCTCCGCCTGCGCATGGGCGATGCCTGGCAGGAAGAAGGGAAGGGCGCCGAGCGCCAGGGTGGCGCGGCGCGTCAGGATGGACGACGTCATGGCGAAACTCCCGGATCGTCTCGGGGCATTGCCGCCCCTTCGGCGCCGGCGGGGCTAGCGCTGGCCGGCGCGCGAATCAACGCCTGATCCAGCCTTCGACATACACGAAACCACTTCGCATACGGACGACACATTGGGCGGCGCGGCGCCGAGCCGCGCCAGGCGTCACGGGGATTTCACATCCAGCGGCGGACGCGCCCGCGATAGCTCTCGTAGGCCGCGCCGAAGCGCGATGCGAGGTAGGCCTCCTCCTTCGCGATCACCAGGCGGTCGAGCAGGCCGTGCAGCACCACCACGCCGATCCAGCCCCACAGCGTGCCCCAGGCCAGCGCGAGGCCGGCGGCGCCGAGCAGGAAGCCGAGATAGATCGGGTTGCGGCTGAAGCGGAACGGCCCGGCCTCCACCAGCGCGGCGTCGGGCTTGTCAGGTCGCGGGTCGTTGCCGGCCTTGACCATCACCAGCAGCGACCAGCCGATCAGCGCGACGGCGAGGAAGATCACCATGCCACCCAGCGCCACCGCCGGCGGGCCGATCTGCACCGTCCAGACCCGGTCGAGCAGCCAGGCCGCGCCCATCACCGCGGCGGCGTACACAGGGGGCGGGACGCGGACGCCCGGGCCGTGGTCGCGCCCCTCGGTCATGCGGAGGCGCGCGCGGGAAGCACCATCCAGGACGGGATGCGCGGGGTGAGCACCGCCTCGCCACTGGCGAAGGGACCACCGGCCTCGGCGGCCTCGATCCGCAGCAGCGCGAGGCCAAGCCCGTCGCGGCCGGAGCGCATCTCGCCGATCTCGACGCCGTCCTTCGTCACCGATGTGCCGGGCGGCGGCAGGGGCCCCTGCACGGTGACGGGGAAGAGGCGCTTCTTGAGCAGCCCGCGATAGCGGGTCCGCGCCGTCAGTTCCTGGCCCATGTAGCAGCCCTTGGTCCAGGAGATGCCGTGCAGCTCGTCGAAGCCGCCTTCGAGCAGGACGGATTTCTGCGGCTCCAGGTCGCGCGCGCCATCCGGCAAGCCGAGCGCAAGGCGGTGCAGATCGTAGGCGGCCTCATCGGCATCGGTGGGCAGCGGCGCCGGCGCGAGCACGCGCCAGCCGGCCTCCGGCAGGCGCGGATCGGGCGCGCCGATGGTGCCGTCCGGCGGCGTGGCGTCGCCCCAGGCGGCATGCACGGCGAAGTCGGGCGAGGCATCGCGCAGCGCCACCTTCGCCCGCAGGCGGAAGCGCGAGAGCGTCGTCACGACCGTCCCGGCCTGGTCGCGGGCGCAGTCCAGCAAGAGGCGCGCGCCCTCGGCGAGCACGAAGAAATCGGCCAGCCACTTCCCCTGCGGGGTGAGCAGCGCGGCCCAGACGGCGCGGCCCGGCGCGGCCAGCGCGACATCGTTGGAAACGAGGCCCTGGAGGAAGGCGACGCGGTCCTCGCCGGCCACCTCCACCACGCCCCGCCCCGGCAGGAGGGCTATCGGCATGCCTGCCAAGTGGGAAAGCCCGGCCGGGGATGCAACATCCGTATTGCCCCCCTCTCGCCGGCGGGGTGGGGAAGCCGGCGCCTTCATGCTATGCGCCGCCGGTCCATGCGCATCCTGTTCGTCACCTCCACGCGGATCGGCGACGCCGTGCTCTCCACCGGCCTGCTCGGCCATCTGCTGCGCACCCATCCGGAGGCCCGCTTCACCGTTGCCTGCGGCCCTGCCGCCGCGGGCGTCTTCACGCGCATGCCGCGGCTCGAGCGGCTGATCATTGTGGCGAAGCGGCGCCTCTCGCTGCATTGGCCGCTGCTCTGGGCGCAGGTGGCCTTCACCCGCTGGGACCTGGTGGTGGATCTGCGCGCCTCAGCACTGGCCTGGATGGTGCCGGCCGCACGGCGCGCCACCGGCCGTGGCGGGCGCCGCCCAGGGCATCGGCTGAGCCACCTCGCGGAGGTGCTGCGCCTCTCGCCGCCGCCGCTGCCGGTGGCCTGGACCGCGCCGACGGACGAGGCGCGCGCGGCTGGGTTGCTGCCGGGCGGGCCATGGCTCGTGCTCGGCCCGACCGCGAACTGGTCGGGCAAGGTGTGGCCGGCGGAGCGGTTCGTCGCCGTGGCCCGCGCGCTGACCGCACCGGGCGGGGCGCTGGCCGGCGCCCGGCTGGCCGTGCTGGGCGGCCCCGGCGAGGCGGAGCGGGCGATGGCCGCACCGGTGCTCGCCGCCTTCCCCGATGCGGTGGACCTGGTCGGCACGCTGGACTTGCCGGAGGTGGCGGCGGCGCTGCGGCGCGCGGCGCTGTTCGTCGGCAATGATTCCGGCCTGATGCACCTGGCCGCCGCCTGCGGCACGCCGACGCTGGGCCTGTTCGGCCCGACCGAGGCCGGTGAATACGGGCCGTCGGGCCCGCGCGCGGCGGCGGTGCTGGCGGACGGGCGGACCATGGAGGGGCTGCCCGCCGGCCGCGTCATCGCCGCCGCCGAGCGCCTGCTCGCCCCGCCCGTGGCGGCATGAGGACCGACGCAAGCCGGCTGGGCACGGTGATGCAGGTCATGGCCGGCGCCGGGACCGGCGGCGCCGAGACCTTCAGCATGGACCTGGTGATCGCGCTGCACGAGGCCGGGCTGCGCCAGGTGGTGGTGACGCGGCCGGAGCCGGCACGGCTGGCGCGGCTCGCCGAGGCCGGCGTGCGCTGCATCGCCACGCGCCTGCCCTTCGCCCTGCCGCCGCCGCTCGGCAGGATGGCGATGGCGCGGATCGTCGCGGCGGAGAAGCCGGCGCTGGTGCAGGCCTTCATGGGCCGCGCCGCCTCGGTCGCGCCGGAGGGCTCCATCGGCTGGTTCGGAGGCTACTACGACCTGAAGCGCTTCCGCCGCTGCCGCCACCTGATCGCCATCACGCCGCATATGCGCGACGACATGATCGCGCGCGGCGCCGACCCGGCGCATCTCTCGCTGATCCCGACCTTCGCCGCGCTCGACCCCTCCCCTGCCCTGCCGCGCGAGAGCTTCGGCACGCCGCCGGGCGCGCGCATCGTGCTGTGCCTCGCGCGGCTGCATCCCAAGAAGGGGTTGGACACGCTGCTCGACGCCATCGCGGCGATGCCGCAGGCGACGCATCTCTGGCTGGCCGGCGAGGGCGAGTTGGAGGGCGCATTGCGCGCGCAGGCGGCGCGGCTCGGCGTCGCGGAGCGGGTGCATTTCCTCGGCTGGCGCACCGATCGCGGCGCGCTGCTGCGGGCGGCCGACGTGCTGGCCGTGCCGTCGCGCTACGAACCCTTCGGCACGGTGGTGATCGAGGGCTGGGCGGCCGGCGTGCCGGTGGTCGCCGCCTCGGCCGTCGGGCCAGCCGCCACCATCGAGGATGGCCGCACCGGGCTGGTTGTGCCGGTGGACGATGCGCGCGCCCTGGCCGCCGCACTCGGCCGCGTGCTGGAGGATGCGGCGCTGGCGCGAGACATCATGGCCCGGGCCGCGACGGCGCTGACCCAGCGATATGCGCGGGAAGCGGTGGTCGCCGCCTACCTCGATCTCTACGCGCGCCTGCAAGCCGGCTGAAGCTCAACCCTTCACCGATCCGGCGGTCAGCCCCGCCACCAGGAAGCGCTGCAGCGCGATGACGAAGAGGGTGACGGGCACGAGCTGCACCGTCGCGGCGGCGAACAGCGCCCCCCAATCCACGCCGGTCAGGCTACCCATCATCTCCGAGATGACGATCGGCGCGGTCTTTGCGTCCGTCGTGGTGAACACGAAGGCGAACAGGTACTCGTTCCAGGCATAGACGAAGACGAACACCGCCGCCGCCACCATGCCCGGCGCCGCGAGCGGAACGATGATGCGCAGCAGCGTCTGCATCTCCCCCGCGCCGTCGATCCGCGCCGCGTCGTCGAGCTCGGTCGGAATGCCGTCAATGTAGGCCTTCAGGATCATGCTTCCGATCGAGACGAAGAAGGTGGCGTAGAGCATCACCAGGATCGCCCAGGTGTCGTTCAGCTGCAGCAGGCTGGTCGCCGGGAACAGCGGTAGGATGATGACGATCGGCGGCAGCAGTCTTATCGCCACCATGAACAGCGCCGAAGCGCCGATCGCCGTGCCCCGGTAGCGCGAATAGACATAGCCCGCCAGGACGCTCGCCGCGACCGTCACCAGGGTGGAGAGGATCGCCACCGCGGCGCTGTTGAACAGCGTGCCGAGGAAGTCCGGCCATTTCTCGAACAGGGTGCGGTAATGCTCAAGCGTCGGCGCGAAGATCAGCGCCGGCGGATACGCGAAGATCTCGGTGGTCGGCTTGAAGGAGGAGAGCACCATCAGCGCCACCGGCGCGCCGGACCACAGCACGACGAACAGCACGGTCGCGGCGCGCAGCAGCCGCATCGGCAGCCCCTCACGCATCCTTCCGGAAGCCCTGGCGATGCAGCAGCCAGACATAGAGCGCGGCGACCAGCCCGGAGACCACCACCATGATCCACCCGGTCGCCGCCCCCATGCCGAAGCTCGCATAGGTGAAGGCCTGCTTGTAGAGATAGACGGCGAGCACCTCCGTCATCCGCGCCGGGCCGCCCGCGGTCAGCAGCCAGACCTCGCTGAACAGGCGGAAGGAGAGGATGTAGCGGAAGATCAGCGCCACCAGCACCGCGCCCGCGATGCCGGGCAGCGTGACGTAGCGGAAGCGTTGCGCCGCCGAGGCGCCATCGATCTTCGCCGCCTCGTAAAGCTCCTTCGGCACCGCCAGCATCGCGGCGTAGATGATGATGAAGGTGAAGGGCAGGTGCAGCCAGATGCTGATCAGGCAGACCAGGATGAGCCCCTGCGTCGGGTTGGTGGCCCAGTCGAAATCGGGCAGGCCGAGCGCGGCCAGCGTGCGTGCGATGCTGCCGATCTGCGGGTCCAGCATGAACTTCCAGATGGCCACCGCGACCACCTCGCTGATCGCGTACGGCATCAAGATGATGGCCAGGACCACCGCGCGGAACGGGATGCCCTGCACGAAGACGGCCGCCAGCAGGAAGGAGATCAGCAGCTCGCCATAGACGATGACGTTGATCACCAGCAGCGTGTTGACCAGCGCCCGCCAGAAGGCGTCGTCCTGCCAGATCGCCTCGTAGTTCGCCAGGCCGACGAACAGCGTGCCCGTGCCGTAGGAGGACTCCGTAAAGCTCAGCCAGAACACGTAGAGCGAGGGGATCGCGATGAAGGCGATGAGCAGCGCCTGGGCAGGCGCGAGCATCAGCAGCTGCGCCGCCCCGAACCTGCGCATCGCCCCCTCCGCTACGCCAGGCTGCGTCCGCTCAGCGCGGCAGCAGCGGCTTGATGCGGCGCGCCATGTTGGCGCCCGCGGCCTGTGGCGAACGCATGCCGAGCATGGCCGCCTGCATCTCCTCCACGAAGATGTCCTTCGCCTGTGCAGAGCGGTCGAAGGCGGGCATCGGCACGCGGGCATGGCGCAGCGACTGCGCTTCCTTCGCGGCGTAGCTGACATTGGCCAGCAGCCGCGGATCGGCATAGGCCGAGACGCGGGCAGGCTGGTTGCCGTTCATCGCCGCACGGATCGTGTTCTCCTTGGACGAGATCTCCTTGATCAGCGACCAGGCCATGTCCTTCACGCGACCGTTGCGCGGGATCATCATGCACCAGAACTCGGCAGTGGTATTGATCTCGTCGCGAGCGGCGCCCTCGCGCGAGTTCAGGCAGAAGGCGGTGCCGAACTTGCCCGGGAATCGGGAGGAGCGCGGGTTGTTGAACAGCACGGTGCGGCCGAAGGGAAAGTACTGCATTGCCACCTGGCCGTTCTGGATGGCGGTGATCATGTCGTTCTGCTTCATCGCGGTGATGTTCCGAGGCATCATGCCGTCCTGGTACATCTCCCGCAGCGTCTCAAGCGCGCGGACCATGCCCGGTCCGTCGGCAACGCATTCCATGTTCTCGTTGATCAGGTCGCCGCCGAAGGCGCGAGCCATGGAGACGACGTCTGAGTAGTTGTCCGCCTGGATGCCCCAGCCATGCACCTGCGTGCCGTCCGGCTTGGTGAAGGTGAGCTTGCGCGCGTATTCCACCAGCTCGTCGATCACCTGCGGCGGGCGGTCGAGTCCGCGTTCCTGCAGATAAGCCTCGTTGTAGTGCAAGGCGTTGACCGAGTGCCGCACCGGCACGCCGTAGCGCTTGCCCTGGTGCGTATAGGCGCGGACCATGCCGGGCGAGAAATCCTCGAACTCCTCGATCGGGTCGCGCTGCTGATACTCGTCGATCGGCTCGAACATCGCGAAGGTGGAGGGCACGGCGCGGGTGTTGAGCACGTAGCTCATCGTGATGTTGGAGGAGGAGAGGCGCGCCTCGCGGAAGGCACGGTCATGGATCGCGTTGAGGTCGAGCGTGACCCATTCCAGGCTGACGCCGTTGCGCTCACGCCAGTCGGCCAGCACATCGCCGCCACCGCCTTCGCTCAGCACCTGCTGGTGCACGCGATGGGAGATGATGGTCAGCGAACTCGGGCGCGCCTGGGCGGAGGCGCCGCGCGGCGCGGCAAGCCCGGTAGGTGCCGCCGCGGCGAGGCTGGCGGCGAGAAGCTGACGACGGCTGGTGCGGATCATGGACGTGGCTCCCTACAACTTCTTCGGTCCGGTTCGCTGACCTGCGCGCGGCGTGAGGCCCGCTTCGCACGACCGGCGCAGGCACTGTGTCCGCTTTTGCCAAACTACATCATGGGGATTCGACCAGCGCAAGCCTTCCGATGAGCCGACAGTCAGGCCGCCGCATTCCTGTCGCACCGCAGCATCAGGCAAGGCGTTCCGACGCAATTCCGGGCTGGACAGCCTGCCACTCTGATGTAGTAAAGCTACACGTCGCGAGCGCAGTAGGCGCGATTCAGCGATGCGCCGCGCCGCGCGGGAGGAAGCGTTGAGCATCGAGTCGATCAGGGCCTACCCCCTGGCGATCCCGGTCGAGCCGGGCCAGCACCGCACATCCTGGGGCGAGTACCGCTCGCTCGGGCTGCTGCTGGTCGAACTCCGTACCACCGACGGCCTGGTCGGCTATGGCGAAGGCCTCGCCCGCCATGCGCCGCGCGCCTATGCCGCGATCGTCGAGGATGTGCTCGCCCCCATGGTGCTGGGCCGTCGCCCCGCCGATGTCGTGCGCATCTGGCGCGACATGGCCTATTCCTACAGCGGCCGCGTCGGCGGCATCGCGTACGAAGCGCTGTCGGCGGTGGACATCGCACTGTGGGACCTGCTGGCGAAGCAGGCCCGCATGCCGCTGCGCGAGCTGCTCGGCGGCGGTGGTGATGGATGGGTGGAGTGCTACGCCTCCGCCGTTTCCTGGCGCGCCGAGGAAACCGCCTTCCGCCAGGTGGAGCAGTGCCTGGCGCTCGGCCTGCGCACCATCAAGCTGAAGCTCGGCAGCCCGGCCGATGAGGCGATCGCCTGGGCACGCCGCGTGCATGCGCATGTCGCCGGGCGGGCGCGTCTTTCGGCGGATGCGAACGGCGCCTACGACCTGCCGGATGCGGTGCGCGTGGGCAGCGCACTGGCGGATCTCGGCTTCGCGTGGTTCGAGGAGCCGTTTCTGCCGCACGACATCGCCGCCTATCGCGCGCTCGCCGGGCGGGTGCCGATCCGGCTCGCCGCCGGCGAGGGCGAGTTCTCGGCGGCAGCCGCGCATGAGTTGATTGCCTCCGGCGCCATCGGGCTCTTCCAGCCGGATTGCGCACGCGCCGGCGGCATCACCGAGACACGACGGATGATCGCGATGGCGGAGGCGCTGGGCGTTGCCTATGCGCCGCATGTCGGCGGCGGCGGCGCGGTGAGTGCGGCGGCCAACCTGCACCTCGCGGCGGCCTCGACCGCCTGCGCGAACTACGAATGCATGATCTTCCCACAGCCGCTGCGTTCCGACCTCGCCGGCGGGCCGGTGGCGGAAGCGTCGCAGATGGTGGATGGCGGGCTGCGCCCGCCGGACGGGCCCGGCCTCGGCATCATCATCGACGAGGTCGTGCGTGACAGGTTCATGGTCGCGGCGCCGGCCGGGCGCGGCGCATGATGCGGCGCAGGGGAAGGAACACAGAATGACACAGCAGACCGACTACGACGTGATCGTCGCCGGCGCCGGCATGGCCGGCGTGGTGGCCGCCATCGCCGCCGCGCGCGCAGGCGCACGCGTGCTGATGACCGACCGCCTGCCCTTCCTCGGCGGCAACATGACGGCCGGGCTGCTCGGCAATTTCCTCACCTTCCACAACATGAAGGGCGAGCAGATCACCGCCGGCATCGCGCAGGAGATCGTGGACCATTGCATCGAGCGCGGCGGCGCCTTCCGTGAGCATCGCGGCCACCTGCCCAACGCCTATGGCAACGCCTATTCCGTCACGCCGGTGGACCCGGAGGTGCTGAAGCTCGTCACCCAGAAGCTCTGTGTCGAGGCAGGCGTCGCGCTGCTGCTCAACACCTACATCGCCGCGACGGTCGCCGAGGACAACCGCGTGCGGGCAATCCGCGTGGTGAACAAGTCCGGCGAGCAGACGCTGCGCGCGAAGGTCTTCGTGGACGCCACCGGCGATGCCGACCTGGTCGCCGGCGCCGGCGGCCGCTTCCTGTTCGGCGACGAGCGGGGGAAGGTGATGTCCATCAGCCTGTTCTCCCGCCTCGGCAACGTCGATCTCGAGAAGCACCTGGCCTATGTGAAGGAGAATCCGGACGAGTTCATGCTCGGCGAGGATCCCTATATCGGCAAGACCAAGGCCGAGATCGCCTCCGCACTGAAGCACTGGATGGACTACCCGCTGGTCACCGGCCATTACAGCGCCGTGAAGCGTGCGCAGGCGCGCGGCGAGTTCCACCCGAACCGGCAGCGCGTGGTGTTCCAGGTCACCACCATCCCCGGTGTCGTGGTGCTGAACGCCACCAGCCTGCTCGGCTTCGACCCGACCGATGCCGCCTCGATGACGAAGGCGGCGCTGGAGGGGCGGGAGCAGATCTTCGCCGTCGCGAAGTTCTTCCGGGACTATGTGCCCGGCTTCGAGAAGAGCTTCATCCTGGATTCCGCCTCCGCCCTCGGCGTGCGGGAGAGCCGGCGCATCGCAGGCGTGCGGACGCTGACCACCGATGATTGCGTCGCCGGCCGCAAGAACGAGGACGATATCGGCCTCGGTGCCTATTGCCTCGACGTTCACCAGCCCTCCGGCATCATCGAGCACAAGCATGTGCGCGACGGTGAGGCCTATGGCATCCCCTACGGCACGCTGGTGCCGGAGAAGCTGGACGGCGTGCTCGTCGCCGGCCGCAGCCTGAGTTCCGAGCGCTTCGCCAACGGCTCGGCACGCTGCCAGGCGCCGATCATGGCGATGGGCGAGGCCGCCGGAATCGCCGCCGCGCTCTGCGCCGAGCATGGGCTGCAGCCGCGCGACGTGCCGGTCGGGCAGCTCCGCGGCATTCTGAAGCAGAACGGCGCACCCGTGTGACGCCACGCGAGCGGGAGCGAAGTGCGCCGGGCATACTGGCGCGCATCCGCGCTGCGGCGCCCGGCCTGACGCCCTCCTTCCGCGCCGTCGCGCGGGTGGTGAGCGAACGACCCGGCGCGGTCACGCGGATGAGCCTCTCGACCTTTGCCGGCGCAGCAGAAGTCAGCGAGCCCACGGCGATCCGCTTCTGCCGCCACTTCGGCTGCAAGGGCTTCCCGGACTTCAAGATCAGCCTGGCGCAGGCGATGATGACCGGCCTGCCCTATGTGCATGGCGAGATCGGGCCGGGCGACGAACTGCCCGCCATGGCCGACAAGATCTTCGGCGCCGCGGTGGACACGCTGAAGACCATCCGCGAGGCGCTCGACCTGTCGGCGGTGGCGCGCGCGGTGGAGGCCATCGCAGCGGCTCGGCGGATCGAGCTGTTCGGTTCGGGCCTCTCCAGCGTCGCCGCGCTGGATGCCAACCAGAAATTCATGCGGCTCGGCGTGCCGACGGTGCTGCACGCGGACAGCCATCTGCAACGGATGGCGGCGGTGACGCTCGCGCCCGGCGACGTGGCGATCGGTTTCTCCTACACCGGGCAGCTGCGCGACGTGGTGCGCATCGCGACCCTGGCGCGGGAGCGCGGCGCGACGGTGATCGTGGTGACGCGCGCACGCTCCACGCTCGCCCGCGCCGCCGACATCGTGATCCCGGTGGACACGCCGGAGGACACCTTCGTCTATGCGCCGATGACGACGCGGCTGGCACATCTCGCGGTGGTGGACCTGATCTCAACTGCCGTCGCGTTGCGCGCAGGGCCGGCGGGCATCGGCGTGATCCAGCGGGTGAAGACCGCGGTGCGGGATGAATGGCTTGCCGCCGGCGATGGCGGCGTGGGACAGGGCTGACGGACGATGGACGGCATGACGGGCGCGACAATCGCATATCGCAAGGAGGTGCCGGTCCGGCACGAGACGGATGTGCTGGTGGTCGGCGGCGGCCCTTCCGGCATCGGCGCCGCCATCGCCGCGGCGCGCGGCGGCGCACGCACGTTGTTGGTGGAGCGCTACGGCTTCCTCGGCGGCAACCTCACCGCCGGCCTGGTCGGCCCCTGCATGACGGCGTACACGCTCGACGGATCGCAGCAGCTGATCGGTGGCATCTTCGAGGAATTCGTTCGCCGCATGGAGGCGATGGGCGGCGCGCTGCATCCCTCCGGCATCCCCGGCGGCTCGCCCTATTCCGGCTTCATCGCCTATGGCCATGAGCGCGTGACGCCCTTCGAGCCGGAGGCGGCAAAGACGGCTGCCATCCGCATGTGCCGCGAGGCCGGCGTCGAGGTGCTGTTCCATAGCTTCGTCGCGGATGCGCTGACCAGCCAGGAGGCGGATGGCAGGCGGCGTGTCGAGGCGGTCGTACTCGCCGGCAAGGGCGGCTTGGCGGCGGTCCGCGCCGGCGTGACGGTGGATTGCTCCGCCGATGGCGACGTTGCGGCAATGGCCGGCGCGCGCTTCGAGATCGGCCGCGAAGGCGACGGGCTAATGCAGCCGATGACACTGTTCTTCCGCGTCAGCGGCGTGGACGACGCGGTGGTGGAGGAGTACGTCCAGACGCACACCGAGGACTACCGGCCCTTCGCATCCCTTGTCGCCAAGGCGCAGCAGCAAGGCCGCTTCCCGGCGCCACGCCGCGGTGTCGGGCTCTACAAGACGCTGCAGCCCGGCGTCTGGCGCATCAACACCACGCGCATCCTGAAGCGCGACGGCACCAGCACCGCCGACCTGACCGCCGCCGAGATCGAAGGGCGCGAGCAGATGATGGCGCTGCTGGAGTTCTTCCGCGCCGACCTGCCCGGCTTCGCCAATTGCCGCCTACTCGACACCGCCACCCAGATCGGCGTGCGGGAGACGCGGCGAATCCTGGGCGAATACACGCTGACGCTCGGCGACCTGAAGAACGGCCGCCGCTTCGAGGATGTGATCGCGCTCTGCGGCTACCCCGTGGACATTCATGACCCGACGGGCTCGGGCGGCGGCGTCACGCCCGATCTGCAGGTGGCGAACGCCTACGAGATACCGTTCCGCGTGATGGTGCCGCAGGATGTGGACGGGCTGCTCGTGGCCGGTCGTGCCGTCTCCGCCACGCATGAGGCGCTGGCGGCGATCCGCGTCATGCCGCCCTGCTTCGCGATGGGGCAGGCAGCCGGTTCAGCGGCGGCAATGGCGGTCGCGCGCGGCGCGCAGCCGCGCACCGTGCCGATCGCGGAGTTGCATGCGCGCCTGAAGGCGGACGGCGCCATCCTCAGCACCGGCTGAGGTCGCGCCACCTCTGCACCGCGTGCAGCGAACTGCGACAGACCATCTCTGCCGTCATCAGCCACGGCCATGACCCGCAGCCGGCATCGCGGAACGACGTTGCCGGCGATTCACGACTCCTCGCAATCCGCGTTCTGCGCTGGCCGGCCGCGCCCTCCTGCGGCGGTACGCGCGCCGGAAGCCCGGTGCCCGGCGGGAAAGGTCGCGTTGCGACCGGCGGGAGGGTGCCTCAGGCAATGACGAGGAGGCCGGGCGCCGGCAGCACGGGCGTATCCGCCAGTCTCGCGACGCCCACCGGGATGCCGGCGCCGGTTCCGTCCGCATCCCATGAGAGCGCGGGCGCGGCCCCGCCGGCGCATCCGCCGGACCTCGTTGCCGCTGCGCACAGCGATCTTCGGCACGTCCGTCGCGGGCACCACCTCGGCCTCGCGACGGCGACCGGCAGGATTCCCCGCGGCTTTCACATGCCGCGATCACAACAATCAGGATTTCGTGATGCGCCCGGGCTCGGACTCAGACGGGGCGGACGCCCTCCAGGAGCTCCACCACCTCGCCGAGCGGATGCTTGGCGAGATCCTTGTCCAGGGTGCCGCGCAGGCGAGCCCGCGCCACATCGCCGAGTTCCGCGCGCAGGTCGCCGAGAAAGGCCGGCGGCGCGACGAGAAGCAGCTGCGCGTAGCGGCCGGCCGTCGCCGCCTCCTCGAGCACATCCGCCAGATGCCGGGCGAAGTCGTGCTTTGCGGCACGGTGCGGGTCGGTGCGCGGTTCGATGGCGTGGCGCGCCGTGCTGGCGCTTTCGTGGGTGCGGCCCGGTCGGTCCGAGCCGCGCTCGCGCGAGGGCCGGTTGTTGATCTCGACCGCCATCTCGGTGTGCTCTCGCCAGCTTCGGCCAGGCACTTCGCGCTCCAGCACGCGCGCATGCTGCGCATCGGCCACCAGCGCCCACTCGATTTCGCCCCGCATTCTTGCGCCCTCCATCTGCGGACATGCAGCGTAACGCATAGAAGAGGTCGCCCGCCGAGCATACCGTGATGGCGATCAATCGGGCGGCATTCGGTGGGTCCGCGGCGCCCGGAACGCACCAGGCCCCCCCCAGAAGGCTAGCGCCCGAGCATCGCCATGACCTCGGCGACCGATTCACGCACCGCGACGTCCGTGCCGAAGCGCAACCCGACCATGACGATCGCCGCCCCTGCGCCGGCGGCATGGCGATCATGCGCCTCACGCACCAGGACAATGCGGTCCGCCGCCAGCCAGATCCGTCCGCCGCCGAGATCGGTGAACGGCAGCAGGCGCTGGCCCGCCGCTTCCAGCCGACGCGCCACGGCATCCACCGGCTCCACGGTGCGCTGCTGCACCCAGGCGGCGGTGTCGATGATGGTCTGCCCCTCGGCGCGGGCGACGCGCACCACCTGCGCCGGGGCGATGTGCACCGGTGCGCTCCCCTCGGCCGGCAGGATGGTGATGAAGGCCGGGCGCGCCTCCTGCGCGGCGGCGGCGCCGAGCCAGAGGGCGATCGGTAGGGCAAGCTGAAGCCTTCGGGTCATGCGGGTCTCGACGCGGTCAACCGGCCGCCGGAGGTGGCGGCGCGGCCTGGTCGGGATCGCCACCCTCACGCCGCGCCGCCTCGCGCTTCGCGATATCGTCCATGAAGCGGCGATCCTTGGTGCGCTGAAAGGCGGCAATGGCGTCAAGTCGTTCCTGGAAGGGGGTCCGCGACGCTTCGAGCTGCGGCTGCCGGGGCTGCTCGGGTGCCGCAGTCTCCTCTGCGTCCTCCGGCAGGGCAGGCAGGCGGCCGGGATCATGGCCGCCGGCATAGCGCACCAGCGCCGCGATGCGCGCATCCACCAGCGGATGGGTGGCGAACCAGCCGAAGCCGCGGGAGAGCGCCGCATCGTGCAGGAACAACGCCCGCACCTGCTGCGGGATGCGCGGCATGTCGGGCCGCTGCTCGACCTTGCGCAGGGCGGTGATCATCGCGTCCGCATCCTGCGTCATGTCCACCGCGCCGGCATCGGCCAGGTATTCACGGTTCCGCGACAGCGCCATGCGCAGCACCAGCGCCAGCATGTGTGCGAGCACCGCAATGAGGATCGCGATGGCAATCAGCGCCAGCATCACCCCGCCGCCGCCCCGCCCGCCGCCGCGCGAGGATGAGGTGCGCCGGTGCCCCATGCGGATGCCGCGCCAGCTCCCGAACCGCATCGCCTGCCAGACGCCGTCGGTGACCAGCGTGATGACGCCGACGAACACCGCCGCGATCACGCCGAGCCGCGCATCGCCGTTGCGGATGTGCGAAAGCTCATGCGCGATGACGGCGGAGAGCTCGCGGTCGTCCAGCGCATCCATCAGCCCGCGCGTCACCGTCACGCCGGCGGTCCTTGCCGTGAGGCCGGAGGCGAAGGCGTTGCGCGCCGGTGTCTCGATCACCGCCAGGCGCGGCAGCGCCATGCCGCGGCTGATGCAGAGCGCCTCGGCGAGCTTCCAGAGCCGCGGCGCATCGCGCGGGTCGGCGACGCGCTTCGCGCCGGTGACGAAATCCAGGATGCGGTTGTGCGCGCCCCAGGCGATGGCGAACCAGATCGCGGCGACCAGCAACGCGAGCGGGATGATGGTCGGCAGCAGGCCTGCTGCGGCGCGCAGGCCCTCCTCGATGGTGCGGGCCTCGCCGGCGACGATCAGCAGCGCCAGCGCGTAGCCCATCATCGCCAGCAGCAGCGGGAAGCCGGCCAGCAGCAGCACCGACCGGATGGCGGTGTTCCAGGCGTGGGTGCGCAGCCCGGTGGCGGGCAGCACGGTTCAGAACTTCACTTGCGGCGGCGTCTGCACCGCGGCGCGCTCGGCTGCCTCCAGCTCGAAGAAGTTGGCTGGCCGGAAGCCCATGGTGCCGGCGAAGAACACCGCCGGGATGGACTGGATCGCCGCGTTGAACTCGGCGACGGCATTGTTGAAAAAGCGTCGGGCCGCGGCGATCTTGGTCTCGAGCGCGGAAAGCTCGCCCTGCAGTGCGGTGAAGTTCGTGTTGGCCTTGAGGTCCGGATAGGCCTCCGCCAAGGCGAACAGCCGCGACAGCGCGCCGGAGAGCCGCCCCTCGGCGGCGGAGGCGGCTTCGGGCGTATGCGCCTGGGTCGCGCTGTTGCGCGCCTGGATCACCGCCTCCAGCGTGCCGCGCTCATGCGCGGCGTAGCCCTTCACCGTCTCGACCAGGTTGGGGATCAGGTCGTGGCGCTGCTTCAGCTGCACCTCGATGTCCGCCCAGGACTGGCCGACGGTCTGCCGCAGCGCGACCAGACGGTTGTAAACCACGACCAGCCACAACAGCAGCAGGACGATGACGCCGAGCAGTATCCATTCCATGGCCTGAGGCTCCCCCGAGAGGCGTCAGGCTACCGCGGTGCGTTCGCGCTCGGAAAGGATGGCATCGGCGCGGCGGAACGCCTCGGCCATGCGGGGGCCGGGCATGGCGCCGCTGAACAGCAGGTGCCGGTCCATCAGGAAGGACGGCACGCCGGAAATCCCCGCCCGGCGCGCGGCCATGTCCTCGGCCAGCACGGCCTCGCGGTGGTCCTCGCCGGCGAGCATCGCGGCCATGCCGGGCAGGCCGGCCTCGGCGGCGATCGTGTCGAGCACCTGCGCGTCGCCGATGTCCCGGCCCTCATGGAAATAGGCGCGAAACAGGGCATCCACCACGGCGTCCTGCACATCCGCCTCCTCCGCCGCGCGGATCACGCGGTGCGCGGCGACGGTGTTGGGCGTGCGCGCCATCCGGCCGTGGCGGAACTCGACACCCGCCGCGCGGCCGGCGTCGGCCACCTGCGCGTCAAGCTCGCGCGAGCGCTCGAGCGAGCCGAATTTCTGCGCGCGGTATTCGGCGCGCGCCACGCCTTCCGCCGGCATGTCGGGGTTGAGCTGGAAGGGGCGCCAGCGGACCTGGAAGGCCAAGCCGTCGCGGGACAACTCCTCCAGCGCCGCGTCGAGATGCGCCTTGCCGATCCAGCACCAGGGACAGATCGCGTCGGAGATCACGTCGATCGTTCGCATCGGTGGTACTCCTCAGGAGAAGGCGGCCAGGCGGGCCGGCACCTGCGCCAGGATGTGCTCGCCCGCATTGGCGAAGGCAAGGCGCAGATGGCGATCCTGGCCGGGGCCGAAGAAAGGGCCGGGCAGCGTCATCAAGCCCTTCTCCGCGGCAAGGATCTCGGCCGCGCGGATGGCGTCGGGCGCGGAGTCGGGCAGGCGGAGATAGGCGAAATAGGTCCCGATGGCATCAAGCCGCCAGCCCGGGAGCTGCCCGACCAGGCCGCGGAAGGTCTCGGCGCGGTCGGCCATCAGCGCGCGGTTGCCATCGCGCCACGTGGCGAGCGCCGGGATGGCCCAGGCCAGCGCGGATTGCGCCGGGCGGGGCGGGCAGATCTGCAGGGTATCGAGGGCCTTCTCCAGCTCGGCCATCACGTCGCCGCCGGCGGCGATGGCGCCGACGCGGTGGCCGGGCACGCAATAGGCCTTGGAGAAGGAATAGAGGTGCACCAGCACATCGCCCCAGTCAGGGTCGGCGAAGAGGCCGTGCGGCGGCGATCGGTCGGCCGGCAGGAAGTCGCGATAGGTTTCGTCCAGCACCAGGAACGCGCCGTGCCGGAGACACAGCGCGGCGACCTCCTCGATCGTCGCCGGCGGGTAGATCGCGCCGGTCGGGTTGTTCGGGGTCACCAGCACCACGGCGCGCGGCCGGTGCTCGGCAAGCAGCTCTGCGATGCGCGCGGGGTCGGGGACGAAGCCGTCCTCGGGTCGCGTCGGCACGGGGATGGCGCGGACGCCCTGCATGGTCAGCGCCATGCGGTGGTTGAAATACCAGGGTGCGGGCAGCAGCACCGTATCGCCCTCCGCCGCCAGCACCTGCATCACCATGGCGAAGGCCAAGTTGCAGCCGGCGGTGATCGCCACTTGCGCCGGCGCGATCGCTGCGCCGTAGAAGCCGCTCATCTCCCCGGCCAGCGCTTCGCGCAGGGCGGCGTCGCCGGCGATCGGGCCGTAGCCGGCGCAGGCGGCACTGCCGGCGGCCTCGGCGAGCTTCGCCAGCAGCGCATCCGGCGGCGGGTAGCCCGGCACCGCCTGGGTGAGATCGAGCGGCGGTCCAGCGCGCCCGTCGTAGCGGGCCGCCCAGGCGCGGGCGGCGGGGATCGGCGGGGACTCGGTCGCGCGGATGCGCGCGGAGAGCGGATTGCGGATGCGGGGGGAGAGAATCATGCCGGGTCCAGCGTGGCGCGTTTCGTGTGGTGCAGCCAGTGGTGCCAGAGCAGGCGCGCCGCCACGGCGCGATGCGGCGCCCACGTGGCGGCCATCGCCGCCATTGCCCTCGCGTCCTTCCGTGCGGGCAGGCCGGCGAGATGCGCCGCCGCCGCCTGCAGCGCCAGGTCGCCGGAGGGAAAGACATCCGGCCGCTCCAGCGAGAACAGCAGATGCACCTCCGCCGTCCAGCGGCCGATGCCGCGGACCTGGCAGAGATGCGCCACCGCCTCCTCGTCCGACATGGCATCCAGCGCCTCTAGCCGCAGCGTGCCGGAGAGGATCGCTTCCGCCAGCGCGCGCCCATGCGCGACCTTCTGCCGGGTCAGCCCGCCCTCGATGCCGACCCGTGCCGGATCGAGCGCCAGGAAGCCCTCGGGCGTGGTCGCCCCCGGCAGCGCCGCGACGCGCCGCCAGATGGCGAAGGCCGCCTCGTTGGAGACCAGCTGGGCACAGATGCCGCGCAGCAGGCCGGGAAAGCCGCGCGGGCGAACCGGCCAGGGCAGCGGCCCCGCGCGGCTCTCGATGCCGGCAAAGATGGGATCGGCCGCCGCCAGCCGCCCGGCTGCCATGCGTGCCCAATCGGGGGGATGGGGAAAAGGAAGCGGCGGGGATGAAGGGGGGGAGTGACTCATCCCCGCCGCCAGTACACGAGGCCGCACCGGGACTGGAGGGGGGGTAGTTCCGCGGCCGGGAGAGGCTGCCGCGGCCCGGTGGGCCTTCGATGCTGGATAGGATGGGGTGGCAACGTAACCGGCCGAAGGGTCCCAAAGTGAGCAAATGCAACAGCATGTTGCAGGCGGCCATGCCGTCACGCGGCGCAACATCTGGCGCGAGATCACCCTTCGGCGCGCCGCGCCGTGCGCTATGTTACAGAGATGGATAATACCGCGCCGCACATCCTGGTCGTGGACGACGACCGCGAGATCCGCGACCTGCTCGGGAAGTTCCTGGAGAAGCAGGGATTCCGCGTCACCGTCGCCCGCGATGCGCGGGAGGCGCGCAAGCTCTGGCCGCTCGGCCGCTACCACCTGGTGGTGCTGGACCTGATGATGCCGGGCGAAACCGGCCTGGATTTCGCCCGATGGCTCCGCAGCCAGTCCGATGTGCCGATCGTGATCCTCACCGCCATGGGCGAGGAGACGGACCGCATCGTCGGGCTGGAGCTGGGCGCCGACGATTATGTCGCCAAGCCGTTCAACCCGCGCGAGCTGCTGGCGCGCGTGCGCGCCGTGTTGCGGCGCGCCACCTCCGACAGTTCCACCGGCAGCGGCAACGAGCCGCCGGCCAAGGCGATCCGCTTCTCCGGCTGGGTGCTGGAGCCGGCGCGGCGGCGGCTGCTCAACCCGCAGGGCGCCGAGGTGCCGCTGACCGGTGGCGAATACGAGCTGCTGGTTGCCCTGGTGGAGCGGCCCAACCGGGTGCTGACGCGCGACATGCTGATGGACCTGCTGCGCGGCCGCCAGGCCGGCCCTTTCGACCGGGCGATCGACGTCGCCGTCTCCCGCCTCAGGCGCAAGCTGGAGGATGACGGTCGCAACCCGCAGCTGATCAAGACGGTGCGCGGCGGCGGCTATGTGCTGGCCACCACGGTGGAACGCGGCGCGTGAGCCGCGACGCGACCACACCCGGCCCGTCAGGTCACGCCCCGCGCCTGCCGAAAGCAGGTCAGGCCGCGAACGCGGCCCCGCGCGCAGCATGCCCGCGCAACAGCGAGTCGGCGCCGCAGCCAAGGCCGGCGAGCGGCCGCGTCGCGCCGCAGGCGTGCCGTCGGCACGACGCGCCTGAGGGCACAGTATGCTAAAGCGCCTGCTGCCGCGTTCTCTGGCCGGGCGCACCGCCTTCTTCCTGCTCGCCGGCCTGGTGCTGGTGCAGGTGGCCGGGCTCACCATCCACGCGCTCGACCGGGTTGACCTGCAACGCTACCAGAATGCACGCGAGATCTCGCAGCGCAGCTTCGGGGTGTGGCGTGCGCTGCTGCTCACGCCGGCGGAGCGCCGCGCCGCGACGCTGGCCGAGTTCGACCTGCCGCAGGGCCTGCGCGCCGGCTTCGACAGCGAACCGCAGGCGCGGCTGAACTACCCGCCGCCGCCGCGGCCGATGATGCGGGTGCTGCGCGTGGAGGCGATCATGAACGCACCGCCGCGGGTGCGCCCGCGGGAGGCGATCGTCTCCGGTAGCCAGCGGCCGGGCGTGATGCTGGTCAGCCTCCGCTTCCCCGATTCCGGGTGGCTCAACCTCCGCATCCAGCTGCCGCCGCCGCGCCCATGGCATTCCGAGACCTTCCTCGCCGCCTTCGTGCTGATGACGCTGGCCGCGGCGGCGCTGACGCTCTGGGCAGTGCGGCGGCTGACCCAGCCGGTGCGCGACCTGGCGGCGGCGGCCGAGCGGCTCGGGCGGGACGTGAATGCGCCGCCGCTGCCCGAGAACGGCCCGGCCGAGGTCGCCACCGCGGCGCGGGCCTTCAACACCATGGCCAGCCGCATCCGCCGCTTCGTCGGCGACCGCACGCAGATGGTCGCCGCCATCAGCCACGACCTGAAGACGCCGATCACCCGCCTGAAGCTGCGCGCCGAGCTGCTGGACGACGACGAGCAGCGCCGCAAGATCCTGCTCGACCTCGAGGAGATGGAGGCGATGATCGCCGCCACCCTCGCCTTCGCGCGCGACGATGCCGCGGCGGAGCCCTCGGTCCCGGTGGACCTCGCGGCGCTGTGCCGGACGGTGCTGGACGAGGCGGCCGACGCCAACCCGGACCTGGCCGAGGCGGCGGTGGCCTATGCCGGGCCGGAGCACCTGACGGTGCGCGCACGGCCGGTGGCGCTGAAGCGCGCGCTGGCGAACCTGGTGGGCAATGCGATCGGCTATGGCGGCGCGGCGCGGCTGGAACTGGCGCAGGCCACGCCCAGCCAGCTGCGCATCACCATCGACGATGACGGCCCGGGCGTGCCGGAGGATGAGCTGGAAGGTGTGTTCCAGCCCTTCCGTCGCCTGGAGACCAGCCGCAACCGGGAGACCGGCGGCACCGGCCTCGGCCTGCCGATCGCGCGCAACATCCTGCGCGCGCATGGCGGCGACGTGACGCTGCTGAACCGCCAGGAAGGCGGGCTGCGCGCCGTGGTGATGCTGCCGGCGTAAGGCGGCGCGGCCGTCCCTATTCGGCGCGGCACTCCAGCAGGCGGATGTCGTACACCGGGTGCTCCAGCATGTTGACGCCGGGCGCATTGGCGAACATCCAGCCGCGAAAGGCCGGCGGCGCGCCCGGGGCGGCACGCTCATCGGCGATCTCCAGCCAGGCCGCCGCATCGGGCACCTCGTCGGGAGGCCGGGCATTGCAGGCGCGCACGGTGATGGTGAGCGAGCCGAAGCGCGCCGGCCGGTCGAGCGTCACCGTCAGCGTGCTGACGCGCGCCGTGACCTTGTCGAGCGCCTGCAGCTGCGCCACGCGTTGCGGCACCCACTCCTGGGCGAAGGCGGGAGCAGGCAGCGCGAGCAGCGCGAACAGCAGCAGGCGCCGCATCAGCCGCCCCGCTTCGGGCTCGGCAGCGCGGCGACCAGGTCGGCCAGGATGCGCCGCATCGCCGCCTCGTCCACCCCCATCAGCACCGCATCCTCGAAGGCGTCGCGCAGCACCTGCGCGGCCTCGCGGTGGTTCTCGGCCAGCACCTTCAGCTTCTCGCGGCAGGAGAGCGGGCTGCCATCGACACCGGGCCAGCTCTGCGGCGGTTCGAGTGCGCTCATTGCGGATTCGCTGCGCTGCCTTGGCCCTGGCTGCTGGTCCCGCTGCCGCCCTGGCCTTCGGTCATGGAGAAGATGAAGCGCCCGAGCAGGCTTTCCAGGCTCACCGCCGACTGCGTGATGGTGATCTGGCCGCCGTCGGCGATGATCTGCTCGGACCCGCCCGGCACGATGGAGACGAAGCGACCGCCGAGCAGTCCTTCGCTGGCGATTTCGGCCGAGCTGTCATTCGGGATGCGCAGGCTGCCATCGAGGCGGAGCGTCAGCACCGCCAGGAAGGTTTCCGGGTCGATCCGCTGGCTTACCACGGAGCCCACCTTCACGCCGGCGATGCGCACATCGGCGCCGGGCGCGAGCCCGTCGATCCGGTCGAAGCGGGCGGTGAGCGTCTGCGCCGGGCCGGAAATGCCGCCGCGGCCGGAATTGGTCAGCGCGAAGGCCAGGAAGGCGGCGGCGACCAGCAACACCGCCGCGCCGGCCGCCACTTCCACGACGGAACGTCCCTTCATGCTTCGCATGCCCTCAGGCGCATCATGCCGAAGGCGTGCTGGCGCGTCATGCCGCAGGCGTGCGGGCGCAGCACGCGCCTGGCTTCGCCACATTCGCGGCCTCGGCCGGCTTGGCCGCCCGCAACTGCCACCATCAGTCGGAGCATGTCCGGCGGCCTCAGGAACCGGGTGTCCAGGCCTCGTAGTCGCCGCCGGTCTCGCGCCGGCGGCCGCCCGAATAATCGTGGCCGAGCGGGCGGTAGGCCTGCGGCGTGCCGGTCGGGTTGCCGCGATGCTCGACGATCCAGGGATACAGCTTCTGCTCGGGCAGCGGCGCGTCCGTGGTGTGGTGCAGCCAGGCGTGCCACTCCGGCGGGACCGTGGTGGCCTCGGCCTGGCCGGCATAGATCACCCAGCGGCGCTTGCGGCCATAGCCGAGGTAATCGCTGCGGGACTCGAAATAGGCGTTGCCGAAGCGGTCCGTGCCGATGGCGCGGCCGGACAGGCGGGCGAGCAGGCGCTCGAACATGGATGACCCTCAACGCGCCCCGATCCGGGCGCTTCGCATCTGCGTCTCGCGCCATTCTCGCACAACCCCCGCACCGGCGCAAAAGCCCGGGGGGCCTTCGGGTTGTCCACAGGATGTTGCGGTTCCGGCCACGCAACACCCCAAGATACGGCTTGCCGAGGGCTGCCTCGCCCCGCAACATGGGCCCATGTCCAGGCTGCGCGGAACGATGAGCGGAACGGTGTGGGAGGGGGTGGCGCTCGGGCGGCTGCGCGCCGCGCCAGACCCCGATTCCCCCGCCCGCGCAATCGCCCTGCCGCTCGCCTGGGGGGAGGAGGAGGCGGCAGCCCTGGCCGCCCTCGCGCCCGGCTCGGGCCCCATCCTGCTGCCGCGCCTGGTCGAGGGCTGGATCGGAACCCTCCGGGAACGCGGCCGCAAGCTCGGAATCCTTGGCGATGCGGCGGAGGCCGACCGCTTCGCCGAGGCCTTGCGCGCGCTGCTGCTGGACCGCCGCGGCGCCCCCGGCGCCGGCATCTGGCGCGGCGAGACCCGCGGCCAGCCGCGCTTCGTGCTCAACCTGCCGGCCTTCCTCGACCAGGAGGGCGGCTTCGACAGCGCAGACTATGCCGCCGCGGTGGCGATCGGCGTCCGTGCGCTCGATATCTGGACCGGCGCCAAGGCACCGCGCCTGGCCCTCGGCTTTGCCGACCTCGCCGGGCTGCTGGCCGGCCTTGGCCTTGCCTATGACAGTGCCGGCGGGCGCGCCGCCGGCGCCGCCATCGCCGCGCTGACCCGCGGCGCCGCCGAGGCGGAAAGCGGGCGGATTGCCGAACGGCTCGGCGCGCGGGAGCCGGTGGCGCTGCTCGCACCTTCCCCGCCCGCCGCCACGCTCGTGCCGGGCCTCGCCGCCGCTGCGCGCGCCGCGCTCGATGCCGCGGCGGGCTGCGCCGGGCTGCGCCATCAGGGGCTGGTCGCGCTGGCCACGCCGGATGCGGTGGAGCGGCTGCTCGGCGCCGAGAGCGGCGGCCTCGCCCCGGCCTCCGGCCCGAGTCGCCTGATGCTCGACCGCGATGGCTGGGTGGCGGAGCTTCCGACCCGCGCCGCGCTGCGTGCCGGGCCGGCGGCGGAGCGCCTGCTGGCGCCGGTGCCGCATGCCGCCTGGCTCGCCATGGCGCAGGCCGTCGCACCTTTCCTGCACGCCGCGCCGCCGCTGCCGCTCGCTGAGGCGGCGCCCGCGCGCCCGCCTGCCCCGGCTCCCGCTCCTGCGCTGGCGCCGCGCCCCTCGGGCGCGGTGTGGCGGGCGAGCGTCGGTGGCCACCGGGTCGTGTTGCGCACCACCGAGGACGCAGCCGGCCAGCCAGTCGAGCTCGCCATCGCGCTCACCAAGGAGGGCGCGGCCTATCGCAGCCTCATGGAGGCGATGATGCAGGCGGTCTCGATCGGCCTGGCGGCCGGCGTGCCGCTCGCGACCTATGTGGATGCCTATGCCTATACCCGCTTCGGCCCCGCCGGCGCGGTGGACGGCGACCCGGCGATCCGCCAGGCGACCAGCGTGCTGGACTGGGCCTTCCGCAAGCTGGCACGCGAGTATCTCGGCCGGCTCGACCTGCCTGACCCGGACGAGGCGGATTGCGCGCCGGATGCCATCGGCCGCGCCGCCGAGCAGGCGCCGCTGCTGCCGCTCGACCTGCCGGAAGCGCCCGCGCCGCGCGTGCGGCGGCGCCAGCTGAAGCTGGTCGGGTAGCGTTTTCGCGCCCGCTGCCGCACTCTCCGCTCGCCTGTCCACCGCGGAGAGAACGACATGCCCGGAACCATCGAGGCGAAGCTCGCCGAGCTCGGAATCACGCTACCCGCAGTGGCGGCGCCGATGGCCAACTACATCGGCTACAACCTCGTCGGGAAGCTGGTTGTGGTGTCCGGGCAGATCCCGCTGGTGGACGGCAAGATCGCGGTGACCGGCAAGGTCGGCGGCTGGGTCGGCATCGAGCAGGGACAGCAGGCGGCGCGCATCTGTTTCATCAACCTGCTCGCGCAGGTGAAGGCGGCGGCGGGCGGGGACCTGGACAAGGTGAAGCGCGTGGTGCGCCTCGGCGGCTTCATCGCCTCGCCGCCCGATTTCACCCAGCATGCGCTGGTGATGAACGGCGCGAGCGACCTGGCCGTCGCGGTATTCGGCGACAAGGGCCGCCACGCCCGCACCACCATCGGCGTGCCGGCCCTGCCCGGCGATGCGGCGGTGGAGGTCGAGGGCATGTTCGAACTGGAATGACGCCCACCGGAATGACGCTTGCAGGCATCGCACACATCCCAAGCTGAGGGCAGATGCCGGACGACGCGCCCGAGCTGTCGCTGACGCTGCACCGCTCGGTCGCGGAGGTCCCCGCCACCGATTGGGATGCCTGCGCCGGCGGCGGCAATCCCTTCGTCAGCCATGCCTTCCTGGCTGCGCTGGAGGAGAGCGGCAGCGTCGGCGGGCGCAGCGGCTGGCTGCCGCAGCATGCCGCGCTGCGCGATCCGAAGGGCCGGCTGCTGGCCTGCGCGCCGATGTACGCGAAGTCGCACAGCCAGGGCGAGTACGTCTTCGACCATGGCTGGGCGGATGCCTTCGAGCGCGCCGGCGGCCGCTACTACCCGAAGCTGCAGGTCGCGGCCCCGTTCAGCCCGGTGCCCGGCCCGCGGCTGCTGGTCCACCCCGCCTCCGGCCTGCGCGCCGAGGCGCTGGGCCAGGGGCTCGCGCAGGCATGCCAGCAACTCGACCTCTCCTCCGTCCACGTCACCTTCTGCCAGGAACATGAGTGGGCCGCGCTCGGCCGTGCCGGCTGGCTGCAGCGCATCGGCATGCAGTTCCACTGGAGCAATCCCGGCTACGCCAGCTTCGACGACTTCCTCGGCGCGCTGGCCAGCCGCAAGCGCAAGCAGATCAAGCGCGAGCGGCGCGATGCCGAGGCCTCCGGCTTCGTCCTGAAGACGCTGCGCGGGCACGAGATCACGCCGAAGCACTGGCAGGCCTTCCATCGCTTCTACCAGGCCACGACCGACAAGAAATGGGGCCGCAGCGCCTATCTCTCGCGGCGCTTCTGGCCGCTGCTCGGCGAGGCGCTGGGCGACCGCGTGGTGCTGATGGTGGCCGAGCAGGATGGCGAGCCCGTTGCCGGCGCGCTGAACCTGCTGGGGGAGGAGGCGCTCTACGGCCGCAACTGGGGCACGCTGGTGGACGCGCCCTTCCTGCATTTCGAGCTCTGCTACTACCGCGCCATCGACTTCGCCATCGCGCACAGGCTGCCGCGCGTCGAGGCCGGCGCGCAGGGCGAGCACAAGATCCAGCGCGGCTATGTGCCGGTGCCGACCTACAGCGCGCATTGGATCGCCCATCCCGGCCTGCGGCGCGCCGTCGCCGATTTCCTCGCCCGCGAGCGCCCGGCGATGCTGGCGGAGATCGAGGCGCTGGCCACGCTCTCGCCGTTCCGGCGCGAGGGCGAGAGCGGCTGACTGCCTGCCAGCCTTCGCCGCGCCACGGCGTCAACGTCAGTTGGCGCTGACCCCCCGCTTGCGGGGGAGGGTTGGGTGGGGGCAAGCAGCGCCTGAACGGAAGCGGGCCGCCGCGTGATCCTCGCCTATTCCCAGCTCGCGCTGTCCATGGCGCTGGTCGGCGCCAACGTCGCCGTGGCCAAGCTGCTGGCCGAGAGCCTGCCGGTGGCAATGATCCTCGGCCTGCGCTGCGCCCTGGCTCTGGTGGTGCTGTGGCCGCTGGCGCGCGCGATGGACGGGCGCATCGCGCTCGACCGCCGCATGCTGTGGAACCTGGCGCTGCAGGCCGCCTTCGGCACCGTGCTCTACAACGTCGCGCTGCTCGCCGGCCTCAGGCTGACCACCGCGCTGGAGGCCGGGCTGATCCTCGCCACGCTGCCCGCCGTGGTCGCGGCGGGCGGCGCGCTCTGGCTGCGGGAGAGCCTGCCCGCCCGGCAATGGCTGGCGGTGGCGCTGGCCGCCTTCGGCATGGGCGCCCTGGTGCTGGCGCGCGTCGCCGCCGAGGGACATGGCAGCGCGTTCGGCAATCTGCTGGTCTTCGCCGGGGTCTGCGGCGAGGCGATGTATGTCCTGCTCGCCAAGCGCATCGCCGGGCGGGCGCCGGTGGTGACGGCGACGCTGTGGATGCAGGCCTTCTCGCTGCTGATGCTGGTGCCGCTCTGCCTGCCGGTGCTGGGCGCGGCATCGGCGCTGGCCTCACCCGCGGTGTCGGGGCTGCTGGTGTTCCACAGCCTCACCACCTCCGTGCTCTGCCTGCTGCTCTGGTATGCCGGGCTCAAGGGTGCGCCGGCCGGGGTCGCCGGTGTCTTCACCGCCTTCCTGCCGGCCACCGCGGCCGCGGTGGCGGTCGGGGTGCTGGGCGAGCCCTTCACCGCCGTGCATGGCGCCGGCTTCGTGCTGCTGATGTGCAGCCTGCTGCTCGCCACCTGGCCCGCCCGGCGCAACTGACCCTCGACAGCGCGCGCGGGGCTGTTACGCTCGCGATCGTGAAGCGCAGCAAGGTGATCCGGCTGGTCCTCCTCGGCGGTGGCGTCGCGACGATGATCGCGGCCTGCGGCGAGGACCAGTCACGGCGCGAGGCCTGCGAACGCGCCAGGGCCGAGCTGCGGCCGGATGCCGAGCAGATCTGCCAGCGCAGCACGCGCACGGGCTCCACCGGCGCGCGCGGCTATTGGGGGCCCGTCGTCTATGGCCGCACGCGGTCAGACCCGAGTTCCTCGGTCACGCGCACCAGCAGCTCCAGCCGCAGCGGCTTCGGCTCCACCGGCGCGCGGTCGAGTTCCTGAACGATGCGCCGCCTCGCCCTCGCGCCCCGGCCGGACATGCGGGCGCATGCGGAGCGGCTGGGCTTCGCCTTCGCCGAGATCGCCGGCGAGCCCTATTGGGACGAGACGGCCTGCTACGCCTTCACGGCCGCGGAGGTGGACACGCTGGAAGCCGCGACCGCCGAGCTCGACCTGCGCTGCATGGAGGCGGTGGCGCATGCGGTGGCGCAGGACCTCAACGGCCCGCTCGGCATCCCGGACGGCGCCTGGCCGATCGTCAAGCGCTCCTGGGAGCGCGGGGAGCCGACGCTCTACGGCCGGATGGATCTGCGCTGGGATGGCAGCGGCCAGCCCAAGCTGCTGGAATACAACGCCGACACGCCGACCGCACTGTTCGAGGCCGCGGTGGTGCAGTGGGAATGGCTGCAATGCCGCACCGAGGCCGGCGAGCGGGAGGCGGACCAATTCAATTCGATCCATGAGGCGCTGATCGCGGCCTGGCCGACGCTTCGCCTGCCGCCGGTGGTGCATTTCTGCTGTGCGCGCGACTCGGCCGAGGACTGCGGCACGGTGGACTACCTGCGCGACACCGCGATCCAGGCCGGGATCGAGGCGCCCTTCCTGCATATGGACGAGATCGGCTGGAACGGCAGCAGCTTCCGCGACCTCGACGAGCGGGAGATCCGCGCGATCTTCAAGCTCTATCCCTGGGACTGGCTGCTGCAGGAAAGCTTCGGCGCACACATCGCCGCCGCGCCGACGCGCTGGATCGAGCCGGCCTGGCGGCTTATCCCGAGTTCCAAGGCCTTCCTCTCGCTGCTCTGGCATCTGTTCCCGGACCATCCGAACCTGCTGCCGGCCTTCCTGGAGCCGGGGCGGACGGGCGGGCCGGAGATCTCCAAGCCGGTCTTCGGGCGCGAGGGGGCGAACGTCATCGCGCCGGGCATCGCGACCGACGGGCCGTATGATGACCAGCCGCGCGTCTGGCAGGCCTATGCGGAGTTGCCACGCTTCGACGGGCGCTATCCCGTGCTCGGCAGCTGGGTGATCGCGGGCCAGCCCTGCGGCCTCGGCATCCGCGAGGATTCGACGCCGGTGACGCGCGACACCAGCCGCTTCGTGCCGCATTTTTTCGAGCCTGCCGCGTAACACAGGGGGAAACCGACGCATGACCAGCCTTGCCACGCTGCCGGGCTTCCTGGCTTATTTCCTCGCCGGCATCGTGCTGCTGGGCGGCGCGATGGCGGTCTATGTGCAGGTCACGCCGCACAGCGAGCTGAAGATGATCCGCGGCGGCAACACCGCGGCGGCGATCACCCTTGGCGGCGCGATGCTCGGCTTTTCCCTGCCGATCGCCTCGGCCTTCCAGCATTCGGTGAACATCGTGGACGCCGCGGTGTGGAGCGTGGTGGCGCTGGTCGTGCAGATCGTCGTGTTCTTCGTGGTGGCGAAGCTGCTGGGCAGCGAGTGGCGCGCGGCGATGGAGCGCGGCGAGACGGCGGGGGCGGTGTTCAAGGCGAGCGCAGCGGTCGCGGTGGGAATGCTGAACGCGGCGTGCCTCTCGACCTGAGGTGCGGGCCTGGTTCGCCTGCACGGGCACCGAACTTCTTGCGCTGACGCCCGACAGCGTCGCCGGGGTGCTGGCGGCGAACCAGATGTCGCGGCGCCTGTCCGGCGAGCCGGCGCAGCTCCATGCCTGGAAGCAGCAGGTGGAGATCCTGCAGCACTGCGTCCGCGCGGCAGGCGGTCATGGCTGGACGATCGCATTGGAGTACGACCTGCTGCGGCTGGAAAGGCGGATCGACGCCGTCGTGCTGACGGACCGTGCCATCGTCGTGCTGGAGTTCAAGGTGGGGGCGCGCGCCATCGCGAGAAGCGACATGGCGCAGGCATTCGACTACGGGCAGGACCTGTTCGATTTCCAGGCCGGCAGCCGCCACCATCCGATCCTGCCGGCCGTGGTGGCAACGTGCTGCGACGACGTACCGGCGATGCAGCCTCCGCTGCCGATCCCCGGCGTGCATCCCGTGGCCGCGGCAAACGCAGCCTCGCTGCCCGACCTGTTCCGCGACCTGCAGGCTGTGCTGCCGACGCCCGCGACGAAGCTGGACGGTGCGGCCTGGTGCCGCGCACCGTACCGGCCGGTTCCGAGCATCATCGAGGCCGCCGCGACACTGTTCGCGCGCAACAGCGTGGCGGAGATCGCAGCGGCGCGCGCCGATACGGACAACCTGACCGTCACCACCGCCGCGATCGAACGCGCGTTGCACGCCGCGCGGGAAGCCGGCGAGAAGGTCGTCATCTTCGTCACCGGCATTCCCGGGGCCGGCAAGACGCTGTGCGGCCTGAATGTCGTCTTTGGTGAATCCCGAAGCGCCGGCAGCGCCTTCCTGACCGGGAACGCACCACTCGTCGCCGTGCTGCGAGAGGCGCTGGCCTGCAACCGGGCAGGGATCGACCTCGCCCTCGGCCCGAGCGCCGACCCGATGCGCCGTCAGCTTTCGGCGAAGCTGCGGCAGGCGCGGCATGAGGCGACACAGGCGCTGCAGAACGTGCACCGCTTCCTTGCCGACAATGCCGGCCGCAGCGCCGCGCCGGCGGAGCGCATGATCGTGTTCGACGAGGCGCAGCGGGCCTGGGATGCCGATCAGGCCATGCGCGACACCCAGCGCCGGAAGAGCACGCTGAGCATGAGCGAGCCTGCGCATACGCTGGAGATCATGGGCCGCCACGACGGCTTCGCCGCGGTGGTCGCGCTGATCGGCAACGGCCAGGAGATCAACACAGGCGAGGCCGGGTTGCGGGAGTGGGGCGAGGTCATCGCCCGGGCACCGGGCTGGCGCGCCCTCGCGCCGGGACGGGCCCTTGGAGCGGCCGACCCGGTGCAGCGCCTGGCCGATGCGGCACCACCCTGGCTGACGCTGGACGATGCGCTCGATCTGACGGTGTCATTGCGCAGCGTGCGCTCGGACCGCGCGGCACAGTGGGTGGATGCCGTGCTGCGCGGCGAGCGCGGCGAAGCCCGCCGCGCGGCCGCCGGCATGACCGAGGGCGTGCCGTTCCTGCTGACGCGGTCGCTGGACGAGGCACGCCGCGCATTGCGCCGCCTGACCCCGGGCCTGCGGCGCGCCGGCTTCGTCCGTTCCTCCGGCGCGCGGCGACTGCGCGCCGAGGGGTTCGATGCGCAGTTGATGGGCACCGACGAGCCGGTGGCCTGGTTCCTCGAGCGGTGGCCGGACATCCGCGCCTCGGATGCGCTGGAAGTCGCCGCCACCGAATATGCGTGCCAGGGCCTGGAACTCGACACGGTCGGGCTTGCCTGGGATCTGGACCTCCGGCACGGGCGGCAGGGCTGGCATGCCTGTCGCTTCGCAGGCACCTCCTGGCAGCGGGTGTGCAACGCGACGGAAGCCACCTACGTCCTCAACACCTACCGCGTGCTGCTGACCCGCGCCCGCTACGAGACGGTGATATGGGTGCCACGCGGCAGCGACGCGCAGGACCCCTGGCACGATCGCACGCGCGACGCAGCCGAGTTCGATGCGATTGCGGCGTATCTGCTGGCCTGCGGCGCGCAGCCGCTCGGGAGCATTGCAGCGCCCGCACGCGACGCGCCCACCCCGGCCCTGCTATAGCGCCGCCATGCGCCGTCTCCTCGCCGTCCTCCTCCTGCTGCTCCTCGCCCTGCCCGCGCAGGCGCAGCAGGAGATCAAGCTCTCCACCTGGAACATCGCCTGGCTGACTCTGAAGCCCGAAGGGCATCCGGACCTGCCGCGCGACCTCTACAGCCGCACGGCAGAGGATTTCGCGCTGCTGCGGCGATACGCCGACCGGCTGGACCCCGACATCGTCGCGCTGCAGGAGATCGATGGCGAAGCCGCCGCCGCGCGGCTGTTCGACCCGGCCGAGTATGTGATCCACCTCACCGGTGAGCGCGACATCCAGCGCGCCGGCTTCGCAGTGCGGCGCAGCATGCGCGTCATACGCAACCCCGACCTCGCGGAGCTCGATATCCGCCCGCGTGCGCGCTTCAGCCTGCGGCGCGGCGCCGACATCACGGTGGAGGCACAATCCGGTGCCAGGCTGCGGCTGCTGTCGGTCCATCTCGATGCCGGCTGCCGCGAGGACCCGCTGCAACCTCGCCCGCCGCGGGACTGCGAGGGCCTGGCGCAGCAGGCCCGGACCATCGCGCGCTGGGTGGAGGCGCGGCGGCGCGAGGGCATTGCCTTCGTCGTCCTCGGCGACTTCAACCGCCGCATGGGCGCGCGCGACGACTTCCTGCGCATCGTCGAGGCTGGCACTCCGCTGACGCGCCCCACCGCCGGATTTGCATCGTCCTGTTGGGGCGTCAATAGGGCCTTCATCAGCCACCTTCTGCTCGGCGGACCGGCAGCGGAGTGGCTGGTGCCAAGCAGCCTGGCGGTTATGTCCTATGCCGAGCGCGACCGCGACGCCCGCGAGCGGCTCTCCGACCACTGCCCGGTGAGCGTCCGGCTGCGCCTGCCGTGACGCCCCCCTCCTTCGCGCGTCTCACCCTGCCGCTGGCCGGGCTGAACTTCGTCAACCAGGCCTCGCGCACGCTGGTTGCCACCATCGGGCCGCTGCTGGCGGTGGAGTTCGCCCTCTCGGCCAGCGAACTCGGCCTGCTCGCCGCGATGTTCTTCGCGGCCTACGCGGCAGCGCAGCTCCCCGTAGGCCTCGCCATCGACTTCTGGGGCGCGCGGCGGGTGCAGACGGTGCTGGCGCTGGTCGCGGGCGCGGGCTTCCTGCTCTGCGCGGCGGCGAGCGGGCCGCTCGGGCTGGCGGTCGGCCGGGTGGTGACGGGGCTCGGCATCTCGGCGGGGCTGATCGCCATGCTGAAGGTGAACACGCAATGGTACCCGAAGGACAGGGTGGCGGGGCTGACCGGCCTCGGCGTCTTCGTCGGCGCCTTCGGCAGCATCGCGGCCACGCTGCCGGCGGCGATGCTGGTGCCGCTGCTCGGCTGGCGCGGCGTGTTCGCGCTGCTCGCCGGGCTGTCCGCCGCCGTCTCGCTCTGGATCTGGCTCTCGGTGCCGGATCGCGGGCCGGGGCCTGCGCCGCGCCGCCGCAGCCTGGGGGCGGAGGCGCAGGAATTCCTGCGCATCTTCGCCAACCCGGCGTTCCTGCGCATGGCCCCCGCGATCGCGCTGCTCTCGGCGATGAACTTCACCTTCCAGGGACTCTGGGCGGGGCCGTGGCTGCGCGATGTCGGTGGGCTGGACGATGCACCGCGCGCCGCGGTGCTGATGGCCTACGCCTTTGGACTGATGCTGGGCAGCGCCGGCTTCGGCCAGGCGGCCTCGCGCCTGCAGCGGCGCGGCTGGTCGCCGATGGCGATGGCCTGGGTTGCCATCGCGGGCATCATGGCGGTGCAGGTGCTGCTGATCCTGGATCCGTCGCACCATCCCGCCATGCTCGCGGCCTTGTGGTTCGCCTTCGCAGCCTGCGGCGCGGCGGGCCCGAGCGGCTATGCGGCGATCGGCCAGGGCTTCGGGCCGGAACTCGCCGGCCGCGTCGCCACCGCGATCAATGTCGCGATGCTCGTGATGGTGTTCCTGCTGCAGAATGCGATCGGCTGGATCCTCGATCTCTGGCCACGCACGGCGGCGGGCGGGTGGGACCCGGCGGGATATGGCTGGGCTTTCGTGATGACGCTTGCCTTGCAGGCGGCGAGCGTGGCGTGGATGCTGCGGACGCAACGACGCTGACACGGAGGGGGCACCGCGCGTGGACCGGCTGACCGAGAAGCTGCTCGCCCGCTACCGCGTCGAGGACGGCAAGGGCTTCCGGCTGCGCGACCACGATCCCGACGATGATGGCGGCCTGGACCGTGACACGGACGGTGCGGCGGAGATGCTGCAGAAGGGCGTGCAGTACCTCGCGACGCAACAGGACATGCTCTACGCGCAGGACCGCTGGTCCGTGCTGTGCATCTTCCAGGCGATGGATGCGGCGGGCAAGGACAGTGCGATCAAGCACGTCTTCACCGGCGTCAATCCGCAGGGTTGCCACGTCACCAGCTTCAAGGCACCGAGCGCGACCGAGCTCGACCATGATTTCCTCTGGCGCCACGTGACGGCGCTGCCAGGGCGCGGCCAGATCGGCATCCACAACCGCAGCTGGTACGAGGAGGTGCTGGTGGTGCGCGTGCACCGCGCCATCCTCGAACGCCAGAAGCTGCCGCCGAAGGTGATGACGAAGCGCCTCTTCGAGGAGCGCCTGGAGGACATCGCCGCCTTCGAGCGCTACCTCGCCCGCCAGGGCGTGGTGGTGCTGAAGTTCTTCCTGCATGTCAGCCAGGAGGAACAGCGGCGGCGCTTCCTCAAGCGCATCGATGAGCCGGAGAAGAACTGGAAGTTCAGCGCCGTCGATGTCGGCGAGCGCGAGCATTGGGCGGACTACATGAAAGCCTACCAGGCCGCGATCCGCGCCACCGCCGCACCGCATGCGCCCTGGTACGTGGTGCCGGCGGACCGCAAATGGTTCACTCGGCTGGTCGTGGCAGCCGCGATCTCCCGCGCGCTGGAGGGGCTCGGCCTGCACTACCCGGAAGTGACGCCGGCCGGGCAGAAGGCGCTGGTGCAGGCACGCGAGGCGCTGCTGGGGTGAGCCTTGCTCGCCTGCTGCGGCCGTTGCTCGCCGGCGGGCTGCCGATGCGCCTGGCCGGACTGGCGACACCACGCGCCGGCGCGACCGAGTTGCGCGGCCTGCGCTATGGCGCAGGGGAACGTGGGCTGCTCGACCTGACGCTGCCGAAGCGCGCCTTGCCCGCCACGCCGCTGCTGGCGTTCTTCCATGGTGGCGCCTGGCAGGTCGGCTCGCGCGGCCACTATGCCTTCCTCGCGCGCGCCTTCGCGGCGGAGGGGATCGCGGTGGCGCTGCCCGACTACCGCCTGTGGCCCGAGGCGCGCTGGCCGGATTTCGTGCTGGACGCCGCGCAGGCCGTTGCCTGGTTGCGCAGCGCACGGGCGCGCGCGGCGGGGGCGCCGGGAGGCCCGCTCTTCGTCATGGGCCATTCGGCTGGCGGCTTCATCGCGGCCGCGCTGGCGCTTGATCCGCGCTGGCTGCAGGCGGCCGGGCTGCGGGGCGGGCGGAAGGCGCTCTCGGGCGCCGTGCTGGTCTCGGCGCCCATCGCCTGGCAGCCACGCGACGAGCCGGTCCGCAGCATCTTCGCCGCCGCGCCGGGTGGACGCATCCAGGCGGTGCCCGACGCCACCGCACTTGCCGGCACGCCGCCGCTGCTGCTGCTGCACGGAACGGCGGACACGGTAGTGGGCGCCTTCCACGCCGACCGCCTGGCACATGCCGTAGTGCAGGCAGGCGGCCGTGCGCGGATCGAGTTGCTCGCGGGCGCAGGGCACATCGCGCCGATGGTGGCGCTGAGCGCACCCGCCAGGCGCTTCGGCGGCATGGACGATGCGGCGTGGCGCGCGGTCACGCACTTCCTGCGCGACCCGACGCACCAGGGGTAGCACCGGTGCGGCGATGCCGGAACTTCGGGTGGCCCCGCTCAAGCCGGGCGCCATCGCTCCGGCAAGTCCTAGTAGTAGCCCGGCCAGGCGACCGCGATGATGCCGAACCAGACGAGGAGCAGGAACAGCACCAGCAGCGCCGTTGCGCCGCCCGCGGGGGCTTAGCCCCAGCGCTGGCTGTAGGGCCATGTCGGCAGGGCAGCGATGATCAGGGCAAACAGGACAAGGAAGATGATGAAGCCCCACATGGCGTCGTCTCTTCCTGTTCAGGTTTGAGCGGCAAGGGCGGCCCGCCTCGCACGGGCCGCCCGGTCAATCAGCCGCCCGCGGCGTAGCCGGGGTAGGCGGGGCCATAGGGACCATAGGGATAGGTGCCCCCATAGGCCGGGTAACCGCCCCGCCAGTAGCCATAGCCACCCCAGCCCGCGCGGCCAGCCATCCGGTCGAAGTATTCCTCGGTCGCGTCGGAGACCATGCCCTCCCATTCGAGCTCGTCGGAGGCAGCTTCCATGGCCTGGTAATAGACCGGAGTGCCGCGATTGCGGCGCAGCACCTCCATGACGTGGTCGTGGTAGCGCGGGTTGATCGCGATGCGCTGCTCATCCCAGTCCCAGTCGGCACTGCTTTCGCGGCGATCATAGAAGCGCTCGACGTTCCGCGAGATGAGCCCGTAGCGATAGAGCGTGTCCGTCGCCTCCTCCATCGCGTCCCAATAGGCTTCCCTGCCCTGGTAGCGGTTCAGCGCCAGGAACACCTCGTCGGCCGCCCGGCTCAATTGAGGGCTGGCCTCGGTGCGCTGCTGCTGCGACTGAGTCCGATCCTGGGCCTGCTGGGCAATCGCAGGTGGCGATGCCCCCAGAATGGCCGCGGCCGAAGCGGCCGCCATGGATGTCCTCAACAGGAGCCAGATCCGCTTGGTCGCCATGCGTATCTCCTTTCCAAAGCTGCAGATGCCGGCGGCTCGCGCGGGCTTCGCGCGACGCCGCGCCTGCCGATGCAAACGCCGCCGCGCCCTGTCGTTCGCGGCCGTGGCGGTGACGACGGCCCGAAGCCGGTACGCTGCCAGACCTTGAAATTGCCGTGCCTCACACGCCGAAGGGGAAGGTCTCCGGCTCCCCCTTGGCGCCTGCCCCGCACAGCGGAGTGACGGCCGTCGTCTCCTCGAACCACACAAAGGCGTCGAACTGCTCGGGCAGCACGGCTTCGAAGTAGTGGCTCTGCCGCTCCGTCTCCGGCCGATAGATGACGCCGATCGCCCGCTCCAACCGCGGCGTGGAAAGCGCATCGCGCAACTCGCCCGCGTGCGGCCCCGCCAGCGGCGTGAGCGAGCGTGCCGGCGCACCGGCGCGGAACAGCGCCTCATGGCTGTCGCGTCGCACCGCGCGCACGCGCATCACCTCCATTGCCCCGCCCCAGTCCTGCGCGGCCGCGACCGTGCCGCGATCCGTGCCGAAGCCGATCAGCGCCGCCTCCTCGCCGAAGGCGGTCCGGCAAAGCTCGCCGATGTTGAACTGGCCCTGCCAGCCCATCTCGGTGGCGGCGGCATTGCCGATATGGCTGTTGTGCGCCCAGACCACCGCCCTGGCGTCCGGGCCACCATGGTCCAGCAGCGCACGGAGCGTGTCGAACATGTGCCGGTCCCGCAGGTTCCAGCTCTCGGTGCCGCTGCGGTACATCAACCGGTAGTACTGCTCGGCGGAGCGCACCACGCGGGCGTTCTGGCGGGCGTCGAACAGCTCCTCGCCATCCTCTGCCATCCGCCGCAGGCGTTCGTCCAAAAGGGCACCGAGTTGCGCGACCGCAGCCGCCTCGCACGTGTCCTGCGCGCCCATCAGCACCGCGCGCCCGTAATCCTGCGGGCTCTGCTGCCAGGGCGTCAGGCAGCCATAGCGACGCCGCGCGGCCTGCGCCGCCTCCGGGTCATTGGCGTCGAGATAGCCCAGCACCGATCCGATGGAACCGCCGAGCGAGTAGATGTCGAGGCCCCGGATCGCCGCGCGGCGCGCCGGCGGCTGGCCGAGGTTCCACTCCCGCAGCCAGCCGGTGAACGCGCGCGTCTCCGCGTTGCGCCACATCCAGGAGGGGAACCGCGCGAAGGGCGCGTCGGCGCCGTCGTCCGGCGCAGCCGGGCGGTCGCGGACCCAGCGATCGAGCTGCGTTGCGTCCGGCCAGTCCGCCTCCATCGCCACGATGGTGAAGCCGTGCCGCTCGACCAGGCGGCGCGTGATGGCGGCGCGGGCGCGGTAGAACTCGCTCGTGCCATGGGTGGCCTCGCCCAGCAGCACGACACGCGCGCCGGCGAAGCGGTCGAAGCAGGCGCCGAACGCCTCGGCCTCGCCGGGATCGGGCAGCGGCTCGGCCGCGGCGCCGATCAGGCGGGCGAGTTCCGCCTCCTCCCGCCCGCCCGTGTCAGGGCCGGTCTGCTGGCGCGGTGCCATGGTGCGGATCCTCCTGTGCCGCGCGCGGGGCTTGCGCCGCGCGTCCTTGCGGTGGCCGGAGCGGCGTGGCGCCGGGATCCGGGCAGCGGCGGCGGCGGTCCGGGCCTGCCCGGCGGCGAGAGTGGCGGGATGTCCGGTGGCGGCGAGGGCGTCGGCTGGATCGGTGACGGCGGCCCCGGATCGGGTCGCGGCGGAGGCGCAGGATCGGAGCCTGCAGCCTCGACTGCGGCAGGTCCGCGGGTACGCCGAAGGGCAGCGTGTCTCGTCATCATGTCCGCTCCGCTGCTTGTTCTTGCCCTCACGCGCAGAAGCCGGAGAGGCTGCTCGTGGTTGACGAAGGTCATGGCTGGCCACGCCCCCGGCCGATGCGCGGCACGAACCAGTCGCGTGCGTGGACCACCACCGCCTCCAGCGTCCCGGCCTCCTCGAACAGGTGGCTTGCGCCCTGCACCACCCGAACCTCCGCCTCCGCGCCGAGTTGCGCGGCCGCTTCGCGGTTCAGTGCCAACTTCAGGCCGCGGTGCTGCCGGGTGCTCCGCTCGCGGCGTCGTTCGCCGGGCCGGCCGGCCAGATCTGCCGGATATGCAGCGGCAGCGCCTCGATGACCTTCGCCACCTGGCCCGGATCGACGTGGCGCGACAGCGTGCGTAGCACGGCACGCGTCGCATCGCGCGTGTTCACCGGGCGGCCGGTCCCGTCCATCCGCTCCGAGATCCTCTCCAGGAACTCGTCCAGCGAGCGGATCCGCTCGGGCTGCGCCGCGACATGCCACTGGTCGTAGTACCG
Source organism: Falsiroseomonas sp. (assembly GCF_041690465.1). Classification (GTDB taxonomy): domain Bacteria; phylum Pseudomonadota; class Alphaproteobacteria; order Acetobacterales; family Acetobacteraceae; genus Falsiroseomonas. The sequence continues at coordinate 121,399 of NZ_JAWLHG010000003.1, read as the reverse complement.
GCCGCGGACGAGCAGCGGGAGTTGGGCGCCGAGATGCGTCGCCAGTTCGATCGGCAGACGGTCCCGCAAGGTCATCAGGACCGCACCGAGGGCATGCCAGGCGACGCGCCGGTCGGGCCCGATCTCTTCCATGATCTCGTCGAGCCAGATGTTCGTCGTCTGAAGGGTCTTGTCGAAGACCTCGAGTCCGGTGGCTGCCATGACGTGTCTCCGGAAGTCGGCGCGACCTGCGGCGCGTGCCTGCGCCCGGCAGGGATATGGGCGTCGAACGGGCATGGCGGGCGGCGTTTCCCCGCCGCCGGGCGGAAAGGGTACGGTGCCGGACAATGGCGCCGCGCCGGCTCGGTCCATGATGTCCGCACCGACCGCCTCCGCCTGGCGCGCCACGGCCTCGTAGCGCGAGCGGATGATGCGGTGGCAGTCGCAGGCGACGGCCTCCAGCCGGTCCGGCGCGGCGATGACGATGCTGCCCCATCGCTGGGCGAGGATCCCGGCGGCCTCCAGCCGGCCGAGCGCGACGGTGACGCTGGCGCGACGCACGCCGACCAGGCGCGACAGCAGGGCGTGGGTGAGCGGAAGCTCGTCCCGGCCGAGGCCGTCGCGAGCCTGCAACAGCCAGCGTGCCAGGCGATGCTCCAGCGCGTGCCGTGCGGCGCAGGCACCGTTCTGCGCCGCCTGCACGAGCACGGCATGCGCGTAGCGCAACAGATGCCGGCGCAGCACCGGTCGCTCCTCGAATGCGCGGCGCAGGTCGCAGGCCCTGATGCGCAGGCCGCTGCCGCCAACCTGCACGACACGGCGGAACGAGAAGCTCTCGCCGCCGAGCAGGGTGGAGAGGCCGACGACGCCCTCGCGCCCGATGAGCCAGGCCTCGACCTCCTCCCGCTCACCCGTCTGGGCGAGGACGGAGACGAGCCCCTCCTCGACGAAGGTGAGGTGCTCGATCGGCTCCGCGCGCCAGTTGAGGACCTGCCGCGGCCGCAACGCGATGGGGTCGAGCCGCGGCGCGAGGTAATGAAGCTCTGCAGGCGGGAGGCCGGCGAGAAGCCGGTTCGAGAATGCCATGTCGTCTCCGCGAGAGCGCAATCGCCGCCGGCTGGCGTGCGCCGCCTCGCGCCCGCGGGATACCGGTTCAACTCCGGGTGGCGTCTTGGTTCAGCAGCCCGGAAGGCCGCCCGGACACATGACCGGGAATGACAAGTCACCTTCTGGACGCTGGCCGCAAGCCGCCCAACCATCCGCTCCAGCGCCGCGGTCCGCGCCTCGTAGAGCTCGATGAGGTCCGCCGCTTCGGCCTCGTCGTGGAACTCGCCGCGCTCGTACTTCTCGACCCGGATTCGGATCAGCTCGCGACAGACGTCGTGGCGGCGCGCCAGGCCGTGCAACGGCGTGCCGCCCGCCAGGAACTCCTGCGCAAGCTGCCGCCTGGACGCGATCGGATAGGTCCGCTGCCGGGCCATGCTCGTCCGTCATGGCCCGGGAGACCCGTCAAACCTCAGCGCCACACCGGTGTCGACTTGCACCTCGGCACACCGGGTGAGTGCATGAGGATCCCCGACGCCTTCAAGCCGGGCGCGGCAGGCCCGCCATGGCTTCAATCACCGCGCAGACTGCCGCCGTATCCTGTGCACCGAAGCCTGAGGCCACGGCCGCATTGAACAGAGGGACGGTGGCCGAGAAGACCGGCGTAGGGCACGCCAGCGTCGCGGCGAAGTCCGAAATCGCGCGCATGTCCTTCCGCCAGAGTTCGAGAGGCATCGTCTCGATCCGGTCATAGCGGTCCTCGATCAGCATGCGCCCGCGCACCTGCAGCGCGCGGGATCCGCCAGCGCCATCCGCGACCACCTCGAACATCTGCGCGGGATCGAGACCGGCCTTGCGCGCCAGGGCGAAGGCCTCGCCGGCAGCCGCCGTATGAATCGCGACGAGCAGATTGGCGACGAACTTCATCTTCGTGCCGTTGCCGAACACCCCCAGGTGATGCGGCGCGCGGGAGAAGCCGCGGAAGGCCGGAAGGCAGGCCTCGTAGGCCTCGCGCGGGCCGCTCGCATAGACGAGCACGTCCCGCACCCGCGCCTGGCTGCCGGAACCGGAGAGCGGCGCATCAAGCATCGTGATGCCGGCCTCCTCCAGCACGCGCCGCGCCCGCTCCTTGTCCTCGAGCGGGAAGGTGCTGGTCTCGGCCAGGAAGCGGCAGCGGCCGGGGGCGGCGGCAATCTCGCCGACCACCGCATCCAGGGCGGCGGTGGAGGGAAGGCAGGTCAGCACGATCCCGGCACCCGCCGCGACCTCGGCGGCGGAGCCCGCCGGACGCCCGCCGGCCTCCGCGAAGCCGCGCACCGCTTCGGCCGAGATGTCATGGCCTAGTACGATGAAGCCCGACTCCACCATGTTCCGGCTCATCGCCGAGCCCATGATTCCGAGGCCGATCATCCCGATCGGCCCGCTCTGCTCCGTTGCGGACATCGCCCCTCCGCGCCTCAGCCTCTGCGCCCGGACCAGTAGCCCGGCATCTCCACGCCGTCGCGCCCGCCCCAACCCTCTGCCGCAGCCTGATCATAGACCGCCAGCGTGCGCTCGGCGACGGGCAGGTCGAAGCCGCGCGCGCGCGCCTCCTCCACCATGGTGCGCAGATCCTTGCGCATGCCGTCGCAGTCGAAGGTGGCGGAGCCCGGATCCTGCCCCGCCAGCGCCTTTGCCACCGCACCGCCGCGCGCCTTCAGGACGTTCGGCCCGCCGGAGGTATCGGAGAAGAGCTCGACGAGCCAGGCGGGATCGCGGCCCAGATGCCGGCACAGTGCATAGGCCTCGCCCATCGCCTGCCAGTAGACGGTCAGCGGCAGGTTGATGGCGAGCTTCATGCTCGCCCCCGCGCCGACCGGGCCGACATGCTCCACCCGGCGGCAGAGCTGGTCGAGGATTGGCCTGGCGCGCGCGAAGGCATCCTCCTCGCCGCCCGCGAGGCCGATCAGCTTGCCCTGCAGCGCGGGGCCGACGGTGCCGCCGACCGGGCATTCGACGAAGGCCCCGCCGGCCGAGGCGACCTTCCCCGCCAGCGCGATCTCCGTCTCCGGCCGCACCGTGCTCATCTCAATGAACAGCTTGCCCGCAGGCTCGCCCGCCAGCAGGCCGGCAGGGCCGCCGTAGACGGCATCGATCGCGGCGGCATCGGTGAGGATGGTGATCACCGCCTCCGCACCGCGCACGAGCTCCGCCGCACTCGCGGCCTCCCTGGCGCCGGCGGAGACCAGCGGCCCGGCCTTGCCAGGCGTGCGGTTCCAGACGGTGACTTCGTGCCCCTGCTCCAGCAGCCGCTTCGCGATCGCCGAGCCCATGCGGCCCAGCCCTGCCACGCCGATCCTCATTGCTCTCGCACTCCCCGTTCGGGCGCAGGCCGCGCCCTCTTCCTAGAGCCCATAGATGCGCGCCGCCGAATCGTGCAGCACGGCCCGCCGCCCGGCAGCATCCAGATGGGCCAGGCACTCGCGCATGGTCCCGACCAGCTCGCCATAGGTGGTCCAGAGGCTCTCGATCGGGAAGTTGCTGCCGAACATGCAGCGCCCGGGACCCAGCATGGCCACCGTTTCCTCCACCACCGGGCGCCAGAGCGCGACGCTGCAGGCGCGTTCGAAGGTGCCTAGGCCGGAGAGCTTCGTGACCAGGTTCGGGCAGGCCGCGAGCTGCCGCATGCCGGCGCGCCAGGCCGCCCAGCCGGCCGGGCTGCGATCCTCGAGCATGCCGGCATGGAGGAGGATGAAGGTGATGTCCGGGAAGTCGTGCGCCAGCGCGACCGCGTCGCGCATCTGGCCCGGGAAGACCTGCAGTTCGAAATGCAGGCTGCGCCGGCCGACCTCGGCAAGGCCGCGGCGCCAGGCGGGGTCGTTCATCACGTCCGGCCGCGGAGCGAAGCGGTAGAGCGGCTTCTCGTGCCAGTGGATCTGCTGGCGCACCGCACGCAGCCGGCCGCCTGCCGCATCCAGGGCGCGATCCAGCACCTCGCCAACATCCGGCGCGGCAAGATCGGCGAAGCAGGTCATGGCGTGCGGGAAGCCGCTGCGCTCCGCCGCCTGCCGGGCGAAGGCGACCTCCTCGACCTCGCCGCCCGATGCGACGTTCACCTGGACGAAGACGGATTTCACCACGCCGGCCGGCCGTGCATCCGCCAGGTAGTCCTCGATCGTGTAGTCGCGCCGAAGCGGCTCGTAGGCACCGAAGATGCGCGGCACCGGCGGGCCGGCGAGCCAGGGCGTCGCCGCCAGCCGCCAGATGTGGTGGTGGGAGTCGATGACGGGCTCGCTCATGCTTCGCTCCGCACGCCCATGATGCGGTCGAAGAAGCGTTCACGCTCCAGCGCCGCCAGCGGCTCCATGGCCACGACCTCCTCCGGCCGCACCAGGCGCGGGGCGGCGCCGACGCGACGCAGCAGGTCCGCCGCAGTCCGCATGCCCTCGAGGCTCGGGAACATCATGCCCCCCATCAGCCGCGCGAACAGCACCCAGGTGTCCGAGAGCACCTGCCTGTCCGTCTCGCCGCAGTATTTGCGCAGCACGCCGATGCCGAAGCCGGGATCGGTGCGGAAGCGATGGACGCCTGCGCAGAAGGCGCCGACATATCGCCGGACGAGCTCCGGTCTTGCCTCCAGCATGCGGCGGGTGGTGGCGGCGCAGCTGTTCTGGACCGCGACGTCGAGCCGGGCGAGGTCCTCCACGAGCGTCCAGCCGCGCTTCGCGGCCTGGAAGGGCTCCGGCGCATGCATGATGGCCGCGTCCACGCGCCTCTCGTCGAGCAGGAGGTCGAGCCGCGGCCCGTCCGCGCCGACCACCACGATCTCGGCGTCCCGCCCGGGATCCCAGCCCCAGCGCTCGAACGCCATGACGATCGCGCATTCGTCGGCATCGCCGCGCGCGGTGACGCCCCAGCGCGCGCCGCGCAGCCTCTCGAGGCTCGTGATGCCCGGCCGCGCCGAAACCTGCTGCGCGCTGCGCGAGATGGCGGAGGCGACGACCACGGCGTCGCCGCCATGGCGCAGATTGGCGAGGATCAGCTCGCCGCCCACCGAGTTTGTGAAGTCCACCTCGCCGGCGAGCAGCGCGGCGAGCGAGCGGGGATGGCCGTGGTACGGCACCATCTCCGGCTCCAGTCCCTGCTCGCGGAAGAAGCCGCCCTCGATCGCGGCGAAGACGGGCGAGAGCCCCGCCCCGCGATGGGCGACGGCGATCCTGACACGGTCCATCGGTGCCTCCCTGCCCTACTTCAGCCCGCTCAGCCCGAAGCCGCGGGTCACCCAGCGCTGCAGCGCGACAAAGAGGAGGAAGACCGGGATCGTGGCCAGCACGGCGATCGCCATCTGCTCCGTCGGCGGGTTGCCGTAGTATTCGCCGAACTTCACCAGTCCGAGCGGGAAGGTGCGATACTCGTCCTTCGATACGACCGTGAGCGGCCAGAGGAACTGATCCCAGCTATCGCGGAACGCGAAGACGGCCAGCACCGCGAGCGCCGGCTTGCATTGCGGCACGACGACGCGCCAGAGGATGCGCATCTCGCCCGCCCCGTCGATGCGCGCGGCCTCGATGTAGTCGGACGGCACCGCCAGGATGGCCTGGCGCATCAGGAACACGCCAAAGGCATCCACCAGCAGCGGGCCGAAGATGCCCTGGTAGGTGTTCATCCAGCCGAGATTGTAGATCACGAGGAAGGTGGGCACGAGCGTCACCTCGAGCGGCAGCATGAGCGTGCTCAGGATGAGGAGCAGCGCGAAGCGGTCGCCGGGAAACCGGAACTTGGCGAGGCCGTAGCCCGCCAGCGTGCAGAACACGATGTTGCCCGCCGTCACCGCAAGGGAGACGACCCCGCTGTTGAGGAAATACGTGGGGAAGTCGGCTCGCGACAATGCGTTCGGGTAGTTCTCCGGATGCAGGACGGAGGGGATCCACTCCGTCGTCAGCTGGAACATCTTCTCGCCGGCCTGGAAGCTGGTCGTCGTCATCCAGACGATCGGCAGCACGAACAGGAACGCGATCGCGGCCAGCAGCGCGGCACCTGCCCAGCGGCGCAGCGCAAGAAGCTGCGTCCGGCCGGATGGTGCGGCGGCTCCGGCCGGGTTCATGCGAGCCCCCTCTCGTTCCGCATGAAGATGCGCATCTGCAACACGGTGAAGACCAGCATGATGGCGAAGAGCACGACCGAGATCGCGGCCGCCTCCCCCATCTTCATGTAGGAGAAGCCGGTCTCGTAGATCAGCATCGACAGCACGCGCGTCGCGTCACCGGGCCCGCCACCGGTCATGATGTAGGGCATCAGGAAGATGCGCGAGGACAGCAGGGCCGAGACGACCACGACGAAGAAGATGGTCGGCATCAGCAGCGGCAGCGTGATATGCAGGAAGCGCCGGATCGCGCCGGCCCCGTCGATCTCGGCCGCCTCGTAATAGTCGCGCGGTATGGCGAGCAGCCCGGCGAGGTAGACCACCATGAAGTAGGGCGCGAAACGCCAGGCCGTGACGGCGATGATGGCCGGCATGGCCAGATCCTCGTCGGTCAGCCAGTCCATGCGGCCGACGCCGAACGGGGCGAGGAGCTGATTCACCAGGCCGAAAGGATGCAGCAGGAAGCGCCAGACCAGGGTGACCGCGATGATCGGCATAAGGTTGGTCAGGAACATCACCGCCATGCAGGCGCGCGCGCCAGGCACCGAAGTGTTGATCGCCAGCGCCAGGCCGAGCCCCACCAACGCGATCAGCACCGTGGATCCCGCGATGTAGACGAAAGTGTTGACGAGGCTCGCGCGGAACACCGGGTCCTCCGCCAGCCTCTCGTAGTTCTCGAGGCCAACCCAGTCGGGTGTCGAGACCATGTCGAAGGAGGTGAAGCTCAGCTCCACTGCCCATAGCATCGGGCCGAACTTGAAGGCGGCGAAGAACAGCAGGGTAGGCAGCACGAAGGCGAAGCCGATCAGCTGCAGCCGGCGCCCATAGCGCAGGCCGAGGCGCGTCCGCCGCCGCGCAGGGATCTCCTGCTGCCCGGCGGGCGCAGTGGCCTGGGAGAGGCTGGCTTGGCTCATTGGCATCGGTCCTCGCTCGATCGCCGGGGCGGCGGCACGTCGCCGTGCCGCCGCCGGTAGCAGCGCGTCAGCCGCGGCGCGCGCGTTCCGAGGCGCGGTCCACCGCGGCCGCGATGGCGTCCAGCGTCTCCTTGATGTCGGCGCGGTTCAGCATGATGCGCTGCACCCCGCGGTGCACCTGGTCCGCGAGCTCGTTGTACACGGTGCTGCGCGGCAGCAGCACGCCCTCGTCGCGCGCCTTGATGATCTCGTTGACGTGCGGGAAGGCCTGCACCGCCGGGTTGTCCGCCCAGCCGGACTTGCGCGCCAGCGGGAAGGGTGCGGCATCGGCCCAGGCATCGGCCGGATCGCTCATCATGAAGCGGTACATCTCCTGCAGCATCTCCTGCCGCTCCCGCGGGGCCCGGGCGTTGACGACCAGGTTGAAGCCGTAGGTGGTGGAATAGCCGCGGCCGCGCTGCACCCCGGGATACTGCACCGGGCGGTAATAGCCCTCCTCCTGCATCCGCGGGTTCTGCGAGATGATCGCCGCCGGCGGGATCGGGTGATTGAGGAACATCGAGCACCGCTCCCGCAGCCAGTCCATCATCGGCAGCGGGTTGGTCGCAATGGTGTCCGCCGGATCCTCCGCGCCATACTGCCGCGCGATGGAGGCCCGGATGGTCATCGCCCGCTGGCCCGCCTCGCTGTTGATCACGCAGCGCCCCTGATCGTCGAACCACTTCGCGCCGCACTGGTGCACGATCGCGTTCAGGTGGATCATCGTCCACTGCGCCGCATGCATGGCGAACTTGAAGCCCTGCCGCTGGAAGCGCTCGCCGTCGCGAATCGTCAGGCGCCGGGCCACCTCGCCGAGCTGCTCCCAGTCCTGCGGCCAGTCGCGCTCGGCGTCGAGGCCGACCTCGCGGAAGTGCTTCGTGTTGAGATAGTTGCAGAACCCGTAGAACCACAGCGGATAGCCATAGACTTCACCGCCCTGGGTCGCACCCTCGACGAAGGCGGCGGGGAAGTCCGTGTTGAAGGCCTCCTTGCTGTCGTATCCGAGCCGGCGCACGTCGAGCGGCGCCAGCAGTTCGCGCGACAGCCAGGTCGGCATGAACCAGTCCTGGCTGACGAAGCCGTCCGGGGCGGTGCCGGTCGCAAAGCCGACGCTCAGCTTCTGGCCGAGATCGCCGAAGGGGAAGTACTGGAAGTCCACGCGGACGTTCGGATTGCGCTCGGTGAACATCCGCACACGCTTGTGGATCCAGGGGCGCTGCTGCGGGTTCTCGAAGGTCCAGAAGCTGAGGTTCATCGTCCCCCGCCCCTGCGCCAGCACCCGCCTGCCGAGGCCGAGCCCGGCCAGCGCGACGCCCGTACCCAGCAGCATCTCGCGCCGGTGCAGCCGGGCCGCCGCCGAGGTTGTGGTCGCCTGCGTCGTCTTGCTCATGGTTCCTCCTCCCTGCTTTGCGATTGGTCAGTCCCGACCGGCGCGCGTCCAACCGCGACCGGCATCGCCCAGTCCTTCGCTGCCCTCCGGGGTCACCACCACGGTGTCCTCGAGCTTCACGAAGCCGCGCCGCGGATGCTGCAGCGTCGTCTCGACCGAGAGCACCATCCCGGCCTCCAGCGGCGCATTCTCGTTGTGGCCGGGATAGGGAACGGGCCCGCGCCCCGTCAGCCACGGCGCTTCGTGCTGCACCAGGCCCATGCCATGCGCCAGGAATTCGAGGTGTGCACGATGCGGCGAGGCGGCGACGCCGGCGAGCCCGGCCTCCTGCACCGCGCCGCCCAGGACGCCGGCCCGCACGACGGCGCGCGCCTGCGCCTGGATCTCCTGCACCGCGCCGAGCAGGTCCTGCAGCTCCTGGTCGGGCTCGCCGAGGATCGCCATGCGGCAGAGGTCGCCGATATAGCCGTGGTAGTTGCCGCCGGAGTCAAGCGAGAGGATGTCGCCCTCCGCGATGCGCTCGGGCGACGGCGCGCGGTTCAGGCTGCTGCCGGCGGTGACGAGACAGTATTCGAAGGCAAGGCCGCGGCGCACCTCCTCGAGGCGCAGCCGCTCCGCCAACTGCGCCTTCGTCATACCCGGGGCGCAGGTGCCGAAGGCGGCCAGCATGGAGTCCACGACGCGGTCCGACGCAGCGCGCAGCATGGCGATCTCGAGCGGGGTCTTCACCGCCCGCAGCCGCTCTAGCACGAGCCGCGCATCCACCAGCGCGCCGAACGCGGCGTCCAGCACGCCGGCGGCGTCGGCAGGCAGGTGGGCGGGTTCCACCCCGATGCGCTTCGGCGGTCCCGGCATGCGCGCGAGATGGGCACGCGCACGCTCCATCGCGTCCACTGTTCCCCAGCTGACGGTCTCGATCTCCGGCGCCCAGATGCGGCCCTGCTCGAGCTCGTAGCGCTCCAGCCGGTTCCCGATGTAGGTGGTGAGCTCCGGCCGCGCGCGGCAATAGACCACGGCGGGCAGGTAGCGGCTGAGCCCGATGGCGTCGCGCCCCTGGAAGAAGAAGAAGTAATAGCCACCGAGCAGGTACTGCACGCTATGGCGCGACGTGGCGACCAGGGCGTCGAGGCCGGCCTCCTCCATCAGCGCGTCCAGCCGCGCCGTGTCGAAAGGTGCGATGCCGCGGCGCGGAGGCGGGAAGGCCGGCAGGCTGCCGTCGCGATCAGGCATGGCGCCGGGGGTGTCGCGCGTCATGTCGTGCATGCCGGGTCTCCGACCTCGTGCTCCGCGGGCAGGCGGGCGCTGATCTCGATGACGCGCTCGGCGCGCAGGCCGAGCGCCGGGTCGGTCCAGGGCGCTTCCAGCCGCCGCTCGATGAAGGCGCCGAGGCGCTGGCCGAGCCGAACCGCGGCGATCCCTGCCGGCATGCGCAGCGCCTGGTAGCGGGCGAGCGCACGCTGCACATCGGGCTCCTGCGACAGGCTCTCGGCGAGCGCCGCGGCGTCCTGCGCCGCCTTCAGCACGCCGATGCCGACATGCGGCCGCGCGACGAAGGCGGCATCGCCGACCAGCGCGATGCGGCCGAAGGCGATGCGGCGGCTCTCCACGTCGTAGATCGGCTGGATCATGAGCTGGGTCGCACGCTGCACCGCCTCGTGGAACGGGGCGGGCAGCAGCGCCGCGGCGCGGCGGCGCAGCGTCTCCCCATGGCCCGGTCGGATCAGCGGGGGCGGTATGGAGAATTCGTGCCGCCGCCCGGCGGCGTCGGTCAGCAGATCCGCAAGCTCCCCGTCCTCGTCCACGGGGTAGTACCAGAGGAAGTTGTACCTGCGGCGGCCGGGCGTGAGGGAATCGTCGCTGCCCGCCACGCAGTAGCCGATGAACTGGCTGCCACCGGGGAAGATGAAGGCGTAGCGCTCGAATACCTCCGAGCGGAAGCGCTCCGAGAGTTCGCTCTCCTCGACGAGCCCGCGCCAGGCGACGTAGCCGGCGTAGCGCGGCCGAACCTCGGGCGCGACCTGCGCGCGGACGGTGGAGCGGAAACCGTCGGCGCCGACCACGAGGTCCGCCCTCACCTCATGCCCATCGGCCAAGCGCAGCAGAGCGCCCTCGGGCCCGTCCTCGATGGCCGCAACCTCCCGCCCGCCATGGTAGTCCGCAGGCGGGAAGGCGGACTGCAGCGCGTTGAAGACGCGCGCCCAGGACGTCAGCACCTGCGGGTAGTGGAAATAGGCGAGGCGCCGGCCGCTGCGGTCATAGGCGGTCCGGCCGTCCACGCGCCCACCGCCCGGGCCGCTCAGATGCGCCCCTGCGGCGGTGATCAGGGCTTCGAGTTCGTCATGCATCGCGATGCCGGCGCCGCGGGACTGCAGACCTTCCGCGACACGCTCGAACACCGTGACATGCCATCCGCGCCGCGCGAGCAGGTTCGCCGCGAAAAGCCCGCCCACCGAGCCGCCGACCACCGCCGCCGTACGCAGCCGGACCGCTTGCGACAACCTCGTGCCCGATGCGTCCACTGCGCGCCTGCCGCTCAACCGAGGCCGATGTGGGCCGTACGCGTATCGCCGACGGGCGCTTCGGCGCTTCCTGGCACTGTCTTCCTCCCGGCGCCGACGCGGGCGTGCCGCGAGCGCTCTTTCAGCTGGCCCGGCGGTGCTGCCGGAACTCTTGCTGAAGGAACTCTGCGCGCCTCCGGGTCTGCAGCGCAAATGCTATCGCCCTATACGGGCTATAGTGCTGCGCTATACCCCCGCGAGACTGCCGGCCGTGCGGAGCAGTTCCTGCTCCACCACCTCGATGAACCGCTGTGCGGCCAGGGAGGGCGGCCGCTCCGGCACGTGCAGGGCATAGATGTCGGATGTCAGGTTGGACGGCTCCGCCACGGGATTCAGAAGAAAGCGGCCCGCGCGGGCCTCCTCTGCCACGGCGATGCTCGGCAGCAGCGTTGCCCAACCCGTCGCTTCGACCAGGCGCAGCGTGGCGCCAAGCCCGTCCACCTCCATCACCCGCGCGGGCGCGATCTGACCAGACTTCACATGCCTATCCAGCACCCGGCGCAGCGAATGCTGGCCTGAAGGCAGGATCAGCTTGAGATCGGTCAGATCTGCCAGCCGGCAGGGCTCACCCGGCCGCAGGCCGCGGCTCGCCGGGCCGGAAGCGAGCACGATACGATCGCGCAGCAGCAGCCGCAGCTTGAGGCTGGTCTGCGGAGCGGGCCGGTTGCAGACGGCGAGGTCGAGCTCACCATCGATCACCAGCCGCGCGAGCGTCCCGCTATAGGCCTCCAGTATCTTCACCTCCACCCGCGGGTAGGCATCGAGATAGCCATCGAGCAGGCCGGCGATCGGGCCGCGGCAGATCGATGGCATCAGGCCCACGCGGATCGTGCCGGCGATGGTGCCACCGAAATCCAGCATCTCTCGCCGCATCCCCTCGAGGTCGCGCAGGATGCCGGAGGAGAGCGTGTAGAGATGATGTCCGGCCGGAGTTGGCTGCACACCCTGGGCAGAGCGGTCGAATAGCCGCACAGACAGCTCGGCCTCAAGCTGGCGGAGCTGCACGGAAAGGGCGGGTTGCACCACCTTCTCGCGCGCGGCGGCCCGGCTCAGGCTGCCTTCCTCGTAGACGGCGACGAAGTAACGGATCTTCCGCAGGTCGAGCGGCATCTATCCTCCCCGGCCAGGGCCGCGCCGGAAAGGCTGTCGGAACCGCCCCGCCGAGGCAAGACGCTGCGCGCCATCAAGCTACTCCGGCCAGACGCCGCCTTGGGGATGCGTGCTGCCCTGCGCTCCTGCGCAGCGGTTTGAGGGCGCATGTTCAACGCACGGAAACCCAGGCGTCTTGATCTGCTGGTCGTGGGTGACGGCGGCGGAAGACTGCTCGTCCACACATCGCCTTCCGCCATTGTCCCCACGACCGGGGACGTCGCCCAGACCGGCGCCGTCGCAAAGATCCACGCCCGAGGGGAGCGCTGTCATTGCGTCGCGCTCCGCATGCGGCACGCCGCACGGCGCCCGGCGACACGTCACTGACGCTTCTGCCGCGAGGCGCGCGATTAAGGGTCCCGCAACGGAACGCCTGCTACCAGCCAGTTGCCCGGGCGCTTGCCGGGACCGCACCGGACGCCTCGGACAGAATGACCGTGTCAGCATGACCGTGACTTCGCACGAAGACACCGCGCCCCACAGCACGCCCTGGGCGGCCGGTGGCTGGCACGCGCGCTCTCGTGCCGCAATGCGGCGCCTCGCGCTGCCCGCGCTCGGCTTCACCTGCGGCCTCGCCGCAGCCGGGCCGCTCCTGGGTGGCGGCCTGCGTGCCGGGCAGGCCGGCGCGCAGGCCGGCGCGATTGCGCCGCCGATCGGCGCGATGGAGGCCGCGCTCGCCGAGGCCGCTGCGGCGACGGAGCGCGCCGAGGCCCTCGTCCGCCGGATCGAGCAGGCGGAGACGCTGCGCGGGCCGCGGGGTGATCGCTTCATCGCCGCGGCGCTGCTGCTGCAGGCGGCCGTCGCCACGCCACGGCCGTGGCTGCGCGAATACCAGGCGCTCGCCAGCCTCGCCCCGCCCGGCGCGCTGCCCGCGCCGCTCGCCGAGATGCTGCTGAGCCACGCCGCGCGCGGCCTGCCGACGAACGCCGAGTTGCGCGAGCGCTACGCGGCGCTGATGCCGCAACTGCTGGCGCGCGCGCCGCGCGACGAGGACGTGTTCGGCCGGACGCTGGCGGCCGTGCGCAGCACCGCCGCCGGAATCGGGCTGGCCGCCCCGCCCTCGCCCTCGAACCAGGAACAGGCGATCGCCGGCGTTGCGCAGCAACTGCGCCGCGGCAACCTCGCTGCGGCCGTCGCCGATGCCTCGGCGCTCGATGCCGCACTTCAGCCGCTGCTTGCCGGCTGGCTTGCGCAGGCCTCCGCGCGACTCGCTGTCGAGCAGGCCATCCACGAAACGCTGCTTCGCGCCTTGCTCGCGCCGGGGCAGCCGGCATGACGAATCCGCTGCGGCTCCGCCCGCCGGCATCCAGAAAGGAGGCTTCCTTGCGTCAACTCGTCCTCGCCCTGGCCGCCGGCGGCCTTGCGCTGGCCGGCGTCGCCGCCGACGCCGCTGCGCAGACCGCGATGACGCTGCGCGACCGCCTGGTCGTGGTCAGCTCCGCCTCCTCGGCGGGCCTGACGCAGCTGCTGACACGCAACTTCACCGAACGCTTCGCTGGCGTGGTGCCGCCGGCGACCGAGGCCGTCGGCTCGGCCGCCGCGCTCGAGCGGTTCTGCACCGGCATCGGCCCGCAGACGCCGGACCTCGCGATCGTCACCCGTCGCATGCCGCGCGCCATGGTGGAGAACTGCAGCGCCAACGGCGTGCGCGACATCGTCGAGGTGCAGATCGGCCTGGGCGCCGTGGTGCTCGTCACGCGGCGCGGCGAGGCGATGCCCGCGCTCAGCTCGCGCCAGGTCTGGGAGGCGGTCGCCGCGGAGCGCCCGGTGGACGAGGAGTTCGTCCCCAACACAACGCGCTTCTGGTCCGACATCGCGCCCGGCCTGCCGCGCAGCGAGATCCGGGTGATCGTGCCGGACCATGGCGCCGGCACGCGCGCGCTGTTCGACGACCTCGTGATGGAATCCGGCTGCCGCTACGTGAAGGAGATCAGGCTGCTCTTCGAAGCGGCCTATCGGCGCGGCAAATGCGTCAATTCGCGCATCGATGGCCGCCTCATCGCGGTGCCGAGCGACCACGTCGTGGCGGCGCTGCTCTCCGCACCGCCGGGCACGATTGCGGCGATGAGCTACGACCAGCTGGTTTCCAGCGGCGGCAACCTGGTGGCGCTGGCACTCGACGGCACGCCGCCCACGGCGGCGACCATCGGCTCGCTCGACTACGGCCCGGTGCGCACCTTCTACCTCTACGCCAAGCGGCAGCACAGCCGCAGCCAGGACGGGGTGGGCGTGGTGCGCGGCATCCGCGAGTTCCTGCTGGAAGCCACGGGCGAGCAGGCCGGCGGTCCGGGCGGCTACCTGACGGCCGCCGGGCTCCTGCCGCTGATGCCGGCCGACCGCGCCGCGCAGCGCCGCATCGCCGAGCATTCCACCGTGATGTCGCGCTGAACCGCCCGCCGCAACCCGCCAACGGAGCCCGCACCGATGAACGCCAAGGCCATCGCCCTCGCCATCCTGCTGGCCGCGCCGCTCGCGGCCGGCGCGCAGAGCCTGCCTGCCGGCAGCCAGCCACACTCCGTCATCCCGGCGCCGCTGCAGGACCTGCCCTCCGACGACAGCGTGATGGCACGCGCGGAGCGGCTCTGGAGCGGGGTGATGGACGCCTTCGGCTTCGGCTTCGGCACGGGATCCCTCACGCGCGGACACGTGGCGCTGCAGCACCAGCAGCAGGCGCGCGACGACTTCGCCTGGCTGATGGACATCGCCGGCTACAAGCTGAAGGAGATCGAATCCTCCGTCAGCCTGCTGCCGAGTCTCTCCCTGACCTTCGGCCAGGCGCGCGAGCTGACGGAAGCCGACCGCGAATACGTGGAGCGCATGCTGGAGCGCCACGCCCTGCGCAATCCCGGCCCGCTCGCCGCAATGCAGCGGACCATCGTGCGCGGCGTGATGGATGCCGGTGAGCTCGGGCACTTCGCGGTGGACAAGGTCGAGGTGGATCTCTTCCCGCTGCCGCGAGTGAAGTTCCAGCTCACGCCGAGCGACGCGCCGCTCGGCATCGAGGCGAGCCGCATCCTGCGGGCCATCGATCGGCTGAACCAGCGCGTCACGTCCATGGCCCAGCGGCAGGCGGGCACGGGCAACGGGCGGCAGCTGCTGGAGCTGCCGGCGCCGGAAGCGCCGCCGCTGGTGCCGGCGACGATCGGCCACTGATCCCCTTCAACATCCGCCGCGCCAGCAGGGCGCGCAGCGCAACAGGCAGGATGCCCGATGACCGCCACCGACCAGACGGCCCGCAGCCGCTTTGCCGAGCTGGTGAAGCTGCAGATGCAGGGCCGCCGCTTCCTTGATCGCGAGCAGGAACGCAAGCTGCTCGAGGAAGGGCTCACCCGCTACGGCCTGACGCTCGAGGAAGCGAGCGGCATGCTCCGCGGCGCGGCGCAGGAGGACGCGATCGCGCTCGAGGGCGAACTCGGCGCAGCGTCGCGCGAACTGCTCAAGACCTTCGCCGACCGGCGTGCCCGCGTCGCGCAGGGCGACTTCGGCCGCGCGGTGGCCTTCTACCGCGCCCGCGCCGGCGGCGGCATCACCGAGGCGGAGGCGAAGCGGCGCGTGAAGCGGCTGATGGAGGAACTCGACCTGAAGCCGCGCCCGGCGGGCTGGGTGCTCCGTTCCCGCCGTTGGTACCGCGCGATCGAGGCATGACCCACCCCCGAGGAGGCTTCCCATGACACGCATTCTCGTTCTGCTCGCCCTGCTGGTGCTGGCGCTGCCGGCAGCGGCGCAGTCGCCGGCCGCCGCGCCGCCGCCCGCTGCTCCCGCGATGGCGCCCACCGCTGCGCCCAATGCGGTCGAGGCGGCGTTGCCCGGGATCACCGCCGGCCATGCCGCGGCCCTCGGGGCCGGGATGTTCGTCGGCGCCATGGCGGGCTCCGCGCTCATCAATGGCGGCGCGGTGGCCGCGCTGGTCGGCGCGGCGGCGGGGCTGACCATCGGCCATTGGTACTGGACCGAGCGCCCCGACGAGACCGACTGAGCCGGCGCGCCGGCCGCGCAGAACGCAGCGCGCCGGCACGTCGACCGCCCCTCGAAGCGCCGCGGAGGATCCCGGCCTTGGACTTGTTGCTGCCCCACGGGCTCGCCACCCTGCCGGCCTGGCTCGGCATCCTGCTGACCGTCGCGGCGCCTGTGCTGCTGGCGCTGCTGCTCGGCCAAGTCATGTACGCGCTGTTCACGCCGGCCGAGTTCCAGGCCAATGCGGTGGTCGGCGCGGTCAAGTACGGCTTCGTCGTCGAAATCTACGCGGCGGTGGCGGCGCTGACGCTGGTTGGCGCCTGGGACATCTACCAGACCGCGCGCGACACGCTGCAGAAGGAGGCCTCGGGCCTCTACATGCTGGCGCTCGCCGTCGACACCTATGACGGCGAGCGGTTTGCACCGGTACGTGCCGAGATGCGCGGCGCGATCCGCGACTACGCCGCCGCGGTGGTGTCGCAGGATTGGCCGGCGATGCAGGCCGGCACGCCCTCCAGCGGGTCCGACGCCGCCTTCCAGAGGCTGACCCGCGCCTTCCTCGACCCCGAGGGCGAGCGCACGGCGCAGCAGGTGCTGCAGCAGAAGACCGCCGACTGGCTGGGCCAGGTGGCGGAGGCGCGGATCGCGCGGCTGTCGGTCGGCTCGCGCACGCTGTCGGGGCTGATCTGGGTGCTGGTGATGACCGTCTCGGTCTCGGCGATCGCCTTCCAGTGGTTCTTCGGCGGCGCCAGCGCGGCGATGCACTACGCGATGGCGGCGGTGATCGCGGTGATCGTCGGCACGGTTCTGCTGGTCGCGATCAAGCTCGCCTTCCCCTATGTCGGCGAGCCGCCGATGCTTACCCCGGCGCCCTTCCTCTCGATGATGGACCTGCGCTGATGGCGGTCTCATCCCCCGTCACTGACGTGCCGACGCACGTCATGCCTCGAGCGCCGGCGTCGTGCCGAAGGCATGCCTGCGTCGCGACGCCCGCCGCAGGTGAGGATCCGGTGCGCTCGGCATCAGTGAGCGGCGCACCGCGCGTAGCGCCAGCGCTGGAACAGCAAAAGCGCCAGCGCGAAGAGCCAGAAGCCGAGCTGCGCCGCCAGCCAGGCCAGCAGATGCGCGGTGTAGTGCAGTTGCACCATCGAAAGCAGGACCAGCAGCAGGAAGGCCGCGAAGGCGCGCAGCCGTGTCCTGCCCCGCCACAGCCGACGAGCGAGTACGCCGCCGCAGGCGAGCCCCGCCAGGGCGATCCAGGCCGCCGCCGTTGCGGTGCCCTGCAGGGCAAAGAGGGCTGCGGGCAGGGCCTGCAGCGCCTCGGCGCGCGGCAGCGCATGCTGGCCGAGCAGTTCCCCGAGACCGATCGCCCAGGGACCTTCGGCCGCGAAGATGCGGGCGGGGTGGAAGATCGAGGGATCCGGCGCTGCGGCCAGCAGCCCGGCGCCCGCCACGGTGCCGGTGCCGAGCGCAAGCAGCCGCAGCAGCGGCACCGCCTCGGCATCGCGCGGCGCCGCCATGTCATGGGCGGCGAGGCCAAGGCGCAGCAGCGCGACCGCCAGCAGCAGTGCCGCCAGCATCGCGAAGCCGTCCAGAAGCAGTTCGAGAAGGCCGGATGCCATGGTCGCCGGATAGGACGTGCGGCGTTAACGCGACGTTCATGGCGCGGCGTCGTCGTCGCGCTGGCGCTGCTTCTCGGTGCGGGCGCGCGGGCGGAGACGCTGGCCGTGGTCGCGCCCTCCGGCGGCTGCGTGCTGCGCGCCGCACCCGAGGGCACCCAGGCCGCCGAACGCGCGGCGCTCGCGGCGGAGGCGGCGGAACTCGGCGGCTTGGCGACCCGGCTGCTGGCGGATGCCGCGGCGATGCGGCTCGCCCCGGCGCGCGAGGGCGTGCCGGGCTTCGGCGACTGGGCCTATGGGTGGGTGCAGAGCTACGTCACCTCCTACCGCATCCTGGCGCGCGCAGTGGCGGGGCTGGCGCAGTCGGTGACGGAGCCGGAGGTCCCGCTCGGCGCCCGCCTGGCCGAGGAGATGGCGGCGCCGATGCGCGAGGAGTTCCGCAGCCGCGTGCTGGATCCGGCTCTCGGCGATCGCGTCATCGCCGCCGACCTCGCCCATGTCGGCGCGGCGCTCGACGCCGCCTGGGCCGCCGCGCTCGCGGCCAGCGCGGCGCGGCTCGCGCGCCTGCCACCGGCGCCTGCCGAGGCGCGCCCGACCCATCGGCTCGACCTGGCGGCGGCGGCGCGGGCCGTCACACCCGACCTCGCCGCCAGCGCGCCGACCGACCCCTTGGCCCTGATTGCCGAGGAAGGCACCGAAGCAGGCACGGTCTTCGTGCGCTCGATGCGCCCGCTCGCCGCGCGGCTCGGCGCGGTGCTGGTGCGGGCGAGCGAGGCCGGGTCCTTCATCGCGGCGGGCGGCGCCTTCGGCTTCGCCATGGCTGGCCTGCCCGGCAGCGCGGTCGGCATCGCGGGCGGCGTCGGCACCTCCTGGGCGATCGACTGGCTGATCAACCGGCTGGATGCCTCGCTGAACCGCGCCGCCTTCGAGGCCCAGGCGCTCGAGGCCATCGCGCGCGCCGAACGGCGGCTGGCGGCGGGATCGGCAGCGGCCGCGGCCACCGCCCTGGCAGCAAGGATCGAGGCGCTCGCGACGGAAGGAGACTGCAGATGACCGACCTCCCCTCGCCCGAGGAAACCCCGCCGCCCCCGCCGCCGCCAGAGCCGCCGCCGCTGAATGCGCAGCGCGGATGGAAGGGGCGGCTCGCGCTGCCCCTGGCCGCGCTGTCCTGCCTGCTCTCCGCGCTGGCGCTGGTGGTCGCGCTGGCCGGCACGGCGCCGCCTGTCACCACCGCTGCGCATGCTGCGACGCCGCCCTGGGCCGAGATGCCACGGCCCGAAGCGCCGCTCGCGCCGGACTCCGCACGGCAACTGGTCGCGATCGAGCTGCTGATGCCGCAGCTCCAGCGCGCCGCGCCCTTCCCACGCGCCTTCGCGGTCGCCATCGCACTGGCCTCGGGGGATGCCGAGGCGACGCGGCTGCTGATGACGCTCGCTGCCGCCGCGGCGGAGGGCGCGCCAACGATCCGCGATCTCGTGGCGAGCTTCGGGCCGGCCGCCGAAGCGGCGGTGCTGGCCGAGCTCGGCTTCGCATCGGATGCCGGCTGGCTGGCGCGGCGCGTTGCCGGCACGATGCGGCTCGGCGCCACGATGGGCGCGGCGGGGACGCCGGCGCTCGCCGCGCTGCGTGACGCGGCGGCCGAGCTGGCCGCTGGCCGGGCGGCGGCCGCGGAGGCGCGGCTGGCGACGCTGTCGGGGCCGACGGCGGAGGCGCTCGCCGCCTGGCGGGGCGGGCTCGCCCGGCGGATCGCGGCCGATGCGGCCGCGACCCAGCTGGCGGCCCTCGCCATTGCGCGGGCGCAGGAATCGCCGCGATGACTCCCACGCGCGGCACCGCGCGATGACCCCCCACGCGCGGTACCGCGCGATGACCCCCCACGCGCGGTACCGCGCGATGACCCCCACGCGCGGCACGGCGCGATGAGCGAGCAGCGCTTCGACTGGCGCGGCGTCGTGGCACGCGCGCTGTTCAGCCTCTTCATCGTCTTCGCCATCTACAACCCCTCGGGCACCTCCTTCCTGCACTGGGTGCTCGGCGGCTTCGGGTGGTTCTGGCTGAAGCTCGCGACCGGCGCCCTGCTGGCGGCGATCTGCGTGGTGCTGTGGCGCACCACGGTGGGCGTGCTCGGCCGGCGCGGCATCGTGCTGGTGGCGCTGTTCAACCTCGGGGCCGGCATGACGCTGCTGCACCTGACCGGAGCTTCGCTGCTCGCCGGCCAGACGCTGCTGCTCTGGGCGCTGATCGGCCTCGCCGGCCTGTTCACGGCCGGGCTCTGCTACTCGCACCTGCATCACCGGCTGGGCGGCATCAGCCATACGGAGGAGGTCTCGAAGTGAGCGCGACACAGGGCATGGGCACCCCGGCAGAGCCGACGCCGCGCAAGGCGGATGCATTCGTCGTCAGCTGCATCGACCCGCGGCTGACCGACGACGTGACCTACCTGATGACCGCGCTCGGCCGGGCCGGGCGCTATAGCGAGATGCGCATCGCCGGCGCGGCGCTGGCCGCGGTGGATGAGGGGCGGCCCGCCTGGAACGCTGCATTGTGGGAGAATCTCGCAGCCTCGCGCCAGCTGCATGGCGTGCGCAAGGTGGTCTTCATCAATCACCGGGACTGCGGCGCCATGCATCTCTGGGCCGGGCGGCGGCTGTCCGACGATCCGGCCGAGGAGCTGCGCCAGCACCATGCCGTGCTGACCCGCGCGGCGGAGGCGGTGCGCGCGCGGCATCCCGACATGAGCGTCGAGGTCAAGCTGATGGAGCTCGACGGCTCCGTGCGCATCCTGCCCTGCGCCGCCTGCGCGCCGGCGCCCGGGCTGCGGGCGGAGGCGGTGGAGGACCCGGCCGGCGGCCTGGTCGCGCGCGCGGCCGGGGGTGGTGCCTGGATAGCCCCGCCGCGTCCCGCGCCCATCGAGCCGGATCCGGCGGGCTTCGCCGAACTCGTGCGGCTGCGCGCCGGGGGCGGGCTGCCCAACGCCGAGGCAGAGCTGGCGCTGCTGACCGAAGGCGTCACCCGCTACGGTCTCGGCGCCGCGGAGGCGCGCGCGATGCTGGAGGCGGAAGGCAGGCGCCGCGGCGTGGCCGGCGGTGGCGCCGTCGCGCGGGAAGCGCGAGTCTTCCTGCGCTCGGCGGCGGACGCCCGCGGGCGGGTCGCGCGTGAGGACGCGGCGCGGGCGGCGGCGCTCTACCGCAACCTCAGCGGCCGCCACGCCAGCCAGGGAGAGGCAGAGCGGCGCGTCGCCGCGCTACTCGAGGAGGAAGGGCTGTCGCCGCGCCGCGACGGGTTGCTGCGCTCGACCGCCTGGTTCCGGCGCATGGCGCGGGGATGATCGGCAGCTACGCCCCTGCGCCGGCCGCGCGTGCCGCCGCGATGATGCGCGCCTTCATCGCCAGCAGCGGCCGGCTGTCCACCAGGCTCAGCATGAAGGCGTTCTCGGCGAAGGCGTCGCGCAGGTAGTGGCCGGTCTCGGTTGGCGCGCCGGGATAGGTGAAGCGCAGGAACTGCACCAGCAGCAGCGAGCGCACCACATGCACCGCGACCAGGCGGCGGAGCAGGATCGTGGTCTCCATCTCGCGTTCGAGGTGCGACAGCAGGTTGACCGCGGTGAACCAGGCGCCGTGCCGGTGGATCGTGATGCGGTCGGCATGCAGCACGAGGTGACCGCCAATGCCGTGCAGGGTGGCGATCGCGGCCTGCGGAGCGGCCCCGGCGTTCAATGGCTGACGTGGCGGGCCGGGTGCAGCGCCGCCGCGCGGTGCGCGATGCTGCGCTCGACCGCCTGGTAGGGCTCGGTGGAAACGGCGATGCTGCCGCGGAAGGGCTGGTCCATCAGGAAGACGAAGCCGACCAGCGCGCCGAGCCCGGCCGCCTGCACCGCCAGCATGGCGACGACATGGGCGCGCGCCGGATAGAGCGGGCCCGTCGCCACCATCAGCACCGCCAGCACCAGGATCAGCGTCCAGAACTGCGCCGGCAGCCCCGCCGTCGCCGCATGCAGCCGGGCCTCGCGCGCGGCTTCCACCTGGTCGGCCTCGTCCAGCAGGTCGGCTGCAACGCGGTCGGACAGCGTCGCCGCGGCGGCGTAGACCGCATGCTCCAGCGCCTCCGCGGCGCGCTGCGTGGCCGGGTGGCGGCCGGAGGCGGCCATGGTCGTGAACTCCTCGGTCGAGACGCTGTGCAGGTAGCGGCCGAGCACGGGCAGGAGAACCTGTCCGGTGGGGCCCATCCGCTCGGCCAGGCGGAACAGCCCCCCGATCTCCGCGGCCTCGGCCTGCACCTGACGCTGCGCATCGGCCATCTGGCTGCGTGCCTGCACCGCGCAGAAGGCGAGGGTCAGTGTCAGTGCCGCCGTCACCGCGCCGGTGGTGCGCATGGCGACGTCGAGCATCTCCTTGGTCTGCGGCGCGCGCACCAGCGGCGCGAAGATCAGGCAGGCAAGCGCCGCGGCGCCGGCGGCGAGCCCCATGAAGAGCGCATAGATCAGGCTCGACGGCAGGTGGTAGAGGAAGGGCAACACAGGCATCCTGCAGGCTTGGATCTCGGCACCGGCACCCTGCCATGCCGGTCTTCACCAGGACGTTAGCGCCGCAGGGCCGCCGGACGCTGGCGCCGGTGCCGCGCTGCGATCGCTGGCGCGTTTACGATTTGTGAACTAGTCTATGCACTCGGCGGCCATGAGCGGCGCCTGACCCACCCCCGGCACCACAAGAGGTCGACGGCCAGGGGTAGCCAGCCTGAGGCGCGCGCATGCCGAGCCGGACCCGATTCTCCCTTCCCCTGCTCGCGCTGCTGGCGATCTGCCAGCTCGCCTCGCCGGCTGCCGCCGCGCGGGACCCGCTCGAGCCGGTGAACCGGCGCATCCATGCCTTGAATCAGGGGCTCCAGGCATGGCTGCTGGGACCGGCAGTCGAGCTCTACATGGCCGCGACGACGCCGGGCTTCCGCACCGGCCTGTCGAATGCGCTCGGCAATCTCGGCGAGCCAGTCTCCGCAGTCAGCAGCATCGCCGCCGGCGACTTCGGACGGGCGGCGAATGCAGCGCTGCGGTTCGGCATCAACACCACGCTCGGCGTCGGCGGCATCCACGACGCGGCAACGCCGCTCGGCTTCCCGCGCCGGCCACTGCCGCCGGCGGATGCAGTCTGCAGCTGGGGTGTGCCGAGCGGGCCCTTCCTCGTCCTGCCGCTGCTCGGGCCCTCCACGCTGCGCGATGCCGGCACGGTGGCGCTGACCAGCGCGGCCCTGTCGCAGCTGGTCGGCCAGGAACTCTTCCTCGGCTGGCGCGGAAGCGACCTCTTCACCGGCTACGCCAACGTCCATCACGAGCTCCGCCGCATCGACGCCGAGGCGCTGGATTCCTACGCCATCCATCGCAGCGCCTACCTCCAGCGCCGCGCAGCCGCCTGCGCGGTGGATCGTCACGCTGCCACAGAGGCTGAGGAGGTCGAGTGAAGCCGGCCGGTGCGGGTGGCCGCCGCGCCCCCGGGGCGTGAGGGCGCGCGCGGGCAGCCGTAACGCTTTGCTAACGGCGGCGGCGAATGCTGGTCGAGACCCCGGCCGCGGCGATCCTGCCGCGCGGGCGGCGAGACCACCGCATGCGCACCTGCTTCCCGGCGGAGCCCCGGCAGCGCCGAAACCCTGATCCGGATTACCGGCATGGCCCGGGCTGCGGCTGTGCGCACCCCGGCCGGCGCGGCCTGCTCGGCCTCGTGGCCGGCGGTGCGGCGCTGCTGGCGCGCGAGGCGGTGGCCGGCACCGGTCAGTACGAGGCGATGCTGGTGAACTGCATCGATCCCCGCCTCACCACGCCCAGCTTCCTGTGGATGAGCTCGCACGGGCTGCGCGACAGCTACAGCCATTTCGTGATCGCGGGCGGGCCGATCGGCGCCGTGCATCCGCGCTTCGCCGCCTGGCATGCCGCCTTCTGGGAGAACCTCGAGATCACGGTGGGGCTGCATGCGATCCGGCGCGTGGTGGCGATGACCCACCGCGACTGCGGCGCGGCGAAGCTCGCCTTCGGCGAGGTCGCCGTCGCCGGGCGGGCGGCAGAAACCGCCACCCATGCCGAGGCGCTGCGCACCTTCCGCGCCGAGGCGGCGCGCCGGCAACCCAGGCTCGCAGTGACGCTCGCCATCATGGACCTCGACGGCACCATCGAGCGCGTCGGGTAGAGCGGTTTCCGAGCTGAGTGAATCGGCGGGGATACCCCGACGCGGGGCGGATCTGATTCAAGGTGCCTGTCGGCGAAGAGGCCGACAGGCATGGCGAAGCTGCTGTCGGCCGATCTGCGGGAGAGGGTGGTCGCTGCGGTTGCGGCGAGGGCGTCCTGGCGCGCGGCGGCGCCGCGGTTCGGGGCCAGCGCCTCACGCGCGATGCGCTCGTGCGCTCTGGCTGGGGTGCCGGATCGACTGCGCCCGGCCCGCTCGGGGGCGATCGCCGTTCGTCGCGCATCGAGGTGCAGCTTGCGCGGCGTCTGCTCTTCTTCCGAGCGGAAGATGATCATGCCCGAGGTTGGAAGCCGCGCAGCGCGCTGGCGCCTGAGAGCGACAGGAAGGGATCATCCTTGACCTGCTGCCTGCTCGGCTTCTTGCTGTGGTGCGCGAGGATGATGCCCGCTTCGGGTGCGACCTCGTCGCGCAGCGCCTCGACCCGGCTCTGCAGGAAGAACGGCATCGCCGCGTCGTCGTTCTCACCTTCGCCGCCGAGGCCGCCGCCGAACAGGCTTTCGAGGCTCACGGCGTGACGTTCGCCTCCCGTGCGCAGCCCACCCAATGTGCCGAGCGCAAGTCTCGGTGGAGGAGTTGAACGATGGCTGGCTACGAACTGTTCTACTGGCCAGGCCTACCGGGCCGCGGGGAATTCGTCCGGCTGGCGCTAGAGGAAGCGGGTGTCCCCTACCGCGATGTCGCCCAGGGGCCGAAGGCCGAAGGGCCTGGCCTCGTTGCTGCCGGTCTCAGCGCTGCGGGTATTGCGACACCTCCCTTCGCACCGCCCTACCTGAAGCACGGCAAGCGCATCATCGGACAGACCGCAGCAATCCTTCTCTATCTGGGCGACCGGCACGGCCTGGCGCCGAAGACCGAGGCTGGGCGGCTCTGGACGCATCAGTTGCAGCTGACAATCGCCGATGCGGTGAGCGAGGGGCACGACACTCATCACCCGATCGCCTCGCGCCTCTACTACGAGGACCAGAAGCCCGAGGCGAAGCGGCGGGCAGAGGACTTCTGCCACCACCGCATGCCGAAGTTCCTCCGCTGGTTCGAGACGGTCCTCGAGCGGAATCCAAAAGGCAGTCTCCATCTGGTCGGCGCCCGAGTGACTTATGCCGACCTCTCGCTCTTCCAGCTTGTCTCCGGCCTGACCTACGCCTTCCCGAAGGCGTCCCGGGCGGCCCTGAGGAAGACCCCGAAGGTCGCCGCGCTCGTCCAGGCCATCGCCGCTCGCCAGCGCATCGCCGCTTATCTCGCCAGCGAGCGCCGCATTCCGTTCAACCAGTACGGGATCTTTCGGCACTATCCCGAGCTCGACCTGTAGCATGCCCGCGGAAGGGCCTCCGGGATGCTCGCAGGATCGTCCGGGCTGGCCTGCCGCTGAGCTGCCTCACGCGCACTCCGCCGCGGCCTGCTACTGGCGTATTCAGGCCGAAGATGGCTCCACTGGGGGCGCATGCCGTGGTTCGGCACGCCCGGAGATCCGCTCTCACCGCCGTTCCTCGGCAGCGTGGCGGCTGCGGTCCGTCGTGCAGCCTCTGGTGGATCAACACTCGACAACGTTCACCGCCAGGCCGCCCAGCGAGGTTTCCTTGTACTTGTGCGACATATCGAGCCCGGTCTGTCGCATGGTCGCGACCGCCTGGTCGAGGCTGACGAGGTGCCGTCCGTCCCCGTGGAGCGCCAGCCGCGCGGCATTGATGGCTTTGACTGCGGCGATGGCATTGCGCTCGATGCAGGGCACCTGGACGAGACCCGCCACCGGATCGCAAGTGAGGCCGAGATTGTGCTCGAGTCCGATCTCGGCAGCATTCTCCACCTGGGCGTTGCTGCCGCCCAGCGCCGCAGCGAGGCCGGCGGCGGCCATTGCGCAGGCGGACCCCACCTCGCCCTGGCAACCCACCTCGGCACCCGAGATCGAGGCGTTGCGCTTGATGATCGCACCAATGCTGGCCGCAGCCAGCAGGAAGACCTCCACGCCGGCCGCGCTGGCACCGGGCACGAAGCGCTCGTAGTAGTGCAGCACGGCAGGGATGATGCCGGCAGCGCCGTTCGTCGGCGCGGTGACGACTCGACCTCCAGCGGCGTTCTCCTCGTTCACTGCCAGCGCCCACAGATTCACCCAGTCCATCGCGAGCAGCGGGTCGGCCTCGTTCCGCCCTGCCTGCGCCATCAGCTTGCGGTGCAGGTCCGGCGCGCGTCGGCGAACGCGGAGACCGCCCGGCAGTTCGCCCTCCCCTCGCAGGCCGCGCGCCACGCAGGCCTGCATGGCCTCGCGGATGCGGGCGATGCCGGCGGAGATCTCGGCCGGGCGGCGCCGGCTGGCCTCGTTCGCCCGCATGAGCTCCGCGATGGAAAGTCCCCCGGCCTCTGCGCGAGACAGCAGATCGGCAGCGTTGGTGAACGGATAGGGCACGGGCCCGTCACCACCAGAGGCACTGCCGCCAAGCGGCTCGCCTTGCTCGTCCAGCACGAAGCCGCCGCCGACCGAGTAGTAGGTTAGGGTGTGGCCAGGCTGCCCGGCCGTGAACGCCGTAATGCGGAGCGCATTCGGGTGCCGCGGCAGGATCTCGCGCGGCAGAAAGACGATGTCGGTGGCCGGATCGAATGGAACCCGCCGCCCGTCGGGCAGTTCCAGGCGCCGCTTGAGGCGTACCGCCTCGATCGTAGCCCTCGCCACGTCTGGATCGATCGTGTCGGGCCGCGCCCCGCTCAGGCCGAGGATGACTGCGGTGTCAGTTGCATGGCCCCTGCCAGTCAGTGCCAGGGAGCCGAAGAGCTCCACCCGCAGACCGTCAACCGGCAGGCCCGGATCCAGGGTCCCCCCGAAGCTCGCAGCTGCCACCATGGGGCCGACCGTGTGTGAGCTGGAGGGGCCAACCCCGATCCGGAACAGGTCGAACAGGCCGATCCAACCCTGTGCTTCTTTGCCCATCGCGCTCGCCAACTGTGATGCCTGACTCATAAATAGGGTATCTGATGCTGGCTCCGCGGTAACGCTATGGGAGCAGGCCGTCCGGTGCGCCGCCAGGCGGCGCGGGTTGTGGTGCCAGCATTGCGGTGAGCAGCCACTCCAGCGCTGGGTGGTGCACTGCGGGACGCCGCGCGGAGACGACCGCCTCAACTTGATAAATCATCGCCCGACGCTCCAGGCCGGCGAGCTTGCAGCGAGGCTCGCCCCCCTTGGAGGCTTGCCACGGCCGCCTGCATCGGACGGTGACGCCGCACCGCACCATGCCGGGAGGACCGGCACCCGACGCCGCGCGCTGACGTTGCTGGACCGGCGGGCCGTGCCGGCCGGCAGGAGCGAGCATGATGAGCGGCCGCAGGGCCTCAAGCGCGCAGCCACTGGCGAACGCCCATCGGGAGGAAGGCGCCCGCAGGCGGCTGGAGGCGATTGCGCGCGTCCTCGACAGCAAGTGGCGCATTCCCGGCACCGGCATCCGGTTCGGAGCAGATGCCGCGCTGAACCTGCTGCCGGGCCTGGGCCTGGTCGCCTCGAAAGGCGTGTCGGCATATCTGATCCTGGAAGCGCGCCGGCTCGGCGTGCCCACTGGCACGCTTTTGCGCATGGTCGGCAATGTCGGCGTGGACGCCCTGATCAGCGCGGTACCGGTTGCCGGCTGGATCGGCGACATCTTCTTCCGCGCCAACCTGCGCAACATGGCACTGCTGCGTCGGCACCTCGATCGCGATCGAATGCCGGCCGGATGACCGGTACCGACCGCCGGGCCGCTACTCCTTCCACGGATGCGCCGCCCAGAGGCGCCCGTACTCCTCCCGCATGCGGCTGAGCTCCGTACCGTACTCGTCCGGGCCGAGATAGCGCAGGGGCAGCGCCTGCTGCTCCGCAAGACGGCGGAACTCCGGGTCCTCCATCACGCGGCGGACGGCGGTGGCGAGGCGCTCGCGCGTCTCGGCCGGCACGCCTGCGGGGGCGGCCAGGCCGCGCATCGAGCCCTGGACCACGTCAAAACCCTGCTCACGGAACGTCGGCACATCCGCCGCCTGGTCCCAGCGAGCCTCCGCCATCTGGCCGAGCGGACGGAGTTGGCCCTGCCGCATGTCGGCCAGCCCTTCGCCCATGTTCATGGCGGCGACGTCGATCTGCTTGCCGAGGATGGCGCTGCGCACCTGTGCGGCACCGGAGAACGGCACGTGGGTCAGCTCGACGCCGGCGAGCCGCT
Source organism: Falsiroseomonas sp. (assembly GCF_041690465.1). GTDB lineage: Bacteria > Pseudomonadota > Alphaproteobacteria > Acetobacterales > Acetobacteraceae > Falsiroseomonas. Next base: position 93,235 of record NZ_JAWLHG010000003.1, on the reverse strand, counting down.
GGAAGGCGAGGGTTGCGAGGTGGTCGTCCGAGCCGATGCCGGTGGTCCCGTAGGTCACGTCGCCGGGATTGGCGCGGGCGTAGGCGACCAGATCGGCGAGAGTGCGGAAGCGGCTGTCGTTGGGGACGAAGAAGCCGCCAGGGTCGTCCACGATGTTGGCGATCGGCGCGAAATCCTCGAGCTTGTAGCGGGCCCGCCGCTCGATCGGGATGGTGAGGAGGTTGGGCGTGTTGATGAAGCCGACCGTGTAGCCGTCCGGCCTTGCCCGGGCCAGTTCCGCCCAGCCTATCTCGCCGCCGGCGCCGCCGCGGTTGAGCACCACGACGGACTGCCCGAGCTCGCGCTCGAGGAAGCGCGCCAGGGTTCGGGCCGCGACATCGGTGCCGCCGCCAGGCGGGAAGGCGACGATCATCGTGATCGGGCGCTCGGGCCACGCGGCGCGGGCGGGCCCGGTGATGGCAAGAGCGGTGGCAGAGCTGGCAGCGACTCCCAGCAGCGTGCGACGGCGCATCGTGTTCTCTCCAGCTGAGGGCATGCGGCCCAGAGGGGCGACAACGCCCGTCGCCCCTCAGGGTGGCAGACCCATGCCAGCGGCAACGTGGCCGCTCCGGCCGAGCCCTTGCCCCTCGCGCAGCGCGCCGCTGTCCCCTTGCGGCCGCGCATCCAGATCACCCCGCAGACGATGGAGAACCTCGCCGCGGTGAAGGCGGTGAACTGTTGTCGCGGCCGCGCCGAGCTGTTCCCGCGCACGCCCGGCACGGAACGAAGCGCCCAGCGGCCGGTTTCTGCCGCAGGCGCCTGCCCCTGCAGGGCGGGCGCCGCCGACTGGCGGGAGGCGGCGATGCAGCAGGCGTCCGGGCCTGGCGGCCGGAGGCCGTCATCCGCCCGTCGCGCGGCGATGTTCCTGGCCTTGGCCCTGCTGCTGCTCGCGGGCTGGCCGGCCATGCCGGCGGCTCAGCAGCCCGGCGCGCCGGAGCGGGTCGTGCTGCTGCTCAGGGTGGACGGTGCGATCGGGCCCGGGGTTGCCGAATACGTGACGGACGGGTTGGAGCACGCCGTGGCGCGCGGCGCCTCGCTGGTGGTGCTCGGGCTCGACACGCCCGGCGGCCTCGATGCGGCCACCAGGACGATCGTGCAGGCCATGCTTGCCTCCCCCGTGCCGGTTGCGGTCTGGGTCGCGCCGCGGGGTGCGCGGGCGGCGAGCGCGGGGCTATTCCTGCTCTCGGCGGCGCACCTGGCCGTGATGGCACCCGGCACCGCCACCGGCGCCGCCACGCCGGTGCGCCTCGGCGGCGGCGATGACGAGGCGATGCGCGCCAAGACCGTCAACGACGCCGCGGCCTATATCCGCGGCCTCGCCGAGTACCACGGCCGCAACCCGGACTGGCCGGAGAGGGCGGTGCGCGAGGCGGCGAGCGTGCCGGCCGAGGAGGCGCTGCGGCTCGGCGTCGTCGAAATGCTGGCTGCCGACCTGCCGACGCTGCTCGCCGGCGCGGAGGGGCGCCGCGTGCGACTCCCCGCCGGGGCAGCGACGCTGCAGACGGCCGGGCTGGCGCCGCTGCGCTTCGACCCGGACTGGCGGCACCGGCTGCTGGCCTTCATCTCCGATCCCAACATCGCCTTCCTGCTGCTGATGGTCGGCGCCTATGGCCTGCTGCTGGAGTTCGCCTCGCCCGGCATCGGGGTCGGCGGGGTCGTGGGCGGAATCGCGCTGGTGCTCGGCCTGTTCGCGGTGAACCTGCTGCCCGTGGATGTCACGGGGCTTGCGCTGATGGGGCTTGGGATCGCGCTGCTGGTCGCCGAGGCGTTCATCCCCGCCTTCGGCGTGCTCGGTGTCGGCGGCCTGGCGGCACTGGCGCTCGGCGGCGCGATCGCCTTCGACTTCGAGGTGCCGGGGTTCCAGCTCTCGCCATGGGTGATCGGGTGGTCCGCGGTGCTGGGGGGCTTGCTGCTGCTGGCGACGATCCGCGCGGTCTGGCGCACGCGGGGGCGGCCGGCGGTCACCGGCGGGCAAGGCATGATCGGCGCGCGCGGCAAGGTCCTGTCCTGGAACGGCGGCACCGGCGTGGTGCTGGTGCATGGCGAGCGCTGGGCGGCCGAAGCCGAGACTGCGCTGAGCCCCGGACAGGCGGTGCGCGTCACGAGCCGGCGCGGCCTGCGCCTGGAAGTCACGTCGGAAGCGGATCGCAAGGGAGCGCAGCCATCATGATCGGGGATCTCACCGGCAACATCGGCTATCTCATCCTGCTCGTCGTCCTGGTCGCGCTGTTGTGGGCCGCGGTGCGGGTACTGCGCGAATACGAGCGTGCCGTGGTGTTCACGCTCGGGCGATTTTCCGGCGTGCGCGGCCCCGGCCTGATCCTGCTGATCCCCGCCGTGCAGCAGATGCAGCGCGTGGACCTGCGCACCGTGGTGATGGACGTGCCCAGCCAGGACGTGATCTCGCGCGACAACGTCTCGGTGAAGGTCAATGCGGTGGTGTATTTCCGCGTCGTGGATGCCGACCGCGCCGTCATCGAGGTGGACGACTTCATGGCGGCGACCAGCCAGCTGGCGCAGACCACGCTGCGCTCCGTGCTCGGTAAGCATGACCTCGACGCGATGCTGGCCGAGCGCGACAGGCTGAACCGCGACATCCAGGAGATCCTGGACAGCCAGACCGATGCCTGGGGGATCAAGGTCGCCACCGTCGAGATCAAGCACGTGGACATCGATGAGAGCATGGTCCGCGCCATCGCCCGGCAGGCCGAGGCCGAGCGCAACCGCCGCGGTCGCATCATCGACGCCGAGGGCGAGCAGCAGGCGGCGGAGAAGCTCGCCGATGCGGCGCGCATCCTCGGCGCCGTGCCGGAGGCCATGCAGCTTCGCTACCTGGCGACGCTGCAGCAGATCGCGGGCGACCGCAGCTCGACCGTGGTCTTCCCGGTGCCGATCGACCTGCTGCGCGGGCTCGGCGCCATGGCATCCGCGGCCGGGATGGGCGCGGTGCGGGAAGCGCCGCGCGAAGGTCGGTAAGCGGCCCTCCGCGCAGCCAGACCGGCCGGCTCGCGGCCGGCGAGCGCAGGAGCCGTGGCATCTCCGCAAGCGAGGCGCAGCACGGTTCGCACCACATTGTCGCCGGTGACTGCCGCGAAGCCAGCCCGGCTCGCCTCGGCATACGAGACTCAGGCCTGCCGGGCAGGATGGAACGCCCCTGCGGCGCAAAGATCCGATCTGGCATCTTTTTTCAGACCACACGCGGAACCATCGAGGCGGCCGCGCGCTAGCTGGATGAACTCAGAAATACCAGGCTCCCGTGGAGGTCTCCATGTCCGCATCCCGCCCGATCCTCATCGTGGAGGACGACCCGGCGCTTCGAGCCACCCTGGCCGAGCAGCTGATGGCCGAAGGCGGCTTCCTCCCTCACGAGGCGGAGAGCGCTGCCGAAGCGGAAGCGAAGCTCGCCGACGCCGACGCGCGGTTCGACGCCGTCCTGCTCGACGTCGGACTGCCGGACGGCGACGGCCGCGAGCTCTGCGCTAGGCTCCGGCGCGGCGGAAAGAACATGCCGGTCATCATGCTCACCGGCGCCGACGGCGAGCTCGATGTCGTTCGCGGCCTCGATTCCGGCGCCAATGACTACATCGCCAAGCCTTTCCGCCTGCCTGAGTTGCTGGCCCGCATGCGCGCGCAGCTTCGCACCTTCGACAATTCGGAACATGCCGCCTTCGGCATCGGGCCATATGTTTTCCGCCCGAGCGCGAAGCTGCTGCATGATGCGGCCCGCGGTCGCAAGATACGGCTGACCGACAAGGAAACGGCGATCCTCAAATTCCTTTATCGGGCTGACGGCAAGCCGATGCCGCGGCAAGTCCTGCTCGATGAGGTATGGGGCTACAACAGCGCCGTGACGACGCACACGCTCGAAACGCACATGTACCGCCTGCGGCAGAAGATCGAGGCGAACCCCGGCAGCCCCACCCTGCTGCGGACCGTGATGGGCGGCTACATACTCGACCGCGCCACGACCCAGTTTCCTCGATCCCCGGCGGGCGGCACGCCGCGACCTCTCCATCAGCAGGCAGGCGAGAGGAGCGTGCCCGGGCGAGACGAGTAGCCACGGGGCAGGCGCGGCAAACTGCACTGCACGCGCGAGCCGACGCGCCTCTTCGACCACATCCTGCCGCGCATCGGTGCATGAGCGGAAGAGCGGTTGAATTCGCGAGATATCCACTGGAGCCACTTTGATGGGCTTGCTTTGATGGCGCGCGGGTAGGGTGACACCCGTAGCGGGGAGCGGGCGAAGTGGCGCGACGGGCAGGGGTGGGTGGCGATTGCGGCCGGTGGCGGGTCGCCCTCCGGAGCACGGCATTGCTCGCCGGCTTTCTGCTGTCGGCATGCGGAGGTGCGTCGTGGCAGGGGGCCAGCTGGGACGGCCGGCGCGGCTACGACGGGAACGGTGACTACGGCTACGATCTGAACGCCTCGCGCGCCGCGGCCCATGGCTATCAGGTGCAGGCCTCACGCGCCTACCATGCGCCCGGAACGCCGGATGATCCGTGGGGGCCCTACATCCGTGACGCGGCCCACCGCTTCGGCGTGCCGGAGCGCTGGATCCGCGAGGTCATGCGTCAGGAAAGTGGCGGGCGCCTCTACGGCTCCGACGGCCTGCCGATCACCTCGCGGGCCGGCGCCATGGGCCTCATGCAGGTGATGCCGCGAACCTATGCCACCCTGCGGATGCGACACGGCCTGGGCAGCGACCCGCATGAGCCACGCGACAACATCCTGGCCGGCGCCGCATACATCCGAGAGATGCATGACCGATACGGGGCGCCCGGATTCCTGGCCGCCTACAATGCCGGGCCCGACCGCGTGGACGCCGTCCTCTCCGGCATCACCGTGCTGCCGCAGGAGACGGTGAACTACCTCGCCAGTATCGGCCCACGCCTCGGGATGGGAGGCGCGATGACAGGCCCATTCGCTTCCTATGCGAACGGCGCGCCGCTCTCGGGATACCGCTTCGCCTCGGCTGGCGAAGATGATCTTGCCTATGCCGGAGGGGGCATGACCGGCATGGACTACTTCGCCTCGGCCCGAGGGATCTCCATGGCCGATGACCCGTCGCTTCGCGCCTTCGAGGGCGGTGGATTGGTCACCCCCGCAGCTCCGACCGGCACGCTCACGGCGCCCTATCGCTGATCCTTGTCGAACCGGCGCAGATCGGCGCGGCGCGGTACCGCCCGTTCCGGCGATCCTAGCCGGGCGGCCACCGGAAGCCGTGACGCTATGCCGGCACCATTGGCACCGCTTCCGGTCAGGTGGGCCGAGCAGACGATCCCGGCTACGCCGTCACCGCCAGCCCGGGGCCGGTGCCTTGCGGACGCGCCGATTGATCTCCGCGAATGACGTGATCCGGCCTTCCCAGAAGTCATCGATGACGTCGCGATTGGTCATCACCCAGGCAGAGACGCGCTCGAAATCCCTCTCGTTCAATCCGCCGCTCACCTGGATGACCATCGGCTCCACCGCCAGCAGCGTCAGCCTTTCGGCCTCGAAGCGCGGGTTGGGGGTGATGCCGACCAGGACGCTCTCCTCGCCGTGTCCACGCCGAAGCCATACCACGAGCGCCAAGCCGGTCAGGTGACGCGGCAGGCTGATGCTGTTCTGCGTGATCCGGTCTTCCGGAACTGGGGCCACGGTTGCAGCTTCGGCTTGGGCCGGAGGGTGCGGTTCGGAGCGCGGCGGACAGTCCACCTCCGGATTTTCACGGATGCTCTCAGCGGGTTCGGCGGCAGCAGCCTCAACGGCAGGGGACGCGGCTGGGGGCACCGCCAGCGGCTCGGCCGGTGCCGCCGTGCCATCGGCCACCGCATCCGTACCGGGTTGCGCCGGGGGCGTACCGTCCGCGACGCTCTCGTCGTCGGCAGGTGGTGCGAGGCGGACGCTGACGCCGTCATCGTCAACGGCCAGATCGATTGAGCGATCCACATCGAAGACGAGCCGCAAGGCCGCCTCGAAGGCAACCCGGAATGCCCCGGCATCCTGCGAGGCGGTGCCGAACCGGCTCAGCAACTCCTCCCAGGTCGTCGTGATGATCCGGTCCGGCGCCGCCCCGCGGAGCGACAGCCTGATCCAGGCATATGCGTCCAACGCAGCCGGCGACGCGGACAGCTCGCGCACGACGCGTCGGTCGAGCGGAATGGCATGGTTGAGCAGGCTGGCGAGAAACCTGCTGTTGAGCCGGACGCCCGAGCGCCACGCGGGCTTGCCTGCTCGCGCCCTGCTTCGCGCATCGAACACGCTGAATGCGGGCCCGCCATCCCATGACAGCAGGATGCGCGCCGCGTGCATGCGCTCCCACTGGTCGGTCAGATCGCGCGTGTTCGCTTCGATGCCCAGTGCGGCAGCCAGCCGGGATGGATCATCCGCAAGCTCGACCACCGGGCTGTTCGCCCGGAAGGCGGCATCGCAGATGTGCAAGAGGCTCAGCCGAAGGACTCGCCCGCTTGGCACCACCTCGTCGCTCGCGCCGGGTTCGATGCGAACGGATGCCGTCCCGATGTCGCGCTGCCACGCTCCGCGCGTGGCTCGCATCGGCAATCCCAGGCCGCAGAATGCCGCATGCAGCCAGATGACGGCGTCGCTCGGTTGCGTTGGGCCGGCATCCTGCGCCAATGGGCGCGGAGGGCGATTCAGGCTCATGTATGCCGAGACTCACTTCGAGATGACAGGATGGCGAACGGTCCAAGCCAAAAGGGCGAACAAGCTTCCTGACCACCGCCGCGTCCTGCAGATAGGCCATGCCGCTCGATGAGAAAAGGCCAGCAGGTGTGGCTGGCCCCGCCAGGTGCCGCGGCTGACGCCGCCGGCGTTGCTGGAGACGCTCCCGACGAGTCGGGCCGAGCGGCGCGCCGCGGGGCGTCGTGCGGGTCCGCAACCCGGACAAACTCTGGACAGCCTCGGGAGATTGCTCCGCCGGGCATTGAAGATCCCGATCCTGGCTGAGGCGGTCCGAACAGCCTGCGGTCAGCAGGTCGGGCCGGGTTGGCCAAGTCGCCAACCCTCGCGGTCCGGAAGCTCCCTGCCGCCTGACAGGCGCCGCTGCGCGTTATTCCGCCCGCGCACCATCGAGGCGGCTGCCGGTCTGGAACATGGCCTGGACCCGCCGCGCCAGTGTGTCGAGTTCGAAAGGCTTGCCGATTACCTCGGCCCCCGGCGGCAGCGCCGTGCCGGCGTAGCCGGTGATGAACAGCACCGCCAGCCCGGGCACCCGCTCGCGCACCGCCTCGGCCAGTTGCCGCCCATTCATGCCGCTCGGCAGCCCGACGTCGGTGACCAGCAGGTCGGGGCGGGCGGCGCCCAGGATTCGTAATGCCGCCGGCCCGTCCCGCGCCTCCAGCACCGCATAGCCCAGCTCGCGCAGCCGATCGGCCGCCGGCCGGCGCACCGCATCCTCGTCATCGACCAGCAGCACCGTCCTGCTCGAGGCGGCCCGCCGCGGCGGCGACGCCGTCGGTTTCCCGCCCGCCTCCATCTCTCCGTGCGCCGGCAGGAGGAGGCGGACCGTCGTGCCCCGCCCCGGTGCGCTCTCGATCCGCACCAGGCCACCTGACTGCCGCACGAAGCCCCAGACCTGGCTGAGCCCCAGCCCCGTGCCCTCGCCCTGCGGCTTGGTGGTGAAGAACGGCTCGAACACCCGTCCGAGCACCTCCGGCGGCATGCCGGTGCCGGTGTCAGTGACCGAGATCGCCACGTAGGGGCCAGGCGGGGCCTCCTCCTCGATGTCCGCGGCCAGGAGTTCCACCTCCTCCGTTCCGATTGCCAGCCGCCCACCGTCGGGCATCGCGTCGCGGGCATTGATGCAAAGGTTCAGCAGCGCGCTTTCGAGCTCGTTCGGGTCGCACAGCACGCTGCCGGGCCCATCACGCAGCCGCAGCTCCACCGCGACGCCGGGTCCCACCGTGCGGCGGATCAGGTCCGCCAATCCCGCGACCAGCCCGTCCGCGTTGACGGGCCTCGGCTCCAGGCGCTGCCGCCGCGCGAAGGCCAGCAGACGCCGCGTCAGGCCCGCCGCGCGCTCCGCCGCCTGCTGCACGGCGTCGAGGTATCGCAGCGCCTCCTCGGCGCGGCCCTCGGCCACGCGGCGCCGCGCCATGTCGAGCCCGCCTGTCACGCCCTGGAGCATGTTGTTGAAGTCGTGCGCGATGCCACCGGTGAGCTGGCCCACCGCCTCCATCTTCTGCGCGTGCCGCAGCGTCTCCTCGGCGGTCATGAGCTCCGCCGTGCGCTCGGCGACGCGCCGCTCCAGCTCCTCGGCCGCCAGGCGGGCCTCCGTGATGTCGACGTTGCAGCCGGTGTAGCCGAGGAACCTGCCCGCATCGTCCAGGCGCGGGACGCCCTCGCAGCGCAGCCAGGCTATCCGGCCTGTCCTGTCGCGTACCCGCGTCTCGGTCATGAAGGGCCGCCGGGCCCGGAAGGCGGTCCGGAACGCGGCCTCGAACGCTTCGAGATCCTCCTCCAGCACGAAGCTTGCCCACCCGTCCCCCAGCATCTCCGCCGCGGGGCGCCCGAACATGTGGTCGAAATGCATATTGGCGAAGACGAGACGGCTATCGGCGTCGGTCATCCAGATCAGCGCCGGGGCGCTGTCGGCCATGTGGCGGAACCGCGCCTCGCTCTCGCGCAGCTGCTCCTCGGTCCGGCGTTGCTCGGTGACGTCCTGGCCGATCTTGAGGAAGCCGCGTAGATCTCCGTGCTCGTCGCGCAGCGCCATGACGCTGCCCTCGATGAACACCCGCGCGCCGTCTTTGCGCAGGTGCCAGCGGCGGTTCAGCGCGGAGCCGCGGGTGCGGGCCGTCTCGACCTCCTCGGCGTCCTGGTGCCTCTCCCGGTCCTCCGGCGTGAACAGGATGCTGCCTGGCTGCCCGACCGCCTCGGCCGCCGTCCATCCGAAGACGGCCGCCGCCCCGGGAAACCAGTCGGTGATCCGGTCCTCCGGGTCGGTGACGAAGATCGCGTAGTCGCGCGCATTCTCGACGATGAGGCGGAACCGCTCCTCGGTCGCGCGCAGCCTGCGGAGCTTGTGCAGCCGGTCGATCACGGGGCCCAGGAGCGTGGCGTAGGTGCGCAGGAACTCCGCATCCTCCTTGCCGAAGTCGCGCGGCTCGCGGCTGTCCACCTGCAGCAGGCCGTAGGCTTGCCCGCCGGGCAGGAAGATCGGCACGTTTGCCAGCGCGACCACTCCGGCCTCCTTCATGAAGGCGGGCACCTCGAACCGGTCCTCCTGGTTGATGTCCCGGCTGATGACAGGTCCGCCTGCCTCGATCGAGAAGGTCTCGGACGAGCGATCGCCGAGCGGAAGGCGCAGCTCGCCCACGATGTCCGGCTGCCAGCCGACGCCCGCCCGCACCAGGGCGCACCGTTCCTCGTGCTGGATCTCGATCGCCTTGGCGCGCCCGGTGCCGAGCGCCTCGGCCACAAGGCGGCAAGCCTCCGTCAGGATCTCGTCCAGGTTCTCGCTGCGCAGGGCGAATTCGCCGAAATCGGCGAGCACCCGCTGTCGCTTCACCATCTGATCGAGGTCTGGCATTGGGCTCCGTCCGGTGCTCTGGGCGCCCAATGGCCGGCGTCGAGGCGATGGGCCGCCGGGAATTAAAGCATCTGGCCTGACCCTGAAGAAGCGCTGTGCCGGTCACGTGGTCCGGTGCCTGCGAGAGGAAGTGGGGAGTCCGGGCGGAAGACGCACGCGCCGGGTCGGTCTTCGCGAAGCGCTCCACCACGGCGCGCAGCATGAGGGCGTAGATCGCCCCGATGAGGAAGTAGAGCAGTGCCTCGCGGATTATCTCTGAAGTGGGCTGCGCGCGCACGGCCCTGGGCAAGAGGAGCGCTGGCGCGAGGGCGAGGAGGTGGCGTCGTTGCAGGGCGTGGCTCCCTGTTGGCCGCGCATCAGCGCGTGGCGATCTCACGCGCCAGGGCGGCCCAGTCGGGCTGCTCGCGTCAGTCCTGCCAATTCACCGTCATGAAGGGGGCGGGCATCAGCAGCTTGTTCTCCTGGTTCTGCACCATCGGTCGGACCTTCGCGACATAGGCCTTCCAGCGCTCGTCCCCGAGCAGCCTGGCCCGCCGCTCCTCCCGCTCCTGCAGGCTCTCATATGCCCAGAGATGGATCACCTGGTTCAGCGGGCCGAACTCCGTGCTGTAATAGCCGACCATGCGGCCCAGGATCGGCTTCTGGATCGCCAGCCCCTCCGCCTCGTAGAGCCGCAGATAGGCGGGCGCCTGGCCCGCATGCAGCGTGTAGATCCGCTCCTCGACGATCATCCGATGCCTCTCCCTCTCGCATGTGTTGGCAGAACGGGCTTGCGCGCAGCATAGATCTGGTCCTACCAATTTGGTAGGGCCAGAGTGCGCGGGAGGGAATGGCAGACTTGCAGAACGTCGCCGAGCAGGGGCGCGGTGCGCGCGAGGACGAGCGCTCGGCCCTGGTCGGGCGGATCCTCACCTTCATCGCCCAGCGCGGCTTCGCGCCCGGCGAGCGCCTGCCCTCTGAACGCGATCTCGCCGAGCGCTTCGGCTTCGGGCGCAACGCCCTGCGCGAGGCGCTCGCCGTGCTGGAGACCGTGCGCGTCATCGAGCGCCGGCCGAATTCCGGGATCTTCCTCCGCGCCGTCGCCCGGCATGGCAGCCTTGATGCGCTGGTGCTCAGCGCCGATCTCGGGGTTCCCCTCACCGCTGCCGAGGTGGAGGAGGTGGTGGAACTGCGCCGGCTGATGGAGGTGCAGGGCACCGCGCTGGCCTGCGAGCGCCGCGGCGAGGATGACCTCGCCCGCATCGCGGAGGCCCTCGCCGGCGGCGAGCGCTGCATCGAGGCGGGCGGGAACTTCGCCGAGCCCGACGCGGAATTCCACCTCGCCGTCGCGGAGGCGACCGGCAACCGCGTCTTCCTGCGCGTCGTCAACTCCTTCTACCTCATCTCGCGCACCCGCCGGCGCCACTACTTCGCGGACGGCTCGCGCGCCGCCCTCTCCCAGGCGCAGCACCGCGCGATGGGCGAGGCCATCGCGGCGCGCGACGCGGCGCGCGCGGCGGAGCTGATGCGCGGCCATCTGCGCGGCGTCGAGAGCTACTGGCGGGAATTGCTGGAACGCCGGCCGGCCCGCGCCGAAACCAGCACCGGGGGAATGCCGGCATGAAGATTACCGAGGTCACCTGCCACCTGCTCCAGGCGAAGGTGGACAAGCCCTTCACCTCGGCGCGCGGGTGGCTCTACACGACGCGCTCCTCCTGCATCGTGGAGATCGCGACCGATGCCGGCATCACCGGCTGGGGCGAATGCTATGGCCCCGCCGCGGTGAACAAGACGATCGTGGAGACACAGTACCGCCAGCGCCTGCTTGGCCGCGACCCCTTCGACGTCGAGGTGGTGTGGGAGGACCTCTATAACCGGATCAAGGATTACGGCCTGACCGGCATGACGATCGCCGCGCTCTCCGGCGTGGACATCGCGCTCTGGGACATCATCGGCCGCGCCGTCGGCAAGCCGGTCCACAAGCTGATCGGCGGCGCCCACCGGACCGAGGTGCAGGCCTACGCCACCGGCCTCTACTTCATCGACATGGACCGCCTGGTCGAGGAAGCGGTGGAGGAAGCCGAGGAGTACGCGCGCCAGGGCTTCCGCGCGATCAAGATGAAGATCGGCCTCGGCGACATGCGCAAGGACCTCGAGCGCGTGAAGGCGGTGCGCGACGCCATCGGCCCCGACATCCAGCTTGCCGTGGACGCCAACCACTGCTTCACCGTGCCCCAGGCCATCCGCCTCGGCCGCGCGATGGAACCGCTCGACCTGATGTGGTTCGAGGAGCCGATCAGCCCCGAGGACCATGACGGCTACGTGGAGGTGACACGCGCGCTCGACATGGCGGTGGCCGGCGGCGAGAACGACTTCACTCGCTGGGGGTTCCGCGACGTCATCGCGCGCAAGGCGATGGACATCGTCCAGCCCGATGTCTGCGCCGCCGGCGGCATCAGCGAATGCCGCAAGATCGCCGCGCTGGCCTCCGCCCATGGCGTGGAATGCGTGCCGCATGCCTGGGGCAGCGCCATCGGCCTCGCCGCGACCTTGCAGTTCATCGCCGCGCTGCCGGACATGCCGCAGGCCTTCCGCCCGATCCCGCCCATGCTGGAGTTCGAGCAGACCCCGAACCCGCTGCGCGACGAGCTCGCCCGCGAGCCGATCGTGCAGAATCGCGGCATCGTCCGCATCCCCGATGGACCAGGCCTCGGCATCGAGGTGGACCGCGATGCGCTGGCCCGCTGGAAGGTGGCCTGAGCCATGCGCATCGCACTCACCGACCCGATCGAGCCGATCGGCGAGGCCATCCTGCGGGACGCCGGCCACGAGATCCTGCGCATGGCCGGCTCTGGCCCGGATGCCCTCCGCGCACTCTGCCGCGACGCCGACGCCGTCATCGTCCGCCAGAAGCTGCCCGACGACCTGCCGGAGCATGCGCGGCGCCTGCTCGCCGCGGTGCGCCACGGCGTGGGCGTGGATATGATCCCCGTGGAGGCCTGCTCGCGCCACGGCGTGCTGGTGGCCAACGTGCCGGGCGCCAATGCCGACGCGGTAGCCGAATTCCTGCTCGGTCAGATGCTCGCCATCGCCCGTCATGTCGAGGCGATGCATGCGGAACACCTGGCGCAGGGCTGGGCGCCGGCACGCCGGCGCGCGGATGCCGCGACGGAGCTGCGCGGCAAGACGCTCGGCATCCTCGGCGTCGGCGCCATCGGCTCGCGCCTGGCCGAGATCGCCGCGCATGGGCTGCGCATGCGCGTGCTCGGCCACCGGCGCAATCCGGCGGGGCTGCCAGCGCATGTCGCGCATGCCGCGCTGCCCGACCTCTTCGCCGAGAGCGACTACATCGCCCTCGCCTGCCCGCTGACGCCCGAGACGCGTGGCATCGTCTCCGCCGCGCTGCTCGCGCGCATGAAGCCGACGGCCTGGCTGCTCAACGTCGCCCGCGGCCCGGTCGTGGAGGAAGCGGCGCTGGTCGAGGCGCTGCGCGCGCGGCGCATCGGCGGCGCCGCCCTCGACGTGTACTGGGAGCAGCCGCTGCCCATGACGCATCCGCTGCGCGGCCTCGACAACGTGCTGCTCACGCCGCACGCGGCGGGCCTGACGCGCGAGAGCGTCACGGAGATGAGCCGCATCGCGACCGAGGAGGTGGTGCGCATCCTGCGCGGCGACCGCCCGGTGAACTTCATCAACCCCGAGGCCTGGCAGGCCGCCCGCGAGCGCCGGCACCGGCTCGGCCACCCCGTCGAGGAGCGCGCCGCCCGATGAGGATCACCCGTGTCCAGGCCACCTGGTGCCGTGTGCCGATTCCCTGGGAGAAGCAGCACACCAGCGATTTCGGCCGCGTGGCCAGCTTCGATTCCGTCATCGTCCGCGTGGAGACGGATGCCGGCCTCACCGGCTGGGGCGAGGCCAAGGCGGGCGTCGGCAGCGCCGCCGCCTGTGCCGGGCTCGCGGCCATCATCAACCTGGATTACGCGCCGCTGCTGGTCGGGCAGGACCCGCGCGACATCTCCCGCCTGTGGGACGTGATGTACAACACGCCGCGCGAGGGCTATGCGGTCGCCGAGGGCCATGTGCTGCCGCAGCTCGGCCGGCGCGGCCTCTCGGTCTCCGCCATTGCCGGCGTGGACGTCGCGCTGTGGGACATCCTCGGCAAGTCGCTCGGCGTGCCGGTCTGGCGCCTGCTGGGCGGACGCCGCGCCGAGCGCATGCCTGCATATGCCTCCGGCGGCTGGGCCGACGAGAACGGCATCGGCGCGCAGCTCAAGGGCTATTGCGACAAGGCGGGCTTCCGCGCCGTGAAGATGCGGGTCGGCGTGATGGATGGCTCCCCTGCCCGCTCCGCCGCCCGCGTCCGCGCCGCGCGCAGGGCGCTCGGCCCCGAGGTAAAGCTCATGGCCGATGCGCACGGCACCTGGACGGTGGCCGAGGCGAAGGCCTTCTGCCGCATGGTCGAGGATTGCGACCTGTTCTGGTTCGAGGAGCCGGTCACCGCCGACGACAAGGCCGGGCTGGCGGAAGTGCGCCGCTCCTCCGCCGTCCCGATCAGCACCGGCGAGAGCGAGTTCACCCGCCACGATTTCCGCGAGATCGCCGAGTTGCGCGGCGCCGACGTGCTGCAGCCCGACCTCGCCATCGCCGGCGGCATCACCGAGGGCGTGCGCATCGCCGCCATCGCGTCGGCCTTCAACCTCCGCCTCGCGCCGCACCTCTGGTCCGGCGCGCCGGCCTTCGCCGCCGGGCTGCATTTGGCCGCGAGCCAGAGCGCCGGCTTCATCCTGGAATACTCCCTCGGCCACAACCCGATGCTGCACGACCTGGTGGAGGAGGACTTTCCGGTGGCCGACGGCATGGTGGACATCCCCGACCGCCCCGGGCTCGGCATCACGGTGCGGGAGGAATTCGTCGAGCAGTACGGACAGACCGCATGAAGATCGTCGAGATCAAGGCCTATCCCACCAGCTTCCCCGTGCCGCCGGATGGCGGCGTCACGCTCGGCATTGGGCGCGCGGTGAAGCGCGACGCGGTGATGGTGAAGGTGGTGACGGAGGACGGCATCGTCGGCTGGGGCGAAAGCCATCACGGCCGTGCCCATACCGCGATCGCCAAGCTGATCGAGACGACGCTGAAGCAACTCGTGCTCGGCATGGATGCTGCCGACGTCAATGGCGTCTGGGCGAAGATCTACAAGTTCCAGCTCGGCAGCCACGGCATGGGCGCGGGCTGCGCGATGGCGATGAGCGGCCTCGACATGGCGCTCTGGGACATCCGCGGCAAGGCGGTGGGCTGGCCGCTCTACCGCCTGCTCGGCGGCAGCGCGCGCCCGATCCCGGCCTATGCCGGCGGCGTCGCGCTCGGCTACCAGCCGCCCGCGCAGCTGGTGGACGAGGCGCGGCCGCATGTCGAGGCCGGCTACCGCGCCGTGAAGCTGCGCGTCGGCGACACGGTATCGCGCGACATCGAGCGGATGGAGGCGGTGCGACAGGCCTTCGGCAACGACCTCGCGATCCTGACGGACGCCAACACCGGCTACCGCATCGAGGATGTGCGGCGCGTCATGCCGGCGATGGACGGGCTCGACATCGGCTGGCTCGAGGAGCCCTTCCCGGCCCACGACCACCACGCCTATGCGCAGGCCAGCGGCTACGGCCGCACGCCGCTGGCGGCCGGCGAGAACCACTTCACGCGCTTCGAATTCACGCGCGTGCTGGAGGACGGGGCAATCACCATCTGGCAGCCCGACCTGTCGAAATGCGGCGGCGTGACGGAGACGATGCGGATCGCGGCCATGGCCTCCGCCTTCAAGATCCCGGTGCATCCGCACAGCTCGATGACCGGCATCAACCAGGCGGCCAGCATCCACCTGCTCGCGGCGCTGGACAATGGCGGCTACTTCGAGGCCGACGTCTCGCGCGGCAACCTCTTCCGAGACCGGCTGTGCAGCGAGCCCTGGCGCATCGGCGCGGATGGTTGCGTGCGTCCGCTGGAAGCCCCGGGGATCGGCGTGGAGGTGGACGAGGAGTTCCTGCGCGCCCACCCGGCCATCGAGGGGCCCGGCTATGTCTGACGGCTGACTGCAACGCGGCGGAAGGCCCGGTCCACCGGCCCGCCGAAACGAGGGAGGAAAACCATGAAATATCTCAGGCTGTCCGTGTTCCTGCTGCTGCTGGCCGCGCTTCCGGCGCGAGCCCAGGACTTCCCGAGCAAGGAGATCCGCTTCCTCTGCGGCTTCTCCCCCGGCGGCACCTGCGATCTGCTCAGCCGCATCCTGGCCGAGCATCTCACCCCGATCTTCGGCCAGCGCGTGCTGGTGGAGAACCGCACCGGCGCCTCCGGCATCATCGCCGCCGACACTGTCGCAAAGGCCGCGCCGGACGGCCACACGGTCTATCTCGCAACCATGGCGCTCCACACCATCCTGCCGGTGATGCCGGGCGTGCCGATCCCCTTCAACATCGATCGCGACGTGACACCCATCGCGAATGTCGCGAACATCTACAACATGCTCGTCGTTCGCCCGGACGCGCCGTTCCGGACGGTGGAGGAGATGATCGCCTATGGCAGGGCCAATCCCGGTCGGCTGACCTATGCCAGCGCCGGCAACGGCACCAGCCAGCATCTCTCCGGCGAGTATTTCAAGCGCATCACCGGACTCGAGATCCTGCATGTGCCGTATCGCGGCGGCGCGCCGGCGATCGTGGACATCGTGGCGGGCCGCACCGACATGATGTTCGGCAACATGCCCGAGTTTCTCGGCCAGATCCGCGGCGGCGGGCTGCGGCCGCTTGCCTTCGGCGCACCCCGCCGCAGCCCGCTGTTTCCCGAGCTGCCGCTGATCAACCAGGTCCTGCCGGAGTTCGAGATCCGCAACTGGTTCGGCATCGCCGGCCCGGGCAACCTGCCGCCCGCAATCGTCGCGCGCTGGACGGATGCGCTCCAGCGGGTCGGCGCAGACCCCGCCTTCCAGCGCCGCATGACGGAGAACGGCATGGAGATCATCATCGGCTCGCAGGCGGAATTCCTGGAGACCATCCGCGCCGACCGTGCGCGCTGGGGCAACGTCATCCGCGACGCCAACATCCGCGCGGACTGACCGCGGCGCGGCGCTGCGGCCGTCCGGTCGCAGCGCCAGTGGCGGGCGCCCGTCAGAGGAGATCGACGCTGGGTTGGGCAGTGGAAATACTGACCCTGCCGTTGGACCAGAGCGCAACTTCGCCGCCCTCGACGACAGCGGCGTTGTACGAGATGCCCTCCACATACAGGTTGCGGTTAGTATCCGGCGTTCCGCCCCAGCGGTCGTTGAGAAAGGTGATCCCACCCCAGGCGTGGGAGCCCGGCGCCGGTGCGCCCGACGGGAAGTAGGTGTGCGGGTTGGCATGGCCCGCCCAGGCGGCGAGGTCGCCCGGTCCGGCGAAATAGTCCGCCTCTCCGCGGAGCTGCAGGCGGCGCATGGGGCTGGAGAACCCGGGCGAGGGCTTCGGCGCGGCCCCCTCGCGGATCTGCGGGGTTCGACCTGCTCTACGCGAATTTGCAGAAATCCATGGTCATCGCCAGCCTGGCCGGCCGCCTCGTGCGCCGCCGGGTGCAATGACGGCTAAAGCAAGACGTCGAGGTACCAGGCGAGCAGGAGCGCCGCCACGACGCAGAGCGCCAGGCCGAAGCCGATGATCGCGCGATTGCTGAGCCGCCGCGGGCGGGATTGTGTCATGGCAGCCTCTCTCGGGGCGGCGCAGCGGTTGCCATCTCAGCCACCCTGCGGTCCCAGGAAGGCCTGACGCATGAAGAGCGTGTAGTCGGACTCGAACAGCATCAGCGCGGCGAAGACCAGCACAAGCAGCGGCGGCAGCAGGATGGCGTAGGCAAGGGCCAGCCGCTCCCACGCCATGTGCATGAAGATGGCGACGATCAGCCCGGCCTTCAGCATCATGAACAGCAGGATGAGACCCCAGCGCAGCGCGCCCTGGAGATGGAAGTAGTCCACCAGGTAGGAGAACAGGCTCAGGACGAAGAGCCAGCCCCAGACGACCAGGTAGACCCTTATCGGGTGCTGCTGGCCTTCGTGCGGGGCGGTCGTCGCGGCATGCACGCTCGCGGATGGCTGCGCCATGGCGATCTCCTCACCAGAGATAGAACAGGGCGAAGATGAAGACCCAGACCAGGTCCACGAAGTGCCAGTAGAGGCCTGCAATCTCCACCATCTCGTAGCGGCCGCGACGGCCGGTAAGGCCGCCCGGCCGTTCGGCCTCCAGGTCGCCGCGCCAGACCTTGCGGGCGACGATCAGCAGCATGATCACCCCGATCGTCACATGCGTGCCGTGGAAGCCCGTGATGGTGAAGAAGGCCGCGCCGAACTGCGCAGCACCCCAGGGATTCTCCCAGGGTCGCACGCCCTCATGGATCAGCTTCGACCATTCGAAGGCCTGCATCCCGACGAAGGTTGCGCCGAACAGCGCCGTCAGCAGCATCAGCGCCGTGGTCCGCACGCGGTCGCGGCGATAGGCGTAGTTGACCGCCATCGCCATCGTGCCGCTGCTGCTGATCAGCACGAAGGTCATGATGGCGATCAGCAGCAGGGGGAAGTTCGTGCCTGCGACCTCGAGCGCGAAGACCTCGCTCGGGTTCGGCCAGGGCACGGTCGTGGATGCCCGCACCGTCATGTAGCTCAGCAGGAAGCAGCCGAAGATGAAGGTGTCGCTGAGCAGGAAGATCCACATCATGGTCTTCCCCCAGGAGGCCCCCTTGAAGGAGCGCTGGTCGGAGGACCAGTCGGCCACGACGCCGCGCCAGCCCGCGGGCCGGGCAACGGTCGGGGCATGCAGCGGCGCGGTGTCCATCGGCCTTCCTCCTACCTGAACGGGGCGGTGCAGAGCGCGACGAGCCAGTCGAGCGAGGGCGAGAAGGACAGCGTCGCGAACAGCACGATCCAGGCCAGCAGCAGGAAGTGCCAATAGGCGGCGCAGAGCTCCATGCTCAGCTGGAGTCGGTCCGGGGGGGCATGGCGCAGCTTCGCTCCTGCCCTGCCCAGCGCGACGAGGCCGCCCAGCAGGTGCAGGCCGTGCACGGCGGTGATGAGATAGAAGAACGCGTCCGCCGGGTTGTTCGCCGGCAGGTAGCCCGCGCGCGCGAGTTCCCGCCAGGCAAAAAGCTGGCCGAGCAGGAAAAGCAGGCTCGCGCCCGCGCCGAGCCGCAGGTTGGACGCGACCGCCTCGCGCTCGCCACTCTGCGCCGCACGGGCAGCGCGGTGCAGCATGACACTCGCCAGCACGAGCACCGCGGTGTTGGCCCAGAGCAGGCCCGGGCGCGGCGTCGGGCTCCAGTCCGCCATCTCCATCCGCATCGAGTAGGCGCTGAGGAGAAGCAGCAGCAGCGTCGCCACGACCGCCATGAACATGCCGAGGCCGAGCTTCGCCGCGGGGATGGCGACGGCACCGCGCAGCGGCAGGTGGTCCATCGGTCCCGTCTCGAGCCAGGGCCTGCTCGCCAGGCCCTGACGGCCCAGCCACCAGAACGCGACGGCAGCGAGCGCGGCGACGAAGAGCAGGATGACGATCATGCCGTGGCCTCGCCCTTGGCGACATCCGCCGGCGGCGGCAGAGGCTGGTTCTGCGGCACGAAATCCTCCTCCGCGCCGGGAACGGCGTAGTCGTACGCCCAGCGATGGACCACCGGCAGCTCCCGGCCCCAGTTGCCGTGGCCGGGCGGCGTCTCGGGCGTCTGCCATTCGAGGGTGGTGGCGCGCCAGGGATTCGGTCCCGACTCCCTGCCGTGGCGTAGGCTCCAGGCCAGGTTGAACAGGAACAGCACCTGCGCCGCGCCGACGACCAGCGCGACCACGCTGATGAAGGCGTTCAGGTCTGCAGCGGAGGCCGGCACGAAGGAGGTCTCGCCAATCTCGTGGTAGCGCCGCGGCACCCCGAGCAGGCCGAGATAGTGCATGGGGAAGAAGATGAGGTAGGCGCCGAGGAAGGTGATCCAGAAGTGGATCCTCCCCATCGTCTCGTCGAGCATCCGCCCGGTGACCTTCGGGTACCAGTGATAGATCCCGCCGAGGATCACCAGCACCGGCGCGACGCCCATCACCATGTGGAAATGCGCCACCACGAACATGGTGTCGGAGAGCGGCACGTCCACGACGACATTGCCGAGGAACAGGCCCGTCAGCCCGCCATTGACGAAGGTGACGATGAAGGCGAGCGCGAAGAGCATCGGCACGGTGAGGTGGATGTTGCCGTGCCAGAGCGTCAGCAGCCAGTTGTAGACCTTGATCGCCGTCGGGATGGCGATGATCAGCGTGGTGGTGGCGAAGAAGAAGCCGAACCACGGATGCATCCCGCTGACGTACATGTGGTGCGCCCAGACCACGAAGCTGAGCGCGCCGATGATGACGATGGCCCAGACCATCATGCGATAGCCGAAGATGTTGCGCCGCGCGTGCGTGCTGATGAGGTCGGAGACGATGCCGAAGGCCGGAAGTGCCACGATATAGACTTCCGGATGGCCGAAGAACCAGAACAGGTGCTGGAACAGGATCGGGCTGCCGCCGCCGTAGCGTAGCTGCTGCCCAAGCTCGACCAGGGTGGGCATGAAGAAGCTGGTGCCGAGCAGCCGGTCGAGCAGCATCATCACCGCACCGACGAACAGCGCCGGGAAGGCCAGCAGCGCCATCACGGTCGCGGTGAAGATGCCCCAGACGGTCAGCGGCATGCGCATCAGCGTCATCCCCCGCGTGCGCGCCTGCAGCACGGTGACGACGTAGTTCAGCCCGCCCATGGTGAATCCCGCGATGAACAGGCAGAGCGAGACCAGCATCAGCACGATGCCCCATTCGCGCCCGGGCGTGCCGGAGAGGATCGCCTGTGGTGGATACAGCGTCCAACCCGCTCCGGTCGGGCCGCCGGGGACGAAGAAGCTCGCCACCAGCACCAGCACGGCCAGCAGGTACACCCAGTAGCTGAGCATGTTGACGAAGGGGAACACCATGTCCCGCGCGCCGATCATCAGCGGGATCAGGTAGTTGCCGAAGCCGCCGAGGAACAGCGCGGTCAGCAGGTACACCACCATGATCATCCCGTGCATGGTGATGAACTGATAGTAGGCCTGCGGGTCGATGAAGGTGAAGGTCTCGGGGAAGCCCAGTTGCAGGCGCATCAGCCAGGAGAGTACCAGCGCCACCAGCCCGATGGCGGTCGCCGTCAGCGAATACTGGATGCCGATGATCTTGGCGTCCTGGCTGAAGACGTAGGTGCTCCACCAGCCGTGCGGGTGGGGCAGCTCCATCTCCGGAACTTCCGCCGCCGGGACCGGACCGCCGGCGCCGTGCGCGAGTTCGCTCATCGCCTCGCCTTCCTTCCCTTCCGGCCGGCGATGCCCGAAGGCGCGGGCTCACCGTGCCGGTCGTTCTTCTCCCGCCGCGACGTGCTCCGCGGCCATGGCGTTGTGGCCGCTCATCGCTGCGCCGCCGCGAGTTGCGCGAAGCGGCGCTGCCCGCCGAGCCAAGCCTGGTACTCCTCCTCCGTCTGCACGACGACGCGCCCGCGCATGATGGCGTGGCCGGAGCCGCAGAGCTCGGCGCAGAGCACGTCGAAGGTGCCGGTGCGGGTGGGCGTGAACCAGAAATAGGTGACCGAGCCCGGGATCATGTCCATCTTCGCCCGGAACTCCGGCACGTAGAAATCGTGCAGCACGTCGATGGAGCGCAGCAGCACCTTCACCGGCCGGCCGATCGGCAGGTGCAGGTCCTCCGCCTCGATGATGACGTCGTCCTGTCCCGCGGGATCGCCCGGCACCAGGCCGAGCGGGTTTTCCGGCGCGATCAGCCGGGTGTCCACCGCACCGAGCGTGCCGTCCTCGCCAGGCAGGCGATAGCTCCACTGCCATTGCTGGCCGACGATCTCGATCTCGGCGGCATCCGCCGGCACGGTGACGAAGCGGTGCCAGACGATCAGCCCGGGCGCCAGCATCGCCGCCACGCCGAGCGCGGTTGCGACGGTCAGCCAGACCTCGAGGCGCTTGTTCTCCGGTTCGTAGGCGGCACGACGGCCGGGTGCGGCGCGGTAGCGGAACACGCACCAGGCCATGAACAGCACAACGGCGACGAAGACGACGCCGGTGATCCAGAAGGTGATGGTGATGGTCGCGTCGATGTAGTCCCAGTTGGAGGCGATCGGCGTCCACCACCACGGACTGAGCAGGTGAAAGACGACCGACCCGACGGCGACCAGCACGAAGACGAGGGCGACGATCATCGCGGCGTCATCCCCGCCACACGCAGTCGCGGCTGCCGACAGGCGCCACCGGGCATGCCGCGCCGCGGGGGTGGGCTATCGGCGCGGCGCCTCGGTCAGGAAGCTGTTCGGCCTTCGCCATGGACCGACCCTCTGCCACGCGCTTCGAAGCATGGGATGCAGCAGGCAAGACACGTCCCAGTACGTTGCCTGACTCGACCATGGCCGACAACAATATTTGCCCGATGTCAGCGGCATGTGATGGCTCGGCGCCTGCCGACGAACCGGGATGGCGATACGCAGGCCCGGGCTCGGGCTGCCCGGCACGGGCGAGGCACCCTCCTGACCCAGACGTCCGGTCAATGTCCGATTCCTCGCGAGCCACGAACCGGACGACGATGACGGGGCTGTCCGCAAGAGGCCGGAAAGGAGGGAATTCGGATGGTAGCGGCGAGCGGACTTGAACCGCTGACCCCGGCATTATGAGTGCCGTGCTCTAACCAGCTGAGCTACGCCGCCCCAAAGCGGAAGGCCCGTGCCTTCCGTCCGCGAGGGCGCTCGGTTACGCCGCAGCCCCTTCGCTGTCAACGCCCGCGGCGTCACGGCTGGGCTGCACTCGGATGAAGCCGCCGCCCAGCACGCGCTCACCGTCGTACAGCACGCAGGCCTGGCCGGGCGCGACCACGTTCGGCGCCTCCAGAACCACGCGCAGCAGCCCGGCCGCGGCGTCCCACATCGCGAGGCCAGGGCGCGGCACCTCTCGCCCCCGCAGCTTCACCTGCACGCGCCGTGGCGCCGCCGGCGGCGGGCCGAGCCAGTTCACCTCGCCGACGACCACCTCCGCTCGCGGCAGCGCGGCGCGCGGGCCGACCACGACACGGCGGCGCGCGGCGTCCACCGCGGCAACGAACAGCCGCTCGCCCGGCCCGCCGATGCCCAGCCCCTTGCCCTGCCCCACCGTGTAGCGCCCGATGCCGCGATGCTTGCCCACCACGCGGCCTTCCAGGTCAACGATCTCCCCGGGCTCGGCGGTCTCGGGGCGCAGCCTCGCCACGGTCTCGGCGTAGTGACCGGCGGGGACGAAGCAGATGTCCTGGCTGTCCGGCTTCTCCGCCACCGCCAGGCCGAGCCGTGCAGCTTCGGCGCGCACCGCCGCCTTGTCCGGCATGTCGCCCAGCGGGAAGCGCGCGAAGGCGAGCTGGTCCGGCGTCGTCATCGCCAGGAAGTAGGACTGGTCGCGCGTGGGATCGGCGGCGCGATGCAACTCCGGCCCCGCTGGCCCGTCCATGCGGCGCGCGTAATGCCCGGTCGCCAGCGCCTCGCAGCCGAGGTCGCGGGCCAGCGCGACGAGGTCCTGGAACTTCACCGTCTGGTTGCAGCGGATGCAGGGGATCGGCGTCTCGCCGCGGGCGTAGCTGTCGGCGAAATCCGCGATCACGGCGGAGCGGAAGCGCGCCTCGCGGTCCAGCACATAGTGCGGGATATCGAGCGTGTCGGCCACGCGGCGCGCATCGTGGATGTCCTGCCCGGCGCAGCACGCACCCTTCTTCTGAACGGTCATGCCATGGTCGTACAGCTGCAGGGTGGCGCCGATCACCTCGTGGCCCGCCTGCTTCATCAGCCCGGCGACGACCGAGGAATCCACACCGCCCGACATGGCGACCAGGATCCTCATCCGCGCAGCCCCATCTGCCAGAACGCCGCCTCCAGCCGCGCGGCCTTCGCGAAATCCGCGCTGAGGGACGCGAAGCGCGCTTCGCCGCCATGGCTTTCGCCCAGCGCATCCAGCCGCGCCGCCGCCCCGCGGGCAAGCGCCTGGTATTCAGCGCCGGCATACATCGCGATCCAGCTCTCATAGGGGTTGTCGTCGCGGGAACGCGTGGGCGATGCCTCGATCATCAGCGCGATCTCGCCATAGCCCACGGTGCAGGGTGCCAGCGCCACTTCCAAGTCGAGGATATCGCCCGCGACCCCGCGGTCCAGCACCCAGCGCGTATAGGCCACGGTTTCCGCGGCCTCCGGCTCGGCGAGGACGGCGCGCTCGGAGATGCCCCATTCGGCGCAATAGCCGAGGTGCAGCGTCATCTCGTGCAGCAGCGCCTGGATGGCGGCGGCCTTGTCGCGGAAGGCATCGAGGCTCTCCGCCTTGTAGGCCGCCAGCGCGAAGGCGCGGGTGAACTGCACCAGGAACAGGTAATCCTGCACCAGGTAGCGCTTGAAGGCCGTCAGCGGCAGCGAGCCGCCGGCGATCCCCTGCACAAAGGGATGCCAGGTGTAGGCGCGCCAGTCGGCGGCGTTCGCGTCCTTCAGCCGGCGGAACAGCCCGCCGTCGCGGCCATAGGCGCCAAGCCCGTCGTTGCTATCCAAGGGCGTTCCGCGTGCCGGCCGGCAGCTTCACCACCAGCCCGTCCAGCGCCTCGGTCATGATGATCTGGCAGCCCAGCCGGCTGGTCTCCTGCAGGTCGAAGGCCAGGTCGAGCATGTCCTCCTCGTCCTCGGTCGGCTTGGCGAGCTTGCCGAACCAGGCCCCGTCCACCACCACATGGCAGGTCGAGCACGCCAGCGATCCCTCGCAGGCGCCCTCGATGTCCACGCCGTGCTTGTGCGCGATCTCCAGCACCGAGAGCCCGAGCGGCGCATCCACTTCCTTGCGCGTGCCATTGCGCTCGATGAACGTCATCTTCGGCATCTGAAGGCCCTATTCCGCCGCGCCCGCCGGTTCGGCCGCGGCGCCGGTTGCTGCGATGGCCCCTCGCCAGGCGGCGCCAAGTGCCGCGGCGGCCAGATCCACCTCGGCCGGGGAGGTAAAGCGGCCGATCCCGATCCGCAAGGTGGCGCGCGCCCGCGCCTCCGGAAGGCCGAGCGCCTTCAGCACATGGGACGGCTCGACCTCGGCCGAGGAACAGGCCGAGCCGGTCGAGAGGCAGAGCTCCGGCGCCGCGTCCATCAACTGCTGCGCGGTCACCCCGCCGGGAAAGGCCAGCGAGAGGTTGCCCGGAACGCGCCGTTCGCGGTGCGCATTGACCTCCACCCCCGGCACCTCGGCCGCCAGCGCGGCGAGAAAGCGGTCGCGCTGGCCAGCGATCCGCCCGGCATCCAACGGCATCTCCTGAAGCGCGATCCGGCAGGCCTCGCCAAGGCCGACGATCAGCGGCGCCGGCAGCGTGCCGGAGCGCAGCCCCCGCTCCTGCCCGCCGCCGGAGAACAGCGGCTTGAGCCGCACCCGCGGCCGGCGACGCACATACAGCGCCCCGATGCCCTTCGGCCCATAGAGCTTGTGGCCGGAGATCGAGGCCAGGTCCGCCCGGATGGCTCCGACATCGAGCGGGATGCGCCCGCAGCCCTGCGCCGCATCGGTGTGGAACAGCGTCCCATGCCGCTTGGCGATCTCCCCGATCGCTTCCAGGTCCTGGATCACCCCGATCTCGTTGTTCACCGCCATCGCCGAGACCAGCAGCGTGGGCCGCTCGGCCAGCGTCGCCTCCAGCAGGTCGAGGTCGAGCAGCCCGTCGGGGCGCACCGGCAGCACCACCGGCTCGAACCCTTCGGCGCCGAGGTCCTTCACGCTCTCCAGGACGCATTTGTGCTCGGTGGCCAGCGTCACCACGCGCCGGCGATCCGTCCCCTGCGCCGCCGCGAAGCGGGCGGCGCCTTTGACAGCCAGGTTGTTGGATTCGGTCGCGCCGGAGGTGAACAGGATCTCGGACGCCTCGGCGCCGATCAGCGCCGCGACCTGGCCGCGCGCCTGTTCCACGGCTTCCTCCGCCGCGCGCCCCATCGCATGTTCGACCGAGCCGGGATTGGCGAAGTTCTGCTCCCACCACGGGCGCATCGCCGCCAGCACGCGCGGATCGAGCGGCGTGGTGGCGTGGTTGTCGAGATAGATCGGGCGGTTCGGCCGGGTCATCCTGCGTCCCTTGGGCGCCGCCTATGTGGCGCTGTTGCCGGCCGCGGGGAAGCCCGCATCAGAAATGGCTCAGCACCTCGTCGAGCCCTTCCGGATGCGTTGCCTCGCGTCCTCGTCATCCGCCCGGGAGGCGACGACGGCGTCCCGGCCGCGCAAGCGGAGCCGCCCTCACCCCACCGGCCGCACCCGCGCCCGCATCGCCTCCCACGCGCCCAGGAACCGCTCCGCCGCATCGTCCGGCGCATCCCAGGGCAGCGACACGCGGATGGCGCAGCCGGCCAGCTCGGAAAACCCCATCGCCGCCAGCACATGGCTGCGCGCCACCTTGCCCGAGGAACACGCCGCCCCGGCCGAAACCCGCACCCCCGCCAGGTCCAGCGCGATCACCTGCGTCTCGGCGGGCACGCCAGGCAGCACCAGGCTGGTGGTGTTCGGCAGCCGCGCCGCGCCGGCGCCGGCGACCAGGGCACCCTGGGCGATGCAACCGGCCTCGATCGCATCGCGGATCGCCGCCAGCCGCGCTGCCGCCTGCGGCGCCGCCGCCTCGGCCGCCGCCGCCATGCCGGCGATGGCGGGCAGCGGCTCGGTCCCCGCCCGGCGGCCACGCTCCTGCCCGCCGCCGGCGATGATCGCCTCCAGCTGCAGGCCGGGCCTCACCAGCAGCGCCCCCGCCCCCTTCGGCCCGCCCAGCTTGTGCCCCGAGATCGCCAGCGACTCGGCACCCAGCGCCGCCAGCGAAACCGGCACCCGCCCTGCCGCCTGCACCGCATCCACATGCAGCCAGGCACGATGCGCCCGGCACAGCGCGGCGGCCGCCTCGATCGGGTGCAGCACCCCCGTCTCGTTGTTCGCCGCCATCAGGCAGACCAGCGCCGGCGCGCCGCCTTCCAGCGCCGCTTCCAAGGCATCGAGGTCGAGCGTGCCGTCGGGCCGCACCGGCAGCACCTCCGCCCCCGGCGCCGCCGCCAGCACCGCCGGGTGCTCGGTCGCTCCCACCAGCACCCGGCGGCCCTGCCGAAGCCCATGGATGGCGAGCGCATTCGCCTCCGTCCCACCGGCGGTGAAGACGAGGTCGGCCGGGTTGCCGCCGAAGCGCACGGCCAAACGCTCCCGCGCCGCTTCCAGCACCCGCCGCGCCGCCCGGCCCGCGGCATGCACCGAGGACGGATTGCCGGTCAGGTCGAGCGTCGCGAGCACCGCCGCCCGCGACTCGGGGCGCAGCGTCTCGGTGGCGTTGGCATCGAGATAAAGCTCGGTCATCGCCCGTCCCGGGCGCGGCCTAGCGCGCCGCCTCGCCCGGCCCCTCGGGCGCCGGCCCGGCGCTCCGCGGCGGTGCGGCGCGGCCCGTCACCTGGCCGCCGATCACGTCGGCAAGGCTCAGCCCCTCGAGGAACAGGCGGATCTGATCGCCGAGTTCGGCCCAGAGGTCATGCGTCAGGCAGCGCTGGCCTGCGAGGCAGCCGGGCCCGCCCTCCTCGCAGCGGGTGGCCTGGATGGGCTCGTCCACTGCGTGCACGATCTCGGAGATCGAGATACGGTCGGCTCCGCGCGCCAGCCGGTAGCCGCCGCCCGGGCCGCGCGCGGACGACCCCAGGCAGGCCCGCCCCAGAGGACAGAACAGCTGCTCGAGATAGGCCAGGGAGAGGTGCTGCGCCTGGGCGATCTCCGCAAGGCTCACCTGGTTTCGACCGGCTCCGGCGGGGCCGAGGCCGTGCTCGCGGGCGGCGAGTTCCACCATGGCCATGACCGCGTAGCGCCCTCGGGTGGAAAGCCTCATCCGTACCTCCCGCCGCAGGATCGCGGCTGGCCCGTTAAGGCCGCGTTCACGGTCCTGTGCGCAGTATGAGCGCTGTCTCGCGGGTTCAGACGCAGGAACATGGGCCCCATGCCATGAATCCGATATGAAACCAGCCTCCGGATCCCTATATTGCGGTAACCCTGGGGCTCGGGAGCCCGCCCTGGGGGTCGTCCACCGGGCGCGGGCCATCCCGCACCCGCCAGAACCAGACCGGAACCCGATGACTGCGGCAGCGTGTCAGCGGGCGAGGCTATTGTTCCTGACCTCCCTCGTCAACTATGGGGTGGGATACAGGAACCATAGCGGTCGGTGTCGAAGCTGGCGGATGCGGCCCTTCGGCCGGTCACGTCGCGGCGGCGGCGCTTGAGGCGGCAGGCGTGGCTCCCCAATTGGCTGTGAGCGCGACAGCGCTGTAGCCCCAACCGAGACTGGACCTGACGCGCGATGCCCGAAGTGATGTTCGCCGGCCCCGATGGTCGCCTTGAGGGCCGTTACCACCACGCGAAGCAGGCCAACGCGCCCGTGGCCCTGATCCTGCACCCGCACCCGCTGCACGGCGGCACCATGAACAACCGGGTGGTGCACGCGCTGTACCAGCGCTTCCAGGCGATGGGCTTTTCCACCCTTCGCTTCAACTTCCGCGGTGTCGGCCGCAGCCAGGGCCGCTATGACGGCGGCATCGGCGAGATCTCGGACGCTGCGGCCGCGCTCGACTTTCTGCAGGCGGTGAACCCGAGCGCTTCCTCGCTCTGGGTCGCGGGCTATTCCTTCGGCTCCTATGTCGGGATGCAGCTGCTGATGCGCCGGCCGGAGATGAGCGGCTTCGTCTCGGTGAGCCCGCCGGCCAGCCACTATGATTTCGGCTTCCTCGCCCCCTGCCCCTGCAACGGCCTGATGCTGCACGGCGCCGACGATGAGCTGGTGCCCGAGAGCAGCGTGCGGAAGCTGGTCGAAAAGCTGAACACCCAGAAGGGCATCAAGATCGACTACCGGGTGATGCCCGCCGCCGGCCACATCTTCACCC
Source organism: Falsiroseomonas sp. (assembly GCF_041690465.1). GTDB lineage: Bacteria > Pseudomonadota > Alphaproteobacteria > Acetobacterales > Acetobacteraceae > Falsiroseomonas. The sequence continues at coordinate 64,726 of NZ_JAWLHG010000003.1, read as the reverse complement.
CGCCGCAGGCCGAACAGGTGGCCGACGCGGCCGAGGACCATGTGAACACCATGCTGAACCGCAACCGGATGGCGCTCGCCGCCGACTGAGCGGCGCCTCGCTGCCAGGTCTGGACGGCCGCTTCCGCAAGGGGGCGGCCGTTCGGCGTTTTCGGCGGCGCGGCCGCAGCCGCGTGGGCCGAAGCGGGCAAGCGGCGAAATGCTGGCCCGCGATCGCCCTGGGTGTGCACGCCGCGGGCGGGCACGCCAGGGCGTGAATCGCCGGCTCGAAAGGCTGGACCCGAGCTGCCCGGACCAGTCCGGGCAGCTCGGGTCTAGAGCAGCGGGCCGGTGATTCGCCCGCCGCGCAGCGGCTGCTGCGCGCCCGTGGTGCCCGGGAAGGTGATCGGCAGCCCCCGCCAGACGCGCGCCGCCAGCACGCCGAAGGCCTGCGCCTCCAGCGCGTCGCCGTTCCAGCCCGCCACCTCCACCGGCCGCACCGGCTCGGTCAGCGCCGAAGCCAAGGCGCGCATGATCGCCGGGTTGCGCCGGCCACCGCCGGCGACCAGCCATTGCACCGGCGGCGCCGGGAAGTGCCGCGAGGCCGCCGCCACGCAGACCGCGCAGAAGGCCACCAGCGTCGCCGCCCCGTCCCAGGGCGAGAGCGCGGCGGCGCCGGCCTCCTTCAGCGCGCGGTCGAAATCCAGCCGATCCAACGACTTCGGCGGCGGTGCGGCCAGGTAGGGATGCGTGATCAGGTGTGCCAGAACCCCGCCATCGGGCTGCCCGGCCAGCGCTAGGCGGCCATCGCGGTCATAGGGCTCGCCGGTCGCCCGCCGCGCCCAATCGTCCAGCGGGCCATTCGCCGGGCCGGTGTCGAAGGCGACCAGCTCGCCATCGGCACCGATCCAGGTGACGTTCGCCACGCCGCCGAGGTTCAGCACCGCCAGCGGCTTCGGCAGGTCGCGCGCCATCACCGCATGGACGATCGGCACCAGCGGCGCCCCCTGCCCGCCGGCGGCGACATCGGCCGAGCGGAAATCATGCGCCACGGAAAGCCCCGTCTCCCGCGCCAGCCGCGCCGCGTCGCCCACCTGCCAGGTGAGGCCGGGCGCGTTGGCGCCTGGCTTGGCGGGCCGGTGCAGGATGGTCTGGCCGTGGAAGCCGATCAGGTCCGCCTGCCAGCCGATCGCCTTCACCGCCTCCACATGCCGCGTCGTCAGCCGCGTCACGCAATCGGCCAGGAAGGGATCGTCGGGACCGATCTCCGGCGCGTCGCGCGACGGCGCGCGGGAAACGACGTCCAGCAGCCTGCGCAGGTCACGCCGGAGCGCCGGGTCGTAGGGCAGCGTCACCGCCGGCCCGAAGCGGCCGATGCGCTCGCCATCGGTCTCCACCCAGGCGGCGTCCACCCCGTCCAGCGACGTCCCGCTCATCAGGCCGATGGTTCTAAGCACGGGCCTTCGGCCTCACCTTCCGGGGGCAGGCCTTCGGCCTGACGGTTCGCAGCATGTTTCCGAGTGTGCTACGCCCCTGCCCCTGCCGGAAGACCTCGACCCCGATGAGCGCCACCACCGATCTCCTGCACGAGGCCCGCGCCCGCGGCTTCATCCACCAGGCCACCGAGGAGGAGGCGCTGCGCGCGCGCCTCGCGGCCGGGCCGGTGACCGGCTATATCGGCTTCGACGCCACCGCCGACAGCCTCCATGTCGGCAGCCTGGTGCAGATCATGCTGCTGCGCCTGATGCAGCGCACCGGCAACCGGCCGATCGTGCTGATGGGCGGCGGCACCACCAAGGTCGGCGACCCCTCCTTCCGCGACGAGGCCCGCCCGCTGCTCGACGACGCCCGGATCGAGGCCAACAAGGCCGGCATCCGCAAGGTGTTCGACAGCTTCCTCCGGTTCGGCGACGGGCCGACCGACGCGCTCATGGTGGACAATGCCGAGTGGCTGGACCGGCTGCTCTACATTCCCTTCCTGCGCGACATCGGCCGGCATTTCAGCGTCAACCGCATGCTGGGCATGGAGAGCGTGAAGCTGCGCCTGGACCGGGAGCAGAACCTCACCTTCCTCGAATTCAACTACATGCTGCTGCAGGCCTACGACTTCCTCGAACTGTCGCGCCGCTACGGCGTCGTCCTGCAGGCCGGCGGGTCGGACCAGTGGGGCAACATCATCATGGGCGCCGACCTGATCCGCCGCATCGATGCGAAGGAAGCCTTCGGCCTCACCACGCCGCTGATCACCACTGCCTCCGGCGCCAAGATGGGCAAGACGGCGCAGGGCGCGGTGTGGCTCGATGCGGCGAAGGTCAGCCCGTACGACTACTGGCAGTTCTGGCGCAACACCGAGGACGCCGATGTCGGCCGCTTCCTCGGCCTGTTCACCGAACTGCCGATGGAGGAGGTCGCACGCCTCGCCGCGCTGCGTGGCGCCGAGGTCAACGAGGCGAAGAAGGTGCTGGCCACCGCGGCCACCACGCTGCTGCACGGCAGCGATGCCGCTTCCCAGGCCGCGGAGACCGCGCGCCGCACCTTCGAGGAAGGCGTCGCGGCCGAGACGCTGCCGACGCATCTCGTCGCGCTGCCCGCCGGCGTGGTGGACATCCTTGTCGCGGCGAAATTCGTCGCCAGCAAGGGCGAGGCCCGCCGGCTGATCGCGCAGGGCGGCGTGCGGCTGAACGACGTCGCCGTGACGGACCCGGCCGCATCGGTCACGCCGGCCGACCTGCGCGACGATTCGGCAAAGCTTTCGCTCGGCAGGAAGCGGCACCTGCTGGTGCGCCCGGCCTGATGCTGCCGGCCGGCTCGCCGCTCGCGGCGCTGTTCGCGGCGCCGATGCGGCCGGGCCGGCTCACCTGGATCGGGCTGCGCCCCGCCCGCCGCGCGCCGATGGTGGCGGTGGAGCAGGCGATGCTGGAGCCTGGAAGCGGCCTCGTTGGCGACCGCTGGCGCGGCGCGGCGACCGGCGCGCGACAGGTCACGCTCGCCAGCGCGGAGCATCTTCGCGCGCTCGGCAGCTTCCTCGCGCTCGATGCCGTCGCCCCGGCGCGGCTGCGGCGGAACCTGGTGATGGAGGGCGTGAACCTGCTCGCGCTGAAGGGCCAGCGCTTCCGCCTCGGTGCCGCGCTGCTGGAGTTCAGCGGCGAATGCCACCCCTGCTCCCGCATGGAGGAGCAGTTCGGTCCCGGCGGCTACAACGCCGTGCGCGGCCATGGCGGCATCACTGCCCGCGTCCTTGAGCCCGGCTCGATCCGCCTCGGCGATCCGCTGCTGCGCGTGGGATAGCTTGCCCGGACGTTTCGCACCGCGATCCCCACCGGTCTTGGCGCCGCCTTCTTCACGCTGGTCATCGTGCGACGATGCCCTGGAAGCGCCTGGAAAGCCGAGGCTTCGCTTGCCGGCCCGGCGCGGCCGTGCGATGCCTGCGCCAACATGCGCAGCCCGCTTCTGAAGGCCGTTCTCTGGCTCCTGGCAGCCCTGATGGGTGCTGCGCTTCTCGTTGCCGTGGTGTCGCAGCGCGGCGAGCTGGGCAAGGCGGCCATCATCGTGGGTGGCCTGGCCGGGCTCGGCCTGTTCGTCCTCGGCGGCATCTTCCTGCTGATCCTGCTGCGCCCGGCCTTCGGCGAGGCCAGGCTGCGCGCGGGCTTCGGCGTGATCGCGCGCTGGTCGGTCCCGCCGGAGGATTGGGAGCTGTTCCGCGCCTTCGATGCCGCCCGTGGCGCCGAACAGCAGGGCACGTTGAACGTGCTGCGCAAGCGCAAGCGGCGCCCGCGCCGGCCAGTCGGCGTGATCGTCGGGCATCGGCAGATCCTGGTGGACGGGTCGTACCATGCGCTGAACCGCTTCGGCGTGCCGGAGCTGCGCGCGGTCGGATGGCTGCGGCTGCCGGGCCGTCCGGAGTGCCTGGAATTCGACCTCGCCTATCCGCGCGGTAACACCGGCTGGGTCATCCCGGCCAGGCTGCGGGTGCCGGTGCCCGCCGCCGCCCAGGGCCCGGCGGCGAAGGCCTTCGAGCATTACCGCGCGCCGAACCTGGTGCCGCCCGAGGGCCTGGCGGACCGCCATCCCTGGCTGGTGATCGGCGGCGGCGGGGCGGTGGCGATGCTCTCGGTCGGTGCCGCGCTCGGCGGCTATCTGCTGCGCCGCGCGGGCACCGATGGCTTTCTGCCGTCGCTGCTGATGATGGGCGGCACGGTGGGCGCCATCGGCGCCGGGCTGTTCATGCTCATCGTCGCGCTCACCACGGTCCACTGGGTGCGCGGGTAGGGCCGAAACGGCCCACCCGCGCCGCATGCGGGGTCAGCCCAGCAGGTCCTTCGCCGCCGCCATCACCTCCGCGGCGTGGGCTTCCGGCTTCACCTTGCGCCAGACCTTCCGCACCACGCCGTCCGGCCCGACCAGGAAGCTGGATCGCTCCATGCCCATGTAGGTCTTGCCGTACATGGACTTCTCCACCCACACGCCATAGGCCTCGGCGACCTTGTGGTCCTCGTCGGAGGCGAGCGGGAAGGTCAGCTTGTACTTGTCGGCGAATTTCTCGATCGGCTTCATCGGGTCCGGCGACACGCCGATGATCTCGAGCCCCAGCCTGCCCAGTTGCGGCAGCGCCTCCTGCACGCCGCAGGCCTGCTTGGTGCAGCCGGGCGTGTCGGCCTTCGGGTAGAAATACAGCAGGTAGGCCTTGCCCTTCAGCGCCTCGCTGCTGGCCGTCCGTCCGCCGGAGGCCGGCATCGAGAAGGCCGGCGCCTTGGCGCCCTCGGCCGGGCCGGCGGCCGGCGTGGCTGCGGCGGCCGCCTTGGTGGCCGGTTTCGGTGCCGCGGCCGCCTTCGCCGCCGGCTTCTTCGTGGTCGCCATCCCGGAAATCCCCCGTCATCCCTGGTCCAGCGGCCCGACACGGCGGACGAAGATCGCCCGCACCGCCTCCGCAACCTCGCGCATCTGTGCGCGCAGGTCGGATTGGTCAACCGCCGGGCGTGGCAGCAACGGCGCCACCGCGTTGAGCAGTGCCGCCGCCACCGGCTCGGGCAGCGCCTCCTCCCGCCAGCGGCCGACCGTCATGCGCAGATGCGCCACCACCGCCCGCCACAGGCGTTCGGCCGCGATGAGCGCATCCGCCTCCCCTGGCGTCAGCAGCCGCGCCTTCGCCAGCGCCGCCAGCGCGATGCGCGTGGTGGGCGAGAGCACCGCCGGCACGCGGCAGGCATGCGCCACCTGCAGCGCCTGGGCGACGAACTCCGCCTCCACCAGGCCGCCCGGCATCAGCTTCACGTCCCACGGCCCATCGAGCGGCAGCTCGCGCAACATGCGCGCGCGCATGGAAGCGGCATCGGCCAGGACCTGTGCCGGATCCGCCGGGCGCGTCTGCGTGGCACGGATCGCCGCCTCCACCTTGCGCTTCAGCCCGGCCGGCCCGGCGACGAAGCGGGCACGGGTCAGCGCCATGCGCTCCCAGGTCCAGGCGCTCTCGGCATGGTAGCGGGCGAAGCCCGCCAGCGAGACCGCCACCGGCCCCTTCGAGCCGGAGGGACGCAGCCGCATGTCCACGTCGAACAGCTTGCCCTCCGGCCCCGGCGCGGTGAGCGCCGCGACCAGCTGGTTGGCCAGGCGGGCGTAGTATTGGCTCGGCGCCAGCGGCTTCGCGCCGCCGCGGCTTTCCGCCGCCTCCGCGGCATGGTCGTAGATCAGGATCAGGTCGAGGTCGGAGGCCGGCAGCATGTCCCGCCCGCCCAGCTTGCCGAGCGCCACCACGCCCATCGCGCCGCCGGCGACCTTGCCGTGGCGCTGCGCGAAATCCTGCGCGACGCGCGGCAACAGCGCGGCGATCGCGGCATCGGCCAGCGCGCTGCGCGCGGCGCCGGCGGCATCCGCATCCAGCCGTCCTTCCAGCGCCGCGGCGTCGATCTCGAAGCGGCGCTCCGTCACCACGCGGCGGGTGGCGTCCAGCGCTTCCTCGAGGTAGCGCGCCTCCTTCACCAGGGCGGGCAGCGCGGCGGTGGCGTCGGTGCCGGCGGCGAGCGTGCCGGACAGAAGCGCATCCAGCGCCGCCGCGTCGCGCGCCACATGGTCCGCCAGCGCCGGCGCCGCGCCGAGCACGAAGGCCAGCCGGTCCATCAGTGCCGGGTTGCGCCGCATCAGGCTCAGCGTCTGCACGCCGGCCTGCATCCGCGCGAAGGCGGCGTCCAGCCGCAGCAGCGCCTGGTCCGGCTGCGGCTGGCGGCCGAAGGCGGCGAGGAGGGCGGGCATGATCTCGGTCAGCAGCTCGCGCGCGCGTTCGCTGCGGGTGGCGCGGGTGCGGCCATGGTGCCAGCCGCGCACCACGCCGGCGACCGCGGAGGGGTTCTGGTAGCCCATCCGCCGCAGCGTCGCGATCGTCGCCGCGTCGTCCTCGACGCCGGTGAAGACCAGGTCGCCCGACACGCCATCGCCGGCGCCGAGGTCGGGTGCTGCCTCGAACAGCCCGGCATAGCAGCGCTCGACACGCTGCAGATGGCCCATCAGCGCCGCCGAGAAGCCCTCCACATCCGCGAAGCCGAGGAAGGAGGCAATTCGCGACAACCCCTCCACATCCTCCGGCAGGCGATGGGTCTGCCGGTCGGCGACCATCTGCAGCCGGTGCTCGACATTGCGCAGGAAGACATAGGCGTCGGCGAGGTCGGCGGCGCTGCGCCGCTCGATCCGGCCTGCCGCCGCCAGCGCCGCCAGCGCGCCGAGCGTGGTCGGGTCGCGCAGCGCCGGATCGCGCCCGCCCCAGATCAGCTGCAGGATCTGGGTGGAGAACTCGATTTCCCGGATGCCGCCGCGGCCGAGCTTCACGTCGTGGCCCGCCACCTGCACCTCGGCATGCGCGCCCTGGTGCGACTTGTGGGCGTGGATCTGGCGCTTGATCGAGTGGATGTCGGCCACTGCGGCGAAGTCCAGGTGGCGGCGCCAGACGAAGGGGCGGATCTCGCGCAGGAAGGCATCGCCCAGCGCGCGGTCGCCGGCCACCGGCCGCGCCTTGATCATCGCTGCGCGTTCCCAGTTCTGCCCCATGCTCTCGTAGTAGGTGATCGCCGCCGGCAGGCTGACCGCCAGCGGCGTCGCCGCCGGGTCGGGCCGCAGGCGGAGATCGGTGCGGAAGACGTAGCCATCCTCCGTCCGGTCCTCCAGCAGCCTGACCAGATCGCGAGCGAGACGGACGTAGATGGCGCCCGCCCGGTCGGCGTCGTAGGCTGCCGCACCGGGGTCGAAGAGAACCATGAGGTCGATATCCGACGAATAGTTGAGCTCGCGCCCGCCGAGCTTGCCCATCCCGAGCACCACCAGGCCGGAGCCGCGGCCGGTGGCGCGAGGATCGAACTTCGCCCCGCCGCCTGCCAGCTTCAGGTCGCCGCGCGCCTGTGCCTCCCGCAGCAGATGCGCGCAGGCATAGTCGGTGCAGCCATCCGCGAGGTCCGAAAGCGCACCGGTGACGCGGTCGAGCGGCCAGAGCGCGGCGAGATCGGCAGCGGCGGCGATCAGCGCCGCCTGGCGTTTCGCCTGGCGCAGCAGGGCGGCGACCTGCGCCCGCCCGGCATCGGGATCGGCGCGGCCGAGGGGATCGAGGGCCAGCGCGAAGGCGGCATCCGGCCCGCGCTCGATCAGCCGCAGCAGCGTGCTCGATTCCTTCACGGCGAGGTCGGCCAGATAGGGCGAGTGGCCGCCCAGCGCCGCGAGCAGCGCCGCGCCCGCGGGCGCTGTGGCGAAGGCGCGCTCCGCCGCGCCGCGCTCGGTGAAGCGCTGGGCGAGCAGCTCGGCGCCGGCCGCGTCGAAGGCGCGCGGCAGCCGTGCGGCGGAGAGCGGGGCGGCGGTGCGGGCCGGCGCGACAGCGGCCGCCTCTCTGGTCTTCGGCATGCCCTTGGAGGGAAGCGGTGAGGCAGGCCGCCGGTCAAGTGGCGCGGCGCGCGCACCGGCTGGCCCATCTCGCGCTCGGCGCCGCGATGCTGGCGCTGCTGGGCCTCGCGGTGCTCGGCGGGCGGCTGGCGCAGGGCCCGATTGAGCTCACCGCCCTGGCGCGGATCATCGAGGAACAGGTGAACACGCCGGCGGCGGAGACGCGGCTGGAGATCGGGCAGGTCTCGATCGGCTGGGAGGGCTGGCTGGGCGGCGGGCTGACGCCGCTCGACCTGCGGGTTTCCGCCGTCCGGCTGCTCGACCGCGACGGCACCATGCAGGCGGAGCTGCCGGACGCCTCGGTGAGTCTGGCCATCCCCTGGCTGCTGCGCGGCGAGCTGGCGCCGAGCCGGCTGGAGCTGCGCAACCCCGTGCTGCGGCTGCGCCGGGCGGCGGATGGGGGTCTCTCCCTGTTGCTGGGCGGCGACGAGGCCGCATCCTCACCCGCCGCGCCGGGCGGGGCCACCGCGCTCGATGCGCTGCTGGCGGAGATGATGCGCCCGCCCTCGGACGACACGCCGTTCTCGGCGCTCACCTGGCTCGGCGTGACCGGCGCGCGGGTGACCGTGGAGGATGCGGTGCTCGGCGCCACCTGGGCGCTGGACGCGGCGGACATCGAGCTGCGGCGGCTGCGGGAGGGCGGGCTGGCCGGGAGCGGCGCGGCGATGCTGCGGCTCGGTGCGGCGCGGGTCCCGGTCTCCGGCACCGCGGAGGCCAGCGGCAGCCCGGCGGAGATCGCGTTCCGGCTGCTGCTGCCCTCGCTGCGGCCCGCCGCGCTGGCCACCCTCGCCCCGCCGCTCGCACCGCTCGCGCATCTCGACGCGCCGGCACAGGTGGCGCTGTCGGCCCGGCTCGGCGCCGATGGCGCGATGCGCGAGGCGGCCATGACGCTGGCGGCGGGCGCCGGCGCGCTCGACCTCGGCGAGGGGCGGCGCGTGCCGCTCGCCGGGGTGGAGGGCCGCCTCGCCTGGCGGCCGGAGCAGGGGCTGAGCCTGCAAGGCGCCGTGCTGCGGCTGGCCGGGCCGGGCACGCCGACGCTCAACGCCCGCGCCACCGCGCGGCGCGAGGGCGAACGCTGGCGGGCCGAGACGGCCTTCACGCTCGACGCCGCGCCGATCGCAGAGCTGCATCGCTGGTGGCCGGAGGACGTCGCCGCCGGCCCGCGCGCCTGGATCCTGCCCAACATCACCGCCGGAACCGTGCGCAACGGCAGCTGGCGGCTGGCGGCCGAGGCCGGGCCGGATCTGTCCGGCCTGGAGCTGACCGCGGCGGAAGGCAGCCTCGAGGTGGCGGACGCCACGGTGCACTGGCTGCGGCCGATCCCGCCCGTCGAGGCCGTCACCGGCACGATCGGCTTCGGATTGTCGGAGGTCGAGGTCCGCGTGGCCTCGGCACGGCAGCAGGGCCAGGCGGTGCAGGCGCGCGACGCGACGCTGCGCTTCCTCTTCCCCCCCGGCGATCTGGCGACGACCGAGATGCGGATCGGGATCGCGGGCCCGGTGCCCGACATCCTCGCCGTGCTGCAACATCCACGGCTGCGCCTGTTCGAACGACGGCCGCTGCCGCTGCGCGACCCGCGCGGGGTGCTGGAAGGCACGGTGACCCTCGGCTTCCCGCTGCTCAACGAGCTGCAGGTGGAGCAGATCCGCGTCGCCGCGCAGGCGCAGCTGCGCCAGGTGCGGCTGGCCGACATCCTGCTGGACCGCCCGCTGGAGCGCGGGGTGTTCGACCTCACGGTGGATACCGAAGGGCTGCGGGTGACCGGCACGGCGACGCTGGCTGAGATCCCGGCGCGGCTGGGCGTGGAGATGGATTTCCGCTCCGGGCCGGCGACGCAGGTGGTGATGCGCGAAACGGTGGTGGCACGCCCCACCGCCGCGCAACTCGCCGCGCTCGGCTTGGCGAGCGAGGAGCTGGTGCGCGGCCCGGTCGGGCTCGACGTGCGGACCGAACGGCGCCGCAACGGCGCCGGCCGCGTCGCCGTCCGCGCCGATCTGCGCGAGGCGGCGCTGGCGGTCGAGCCGCTGGGCTGGGCCAAGCCGCCCGGCCAGAATGCCGGCGCCGATGCGCTGCTGCGCCTCTCGGGCGAGAACCTGGAAGCCATCGAGAGCTTCCGCATCGAGGCGCCGTCGCTGCTGCTGCGCGGCAATGCTGCCTTCGGCCGCGGGACGCGGCTCACCCGCGTGACAATCAACGAGGGCCGCATCGAGGCCAGCCGCTTTGCCGGCGAGGCCCGCCCGCCGGGGCAGCCGGGCGCACCCTGGCAGGTGACGCTGCGCGGCGCCGCGCTCGACCTGCGGGGCGCCTTCGGGGACGACGCACCGGCCGGCGCGCCCGCCGCCGAGCCCGGCCCGGCGCTCGCGCTCGATGGCCGGTTCGAGCGCGTGCTGCTCGGCCCCGGGCGCGAGCTGGGCTCGGTGGAGGCGCAGGTGCTGGTGGATGGGCGGGGCGTGGTGCGGCAGGGGCAGGTGGCCGGGCGCGCCGGCCCGCGCGGTCCCTTCCGGGCCAGCATCACGCCGGATGGCACCGGCCGCGCGCTGCAGCTGACCGCGGATGATGCCGGTGCGCTGCTGGCCGCCTTCGACGTGCTGCAACACCTGGAAGGCGGCCGGCTGAGCGTGGCGGCGCGCTACACCCATAATGGACCTGGCGCGCCACTACTCGGCAACGCCGAGATGGATGATTTCGCGGTGCGCAACGCGCCGGCGCTCGGGAAACTGCTGCAGGCGATGACGCTCTACGGGCTGCTGGAGGCCCTGTCCGGGCCGGGCCTGAACTTCGCGCGCATGGTCGCGCCCTTCGCCCTGACGCCGGACACGCTGGCGCTGGAGGATGCGCGCGCCTTCTCCGCCTCGCTCGGCCTGACGGCGAAGGGCACGCTGGACCGGCGGAGGCGGCGGCTGGCGATGGAGGGGACGATCGTGCCCGCCTACATCTTCAATTCCCTGCTCGGGAACATTCCGATCCTCGGGCGGCTGTTCTCGCCCGAGGCGGGCGGCGGCGTCTTCGCCGCCACCTTCCGCGTGCAGGGGCCGCTCGACGATCCGCAGGTGAGCGTGAACCCGCTCGCGGCGCTGACGCCGGGCTTCCTGCGCGGCCTGTTCGGCATCGGCCAGCAGCCGGCGCCGTAACGGGCCGATTACTCCCGCGGCCTGCGGGGCGGCTCCGGGCGCATCAGGGGGCGCAGCGACTCCTCGGCGAGGGTGCGGCGCATGAAGGTGGGCCAGAGTGCCCGCGGGGTTGCGGGCTCCGGCGCGGTGTCACGCTCGGCGTCCTGCGGCCGCTCGGCTAGGTTGTTGGAGGCCTCCGTCATCGGCGTGCCCCTCCTGGGCCGGTAACGACCTAAGATTGCCGAATCGCGCCGGCCCGACGCAACGATTGGTTGTAATCTGACGCGGACTTGACCGGCCGCGCCGGCATTGCGAGACGGCGATGCATCTCGGGAGGACAACCGCCATGTGGACCACACGCCGCCGGACGCTCGGGCTTGCCGCGCTGCCCCTCGGCCTCGCCGCGCTGTCGCGGCCGGGCCTCGCCCAGGGCGGCGACCGCCCGATCCGGCTGATCGTCCCGGCGCCGCCCGGCGGCCCGACCGACATCCTCGCCCGCGTCACCGGGGAGAAGGCGGCCGCCACGCTCGGCCAGCCGGTGGTGGTGGACAACCGTGCCGGCGGCGGCGGGGTGATCGGCGCCGAGGCGACGCACCGCGCCGCGCCGGACGGGCTGACCATCATGATCGGCCACAACCAGACCCATGCCTCCAACCAGGCGATGATGGCGCGGCTGCCCTTCCATGTGGTGGACGGGTTCACGCCGGTGGCCAAGCTCGGCACGGTGCACCACGCGACGGTGGTGCCGGCGAATTCGCGCGCGCGCAGCATGGCGGAACTGCAGGCGATGGGCCGCAACGGCGGGCGCGTCAGCTACGCATCCTCCCAGGCCGGCTCGGCCAGCCATGTGATCGCTGAGACCTTCGTGCGGCGGTCGGGGATGGATGCGACGCATGTGCCGTATCGCGGGGCGGCACCGGCGGCGACCGACACGGTGGCGGGGGTGGTGGATTTCTACGTCTCCACCTTCCCCACAGTGGCGAACCTGATCCGCGACGGGCGGCTGCGCGCGCTTTCGGTCGGTGCGCCGCGGCGGCTGGCCGCCTTCCCGGACATCCCCACCACGGCCGAGGCCGGCGTGCCCTACATGGCGGTGGATGCGTGGTTCGGCGTGTTCGGCCCAGCCGGGATGCCGCCGGCGACCACGGAGCGGCTGGCAGCCGCCTTCATCGGCGCGCTGTCGGACGAAGCGGTGCAGCGCCGCCTGGCCGCTGCGGGCTTCACGCTGGACCCGCTGCCGCCCGCTGCCTTCGCGGCGTTCCAGCGCAACGAGACGGTGCGCTGGGCGGAGATGGTTCAACTCACTGGCGTGCGGCTCAACGATTGACGCGCCGTTTGCGTCCTTTCCGGCTCGCTCGCTCAACTTCGTCTGGACTTTTTGCGAAAATTCGTAACTTCTTGTTGTGCCGAGACGCGGAAAGGGAACCGTATTCTCACCGCAATGCACATCACGCCCCGACGCGCGGAGGGCCGCGCACCCAGCTTGCGGTTGCGGCTTCTGCTGCTGGTGGGGCTGCTGACGGGTGGGCTGTTCCTGCTCGCCGGGATCGCCACCTGGCAGGCCCATGCGGCGGCGCAGGCGCGGGTGGCGGAGCAGATGCTCGGCACCGTGCGTGCCCTGGCGCTGCTGGTGGACCAGGAATTCGCCCGCACCGAGGCGCTGCTGCGCGGCGTTGCCGCGGATCCGCGGCTGGCGGAGGGCGATGTCGAGGTCTTCCTGGCGGCCGCGCGCCGGCTCGGTGGCGAAACGGCCGGGTTGGCGATGGGGATGGCCGAGGCGCCCGGACGCAAGATCGCCAACAGCGTCCACGGCCGCCTCGCCCAGAGTGAGCCGATGCCCGCCGGACTGGCGGCGGTGTTCACCGAAGGGGCCACCACGATCAGCAACCTGTTCCGCAGCCCTTCCACCGGGGCGCCGGTGGTGGCGGTCGTGCATCCCGTGGCGCGGCGCGAAGGCGGCCCGCCGCGCTTCGCGATCTGGATCGCGCTGCAACGCGACACGCTTGCCGATGCGCTCACCCGCCAGCACCTGCCCGAGGGGGCGATCGCCTCGGTGCACGACCGCGACGGAACCATCGTCGCGCGCAGCCGCCGGGCCGACGAGGCGGTCGGGCTGGCCCCGCCGGCGCCGCTGGGCGAGGCATTGGCAACTGCCAATGGCGGGATCGTGGAGCGGGTGACGATGCTGGAGGGCGAGCGCGGAACCATCGCCTTCGCCCGTGCGCCGGTCTCCGGCTACGCCGTCGCAATGGCCCTGCCGGAGGCGGTGTTCGTGCGCACGCGCAACGCCGCCCTGGCATGGCTCGCGGCCTTCGCGGCGCCGGTGGCCGGGTTGGGGATGGTGTTGGCGCTGCTGCTGTCTCTCCGGCTGCGCCAGGCGCTTGCCAGCCTGTCCTCCGGCGCCGCGGGTCCGAGGCTGGCCGAGGTGGAAGGGTTGCGGGATGCTCTTGCGGCATCCGACCAGGCGCGGGCGGAGAGCGAGGCGGCGCTGCGCGACCGCAAGACCTGGCTGGAGCAGACCCAGCGCGCCGCCGTGATGGGCGTGTGGGAACGCGACATGGTTTCCGACATGCTTCGATGGTCGGACGGCTGTCATCGCCTGTTCGGCCTGGAGCCGGATGGCACAGGCCTGGTCAGCAGGACCACCTTCGCCGCCCTGGTGCTGGAGGAGGACCGCTGGCGGCTCGACGCCGCCACGGCAGAGGCGCAGCGCAGCGGCATCTACCAGGCCGAGTTCCGTATCCGCCGTGGCGATGGCGCGGTGCGCTGGATCCGCGCCCAGGGCGTTCTCGAGCGCGGGCCGGACGGTGCGCCGCGGCGGATACTCGGCGCCAACCTCGACATCACCGAGCGGCGCACGCTGGAGGAGGAACGGGAGAGCCTGCTGTCGCAGAAGGACCTGCTCGTGGCGGAAATCCACCACCGCGTGAAGAACAGCCTGCAGCTGGTCCAGGGGCTGCTGCTGCTGCAGGCCCGCGACGCCGCGCCCGATCTGGCCGCGCGGCTGCGCGACGCGGCGGCGCGGATCCTGTCCATCGCCGCGGTGCATCGCCGCCTTTACGAGGGTGGGGTGGGGCCGGTCCAGGATGCGGCGGAGCACCTGGCGGGGCTGCTCGAGGAGTTGCGCCAGTCGGTCGCCTCCTCCGGCCGGCAACTGGTGCTGGAAGCGGTGCCGGGTGTCAGGCTGCCGCCGGAGCGGATGGCCGCGCTCGGCCTGCTGGTGACGGAGCTGGTGACCAACGCGCTGAAATACGGCCGGGGCACGGTGGTGCTGCGGCTGCGCCTGGACGGCGCGCCAGAGGGCGGACCCGGGGACGGACCAGGGGGCGAGCAGGCGGTGATCGAGGTGGAGGACCAGGGCGAGGGCTTCCCGGATGGCTTCGACCCCGCCCGCTCGACCGGGCTCGGCATGCGGGTGGCGCTGGCCATGGCGCGGCAGTTGCGCGGCGAGCTCACCATCGGGCCAGGGGCGTGCGTTGTCGTGCGCTTCCCTATCCGCCCGCCTTCTCCCAGCCACGCGGGCCCTGCTGCCAATAAGTGAGGAGGTGGCCCGCCGCCTTGGCGGCGCGCCAGCGCGAACGCGCCGCCTGCACTGCCGCCTCGTCGCCGCCGTCGAACAGGTCGAGCACCCGGTCGAAGCAGTCGAGCCGCGCGCTCTCGCTGCCCTCCAGCAGGAACAGGAAGCGTGCGCCATTCGGCGCGCCGGCCTCCGTCGCATCCTCGGTGGTCAGCCAGATCGGCTGGTGCTCGGCATGGCCGGTCAGCGGCGTGCCATGCGGCAGCCAGTCCGGATCGGCGCAGGTCCAGAGCGCGGCGTCGATCGCCTCCAGCCTTTCGCGGCTGGCCAGCAGCACCATGGCGCGGCCGCCGCTGCCGAGCACGCGGCCGAGCAGCTTGGGCAACGCCTGCTCCAGCGGCGTGCGGGTGAGGTGGTAGAAGCCGTACTCGGCCATGCGCCGCGCCCTACACCGCGGGCGAGGGCGGCGCCAGCGGCGCGTGGTGGTCCGCCTCCTCGAACCGCGCCGCCACCAGCGCATCCAGCAGCCGCACGCCGAAGCCGGTCGGGCCTGCGGGGCCGAGCGCATGCGCCTTCTCCGCCGTGTCCACGCCGGCGATGTCGAGATGCACCCAGGGCGTGTCCCCGGCGAATTCCCGCAGGAAGGCGGCGGCGTGGCAGGCATCGGGGATGAAGCGCCCTGCCCAGCCCCCCTCGCCGCGCGCGGACGGCACGCATTGCCGCAGGTCGGCGATGTCGGAGCGCAGATCCTCGCGATGGGATTCGCCGATCGGCATCGGCCAGAGCGGCTCTCCGACCTCCTCCCCCGCCGCCGCGCAGGCGGCCATCAGCGCCGCGTCGTTGCCGAACAGCCCGGCGCGGTGATGGCCGAGCGCGGTGACGATGGAGCCTGTCAGCGTGGCGAGGTCCAGCATCGCGCGCGGGCGGAACCGGCTCGCCGCGTGGTGCAGCGCATCGGCCAGCACCAGGCGGCCCTCGGCGTCGGTGTCCACCACCTCCACCGTGCGGCCCGAGAGCGTGCGGATGACATCGGAGGGCCGGTAGCTCTCGGCCCCGGTCGCGTTCTCCGCCAGCGCCAGCACCGCCACCGCTGGCGCCGGCGAACGCCGCAGGGCGAGCGCCAGCATCGCGCCGGCGCAGGCCGCCGCACCCGCCATGTCGGCGCGCATCGTCTCCATCCCCTGCGCCGGCTTGATGGAGATGCCGCCGGTGTCGAACACGATGCCCTTGCCCACGAAAGCCACGGGCGGTGCGTCGAAGCTGCCGCGCCAGCGCAACACGGCGAGCCGCGGCGGCGTCTCGCTCCCCTGCCCGACCGCGAGCAGCGCACCGAAGCCCGCGCGGGTCAGCCGCTTGCGGCCGAGCACGTCCACATGGATGCCGAACTCGGCCAGCGCTTCCAGCCGCCTGGCAAAGCTGCGCGTGGTGAGGTGGTTCGCCGGCTCCGCCACCAACTCGCGGGCGAAGAGGCAGCCGCGCACCGAAGCGGATTCATGCTCCCACGCCGCTTCGGTCGCCTCCCGCCGCGCGGTGACGATGGTCAGCCGCCGCAGCGCCGCGGGGATGTCGCGCGTGCGGTAGAGATCGAAACGCCAGGCGCGCAACGCCATGCCGGCGGCGAGCCAGGCGGATTCCTCGGCGGTCAGCGCCTCGCCCGCCTCCAGCACGAGATGCGGGATCGCCGCCGCATGCGCCGCCGCCTTCGCGCCGGCCTCCTGCACGTCGCGCCGCCGGCGCTGCCCGCCGAGCCCGAGCAGGATGGTTCGCGGCGCGGAGGCGGGTTCGAAGACCTGCCCGCATTCGCCCCGGAAGCCCGCCGCCTGCGCCGCCGCCGCGAAGCCCGGCGGCAGCCTGCCATCCACCACCGGCACCAGCCGTGGCAGCGAACCGTCCGGCGAGACGCGGCGGATCGCGACCTTCAACATCGAGGCATCCCTGGCGCGGTCGATTCACGCATCCGGGTTTCGCGCTCCTGCGATCGGGCGCGTCAGCCTTCCTCCGCCATGTCCGCCACCAGCCGGTCGAGCAGCCGCACGCCGAAGGCGGTCGCGCCCTTCGGCACCGTCGCATTGTCCTTGCTGCTCCAGGCGGTGCCGGCGATGTCGAGATGCGCCCAGGGCTTGCCGTTGGCGAAGCGCTGGATGAACTGCGCCGCGGTGATCGAGCCGCCCGGCCGGCCGCCGACATTCTTCATGTCGGCGATCTCGGACTTGATCTGCTTGTCGTAGGCATCGCCGAGCGGCATGCGCCAGCACTTCTCGCCCACCGCCGCGCCGGCGGCGATCACGCGCTGCGCCAGTTCGTCGTCGTTGCTGAACAGGCCGGCATGTTCATGCCCGAGCGCGATGATGATCGCACCCGTCAACGTGGCGAGGTCCACCATGCCGCGCGGGTCGAACCGCTCCTGGCAGTACCACATGACGTCGGCGAGTACCAGCCGGCCCTCGGCATCGGTGTTGATCACCTCCACCGTCTGGCCGGAATAGGTCTTCACCACGTCGCCGGGGCGCTGCGCGGTGCCGGATGGCATGTTCTCGACCAGCCCGACCAGGCCGACGACATCCGCCTTCGCCTTGCGCCCGGCGAGCGCGGCCATGGCGCCAACCACGGCGCCGGCGCCGGCCATGTCCCACTTCATGTCCTCCATGCCGCCCGCGGGCTTGATGGAGATGCCGCCGGTGTCGAAGGTGACGCCCTTGCCGATCAGCGCCAGCGGCTTGCCGTTCTTCCTGCCCTTCGGCGCACCCTTCCACTGCATCACCACCATCCGCGGCTCCTGCACGGAACCCTGCGCAACGCCGAGCAGCGCGCCGAAGCCGAGGCGCTTCATCTCCTTCGGCCCCATCACTTCCACCTCGACGCCGAGCCGTTCGAGGCCCTTGCAGCGTTCGGCGAATTCGGTGGGGTGCAGCACGTTGGGCGGCTCGCTCACCAGCTCGCGCGCCAGGAAGACGCCGTCGGCGATGGCGCGCAGCGGCGCGAAGGCGGCCTTCGCCGCGGTGGCATTGCCGCTGGCGATGGCGATGCGCTCGAGCTTCGGCTTGTCCTCCTCCTTCTCCTTGGTGCGGTAGCGGTCGAAGCGCCAGGCGCGCAGCAGGGCGCCGAAGCCGAGTTGCGCGGCGAGCTTCGGATCGAGCGTATCGGCCGCGACGGTCGCCTCGCGATCCTGCGCGATGGCCGGTGCGATCGCGCCGCCCGCCGCCTCGGCGGCCTCCGGCCCGAGCTCGGCCGCCTTGCCGAGGCCGACCGCCACCACCTTGGTCCAGCCGCCGAGCGCATGGAGCGTGGTCGCCTGCCCCTTGCGGCCCTTGAAGCCGGCAGCCTCCAGCGCGCGGGAGAGCAGGCCGCCGCCGGCCTCCTCCGCCTCCCGCGCCAGGCCGGCGGGCGGATCGCCCTCGGTCATCGGCAGCACGAGGACGCCGTTCTTCGGCAGGGCGGGCTTCACGAAGGCGATGTCGGGCATGCGGGGGGAGCGTCCATCGTTCCGTTGTGTGTGCGCCAGCCTATCACCCGCGGCGGGCGGGGCGAAGGCGGCGGGCGCGGCTTGGCGTTCCGGCTTGGCGTGCCGGCGCGGCGGCGGTAAGCCCGCGGCATGGATGATGATGGGCTGGTCACGCTGGCGGCAGGGCTCGCCCGCCGCGCGGCCGCGGCGGTGATGGCGGTGCGCGCCGCCGGCTTCGCGGTGGAGCGGAAGCGCGACTTCTCCCCGGTGACCGCCGCCGACCGGATCGCCGAGGCGCTGATCGTGGAGGGCCTGCGCGAGGCCGCGCCCGCCATCCCGGTGATCGCGGAGGAGGAGGTGGCGGCCGGCCAGGCCGCCGAGCTGGGCGCGGGCCGCTTCTGGCTGGTGGACCCGCTGGACGGCACCCGCGAATTCGCTGCCGGCACCGGCAACTTCACCATCAACATCGGGCTGATCGAGGCCGGTCGGCCGATCCTCGGCGCGGTCGCCCTGCCGGCGCATGGCGAGGTCTTCGCCGGCCGGGTCGGCGCCGGCGCCTGGAAGGAGGATGCCGCCGGGCGGCGCGCCATCTCCGCCCGCCGCGTGCCGCCCGAGGGGCCCGTCATCGTCGCGAGCAGCCACCACGCAGCCGATCCGCGCAACGCCGAATTCGCAAGCGCGCAGGGCGCGCAGAAGGTGCTGAACATCGGCTCGGCCGAGAAATTCTGCCGCCTGGCGGAAGGCATGGCCGACCTCTACCCGCGCTTCGACACGATGATGGAGTGGGACACCGCCGCGCCCGAGGCGGTGCTGATCGCCGCCGGCGGCGGCATGGCGGACTGGGAGGGCGCATTGCTGCGCTACGGCAAGCCCGGCTGGCGCACCCCGCCCTTCCTGGCGCGCGGACTGCCGTGACGCGGCTGATCACCGAGGTCGCCGAGGCCGCCGCGCTGCTCCGCGCGGGCGAACTGGTCGCCTTCCCGACCGAGACCGTCTACGGCCTCGGCGCCGATGCGCGGGATGGTCGCGCCGTGGCGGCCGTCTTCGCCGCCAAGGGCCGGCCGCAATTCAACCCGCTGATCTGCCATTTCGCCCGGGCTGAAGGCGCCTTCGACGAAGAGGTGGTGGCGGACGAACGGGCGCGCGAACTTGCCCGCCGCTTCTGGCCCGGCCCGCTGACACTGGTTCTGCCACGGCGGCCGGGGTGCCGGGTGGACCTGCTGGCGGGCGCCGGGCTCGACACGCTGGCGGTGCGCGTGCCGGCCCATCCCCTGGCGCTCGACCTGCTGCGCCTGGTGGATCGGCCGGTGGCCGCGCCCTCGGCGAACCGCTCGGGCGGCGTCAGCCCGACCACGGCGGCGCATGTGCTGGAGGGGCTCTCGGGCCGCATCGCCGCGGTGCTGGATGGCGGCCCATGTGCCGTGGGAGTGGAGAGCACGGTGCTGGACCTCTCCGCCGGCGGCGCGGTGCTGCTGCGGCCGGGCGGCGTGCCGGTGGAGGCGATCGAGGCGGCGATCGGCCCGGTGGGCCGTCCGATCCCGCTGACGGCCGGCGAGGCCACCCGCAGCCTGCGCAGCCCGGGGATGCTGCTCTCCCACTACGCGCCTTCGCTGCCAGTGCGCCTGGATGCGCAGGTGGTGACGGCGGAGGAGGCGCTGCTCGCCTTCGGCCCGCATCCGCTACCGGGTGCGGGCGCGCTTTGGAACCTCTCACCCGCTGGCGACACGCAAGAGGCCGCGGCGCGGCTCTTCGCCGGCCTGCACTGGCTGGATGCGGAGGGTCGCCGGCTTGGCCTGAAACGGATCGCGGCCATGGCCGTGCCGGAGACGGGGCTCGGCGCGGCCATCAATGACCGGCTGGCGCGCGCGGCGGCGCCGCGTTGACGATCCCTCATCCATATCCCACGGAGTTGAAGCGATACGCGGCGCGGAAAGTGCAACCTTTGCTGGTGCATTGACCGCATGGCTTGCGGCCGCTCGGCACGGAGGGGCGCCATCGGCGCCTTCCGCACGGCGCGCCACAAAGCTGCACGCCGCACGAGGTTCACGATGTCCCGCGAGCTCGCCGCCGAATTCCTGGGCACGCTCTGGTTGGTGCTGGGTGGGTGCGGCGCCGCCGTCCTGGCGGCCGCCTTCCCCGCGGTCGGCATCGGGCTGCTCGGGGTGTCGCTGGCGTTCGGGCTGACAGTGCTGACGATGGCCTATGCCGTCGGGCATATCTCCGGCTGCCACCTGAATCCGGCGGTGACGCTCGGTCTGGTCGCCGCCGGACGGTTCCGCTCAGCGGAAGCGCCGGGCTATATCGTCGCGCAGGTGCTTGGCGGCATCGCCGGCGGTGGCATCCTCCTCATCATCGCCTCCGGCAAGGCCGGCTTCGACGCGACCGCGGGCTTCGCCACCAATGGCTACGCCGCCGCCTCGCCCGGCGGGTACACGCTGATGGCCGCGGCGGTGACCGAGGTGGTCATGACCTTCTTCTTCCTGCTGATCATCCTCGGCGCAACCAGCGTCCGCGCCCCGAAGGGCTTCGCGCCGATCGCCATCGGGCTCGGCCTGACGCTGATCCACCTCATCTCCATTCCGGTCACCAACACCAGCGTCCACCCGGCCCGCAGCAGCGGCGTGGCGGTGTTCGGGCCGGAGGTGGCGCTAGGCCAGCTATGGCTGTTCTGGGTCGCCCCGATCTCCGGCGCCGTGCTGGCGGGGCTGGTGCATGCCTGGCTCGGCGCCGAGGACAGCACCACCGACCGCGACGCGGCGGCCCGCGCGGGCGCGCTGACCCCCGGCGAGCCGCTGGCGCCCGCCACGGCGCGGCAGCCGCGCTGAGCGGACGGCCGCCCCGGCGCGGGGCGGCGGCGAGCGGCGCGGGCCGCCGGTGGCGCGCACCGGCGGGCTCCGAGCGGGTGGGCGCCGCGGACGGGGCTGCCTGCAGGGCTTGATCGCCGCCACGCGCGGGGCTCCGTTGAGGGCATGTCACCCGACTCGCCGCCGCGCCCCACCGTCTCCCAGCTCTTCCTTACCTATTTCCGCATCGGACTGATCGGCTTCGGCGGCGTGAATGCCTGGGCGCGGCGGGTGATCGTGGAGGAGAAGCGCTGGCTCTCCGACCAGGACTATGCGGAGGCGCTCGGCCTCGGCCAGGCGCTGCCGGGGCCGAATGCGCTCAACGTCGCGATCCAGCTCGGCGAGCGCTGGCGCGGCGCGGCGGGGGCCATCGCAGCACCGGTCGGCCTGTTCGCAGGGCCGATGGCGGTGCTGATGCTGATGGCCATCGCGCATGACCGCTACGGCGAGATCCCCCTCGTCAAGGCCGTGCTGGCCGGCACCGCCGCCGCCGCCGCGGGCATGATCATCGGCACCGCGCTCAAGATGGTGGGAAAGCTGAGGCCACCGCCCGCCGTGCTGGCGGTCGGCCTCTGCGCGCTGCTCGGCGCGGCGGTGCTGCGCCTGCCGCTGCCGGTCATCGTGCTCGGCCTGGCGCCGCTCGGCATCACCGCGGTCTGGTGGAGCGACAGGCGCCGGGTGGAGACACGGCGATGAATGACGACGGCGTTCTCTGGCAGCTGGCGATCGGCTTCGTCTCCATCTCGCTGATCGCGGTCGGCGGCGGCATCGCGGTGGTGCCGGAGATGAACCGGCTGGTGGTGGAGGTGCATGGCTGGATGGACGATGCGCGCTTCGCCCAGCTCTTCGCGCTGGCGCAGGCGGCACCCGGGCCGAACGTGCTGGTGGTGGGGCTGATCGGCTGGCACGTGGCGGGTGTGGTCGGGATGCTCACCGCCATCGCGGCGATGACCGTGCCCTCCGGCCTGCTCGCCTTCGGCTTCTTCCGCATGCGCACACGGCTCGCCGGCAGGGCCTGGCTGCGCCTGGGGGAGAAGGGCCTGGTGCCGGTGGCGGTGGGGCTGATCCTCGCCTCGGGCCTGATCCTGGCCCAGGCGGCGGGGACGACCTGGCTGGCGCTCGCCGTGACGGCGGCCTCCAGCCTGTTCGTCTGGCTGACCGATTACAGCCCGCTCTGGGTGCTCGGGATCGGCGCGGCCGCGGGGGCGCTGTTCCTCTGACAGGCGGCGCCGCGCTCAGCTTGCGCGCGGCCGCTTCTCCCAGCCATGCGCGGCAAGGATGTCGTGGCTGGCGGCGAGGTCGCCATCCGGGTCGGTGCCGGGCTGGCAGGCATCGGTGATGATCTCCAGCACCGTCAGCCCGGTGTAGCCGATCTCGCTCAGCGCCGCCGCGGCGGGGCCGGGCTGCACGATGCCGGTGCCGAGGCGGTCGTGCTTGAAGACCTCATAGCCGCTGTCGCTGATGTGCACGTTCTTCACCCGTGCGCCGAGCATGCGGATCGCGGCGGCCGGATCCTCCTTGATGTAGGCGCTGTTGCAGACGTCGAAGTTGATGCCGACCGAGGGATCGATCTCGTTGGCGACGTCCAGCATGTCCTGCGCGGTGGGCAGGAAGGTGAAGGGCACGTTCTCCAGGATCACCTCGGTGCCGCTGCCCCTGGCGTGCGCCACCAGCTCCTTCATGCCCTGGACGAACCATTCGCGCATCCAGGGGACCGGCGGGTTGATCAGCGAGTTCACCGGGCCGGGGATGGCGCAGACATAGGGGCAGGCGAGATAGGCCGCGAGGTCGATCGCCTCCTTGTAGCGATCGAGCGTGTAGCGCCGCATGATCGGGCAGGTGCTGTTCGGGTTGTTGTCGAGCAGCGGGTAGCAGAAGCTGGTGATGCGCATCCCCTCGCCATCCAGCCAGGACTTCAGCGCCGCCTTCTCCGCCGGCGTCATCGAGGATGGCCAGAGATGCGGCGGGAAGATCATCAGCTCGAAGTTGCGGTAACCCTGGGATGCCAGGTGCTTCAGCGCATCCGGGCCGGAATGCGAGTAGAGGAACGGGAAGGTGGAAGCGGCGACGCGAAGCTCGGCCATGGCGGTTCACTCCTTGCGGGTCAGAGCGTGGATTCCAAGCGCGTGTTGACGATCAGCTCGGCGACCGCCGCCTGGTCCGGCAGGCGCAGCAGCAGGCAGACGAGCTCCGCCACCGTCTCCGGCTGCATCCGCCCCGCCGCCGGCGTCGCACCCGGCAGGCTTGCGATCAGGTCGGTGTCGATCGCGCCGGGGCAGAGTGCCGTCGCGCGCACGCCATCGGCATGGCCGGCGAAGCGCGCCGCATGCGTCAGCGCCATCAGCGCGTGCTTCGTCATGGCATAGCCGACCGGCGCGGAAGGATCGCGGATGCGCTTGCCGTCGGTGGAGGCGATGTTCACCAGCCGCCCGTGTCCTGCGGCGCGCAGATGCGGCATGGCGGCGCGGATGGCACGCAGCGGCCCCTTCACGTTCACCGCCCACATCTCGTCCAGATCGGCCTCGTCGCCTTCGTCCAGCGTGAAACGTCGGAGGATGCCGGCATTGTTCACCAGCGCATCGAGGCGGCCATGCCCGGCGACCGCTTCGGCGATCCAGGACGCGGCGGTTTCCGGCTTCGCGGTGTCGTAGCGGTGCCAGGTGACGGGCGCGCCGCCTTGCAACGCGAGCGCGGCTTCGGCACGCGCCGGATCGCGCACGCCGAGCGCGAGCGCGAATCCCTCCGCGTGCAGGCGCCGCGCGATGGCCGCGCCGAGGCCGCGCCCGGCGCCTGAGACCGCCGCGACGCGGCCGTTGGCGGGCAGCAGCGCCGCGTCAGGCATCAGAACAGGCCCTGGTAGAAGCCGCCATCGTTGACGATGTTCTGCGCCGTCATGAAGCCCGCCTGGGCGCTGCACAGATAGGCGACCAGGTCGCCGCACTCCGACGGATCGGCGAAGCGGCCGGCCGGGCAGGTCTTCAGCCGGTCCGCCACGATGGCCTCATAGGTCGTGTTGCCGCGCTTTGCGTGGCCGTGCAGGTTCACGCGCAGCGCCTCGGTGTCGAACAGGCCGGGGCAGACGCTGTTCACCGTGACGTTGTGCGGGATGAGCTCCCGCGCCATCGCGGCGATCGCGGCGGCAAGCCCGGCGCGCGCCGAATGGCTGTGCGCGAAGCCGACCTGCGGGAACTTAATGAAGGAGACGGAGATGTTGACGATCCGCCCGAACTTCCGCTCGCACATCCCGGGCGCGGTGCGGCGGATCAGCTCGACCCCGGTGTAGAAATGCTCGTTCCACCACTTGTCCCACTCGGCGCGGTCCCATTGGCGGAAATCGCCGGGAACCTGGCGCGTGCCGGGGCTGGTGACGAGGATCTCGGGCGAAGGACAGGCGGCAAGCAGCGCGTCGCGCCCGGCCTCGCTGTTGATGTCGCCGGCCACCGTCGTCACGCGCACGCCATGGGCGCGGCGGATCGCCTCGGCCGCTTCCTCCAATGGGCCGGGCGTGCGCGCGTTGAGCGTCAGGTCGCAGCCCTCGCGCGCAAGGCTTTCGGCACAGGCGCGACCGAGGCCCTTGCTGGCTGCGCAGACGATCGCCTGCCTGCCGCGGATTCCGAGATCCATGATCGCCTCACCCGATCCCGAGCTGCGCCAGGCCATCTCGGAGCCCGGCGAGCGGCTCGCCCCTCAGCGGCTGGAGCGGCGGCCGAGGTACGCCGCCACCGGGAAAGCCAAGCATGTCCATCGCTGCCTTGGTCGCGGGATAGAGCGTGCGCCCGCCGGTGACGAAGAGATCCGTCAGCCTGCGCGAGGTGGCCTGCAGCTTCTCCGCCTCCGCCAGCCGCGCCGGATCGCGGGCCGCGTACCAGAGGTCGAGCGTGCCGTGCCAGACATTCGGGAAGCAATCCACCGTGCCGTCCGCGCCAGCATGGATCGCGGGCACGCCGAACACGGAGGACGGCCCGCAGAAGACCCGGATGCGATCCTTCACCGCGAGCAGGGTTGCGTAGAAGTTGTTCCAGTCGCCGCTGCTCTCCTTGATCGCTACCACCTTGTCGAGTTCGGCAAGGCGCGAGGCCAGCGCCGGCGAGATCGCGTTCACCGCATTGCCCGGAATGTTGTAGGCGACGATCGGCAGCGGCGAGGCGGCGGAGACCGCCTCGAAATGCGCGAAGATCTCGTCATCGGTGAGCTTCACGAAATAGGGCGGCAGCACCAGCACGCCATCTGCGCCCGCTGCCTTCGCGGCGTGCGCAAGCAAAATGGTGTCGGCCGCTCCGACGCAGCCGGTGCCGACGATCACCGTGCCGCGGCCTGCCGCACCGGCGACCGCCTCGGCGTAGAGCGACTTCCGCTCATCGAGCGACAGGCTCCAGAACTCGCCGGTGCAGCCACAGGCGACAATGCCGGTGGCGCCGGCATCGAGCAGCCGCGCGACGTTGGCGCGAAAGGAACTGGCGTCGATGCGGCCCTGCGCGTCGAAGGGGGTGGTCACGGCGGGCATCGGCCCAGACCAGTCCATACTGTTGCGGTCCATGTTTTCCTCCGATGTCTCAGCCGGACGCGGCGGCGGCCTGCGGCATCATCACCGCGGCCTCCAGCCGATTGCCCGTCGTCGCGTCGAACAGGTGCAGCCGCGGCGCGCGCACGCCCCACCGCAGCGTTTCGCCGGCGGTGAGCGGCGCCTCGGCATCTGCGCGAATGGTAAGCGTATCGCCCCCCTCTATATCGAGTTGCGCGATCTGCTCATGGCCGGTCGGCTCCACCAGGCGTACGCGCGCGGCGAAGGGACCGGTGCCGAGCGTGACATCCTCCGGCCGCAGCCCGAGCACCAGATCGCGCCCCGCTCCAGGCGCCGCTCCTGCGAAGCCGAGACGCACCGTCGGGTGGGTGAAGCCGCCCTCCGCCGCACGGCCGCGCAGCAGGTTCATCGCGGGTGCGCCGATGAAGGCGGCGACGAACAGGTTGGCCGGTTGGTTGTACACCTCGCCCGGCGTGCCGAACTGCTGCAGCACGCCCTCATGCATCACCGCGATGCGGTCCGACATCGTCATCGCCTCGAGCTGGTCGTGCGTGACATAGACGAAGGTGCGGCCGACGCGCCGGTGCAACTCGATCAGCTCAGAGCGCATGTGCGCGCGCAGCTTGGCATCGAGGTTGGAGAGCGGCTCATCGAGCAGGAAGACGCGGGGATCGCGCACCAGCGCACGGCCCAGCGCGACGCGCTGCTGCTGGCCGCCGGAGAGCTGGCGAGGCTTGCGCGGCAGCAGGGCCGAAAGCTGCAGCGTCTCCGCAACCTGGCGCACGCGCGCCTCGCGCTCGAGGCGCGCGACGCCGCGCTTCTTCAGCGGGTAGGCGATGTTCTCCGCCACGGTCATGTGCGGGTAGAGCGCGTAGGACTGGAACACCATCGCCACGTCGCGCGCGCCGGGCGCCACCTCGTTCACCACCCGACCGCCGATCGAGATCGTGCCGGAGGTGGGAAACTCGAGCCCCGCCAGCATGCGCAGCGTGGTGGTCTTGCCGCAGCCGGAGGGGCCGAGAAGGCTGACGAACTCCCCGCCACGGATCGCAAGGTCCAGCTCCCGCACGGCGACGGCGGTGCCGAACGCCTTGCGGACCTTCTCGAAGCGGACCTCGCCTTCCTCGCTGCGGGTCATCCCTTGACTCCGCCAGCGCCGAAGCCGCGCGTCAGGAATTTCTGCAGGAATGCGAAGATGATGATCAGGGGAATGCTCATCATGACCGAAGCGGCCATCAGCAGGGACCATTCGATGTTGAAGGCGCTGATGAGCATGTTCATCACGCCGGTGGTGAGCGGACGCGCCTCGTCGGTATTCACCAGCACCAGCGCGTAGAGGTATTCGTTCCAGGACAGGATGAAGGTGAACAGGCTGGTCGAGATGATGCCCGGCAGCGCCTGCGGCAGGATCACGTCGAAGAAGGCGCCCATGCGCGTCGCGCCATCCACCAGCGCCGCATTCTCCAGATCGTCCGGAATGCCCTGCATGAAGCTGCGCAGCAGCCACAGCGCATAGGGCAGCGCGAAGGTGGTGTAGGCGATCACCAGGCTCAGCAGCGAATTCGCCACGCCGAGCCAGACCATCATCAGGTAGAGCGGCAGGATCAGTACGACGGATGGCAACAGGTAGGTGAACAGAACCAGCTGCGCCAGCCTCTCCCGCCCGCGGTAGCGGAACCGCACCAGGCTGTGCGCGCCGAGGGTGGCCACCGCCACCACCAGCAGCGTCGTCGCGGTGGAGAGCACCAGCGAATTGCGCATGTAGAGCAGGAAGGGCGTGTCCCACAGCAGGCGGGCGTAGTGCTCGAAGGTGATCTGCTCCGGCCAGAAGGTCGGCGGGATGCGGAACAGCTCGAACTGCGGCTTGACCGAGGTGATCACCATCCAGACGAGCGGAAAGGCGGTGACGAGAACGATCGTCCAGGCGAACAGGTTGAAGGCGAGGCGGCCGGCCAGCTTCCTCACCGCGGCTCCTCCCCCCGGGCGCGCAGCACGCGGAAATAGGCCAGCATGAAGACCAGCATCACCAGCATCATCGCGACGGCCACAGCGGAAGCGCGGCCCATCTCGTTCATGCCGAAGGCTTCCTTGTAGACCATCAGCGGCAGCGTCTGGGTGCCGATGATCGGCCCGCCGCCGGTGAGCAGGTAGATCAGGTCGAATTCCTTGAAGTCCCAGATCGCGCGCAGCAGCACGACCACCACCAGCACGTCGCGCAGTTGCGGCAAGGTCACGTCCCAGAAGCGGCCCCAGGCGCCGGCACCGTCGATCGTCGCGGCCTCGTAGAGCTGTTCGGGGATGGTCTGCAGCCGGGCAAGCACGGCAATGACGACGAACGGGAAGTATTTCCATGCGCCGACCAGCACCACGCTGACCATCGCATTCGGCATCGTGCCCAGCCAATCGAGCGGCATGTCGAGCAGGCCCGCCCACATCAGGAAATGGTTGAGCACGCCATAGAGGTCGTTGAACAGCCAGCGCCAGACCAGCACGGCGACCACGGTGGAGACGAAATAGGGAAACAGGATCAGGCTGCGCGCCAGCGACCGCATGAAGATCGCCTGGTTCAACATCAGCGCCGCCGCAACGCCGAGCACGATCTGCAGGGACAGCGTCATCAGCGTCCAGATCAGGTTGTTCAGCAGCGACCGCCAGAACTCGTGCGAGCCCGCCAGCTCCGCGTAGTTGCGCAGCCCGACGAAGTTGCCGGAGAGGGTCGGGGTGAAGATCGTGAACAGGCTGAGATAGAGCGCGGAGACCAGCGGATAGACGATGACCGCGCAGAAGATCAGCACCGTCGGCGCGATGAGCAGCACGCCAAGCAACGCATAGCCGCGGTCGAGCGGGTTCACCGCGGCGCGGTCTGCCGCGGTGACGCCCGATGGATCAACGCGTCCGGATACGGCAGGGTCGCCGCGTGCCGACATGCCTTCCGCCGCCCTCCCCTGCCGACTTGGCCCGGTCAGGACGCCTTCATCAGCTGGTCGAGCCGCTGCGCCGTGGTGGAGACCACCTGCGCCATCGGCTCGTTGTTGAGGACGTAGCGCTGCACCGCCTCCGAAAGCACATGGCTGGCGATGATCCGGCCGGCATGCACGTTCGGCCGGTGACGCGGGCTTTCCCAGCCGAGGTTGTGGCCGGCGGCCGCGCTCTCCGACATCAGGTCGACCATTGCGCGATACTTGTTGATCAGCGCGTTCTCCTGGTACTGCGGCATCGCCGAGATGGTTTTCAGCACCGGCAACACATGGCCGGGTGCCGCGTGCAGCTGGCGGATGTAACCTTCCGGCTGGAAGAGATGCGCCGCGAAACGCTTGGCCAGCGGCATGTTGGGCGCGACCTTCGGGATCATCACGCTCGGGAAGTCGTTGAACGTCCAATGCGGCACGTTCGCCGAGATGGTCGGGTAGCGGTGGCAGGCGATGGCATCCGCGATGCGCGGATTCTGCGCGTTCACGTTCGCCAGCACGCGGCCGGTGTAGATGCCGGTCGCCGTGGCGCCGGAGACGAAGGCCGTTAGGCTGTCGCCCCAGGAATAGTTCGTCGCGCCCGGCGGGCAGAGCTCGCGCATGGACTTGTAGAATTCGAGCGCGTTGCGGAAGGCATCGCTGTCCACTGCCACCTGCAGGTCGGGCGAGAAGATCTGCCCGCCCGCGCCATGCACGAAGCAGATGAAGATCAGGCTGGTCATCGAGTTGCGGCCATAGGGCAGCGGCGCGCCGAACACGCCGCGGCCCTGCATCTTGCGGCAGGCGTCGCGCAGCTGGTCCCAGGTTCGCGGCGCCTCGGCGATGCCCGCCGCCTGCATCAGGTCGGTACGGACCCACATCATGTTGGCCGCCGAATTGCCGATGCCGGTGCCGCAATACTGGCCCGGCGTGATCTCGTAGATGCGGTTCGCGCCCTCGTAGTAGTTCTCCGGGCCGACCGCCTGGATCACGTCGTTCATCGGCTCCAGCAGGCCGTTCTGCCAATAGGTCGCGAGCGCGAAGGAAGGCAGGTGCGTCACCACGCTCGGCACCTGCTGCGAAGCGAAGGCGGCGGCCATCTGGGCCGGGTAGCCCTCGTCGCTGGTCGCCTCGAACACCACGCGCACGCCCGGATTCGCCTGCTCGAACGCGCGGATCTGGAAGTTGTAGGCTTCGCGTTGCGCCGGTGCCGTCTGGGGCGACCACCAGCGCAGCGTCGTCTGCGCCTGCGCCCGCGCCAGCATCGGCGCACCGAGGCCGAGGCCTACGGCGCCACCGAGCACCGAGCGACGGCCAAGGACCGTCATGTTGCGATCGGACATGCCTTCTCTCCCGTGACGGTCCCGCCCCTTGGCGGGCCTTGCTGCTATGCGAACACTCTTTCGCAGAGTGAACAGGATTGCTCGGCGTCCAGCAAGAGGGGCCATCGGGTCGGGCCTCGCCGTGGCCCCTCTTGTTCGCAGCGCGAACGGAGGACAGGATCGGCCCGCCAGACGGGAA
This sequence comes from Falsiroseomonas sp., assembly GCF_041690465.1. Classification (GTDB taxonomy): domain Bacteria; phylum Pseudomonadota; class Alphaproteobacteria; order Acetobacterales; family Acetobacteraceae; genus Falsiroseomonas. The sequence continues at coordinate 34,931 of NZ_JAWLHG010000003.1, read as the reverse complement.
GGTTGCGAGATGGAGCATGACAAGGCGCGGCTGCGCGGCGAGACGGTCTCCGTCGCCACCTTCGCGGCCGACGACCTCGACACGGAGGCGCGGACCGGCGCGGACCGCGAGCTGGTCCATTCGGTTCTGCGCCTGTTCGAGGTGCTGAAGGCCTTCCGCCGCGAACGGCCGCGCATGACGCTCAGCGAGGTCGCGGAATATGCCGGCCTCACCCGTGCCAGCGCGCGCCGCTTCCTGCTGACGCTCACGCATGCCGGCTACGCCGAGACGGATGGCAAGCGCTTCGCGCTGACACCGCGGCTGCTCGAACTCGGCCATGCCGTGATGGCGGGCTCATCGGTGTGGGACATCGCCAGGCCGGTGCTCGCGGGCCTTTCGGAGCGGCTGGGGGAATCCTGCTACGGCGCGGTGCTCGACGGGGCCGACGTGCTCTACGTGCTGCACATCCCGAGCGCGCGGCACCTGATCAACGTGGACCTGCGCGTCGGCAGCCGCACGCCGGCCTATTGCACCTCGGTCGGCCGTGTCCTGCTCGCCGGCCTCACGCCCGCGGCGGCGGAGCGCGTGCTGGCCTCGGCCCGCCCGGAGCCGCGCACGCCGAAGACGGTGACGGCCAAGGGCAGGCTGCTTGAGGCGGTCGAACAGGCACGACGCCAGGGCTGGTGCATCGTGGACGAGGAACTGGAACTCGGGCTGCGCTCGCTCTCGGTGCCGTTGCGCGGACGTGGCGGCGTGACGGTGGGTGCGATCAACATCTGCGGCCCGACCTCGCGTGTCTCGCTCGAGGAGCTGCGCACCAGCTTTCTTGGTGAGTTGCTGGAAGCCGCCGCGCGCATCCAGGCGGCGATCGAGTAGGTCACGCTGTCGCGGCGGCACCGGCGAAGCGCACGGCGGAATAGGGCGCAATGTCGAAGCCCCCGTCGCAGCCGCGCAGCGCCGCCGCGGCAAGCCGGCCGACCAGCGGCCCGAGCGTGTAGCCGGCATCGCCAGGCACGGCGAGGAAGATGCCAGGCAGGCCTGGGGCCTCGCCCAGCACGCATCGCCCGTCCACCGTGGTGTTCACGCCGGCCCAACTGCGCAGCAGCCGCAGCCGTGCGAGCCGTGGAACGATGTGGCTGGCGAGGCGCAGGTTGCCGATCAGGCTGGACGCCTCCACCGTCGGATGCTCGCGCGGTCCGGCGAAGCGCGCCGGCCAGCCGCCACCGATTACCACCTGGCCGGCGGCGAGCTGCTTCAGCGTGATCATCCGTTCCGCATGCTGCACGAGGTGGCCGATCAGCGGGGCTGTCGCTTCCGTGACGTTCATGTGGAGCGGCTCCGCCACCGTCGGCACCTCCAGGCCGAGCGGGGCCAGCAACGTGCCGGTGCCGGCGCCGGCGGCCAACAGCACCCGGCCGGCCCGCAGCGTGCCGAATGGACCATGCAGCAGCCAGCCGGCACCTGTCGCGCGCTCCAGCCTGTCCACCCGCGCTTCCGGCAGCAGCACGCCGCCGTGCGCCAGCAGCGCGCGCCGCACGGCCTGGTTCGCCAGCAGGGGGTTGAGCTTGCCTTCCTCGGCGCAGAACTCGGCGCCGATCACCGCCTCGCCGAGATACGGCGCGATGCGCGCCAGCTCGGCGCGGCCGAGCATCTCGACCTGCAGGCCGAGGCGCTTCTCACGTTCGCATTTGCGAGCGAGGAACTCGTAGGAGTCGGAGGTTTCCGCCACCATCAACCCGCCCGATGCCGTCAGCTCGAAGCTGGTGCCGAGTTCCGCCTCCATCTCGGCCCAGCGCCGTGCTGCCGCGACATAGAGCGGCAGCGAGCGTTCCAGCCCCGGCACCTGCGCGGGATACATGCGGATGAAGCGGCTCTGCATCTGCACGTGCAGGCTGCCGGCATTGGCAGTGGTGCCGGCGTGGCGGGCGGCGTTGTCCAGCACCAGCACCTCCGCGCCGTCGCGCGCCAGCTCCAGCGCGGCGCAGAGCCCGACGATGCCGCCGCCGACCACCGCGATCTCGACGGCGGACGGCATGCTCACGGCGCGCGCTCCGACAGCGCGACGATGTCGCCAATGGCGATCGGCTTCACTGGCGCGCGGGGGGCGAACAGTGCGAAGCCGTCCAGCGGCCTTCCCTGCATCGCCGCCAGATGCTCGGCCAGCAGCGGCGCACAATAGCGGCCCTGGCATCTTCCCATGCCGCAGCGGGTGCGGCGCTTGAGTTCCGCGAGGGAGGGCGCGCCATCGGTCAGCGCAGCGTCGATCTCGCCCCTGGTCACCTCCTCACAGCGGCACACCACCGTCGCGGGATCGGCGAGAGAGAGCCCGATCCGCGGTGCGGCGAAGACCTTCCAGAGCGCAGCCTGGAACCGGCGGTGCCGTGCCAGGCGCCGCCGCGCCGCCTCGATTGCCGCGTGCATCGCGGCGGGGACGGCGCGTCCGAGCCGCCGGGTGATTGCGACAGCGGCGATGGTGCCTTCCTCCCGCGCCGCCGGGGCGCCGCCGAGACCGGCGCAATCGCCGACGGCGTAGAGGCCGGGCACGCTCGTCATCATGTCGTCGTCACGCAGCGGCACGAACTGGCCGCGCGCCGAATCGAAGGCACAGTCGGCGCCAAGCGCACGCAGCACCTCCTGGCTCGGCAGGAATCCGTAGCCGAGCAGCACGGCATCCACCTCCATGAGCCGTTCGCCGCGCGGCCCGCGGAGCATTGCGAGCAAGCCGCCATCTGGCGCGCGCACCACGCGATGGAGCAGTGTCTCGTGCAGCAGCGGGACGCGCCAGCGCGCCAGATCGGCCAGATAGCGCGCGCCCCTCGCCGCCAGCACCGGACCGGCCGCCGCCGTCGCCAAGACGTCGCGCCAGCGCGCAACGGGCGCGGGCGCCGCCTCCGCCACCGCGACGACATGCGCGCCGCCCGCCGCCAGCTCGCAGGCCGCCTGCATGTTGAGCGGCCCGTTGCCCGCCACCACCACGCGACGCCCCGGCAGCACACGATGGCTGCGCCAGAGCGTCTGCCCGGCGCCGGTCGTCATCACGCCGGGCAGCGTCCAGCCCGGCACGACATGCGGCCGTTCATAGGCGCCGGCGGCAACGAGCACGGCGCGCGGCGCGAACAGGCGCGAGCGCGTTCCGTCGAACACGGCCAGGCGATCCAGCTCGAAAGCGCCCCAGAGCTCGCAGCCGCGCAGGATGCGGGCCCCGGAGGCCTCGGCTGCAGCCGCGAGCGCTCCGCCTTCCGCCTGCTGCGCGTCGAGCGGCGCGGCGTCCAGGCCGGGCGCCGGCTGCTTGTAGTACTGCCCGCCGAGCGCGCTGCGCTCCTCCACCACCAGCACGTCGAGGCCGCATTGCCGGGCCGCGATCGCAGCGGAGAGCCCGCCGGCACCGCCGCCGAGGATCAGCAGATCCACCGCTTCCGGGGCCGGCAGCGGCGAATCCTCGGGGAGCGGTACGGGGGTCGCCGGCAGGCGCGCCGTGCCCGGAAAATCCTGGTGCCGGATCTCCATGCCGGGCACCGCCTTGGTGGTGCAGGCGCGCGTATTGGGTTCGCTATCCACATCCACCAGGCAGTCCTGGCAGACGCCCATGCCGCAGAACATGCCGCGGCCTTCACCATCCAGCGTGCGCCGCGTGGCACGCAGCTCGCGGATGCCGGCTGCCGTCAGCGCGGCGGCAACGGTCTGGCCGGGGCGGAAGGGGATGGCGCGCGCCAGGCCGGCGGCATCGCGCCAGGTGAGCGTGGCGTCAGGCGGCATGCGCAAGCACGTGGCGGGCGATGTCGGCATGGGTGGCGAACCAGACGCGGCCGCGGGCGGTCGCGTGGCGGATGATCTCCTCCAGGATCCAGATCCGCGAGCGATAGCCGATGACGAAGGGATGCATCACCAGCTGGAACACGCTGCCATCTTCCCAGGCCGCGTCGAACTCGCGGAGGAAGATGCACAGCACGTCATCCGGCGTTGCATGCGGCCGCGTGGCGGGGTTGCGGTTGAAGAGGAAATAGACCGCGTCGTCGCGCAGCCATTCGACCGGGATTTCCACCACGCCGGTCGGCGCGCCGTCGAGCAGCAATTCATACGGCTCCTCATCGGCCATCAGGCTGCTGTCGTAGAGCAGCCCGAGCTCCTTCACGAGCGCGACCGTGTTCGGGCTGGTGTCCCATTGCGCCGCCCGATGACCGACCGGCTGCCGGCCGCTGAGCTGCTCCAGGGTGTCGCGCGCGCGGAGCATCAACTCGCGCTCGGTTGCCGCATCGAGCAGCGAGGTGTTCTCGTGGATCCAGCCATGGATGCCGATCTCGTGGCCGGCCGCCGCGATCCGCGCCGGCTCTTCCGGCCCGATCAGCGCCGCGACGGCGGGGCAGAAGAAGGTGGCGGGAACGCCGTGCTTCTGCAGCACGGCCAGGATGCGCGGCACGCCGACGCGCCGTCCGAACTCGCCCCAGGCGAGCCGGCCGACCGCCTCGCCGCCGGCGCCCAGCTCGAAGGTCTCGTGGTCGCAATCGAAGGAGAGCGCGACGGCGCACCGCGCGCCGCCGGGCCAGGAGGCCGGCCGCAGCCGGCGCCCCGCGCGTACGCGCGAGACGAGGCCGCGCCAGTGTTCCTCCGGCCAGAGCCAGGGCGGCTGGCTCACTCCGCCGCCTGCTGCTGCGCCCCGCCGCGGTGCTTGCGGAGATAGGCGCGCCAGGTGGTCGCCCAGCGCGCCGGATCCTCGCAGCCCTCGGCGTTCACCTTGGCGATGGCGGCGTTGTGCGGCGCGGATCGCACCAGATCCGGGTTGGCGTAGGCTTCCTCGCAGACCTTGCGCACCACCGCGACCCAGGTGTCGATGTCCTCCTTCGACCACAGCTCGCCGGCTTCCGGCGTGAAGGGTTCGGGGAAGTGCCAGGGCTCATGCGCGAGCCAGGGCGCGTCCACGCCGTAATCGGTCATGCGGTTCGCCACCTCGCCGACGCCGATGCCGGTGTCTTCCTTCAACTGGCCGAGCGAATAGCGCGTCATCTCCATGCGGGGGTCACCGATGCCGGGGTGGCTCTTGGAGACGCCGCGGATCGCGAGCAGGCCTTTCTCCATGTAGTTGTTCGCCAGCACGGAGATGTCGGACGCCTCGTTGATGCCGTCCGCACCCATGCCGCGCGCCCAGGCATAGGCACGCATGACGATGTGCAGGTTCCCCATGAACTCGCGGACCTTGCCGACCGAGTTCTCCGGGACGTCCAGCGTGAATCCGGACGCGGTCTTGTTGACCATCGGCTTCGGCAGGAAGCGCGCGAGCTCCTCGGTGCAGCCATAGGCGCCCGTCGCGGGCCCGCCGCCACCCTTGGGGCCGCCGAAGGTCTTGTGCAGCATGAACATGCAGGCATCGAAGCCCAGGTCACGGGCGCGGATCTTGCCCATCACGCCGTTGAAGTTTGCATGGTCGTAGAAGGCGAGCGCGCCCGCCTCCTTCACCAGCCGCACCCACTGCTTCATGTGCGGGTTGTAGATGCCCATGTCGTCGGGGTTGTTGATCATCAGCGCCGCGGTGCGCGGGCCGATCGCGGCCTTCAGCGCCTCGATCGAGGGGTATCCGCCTTCCTCCAGCGGCAGGCTGACCACCTTGAAGCCGCCGGCCGCTGCGGTCGCCGGGTTGCACGGATGCGCCTGGATCGAGGTGACGATCTCGTCGCGCTGCCCGAGCTGCCCCGTCGCCTCCAGCCAGCCGCGCGTGACGCAGACATGGGTATAGGCCGCATCCGCGCCACCTGCCGCCTGGAAGGTGAAGCGGTCCATGCCGGACAGCGCCTTCAGGGTCTGCTCGAAATTCCAGACGATTTCGAGCATCCCCTGCAGCGTCGCCGGGTGCTGCAGCGGGTGCAGCTCCGCCATCTGCGGGCGCAGGCCCAGCGCCTCGCTGAGGCGCGGATTGTACTTCATCGTGCAGGTGCCGAAGAGGCTGATTCCGACCATGCCGAGCACCTGCTGCGAAAGGCGCACATAGTGCCGCAGCGTGTCGTGCTCGGTCATTTCGGGGAGCGCCGGCGGAGCCTTGCGGCGCATCGCCGGCGGCAGCAGGTCCGCGGCAGGACCGACGGCGGCAACCTCGGGTTCGGGCGCGGCGAAGGTGATGCCGCGGCGGCCGGGTGCGCCGAGCTCCATCACCACCGGCTCGTTCCAGCGGGCCTGGTGCACTTCGCGCGGGTCGGTCATGCCACGATCTCCTTCAGTGCGCCGGCAAGCCGGGCAATGTCCTCCGCGGTGTGCACCTCCGTCACCGCGTAGAGAGCGCTCTGACCGAGCGCCGGGAAATCGGCCGACAGGTCGCGGCCGCCGAAGATGCCGCGCGCGCGCAGCGCGTCGTTCACCTGCGACACGGTCCTGCCGGTGCCGTCGAAGTTCAGTACGAATTCCTTGAAGAATCCGCAGGGAAAGGCCAGACGCAGGCCCTTGATGCCGCCGAGCACCTTTGCCGCATGATGGCTGCGCTGGAGGATCACCTCGCCGATCTCGGCGAAACCCTGCGGCCCCATCAGCGCCATGTAGGCAGCGCAGCCGATGGTGGTGAGATAGACGGAATTGCCCGTCCAGTCCTTGCCTTCCTCGCGCATGCCGTAGCTGGACTGGTGCGCCAGGCTGAGCGCGAATCCGTGCTCGCCGGGCTTTTCCGTCGGCGCGATGGATATGTTCAGCGTCGGGTATTCGCGCGCGTAGCGCTCCTCGTCGCGCGAGGCGATGAAGCCGCCGGCGCCACCGCCGCAGGCCATGTGCGCGCCAAGCGTCTGGATCGTGCCGACGACGATGTCCGCGCCATACTCCGCCGGCGGCGCAAGCACGCCGAGCGAGATCGGGTCCACGCCGACGATGAACTCGGCGCCGGCCGCACGCGCCAGCCTGCCGATCTCCGCACCACGCGCCTCGATCACGCCGAGGAAGCCGGGGTTCTCGATATAGACCGCGGCCGTGCGCGCCGAGAGCCTTGCCTTGAGGTCCGCCATGTCGAGCATGCCGCTCGCCGACTCGAACGCCACCGGCACGACGGCGATGTGGCCATGGCTGCCTTGCGGCTCGCAATACTGGCGCAGCACGTCCAGGCGTTCGGGATCCATGCCCGCCGGCACCAGCACCTCGCGCCTTCCGTTCAGCCGCGCCGCCATGCGGACGGCATTGCCGAGCGCGCAGCCCCAGGAATAGACGGGCAGGCCGACGAACTCCATGCCGACCAGCTCGCCCATCATCGAGCAGAACTCGAACCAGGCCTGGGTGCGCCCGTGGTCGGACATCGGCGTGCCCCAGACGCTGGTAAGGAACTCCGTGCGGCCCACGACTTCGTCCACGACCGCCGGCACATGGTGCTGCCAGATGCCGGCGCCGAGGAAGGACAGGTTCTGCTCGCAATCCTGGTTCTTCCTGAGCAGCCCGAGCATGTGCCGCTTCAGCGCGACCTCGCTAGACAGCGCGGGCGGCAGGTCCAGCGTGCCGCGGAAGCGATGCTCCGCCGGGATCTGCGCGAACAGCGAGGCGATGTCCGGCGCGCCGATCTCGCGCAGCATCGCCGCCTTCGCCTCGGGCGTTGAACTCGCCATCCAGGGGTGTGCGACCCCGCCTTGCGTTGCCATCCGCCTCTCCCTTCCCGCTTCAATGTCCCGATGCGGCGACCCGCATCACCATGCGCTGCCCTGGCGCGGTGTGCACCTGGTGGTAGCCCGACAGCATGGCATCGGCTTCCGCGCTGCCGGTATCGACATGCAGCAGCGCCGGATCCAGCGCGGCGAGCTTGCCCGCGCCGGTCACCACCATGATGCCGTCGCGCCCGACGCGGCGCAGCACGTCCGCGCTGATCTGCTGGTTGCCGCGGCCGAACAGGAAGCCCTGGCCGCCGGTGACGCTCGCAACGATGCCCGCGCCGCCCTCGCCGGCGCGGTCGAGCAGGCGCAGCAACTGGCTCTCATTGGCGTCGAGCGCTATCGGCCGCCCGCCGAGCGCCACATCGACGCCGAGCAGCGTGCCATCGAAGCCCATGGCGCGCTTGATGCGCCGGGTCGTGGTGCCGCAGGCGAGGATCATCAGCCGCTCCGCCGGCCATTCGCGCACGATGCGGCGCGCCAGCGCGTCCAGCGCGGCCTCGTCATCCGTGCGCGCGCCGGCCTTACAGGCCTGGAGGAAGCCACGCTCATGCGGCACGCGCGCCAGGCCGAACAGGCGCGCGGCGATCCGGCCTTCGCGCAGCGCCGCCTCGTCGAGGTCCATCACCTCTGCCTCGCGCAGCGTGACGCCGGCGGCGTCGCCGAGGAAGTGCGCGGCAAGGCGGCCGGCGGCGCCTGGCGAGGTGCCGAACACCGCGGAATGCATCTTCACCCCCGTCGGCACGCCGAGGATCGGCCGCGATGTCCCGACCACGCCGGCAACGTCGCGCGCAGTGCCGTCGCCACCGGCGAAGAGGATGAGGTCCACGTCCTCCTGCAGCAGCCGTTCGGCCGCGGCCGCGGTGTCCGCACCGGTGCCCTGTGGCTGGGGCAGGCCGTGCAGGACGCGGCCCTGCAGGCCGGCGGCCGCCAGCGCGGTTTCGCCCATCGCGCCGGGCGGCGCGACCAGATCGAACGTGCCGAGCGGCACCATCGCCGCCAGCGCGAGGGCGCAGCGTTCCGCGGCGTTGGGCACGGCGCCGAGTTCACGCGCGCGGCGCAAGATATCCGGCCCATCGGTACCCTTGAGGCCGACGCGCCCGCCCATGCCCGCGATGGGGTTCACGATGATGCCGACGCGCCGCACCGAATCCCGACCGCCCTCTCATTTTGTGCGGAGGCCGAACGCCTGACCGCGCTGCGCGCATCCTACGCCAGCCCCGGACCGAGGCAAATGGGAACTACCGAGCGTCGGCCGTCACCTCGGCCCCTTGGGCGATGTCGCGCAGCGCCACCGGCTTTGCCGGGGCGCGGGGCGCGAGATACGCCTCCTCGGTTGGTTGCCCGCCCTGCGCGGCGGCCACCGCGGCGGCGAGGAGCGGCGCGCAGTAGCGCCCCTGGCATCGCCCCATGCCACAGCGCGTCGCGCGCTTGGCGGCGCCGGAATCGGCCGCGGCGGCGATTGCCGCTTCCAGGCTGCCACGCGTGACGCCCTCACAGCGGCAGATGGGCGTGTCGCCCTCCGCCAGCTGCCAGCCGGGATCGGGCGCGCGGTAGAGCGACCAGAGCGCCGCCTGGAAGCGCCGCGCGCGCGCCAGCTCCTGCCGAACCCGCCGCAACGCCGCCTCGTCCGGCGCGTGGCCGAGATCGGCGGCGGCGACGGCGCCGGCGATATGGCCCTCGGCCGCTGCGACGCGCGCCCCGCCGAGGCCGGCGCCGTCGCCGACCACGAAGACCTGGTCGAGGCTGCTGCGGCCGGTTTCGTCTCGCGTGGTGACCAGCATGCGGCGCTGTGCGTCCCAATGCTGCGCACAGCCCAGCGCGCGGGCAAGTTCATTCTGTGGCTGGAAGCCGTAGCCGCAGCAGAGCGCATCGGCTTCGAAGATACGCTCGCTGCCGGGAACCGGCACGCCGGCGGCATCGATGCGCATCAGCGTGACGCGGGCAAGCGCACCCTCGCCTTCCGCGCGCCGCACGAGGTGGCGGTGCAGCACCGGCACGCCGGCGCGCAGCAGCCGCAGCCGGTCCCGCAGGCCGCGCGCGAGCAGTCCCGGCGCGCTGCGCGCCATTGCCAGAAGCGCCGCCGGATCGCGCGGCGGCGGCGCGGCTTCGGCAAGCGCCACCACCTCGATCCCCGCTTCCAGCAGTTCCACGGCGAGTTGCAGGTTCAGCGGCCCGTTGCCGGCGATCACCACGCGGCGCCCCGGCGCGACGCGCCAGGCGCGCGCCAGCGTCTGGCCGGCACCGGTCGTCATCACCCCGGGCAGCGTCCAGCCGGGGAAGGGCAGCGCGCGCTCATGCGCGCCGGTCGCCAGGATCACGCGCCGCGGCGCGAGGAAGCGCGTGCCGCCGCTTGGCATGCCGATTGCGATCTCGTCCGGCGCGAAGGCACCCCAGACCGCGGCGCCGGCCAGGATCTCGGCACCGCTCGCGCGCACGCGCTCGGCCAGCGCCAGGCCGGCGCGCGCCTGCGCGTCCTGCGGCGAAACCGGGCGGTGCGCCTTGGCAAGCGGCTTGAAATACTGCCCGCCCAGACTGCCGCGCTCATCCACCAGCGTGACGCGCGCGCCGGCCGCGCGGGCGGCGAGCGTGGCGTGCAATCCGGCGGGGCCGGCGCCGATCACCAGGATGTCGCATGGCGTGGCGGGACCCGGCGTCGGTGCGGGCACGGCCGTGGCGCAGGGCATCGGATGCGCGACCTGCGCCGTCACGCGCTGGCCAGCGCGCACCTCCGTCATGCAGGCGCGGCGGTTGGGCTCGTCATCAACGGTGACCAGGCATTCCTGGCAGACGCCCATGCCGCACCAGATGCCGCGCATCCCGCCCTGCGCGGAATGGCGGAAGCTGCGATGGCCTGCGGCAATCAGTGCCGCGGCGATGGTCTCCCCCGCGAAGGCCTCGATCGGCGCGCCCTCGAAGCGGAAGGCGAGGGGCGCGCCCTGCGGCGCCTTGCCGCGCCCCGCGATCCGCATGCCCTACTCGGCCGCGCGCGGCAGTGCTGCTTCCCGGGCAAGCTGGTTGGCGCGCTCGATGATCGGCTTCAGCCGCGCCACGCGCTCCCGCCCCTCCTGTCCCAGCGAGGCGAAGGTGGTCAGCGGCGGGCGCACATCGCCGACCGGGTAGCCCATGATCGCCGCCAGCGCCTTGGAGTAGCATTGATGGCCATAGGTCGGGTGGCCCTCGGCGATGATGTGCTCGATCTCGGTGATGCAGCGCTGGATGCGCTTCGCCTCCGCCACGCGGCCGGCGGCCAGCAGCTCGCAGATGCGCGTCGATGGCGCCGGCATGTAGTTGCCGAAAGGGTTCACATAGCCGACCGCGCCGAGCGCGTAGCTTTCCACGATGCGCTCGCCGGCGAAGACGTTCATCACGCCCTCCGTCGCCTCGATGATGTCGTAGACACGCGCGACATCCTGGCTGGCTTCCTTGATGTAGCGGACGTTCGGGAAGTCCCGCGTCAGCCGCGCCACCAGCTTCGCCGACATGTCCACGTTCGAGGTGAACGGGTTGTTGTAGAGCATGATCGGGATGGACACGGCCTCGCTGATCGCCTTGTAGTAGCCGTGGATCTCGTCCTCGGTCGGCGAGTAGTAATAGGGCGGGATGATCATCAGCCCGTCGGCGCCCAGCCGCTCCGCTTCCCTGCTGTAGCGCACGGCGTTCGGCGTATGCGCATTGGCAGTACCGACCAGCACGTCGGCGCGGCCCTTGCAATGCGCGACCGTCGCTTCGACGAGTTGCGTGCGCTCGGCATCGGTCACCGTCAGGAACTCACCGGTGGTGCCGAGAATGATGAAGCCCGGCGCGCCTTCGCCGATCTGCCAGTCCAGGAAGCGCTGCAACGCGGGCACGTCGATCGCCGAACCGTCCTCGGTGAAGGGCGTGACGATGACGGAATAGGAGCCGCGGAACTGCTTCGGCATGGCGGGGACCTCGTCCTGGACCGGGGCGCGGAGGTTACAGGGCACCCATCCCGGTGTAAACGGATCGGCCCGGAGGGCGACATTCGTGCGCATGGCGAACGCGACCGACGTTCTGGTGGTGGGCGGTGGCATCGTCGGCTGCGCGCTCGCCTGGATGCTGGCGCGCGAGGGCGTGGCCGTCACCCTCATTGAACGCCGCGCGATCGCTTCCGGCGCCTCGGGCGCCAATGCGGGCAGCCTGCATGCGCAGATCCCCCACGAGCCCTTCCTCGGCAAGGGCGAGGACTGGGCGCGCAACTACGCGCCGACCCTCGGGCTGCTGGCGGCCTCCATCACGCTTTGGCGCGGATGGCCGGAGGAACTGGCGACCGACCTCGACCTCTCCACCCCGGGCGGGCTGCTGGTCGCGGAGACCGAATCGCAGCTCGCCGACATCGCCCGCAAGGCGGCGATCGAATGCGAGGCCGGCGTGGCGGTAGAGCTGCTGGATGCGGCGGGGATCCGCCGAATCGCGCCTTATGTCTCTTCGCGGGTGATCGGCGGGTTGTTCTGCCCCGCCGAGGGCAAGGCGAATCCACTGGTGACCACGCCGGCGCTCGCGCGCGCCGCAACGGCGGCGGGGGCGCGGTTGCTGGCGCCGGCCGGACTGCGCCACCTCGCACGCGTGGCCGGCGGCTTCCGGGCGGCGACCGAGGCCGGCGACATCACCGCCGCGCGGGTGGTCAACGCCGCCGGGGCGGAGGCCGCGCGCGTCTCCGCCATGCTTGGCCTCGAGCTGCCGATCGAGGCACACCCGATCCAGGTGAACGTGACCGAACCCGCCGCGCCGCTGATCCGGCACCTGGTCTATCACGCGGTGGAGCGGCTGAGCCTGAAGCAGGCGCGCAACGGCGGCGTGCTGATCGGCGGCGGCTGGCCCTCTCGCATCCGCGCCGATGGGCGCTTGGTGCCCGATCCGCGCAGCATGGCGGAGAACATCGCGGTGGCCATCGCGGCGGTGCCGGCGATCGCCGACCTCAGGCTGCTGCGCACCTGGCCGGCCATCGTCAACGGCACCGATGACTGGCTGCCGATCCTCGGCGAGGCGGCGGGGGTGCCCGGCTTCTTCCACGCCATCTTCCCCTGGATGGGCTTCACCGGCGCCCCCGTCACCGCGCGGATCACCGCGGACCTGCTGCTCGGCCGAGCGCCGGGCCACGACCTCGCGCCGTTCCGGGCGGACCGCTTCGCCCGTTCGCCCCGCGAACATGACCCCCCGTTGCGAACCGCCGCGCAGGATGCCTAGTCTCTCGCCAGGGCGGATGGGGGCGAGAACGGCTTGCGGGCGATGTTGTGGCTGGTGGACCGGCTCAACCTGCTGCTGACCTATGGCATCGGCCTGCTGCTGGCGGTGATGACGGTGGCCGTCTTCACCCAGGTGATGGTGCGCTTCGTGCTGACCGCCGCGGGCGTGAACCTTTCCGCCGCCTGGACCGAGGAGGTCGCGCGCTACGTGCTGATCTGGATCGTGTTCATCGGTGCGGGAATCGGCTGCCGGAAGCGGCAGCTGATCTCGCTGGAATTCGTGGTCCGCGCACTGCCTTCCCTGGCGGGACAGGGCGCCGTGTATCTCGGGCTGCTGATCTGCCTCGGCTTCTTCGGCCTGCTGATCTCCGTCGGCCTTGCCTTCATGGATCTCGGCGCGGTCGAGACTAGCCCGGTGATGCAGATCCCGAAGGCCTGGGTCTATGCCGCCATGCCGGCCGGCGCCGCGCTGATGATCCTGAACACCGCCGCGCTGATGGCCGAGACGCTGACGCAGCGGCGGGACATCCGCACCGTCGGCGCCACCACGGAGGGCGTGGAATAGACCATGGCCGGCGCCCTCCTCCTGCTGGCCGTCCTGTTCGTCGGCGGGTTGCCGATCGCGCTTGCGTTGGGCATCGCGCCGCTGCCGACCATGCTCGGCCTCGGTATCCCGCTGATCGCCATCCCGCAGGTGGTGTTCGAAAGCCTGGACAGCTTCGCGCTGATGGCGCTGCCGCTCTATGTGCTCGCCGGACGGCTGATGCAGGTGGGCGGCATCGCGCAGCGCCTGGTGGGCTTCGCCATCGCGGTGGTCGGCGTGCTGCCGGGCGGGCTGGCGGCGGCCGTGGTGCTCACATCGATGCTGTTCGCCACCATCAGCGGCAGTTCCGCCGCCACGGCCGCGGCAATCGGCGGCGTGCTGATCCCGGAGATGGAACGCCAGCGCTATCCGCGGCCCTATTCCGCCGCGGTCGTCGCCTCCTCCGGCGAGCTCGGCGTCATCATCCCGCCCTCGGTCCCGATGGTGATCTATGCGGTGCTGACCGGCGTCTCCATCACCGACCTGTTCATCGCCGGCGCCCTGCCCGGGCTGATGATCGGCCTGTCGCTGATGCTGACCGCAAGCCTGATGGCGCTGGCCGCCGGCCATGGGGAGCGGATCCGCCCGAGCGCCGGCCACTACGCGGCCAACCTGTTCGTGCAGTTCCGCCGCGCCTTCCTCTCGCTGCTGATGCCGGTGATCATCCTGGGCGGCATCTATGGCGGCATCTTCACGCCGACCGAGGCGGCGGTGGTGGCGGTGGTCTATGCGCTCTTCCTCGGCCTGTTCGTCTACCGGGAAATCCGGCTGCGCGAAGTGCCGAAGATATTCGCCGACGCCGCACTGACCTCCTCGGTCGTGATGATCATCGTCGGCTTCGCCGCGATGTTCGGCTATGCGCTGCAGTTGCTGCAGGCGCCACAGCAGATCGCGGCGATGCTCTCCGGCGTGTCCTCCGATCCGGTCGTCTTCCTGCTGCTGGTCAACCTGTTCCTGCTCGTCGTCGGCATGTTCATGGAGACCTTCGCCGCCATCATCATCCTGGCGCCGATCCTGGCGCCTGTCGCACAGTCCTTCGGGATCGACCCGGTGCATTTCGGGCTGATCGTCATCGTCAACCTCGCCGTCGGCATGGTGACGCCGCCGGTCGGCGTGAACCTGTTCGTCGCCTGCGGCATCGCGCGGATCAGCATGGAGCAGCTGATGCGGCCGCTGCTGGTGTTCCTCGGCGTGCTGCTGCTGAACCTCGCGATCATCACCTACGTGCCCGCGCTGAGCCTGGCGCTGGTTCGCTAGAGCAAACCAGGGAGAGGAGACCCACCGAATGACCACCATCACCCGCCGCGGCCTCGGGCTTGCCACCGCCGGCCTCGCGCTCGCCGCACCGGGCGTGGCGCGCGCGCAGGCCATCACCATGAACCTCGGCCATGTGCTGAGCGCCACCAGCGCCTATCAGGTGATCTTCGAGCGCTTCAAGGAATTAGCGGCGCAGCGCACCAACGGCCGCGTCACCGTCAACATCCAGGGCGGCGGCGCCGCGGGCAATGAGGGCCGCCTGATCCAGTCGCTGCGCACCGGCGTGATCGACGGCGCCTTCGTCGGCGGCTCCTCGCTGGAGACGGTGGTGCGCGACTACCGCGTGCTCTCGCTGCCCTACGTTTTCGACGATCACCCGCAGGCCAACCGCGTGCTGCAGGGCCCGGTCGGCGAGGAGATGCTCGGCCTGCTCGAGCCTCTCGGCATGATGGGCCTCGGCTTCGGCGCGATCTTCGAGCGCAACATCGCCGGCCGTCGCCCGATCCGCACGCCGGCCGACCTGCAGGGCCTGAAGATCCGCGTGCTGCAGACGCCGGGCTTCGTCGAGGCCTATCGCGTGCTCGGCACCCAGGCGACGCCGATGGCCTATGGCGAGGTCTTCCTCGCACTGCAGAACGGCGTGGTGGATGCGCTGGAGATCTCGTCGGACGCGGTGGTCGCCGACCGCTTCGTGGAGGTGATCCAGCACTACGCCCTGACCAAGGTGCACCAGTCCACCACGGTGTTCGCCGTCAGCGGCGCGCGCTTCCGGGCGCTGCCGGCCGATGTGCAGGCGACGCTGCGCACCGCCGCGAAGGAGGCGATCCGCCACGGCCTCGGCAAGCATGACGAACTGAACGTCGCCGGCCTGGCCACCGTGCGCGCGCGCGGCATCACCGTGCACGAGCCGGACCTCGAGCCCTTCAAGGTCATCGCGCGCCGCAGCTACGATGCGATCCTCGCCGAGGCGCCGAACGGCCGCGCCTGGGTGGAGAAGATCAACGCAGCGAAAGGCCGCGCCTGAGGCGAGCACACGGCGCGGGCCACCTGGCCCGCGCCGCGGACCACGGGAGGATAGGCGTGCAGCTGGCAGGGAAGACCGTTCTCGTCACCGGCGCCTCGAAGGGCATCGGCGCGGAGATCGCGCGAGCGGTCGGCGCGGCGGGCGCGACGGTGCTCGCGCATTGCCGTGCCGATCATGCCGGTGCTGAAGCCGCGCTCGCGGCGGTGCCGGCCGATCGACAGCATATCCTCACCGCCGACCAGGCCGAGCCGCGCGCGATGGACGGGCTCTGGCAGCAGGCGCTCGCCCTCGTGCCGCGCATAGATGTCGTCGTGCTGAACGCCGCGGTGTTTCTCAACACGGGCGGCATCGAAGACGGGCTGGAGGCCTGGGACCACGCCTGGGAGACGCAGTGGCGGGTCAATGTCGCGGCACCCACACGGCTGATGAAGCATGCGGTCAACCATTTCGTCGCACAGGGTGGTGGCGTGCTGGTCACCATGTCCTCCTGGGCGGCGCAGCGCGGCTCGGGCAGCCAGGCGACCATTGCCTATGCCGCGAGCAAGGCCGCGGTGAAGGCGGCGGCGCAGACCGTGGCGCGGCACTACGCCAAGGCCGGCGTGCTCTCCTACATCGTGGCACCCGGGGTGGTGCGCACGCAGATGAGCGTGGACGCGGCAGCCGTCGCCGGCGGGGAGGAGAGGGTCACCGCCGGTCTGACGATGGGTGAATGGGTGCCGCCGCAGGAACTGGGGGAGCTGGTCGCCTTCCTGGCGACGGGCCGTATCCGCCACCTGACCGGCGCGACCATCGACGTGAACGGCGCCTCCTACCTGCGCTGAGGCGCGACCGGCAAGGCAGCGCGGCGGATAAGCGCAGTCAGGCGCGCAGCGAGAGCTGCTGGCCGGCCAGCGCGATGACGCCCTCGACCCCGCCGGAGTTGGCGAACAGCGCCGCCACGCCGCTCGCGGCCGTATCCGCCGGCTGCAGCTGCGCGACATAGCGCTGCGCCAGCCGCGCCACCTCCCGCGGGTCCTGCAACTGCGCCAGGTCGAGCCGGCGTGTCAGCGTGTCGCGCTGCTGTTCGAAGGAGAGCAGGCCGAATTGCTGCGGCAGGCCGAGCGCGCCCCGCACCACCTCGGTCAGCGCGCGGTCGGCCATCAGGCCGCCGATGGTCGTCACGCTGCTGGCCATGCGGCGGAAATACAGCGCCTCCCGCAGGCCCGGATTGGCATCGCCCATCGCCTTCTCGTAGCGATTGACCATGGATTGCGAGATGACGCGCTCGACCAGGCCCGCATCGGCCAGCGGCCGGCGTGCCTCGGCGACCGGCTCCTCTGCCACAAGCCGGGGCGCGGCGGCCAGCGTCGCCCGCCCAAGCTCCCCGATGGCGTCGAGCTGTGGTGCGGTGAAGGCCGCCGCCTGCCCGGCAGTGAAGGCCTCGAGCTGCTCGGGCCGCAGCGCGGAGACCTGCGCCACGCTCATCAGCTCGATCTGCTGCGGCGTCAGCGCGCGCAGCTGCGACTCGCCAAGCGTGGCCAGGTCGGCCGGCTCGATCGCCCAGATCTGCGCCGGGGTCATTCCGCGCAGCTGTGCCGGCGTCAGCGCCGCAACCTGATCGGCGGTCATCGCGGTCACGTCGCCGAGGTCCATGCCGAACAGCGCATCCGGCGAGATCGCGGCGATCTGCTCCGGCGACAGCGCAGCGACCTGCTCCGCTTCCAGCGCCTGCACCTGGAGGAAGCCCAGCCCCGCCATGCTGTTGAGCGGCAGCGCCCGGAGCTGTTCGGTGGTCTGCGCCGCAACCTGCTCCGGCGTCAGCGCCACGGCGCGGCGTGCGGCGAAGGCGTTGGCCAGCTCGCGCCAGCGCGGATCGGCCATGCGGTTCGCGAGGCTGCGCTCGTCGGCCGGATCCTCGGTGAGCACCTTGCGCAGCATCGCTGTCTTGTTGATCTCGGGCTCAAGCTGGAAAGCCTCGAGGACCATGGTCAGCGCGCGGCGATCCTTCAGCAACGCCTCGACGTCGGTGATGCGGCCCGCCGCCTCGCGCAGGCGTTCGGCATCGGCGGCGTTGTCGCGCCGTGCCGCGAAGCGGGCCTGGAGCGCCGCGCCCTGACGCTCGGCCACCGCAAGGGCGGAGGCAGCGCCGAGGCCGGCCAGCATGTCAGGCCGCGCCGACGACGAAGGCAGGCGCCGTTGCGGCGGTAACGACCTGCGCCTCCAGCCCCGCGATCATGTCGCGGTGCAATTCGATCAGCGGTGCAAGACCGCCGGCGTCATCCAGCCGGGCCGCCGCCTCACGCTGCGCCCACAGGCCGAGTGAGATGAGCTGGCCCTTGAGATCGGCCGGCAATGCGTTGCCCGGCAGCATCAGGTCGGCCAGCAAAAGCGACCAGAGCTGGTGAGTCTTGTTCAGCGCCATGGCGCGCGCCGCCGTATCTCCGGCTGCGGCGAGCAGCCCGTTGACGTAGCGGAAGGCGCGCAGCTCGATGTCTCGCGGCGAGGCGGCGTTCTGCACGGCGGTGTAGCGGGCGAGGCTCATGCGACGAGGTTTTCCCCGGTGAAGGAAACGGCCGGGACGCGCGCTGCGCCCCGGCCGCCTTGTGGATCAGCGGAACAGGCTGAGCAGCGATTGGCTCTGCTGGTTCGCGATGGAGAGCGACTGCGTTGCCAGCTGCTGCTTGGTCTGCAGGCTGGTCAGCCGCGCCGATTCCTCGGCGAGGTCGGCATCCACCAGCGCGCCGAGGCCTTCCTTGATCGAGTCGTTCAGCTGCGCGGTGAAGTTCTGCAGGCCTTCCACCTGGCGCAGGTTGGCGCCGAGGTTGGAAAGCCGCGTGCCCATCAGGTCGATGGCGCCTTCGACCGCGGTGATCGCCTCGGTGCCGCCGGGCACCACGCCCGCGGTGGCACCGGTTACGGAGGTGGTCAGCGCCGTGGCGGCGCCGCTGATGACCAGCTGGCCCTGATTGTTCAGCGTCGCGTTAACGCCGTTCTGCTGCATCGTGGTGATCAGGTTGGAGACCATCGTCAGCGGGCTGTCGGTGCCGGTGAACTGCACGTCGAACACATCCGTCGTCGCATCCGGCTGCGAGGTCAGCGGCGCCGAGCCGTCATTGAACTCGAAGACGAGGTCGCGGCCACCGATCGTCACCGTCACGTTCTCGCCCAGTGCCGGCGCCAGCGTGTTGTCGAAGGTCAGCTGGCGTGCACCGGTCGTGGCCGTCAGCTGGTCGATGCCGAGGCCGGCGACGGTGCTGTTGGTGCCGGTCACGTTGGTGGTCGTACCGTTGATGTCACGCACGATGTTCAGGTTGGTGCCGGTCACGCCGGGCACGCCACCGACGCCCGCGGTCAGCAGGTTCACGCCGTTGAAGGTGGCGGAGCGCGCGAAGGCGTCGATGTTCTGCAGCGCGTTGGTGATCTGGTTGTTGATCTGGGTGATGTCGAGGCCCTGCTGCTGGCCCTGGGTCACCGTCTGCTTCAGCGTCGCCAGCTCGTTCGAGATGTTGGTCGCCGCGTCGCGCGCCACGGTTAGTGCCGACTTGCCGAAGGCCAGGCTGTCCTTCACCGCCATCATGCCCTTCAGGTCGGCACGCATGTTCTGCGAGATCGAGAACACCGCGGGGTCGTCGTTGGCGCGGCTGATGCGCAGTCCGGTCTCGATCCGCTGCTGGGTCTTGCCCATGTCCTGGCTGATCGTGGTCAAGGAACGAACGGCCGCCATCGCGGCGGCATTGGTGTTGACGGAGGACATGGTCCCCATCTCCCTGGTCCAGAGTCCGCGACGGGTTGGGCATCTTGCCGCCCGATCACGGTATCCGGCGGGCCTTGCCGCACCGGGGCCGGTCCCCGAAGCTCGGGGACCGGAACGACATCATCCTCGCACGGGAGGATGAAGCAGTGGTGAACGCGCCGCGATCTCCTTCAGCCCAGCGCGGCGGAAGGCGCGCCGCCATGCGCGGCCGCCGGGGCGGCGCGCAACGGCGCCAACGCCTCGGGCGGCAGCTGCGTGCCGGTGTTGGGATCGAGACCGAGCACCGCCGCCTCGTGCCGCATCACATGGCGGATCAGACGCAGCGACTGGTACCACTCATCCTGCTCGGCCAGCGTCAGCGCCCGTTCCAGCAGCTGGCGCGCCATGTTGGAAGTGGTCGCCTCCTGGAACTCGCCGACCAGGCGGTGCGCATCGGCCATCGCCTGCTCGCGCTCCTCCTCCGGGCCCACATAGGCGCATTGCAGGGCGAAGTAGATGCGGCGCGCCGGCGTCGTCGCCGTCTCCGGCGACATCACCTGCTTGCCGAACAGGAAGCGCGCCCGCGCCACCAGTTCCACGCGCGTCCGGCTGCGGAAGCGCAGCGAGGCGCCGTTCACCACCATCAGGTCGCCCGCCCGCATCTCGAGCACCAATGTGGACATGCCACTCTCCCAACCTGTCGACCAGGCGGCGGGGGCGCCGCCAGGCCGGCAGCCGGCCCTCGCCGGCAGTTGCGCGTTTTGTCGCCGCCACGCGGAAAGCCGCGTGCCCATTCCTCGGGTCATGCCGCCCGCCGGGCGGGAACTCCGCGGCGAGTGGCACGACCGCATCCTGCATGCCTTGGCTTAACCGGGCCTGAAGGCCCGCCGTCACCGCAGCAGCGAGGCCAGCGAAAGCCGTGCGACCGTCGCCGTCGCCTGATAGGACGCCTCTAGCCGCGCCTCGGTCTGGCGCAGCGCCGAGGCGACCTCGGCGATGTCCACCTGTTCCACCGAGACGAGCTGCGTGCGCAGCGCCACCATCAGGTCGCGGTGGCCTTCCCGCGCCGCCTCCACGCGACGCTCCGCCGAGCCGAGCATGCCGCGTTCCTGCGCCAGTCCGCGCTTGGCGCCATCCAGCCCCTGCCGGACGCCGTCCAGCAGCGCATCGTAGCCCGTCCCCTGCGCGGCGGAGGCGGGCGTCAGCGCGGCCAGCGTCGCCAGCCCGCGCAGCAATTCGCGGCCCCAGGATTGCGCCACCTCGCCGGTGTGGTCCTGGCTGGCCAGCACGCCCCAGGCAATGCGCTCGCCATCGGCCACCTGCAGCGCGCGCCGTGGCTCGGCGAGCGCGGCGCCCTCGAGGAAGGCGTTGAAGGGGCGCGTCGCCGGGTCGGTTGCGGCCAGCGCGGTGCCGGCCAGCACGCCGGCCGCATTCAGCGGATCGAGCGTGGCGACGGCCGCCGCGATCGCGGTCGCCATCGGGCCGGTGGCGATGTTCGCCGCATCCGGCACCGGCACGCCGGCGAGGTCGCTGCCGGCGAACAGGTAGTCCTCGCCATGGCGGGTGTTGAGCACCGCCGCCGCTTCCTCCAGTGCGGCGCGGGCGCTGCGGGCAAGCGTCTCCACGCCGGCGGCGCCCAGGGTGCGTGCGCGCAGCGCCTCGGACGCCAGTTCGGAGGCGATGCTCTCCAGCCGCCCGAGCGCACCCTGCGTGAGGTCCATCCGCGCCAGCGCGGTATCGGCGGCGCCGGCATAGGCCTCGCGCCGGGCGATGTCGCCGCGCAGGTCGATGGCGCGCCGGGCTTCCGTGCCCAGCGCGCCATGGGTGGTGCCGCGGTTGCCGGTGGAGAGCTGGCGCGTCAGCAGGTCCACCCGGTCGCGCAGCCGCACCTGGTCCAGCGCCAGGCTGCCAATGGTAGAGATCATTGCCATCCGCTTACCTCACCGCGCCGAACAGGGAGTCCCACATCGCCTGCAGCGTCGAGATGACACGGGCGTTGATCGTGTAGGCGTTCTGCAACTCGACCATCGCCGCCACCTCGCGGTCCACGTCCACGCCCGAGCGCACCTGCATGCGCGCGCCGAGAAGTTCGCGCAGAGCGCCGGCGCGCCCCTGCGCCGCCTCCGCCTCGCTGCGTGCGCCGGCCTGCGCAGCGACCAGCGCGCCGCCGAAGGCTTCCAGCGTCGACAGCCCCGAGAGCGCGGAGACCAACGTGCCATCCGGGCCAAGGCCGCCGGTCGGGATGGCTGGCTGCGCCGCACCCGGCGCGACCTCCGCGCCGAAGGTGAAGTCCAGCACGCGGTCGAGCAGCGTGGCGAAGCCGGCCGGGCCAGCAGCAGGGTTGGGCGTGAAGGCGGTCGGCCCGCCCGGCACCGCGACGACGGCATGCGTCCCGTTGCGCACCAGCGCCGGATCCGTTGCCACCGCCTGGTTGACCTGGATCGCGGCCGCGAAACCGAGCGCGCCGCCGGCCGCAGCATAGGGCAGCGTCACATCCGGCACCGCGCCGGCGCCATCGGTGAACAGCCGCAGGCCCTGCGCCTCGAAGCGCGTGGCGGTGTGCGCGGCGGCGAGGTCGAGCTCGGCGGCCATGCCCGGCAGCGTCACGTCGCGCAGCTCCGCCGCCGCCGCCATCCGCCCGCCGAGCAGCCGGCGCGTCACGTCCTCGTTGCCGAGCATCACGCCGGGCAGCGTGCCGGCCCCGCCGTGATACGCCCCGGCGCCGACGGTCGCGGGCGCGATGGAGAAGGTGGTGCCACCGTCGAGCGGCAGCACCAGGCCGCCGCGCGCCACCAGCGTGACCTCGCCCGTGTTGCCGCGGATCACCGAGAGGTCGATCGATTCCGCAAGCCGCCCGATCGCCAGGTCGCGCCGATCCTCGAGGTCGGCGGCGGTGCGGCCGGCGGCGATCTCGCGGGTGATGTCGCGGGTCAGCTTCCCGATCTCGGCGAGCGCGGCGTTGGCCGTCTGCGCTTCGGCGACCAGCGCGTCATGCGCGGCCTGGCGCGTGCTGCCGATGGCGGCGGCGACGCTGTTGGTGCGGGCGGCGAAATCCTCGGCGGCGATGACCACGCCGCTGCGGCGGATCGGATCCTCCGGCGCCTCGCGCAGCGTGACCAGGCTGGCGCGCAGGTCGGCGAGCAGCCCGCCGAGGCTGTCGCCATCCTCCGGCCTGCCATGCGCGACCTCCACCTCGGAGAGCAGCCGGGTGCGCAGCGCGCCGGCCGCCGCATCGCCGCGCGCGCGCATCTCGGCGGCCTGGAGCGCAAGGTCCACGTCGCGCGCGGCGGGCAGGGAGCGGACACCGATGCCGACGCCGTTCGCGGAGAGTGCCGTGCCCTGCACGATCTTGCGGGTGTGGCCTTCCGTGCCGGCATTGGCGATGTCGTCGGCGGTGCGCGCCATCTGCCGATCGAGCAGCCGCAGACCGCTGCGCGCGACGGAGAGGGCAAGGTCGAGCGACATGGCACGTCACTCCAGGAAATGGGGGTGGCGGCCGGCCACCGGCCGGCCGAGCGCGCGAACGCGCGCCGCGCCCAGACCAGCCGCGCCGCCGGCGCGCCAGTGGCCGGCGCGAAGCCAAGGCCGCGGATGCGGCCGCCCGGCGTCTGAGGGCATCACGAAGTCTCTCCCATCAACATGCGCCGCATCAGCGGCGCATGTTGATGGTGTCCTGGAGCATCTCGTCGCTGGCGGTGACGATGCGCGTGTTCGCCGTATAGGCGCGCTGCGCCAGGATCAGCTTCGAGAATTCGCTGGCGATGTCCACGTTGCTGCGCTCGATCGAGCCGGTGACCAGCTTGCCGACACCGTTGGACGCCGCATCGGTCACCCGCGCCTCGCCGCTTTCCACCGTGCGCAGGAAGGCCTGGCCGTCCAGCCGCTGCAGCTTGTCCGGGTCGTTGAAGGCCACCACCGGCACCCGTGCGACGATGCGCGTCTGGCCGTTGTCGTAGTTCACCGCGACGTCGCCATTCTCCCGCACCGCCACGCCGGAGAAGGCGCCGAGCGGCACGCCGTCCTGGCTCAGGTCGCGCACCCCGTATTCGGTGCCGGCGTAGTTGGTCAGGCCGGTCGGCAGGCCGAAGGCGCCGAGGCGGAGCGAGATGTTTTGCGCGCCGAAGCCGTAATCGGCGGTGAAGCCGAGCGAGGCAGGCTCTCCGGCGGCGATCGGCGCAGGCACCGTGCCGGTCACGTTGGCCAGCGGCACGATGGAGGAGATGGTGCCGGGTGGTGCCGTGACCACAGGCGGCCCGGCGGCGATCACGCCCCCGAAATTCACGTCCACGAAGCGGCCATCGGCCGGGGCGAGCGTGTCATCGGCCGGGGCGATGCGCAGCCGCCAGGTGTCGTCGTCGAGCTTCCACCAGTCGAGCGTCACCTGCCGCTGGTTGCCCAGCGCGTCGAAGATCTGGATCACGCTGCTGACCGGCGCCTCGGCCGGTGCCCAAGGTGCGGCGGCCGGCACGGCGGCCACCTGCGGCACGTTGAAGGGGACGTTGGCGGCCAGGTCGATGCGGCTGGTCGGCACCGGGTTGTAGACCAGCTCGCTGATCCGGATCGGCTCCAGCGTGGTGCGGTCCGGCTCGCCGTTCGCCAGCAGGCGCCAGCCTTCCAGGTAGTAGCCCGGGCCGTTCACCATGTAGCCGTCGCGGTCCATGGCAAAGTCGCCAGCGCGGGTGAAGAACTGCCGATCGTCGAACAGCACGTCGTCGCCCTGGCCGCCACGCGCCTGGGCGACGGAGAAGAAGCCCTGGCCGGCGATTGCCATCGCCAGCGGGTTCTCCACCTGCTCGATCGTGCCCTGCACGGTGTTGGTGTAGTCCGGCCGCGCCTCCACCGAGCCCGGCATGTGCAGCCGCAGCGTGGAGCGCGTGAGCCAGCTGGTGAAGTTGGTGTCCACGCGCTTGAAGCCGGTGGTCTGGCTGTTGGCCACGTTGTCGGAAACGTGACCGAGCGCGCGCGCCTGGGCGGCAAGTCCGCTGATCGCGGTGGTCATCGAGCCGAGCAGCGACATGTCTCAGTTCTTCCTCACAGGGATCGTCGCAGCGTGAAGCGCAAGCGGCGTGCCAGCCCTGGCCCGGCCCCGGCGCAGCCCGGGCGGCGGGGCCTGCCGGGGGGTTGGGCAGCTTCTGCCGGGGAGCGACACGGCCTTGCCCGGCGTGGCGGCGCGGCGCGCGGCACGGCGCTTGCCCCGCTGCATCGCCCCGGACCAGGCCGACTGCCATGGATGCTCTTGCCACCCTCCTGCCGCCGACAGCGCCACCACCGCCCAGCGCGGCGGCTGCCGCGCCCGGCGACGGCGCCTTCGCCACGCTGCTGGCCAGCCTCGTCGCGCCGGCGCAGGCAACCGCCGAAGGCATCGCAACCGAGCATGCGGGGGAGGAGACCGAAGCGGCGCCCGGCGCGCCGCTGCCCGATGTGGCTCGCGCCATCGCCCTGCCATTCGCCGGCCCGGCGGTGGCGCCGACGGCGCTGCCGGCGCCGCTGCCCCTTTCGCCGCATCCATCCACCCCGTCGGACGCGCCGGCTGCGCTGCTGCCGCCGGGGGCGGCCCACATGCCGGTGGCGCCGCTCACAATGCAGACGCAACCCGCGACCACAGACACGCCGCCCGAGCCGGTCGCTTTCGGCGCGACGGCGGAGGCGGCGTCCGCGACGCCTCCGCCGCCCACCACCTTGCCAACGGCACCAGCGCAAGCGGGCACGGCGCAGCAAGCCGCATCGGCACCCCTGCCGGATGCGACGGCAGCGGCCTTGCCGCAAGCCGGCGGCACGAGGCCCATGGTCGCGACGCCCACCATCGCGGCCGCGGCACCGACCACCGCATCCGTCACGCCTTCCGAGACCGCGACGCCCGGCGCAGCGGTCGCCCAGCCGGCCGGGGAGCCGGCCGTCGCGACCACCCCGCCAGTCAAACCGCCCGCGCCGACCGAGGCCGCGGCCATCGAGACCAGCACTCCCGGTGCCGCAAGCATCGTCGCCATGGCCGCCGCACCGGCCCGCCCGCAGGCGACGGCCGCCTCGCGTACGACGGCCGCGGCAGTGAGTGGCGCCACGCCGGAACGCACGGCCGCAGGCGGCGCAACAGCCGACAAGGCCGCCCTGCCAACGGCAGCACCACCCGTCACGCCCGAAGTCGTGCCGC
Organism: Falsiroseomonas sp.; assembly: GCF_041690465.1. Taxonomy (GTDB): domain Bacteria; phylum Pseudomonadota; class Alphaproteobacteria; order Acetobacterales; family Acetobacteraceae; genus Falsiroseomonas. The sequence continues at coordinate 9,420 of NZ_JAWLHG010000003.1, read as the reverse complement.
CCCTGCCCGCAGAGCCCTCCCCCGAGCCGCTTCTCGCCAGCCCCGCGCCTGAGGCCGCAGTCGCGCCGGAGCCGCTCCCCGGCGGCACCGAGCCCGCTGGCCTGCCCGCGCAGCCCGCCCCCCCCAGCCCTGCCGCAAGCGCCCCGGAGCCGCCGGCGCCGTCCCGCCCCGCCACGCCGGTCCCCTGGCCGGCGCGCCAGGTGGCGCCCTTCGCCGTGGCGCTCGCGCTCGGCCCCGATGCCAGCATCAACCTCACCCTCGAACCGGGCGAGCTCGGCCGTGTCGAGGTGGCGATCGAGCGCAACGGCGCCGAAGCGCTGATCAGCCTGCGCGCCGAGCGCCCGGAAACCCTCGCCCTGCTGCAACGCGACCGCGCGGAGCTGGAGCGCGCGCTCGCCGATGCCGGGCTCGGCGGCGGCGAAGGGCGCGGCACGACGCTCTCCTTCGGCCTCGGCGGCGAGGGTGCCCAAGGTCGTGAGCGACGCGGCGGCAACGGCGCAACGTCGTCGCGCAAGGCGGTGGAGGCCGCCATCCCCATGACGACCCCGGCCGCCACGGCGCGCGGCCTTCTCGACCTTGCGGTCTGACGGAGACACCAGAAGATGAGCGGCACCATCAGCGCGGCCGGCACGGCCACCACCTACTCCTCCGGCAGCGGCGGCACGCGACTCTCGGCCGATCTCGGCACATTCCTGACGCTGCTGACGACGCAGCTGCGCAACCAGGACCCGACGAAGCCGATGGACACCGAAACCCTGACGCAGCAGCTGGTGCAGTTCGCCACGGTGGAGCAGCAGATCGCCGGCAACCAGACGCTCGAACGGCTGCTCGGCCTGCAGCAGGCCGGGCAGCTCGCCAACACCGCCAGCCTGATCGGCCGCCGCGTCATGGTGGAGAGCGACTCGCTGCCGCTGCAGGGTGGCCGCGCCGAGATCGTGCTGCCCGCCGCCGGCCGCTCCGCCCGCGCGCTGGTGGAGGTGCAGGATTCCAGCGGCACCACCTTGCGCAGCGAGGTCGTGACCCTCGGCGCCGCACCGACCAGCTGGCAATGGGACGGGCGCGACTCGCGCGGGACGCAGCGCGCCGACGGCGCCTACCGCGTCGTGGTGACCGGCCGCGCGGCGGACGGCACCTCCCAGCCGCTCGACTTCTCCGTCACCGGCCGCGTCACCGGCGCGGCACGGATCGAGGATGCGCTGATGCTGCGCCTGGGCAGCGCGACCGTCGGCTTCGACCGTCTGCGCGAACTTCCTGACGGCAGTTAACCCGGCCGTTACTCCTCCCCCGGCAGAACCTGCCGGTCGGCAGCGCCGACATGGTGGGGGCAGCGAATGCACCGCGCAGGATGCGCAATGGATGGGCCGGTGGCATGGGCGGGCTGATCGCGCAGCTGCGCGGCTTCGGGCCGATGCGCCTGGCGGCGCTGGCCGGCGTCGGCATCGCGGTGCTCGGCCTGCTGGTCGTGCTGGCGATGCGCGCCAGCGAGCCGCCGATGGCGCTGCTCTATGGCGACCTCGACCAGCGCGACGCCAGCCAGATGGTCGCGGCACTCGAACGCCAGCGCATCCCGCATCGCATCGCCGGCGGCGGCACCCAGGTGCTGGTGCCGGAAGCCGAGGTGCCGCGCGTGCGGCTGCTGCTGGCGCGCGATGGCCTGCCGGCCGGCGGTTCCGTCGGCTACGAGATCTTCGACCGTGGCGAGAGCCTGACCACCACCCCCTTCCAGCAGGACATCAACCGCCTGCGCGCGCTGGAAGGCGAGCTGGCCCGCTCCATCCGCGGCCTGGCCGGCGTGCGCCAGGCGCGGGTGCACCTGGTGCTGCCCCGCCGCGAGCCCTTCTCGCGCGAGCGGGGCGAGGCGCAGGCCTCCGTGGTGCTCTCCATGCAGGGTGCGCAGCGGCTGGACCGCGAGGGCGTGCAGGCGGTGCTGCACTTGGTTTCCGCCGCGGTGCCCGGCCTCAGGCCGCAGAATGTCTCCATCGTGGACAGTCGCGGCGAGCTGCTGGCGCGCGGCGGCCAGCCGCTTGCCGGTCCGGCTGCCGCACAGACCGGCGAGGAACTGCGCCGCGCGCAGGAGCTGCGTCTGGCGCGTGCGGTGGAGGACCTGCTGGAGCGCAGCCTCGGCCCGGGACGGGTGCGTGCCGAGGCCGCGGTGGAGATGGATTTCGACCGCGTCCAGACGCTGGAGGAGCGCTTCGACCCGGAGAACCAGGTCCCGCGCAGCACGCAATCCACCACCGAGAGCAGCCGCAGCAGCGAGCCCGGCAACGTCACCGTCGCCAACCAGCTGCCCGGCGCCGATGCGCAGAACAACGGTCCGCGCACCGAGCAGTCGCGGCAGGAGGAGACCACCAACTTCGAGATCGGCCGTACCACGCGCAACACCACGCGTGAGCAGCCTGCAATCCGCCGCGTCTCCATCGCGGTGCTGGTGGACGGCGTGTGGGAACCGGTGGAAGGCGGACCGCCGCGCTGGCGCGAGCGCACCGCGGATGAGATGCAGAGCATCGCAGCGCTCGCACGCTCCGCCGTCGGCTTCAACGAGCAGCGCGGCGACCGGGTGGAGGTGGTGAGCCTGCGCTTCGCCGAGCCGCCGCCGGGCGAGATCCCGCCCCAGGGCTTCGTGATCCTCGGCCAGACCGTGCCGCCGGCGCTGATGGGCCGCATCGTGGAAAGCGCGATCCTGGCTCTGGTGGCGCTGGTGGCGATCATGCTGCTCGGCAGGCCGATCGTCGGCCGCCTCGCCGTGGCGCTGGCGCCGCCGCCGGCCTTCGCCGCTGCCGGCGTGGCGGGCGCGCTGCCCGGCGGGTCGATGTCGGACGCCGCAGCCGCAGGTCCCGGCGGCACCGCCGCCTTGCCTGGCAGCCCCGGCGCGCAGGCCCTGCCGGGGGTGGCGGGCGGTGCGGCGGGCGGCGAGCCCGGCGAGGATCAGATGATCAGCGTCGCACGGGTCGAGGGGCAGATGCGTGCCTCCGCGCTGCAGGAACTGGCCGCGCTGGTGGACCAGAGCCCCGACCAGGCCGCCGCCGTGCTGCGCCGCTGGCTGACCCCGAAAGAGGTGGATTGATGAGCGGCGGCAAGGACCTCACCGGCCCGCAGAAGGCGGCAACGCTGATGCTCGCGCTGGGCGAGGAGCAGGCGTCGAAGATCTTCTCCCGCCTGCATGAGGACGAGATCCGCGACCTCTCCCTCTCCATGGCCGCCCTCGGCACCGTCTCCTCGGCGCAGGTGGAGGAGGTGGCGCGCGAATTCAGCGCGGCGCTCGGCCAGACCGGGCACCTTGTCGGGTCCTACGAGGTGACGGAGCGGCTGCTGCTGAAGACGCTGCCGAAGGAGCGCGTCAGCCAGATCATGGAGGAAATCCGCGGTCCCGCCGGCCGCACCATGTGGGACAAGCTGGGCAACGTGAACGAGGCGGTGCTCGCCAACTACCTGAAGAACGAATACCCGCAGACCGTCGCCGTCGTGCTCTCCAAGGTGAAGCCCGACCACGCCGCGCGCGTCCTGTCGCTGCTGCCGGAAGGCTTCGCGATGGAAGTGGTGATGCGGATGCTGCGCATGGAGACCGTGCAGAAGGAGGCGCTGGAAGGCGTGGAGCGCACGCTGCGCCTCGAGTTCATGTCCAACCTGGCGCGCGGCTCGCGGCGCGACGCGCATGAGGTGATGGCGGAGATCTTCAACAACCTCGACCGCACCGCCGAGACGCGCATCCTCGCCGCGCTGGAGGAGCGCAACCGCGAAAGCGCGGAGCGGATCCGCGCGCTGATGTTCACCTTCGACGACCTGCAGCGGCTGGATTCCGCCGGCATCCAGGTGCTGCTGCGCGCAGTCCCGAAGGACAAGCTGGTGCTGGCGCTCAAGGGATCCTCGGAAGGCGTGCGGGAGATGTTCTTCCGCAACCTCTCCGAACGTGCGGCGAAGCTGCTGCGCGACGACCTGGCGGCACTCGGCCCGGTGCGGCTGCGCGAGGTGGACGAGGCGCAGGCCACCATCGTCGCGCAGGCCAAGGACCTTGCCGCGCAGGGCCAAATCCAGCTGGCCGACGGGCGCGAGGATGAGATGATCTCATGAGATACGCCCTGCCCCTGCCCGACCTGTCGCGGCCGCCGCCGGTCGCAGCACCACCGCCGCCCGATCCGGCGCTGCTGGAGGCGGTACGCGTGGAAGCCGAGGCCGATGGCCACGCGCGCGGCTTCGCCGAAGGGCTGGAGGAAGGCCTGCGCCGGCAGGCCGCCGCGCAGCAGGCGCACATCGCGGCGAGCCTCGGCGTGATCGCCGCCGCGCTGGACGCCGCGACGCAGCAGGGTGCGCGCGTCGCCGAGGAAGCCGCCGAGGCGTTGGCCTCCACGCTGCTCGGCGCGATGGATGCGGCGCTGCCCGAGGAAGCCGCACGCTCGGGCGCGGCGATGGTCGCGCGCGTCACGGCCGCGCTGATGCCCGCGCTGACGGACCGGCCGGAGGCGAAGCTTCTGGTCGCGCCGGCACTGGTGGAGGGCGTCGCCGCACGCCTGCCCGGCGGGCCGGAGGTGGCGGGCGATCCTGCCCTGCCGCCCGGCGATGCGCGGATCGAATGGCGCGACGGTGCGCGGATCGTCTCGCTGGCGCGCCGGCGCGAGGCCGTGCGCGCGGCGCTGGAAGCGGCGGGTTTCCGCTACGGGAGCGATGAGGAATGAGCACGGAACAGCAAGGCTTCGAGCCGGTGCCGGCCACTGAGGCCCAGGCGGCCGGCGGTCTGCCGGGGCAGCGCGACCTGGATGCCGTCTACGACATCCCGGTGCAGGTCAGCGCCGTGCTCGGCCGCGCGACGATGCAGGTCAGCCAGCTGCTGAAGCTCGGCCGCGGCGCGGTGGTGGAGCTCGATCGCAAGCTGGGCGAGGCGGTGGACATCTATGTCAACAACCGCCTGGTCGCGCGCGGCGAGGTGGTGATGGTGGATGACAACCGCCTCGGCGTGACGATGACGGAGATCGTCAAGGCCGATCGCGGGGGCGCATGAGCGTGGCAAGGCTGCTGATCGTCGGCTCGCTGGAAGGCGAGCTCGGCGCCGCCGCCCGCGTGGCGATCGCGCGCGGCGCGAAGCTGGCGCATGCGGAGGGCGCTGCGGCGGGGCTTGCGCGGCTGCGCCTGGACGGTGCCGACCTCGCGCTGGTGGACCTTCGGCACGACGTCGCCTGGCTGGTCGGCGCGCTGGCCGCCGAGCGCATCGCCTGCCCCATCGTCGCCTGCGGCCGCGCCGAGGATGCCGATGCCGCCGTGCGCGCCATCGAGGCGGGTGCACGCGATTTCCTGCCGCTGCCGCCGGATGCCGACCTCATCGTGGCGATGCTCGAAGCCGCCGGCGCGGAGCCCGCCGCGGAGGGGCCGGTGGCGCGGGACCCGGCGATGGCGATGCTGCTGGCGCGTGCCAGCCAGCTCGCGCGCGCCGAGGCGAGCCTGCTCATCACCGGCGAGAGCGGCACCGGCAAGGAGGTGCTTGCCCGCCACATCCACGCCAAGAGCCGCCGCGCCCGCGGCCCCTTCGTTGCGCTGAACTGCGCCGCCCTGCCGGAATCGCTGCTGGAGTCGGAGCTGTTCGGCCATGAGAAGGGCGCCTTTTCCGGTGCCATCGCCGCGCGCAAGGGCAAGTTCGAGCAGGCCGATGGCGGCACGCTGCTGCTCGACGAGATCGGCGAGATGGACCCGCGCCTGCAGGCCAAGCTGCTGCGCGTGATCCAGGAGCGGGAGGTGGACCGGCTGGGCGGCGGCGCGCCGGTGAAGGTGGATGTGCGGCTGCTCGCCGCCACGCACCGCGACATGGCCGCGGATGTGGCGAAGGGGCGCTTCCGGGAGGACCTGTTCTTCCGGCTGAACGTGCTGGCGCTGCACATCCCGCCGCTGCGCGCCCGCCCGGCGGACATCCTGCCGCTCGCCGAGCATTTCGCCGAACGCTACGCCAAGGCGAACGGCGTGCCGCAGCGCCGGCTCTCGCCGCAGGCGCGCGCGGCGCTGCTCGCGCATCCCTGGCCGGGCAATGTGCGCGAGCTGGAGAACTGCCTCCACCGTGCCGTGCTGCTGGCCGAGGGCCATGAGATCGGCATCGCGGCGATCGAGCTGACACCGCCCCGAGCGCCCGAAGCCGGCGCCGCCGCGCCCGCATCCACGCCGCAGGCCACGCCACCCGGCCGCGTCGCCGCGCTGGTCGGGCGCAGGGTGGAGGAGGTCGAGCAGGAGCTGATCCTTGAGACGCTGTCGCACTGCCTCGGCAACCGCACGCGCGCGGCGGAGATCCTCGGCATCTCGATCCGCACGCTGCGCAACAAGCTGCAGGAATATCGCGCTGCCGGCATCGCGGTGCCGCCCGCGCCGGGCCAGGCGCCGATTCCGCTGCCCGCGCTGTAGCCGATGCGCACGCTCGTCCTGCCGCACTGGGTCGGCCTCGCCAAGCCGTCGGGCGACGTGGCGCTCGGGCTTGGCGTGGTGCTGCTCGTCGCGGTACTGGTGGTGCCGCTGCCGCCATGGCTGCTCGATGTGGGGCTGGCGCTCTCCATCACCGCCTCCGTGCTGGTGCTGATGGTGGCGCTGTTCATGAACCGGCCGCTGGACTTCACCTCCTTCCCGACGGTGCTGCTGCTGGCCACCCTGCTGCGGCTGGCGCTGAACGTCGCGACCACGCGCGCCATCCTGACCTCCGGCCATGAAGGCCCGAATTCGGCGGGCGCGGTGATCTCGGCCTTCGGCGGCTTCCTGATGGGCGGCGACGTGCTGGTGGGCGTGATCGTCTTCGCCATCCTGCTGGTGGTGAACTTCGTCGTGGTGACGAAGGGCTCCGGCCGCATCGCCGAAGTCGCCGCGCGCTTCAGCCTGGACGCGATGCCTGGCAAGCAGATGGCGATCGACGCCGACCTTTCCGCCGGCATCGTCACCGAGGCCGAGGCACGCAAGCGCCGCAAGGAGCTGGAGGAGGAGAGCTCCTTCTACGGCGCGATGGACGGCGCCGCGAAGTTCGTGCGCGGCGATGCGATCGCGGGGCTCGTCACCACACTGATCAACCTGGTCGCCGGCATCGGCATCGGCACGCTGCGCCACGGCCTGCCCTTCGGCGAGGCGATCTCCACCTTCTCCTTCCTCACCGTCGGCGACGGGCTGGTCGGGCAGATCCCGGCGCTGCTGGTCTCGGTCGCCGCCGGCATCGTGGTGACCAAGGGCGGCGTGGAGGGGCGCGCCGACAAGGCGCTGGCGCTGCAGCTTGGCGGACCGAAGCCGCTGGCGCTGGCCTCCGGCGCGGCGGGCTTCATGGCGCTGCTGCCGGGCATGCCGATGCTGCCCTTTCTCGGCCTCGCCGGCGCCGCCGCCTGGATCGCGCGCGAGCAGTGGCGCGAGGAGAAACGCAAGGAAGCCGAAGCCGCCGCGCCCCCGCCCCCGCCCGCCGAGCCGCCGCCGGCGGAAGCGCTCAAGATGGACCTGCTGCGGCTCGAGCTCGGCTACGGGCTGCTCAGCCTGGCGGCCGGCGACGCGCCGCGACTGTCGGAGCAGATCCGCGCATTGCGGCGCACCACCGCGCAGGAGATGGGCTTCGTGCTGCCCTCCGTCCGCATCCAGGACAACCTGCAACTACCACCCGACACCTATGTGCTGCGCGTGAAGGAGATCGAGGCCGCACGCGGCGTGCTCAAGCCGCCGCTGCATCTCGCCATCGATCCCTCCGGCAACCCGCCGCCCATCGCCGGCGAGCGCGTGCAGGAGCCGAGCTTCGGCCTGCCCGCCGCCTGGATCGAGGAATCCCGCCGCGAGGAAGCGCTGGCGCTGGGCTGCACGGTGGTGGATTCCGCCGGCGTGCTGGCGACGCACCTGACCGAGGTCGTGCGGGACAACATGCCGGAACTGCTCTCCTTCGCGGAGACGCAGAAGCTGCTGGACGACCTGCCGCAGGAGAATCGCCGCCTGGTCTCCGACCTCATCCCCTCGCAGGCCAGCCTCGGCACCGTGCAGCGTGTGCTGCAATCGCTGCTGGCCGAGCGCGTCTCGATCCGCGACCTCGCGACCATCCTGGAGGGTATCCAGGAAGCGGCGGCGGCGAACACGCGCAGCCTGCCAGGCATCGTCGCGACGGTGCGCGTGCGGCTCGCACGGCAGATCAGCGACGCCGCGCGCGCGCCACATGGCGCCATCCCGATCATCTCGCTGGCACCCGAATGGGAGCGTGACTTCGCCGAGGCGCTGGTCGGGCCGGGGGAGGAGAAGCAGCTGGCGATGGCGCCGTCCCGCCTCTCGGCCTTCATGGGTGCGATGCGCGATGCCTTCGATGCGGCCTCCAACGCCGGTGAGCCGGCGGTGCTGGTGTGCTCCGGCGGCATTCGCGCGCATGTGCGCGCCGTCGTGGAGCGCTTCCGGCCGCAGACCGCGGTGCTCGCCCATGCCGAAATCCACCCGCGCGCGCGCATCCGCACGGTGGGGACGGTGGCAGGGTGAGGTTGCGCACCATCACGGCGGCGCGGATGGCGGATGCCATGGCCGTGCTGCGCACCGAACTCGGCGAGGAAGCGGTGATCCTCGGCACGCGTCGCGTGGCCGGCGGCGTGGAGGTGACCGCCGCGCAGGAAACCGGCGACGACGAGCCGCTGGTGCTCGCGCCGGATGCCGCCACGGCCGCCGCGATCCCGGCGGTGCTGCGCCGGCACAACCTGCCCGCCGCGCTGGCGCACCGCCTGACCGGGGGGAAACTGGACACGGCGATCGGGCGTGAGTTCCGCTTCGCGAAGCTGCCGCTCGATGGCGGGCCGCTGCTGCTTGCCGGCCCGCCCGGCGCGGGCAAGACGACGAGCTGTGCCAAGCTCGCCACGCGCCTGGTGCTGGCCGGCACGCCGCCGCTGCTGGTCACGGCGGATGGGCGGCGCGCCGGCGCGGCCGAGCAGCTTGCCGCCTTCGCGCGCGTGCTGGACCTGCCGCTGGCCATCGCCTCCTCGCCGGGGTCGCTCGCCAAGGCGCTGGCGCGGCGTGCGCCGGGGCAGCAGGCGCTGGTGGACCTGCCGGGCTGCGACCCCTTCGACTCCGCCGCCGCGCGCCGCCATGCCGCGCTGGCGGAGGCCGCGCGCGGCACCTCCGTGCTGGTGCTGCCCGCCGGGCTCGACGCGGAGGAGGCTGCCGAGACGGCGCGCGCCTTCCACCTGCTCGGCTGCCGCCACCTGCTGCCGACGCGGCTCGATGCGGCAAGGCGGCTGGGTGGCGTGCTGGCGGCCGCGGCGGCCGCGGACCTCGCCTTCACCGAAGCCGGCACGGGCATGGACGTGGCCACCGGCCTGACGCCGCTGGCGCCGGCCTGGCTCGCCGAGAGACTTGCGCAGGGGGCTGCGTAATGCGCCAGTCAAGCGGCTTTTCGGGTTGGATCGAAGTTCTGGCGCGAGTGGAGCATGGTCCAGAGGACGGTGACGCGTCGTCTGGCGA
>NZ_JAWLHG010000002.1:53055-378277 GCF_041690465.1 Falsiroseomonas sp. | reverse complement strand
CTGCCTGGGCTGGGGCGGGATGACGCGGTGGCTCGGGTTGTTGGCGGGGGCGCTGCCGCCGCGCCCCCGCCGGGGAGCTTGAAGCTCCCCGGACCCCCACGCTCGTTTATGCCCGGAAGGGAGGGGGGCACTTCGGCCCCCCTCCCTTCCGGGCATGAAAGGAATGCAGGTCCAGGAGCCTCAGGCTCCTGGCAGGGGGTGCAGGGGGACAGCGTCCCCCTGCAGGCAGCTCGCGCCAACCGCCGTCATCTCGCCCTCGCCTTGCCGCGGCTGGCCGTGGAGCGGCTGGGTGGGCGCGGGCCGGTGCTGGTCTGGCGTGGTGTCGGGTCGCGGCGGGAGGTGGTGGCCGTCGGCGGCGTCGCGGGCGTGCGGGTCGGCCAGGCCTTGTCGGATGCGCGGGCGGTGGCGCCGGAGGCCGCGGTGGTGGAGGCCGATCCGGCGGCGGATGCGGCGATGCTGGAGCGGCTGGCGCTCTGGGCGATGCGCTTCTCTCCGTTGGTGGCGGTGTCCGGTGGCGATGCGCTGGTGGTGGATGTGACGGGCGTGCCGCATCTCTTCGGCGGCGAGGATGCGCTGTTGCGGCGCACGGTGGAGGGCCTGGCGCGGCTGGGCGTGACGGCCTGCGGGGTGGTGGCGGGCGCGCCGGGCGCGGCGTTGGCGCTGGCGCGGGCGGGTGTCGCGGGCGTGGTGCCGGCGGGCGGCGAGGCGGCGGCGGTGGAAGGGCTGGGGCTGTCGGTCCTGCCGGTGGCGCCGGAGGTGGTGGCCGCGCTTTCCCGCATGGGCCTGCGGCGGGTGGGCGAGGTGCGGCGGCAGCCGCGCGGTCCCCTGGCGCGACGCTTCGGCGCGGCGCTGCTGCGTGCGCTGGACGAGGCAGCGGGCGAGGTGTCGGCGCCGATCTCGCCGATCCGCCCGCCGCCCGATCTCTGGGCGGCCCGCGAATTCCTGGACCCGCTGGTCACGCGGGAGGGCCTGGACCGCGCGGTCGAGGGGCTGCTGCGCGCGCTCTGCCGCAAGCTGGTGGAGGCGGGGCGCGGTGCGCGGCGGGTGGTGCTGCGCGCGCACCGGGTGGATGGCGCGGTGCAGGAGGTGGCGGTCGGCACCGGCCTGGCCTCGCGCGACCCGGCGCATCTCGGCCGGCTCTTCGCGGAGCGGCTGGAGAGGCTGGAACCCGGCTTCGGCTTCGAGCGGCTCATGCTCGGTGCCGAGGTGACGGAGGAGATGGCCGGCGCCCAAGGGGCGTATCTCGGCGGCGTCATGGGCGGCGTCCGGCAGACGGAGGAGCTGGCCCGGCTGTTCGACCGGCTCGGACAGCGCGTGCAGGTCTGGCGGCTCGCCCCGGCAGCGAGCCACTGGCCGGAGCGCGAGGCGGTGCGGGTCTCGGCGACGACGACGGTGGAGGTCCCGCCGGGCTGGCCGCGCGCGCCGCGTCCCCTGCGGCTGCTGCGGCGGCCGCTGGAGGTGGGTGCGATGGCCTTGCTGCCCGATGCGCCGCCTTCGCTGCTGCGGCTTGGGCCAAGGGGATATGAGACGGGCCATCGGGTGCGCGCCGCCGAGGGGCCGGAGCGGCTGGAAGCCGAATGGTGGCGCGACCGGCCGGACCGGCCCGGTCGCGACTATTACCGGGTGGAACTGGCCTCCGGCGCGCGGCTCTGGGTCTGCCGCTCCGGCTTCGGGGCGGCGGCGCGGTGGTATGTGCATGGGCGGCTGTGATGTCCGCCGGGCACGCTTTTGTGGAGTTGGGGGCCCTCTCGAACTTCACCTTCCTCGAAGGTGCCTCGCATCCGCGCGAGATCGTGGTGGCGGCGAAGGCGCTCGGCATGCCGGCGGTGGGCATCGCGGACCGCAATTCCGTCGCCGGCCTGGTGCGCGGGATGGTGGCGGCGAAGCAGGCCGGCATCCGATACGTGCCGGGCATCCGGCTGTGCCTGGACGACGGCGCGGAGTATCTCGCCTGGCCCACCGACCGCCCCGCCTGGTCGCGGCTGACCCGCATGCTCTCCGAAGCGCGCATGGCGGGCGAGAAGGGCGAGACGCGCCTCAGCCGCGATATGCTGATCGCGCAGGCCGAGGGCAGCGTGATGGCGTGCATCCCGCCCGCGCAGGTCACGCCGGATTTCGCGCGGCGGCTGCGCGCCGATGCGCTGGCGCTGAAGCACCGGCTCGCGATGCCGCTGTTCTGCGCCGTGGACCATCGCTGCCGCGGCGACGACCAGGCCAGGCTGGATGCGCTGGCCGCGATCGGCCTGCCGCTGATCGCCGCAGGCGGCACGCGCTACCACGTCGCGTCGCGCCGGCGCGTCGCCGATGTGCTGAGCGCGATCCGGCTTGGCTGCACGGTGGAGGAGCTCGGCTACCACGCCGAAGCGAATGCCGAGGCGCATCTGCTGCCGCCCGAGGAGGTCGCGCGCCGCCTGCCCCGCCATCCCGAGGCACTCCAGGCGACGCTGCGCGTGGTGAAGGCCTGCCGCTTCTCGCTGGAGGATCTCTCCTACGAATATCCCGACGAGATCCTCGATCCCGGCCGCACGCCGCAGCAGACGCTGGAAGCGCGCGTCGAAGCGGCCTGCGCGGAACGTTGGCCGGATGGCGTGGCCCCGAAGGTCGCGCGCCAGATCGCGCATGAGCTGCGCCTCATCGCGCAGATGGACTATGCCGCGTATTTCCTGACGGTGCATGAGATCGTGCGCTTCGCGCAGTCGCAGGGGATCCTCTGCCAGGGGCGCGGCTCGGCGGCGAATTCGGCGGTGTGCTACGTGCTCGGCATCACCGCCGTCGCACCCGACAAGCACGACCTGCTGTTCGAGCGATTCATCTCCGCCGCGCGCGACGAGCCGCCCGACATCGACGTGGATTTCGAGCACGAACGCCGCGAGGAGGTGATCCAGCACATCTATGCCCGCTACGGCCGCGACCGAGCCGCGATCACCGCGACGCTGATCCGCTTCCGCGAGCGCAGCGCGATCCGCGAGGTCGGCAAGGCGATGGGCCTGACGGAGGACGTCACCGCGCGCATCGCCAAATCCGTCTGGGGGGCGGGCGAGAAGTCGCTCGCCGAGATCGCCGCCGACAACGGCCTGCGCCCCGATGCCGATCCGCGCATCCGCTTTGCGATGGAGATCGCCGAGGAGATCCAGGATTTCCCGCGCCACCTCGCCACCCATGTCGGCGGCTTCGTCATCACGCGCGGCCCCCTGGTGGAGCACACGGTGGTGGTGAAGGCGGCGATGGAGGGCCGCACCACCATCGAATGGGACAAGGACGACATCGAGGCGCTGCGCATCATGAAGGTGGATGTGCTGGGGCTCGGCATGCTCACCTGCATCCGCCGCGGCTTCGACCTGATCGCCGGCGCCGGCGGCCCGCTTCTCGCGCTGCACACGGTGCCGCAGGACGACCGCGAGACCTACCGCATGTTGAGCCGCGCGGATTCGCTCGGCGTCTTCCAGGTGGAGAGCCGCGCGCAGATGAACATGCTGCCGCGGCTGCGGCCGCGCGAATTCTACGACCTGGTGATCCAGGTCGCGATCGTGCGGCCCGGCCCGATCCAGGGCGACATGGTGCATCCCTATCTGCGCCGCCGGAACGGCGAGGAGGAGGTGTCGTATCCCTCGGAGGAGCTGAAGGGCGTGCTGGGCAAGACGCTCGGCGTGCCGCTGTTCCAGGAGCAGGCGATGCAGATCGCCATCGTCGGCGCCGGCTTCTCGCCCGCCCGCGCGGACCAGCTGCGGCGCGCCATGGCGACCTTCCGCAATACCGGCGAGATCTGGAAGTTCCGCGAGGATTTCTGCGGCGGCATGGTGTCGCGCGGCTACAGCCAGGACTTCGCCGAGCGCTGCTTCCGCCAGATCGAGGGCTTCGGGACGTACGGCTTCCCCGAGAGCCACGCGGCGAGCTTCGCGGGCCTCGTCTATGTCTCGGCCTGGATCAAGCGCCACCACCCCGCCGCCTTCGCCGCCGCGCTGCTCAACAGCCAGCCGATGGGCTTCTACGCGCCGGCGCAGATCGTGCGCGATGCGAAGGAGCACGGCGTGGAGGTGCGGGCGGTGGATGCCGTGTGGTCGGACTGGGACTGCACGCTGGAGGTCGCGCCCTCCCCCGCGCTGCGCCTCGGCCTCCGCCTCATCGCCGGCCTGAAGCAGGAGGATGGCGAGGCGATCATGCGCGCCCGCGCCGAAGCCCCCTTCCGCGACATCCCCGACCTGGCCCGCCGCGCGCGGCTCGACCGCGGCGCGATGGATGCGCTGGCCCGCGCCGATGCGCTGCGCAGCCTCGCCCCCGGCCGCCGCCACGCGCTGTGGGAGGCCGCCGGCGTCGAGGCCCCGCTGCCGCTCTCCGAGGCGCAGGACAACGCGCAACCGCAACTGCCACCCGAAACCGCCGGCGAGGAAACCGTGCTGGACTACGCCGCCACCGGCCTCTCGCTGCGCCGCCATCCGCTCGCGCTGCTGCGGCCACGCCTGCGTGAGCTCGGCGGCGTGGATACGCGCGCGCTGGACGCGGCGCGGCAGGGGCGCTGGGTCAGGGTGCCTGGGCTCGTCCTGGTGCGGCAGCGGCCGGGCAGCGCCAAGGGCGTGGTGTTCTTCACCGTCGAGGACGAGTTCGGCACCGCCAACCTCGTCCTCTACCCCGACATCGTCACGCGCGACCGCGCCGCCGTGATCGGCGCCCGCCTAGTGCTGGCCGAGGGCCGCGTCGAGCGGATGGAAACCAGCGAGGTGCCGATCATCCACCTGGTCGTGCGAAGGCTGCACGACTGGTCGAAGCTGCTCGACGGCTTGCATGCGCTGGAGGATGCCAATTGGGACCGCGTGCTGGCCAATGCCGACGAGGTGCGCAGCCCCAACCTGCACGACCCGCGCGATCCGACCGTGCGTGCCGGCAAGAAGAGCGCCGCCGCGATGCCGCCTTCGCGCGACTTCCGATGAGAAGCTCAGCCCGACCGGCGCACCAGCACCTCCACCGATGTCAGTCGGCCGGCGAGATAGCTGCGCGCCGTATTGGCCTGCAGCTCCACCGACCGCTCCGCACCCATGAAGACATGCCAGCCGAGCGCCGGCAGGCCGTTGCGTTCCAGCCCTTCCAACAGCTTGCGCTGCGAGGCCAGCGCCGCCTCAGTGCGATCCTCGAACCGCAGAATCTCGAAGCCCGCCGCCAGCACGTCCTGCCTGGTCTCCTCCGGCGACGAGAGGAAGCTTGCAGCCGGCGTGCTGGCCCAGGGCAGCGGATAGAAGGGCGCGCCCTCCGGCCCCGCACCGAGGCAGGAGACGGCGAAAAGCCCGCCAGGCTTCAGCACGCGCAGCGCCTCGTGGAAGAAACGCGCCTTGTCGGCGATGTTCATCAGCACGTTCTGCGAATAGGCGCGGTCGAAGCTCGCCGCCGCGAAGGGCAGGTCGATCGCGCTGCCCTCAAGGATGCGCACGCGCGCGCCGAGGCCAGTCGCGGCATTCAGCGCCTCCGCGGCGCGGCAGAAGGCCGGCATTAGGTCGATACCCGTCACATGGCAGCCGAAGCGCGCGGCCATCCAGCGGGCCGGGCCGCCGATGCCAGAGCCGATGTCGAGGATGCGCTCACCCTCCTGCGGATCGAGCCGCGTGGCCATCTCCGTCGTCGCGGCCGGGCCGCGGCCATGGAAGTGGTCGAGCGGCGCGAGCGCCTCCGCCGTGACCGGGACATCGGCGCCCTGCGCGGCCCGCAGCGCCGCGAGGATACGGCCCGCGATATCCTCGCTGTCGTAGTGCGACGACAGGGGATCCTGCGACATCGTCCATGCCCTCCGAACGGACACATGTAGCCAGACTGGCCGAAGGACCAGCAAGGATCGAGAACCCGCGGAGCGCGCACGCCAGATTTGCGAATCATTCGCACTTGCAGTAATCTCCCGCTACGGCACAGGGAGACCCCTTTCATGGCGACACGCGGCCTGCCCGCCTGGCCCTATATCGGCGCCGATCCCGAGGATCTGCCCCAGGCCGAGCGCCTGCTGGTCGACGCCGCCCGTGCCTGGGCGGCCGCCTGCCGCCGGCGCGAGCCGACCGTGCCGGCGCTGCGCCGCCTGCTCTCCACCGAATCGGCCGAAACCGCCGCGCCGGCCCTGGACGCGATGCTGCGGGCCCTGGCCGAGGCGCATCCGCTCACCCTTGGCTGCCCGCTCTGCCCGCGCCTGGTCGGCGAGGAGCCGCCGATGCTGCTGATCGCCGCCCTGGCCCAGCGCGGGCCGCGGCGCGAGGCGCTGGCCTGCCTGCTGAACCGCATGCCCGGCACGCTCGGCTACACCGCCATGGCGTCGGCCATCCATCTCGGTTGCGCCTTCCGCCAGGCCGGCCTGCGCTTCGCCGATCCCTGGGACGCGGCGAAGACTGCATGACAGCCGGCGCCACGCCCGCCTATGCGGGCGCATGGACCGACGCATTTGGCTGCTGACCTGGGCGCAGTTCGCCTCCGCCACCGGCGCCTATGCCTTCACCGGCTTGCTGGCGCCGCTCGCCTCGGACCTCAGCGTCTCGCTGGCGACGGCAGGGCAGCTCACCGCGGCCTATGCGCTGACCTATGCGCTGGCGGGCGCGCCGGCCGCGGCGCTGACCGCACGCTGGGACCGGCGCGGCCTGCTGGTGCTCGGCCTCGGCCTGGTCGGCGTGCTGAACCTGGCGACGGCGCTGGCGCCGGACTTCGCCACCATGCTCGGGCTGCGCGTCGCGGCCGGGCTGGCGGTGACCATCGTGCTGCCCGGCGTCGCCGCCTCGATGATCGCGCCGCCGTCGCAGCGCGCGAAGGCGATGGCCACCGTGCTGGCCGGCCTCACCCTCGCCTTCTCCTTCGGCATCCCGCTCGGCACCGCGATCGGCGGCTGGTTCGGCTGGCGCGCCTGCTTCGTGTTCGGCGGCGCGATCTCGCTGCTCGCCGCCGTCGCGGTGCGTGTCGGCCTGCCGCCGCTGCCCTCCACCGACCGCGGCGGCGCGGGATCGGTGGGGCGGATCCTGCGGGCGGACATCCTGATGGTGCTGGCGACCAGCCTGCTGGCCTTCTCGGGCCTGTTCTGCGTCGCCGCCTATCTCGGCCCGATCGTGACCGCGACCACCGGCATCGAGGGCAGCGGGATCGGCGCGATCCAGATCTTCATCGGGCTGGGCAGCATCCTCGGCATCCTGGTCGGCGGCCGCGCGGCCTCGGGCGGGCCGGGGCTGGCGAGCGGGCTGATGCTGCTGCTGGCCGGGGCGCTCGGTGGCTATTCGCTGCTGCTCGCCTTCCCGCCGGCCGGCTGGCACGCGGTGCCGCTGGCGCTGGTCGTGTTCTCCGGCTCGACGGCGCTGTTCGCGCTGGCGCCGATCATGCAGATGCGGCTGGTGGACCTAGCGCCGCAGGATCGGGCCGTGGCGCTGGCCCTCAACGGCGCGGTGGCGCTCGGCGGCCAGGGCATCGGCGCGGCCTATGGCGGGGCGGTGATCGCCGCGGCGGGGCTGGCCTGGACCGGGGTGGCGGGCAGCGTGCTGGCGCTGGCCGGCGCCGCGCTCGCGGCGCGGGCGTTCAGCCGACGCTGAGCACTACCAGCGCCGGACCGGCCCGCAATCCAGGTGCACGAAGCCGTCGCGGCGATAGAGGCCGACGCCGCCAAGCTGCAGGTCCGCCGCCTGCCGCGCCACCTCCATCGTCACCCGCCCCGGCAGCCGGCAATCGGCGGCCATGCCCGACATGTGCAGCGACACCTCGGAGACGCGACGGCTGCGCCGCGCGTTGCGCTGGTTGGTCTCGGGCGTGCGGTAGCCGCTGATCACCTCGTAGGGCTCGTCGCTGCCCACCGTCTCGGCGACCGTCGCCATCACGTCGAACAGCCGCGGATCCATCGGCGTGAGCTCGGCCGCCGAGAGGTCGCGGAACACATGGTCGAGCTGGCGCAGCGCCTCCTTGTCGTACTGGCCGTCGCGCCAGTAGACGCCGGAGAAGCTGTCATTGGTGAAGTTGCGCCTGACCCGCAGCACGCGCTCGCTGCGCTGCGCCAGCGCCGGCGGCGCAGCAACAAGGGCGGCCGCGCCCACCGCCGCGGCGAGGAAGCCGCGCCTCGGCAGGACCTGCTCGGCGCCGCAGCACGGGCAGAGCGCGCCATGCCCAGGAGCCCCGGCCATCAGCGCAGCACCCCGGCATCGGCCATTCGCGCCGCCGGCGGCGTGTCCAGCGCGCGGACATAGGCGGCATCCAGCCGGTAGATGTCGGGGCGAACCCGCACGGTGCCGCCCGCCTCGACGGCGACCGTGGCGTAGCGCAGCAGCACCGGCACGGTCTGACGCAGCCCCACCGCGCCGGTCACCCGGCTGGCGATCGCGCGCTCCGCGCGCGGCACGTCCCAGCCCGGCGTGCCCTCCAGCAGCATTGCCATCAGTTCCATCGGCCGTTCCAGCCGAATGCAGCCGGAGGAGAAGGCGCGGTCGGGGCGGCGGAACAGATGGCGATCCGGCGTGTCGTGCATGAAGATCGCGTCGTTGTTGGGCATCACGAACTTGATGCGGCCGAGCGCATTGGCATCGCCGGAATCCTGGCGGACGAAGAAGGGGAAGCGCTGGCGGTTGACCTGGCTCCAATCCACCTCGCGCGGGTCCACCTCCACCCGCTCGCCGGCGACCACCTGGAACAGGCGGAAGCCGCGCTCCATCATCGCCTGCGGGTCACGGCGGAAGCGCGGCAGCAGATCCTCCCGCGCGTTGCGCTCGGGCACGCCCCAGGGCGGGTTGAACTGGATCGCCGTCATCCGCACGCGCAGCATCGGCGTCTGCCGGTCGCCGCGGCCGACCACCACTGCCATGCCGAGGATCTCGCGGCCCTCCTCCAGCACCGAGAGGCGGTAGGTCGGGATGTTGACCTCGATGCGACGCCCGCCGGGCTCGGGCGCGGCGGCGCGACGCATGTCGAGCGCGACGCGGAGCTGGTTCACGCGCTCCGTCGCCGGCCGGTTCAGCAGGCCGAGGGAGATGCGGCCGACGCGCCCATCCACCTCGATCCCGTTCGCCGCCTGCCAGCGGCGCACCGCACCCTCGAGCGCCGGGTCGTAGAGCGCGCCGGCATCGGGCGCCGCGGCCAGCGCCGCATCCTCGGCGGCCAGGCGGGCACGCAGCGCCGGCACCCGCGCTGGGTCGGTGCTGCCGGGCTCGATCGTCGCCTCCCCCGGGATGGTGGCCCAGCCGCGCCGCGCCAACTGCTTCGCCCGCGCCAGCTCGGCCTTCAGCACGGCGGCCTCCGGCGGCAGCAGGGACGCACGCTCGATCACCGCGGCGGGCTCGGCGGCGGTGGCGAGTTCGGCCTGCCAGCGCTCGATCCCGAGCGCGGCGGCGTCCCGCCGCAGGTCGGGCCGCCCCGGCAACTCCTGCACCCGGCCGGCGAGCAGATCGTGCAGCGCCAGCGCGGCGGAGCGGTGCAGCGCGACGCGGTAGGCTTCCGGCGCGGCGGCGGCCAGCGTCTGGTCGGGAATGGCGTAGTGCGCCGGGTCGAGCCCGTCCGCGTCCAGCCGGCGCAGCCGGTCGGCGAGGCGCGCCTCCGCATCCGGCGGGGCGCCGCCGGCGGCTGCGCGCGCATCGGGAATGAACCGCGCGGCGGCGAGGCCGAGGGCGGCGGCGAGCAGGGGTCGGCGGGCCGTGGGCATCCGCGCGAGATAGCCGGCGGCTGCCCCGCTTGCCAAGCTTTTAGCGCCCTCCGGAGACGTCGAGCACCGCTCCGGTGACGTAGGAGGCTGCGTCGGAGGCCAGCCAGAGCACCGCCTCCGCCACCTCCTCCGGCGTGCCGAGCCGCTTCATCGGCACTGTCGGCACGATGCGCTCCACCCGTTCCGGGACGCCGGCGGAGGCATGGATGGCGGTGTCGATCATGCCCGGCGCGACGGCGTTCACGCGGATGCCTTCGCCGGCGAGTTCCTTGGCCAGGCCGCGCACCATGGCATCCACCGCGCCCTTGCTGGCGGCGTAGTGGATGAACTCGAAGGGCGCACCGAAGGCCGGCGCGCGGGAGGAGATGCAGACGATGTTGCCGCCGCGCCCGCCGCGCGAGCCCGCCATCCGCCGCGCCGCTTCCCGGCAGGCGGTGGCCAGGCCGAGCGTGTTGATGGCGAAGACGCGCTGCCAGGTGGCGTCGGTGCTGTCGAGGAAGCTGGAGGCCGGGCCGGTGGTGCCGGCATTGCCGATGAAGGCGTCCAGCCGACCGAAGCGGGCATCGCAGGCGGCGAAGGCGAACGCGGTGGCCTCGGGGTCGGCGGCATCCGCCTGCACCAGCTCCACCGCGGCGCCGGCGGCCCGGCAGACGGCGGCGGTCGCCTCTGCGGCGGTGCGGTCGCTGCCCCAGGTGAGCAGCAGGTCATGGCCCCGCGCGGCGGCGAGCCGGGCCACCGCGGCGCCGATCCCCTTGCCTGCGCCGGTCACCAGCATCACGGATCGGCTCATCCTCATCCCCCTCCGCGCCCCCCGGCGCCATGTCGGAATTCTTTACAACGGCCAGCGGCGCCAGGGGGAGCTTTCCGGCAAAGCCTTGAAAAACAAGCTCCCGGTTTCGTGGCACCAAGTTTGCTTCGCTCTCAACCGACGATAGAATCGGCGTTGCGAGACGCCTCGAACGACAAAGGCAAAAAGGCATGCTCCGTTCGCTCATTATGGCCCTGCCACTGGCCCTCGGCCTCGCTGCCAATGCGTCCGCGGCGAATTTCAGCTTCAGCTACCAGACCAGCCAGGGCCTGATCGAGGTCGACCTCGTCGGGGACCTGCAGCCCGACAACAACACCTTCATCGTCAGCGGCCTGACCAGCGTGATGTTGGGGGGCAGCTTCGCCTTTCCGGCGACCTTCGTCGGTTCGAGCGACGTGGCGATCCTCGGCGAGCCACAGGGGCTGAGTGGAAGCATCGCCGCGCTCGTCACCCTCGACGGCAGCGCGATGGATATCTCGATCTGCGAGGATGCCAGCTGCTTCGACGGCTTCCAGATCTCGGCCGGCAACCTGGTCGAGGGCTTCTTCGGCTTCGGCTATCCTATCGTCTCCGCCTCGGGCAATGCCGGCGACGTCTTCGAGCCTTTCACCGTCGGTCGCAGCACCTTCACCGCCGAAACCGACGCGGTCGCCGTGCCGGCACCGGGCGGCGTGGCGCTGTTCGGTCTCGCCCTGGTCGGCTTCGGCCTGGCCACGCGCCGCCGGGCCTGAGCCGGCCCGACCCGCTGCGGGCCGCCCGGCCCGCATCCCGACATATCCGAAAGCCGGCGCGGCCCCCGCGCCGGCTTCTTGCATTCGGCGAAGGGCGCTAGGCTGGACGCACAAACTGCGCTTCCGGGAACCGTCCGATGCCTGACCCGAGCCTCCGCCGCGCCCTCGATGCCGGCGAGTTCATCCTCGCCCCCGGCGTGTTCGACATGATCTCGGCCAGGGTGGCCGATGGGATGGGCTTCAAGGCGCTCTACGCCACCGGCTTCGGCACCGTCGCGTCGCATCTGGGCGTCGCCGATGCGGGGATCGCCACCTACACGGACATGGTGGGGCGCATGGGCACCATCGCCCGCGGCTGTCGCACGCCGCTGATCGCCGATGCCGATACCGGCTACGGGGGTTTGCTGAACGTGCGACACACCGTCGCCGGCTATGAGGCCGCCGGCGTCACCGCGATCCAGCTCGAAGACCAGGAAATGCCGAAGAAATGCGGCCACACCCCCGGCCGCCGCGTCATCCCCGCCGAGGAGATGGCGCTGAAGATCCGCGTCGCGGTGGAGACCCGCAAGAGCCCGGACTTCCTGGTGATCGCGCGGACCGATGCGCGCACCTCGCTCGGACTGGAGGAGGCGATCCGCCGCGGCAAGATCTTCGCCGAGGCCGGCGCCGACGTGATCTTCATCGAAAGCCCGGAATCCGAGGCCGAGATGGCCGAGGTCGGGAAGCAGATCAGCAAGCCGCTGTTTGCCAACATGGTGGAGGGCGGCCGCACGCCGATCCTGCCGGCCGAGAAGCTGCACGCCATGGGCTACCGCATCGCGATCTACCCCGCGGTCGGCTTCCTCGCCGTCGCCGCGGCGCTGGAACGCGCCTACGGGCAGCTCAAGCAGGACGGACATTCCAACAACCTGCCGGCCGAGGCCTCCTACGGCTTCGGCCGCATGTGCGAGCTGATGGGCTTCCCCGAAGTCTGGGAATTCGACCGCAAATGGGCGGAGATCGCCGGCAACCTGCCGAAGGCGGCGGAGTGAGCGGCGTGCGGCAGGTCAAGGCACTGCTGTTCGACACCTTCGGCACGGTGGTGGACTGGCGCAGCGGCGTGGCGCGGGAATCGGCGCCGTTCCTGGCGAAGCATGGCGTCGCGATGGACCCGGTCGCCTTCGCGGTGGCCTGGCGCAAGCGCTACCAGCCCGCGATGGAAGCCGTCCGCACCGGCCAGCGCCCCTTCGAGCGGCTCGACGTGCTGCACCGGGAGAACCTGGAGGCGACGCTGCGCGACGCCGGCGCCGACCCCGCCGCCATCCCGGAGGCCGACCTCGCCGCATGGAACCGCGCCTGGCACCGGCTGGACCCCTGGCCGGACGGCATCGCCGGCCTCGCGCGGCTGAAGACGCGCTTCATCATCGCGCCGCTGTCCAACGGCAACATCGCGCTGCTGCTGAACATGGCCAAGCGCGCCGGCATCCCCTGGGACACGGTGCTGGGCTCGGAGGTCGCGCAGGCCTTCAAGCCGACGCCGCAGGCCTATCTGCGCACCGCAGAGGTGCTGGGGCTCGAGCCGGCCGAATGCATGATGGTCGCCGCCCACAACCGCGACCTCGCCGCCGCAAGGCGCTGCGGCCTGATGACCGGCTTCGTCGCGCGCCCGACCGAGCACGGGCCGGGACAGACCACCGACCTGGCCGCCGAACAGGATTGGGAGGTGGTGGCCACCGACTTCATGGACATGGCCGACAAGCTCGGCTGCCCGGCTTGATCCGGGGGCACGGCGGCGCGTAAGTGCCGCCATGTCCTTCCCGCACGACGACAAGGCCTGGGCCGACACCGCCGACTTCCTGCGGGCGCGGCTCGATGCCACCGACCGGATGGTGGCGCCCGACCCCTTCCGCTTCGCCTTTCCCCGCGCCATCCGCTTCTCCCAGACCCGCGGCGAGGCGCCGAAGGGCTTCGACTGGGTGGTGGTGCACAAGGGCGAGCTGGCGCGCATCCCGCGTCCCTTCCTGCTCGCCCTGGCCACCGCCACGGTGCCGGTCTTCGCCAACGAGGTCTTCGTCGTCTTCTCCGCCGCGCCGCCCGGCGACCTTATCGACCTGACCGAAAGCGACCACGTCCGCGCCTTCATGGCGGGCGTGGAGGCGCTGCCACCCGACCTCACCCCCGGCCCGGCGAGCTTCGCCGGCGGCGGCGCCGTCACCTCCGTGCGGGTGCCCTCGGGCGAGGCTGCGGCGCCGGTGGTGCGCGCCCCGCGCAGCCCGCGCCCGGCGCGCGAGCCGGGCGAGGCTCCGCCGCGCCCCTGGCTCGCCGCGGGTGGCGTTCCCGGCACGCTGCGCGAGCGCGCCTTCCAGGAGGAGCTGGACCGGCTGGTCGCCGACTACTTCGGCGATGGCGCCGGGCTTTCGGTGCTCGATATCGGCTGTGGCGGCGGACGCCTGGCGCCAGTGCTGACCGCGGCGACGCAGCTGGTCGGCGTGGACATCGCCGCCGCCCCGCTGGCCCGCGCGCGGGCGCGGCACGCGACGGTGCCCGGCTGCGCCTTTGCGCGGATGGACGCCGCCCGGCTCGGCTTCCCCGAGGCGAGCTTCGACGCCGCGCTGATGCTCGACATGCTGGATGCACTGCCCGACCCGGCGGCGGCCCTGGCCGAGGCGGCGCGGGTGCTGGCGCGCGGGGGGCGGCTGATGGTGACCGCCACCAACAAGGACAGCCTGCCGCTGCGCGCGCTGCGGCGCCTGGCACTGCCGGTGCCGACGAGCGGTGTCAGCGTGCAGGAACTGGCCGGGATGCTGCGCGCGGCGGGGCTGGCGCCCACGCGGATGGACGGCATATTCCTCTCGCTCGGCTGGGCGATGCCCGGCGCCGGCAGCGCGCTCGGCCCGCTGGAGGAGGATCCGGAATTCGTCGAGGCCGCGCGCGTGCTCGGCCGCCGCTGCGGGCCGGACCATGCGCTGGCCATCTGCATGATGGCGCGGAAGGGGTAGTGCATATTGCGAGCGAGAAAAGGTTTCCGCTATGCGCGGATGAGGCCCGCTATCGCGGAACGGCGCTCAGCGCCATCCACCTGCTCGGCGATTGAGGCGCCCCATGCTTGACGCGCTTCGGTATGGTCGAAGCCGGGTTCGTCGGGGTCCTTCCCCGCTTCGCGCGCCAGCAGTCTTACCCCTAGCATAATCGGAAGCGTCTGCAGCCGCCCCCGGTAAACGTAGTCAAGGGTGAGTCCTGGCAGTTGCTCGCACAACTCGACCATTGCTTCCTCGGCTGGAAAGTTCGGCTTCTTCGCAGACGAACCTTGTTCCCAGACGTAATAGGCGCCCCGACCAACGCTGAGCGCCTCCGCCATCTGTGGCTTCGTCAGCCCCAACTCAGCGCGCACCGCCCGCAATCGGCGGGCGATGTCGTCCACGGATAGCCTCGCCATCGGCCGGTTCCCGAACGCTCCCTACTCCGTGCGAATGCCGCCGGCGCGGATGATCGGCGCCCAGCGATCGAACTCGCTGCGGATATGCGCGGCGAATTGCTCGGGCGTGCCGCCGACCACCGTGCCGGCCTGGGTCTCGAAGATGCGCTGCTTCACCGCCTCCATCGCGGCGATCCGGCCGAACACCTCGTTGATCCGCCGCACCAGCGCCGGGTCCATGCCGGCCGGCGCCACGATGCCGTGCCAGACCGCCACCCGGAAGCCAGGCAGCACGGTCGAGATCGCGGGCGCATCGGGCAGCAGCGGCGTGCCTTCCGGATTGCCGATCCCGAGCGCCTTGGCATTGCCCTGCCGGATCTGCCCGATCCCGGAGGAGACGGTGGGGAAGCCGAACTGCGCATCGCCGCGGATCAGCGCCGTCACCATCTCAGCACCCGAACGGTAGGGCACATGCACCATCTGGATGCCGGCCTCCTTCAGGAACAGCGCCATGAAGAGGTGGCTGCCATTGCCGTTGCCGGCCGAGGAATAGGTGAAGCGGTCGGGCTGCGCCTTGGCCTGCGCAATCACCTCGCGCATGTCCTTCGCCGTCACCGAGGGATGCGCCATCAGCACCGCCGGCAGGTTCACCAGGTGGATGATCGGGGTGAAGGCGGTCATCGGATCATAGGCGAGGTTGGGATTCAGCTCCTTGCCGATCGTGTTGGCCCCCACATCGGCCATCATCAGCACCGACCCGTCCGGCCGCTCGCGCGAGGCGGCGAGGCCGGCGATGGTGCCGCCGGCGCCGGGGCGGTTCTCCACCACCAGCGTCTGGCCGCCGGTCACCTCCGGAAAGCGGGCCGCGACGGTGCGGGAGAGCGTGTCGATCGCGCCGCCGGCGCCGAAGGGCACGATCAGGCGGATCGGCCGGTCCGGCCAGCTGGCCTGGGCGCGGCTGCCGGCCGGCCAGAGCGCAGGCGCGGCCAGGCCGCCTGCCAGCGCGAGCAGATGGCGGCGGCGAAACGGATGAATCACGGAAATGTCCTCTCGACGTGGACGTCGGCTGCAAAATGCTTCGGCAGGCGCTTGCGCGCAACCGAGGCTGCCGGTGTAGTACCAGTTGGTCGCGGGATTCGTAACGGCGGATGACCTGGTCGATTGTTGCGCACGAGCCGTCCACCGGTGCCTTCGCGGTCGCCGTGACGACCTGCGCCTTCGCGGTCGGCGCGTCCTGTCCCTTCGTGCGGGCGGGCGTGGGCGCGGTCTCCACCCAATCCATCACCAACCGCTACCTCGGCCCCGCGGTGCTGGACGGCATGGCGCGCGGCCTCTCCCCCGCCGCCGCGATCGAGGCGGCGCTGGTGGGTGACGAGGGCAAGGGGCTCCGCCAGGTCCATGCGGTGGACCGGCACGGCCGCAGCGCCGCCTATACGGGGGCGAATTGCGTGGAGTGGTGCGGCGAGATCACCTCGCCGGGCGTCTCCTTCGCCGGGAACATGCTGGCCGGGCCGGCCGTGCTGGCCGACACCTATGCCTCCTTCGTCACCCATGCCGAGCTTCCGCTGGCAGAGCGGATGCTGCTTGCGCTCGATGCCGGCGATGCGGCGGGCGGCGACCGGCGGGGCCGGCAATCGGCCGCGCTGGTGCTCGCGACCACCGAGGATTTCCCCGACATCTCGATCCGGGTGGACGACCACAGCCATCCGCTCGACGAGCTCCGGCGCCTGTACGAGATCTGGCTGCGCCAGCGCGCGCCCTATCTGCGGGACCAGCCCAGCAAGGCGCGCCCCTCCGGTACGCATGACCTGGACGTGCTGGAGGCGCGCTGGGCACGGCAGGGCAGCAGCCTGAAGTTCCGCCGGTAGAGCAGATCGCCGGAGGGCGGCCTCGCCCGGAGGCGTGAATCTGCTCTACAAGCAACAGGCCAGGGCCGGCTGGACGCGGCCGCGCGGCCGCCGCAGGCTGCGCCCTTCCATGCGCGCCCCCTGGATCGCCCCGCTCGCCGCCGCGCTGCTGATGCAGACGGTCGGCTCCTTCATGAACCAGGTGGTGCCCGTGGTGGCGCCCCGCATGACCGCCGATCTCGGGCTGCCGGCGGCCATGGTGGGCAATTTCTCCTCGCTGACCATCCTCGGCTCGATCCTGTTCCTGCTGTTCGGCACGCCGCTGGTGGCCGCCTTCGGGCCGGCGCGGCTGCTGCAATGCGGGGTGCTGACGGGCGCCTCGGCGCTGGCGCTGGCCGCGCTGGGCGAGATCTGGCTGCTGCCGGTGGCGGCGCTGCTGCTCGGCATCGGCTATGGGCCGAGCGGGCCGGCGGGCAGCCGCATCCTGCAGGCGACGGCACCGCCGCGGCACCGGGTGCTGATCTTCTCCATCAAGCAGGCCGGGGCGCCGGCGGGCGGGGCGCTGGCCGGGGTGGTCGCGGCGCAGGTCGCGGCCCAATGGGGCTGGCAGCCGGCGTTGCTGACGGGAATGGTGCTGGCCACCGGCGCGGCGCTGATCATCCAGCCCATGCGCGCGCAGCTGGACGCCGAGCGCAACCCGCGCTTCCGCATCCGCGAGGCCTTCACCCTGCGCCGGCTGGCGGCACCGGTGACGACGCTGCGCCTGCATCCGGTGCTGCCGCCGCTGACATTGCAGGCGTTTGCGTTTGCCGCGCTGCAGGGCAGCCTGTTCTCCTTCACCGTCACCTGGCTGGTGGAGGCGCATGGCTTCGCGCTGACGACGGCGGGCGCGCTGTTCGCCACCATGCAGGTCGCCGGCGTGGTCGGGCGCCTGGTGCTGGGCTGGGCCGCCGACCGGCTGGGCGATGCGGTGCGCAGCCTGACGATCCACGGGCTCTGCGCCGCCGGGCTCGCGGCGCTGTTCGTGCTGGCGGCACCGGCCTCTCCCTGGCCGGTCGCGCTGGGGCTGGCGATGCTCTGCGGCTTCACCTCGGCCTCCTGGAACGGGATCTTCCTGGCCGAGGTGGCGCGCGTCTCGCCGCCCGACCGCGTGGCGGAGGCCTCCTCCGGCGCGATCATGCTGTGCTTCCTGGGCTACCTCTCGGCGCCGAGCGCCTTTGCGCTGGCGGTGATGACGACCGGCAGCTGGACGCTGCCCTTCCTCGGCGCGGCCGGGCTGCTGGCGGCGGTTTCGCTGTTCGTGCTCGCCTGGCGGGCTGCGCGCGGCGGCGCGGCGGGGTAAAGCCCCGCCATGGCAAGGGAGGGTTCCATGGCGGTCGCGCTCGGCATCGTCGGCTTCGGCATCATGGGGGAGCGGCTGCTGCGCGCGGCGCTGAACCACGACCCCGCGGTGATCCGCCTCTCGGGCGTGTGGGATCCGTCGCCGGAAGCCGCCGCGCGGCTGGCCGAAATCGCGCCGGGGGTGCCGATGCTGGGCAGCGCCGCGGCCGTCATCGAGGCCTGCGATGCGCTCTACGTCGCCTCGCCGCCATCCTCGCACATCGCCCATGCCGAGGCCGCCTTTGCCGCCGGCAAGGCCGCCTTCCTGGAGAAGCCGCTGGCCGCCGACCTCGCCGCCGCGCGGCGCTTCGTGGCCGAGGCGGAGCGGCGCGGCGCGCGCGCGGCGGTGAACTTCCCGATGGCGTCCTCGCCGGCCGTGGCACAGCTCTCCGCCTGGCGGGAGGGGATGGGGGCGCCGCGGTCGCTTTCCATCCGGCTCGCCTTCGCCACCTGGCCGCGCGGCTGGCAGCAGGGCGCGGCGGGGTGGCTCGCGAAGCGCGCGGAGGGCGGCTTCACGCGCGAGGTGCTCTCCCACTTCCTGTTCCTGACGCGCCGGCAGCTCGGCCCCATCACGGTGGTGACGCGCGACGCCACCTTCCCGGGGGGCGACGGCGCCGAGACCGCGATCCGCGCCACGCTCTCGGCCGGCGGCATCCCGGTGGAGGTGGAAGGCGCTGTCGGCACCACCACGGCCGACGACCACAACGAGTGGAAGCTGGAGAGCGAGGGCGGCGCGGTGCGGCTGCGCGACTGGTCCTTCGCCGAGAAGCTCGCGGTGGATGTCGGCTGGCACGCCGCGCCGGATGCGCTGCCGAACGAGAAGATGCGGCCGATGGTGCTGAAGGGGCAGCTCGACAAGGTGGCGGCGCTGACCCGCGGCGAGGCGCAGAACCTGGCGACGCTGCGCGAGGCGCTGGAGGTGCAGGAGGTCGTCGAGGAGATCCTCGCGGGATGAGGTTGGAGATCCTCGCGGGATGAAGTTGGAGATCCTCGGCGGATGAGGCTGCGCCGGCGCGACCTTCTGCCGCTGCTGCTGCTCGCCGCGCCGGCCGCGGCGCAGGACCGGCTGGCGCCCGTCACGCCGGACACACCCGAAGGCGCGGCGCTGGTGGAACGGCTGCGGGGCGGCGGGCTGGTGCTGTTCTTCCGCCACGCCGACACGCGCGGCGAGCCCTGCGATTCCAGCTACCGCATCGGCGACCGCGCCGGCCAGCGCAACATCTCGCCCGAGGGCGTCGCGCAGTCGCGCCGGATCGGGGAGCGGCTGGCCGCGCTCGGCATCCCGGTGGCGCGGCCGGTACTGGCCGGGCCGGTCTTCCGCGCGCGCGACACGGCGGAGCAGGCCTTCGGCGCGGCAGATGTGCTCGTCACCGACAGCCTGCTGGCCGACGACTACGCCGGCGGCCGCCTGGCCTGGGTGCTGGCGGAGCATCGCCGCCTGTTCTCCGAACCGGTGCCGCGCGGGGCGAACCGCGTGCTGGTCGGCCACCGCACTCCGGCGATCATGGTCGCCGGCCAGGCGGTGGGCGGCCGCGCCTTCCCGGAGGGCGCGGCGCTGGTGATCGAGCCGGCCGGCGGCGGCTTCCGCGTGCTCGGCGTGTTGGACCTCGCACCGCTGCCGGGGGGCGGCTTCCATGCCTGCGGCTGAGCCGCAGGCGCGCCGGCGCTATTCCGGCCGCATCATCAGCGCATTGAATCGACGCTCCGGCCGCGGCGTGATGTGGATGCCGCGCCGCGCCGCGTAATCCCAGGACGGATGGAAGACCGGGATGATCGCCACATCCTCGAACGCCGCCTCGATCGCCGCATGCAGCTTGGTCTGCCGCTTCTCCGGGTCGATCTCGCTCAGCGCCGCCTGGATCAGCGCGTCCACCTCGGGGTTGGAGTAGCGCGTGCGGTTGGCCGCGCCATAGCCGCGCCCGGCCTCGAAGCTGTGCACCACGGCGCGCGGGCCCTCGCCGGCCTCGTTGGTGCCGTACTGCGCGATGAAGGCCGAGTAGGTCTGGCGCGAGGCCTGGCCGAAGAACACCTGGCCGGCAACGCCGGCCACCTCCGCCTGCAGGCCGATACGCGTCCACATCTGCGCCACCGCCTGGGCGATCTGCGCATCCTTCGGGTAGCGGTCGGTCGTCGCATGCAGCGTCAGGCGGAAGCCCTGCGGCACGCCGGCCTCGGCCAGCAGGGCGCGGGCGCGGTTCGGGTCGAAGGGGGTCGGGCGCAGATTGGGGCTGGTGCCCTGGATGCTGCTCGGCAGGAACTGGCTGGCCGGCGTGGCGCTGCCTTCCATCAGCCGCTGGGTGATCGCCTCGCGGTCGATCGCCATGGAGAGCGCCTGGCGCACCCGGCGGTCGCGCAGCGGGTTCGGCAGCGGCTGGCCGTCGCGGCCGGCAACGAAGGGGCTCTCGGCGCGCGCCGAATCCAGCGCGATGTAGTGCACCACCGCCGCCGGGCCGCTGAACAGCTGGAAGCGCTGGTCTCCGGTGATGCGCGCCTTGTCGGCGGTGGGCACCAGGTCGATCGCGTCCACGTCGCCGGCCAGCAGCGCGGCGACGCGCGAAGGGTCGCGGGTGATGGTGCGCAGCTCCACCCGCTCCCATGGGGCGCGGTCGCCCCAGTAGGTGTCGTTGCGCGTGATCGCCAGGTTCTCGATGTTCCGCCAGCCGTCGAAGCGGTAGGGGCCGGTGCCGTTGACGCGGCCGGCGTTGAAATCCGCCGTGGTCTGGTTCGCATCCTTCTCCGCCAGCAGCAGCACGCGCGCGACGTCGAGCGGCAGCGTCGCGGTCGGCGTGTTGGTGATGATGCGGATGCGGTGCTCGCCGAGGATCTGCACTTCCTTGATCGGGCGGATGAAGGGCGTGAACAGCGCCGGGCTGTTCGGCACCGTCGGCACCCGCGCATAGGTCGCGGTGATGTCGCGCGCGGTGAAGGGCGTGCCGTCGTGGAAGCGGACGCCCTGGCGCAGGTCGAATTCCCAGGTGTTGGCGTCCACCAGGCGCCAGGCGGTGGCCAGCGCCGGGCGCACCTGCAACTGCTCGTCGATCTGGGTGAGGCCCTCGAAGATCTGCGGATGGGCGGAGCCGGCGGGGAAGCCGTTGAAGAAATGCGGGTCCATGGTGTTGAGCTGCAGCGCCGTGCCGAGGGTCAGCGTCTGCGCCCCAGCCCCGCCCGCCGTCAGCGCCAGCGCGGCCGCCATCAGGATGCGCTTCATCCGTCCTCTCCCTGTCTCGTCATGCGCATCCTGCCGCAGGCCGGATGGACGCGCCACCCTCTCCGATCCTAGGCTTGCCGGCAGGGGGAACAGGCATGGCGAAGGCACCACGGATCGCGCTCGGCGGCTTCATGCTGGAGAGCAACGGCCACGCGCCTGTGGCGACCAAGGCGGAGTTCCAGGCTGCCTGCTGGCTTGAGGGCGCCGAGCTTGCAGCCGACCTGGCGACACCCGCGCCACGTGGTCCCACCGGTCTCTCGGGCTTCGTCAAGGCGATGGATGCCGGCCGGCCGTGGGAGCCCGTGTACACCTTCGCCGCCACCGCCGGCGCCTCCGGCAACATGGAGCAATCGGCCTTCGACGAGGTGTGCGAGCGCATCACCGCAGGCATCCGCGCGGCGATGCCGGTGGATGGCGTGTTCCTGGCGCTGCATGGCGCCGCGACCGCAACCGTGGACCGCGACCCCGACGGCACGCTGCTGCGCCTGGTGCGGGAGATCGTCGGGCCCGATGTGCCGGTGCTGGCAACGCTCGACCTGCACACCAACGTCTCCTGGGAGATGGTGAAGCAGTCCGACATGCTCTGCGGCTACATCACCAACCCGCATGTGGACCAGGCCGAGCGCGGCGCGGAATGTGCCGCGGTCATGCGCGCGATGCTCGGCGGCATGCGGCCGCACATGGCCTTCGTGAAGCTGCCCTTCATTCCGCCCGCGACCAGCCAGAACACCGCCTTCGGCCCCTATGCGGAGGCGATCGCGTACGGGCAGCGCTTCCTCGACCATGAGGTGCTGAACGTCTCCATCGTATCGGGCTTCTCGCTGGGCGACACGCCGAAGAACGGGCTGTCGGTGATGGTGACCACGCGCACCGATGCGCAGCGCGCGCAGCAGGTCGCGAGCGACATCGCCGCCTGGATCTGGTCCACCCGCGCGAAGTGGGTGACCAATCTCACCAGCCTTGAGGACGCCACGCGCATGGCGCTGGAGGCCGGGCGCGATGCGTCGAAGCCTTCGCTGCTGTTCGCCGATGTCGCCGACAATCCAGGCGGCGGGGGGCGTGGCAACACCACCTACATCCTGGAAGCCTTCGTGAAGGCGGGCGTCGAGGGCGCGGTCTTCGGCATCCACAACGACCCGGCACTCGCCGCGGAGGCACATGCGAAGGGGCTCGGCGCACGTTTCCTCGCCCGCTTCAACCGCGACGAGACCAACGCCTTCTCCAAGCCCTTCGAGGCGGAAGCGGTGGTCGAGGCGCTGTCCGACGGCACCATCGTCGGACGGCGAGGCATCTATGCCGGGCGCAGCGTCTCCACCGGGCCGACGGCACTGCTGCGCATCGGCGGCGTGCGGGTGGCGGTGGTCACGCAACGCCGGCAGCTGGCGGAGCCGCGCATGGTGGAATCGCTCGGCGTGGACCTGCGTGCGGTGCGCGCGCTGGTGGTGAAGTCGCGCGGGCATTTCCGCGCCGGCTTCGACGACATCTGGAGCAACGACCGTATCATCGAGGTGGACGTGCCCGGCCTGACGACCGTGGTGCTGACACGCGTGCCCTGGCGTGAGGTGCCGCGGCCGATCTACCCGCTCGACCCCGAGATGCAATGGACGCCGCCCACCCCGGCGGAGGTGCAGGTGCGCGGCTGACGCCCGCCACGAAATCGCCAAGCTGGTGCCAGCCATGCGCCCGGATTCCACCGTTGCCTCGCCAGAAGGCACGGATGGAAGGATCTCCATGCTCCAGTCACACGCCCCGGACCGCGAAAGTTGCAACGCCCTGCAGGACCGCGTGATGCGGCAGAGCTTCGTCGTCGCGAAGCTGCAGCAGGATGGCTTCCCCGGCGAGGTCCAGGCCGCGAGGCGCATGCTGCGGATGCTGGAAGCGAAGCTGGCGATGGCGCAGCGGCGCTGCGAACCGCGCCGGACACCGTGAGCCAGCGCGACCCGGCCTTCGACCCAAGCGCCCATCGCATGCTGCGGGAGCAGCGATGGTTCGAGGATTTCCGGCTCGGCGAACGTTTCCCGCTGCCCAGCCGGACCATGACGGAGGCGATCTTCCTCGCCTTCCAGGCGGCGAGCGGCGACAACCACCCGATCCACTACGACCGCGAATACTGCCGCGCGCGCGGGCTGCCGGACATGCTGGCGCATGGCTACCAGGTGGCGATCCAGACCGCGGCGGGCGCCGGGATCTTCCCGCATCTGGTGGAGGACTCGCTGAAAGCCTTCCTGGAACAGTCCAGCCGCTTCCTGCATCCGGTCTTCGCGGGCGACACGCTCTATCCGTGCCTCGAAGTGGATGAGCTCACGCCCAACCGCACCACCGGCGTGGTGGGGCTGCGCAGCACCGTCCACAACCAGGGCGGCGTGCTGGTGCTGGAGGGCCGGCATCGCTACCTGCTGCGCCGACGTGCGGGGTGACGTGGGGGCGCATGGCGCGTTAGCCTCTCCCGCATGCCGACCATCGCCTCGATCCAGGCCTTCCCGATCCGCAGCGACCTGGTCGGCGGCCCGCCGCGGACGAAGCCGCGGCGGCCGAGCTGGAACGGCACGGCCGAGGTCGCAGGACCGATGGCGCGGCATGCGCGGTTCAAGGTGGATCGCACCATCTGGCGCCCCTCCTGGCCCGGCGTCGGCTGCCTGGTGACCGCCAGCGACGGCACATGGGGCTTCGGCATCACGCGCTATGCCGGCCCGGTGATCCCGACCATCGAAGGCCACCTCGCGCCGCTGCTGATCGGCGAAGACGCGATGGCGACCGAGACGCTGTGGGACATGATGGCGCGCATGGCCTCGCCCTACAGCGCGGCGGGCCTGGCTGCCTATGCGATCAGCGCGGTGGATCTGGCGCTGTGGGACCTCAAGGGCAAGCTGCTGAACCAGCCGGTGTGGCGCCTGATCGGCGGGCCGGCGCGGCCGCATATCCCGGTCTATGCAACGGGCGGTGACACCGACTGGCACATGGAACTCGGCTTTCGCGCCACCAAGCTGCCACTGCCGCACGGTCCGGCCGACGGGCTGCCGGGGCTGAACGCGAACGAGGACCTCGTCGCCCGCACGCGCGAACTCATCGGCCGCGATGTCGAGCTGATGCTGGATTGCTGGATGGCGCTCGACGTCGAATACGCGGTGCGGCTGGCCGAGCGCCTGCGCCCCTACGGGCTGCGCTGGATCGAGGACTGCCTGATCCCGGAGGATCTGGACGGGCAGGAGGCGCTGCGCCGGCGCCTGCCCTGGATGGGTCTCGCCACCGGCGAGCACTGGTACATGCCGCCGCCCTTCCTGCACGCCGCCGCACGGCGCGTGGCGGATGTGCTGCAGCCCGACATCGCCTGGGCCGGTGGCCTCACCGCGCTGCTGCGCATCCACGCCATCGCGGATGCGGCGGGCATCGCGGTGATCCCGCATGCGGGAATGAACACGCCATACGGCCAGCATTTCGGCTTCGCCGTGCCCGGCGCGCCGATGGGCGAGATGTTCATCGGCACCGCGCCCGGCATCCCGCTGGAGGAAACGCGCCTGTTCCCCGGCATGTCCGTGCCGCGGGACGGCATGCTGGTGCCGAGCGACGCGCCGGGCTTCGGCCTCGGCGCCACGCTCGACGATATAGCGGCGATGAAGCCGTGACGGAGGAAGAGCCATGCACATGACACGACGCGGATTGCTCGCGGCCGGCGGCGCGCTCGCGCTGCCCGCCCTGGCGCGAGCGCAGGACGGGCCGGTACGGATCGTCGTGCCCGCCCCGCCGGGCGCCTTCAACGACGGCTTGGCGCGACTGCTGGCGGATCGGCTGCCCGCGGGGCTTGGGCAGAACGTCGTGGTGGACAACAAGGCCGGCGCCGGTGGCATGATCGGCACGCGGGAGGTGGTGCAGGCGCGGCCGGACGGGCGGACCATCGGCATCGCCAACACCGCGACCATGGCGATCAACCCACATCTGTTCAGCAATGCCGGCTATGACCCGCTGACGGACCTGACCCCGATCTGCGGCAGCGCCGAGATCATGATCGTGATGGTGGCGACGCAGCGCGTGCCGGTCTCCACCGTGGCGGAGCTGGTGGCGGCGGCGAAGGCGCGGCCCGGCGCGCTGAACTACGCCTCCGCCGGCATCGGCGGCAGCACCCACCTGGCGTTCGAGCTGTTCAAGCTGCGCGCCGGCGTGGACCTGACGCATGTGCCCTATCGCGGCGCCGCGCCGGTCGCCACTGCGCTGCTGGCGCGCGAGATCGACGTCGCCTTCGAGGGCGTGCCGCTGATGCTGCCGCACATCCAGAACGGCACGCTGAAGCCGCTCGCGGTCTCCGGCTCGTCGCGGCATCCGGCGCTGCCGAACGTGCCGACGATGAAGGAGGCGGGGATCAACTACGAGATGGCGATCTGGTTCGGCCTGATCGCGCCGAACGGCGTGCCGGCACCGATCCTGGCGAAGCTGGAGGCGGAGACGCTGAAGGTGATGCGCGACCCGGCGATGGCCGAGCGCGTGGCGAGCCAGGGCGCACGCGTGACGCCCCGCAGCGCGGCGGAGTTCGGCGCCTTCATGCGGGCGGAGAACGCGAAGTTCGGCGAGGTCGTGCGCACCGCGAACATCCGGGCGCAGTAGCCGCCCGCACCAGCCCCTCGGGCGCAACAAACGCGGCATGGGGCGGCGCGTTGCCGCCCCATGCCGCGGCCGCTACGCACCCCCGCCTTCCTGGTCGGCTTCGCGCTGGGGGGCTTCTTCGACGGGATCCTGTTCCACCAGATCCTGCAATGGCATCACCTGCTCTCGCTCTGGGCGCCGGCGGAGACGCTGGAGTTCCAGGTGCTGTGGGACGGGCTGTTCCACGCCGCGCACTACGCCATCGCCGCGGCCGGGCTGTGGCTGCTCTGGCTCCGGCGCGGGGTGGCGGGCGAGGCCGGTGCGGGACGTCTGCTCGCCGGCTGGGCCGCGCTCGGCTTTGGCGCCTGGCACCTGCTGGATGTTGGGCTCATCCACTGGGTGCTGGAGATGCACCGCGCGCGGATCGACGTGGCGAACCCGCTCGCCTGGGACATGATCTTCGTGGCGCTCGGCATCGCCGGTCTGGCGATCGGCTGGCTGTTCCTGCGCCGGCCGGGTGGCAGCGCGGGCGGCGCCGTCGCCGCGGCGCTGGCCGGGCTGCTGCTGGTCTCGGCGCCGGTGGCGGCGCTGCCGCCGCGCGAGCCCGACCCTGCCGTCGCGGCGCTGCTCGAAGGCCGGATGCTGCCGGCCTTCTGCGCGGGCTGGACGATCTACGCCGCGAGGTAGCGCGCCGCGCCCTCGGCCAGCACCTCGGCGCCAAGCGCGAGGTCTTCCTCCTTGGTGTCCTCCGCCCAATGGTGGCTGATGCCGCCGATGGAGGGCGTGAACAGCATCGCAGCCGGCATGATGCGCGCGAGATACTGCGCATCGTGCCCGGCGCCGGACGGCATGGATTGCCAGGCGCCGGGCGCCTTGGCTTCCGCCGCCTCGCAAAGCGCCTGCTGCATCGTCGGGTCGCAGAGTGCAGGGGTGGAGAGGCTCACCGCCTCCAGTGCGCAGGGGCATTTCTCGCGGCGGTTGCTCTCCTGCACCAGCGCGCGCAGGCGGTCCTCCATGCGCGCGATGATCGGCTCCTCCACGTCGCGCAGCTGGAACAGCACCTCGGCGCGGCCGGGAATGATGGAGGCGGCGCCGGGCTCCAGCGTCATGCGTCCGGTCGTCCAGGTGCTGCGCGGGCCGCAGACCAGCGGGAAGTTGCGGTCGATCTCGGCGAGCAGCCGCACGGCGGAGAGACCGGCATCCCTGCGCTCGGCCATGGTGGTGCCGCCGGCATGGTCCTGCATGCCGGTGAAGACCAGCTTCCACTGGCGGATGGCGACGATGCCCGTCACCACGCCGACGCGCAGGCCCGCGCTTTCCAGCTGCGTGCCCTGCTCGATATGGATCTCGAGGAAGCCCTTGTGGCGCCCCTTCTCCCACTGGATGCGCGGCCGCCCTTCCAGCCCGGCCTCGCGCAGCGCCTGGCGGAGCGGCTTGCCGTGGTAGCGGTTGGCGAGGCGGTCGATCTCCGCCTCCTCCAGCTCGCCGATGAAGCTGCGGCTACCGATGAAGCCGCCGTAATGGCCCTCCTCATCCGCCCAGGCGGCGACATCCACCGGCAGGCCGGCGCGCGCCAGCGCCAGCCCCGCGACAACGCCAAGCGCGCCGTCCAGCCAGCCGGCCTCGTTCTGGCTCTCGATATGGCTGCCGACCAGCAGATGCGGGCCGGGGCCCTTGTGGCGCCCGATGACGTTGCCGACGCCATCCATCACCGGCTCCAGCCCGATCTCCTGCATCTTCGCCATCAGCCAGCGGCGGCTTTCCATGTCCTCGGGCGAGTAGGTCGGGCGATGCACGCCGGTCTTGAAGGTGCCGATCTTCCGCAGCTCATGCAGGTCGGCGAGGAAGCGGGCGGTGTCCACTTGCGGCATCAGGGTGAATCTCCGGCTTCTGGGCGGCGGCGCGCGGCACGCGCGACGATGGCGCGCCGCGCCGCCGCATCGGCGTAGGGCCAGGCGGCGATCTCGTCCAGCGTGCGGAAGCAGCCGGTGCAAAGCGCGCCAGCGGCATCCAGCGCGCAACGCTTCACGCAGGGCGAGGCGATGTCGCTCAGGTGGTCAGGCCCCCAT
Source organism: Falsiroseomonas sp. (assembly GCF_041690465.1). Taxonomy (GTDB): domain Bacteria; phylum Pseudomonadota; class Alphaproteobacteria; order Acetobacterales; family Acetobacteraceae; genus Falsiroseomonas. Next base: position 350,640 of record NZ_JAWLHG010000002.1, on the reverse strand, counting down.
CCACCACCACGGTCTGCCCCGTCACCATTGCCGCGCCGGCCAACAGGAACACCACCACTTCCGCGATGTCCTCCGGCGTGCAGCGGCGCTTGAGCAGGGCGTTCTCGATGCTGTGCTTCCGCTGCTCCGGCGTCCATTCGATCATCCAGGTGGAATCCACGGCGCCGGGCGCGACGGCGTTCACCCGCACCTCCGGCGACAGGCCGCGGGCGAGGTTCTTGGTCAGGCTGATCACGCCCGCCTTGGTCGCGCCATAGGCCATGGAGGAGCCGGGCGAATTGATGCCGGCGATGGAGGCGATGTTCACCACCGCGCCATGCGCCGCCTTCAGCGCCGGCGCCGCAGCCTTGGCGCAGCGGAACACGCCGAGCAGGTTCACCTCGATCACGGTGTGCCACAGCGCTTCCGTCAAGCGATCCAGCTCGTGCGGCGCGACGCTGGTGCTGGTGCCGGGCGTGCCGGCATTGTTCACGAGGTAGTCGAGCCGGCCGAGATCGGCGGCGGCCTTCTCCACCATCCGCGCGCAATCGGTGGCATCGGCGACGTTGCCGGGTGCGGGGAGGATGCGCGCGCCGGTCATCGCATGCAGCTTCGCCACCGCCTCCGGCCCGCGCGGATCGTCGGCGAGAAAATTGATCGCCACCGCCGCGCCGCTCTTCGCCAGCATGGTGGCGGTGGCGAGCCCGATGCCCGAGGCGCCGCCGGTGACCAGCGCAGCCTTGCCCTTCAGGTCGTAAGTCAGCATTCCGGACTACTCCTGCACCCGCGTGGAACCCGCCATCGTGCCGATCTCGCGCAGCGCCTTCTTCAGCGCCATCAGGCGCCGGTCGCGCGCGGCCATCAGCTTCGCGGTGTCCTTGTCCCAGTCGTAGTAGCCCGCACCCGCCATCACGCCGGTGCGCCCCGCCGCCAGCAGCTTGTCGAGCGTGTCGCTGTTGCTGCGCGGCGGCGGCGGCTGGTAGGTCGCGTTGCGCAGCGCGTGCTGCAGCAGCGGCAGGCCGGTGAAGTCCGCCTTCGCCATGATGGCGACGATCGGCAACCGCAGCGCCAGGCCGTGCACCACGGCAGTGTCGATCTCCTCGGGCGTCGCCACGCCCTCGTCCAGCAGGCGATAGACCTCGGCGGCGATGGCGGACTGGATGCGGTTGGCGATGTAGCCGGGGACGAATTTCTGCATCACCAGCGGCACCTTGCCCATCGCGGCGACGAGTTCCGCAGCCCAGTCCACGATCGCCTTCTCGCATCGCGGGCCGCCGACGATGTCCACCAGGTCCACCAGGTAGGGCGGCGTGTACCAGTGCATGACCAGCGATCGCGACTGCCGCCGCTCCGGGATCAGCGGGAAGGGATCGAGGTAGGAGGTGTTGGAGGCGATCACCGCGTCGCGTGGCGCGATGCGATCCACCTCCTCGAACAGGGTGCGCTTGGCGTCAGGGTTCTCGACGATCGCCTCGACGATCAGGTCCGCGTCCTCCAGCGTCTCGGCCAGCACCGGCAGGCGCGTCACCTGGCCGTGCAGCCATTCCGCGGTGCAGCCCGAAGGCGCCTCCCCGGCCTCGACCAGCGAAGCGAGCGCCGTCTCCATCAGCTCGCCGGCCTTGTCGAGCATCGCCATGGAATTGTCGGTCAGCCGCACCTCATGCCCGCCCAGCGCATAGACCAGCGCCAGCGCGTGCCCCATCGTGCCGGCGCCGAGCACCGCGACCTTGATGGCCATCTCTCACTTCTCCCCAGGGATGGAGGCTTCGGGCGCGCGCGCCTCGATGTCGGTGCGCACATCGAGCACGACGGTACGATTGGCGGCGAGTGCCGCGCGCAGCGCGGGAGCGATCTGATCCGGCGTCTCCACCGTCACGCCTTCCACGCCGAAGCCACGCGCGATGGCGGCGAAATCCGCCGTCTCGCCGAAGCGCAGCAGCTCCGCGGCGGCGGCGTTGTCGTTGCCGGCCATGCGCCGGACATTCGGCCAGCCCTGGCCGAAGCCGCGGTTGTTGTTGATGACGACGACCACGGCGAGGCTGAGGCGCCGCGCCGTCTCCAGCTCCGCCAGGTGGTAGTGGAAGGCGCCGTCGCCGGTGAAGCAGACCACCGGGCGGTCCGGGGCGGCGCATTTGGCGCCGAGTGCCGCGGGGAAGGACCAGCCGAGCGAGCCGGCGGCGCGCAGGTAGGTCTGGCCTGCGCCGTCGAACTCCACCAGCGTGCCGGTCCAGATGCCGGAATAGCCGGTGTCGGCCACCAGGATCGCATCGGGCGGCAGCGCGGCCGAGAGCTCCGCGCAGAGCCGCGCGGGGTCCATCGGCACCGCCGCCGAGGCGAGGCGTGGCGCCACCTCGTCACGCCAGGCGGCGATCAGCGCCTGCGATTCCGCCAGGAAGGAGCGGTCGCGCCGCTTCTCGACCAGCTTCGCCATCGCCGCCAACACGGCGCGCGGATCGCCGAGCACGGCGTGCTCCGCGGCGTAGCTGCGATCGAACTCCAGCGGATCGGCATCCACCTGCACGATGCGCGTGCCGGGCGCCGGCACCCGCCAGTGATGCGTCATCTGGTCGCCGGTGTCGCAGCCCACCATCAGCACAAGATCGGCCGCGTGCGCGATGCGATTGGCCGGCGGCGCGGAGTAGCTGCCCACGACGCCGCAATGCAGCGGATGCGTGGTTGGCACGAGGCCGCGCGCACCGAGCGTGGTGAGGATCGGCGCGCCCAGCGCATCGGCCACCGCCAGCAGCTCCGCGCCGCAGCCGGACTGCGCCGCACCGTCGCCGGCAACCACCACGATCCGCTTCGCGCCGGCGAGCGCCGCCGCCGCGGCCGCGACCGCCTGCGGATCGCCTTCCGGCCGATGCCGCGGCACGCGCATCGCCGAGAGGTCGGCGGGCGGCGCCGCCACGCTGCCCTGCTCGATCACCTCCGCTTGCAGGCCGGCGAGGTCCAGATGCACTGGGCGCGTCGGCACCGAGGCCGCCGCCGCCCAGGCCTGGCGCAGCAGCCGCGGCAGGTCGGCGGCGTCGGCGACCTCGGCGGCGAACTTGGTCACCGGCTGGAACAGCGGCGCATGCGCCACTTCCTGGTAGGCATTGCGGTGCTGATGCGCCGTCACCTTGCGCCCGGTCATCGCGATCACCGGCGTGCGCGCCAGGAAGGCATCCTGCAGCCCGGAGGCGAGGTTCGCCGCGCCCACCGACTGCGCCGCCACGATCCCCGGCCGGCCGGCGATCCGGGCATAGGCATCGGCCATGTAGACCGCCGCCTTCTCGGTATGCGCCAGCACCGGCTTCACGCCATGGCGCGACAGCGCCAGAAGCGTCGGACGCAGCACCGCATCGACGAAGAACACATGGGTCTGGCCTGATGCGGCAAGGCTTGCCGCCAGCCAGTCGGCGCCGGTCACCGGCATTGCAACGTTCCCTCCGCTGAACCAGGCCGCGATGGACGGGCGGCCAGTGTGGCCGTTAGCCTGCCCGCCGGCGCCCGGGCGGACAAGCCGGGCCGAAGGGAGAGACGTTCATGTTGCGCACAGCCATGGCGGCCGCGCTCGCCGCCACCTTCGCGCTTGCCACGCCCGCCGCGGCGCAGACGACGCTGGTCATCGGGTTCCCGGCCGGTGGCGCCACCGACATCATCGCCCGGCTGATGCAGCCGGTGCTGGCGGAGGCGCTCGGCACCAATGTCGTGATCCACAACCAGGGCGGCGCCGCCGGCACCATCGGCGCCAACAACGTCGCCCGCGCCCGACCGGATGGCAACACCATCCTGCTGACGCCGGCCGGGCCGGTGGCGATCCAGCCGCATTTCCGCAGCAACCTGCCCTATCGCACCGCCGATCTCGCGCCGGTCTGCCAGGTGGCGGACAGCCCGGTGGTGCTGATGACCCAGGCCAGTTCGCCCTTCCGCACCGTGGCGGACGTGATCGGCGCGGCGCGGGCGAAGCCGGGCGAGGTGCCCTTCGCCTCCACCGGCCCCGGCACCATCCCGCACATCGTGATGGTGGCGCTGACGCAGAGCGCGGGGGTGCGGATGAACCACATCCCGTTCCGCGGCTCGGGCGACGTGATGCTGGCCTTCCAGCAGGGCCAGGTGCAGCTGTTCGCCGACCAGACGCCGCTGATCCGCCAATACGACCTGCACCCGATCGCCACCTTCACCGAGGAGCGCCTGTCGGACTTCCCCCGGACGCCGACGCTGCGGGAGAGCGGGCACGACATCGTCTATTCGATCTGGTCCGGCCTCTACGCGCCGGCCGGCACGCCGGATGCGACGCTGGCACGGCTGGAGCAGGCCTGCGCGCGCACCATGCAGGCGCAGCCGGTAGTGGAGGGCTTCGCACGGGTGAACCAGCGCATCCGCTATCGCGACCGCGCCGCCTTCACCGCCTTCACCAATGCCGAGAGCGCGAAGTTCCGCGACCTGGTGCAGAGCACCGGCATCCGCGCCGCGGAATAGGCCTGCATCTTGCGGGCCGATTCAGACCTGCGGGCCTGGCGGCCCTCCGGTCATCGGACCGCCTCAACTCCCGCGATAGGTCGCGTAGGACCAGGGCGAGCAGAGCAGGGGCACGTGGTAATGCCCCTGCCCGGCCTCCAGCCGCACTGCGATCGGCACCACGTCCAGGAAGCCGCCGCCGCCGAAATAGGCGCCGATATGGAAACGCAGCTCGTAGCGGCCGGGGAGGAAATCGTCGGGCGTCAGCAGCGGCGTGTCGGTGCGGCCATCGGCATTGGTGCGCCGCTCCGTCACCTTCACCGCGCCGGCGGGATCGATGCGCCACAGCTCCACCTTCACCCCCTGGGCGGGCGCGCCGGCGGCGGTGTCGAGGATGTGCGTGGTCAGCGCCGAGGGCCTCGCCATGGTCAATCCGTCCTCGCTCCGGCGGCGATCCAGGCAAGCAGCTTCGCGCGCTCATCCTCGGTGATCTCGGTCACGTTCCCGGGCGGCATCGCCTCGGTCGCCACCTGCTGGCGCATGGAGGGCGCCCAGCGACGGAGCTGCTGCGGCGTCTCGAGCATCACGCCCTTCGGCGGCGCGGCGAAGGCCTCGTCGGTCGGCCGCGCGGCGTGGCAGGCGGCGCAGCGCGCCGCGGTGATCGCATGCACCTCGGCGAAGGTCGGCGCATCGCCCTCGGCGAGCTGCGGCCCGCGCGCGGGGGCGAGGGCCAGGATCATCCCGACCACCACCACCGCCGCCACCGCCGGCAGCGCCAGCTGGTTGCGGCCGAGTTGGCGGGCGACGAAGAACTGCCGCACCAGCGCGCCGGCCAGCGTGATGGCCAGCAGCGCCACCCAGTTCCACTCGCCGCCCCAGGTCATGGGGTAGTGCGGGCTGATCATCAGGAACAGCACCGGCAGCGTCAGGTAGGTGTTGTGCACGCTGCGCTGCTTGCCCCAGCGGCCGTATTTCGGATCGGGCTCGCGGCCCGCCTGCATCGCCGCCACCATCTTCCGCTGGCCGGGGATGATCACCATGGCGACGTTCGCCACCATGATGGTGCCGGTCATCGCACCCACCTGCAGGAAGGCGCCGCGGCCGGAAAAGATCTTGCATGCGATGAAGGCCGACGCCACCAGCAACGCCACCATCGCCAGCGACAGGCCCTTCTCGTTCTCGCCGAACTTCGACCGGCAGAGCAGGTCGTAGATCACCCAGCCGCCCACCAGCATCGCCGCGCTGATCGCCACCGCCGCCCAGGCGGGAATGTCCAGCACCGCCGGGTCCACCAGGTAGGTCGAGGCATTCGCCCAGTAGATCAGCACGAACAGCGAGAAGCCGCTGATCCAGGTCCAGTAGGCCTCCCACTTGAACCAGTGCAGCTTCTCAGGCAGGCGCTCCGGCGCCACCGCGTATTTCTGCTTGTGATAGAAGCCGCCGCCATGGATGGACCATTGCTCGCCCTTCACGCGCGGGTTGCCGTTGCGCGGCGGGTCGAGCTGGTTGTCGAGGCCGATGAAGTAGAAGCTGGTGCCGATCCAGGCGATGCCGGTGATCAGGTGCAGCCAGCGGATCAGCAGGTTGGCCCAGTCGGCCAGGTAGGCGAGGTCCATCCGGGTCCCGGTCCTTCGGCGCGGCGGGCGCCCGCGCGGCGTGGCAGGTTGCGCTGCAACAATCGCCTCCCGGCCCGCCCGCCACAAGGGCGGCATGGCACGCCAGGTTGATGCGCGGCGCGCGGGGCGATTCGACGCCGGACGCGGCCGACCCTAGGATGCCCGCCTCAACCATGGAGCGAATCATGCGCACCCGCCTGCCAGGCCTTGCCCTCGTGGGAGTCCTCTCGGTCGTCGGCGCCGGCGCGCTCGCGCAGGCCGAGGCCGAGCGGCGGCTGGACTCGGCCATCGCGCGGCTGCGTGCCGCACTCGGCCCGGACAGCCGGCTGGAGATCGGCGGTCGCAGCGTGGACCCCGTGAGCGGCCACGCCACGCTGACGAATGTCGTGCTCACCCAGGGCCCCAACCAGCTCACCGTGCCCGAACTGCGGCTGGCCGAGGTCAGCGAGGCGCGGATCGGCCGGGCGGAGCTGCTGCGCAGCGTCTATCGCGGCGCCGAGGGCGCCACCGGCCAGGTGGCACGCGTGCTGCTGGCGGGCATGCCGGTGCCGGTGGAAGGCAAGGCGCTCGACATGACCAACCTCAGCTTCGAGGCGCTGGAGGTCGAGGCGGTGCGGATGGACGACCCCGCCAAGGGCGCGCTGCGGCTGGAGCGGCTGGAGGTGCGGGACTTCACGCCGCAGGCTGTCGGCGCCGGGCTGCTCAACGGCTTCGAGTTCCGCGACCGTGCGGCGGATGGCCAGATGATGCGCCTCGGCCGGGTGGAGCTGGCGTCGGTGACGCTGCCGATGCGCGCCGGCGATTTCGACGCCGTGGCCTTCCGCGCCGGCCGCATCGCGGTGGAAGACGCCGCGCTGCGCGATCCCGGCAGTTCGGTCAACATGGGGGTCGGCCGCCTGGCCTTGCGGGATTGGGTGCCGGGCCGCGTGACCTCGCTGGCGGTGGAGCGGCTGCAGCTTGCCACGCCGGCGGGCAGCCTGGGTGCGGTGGAGTTCAGCCTCGCCCGCTTCGATGCCTCCGGCATGGATGCGGCGCGCACGCTGGAGGCGGTGATGGGCGGCGTGCAGGTGCCGGACCCGCAGCCGGGGACGCCGCAGCGCGTGCTTCTCGAAGGGCTGGAGGCCAGCTGGGAGGGGCAGCCCGTGCTCACCCTCGCCCGGCTGCTGACCGAAGGGAGTCTGCAGGAGGGTATCGCCCGCGGCGGAATGGCGGCCGAGGGCCTGCGCGTGGTCCCGCCCGCCGGCAGTGCCGACTGGCTGGAGGCCCTCGGCTACCGGGAGATCGCCGGCGGGCTGGAGCTGCGCGCCACCGCGCCGCGCGCCGGCGGACGGCTGGACGTCGCCCCCTTCCGCATCGGCTGGGAGCAGGCCGGCTCGCTGAGCCTCGCGGCCCAGGTCGACGGCATCCCCGGACTGCCGGCCGAGGGCGCGGCGGTGGACCCGGACGCGACCGCGGCGCAGCTCACCGAGGCACGGCTGGCGGGGCTGACCCTGGCGCTGCGCGACCAGGGGCTGCTCGGCCGCGTGCTTGCACGCCAGGCACGCGAGCAGCGGATGCCGGAGGCGCGGCTGCGCGAGCAATGGGCGCAGATGGCGCTCGCCATGCCGATGCCGGGCGAGCGGCCGCAGCGCGGCCAGCGCGGCGGCCCGCCGCCGGCGCCCTCGAAGGGCAGCGTGGCGCCGTCCAAGGGCGCCGCGCAGCAGGCCGCCCCGGCGCCCGGCGCGGACCCGATGGCGCCGATGCGCCAGGCGATCGCCAGCTTCATCCGCCAGCCCGGCACGCTGGAGATCACGCTGCGCCCGCCGGCGCCGCTCGCCTTCTCGGAAATGGGCAGCCTTTCGGCCGGCGGGCCGGTGCAGGCGGCGCAGCGGCTCGGCCTGTCGATCGTCGCGCGCTGAGACGAACGGGAGCGGCAGGATGAGTGCCGGCGTGGCCCCCAATGCGGTGGCGGCGGTCAGCGAGGCGCGCCAGTGGGACCGCCTGATGCAGATGGCGCAGCTCGGCGCCATCCCGGGCGACGGCGTGAACCGCGCCTGCCTCACCGACCTCGACCGCCAGGCGCGGCGGCTGCTGATCTCCTGGGCGGAGGCGCTGGGGCTCGGCGTCTCGGTGGATGCGATCGGCAACCTGTTCCTGCGGCATGAGGGGACGGAGCCCGGCCTCGCCCCGGTGCTGGCCGGCAGCCACATGGACACCCAGCCGAATGGCGGCCGCTTCGACGGCATCTGGGGCGTGCTCGCGGGGCTCGAGGCGGTGCAGGCGCTGCGCGAGGCCGGCATCGCCACGCGACGCCCGGTCGAGGTGGTCGCCTGGACCAACGAGGAAGGCGGCCGCTTCGCGCCGGGCTGCATGGGCTCCATGGCCTATGCCGGCTTCAAGCCCGCCGATGCCTGGGACGCGGTGGCCGACAATGACGGCGTCACCTTCGCCGCGGCGCTGCGCCAGCATCTCGCGCTGGAAGCCGACATTCCGCGCCGCGGCCTCGGCGTGGTGGATGGCGTCGCCCCCTTCGCCTATGTCGAGCCGCATATCGAGCAGGGACCGCGGCTGGAATCGGGCGGCCTCGACATCGGCGTGGTGGACGGCATCCAGGGCAGCCGCTGGTTCCTGGTCGAGATCTTCGGCCGCACCGACCATGCCGGCACCACGCCCCTGGCGATGCGCAAGGACGCGGTGCAGGACATGCTGCGCGCCATCGCCGCCTTGAACGAGCTGACCCACGATCCGGACGACGTGCTGCGCTTCACCGTCGGCCGCATCGAGGTGAGCCCGAACTCCCCCAACACGGTGGCCGACCGCGTGCGCTTCACCATCGACCTGCGCCATCCGGACAGGGCGGTGCTGCTGGCACGCGGCGACGCGATCGAAGGCGTGGTGCAGGGTGCGCTCAGGACCTGCACCGCGACCGTGACGGAGCGCTTCCACGCCCTGCCCTCGCGCTTCGATCCGCTGGTGCCGGATGCGGTGGAGCGGGCCGCCGCGGCGCTGGGGCTGAAGGCGCTGCGCATGACCTCCGGCGCATTCCACGACGCGCAGTTCCTGGTGCCGCTGTGCCCGACGGGGATGATCTTCGTACCCTGCCGCGGCGGCGTCTCCCACCACCCCAGCGAATACAGCGAGCCGTCCCAGCTTGCGGCCGGCGCGCGCGTGCTGACGGCGGTGCTCGCCGACCTCGCGAACAGGTGATCGGCGTGCGCGGTCCCTGAGGCGGCGCGCAGGCCGCCGCAGGAGGTGTCGGCGCGGCGGGTTTTCGGGCAGACTCCCACTGTGGGAGTTGCGGGGTTGATGGACGACAGCAAGCGGGTGGCCGGGCTGATCCGCGACTACATCGCGCGGGAGCGGATCTCGCGCGAGGAGTTCGCGCACCGGACCAGGCTCGGCAAGTCGACGGTGGACAAGCTGCTGACCGGGCTCTTCTCCGACCGCACGCTGGCGGTGGTGGAGGGTGCGACGGGGCTTGCGCTGCGCTCGGCGCCATCCGCGCCGGCGCCCTCGCCGCTGGCCGAGGGCCCCTCCATCGCCGTGCTGCCCTTCACCAACATGAGCGCCGACCCGGCGCAGGACTACCTGGCGGACGGCATCACCGAGGACATCACCACCGACCTCTCCCGGCTGCGCTGGCTGTTGGTGATCGCACGCAATTCCACCTTCACCTACAAGGGCCGCGCGGTGGATGTGCGCCAGGTCGGGCAGGAGCTGGGCGTGCGCTACCTGCTGGAAGGCAGCGTGCGCACCGCCGCCGGGCGCATCCGCGTCTCCGCCCAGCTGTTGGAGGCGGATACCGCCAAGCACATCTGGGCCGAGCGCTTCGACCGCGAGATCGGCGACATCTTCGCGGTGCAGGACGAGATCACCCAGAGCGTGGTCGCCGCGATCGAGCCGCATCTCTACGCCGAGGAAGGCCACCGCGCCGCGCGCCGCCCGCCCGGCAGCGTGGATGCCTGGGGGCTGGTGGTGCGCGCGATGGGCCTGATCATGCGTGTCGGGCGGCAACAGAACGAGGAGGCGCGCGCGCTGCTGGCGCAGGCGATCGCGCTCGATCCCGGCTATGCCCGCGCGCATGCCTGCCTGGCCTGGGCGGTCTGGTGGGCGACGCATCTCTACTGGTGGCCTGACCGGCAGGAGGGCCACCGCGAGGCGATGCGCCACGCCGAGGAGGCCGCGGCGCTGGATCCCTCCGAGCCATGGGGGCGGATGATGCTCGGCCTCTGCCTCAGCACCTCGCGCCAGCATGCCCAGGCGCTGGTGGAGCTGCGCGCAACGCTGGAGCTGAACCCGAGCTTCGCGCTGGGCCATACGGTCCTGGGCTGGGCGTTGCTGCGGGCCGGCCATTTCGACGAGGCGATCGCCGCGACCGGCAAGGCCGTGCGGATGAGCCCGATGGACAGCTTCGCCGGCTTCTACACGGCCACCCATGGCCTGGCGCTGCTCGGCGCACGGCGATTCGCGGAGGCGTTGCCGCAGCTGCGCGCCTCGATCGCCGCCTTCTCCGAGTATTCCGGCCATTACAACACGCTGATCAGCTGCTGCGGTCATCTCGGCCTGATCGAGGAGGCACAGCCCTTCATCGCCGTCCGCAACCGCATGGTCCCGCCGCTGCGCGTCAGCGCGGTGCGCCGCAGCCTGGACGGCTTCGCCCATTGCGAGGTGTTCTGCGAAGGGCTGACGAAGGCGGGGGTGCCGGAGGAGTGACGTAATTTCATTACGCGCCGTCAGGCGACGCGGAAAGCGCCGGAAAGCTCTGGAAAAGCCCGGCGATGGGCACGGAAAGCCTGATGCGGCAGTTTCCGAGCATCCCGCAGGCCGTGCGGGAGACGCGGAAGGACTCCGGAGGACCCGGACCATGCAGATGATCGTCGGTCGCCGCCCAGAGGCGCAGGCACAGCCCGAGCAGACCACCACGACCGTGCGCGGCATCAGCGACCGCGCGCGCGTCGAATCCGAACGGCGCCTGGTCGGCCGCAAGCCCGAGGCCGAGCGCCGCGAGGCCGAGCCCGCCGCACCGCTGCGCGACGCGGCCTGACCGCCATGGACACCCACCAGCCCGTCGCTGCCGGCGGGACGGCCGGGCGGTCCGTCATGTTGCGGCCGGGCGAAGCCGGCGATGCCGAGGCCTGCGGGCGAATCATCCACGATGCCTTCGCCGGCATCGCGGCCGCGCATGGGTTCCCGAAGGACATCGCCTCGCGCGAGGCCGGGACCGGGCTGGCGCGTGCGCTGCTCGGCGATCCGAAGACCTTCGCCGTGGTCGCCGAGATCGATGGCGCCGTGGTCGGCTCGAACTTCGTCGGCGAGGGCGACGAGGTGCGCGGGGTGGGTCCGCTGACGGTCGATCCCGCCTGGCAGGGCGCCGGCCTCGGGCGGCGGCTGGTGCGCGCCGTCCTGGACCGCTCGCATGGCGCGACCAGCGTGCGGCTGGTGCAGGACGCCTTCAACACCCGCTCGCTGTCGCTCTACGCCGCGCTCGGCTTCGAGGTGAAGGCGCCGCTGTTCCTGGTCAGAGGCAAGCCGCAGGGCGAGTTGCCGGCCGGGGCCGAGGTGCGGCCGATGACCGAGGCCGACATCCCCGCCTGCGACGCGCTCTGCCACTCGGCGCACGCCATGGCGCGGACGCATGAATTGCGGATGGCCGTGCAGCACCTCTCGCCCATGGTGCTGGAGCGGCGTGGCCGCATCCTCGGCTACCTGACCGCGCCCGGCTGCTGGCCGATGAACCATGGCGTCGCGGAGACCGAGCAGGACATGGCGGGGCTGCTGGCCGGCGCGGCGGCGGCGCAGCGCGCGCCGGTCTCGCTGCTGCTGCCGGGCCGGCAGGCGGGGCTGCTGCGCTGGTGCCTGTCGCAGGGCATGCAGGTGGTGAAGCCGATGACGCTGATGTCGCGCGGCGCCTATCGCGTGCCGGCGCGCTGCTGGGTGCCCTCGGTGCTCTACTGAGGGCGCGTTACCGAGGGGTGCCGGGGAGCAACCCGAGCCGCGCCAGCTCCGCCGCCAGCGTCGGTGCGTCGCGGAAGTGGTGGGCGCGCATGCCGACGGCCTCCGCCCCGCGGACGTTCTTCTCGCTGTCATCCACGAACAGGCAGCGCGCGGCGTCCAGCCCGTTCCGCTCCAGCAGCACGCGGTAGATCGCCGGATCCGGCTTGATCAGCCGCTCATGCGCGCTGACCACCACGTCGCGGAAGCCGCGCAGCAGGGGGAAGCGCACGGCGCTCTCGGCGAATTTCTCGGCGGAGAAGTTGGTGATCGCGTAGAGCGGCACGCCGGCGGCGCGCAGCGAGTCCAGGATGGCGGCGGTGCCCTCCACCTCGCCGGGCACCATCTCCTGCCAGCGCTCGGAATAGGCGCGGATCAGCGCGTCGTGCTGCGGGAACAGGGCGACGCGCTCGGCGATCGCTTCGGCCCAGGTGCGGCCGCGATCCTGCTCGATGTTCCAGGCATCGGTGCAGACCTCGGCGAGGAAGCGCTCCATCTCCGCCTCCGCCTCGAACAGCCGTCGGTAGAGGTGGCGGGGATCCCAGCGGATCAGCACGTTCCCCACGTCGAACACCACGACATCCACGCCCATGCGAACCCCCGGGTTGCGGAGGCATATCCTCCCGCCCCGGGCCGCAGGGCAAGCGGGCTTGCCCGGAGGGCGGCACGCGGGCAGAAGGCGGCCCTCCCCCGGATCTCCCCGCCCGATGAACGACCGCATCTCGCTCGCCAAGGACCGCATCCGCATCCTGCTGCTGGAGGGCATCGCGGACAGCGCCGTGGAGCTGTTCGGCCAGGCCGAGTACGTCACGATCCAGCGGGAGAAGCGCGCGCTGGAAGGCCAGGCGCTGATCGAGGCGGTGAAGGGCGTCCACATCCTCGGCATCCGCTCCCGCACCGAGGTGACGGAGGAGGTGCTGGAAGCCGCCGACCGGCTGATGGCCATCGGCTGCTTCTGCATCGGCACCAACCAGGTGGACCTGCGTGCCGCCGCCAGGCGCGGCGTGGCGGTGTTCAACGCGCCCTTCTCCAACACCCGCAGCGTCGCCGAGCTCACGCTGGCCGAGGCGGTGATGCTGCTGCGCGGCATCGTGGACAAGTCCAACGCCGCCCATGCCGGCGGCTGGGACAAGTCGGCGGCGAATTCCTGGGAGATGCGCGGCAAGACGCTCGGCATCATCGGCTACGGCAACATCGGCAGCCAGCTCTCGGTGCTGGCCGAGGCCTTCGGCATGCGGGTGCTCTACCACGACCACACCTCCAAGCTGCCGCATGGCAATGCGCACCAGGCCGCCAGCCTGGCCGACCTGCTCGCGCGCTCCGACGTGGTGACCATCCATGTGCCGGAGACGCCGGAGACCATCGGCATGATCGGCGCGGCCGAGCTCGCGCACATGAAGCCCTCCGCGGTGTTCATCAACAACGCCCGCGGCACGGTGGTGGATGTGTCGGCGCTGGCCGATGCGCTGCGGGAGCGGCGGATCCTGGGCGCCGCGGTGGACGTCTTCCCCGAGGAACCGAAGCGCAACGGCGAGGCCTTCGTCTCCCCGCTGCAGGGCCTGCCCAACACCATCCTCACCCCGCATATCGGCGGCAGCACCGCCGAGGCGCAGGACCGCATCGGCATGGAGGTCGCACGCAAGCTGGTGGAATACAGCGACAGCGGCGCGACGGTGGGCGCGGTGAACCTGCCGCAGGTGCAGCTGCCGCCGCGCCCGAACGGCGCGCGCTGGACGCATCTGCACCGCGACGCGCCGGGCATCCTCAGCCGCATCAACGAATGCTTCGCGCGTCGCGGCGTGAACATCGCGGCGCAGTACCTGCAGACCGATTCCGAGCTCGGCTATGTCGTGGTGGAGAGCCTGGAGGCCCGTGCCGACGCGGATGCCATCCTGGCCGAGCTGCGTGCCCTGCCCGGCACGGTGCGGGCGCGGCTGATCTACGAGCGCGGCTGATCCCTCATACCAGCGGCCAACTTCGGTGACCGTTGGTATGAGCCTTGTTGTGCCCTCAGGCGCCGGGCGGCCGCGCCGCGGCCTTGGCTGCGCGGCATAGGCCGCGGGCCGCATTCGCGGCCTCGGCATCGGTCGAGGACCGAGGCCGCCCGTGCAAGCCCGGCCGCGGCGGGCGCCCGGGCGCTCCTACGATTCCGGCACCAGAAGGCTGGAGTGGATCCAGCCCCAGGGCCCGGCGCTGTCGCCGATCCGCAGCCAGCCGCCGAAGCGGCCATAGACGCGCAGGCTCAGGCCCTGCGAGGCGATGCGCGTCACCTCGCTGTTGTTGTTCGGGCCTTCGCGGACATTGGCGGCGATCACCGTGACCACGCGCCCGGGCCAGGGCGTGGGGGGCGGCTCGCCGACCGCCGCTGCGTTGGCGGCCGGCGCGGCGGCACGGCCGGGGTCGGGCGGGTCGGCCGATGGCGGCAGCGCGGAAGGCAGCGCGGGAGGCACCGGGACGCCCGCCGCCGATGCGTTCGCAACCGGCGGGATGGCGGGGAGAAGGCGCTCCGGCGCGGCTACCCGCACAGGGGCAACGGGTGTGGCCGGCGCGGCAGCCGGTTCCGATCCGGCGATGGCCGGCGACGCCTCCGCCAGCGCGGCCGGGGACGGCGGGATGACAACCGAGACCGGCTCCGCGGCCACCACCCGGATGGGCGCGGGCAGATCGGCCGGCGCCGGGGCGGCGATCGGCGGCGCTGGCACGGTTGCCGCCGGCATGGGCGGCGGCGGAGGAGTCGGCGCCGCGGCCCGGGGGACGGGCGCCAGCGGCGCCGAGGCGGCCAACTGCACCGGCGCGGGCGGATCGGCGGATGCGGCTGCCGCGGGCGGCGCCGGCGCTGTCTCCGCCGCTGCGGGGGGCGCTGCATTCGGCTGGCCGGTGGCCGAGTCTGGCGGCGCCGCGGCGGCCGCAACCATGGGGGCCGCCGCTGAGGCCGCAGGCAGCTCGGCTGGCCCGAGGGGGATGGCGGCCGGGGACGGTGCCGCCGGCGAAAGGACGAGTTCGGCTGTGGGGCCCGCCACCGGCTGCCCCGGCAGGCTCCAGCGCCCCTGCTCCAGGGCCCCCATGCCATAGACCGCCAGCCCGGCGATGGCGCCGAAGCCGAGCAGCACCAGCGGCAGCCGGTCACGCCCGCCGGCTGCGGGCGGCGGCGGGGCGGGTGTGCTTGCCGCCATCGGCACCGCGACCGGCGGCACAGGCGGCGCAGCGGAAGGGGCTGGCGCAGCAGATGGCGCCGGCGGTGCGGCGGCGGCCGGCGCCGGCGCGACGGGCGGCGGCAGGAGCGCCCCTGCCGCCTGCGCCGCGGGCTCGCCGAGATTGGCCCTGGCCCAGCGCTCCGCCAGCGGCAGCCGGGCCTCGGCGGCCGGGGCAGGCCGCGGCTCCGGCGCGGCAGGAGGCGGCAACCAGCTCGGCAGGCCCTGCGCCGCGGCAGCCCGCGCCTTCACCCAATGGGCGCCACCCCGGCGCAGCCGCGCGCCGACATTGAAGAAGGCGACCACGTCGTCGAGGCGGCCGTTGTAGACATAGCCGCGGCTCTGGCCGCCGACCGCCACGCCCTCCTCCGCCGCGCGGCGCTGGAACTCCTCGGGCAGGACGCTGCTGATGCGGAACAGCAGCCGCGCATGGGCATTCAGCCGGGCGGGCTCGGCACCGGGGAAGCGCACCGGCTCGCCGCCGCCGCCCGAGACATGCAGGTTGAACAGCAGCGCGTCGCCATCCCCGGTGCGCTGCGACATCAGGCGGGCGGCGACGGCCTCCACCTCGGCCGGGCTGCCATCGGTCGCCTCGCCATCGGTCACGTGCAGCACGGTCGGCGGGAAGGACTCCGGGTGCTCGCGGCACCAATCCGCCAGCAGTTCGCCGGCCATGCGCAGCGCCGCGCACATCGGCGTGCCACCCGAGGCCTGGGGGTCGAACCAGACCGGGAACTGGATCTCCGATTCGACCAGCCCGCCGATGCCGTCCGGCACGCGCTTGCGCCGCTTCTCCACCCGCATCGGCCGCTGCGCCAGGGCACCGAGCTCGCAGAGATGGCTGCCGGCCAGCGCGCCGCCGAAGCCGGGGCCGACCCCGCCGCCGGAATAGGCGATCACCCCGACATCCAGGCAGTTGCGCACGCCCTCTGGCCCCCGGAACCGCAGCACCAGGTCCATCAGCGTGCGGTTGAGCACATCGGCCAGGAAGCTGGCCTTGGTGACGCCCGGCTCGAGATCCTCCGACATGGAGCCGGACTGGTCGATCACGAACAGGATGCAGGTCGGCGAAGCCTCACTGATCTCAGCGGCGTATGCCATCGGTCCCGCCCCATCCGCCCCGCCCCGCAACTTCGGCCCATCGAGTCGGGGGGATGACCAAAAAAAGCGGCGCGCGCTCGCCCGTCAAGACAGTTGCGCAGCCGGCGATCAACCGCCGGAGCGGGGCTGCTCGGCGGCCGACGGCCAGCGCAGCTGGTTGCCCGGCAGCGTCAGCCGGCACTCCAGCCCTTCCGGCGGCCAGTCGAACCGCACCACGCCGCCAAGCTGGCGCTCCACCGTGTTGCGGATGACGGAGGAGCCGAAGCCGCGCCGCGCCGGCGCCCCCTCCAGCACCGGGCCGCCGCGCTCGATCCAGCTCAGGCGCAGCCCCGTCTCCGCCGTCGCCTCCCAGGCGATCGCGACGGTGCCGGCGGCGGTGGAGAGGGCGCCGTATTTCACCGCATTGGTCGCCAGCTCGTGCAGCGCCATCGCCAGCGGCTGCGCCGCGCCGGCGCCGAGCGCAACCGGCGGACCGTGTAGCGTCACCCGCTCCGCCCCGCCCGGCGCGGCGGCACGGTGGGGCGCCATCTCCTCCTCGATCAGCTCGCGCAGCTCGGCGCCGTCCCAGCCCTCACGCGCCAGCAGGTTGTGCGCGCGCGCCATGGCGGCGATGCGGCCGGTCACGGCGGCGCGGAACTGCTCCGGATCCGCATCGCGCGTCAGCCCGACGATCGCCTGCACGACCGCCAGCGCGTTCTTCGCGCGGTGGTCAACCTCGCGCGCCAGCAGCAGCTGGCGCTCCTCTGCCCGCCGACGGTCGGTGACGTCGTAGTTGATGCCGCGCACCAGCACCGGGCTCCCCTCGGCGTCGCGCACCACCTCGCCGCGGCTGGCCAGCCAGCGCATCTGGCCGTTATCGGCACGGATGATGCGGAACTCGTACGCGAAGCGGCTGATCGAGGGGTCGGCGCGCATCGCCGCCCGCCGCACGGCATGCGTCTCGCGCTCCGCCGGGTGCAGCAGCGCCAGGTGCTCGCCGGCCGTGACCAGGGGGCTGCGGCCTTCGGGATCGAGGCCGTAGAGGCGGAACATCGAGGCCGACCAATGCGCCGTCTCGCCAGGCATGACGCGTTCGAACACGCCGACCTCGGCCGCCTCCTGCGCCAGGCGCAGCCGCGCCTCGCTCTCGGCCAGCGCCGCCTCGGCCTGGCTGCGGCCGGTGATGTCGGTGGCCGAGGGGATCAGGTGCGTCACCCGGCCGGCGGCATCGAACAGCGGCGCGATCTGGAAGTCGATCGTCATCCGGCTGCCGCCGGCCATCCGCACCGCGACATCGTAGCGCGAGGCCTCGCCGGCGGCGGCGCGGGCGCAGGCCTCGCGCAGCCGGGCCTGCACCGCCGCATCGTGGGCCCACCAGTAGCAGTCCCAGAACGGCACGCCGCGCACATCGGCCAGCGTCAGCCCGGCGGCCTCGAGCGGCGCGCGGTTGGCCTCGAGCAGCGTGCCGTCCGGCGCGAGCACGCCGACGAAGACGAAGAGGTTGTCCAGCACCTGGCGCAGCCGCGCCTCGCTCTCGGCCAGCCGGGCGGCGGCGGCGTGTTCCTCGGTGACGTCGCGGAAGAAGGCGACGATGCCGCCATCCTCGCGCGGATGGCTCTCCACCCGGAAGCGGCGGCCGCGATGTGGCAGGTCCGCCTCCGCCACGGCGCGCTCCCGATGCCGCATGGTCTGGCCGCAGATGGCGGCGATCGGACTGCCGACCAGTTCGGGCAGCGCCTCCCACAGGATCCGCCCGGTCAGGTCGGCGCCGTCGCCCAACGCCTCGGCGGCACGGGTGTTCAGGAATCCGATGCGCCACCGGGGGTCCAGCACGACGACCCCCTCGCCGGTCGCCTCCAGCACCGCCGAGAGATCGCGCTGCCCGGCCTGGGCGCGGTCGCGCAGTTCCGCCCCGCGCGCCAGCGATGCCGCCACCAGCCAGCCGAGGCCGATCACCACCCCGACCGCGATGCTGAACAGCGCCGCGTTGCGCATGAGCCGCTGGCGGAACGAGGCCAGCGCGTGCGTGCGCGGCAGCGCCGCCGCGGCAAGCACCGGGCCCGCATTGCCGGCAAGGCGCCAGGCGACCATCAGTGTCTCGCCCTCGGGCAGCCGCACCTTGAAGCGGCCGGCCTGCGCCTCCCCGGCGGCGGCGGCGCGCAGCACGGCGGCGGTTGGCGCGAAGCGTGCGGCGGGCGGCGGGCCGGCGGCCGTGTCCAGGCCGCCGGGCAGCGGATGCAGCATCAGCGGTGCGCCGTCGGCGGTGCGGAACAGCCCGACCCGCCCCCTCTCGCCCAGGCCGAGGGTGCGCTGGAAGCGCTGGAACTCCCCGGCACGCATCGCCGCCTGCACGATGCCGAGAAGGACGCCGCCGCGGTCGCGCACCGCGCGGTTGTAGCTGAAGAACCAGGTGCCGCTGGCGCTGTCGCGCAGCATCGGGGTCAGGTGGCTGACCGCCCCCGCGCGCAGCGGCGCGTAATAGGCCCTGTCGGCGAAGCTGGCCGGCGGCGGGCTCGGGTCCAGCGTGCTGGCGACCAGGTTGCCGGCCGCATCGAGCACCTTGAGCGCCTCGATCTGCGGAGCGTGGCGCAGGATGGCGACGAAGTCGGCATGGCCGGCATCGCGGAAGGCGCCCGGGCCGTCGCGGCGCATGGCGTCGCCGACCCGGTCGGCGACGAGCCGCGCGGCAGCGAGGCTGCGATCCGCATGCTCGGCCGCGCCGAGCGCCGCCTGCTCCGCAACCGCCCAGCCCTCCTCCAGCGCCGAATCATGGTCCTGGCTGGTGACGCCGGCGAAAACCAGGACGAGGAGCAGCAGCACGGCGCCGAGCAGCGCCGCAAGCCGGCGGCCGGCCGGCCCGAGGGTCGGCAGCCGGCGCACCGGACCGGAAGCGCCGGCCGGCGCATGCGCAGGCCGGCGGTCGGCAGCAGGCCCAGTGTCCGGCATGGCTCCGTCCGCACGCGGCTTGGTTCGGGTTGGCTCCGCGCCAACGCCCAAGGCGGCGACTCATGCCCTCAACGCGCGTCGGTGGCAATGCGCCAGCCGAGTTCGCGCCCCGGCTCCTGGCATCCGGACTTCACACGTAGGTGATCCCGGCGCCGAGGGGGCGCCGGGGAAGCGGGATCAGCCCGCGTTGGCGACCGCGCGCTTGGCCATCACCGTGACCAGATGCGCGCGATACTCGGCGCTGCCATGGATGTCCCCGTTCATCATGCCGGCGTCGAGCTTGATGCCCGCCACCGCGTCGGGCGACCAGTTGGCGGCGAGCGCCGCTTCCATCTCGGTGGCGCGGAAGGCACCGCCGGCGCCGGCGCCGTTCACGCCCACCCGCACGCCGGCCGGCCCCTTGGCGACGAAGACACCGGCCATGGAGTAGCGGCTGGCCGGGTTCTTCATCTTGGCGTAGCCGGCCTTCTCGGGCACCGGGATGTGGACGGCGGTGACGATCTCGCCGACATCCAGCGCGGTGGCGAACATGCCCTGGAAGAAGTCGTCGGCGCTGATCTTGCGCTTGTCCGTCTGGATCGTCGCGCCGAGTGCCAGCAGCGCCGCCGGGTAGTCGGCCGAGGGGTCGTTGTTGGCGACCGAGCCGCCCATGGTGCCGCGGTTGCGCACCTGGGTGTCGCCGATCGTGCTGGCCATCCAGGCGAGCGCCGGGATCGCGGCTTTCACCTCGGCGGAGGTCGCGACCTCGTAGTGCTTCGTCAGCGCGCCGATGACGATGGTGTTGCCCTCCCGCTTCACGCCGCGCAGTTCGGCGATGCCGGAGAGGTCCACCACCGCGCTCGGCTTGTTCAGCCGCAGCTTCAGCGCCGGCAGCAGCGTCATGCCGCCGGAGATGGCGCGCGCATCCGGGTCCGCCGCCAGCAGCTTCACCGCGTCGGCGACCGAAGAGGGCTTGTGGTAGCTGAAGTCATACATGGTGGGGCTCCCTCACTCCGCCGCCATGCGGCGGCCGCCATTGATGATGTTCCAGATCTTCGCCGGCGTCGCCGGCATCTCGATGTGGCGCACGCCGTACTCCTTCAGCGCGTCCACCACGGCATTCATGACCGCGGGCGGCGAGCCGATCGCACCCACCTCGCCGCAGCCCTTCACGCCAAGCGGGTTGTGCGTGCAGAGCGTGGTGTGCGTGGCCACGCTGACCGGCGCCAGATCGTCCGCGCGCGGCATGGTGTAGTCCATCATGGAGCCGCTGATCAGCTGGCCCTGGTCGTCGTAGATGGCGCTTTCCAGCAGCGCCTGGCCGATGCCCTGTGCGATGCCGCCCTGCACCTGGCCCTCGACGATCATCGGGTTGATGACGCGCCCGACATCGTCCACCGCAGTGAAGTTCACCATCGAGACCTTGCCGGTGTCGGGGTCGATCTCGATCTCGGCGATGTGGCAGCCGCCGGGGTAGGTGAAGTTCTTCGGGTCGTAGAAGGCGGTCTCCTCGAGACCCGGCTCGATCTCCTCGATCGGGTAGTTGTGCGGCACGTAGGCGGCGAGGCTGACGTCGGTCAGCGTCTTGGTCTTGTCGGTCCCCGCGACGCGGAAGGTGCCGCGGTCGAACTCGACATCCTCGACGCTGGCTTCCATCAGGTGGGCGGCGATGCGCTTGCCCTTGGCGATGATCTTGTCCATCGCCTTGAACATCGCCGAGCCGCCGACCGCAAGGCTGCGCGAGCCGTAGGTGCCCATGCCGAACGGCACCTTGGCGGTGTCGCCATGGACGATGTCCACATTCGCGACCGGCACGCCGAGCCGGTCGGAGACGAGCTGCGCGAAGGTGGTCTCATGCCCCTGGCCGTGGCTGTGCGCGCCGGTGAGGACCGTCACGCTGCCGGTCGGGTGCACGCGGATGGTGCCGACCTCGTAGAGGCCCGCGCGCGCGCCGAGGCTGCCCACCACTGCCGAGGGGGCGATGCCGCAGGCTTCGAGATAGGTGCTGATCCCGATGCCGCGCAGCTTGCCTTTCGCGGCGGCCGCCGCGCGCCGTGCCTCGAACCCCTTCCAGTCGGCCGCTTCCAGCGCGGCATCGAGCGTCGCGAAGTAGTTGCCGCTGTCGTATTGCAGCGCGACGGGCGTCTGATAGGGGAAGGCGTCCACCGGGATGAAGTTCTTGCGCCGGAACTCGACGCGGTCGAGGCCAAGCTCGGCCGCCGCGACATCCATCAGCCGCTCCAGCAGATAGGTCGCCTCCGGCCGCCCGGCGCCGCGATAGGCGTCCACCGGGACGGTGTTGGTGAACACCGCCTTCACCTCGGCATAGATCACCGGCGTGGCGTACACACCCGCCAGCAGCGTGGCGTAGAGATAGGTCGGCACGCAGGGCGCAAAGGTGGAGAGATAGGCGCCCATGTTGGCGTGGGTGTGGACCTTGAGGCCGAGGATCTTTCCCTGTGCATCCACCGCGAGTTCGGCCTTCGACACATGGTCGCGGCCATGCGCGTCGGACATGAAGGATTCCGTGCGCTCGGCGGTCCACTTGATCGGCCGCCTCACCTTGGCGGATGCCCAGGTGACGATCGCCTCCTCGGCGTAGTGGTAGATCTTGCTGCCGAAGCCGCCGCCCACATCGGGTGCGACCACGCGCAGCTTCGATTCCGGGATGTTGAGAACGAAGGCGCCCATCAGAAGCCGGATCACATGCGGGTTCTGGCTGGTGGTGTAGAGGGTGTAGTCGCCGCTCTGCGCATCCCATTCGCCGATCGCCGCGCGCGGCTCCATCGCGTTCGGCACCAGGCGGTTGTTGGTGGTCTCGAAGCGGATGACCTTGTGCGCGCCCGCGAAGGCCGCTTCCTGCGCCGCCTTGTCGCCGATGTGCCAGTCGTAGCAGAGGTTGCCGGGCGCCCCCTCATGGATCTGCGGTGCGCCGGGCTTCAGCGCCTGCTCCATCGTCGCGGCGGCGGGCAGCGGGTTGTACTCCACCACGATCGCCTCGCCGGCGTCGCGCGCCTGCTGCTTCGTCTCGGCGATCACCACGGCGACCGGATCGCCGACATGGCGCGCCTTGCCGACCGCGATCACGGGATGCGGCGGCTCGGCCATCGGCGAGCCGTCCTTGTTGTGGATCTGCCAGCCGCAAGGCAGGCCGCCGATCTTCTCGGCCGCCATGTCCTCGCCGGTGAAGATGGCGAGCACGCCCGGCATCGCCTTCGCCGCCGCGATGTCGATGCCCTTGATCTCGGCATGGGCGTGCGGGCTGCGCAGGATGAAGGCGTGGGTCTGGCCGGGACGGTTGATGTCGTCGGTGTACTGCCCGCGGCCGGCGAGGAAGCGGAAATCCTCCTTGCGCCGGACGGAGGCGCCGATGCCCTCGAAGGGCGCTGCGACGTTCATTGTTCTGTTTCCTCCCCGATGCGCCTTCGGCGCTTATTCGGCCGCCCGGGCGAGTTCGCTGCGGCGGCCCTGCATCACATCGGCCGCGGCGGCAATCGCCTTGACGATGTTGTGGTAGCCGGTGCAGCGGCAGATGTTGCCCTCGAGCCCCTCGCGGATCTCCTGCTCGGAGAGGCCGCCCGGGTGCTTGTTCACCAGGTCGATCGCCGACATGACCATGCCCGGCGTGCAGAAGCCGCATTGCAGGGCGTGATACTCGCGGAACGCCTCCTGCATCGGGTGCAGCGTGCCGTCGGCCGCGGCCAGACCCTCGATGGTGGTCACGTCCGCGCCCTCGCACTGCACGGCGAGGATGGTGCAGGCCTTGATGCTGTCGCCACCCATGTGCACGACGCAGGCGCCGCACTGGCTGGTATCGCAGCCGACATGCGTGCCCGTCAGGCGCAGCTTCTCGCGCAGCAGCTCGACCAGGAGCGTGCGCGCCTCGACCTCCACGGTGTGTTTCGTGCCGTTGACCGTCAGCGTCACCTGCGGCATCGCGCGTCTCCCTCGGATTCCCGGGCTGCCCCCGCCATGTGGGGGCAGCGTTTCGATTGGGGAGAGTCGCCTTCGCCCGGCCGGCCGTCAAGCGGCCGGAGTGCGCCGCCGGCGAAGAGCCGCGAAGCCCGCCAGGCCGACCGCGAACAGGCCAAGAGAGGCCGGCTCCGGCACGGCGGTGAGGAAGCCGCGGATTTCGCCGCCGCCGAAGGTCGAGCTGTGGATATTGATGTAGGCGGTGCCTGCGAGCATCCCGGCAATCAGCGCCGCCTCCGCCCCCGCCGGCGTGCCGCCGCCGGAACCCGTCAAGAACCCGGCAGCATAGGTCGCGGCAGCCTCGGTGTCGAAGCTGTTGCTGTAGGTGCCGGCCATGAACCCTGGCAGGAAGCCCGTCAGCGTGCCGGGCGTGACCGCCACGCCGACCGTCCCGGTGCCGGGAGAGGCGGTGCAGCAATGGATATGCGCCACCGTCGTCACGCCGGACAGGCCGCTGAAATCGAAGCTCACCGACAGCGTGTTCGCGACCGGATCGACGACGACCGTGCCATTGCCGGACCCCGTCGCGCCAGGCGCCTCCGGCCCCAGCACGGTGGTGAACACCATGGGCGCGGCCGCGGCCGTCCGGAGGGGCGTGAGGCCGAAGCCAAGCCCGAGCAGCATCGCCGCGCTGCCGTAGAGAACCGCTCGCATGCCGATGCACCCCTGTTTGCCGGCGGCACGCTACATGATTCGTAACCGCGAACGGAACATCACATTATCGTATCGCATGCCGGGTGCCGTAGGCAGCGCCCCCCGGAGGCGGGCTTACGCCACCGCGAGCAGCGCCGCGCCCTTGGATCCCGCCAGCGGGTTCTCCGCTGCCGGCCGGTCATGCAGGTGGCAGGCGGCGACATGCCCCGCGCCGACCGCATCCGCCACGGTGCGCAGCGGGGGCTCCTCCACCCGGCAGCGGTCGAAGGCGTACTGGCAGCGGGTGTGGAAGCGGCAGCCCTTGGGCGGGTTGATCGGGCTCGGCACGTCGCCCTTGAGGATGATCCGCTCCCGTGCCGCACCGGGCTCCGGCACCGGCACGGCGGAGAGCAGCGCCTCAGTATAGGGGTGCTTCGGCGCCGCGAAGAGGCTGCGCTTCGGCGCCACCTCGACGATCTTGCCGAGATACATCACAGCGACGCGATGCGTCATGTGCTCGACGATCGCCAGGTCATGGCTGATGAACAGCAGCGCCAGGCCGAGCTCCTTCTGCAGATCCTGCAGCAGGTTGACGATCTGCGCCTTCACCGAGACGTCGAGCGCGGAGACCGCCTCGTCGCAGATGATCAGGTCGGGGTCGGCCGCTAGCGCGCGCGCGATGCCGATGCGCTGTCGTTGGCCGCCGGAGAATTCGTGCGGCCAACGGTTCACCGCATCGCGCGGCAGACGGACCTTGTCCATCAGCGCGGCGACCTTCTCCTCGAGGTCGGCGGCACTGCGGGCCAGGCCGAAATTGCGGATCGGCTCGGCCAGGATGTCCCGCACCCGCATGCGCGGGTTGAGCGAGCTGAACGGATCCTGGAACACCACCTGCATGCGCCGGCGCAGCGGCCGCAGCGTGCCGGCGGCCATGTCGTCGATGCGCGTGCCGTCCAGGATCACCTGCCCGGCGGTGATGTCGAACAGGCGCAGCAGCGCCTTGCCGACGGTGGACTTGCCGCAGCCGGATTCGCCGACCAGTGCCAGCGTCTCGCCCTTCGCGATGTCGAAGGAGACGCCGTCAACCGCATAGACATAGCCGGTGGTGCCGCCGAGGAAGCCGGCGCGGATCGGGAAGTGCTTCTTGAGGTCGTTGACCTGCAGCAGGGGGGTGCTCATGCCGCGAGGGCTCCCTCACGCGGTGCGTAGTGGCAGGCGGCGACATGCCCCGGCGCCTTCTGCTCCAGCGCCGGCGCGACTGCGGTGCAGAGATCGGTCGCATGCGGGCAGCGCGAGGCGAAGACGCAGCCCGGGATCTTCGCCTTCAGGCTCGGCACCAGGCCGGGAATCTCGGCCAGCCGCGTCTCATGGCCGGTCAGCGAGGAACCGAGCTTCGGCACGGAGCCGAGCAGCCCCTGCGTGTAGGGATGGCGGGGGTTGCGGAACAACGGGCCGACCGGTGCCTCCTCCACCTTCTTGCCGGCATACATCACGACCACCCGCTCCGCGACCTCGGCCACCACGCCGAGGTCGTGGGTGATCAGCACGATGGCCGCGCCCACGGTGTGCTTCAGGTCGCGCATCAGGTCGAGGATCTGCGCCTGGATGGTGACGTCGAGTGCGGTGGTCGGCTCGTCGGCGATCAGCAACTTCGGATTGCAGGCGAGCGCGATGGCGATCATCACCCGCTGGCGCATGCCGCCAGAGAGCTGGTGCGGGTATTCCTTGACGCGCCGCTTCGCTTCGGGGATGCCGACGAGGTTCAGCATCTCCACCGCGCGGTCCTCGGCCTGCTGCCTGGACAGCCCCTGGTGCAGGCCAAGCGTCTCGCCGATCTGCCGTCCCACGGTCAGCACCGGGTTCAGGCTGGTCATCGGCTCCTGGAAGATCATGCTGATGTCGTTGCCGCGGATCTGGCGCATCTCGCGATCCGACAGGTCCAGCAGGTTCTTCCCGTTGAGCCGCACCGCGCCGGCGATCTTGCCCGGCGGTTCGGGGATCAGGCGCAGGATGGACATGGCGGTGACGGACTTGCCGCAACCGCTCTCGCCGACGATCGCCAGCGTCTCACCCGATTCGACGTGGAAGGAGACGCCGTCCACCGCACGGTTGATGCCGTCCGGCGTGCGGAAATGGGTCTGGAGGTTCTCGACCTCGAGGAGCGCCATCTGTCTTACAGCCTCTTCGCCATGCGCGGATCGAGGGCGTCGCGCAGCCCGTCGCCGAGCAGGTTCACCGCCAGCACCGTGATCGAGAGGAACACCGCCGGGAAGAACACGATGTAGGGCTTCACCTGCCAGAGCGCACGGCCCTCGGCCATGATGTTGCCCCAGGAGGGGATGATCGGCGGCGTGCCGGCGCCGATGAAGGAAAGAATGGCCTCGGTGATCATCGCCGAGGCGCAGATATAGGTGGCCTGCACGGTCAGCGGCGCCAGCGTGTTGGGCAGGATGTGGCGCAGGATGATCACCGGCGTGCGCGTGCCCGCCGCGACCGCGGCATCCACATAGGGCTGCTCGCGCAGCGAGAGCACCACGCCGCGCACCAGGCGCGAGACGCGGGGGATCTCCGCCACCGTGATCGCCAGGATAACGTTGCCGACCGAACCCCGCGTCAGCGCCATCAGCGCGATCGCCAGCAGGATGGAGGGGATGGACATCATCCCGTCCATGATCCGCATGATGATCGCATCCGCCACCCGGATGAAGCCGGAGACCAGCCCGATCGCGAGCCCGATCAGCGAGGCGAAGAACGCCACCGCGAAGCCCACGGTCAGCGAAACTCGCGTGCCGTAGAGCACGCGCGAATAGACGTCGCGGCCCAGCATGTCGGTGCCGAACCACCACCGCTCCGAAGGCTCGCGCGTGCGCAGCGCCGGCGCCAGCGCGGTGGGGTCCTTGGTGAACAGGAAGGGCGCGAACACCGCGACGCCGATCATCAGCAGCACCAGGAAGCCGCCGATGGCGATGGTCGGGTTGCGCCGCAGGAAGCCGATGAAGCCCTTCTTCGGCTTCACGGGCGGCATGATGTCCGGCATCGGGGCCGCGGCCGCGACCTCATGCGGAAGGGTGGCGGCGCCACCCGGGGCGAGGAGCGTGCTCAATACCGGATCCTCGGATCGAACAGGGTGTAGAGCAGGTCGATGACCAGGTTCACCAGCACATAGACGAAGCTGAACAGCAGGATCACGCCCTGGATCACCGGATAGTCGCGCCGCAGGATCGCGTCCACCGTCAGGCGGCCGAGGCCGGGAATGGCGAAGACGCTTTCCGTCACCACCGCGCCGCCGATCAGCAGCGCGATGCCGATGCCGATCACCGTGACGATGGGCACCGCGGCATTCTTCAGCGCGTGCACGAACAGGATGGAACGCTGGCCGACGCCCTTGGCGCGCGCGGTGCGGATGTAGTCCTGCTGCAGCACTTCGAGCATGGTCGCGCGGGTGATCCGCGCGATCAGTGCGATGTAGACCGACCCCAGTGCGATCGAAGGCAGGATCAGGTTCTCGAGCCAGGGCCAGAAGCCCTCGGCGAAGGGCGTGTAGCCCTGCACCGGCAGCAGGTCCCACTCCAGCGCGAAGTAGTAGGCGAGCAGGTAGCCGACGACGAAGACCGGCACCGAGAAGCCGAGCACCGCGAACGCCATCACCGCGCGGTCGATGAGGGTGCCCTGCTTCCAGGCCGCCACCACGCCCATCGGCACCGCGATGCTGATCGCCAGGATGAGCGTGACCACCATCAGCGACAGCGTCGGCTCGATCCGCTGCTGGATCATCCGGCTGACCGGCAGGTTGGTGAAGATGGAGACGCCGAGATCGCCGCGCAGGATGTCCCAGACCCAGGCGCCGAAGCGCACGAGGTAGGGACGGTCGAGGCCGAGGCTCTCGCGGATACGCTCGACATCCTGCGGCGTCGCCTGGTCGCCGGCGATCACCGCGGCCGGGTCACCCGGCGCGATGTAGAGAAGGGAGAACACGAACAGCGCCACCACCGCCATGACGGGGATGGTGGCGAGCACGCGCCGGACGACGTAAGCGAACATCTAATCCTGCCTGCTCTGCAAAGGGCCGCTGGACGACACAAGCGCCGCCCGGCGGCCCCGGCACTTACGACTTGGAGACGCCCCAGAAGAAGGGCAGCGGCCCCTTCTGGATGCCGCTGACATTGCTGCGCCAGCCCTGGTAGGTGAGGAAGAAGCCGGTGGGCGCGTAGACCACATCCTCCATCGCCGCAGTGTTCACCTTGGCGATGGCCTGCTTCTCCGCATCGAGGTTCGGCGCGGCGAACCATTCGTCGATCGCCGCCTCGGTCGCGGTGCTGGTCGGCCAGCCGAACCAGGCGCGGTCACCGGTGCCGCGCACCGCGTTGTAGGAGGCGGGGTTCACGCAATCCGCGCCGGCATGCCAGGTATGGAACATCGCCCAGCCGCCCTGGTCGGGCGGATTCTTCATGGCGCGGCGCTGGCCGACGGTGCCCCAGTCGGTGGCGATGAAGTCCACATTCATGCCGAGCCGCTTCAGCAGGTCGGCGGTGACGTCGCCCTGCGTCTTGGTGATCGGCTGATCCTGTGCGACGAGGCAGGTGACCGGCTGGCCCGAATAGCCGCTCTCCGCCAGCAGTCGCTTGGCCGCATCGAGATCCCGGCGACCCTTCAGGATATCGCCGCCAGCCTCGGTGTAGAGCGGCGTGCCCGGCGTGAAGAACCCCGGCAGCGGCTTCCAGAGGTTGTTGTCGTCACCCACCAGCGCGCGCATGTAGTCCTCCTGGCTCATCGCCATCAGGATCGCGCGCCGCGCCTTCACGTTGTTGAAGGGCGCATGCAGGTGGTTCATCCGGAAGCTGCCGATGTTGCCGAGCGGATCGGCGATGTCCACCTGGATCCGGCGGTTGCGGCGCAGCACCGGCACCAGGTCGGAGATCGGGTTCTCCCACCAATCCACCTCGCCGTTCTGCAGCGCGGCGGAGGCGGTGGCGGGGTCGGGCATCACCACCCATTCCACCCGGTCCACCATCATGCGCTTGGCGCCGGCGAGCCAGGAGCCGGCATCCTCGCGCGGCTGGTACTGCTCGAACCGCGCGAAGGCCGCGCTCGCGCCCGGCACCCATTCATCGCGCAGGAAGCGCATCGGGCCGGAGCCGACATACTCGGCGATCTGCTGGAACGGGTCGGTCTTCGCGATCCGCTCCGGCATGATGAAGGCGATCGGCGTGTTGGTCTTGCCGAGCGCCCAGAGCATCTTCGGGAAGCCCTGCTTCAGCGTCCACCGCACCGTGCGGTCATCCACCGCTGCGAGCTCGTCCTGGATGGCGCGGATCATCTGGCCCATCGGGTCGCGCACGGCCCAGCGCGTCAGGCTCGCGACCACGTCCTTCGCCAGCACCGGCTCGCCGTCATGGAAGCGCAGGCCGGGGCGCAGGCGGAAGGTCCAGACCTTGAAGTCCGGCGAATGCTCCTCGGCCTCGACCATCTGGCGGCGCGGGGTCAGCGTGTTGTCCACGCCGTACAGCGTGTCCCACACCATCGCGGAGGCGTTGCGGACCACGTACTGGGTGCCCCAGATCGGGTCGAAATTCGCGAGGTTGGCCTGCGGCACGAAGCGCAGCCGGCGGTTGGCGGCCTGGCTGAAGGCTGGGGCGGACAGCCCGGCGCCCGCGGCGACCGCGCCGGCGGCAACACCAGCCTTGAGGAAGGATCTGCGATCCACTGTGTTATCTCCCACGTCTCTTCTGCCCCGTTCGGGGCAAACTGCCCTAATCCTGTGCGGCGCGCCAGCGTCCCGCCGTCACGAAACGGCAGCGAAGGCGGGGGCACCACGACTCCGGCTCCTCACCCCAGCACGCGCCGTGCCACGCGCGCGCCGCTGCATGCGGGCGCCCGCCACGATACTCCAGCCACCCGGGTTCAGGCGCGACGCACGCCCCAGAACAGCGCAGGGCCACCCTTCACGACACCGGTGATGCTGCGCCTGTAAGCCATGGAGGGCAGCACCTGGCCGAGGGGGATGAACGGCACCTCCTGCCAGACCACGCGCTGCATCTCCTCGGCGATGCGGCGCTCGGCGGCGAGGTCGGGCGCCTCGAACCAAGCCTCGCGCAGTTCCTCGAGACGCGGAATGGTCGGCCAGCCGGCCCAGGCAGGCGCGCCATGGCCGCGGATCGGCTGGTGGCTGCCGGGCACCGAGACATCGAGCCCTTCCCAGGTGGTGCAGAACAGGCTCCAGCCGCCCTGGTCCACCGGGCCGCGATTGGTGCGGCGCTGGATATGCGTGCCCCAGTCCATCGCCTGCAGGTCCACATTGAAGCCGACGCGGCGGAGCAGGTCGGCGGCGACTTCTGCCAGGCTCTGCAGCACCGGCAGGTCGGTGGCGGAGAGCATCACCACGCGCTCGTTGCGGTAGCCGGCCTCGCGCAGCATCCGCCGTGCCGCCTCGATGTCGCGCGGCGCGCTCAGCACCTCTAGCCCGGCATCGTTGGCCAGCGGCGTGCCGGGCGTGAAGGCGCCCGCCGGCACGCGGAACAGCGAGGGGTCGGTGCCCATCGCGGCGTTCATGAAGGCGGTCTGGTCCACCGCCGGCAGCAGGGCGCGGCGCACCGCCGGGTTGTCGAAGGGCGGATGCAGGAAGTTGAACCGCATCACGCCGAGGTTGCCGGCGGTGTTCACCAGATCCACCGTGATGTCGCGGTTGCGGCGCAGCAGCGGCAGCAGGTCCGGCAGCGGCGTTTCCCACCAATCCGCCTCGTTGTTCTGCAGCGCCGCGGACGCGGTGGAGGGATCGGGCATGACGATCCATTCCACGCGGTCGAAATGCACGACCTTTCCGCCGGCGAGGAAGTCCACCGGCTCCTGCCGCGGCTGGTACTGCGCGAAGCGTTCATATGCCACGCGATCGCCGGGGCGGAACTGATCCGCGAGGAAGCGGAACGGACCGCTGCCGATCGTCTCGGTGATTTGCGTGAAGGGATCGGTGCGCGCCACCCGCTCCGGCATGATCGCGCACATGTTGGCCGAGGGCTTGCCGAAGGCGAAGGCGAGGCCAGGCCAGGGCTTCTTGATCCGCATCTCGAACCGCGTGTCGTCGACCGCGCGGATCTCATCAAGCAGCGCGTCGAGCCGCTGGCCGAGCACGTCGCGCTTCGCCCATCGGCGGATCGAGGCGACGCAGTCGGCGGCGCGCACCGGCTCGCCATCGTGGAAGCGCAGGCCGGGGCGGAGCGTGATGGTCCAGCGCCTGCCGTCATCGGTGATCTCGTGGCCCGCGGCCATCTGCGGCCGCGGGCGGAAATCCGAACCGAGCCCGTAGAGCGTGTCGTACACCATCAGCCCGTGGTTGCGGACCACGACGGCGGTGGACCAGATCGGGTCCAGGCTGGCGAGGTTCGCCTGCGGCACGAAGCGCAGCGTGCGCGCCGCGGCGCCCTGCGCGATGGCCGGCGCCGATGGCAGGGCCGGCATCGCCGCCCCCGCCGCGATCCCCGCCAGCAATGTGCGGCGCTTCATCACCTTCCCCCTTCGATGATTGCTCAGGCCCGCTTGATGTCCCAGAAGATCGCGAACCCTTCAACCCTGTCCGTCAGGTTGCGGTTCAGGGCGGTGTTCTGCATGTACGATCCCAGCGGGATATACGCGACCTCGTCGAGGGCCACCTGCTGCATCTCCCGCGCGATGCGCTTCTGCACGTCGAGGTCGGGCGCGACGAACCACTGGTCGCGCAGCTCCTCGAGCCGCGGGATGGTCGGCCAGCCGAACCAGGCATTGCGCCCGTTCCCGCGCAGGGGATAATGCCCGGCGGGATCGAGGAAGTCGAAGGAGGCGAAGGCGGTGCAGAACACCGACCACCCGCCATTCTCCAGCGGCTCCCTGCTCGCGCGGCGCTGCACCACCGTGCCCCAGTCGGTCAGCACGGGGTCGAAGTTCACGCCCAAGCGGCGGAACATGTCCACCGCGACCTGCGTCATCGCGGTCGGTGCCAGGATGTCGGTGGAGCCGATCAAACGGATGAGCTGGTCGGTGTAGCCGGCGTCCTTCAGCATCTGCTTCGCGCGGTCGATGCTGCGCGGCCCGGTCAGCACATCCATGCCGGCATCGTTGGCCAGCGGCGAGCCCGGCGTGAACAGGCCGGTGCCGGTGCGGTACTGGCTCTCCTCCGGGCCGACGATGGCGATCATGAAGTCCTTCTGGTCCACCGCGGGCAGGATCGCCTGCCGCATCTCCTTCTTGTCGAAGGGCGGGTGCAGGTGGTTCAGGCGCATGATGCCGGTCAGCGGCAGCGGGTCGATCGGCTCGACCTTCACGTTGCGCTGGCGGCGCAGCAGCTCCTGGATCTCCGGCGGCGGCTGCTCGTACCAGTCGATCTCGCCGGTCTGCAGCGCGCCGGCGGAGGTCGCGGCATCGGTGATGATGTGCCACTCCACGCGGTCGAAATGCACGAGCTTCGGCCCGGCGGTCATGCCCTCGGCGTTCACCGGCGTCGGGCTGTACTCCGGGTTGCGCTCATAGACGACCATGCTGCCGGAGTTGAACTCGTCCGCCTTGAAGCGGTACGGGCCGCTGCCGATCGTCTCGCGGATCTGGGTGAAGGGATCGGTCAGCGCGACCCGCTCGGGCATGATGAAGGGGATCGGCGCGCCGAGGTTGCCGAGCGCCTGGGCGAGCAGGGGGAAGGGCTGCTTCAGCCGGAACTGCAGGCGCCGGTCGTCGACCGCCACGAGCTCGTCGGTGAAGTCGTTGAGCTTCTGGCCCATCGGGCTGCGCCGCATCCAGCGCTTGAGGCTGGCCACCGCGTCACGCGCCAGCACCGGCGTGCCGTCGTGGAACTTCGGGCCCTGGCGGATGGTGATGGTAACGACCCGGCCGCCATTCTCGTCCGACATGCCCTCGGCCATCTGCGGCTGGGCGCGGAACTGCCCGTCGATGCCGTAGAGCGTATCGTAGATCATGTAGCCGTGATTGCGGGTGATGTAGGCCGTGGTCCAGATCGGGTCGAGGACCGCGAGATTGGCCTGCGGCACGAACTTCAGCACGCGGCTGCGCGCCGGCTGTGCGATGCCGAAGCGCGGCAGCGCGGCGAGGGATGCGCCGGCGGCGGCGCCCTTGACGAGGTCGCGTCGGTTCACGTGGATGCCTCCCATTGCATTGCCGCAGATGGGATCATCACCTCGCGGGCTTCGCAAGCCCCGGAATGCGAAGCGCCGCCGCAGGTCCCCCCGCGGCGGCGCCCATCTCTCGCCCTCGTCTCACGCGTGCGTGTGGCCGTCAGGCGCTGCGCTGCACGTTCCAGAACAGCGGCAGGCCCTTCAGCACGCCGGTCAGGCCGCGGCGATAGGCTGTCGCCTGGAAATACTGGCCGAGCGGCAGATACGGCACCTCCTGGAAGGCCACTTCCTGGATCTGCCGCGCCACCTGCTGCTGCGCGGCGAGGTCCGGTGCGTCGAACCAGGCCTGGCGCAGCTCCTCGATGCGCGGAATGGTCGGCCAGCCGAACCACGCCTGCTGGCCGTGCCCGCGCAGGCTCTGGTGGACGCCAGGGTTGAACATGTCCACGCCCGACCAGAAGGTGCAGAACATGTTCCAGCCACCGCGCTCCGGCGCCTCCTTGCTGGCACGGCGCTGCACCACCGTGCCCCAGTCGGTCGAGACATAGTCCACGTTCATCCCGGCGCGGCGCATCATGTCGTTCGCCACCTGCGCCAGCGCGTTGAGGCTCGGGAAGTCCGAGGCGGCGATCAGCACCACCTTCTCGCCGTTGTAGCCGGCGGCAGCGAGGTCGCGCTTCACCTTGTCCATGTCGCGCGGCGCGGTGATCGCCTCGAGCCCCGCATCGGAGGCGAGCGGCGTGCCCGGCGGGAAGAAGCCCACGCCTTCGCGCCACAGGCTACGATCGGTGCCGATCACCGCCGTCATGAAATCGGATTGCTGCACCGCGCCGAGCAGCGCGCGGCGCACCGCCGGCTTGTCGAAGGGCGGGTGCAGATGGTTGAAGCGGGCGATCGCCATCAGCCCGGTCGGGTCCGGGATCTCCAGCGTCACGTTGCGGTTGCGGCGCAGCAGCGCCTGGAGGTCGGCGGTCGGCTGCTCCCACCAATCCATCTCGCCGTTCTGCAGCGCGGCGGCGGCGGTCGCCGCATCGGGCGTGACGTGCCACTCGACGCGGTCGAAATGCACGCGCTTCGGACCCGCCGTCCAGGAGGCGTCGCCGCTGGCGCGCGGCACGTAGTCGGCGAAGCGCGTGTAGACCACGCGGGCACCGGGCACGCGCTCATCGGCAGCGAAGCGGAACGGGCCGGAGCCGATGAGGTCGCCGGTGATGGGCCGGTTCGGATCCTGGCTCGCCAGCCGCTCCGGCATGATGAAGCAGACAGGGGTGGAGGGCTTGCCCAGCGCCTCGAACAGCAGCGGGAAGGCGCGCTTCAGGCGCCAGGTGATGGTGCGGTCGTCGGCGGCGGCGAGCTCGTCCACCTGCGTCATCAGCACTTGGCCCAGCGCATCCCTCGCCGCCCAGCGGCGGATCGAGGCCACGGCGTCCCGCGCGCGCACCGGCTCGCCATCGTGGAACTTCAGCCCCTCGCGCAGGCGCATGGTGATGCGCTTGCCGTCATCCTCGATCGTGTGGCCTTCCACCATCTGCGGCTGCGCCGTGTAGTCGGCGTCAAAGCCGTAGAGCGTGTCCCAGATCATGTAGGCGTGGTTACGGGTGACGTAGGCGGTGGTGAGGATCGGGTCCAGCACCGCCACATCCGCCTGCGGGATGAATTTCAGCACCCGCGCGGCACCGCCGGTGCCCTGCCCGAGCGCGGGCGCGCCGATGGCCGAGGCGCCGATCAGCGCCCCCGTGCCGCCAAGGAGTTGGCGTCGCAGCATCGAAGTGAGCCTCCTGATGGGCCGGCGCAGGCTGCCCGCGCCGGCGGCCGATCATCAACCGCAAGCCGGCGTCCCGCGCAAGGGGCGCGGGACAGTGCGGCGTGCAACCTTCGGTATCAGGCCCGGCGGATGTTCCAGAACAGCGGCGGCTGACCCTTGAGCATGCCGGTGAGGTTCCGGCGATAGGCCGTGGGCTGGTAGTACATCCCGGTGGGGACATAGGGCACCTCGTCGAAGGCGATGCGCTGCATCTCCGTCGTCGCGGCCTTCGCGGCGGCCTCGTCCGGCGCGTCGAACCAGGCGTTGCGCTGCTGCTCGATGGCGGGGATGGTCGGCCAGCCCGGCCAGGCATTGGCGCCATGGCCGCGGATCGAGGCGTGGCTTGCCGGGTTCCAATGGTCCACGCCGGACCAGAAGGTGAAGAAGCCGCTCCAGCCGCCCTGCTCCAGCGGGTTCTTGCTCGCGCGGCGCGCAACGAGCGTGCCCCAGTCCGTGCTGACCAGGTCCACGTTGAAGCCCATGCGGCTGAACAGGTCGGCGCCGACCAGGGAGGCCGCGTTGATCGAGGCGAGGTCGGTGGCGTTCAGCACCACCAGCTTTGCGCCCATGGCGCCGGCCGCCTGCAACTCGGACCGCGCGGCATCCACGTTCTTCTTCAGCCGGTCGAGCCCGACGGCGGAGGCCGAAGGGCTTTCCGGCGCGAAATAGCCGATGCCCTCGCGCCGCAGGTTGGGCCGGCCCTGCACGCCGGTTTCGCCGATCACCGCGGTCATGAAGTCGATCTGGTTGATCGCGGTCAGCACCGCGCGGCGCACCGCGGGGTTGTCGAAGGGCGCGGTCAGGTGATTGGGGCGGAAGATTCCGATCAGGCCGGAACTGTTGATGATGTCCACGGCGATGTTGCGGGCATTCGCGCCGCGCATGAAGACGGGGAAGAGGTCCGCCGTCGGCTGCTCCCACCAGTCGATCTCGCCGGATTGCAGGGCGGCCGCCGCCGTCGAGTGGTCGGGGATGATGTGCCACTCCACGCGGTCGAAATGCGCGACCTTCGGTCCGGCCGTCATGCTCGGCTGGCCGCCGGAGACCGGCACGTAGTCCGGGTTCCTCGTGTAGGCCAGGCGCGAGCCGGGCACCCATTCGCTGGCGACGAAGCGATAGGGCCCGCTGCCCACCGCCTCCGTGATGTTCTGGAACGCGTCCACATTCGCCAGCCGCTCCGGCATCACGAACAGGCAGCTTGTCGTGACCTTGGAGAAGGCCTCGATCATCTTCGGGAAGGGGCGGTTGAGGCGGATGGAGAAGACGCGGTCGCTCTCCTCCTTCATCTCCGCCACGCGCGCTATCAGCTCCTGGCCGAAGGCGTCGCGCTTGCCCCAGCGCGCGATGGAGGCGACGCAGTCGCGCCCGCGTACCGGCGTGTTGTCGTGGAACTTCAGCCCCTCGCGCAGCGTGAAGCGCCAGAGCAGGCCATCATTCTCGACGACATGGCCCTGCACCATCTGCGGCTGCGCCTCGAAGCGCTCGTTCATGCCGTAGAGCTGGTCGAACACCAGGAAGGCATGGTCGCGGGCGACGAAGGCGGTGTTGGTGAAGGGATCGATGTTGCCGGGGTTGGCGTGCGGCACGTATTTCAGCGTCCGCGCGGCTGCGGGCTGCGCGATGGCGAAGCGCGACAGACCGGCGGGTGCGGCGGCCAGGGCCGCGCCCTTCAGCAGCTCGCGTCGAAGCATGGAGGTCTCTCCCAGGGTGCGGTTGCGCCAAGGCTAGCCGGGGCGGCGGGTATTCCTCAATAGCCCGTTGGCCGGTGCCCGAAGCCGAGCGCCGGCGCCGCCGCCGTGTCCACCCAGACCGCCTTGGACTGGGTGTAGGCCTGCAGCGCCTCGATGCCGGAGGAGCGGCCATGGCCTGAGGCGCCGAAGCCGCCGAAGGGCGCGCTGACATGGATGGTGCGGTAGCCGTTCACCCAGAAGGTGCCGGCCCTGACCGCCGCCGCGACGCGATGCGCGCGGCCGACATCGCGGGTCCAGACCGCGCCCGCCAGGCCGAAGCCGGTGGCGTTGGCCAATGCGATCGCCTCCGCCTCGTCCGCGAAGGGAATCGTGGCGACGACGGGGCCGAAGATTTCTTCCTGGGCCACGCGCGCGGCGTTGGTCACGCCGGCGAGGATGGTCGGCGGCACCCAGAACCCACCTTCGGGCAGCGCCGCATCGCGCGGCGCGGCGAGCAGCTGCGCACCCTCCTGCCGCCCGGCCTCGATCAGCGCGGCGACGTGGGCGAATTGCCGCGCATTGCAGACCGGCCCCGCCTCGGTCGCGGGCTCCAGCGGGTCGCCGAGCGCAATGCGCCGTGACGCCTCCGCCAGGGCCGCGACGAAACGGTCATGCAGGCTGCGGCTCACCAGCAGGCGCGAGCCGGCGACGCAGCTCTGGCCGGACCCCGCGAAGATCGCCTGCTGCGCACCCTGCACCGCCAGCGGCAGGTCGGCATCGTCGAACACGATGTTGGCGCTCTTGCCGCCAAGCTCCAGCACGCAGGGGATGGTCCGCGCGGCGCAGGCGGCGGCGATGCGCGCGCCGGTGGCGGGTCCGCCGACGAAGGTCACCATCGCGACCTCCGGCGCCGCCAGCAGCGCCGCGCCGCTGGTGCCGCCTAGCCCCGCCACAACCTGCACGAGACCCTCCGGCAGTCCCGCCTCCAAGGCGAGCCGCGCGAAGGCGAGCGAGGTCAGCGGCGTGTATTCGGAGGGCTTCAGCACCACCGCATTGCCCGCCGCCAGCGCCGGCAGCACGTTCCACCCGCAGGTGAAGAGCGGCGCATTCCAC
The DNA here is from genome assembly GCF_041690465.1 of Falsiroseomonas sp. GTDB lineage: Bacteria > Pseudomonadota > Alphaproteobacteria > Acetobacterales > Acetobacteraceae > Falsiroseomonas. Next base: position 313,155 of record NZ_JAWLHG010000002.1, on the reverse strand, counting down.
GGTGTGATCGCCAGCACCACCCCGAAGGGCTCGCGCCGGACATAGACGAGGTGGCCGGAAGGCACGGGAATGGTCCGCCCCTCGATCTTGTCGCACCACCCCGCCCAGTACTCGGCCATCTCGGCAACTCGGAAGACTTCGCCACGGCAATCGCGGATCGGCTTGCCGGTGTTGGCGCATTCGAGTTGCGCCAGCGCCTCCGCCTCGCGCCGCACCAGCGCGCCGAGCGCCCACAGGCGGCGACCGCGCTCGGCGGCGGGCAGCGCGATCCAGCCGCGCTGCGCCTTCGCCGCACCGGCGGCGGCGGCGCGCGCGATCTCACCGCCGGCATCCGCATAGTCGAGCAGCGCGCCGCCGGTCGCCGGATCCTGCAAGGCGATCGCCGCGCCCTGCCCTTCTTGGATCGCGCCATCCACCAGGCTGCCGACGCGCCCTCCGAGCAGCGCCTGCACCCCCTGCCGCACGACGGCGGCGGCCGCGAAGGCGTTCACGCCTGCGCTCCTTCCAGGATGGCGGCGACCAGGCGGTTGAAATCCTCGGCATCGCCGACCGGCGCCTCCTCCCACACCGCGGCGGCGCGGGCGCAGGCGGCCGGGTCGGCGCCGACGGCGCGAGCGAGATCGAGTGCCAGCCGCACATCCTTGCGCATCAGCCCGGCGGTGAAGCCGGAATCGAAGGCGCCGGAGAGCACCCATCGCGGCAGGTTGACCTCGGTCGCGGCGGAGCGGCCGGAGGCGGCGTTGACCACCGGCAGCAGCGCCTCGGGCGACACGCCCGCCAGCGCGCCGAGGCGCAACGCCTCGCCGGCGACGACCAGATGCGTCGCCACCAACAGGTTGTTGACCAGCTTCGCCACCTGCCCGGCGCCGGGGCCGCCGACATGGACGATGCGCGCCGCGACGCGTTCCAGCGCCGGGCGCGCCTGCTCGAGCGCCGCCGCCTCGCCGCCGAGCATCAGCGTCAGCGTGCCCGCCGCCGCGCCGGCCGGGCCGCCGGAGACCGGCGCATCGAGATAGGCATGGCCCGCCTCCGCCACCCGGCCGGCGAAGCCGCGCGCGGCGAGCGGCGAGATGGTGGAGGTGTCGGCGATCACGGCGGCCGGCGGCAGCACCGGCAGCAGCGCGTCCAGCACGGCAGCCACCGCCTTCTCCTCCGGCAGGGAGAGGATCACGACGGGAGCCGCCGCCTCCTCCAGCCGCCGGACGCCGGAGCGCGCCGGGTCGAGGTCGAAGCCCGCGACTTCCGCCCCGGTCGCGGCGAGCCGCCCTGCCATCGCCGCGCCCATCCTCCCGAGGCCCACCAGCCCGATCCGCATCCATCCACCTGCCCAGCTCTTGTGCGCCGCACCCTTGCAGCCCCGTCCCTTGCCGTCCAGGCAGGCCACGTCCAGGTCACGGCCACGCCTTCCTTCCGTCACCAGAGCGTGGTTTGAGAGGCATCGCGGTACGCGGCATGCTGCGCCGCAGCAGAGGAGCCCGATGTCCGACCTCGCCCTCACCCACCGCCTTGTCGTGCTGATCGGGGATGCGCGCAGCCGCACGCTGCTGCAGTTCCTGCGCTTCGGCGTGGTGGGCACCATCGGCTTCGTGGTGGATACCGCGGTGCTCTATGCGGGGCTGGCGGCCGGTTTCGGGCTTTATGGTGGGCGGGCGGTGTCCTACCTGGCGGCGGCGACGACAACCTGGGCGCTCAACCGAGCCTGGACCTTCCGCGGCCTGGGCGAGGGCGCGGCACTGCGGCAATGGGGGGTCTTCGTCCTCGTCAACCTTGTCGGCTTCGCATTCAACTACGGTACTTACGCCGCGTTGGTCGCTGGTGTGTCCTCCGTCGCACAGCATCCGGTGATCGGCGTCGCCGCCGGGGCCCTGGCGGGGATGAGCGGAAACTTTCTCCTGTCGCGACGTTTCGTCTTCGGTGCCGTCAAACGCGCACCGGACCCCTGACCAAGATAGCCACGGATGCGCGCAGCGACCCCCAAGGCCGATACGAACCTGCGCCCCAAGGGCACCCTCTCGGAACCGGGAGTGGTGCGTGGCGCGGAGGTTGTCCATCCCTTCCCCGGCACCGACCTCGCCGGCGTCCGGCCGCTTCGGCCGGGACTCCACGAGGCTGCCTTCACCCGGACCGCTGCGAACGACGCGCTGCGGCGGCGACCCCGGCCGCTGGCGCCGGCGCTGTTGGCCGCGCTGGTCATGCTGCTCGACATGGCGGTGCTGGTCGCCGCCGGCCTGGGTGCGGATGCGCTGACCGACCCGGGCTTCGCGCGTCACACCGGCGTGACGCTGCTGGCGGCCTCGCTGACGCTGGGATGCGGCTTCATGACCGGTGCCTACGCGCATCCGCTCCTGTTCAGCGGCCGGCGCCAGTTCCGCCGGATCGGCACCGCGGGCCTCGCTGCGCTGGCGGTGACGCTCGCGGCGGCGGCCGCCTTCGGTGCACTGTGGCGGATCACGCCGGATTGGCTGGCGGCGGCCTTCGGCATCGCCGGCTTCGGCCTGCTGGTCGGCCGCGCCGGCACCGCCGCGATGATGCGGCGCATGCCGCGCACCGCCCGCCGCACCGCCATCCTCGGCGCCGGCCCGCAGGCCGCGCGCCTCGCCGCCGCGCTGCGCCGCGACCCCGCCGGCCTTGATCTGATCGGGCTGGCGGATGAACGCGGCGGGCGCGGCGTGGAGCCGCCTGCCGGCCTGCCGATGCTCGGTGGCCTGGCGCAGCTCACCGCGATGATCCGCCGTGGCGAGCTCGACGTGGTGGTGATCGCGCTGCCCTGGTCGTCGGAGGGGCGCATCAATGCGCTCGTCGAGCAGCTCTCCGCGCTGCCGGTCGAGCTGCGGCTGGCGCCCGACCTGATGGCGGCAAGGCTCGGCCAGGAGGGCGAGCCGGTGGTGCCGCCGCTGCTCTGCGCACGGCCGATCTCCGGCGTTTCCGCGCTGCTCAAGTTCGTGTCGGACTACCTGCTGGCCGGCACGGCGCTGGCGGTCGCGGCGGTGCCGATGCTGCTGATCGCGCTGGCGGTGAAGCTCGACAGCCCCGGCCCGGTGCTGTTCCGCCAGCGCCGCACCGGGTTCAACGACCAGTTCTTCGATGTCTTCAAGTTCCGCACGATGTACGAGGACGAGACCGATCACGAGGCGATGCGCCAGGTGCTGCACGGCGATCCACGGGTGACGCGCGTGGGCGCCATCCTGCGGCGCACCTCGCTCGACGAGCTGCCACAGCTCTTCAACGTGCTGCGCGGGGAGATGAGCTTCGTCGGCCCGCGCCCGCACGCGCCCGGCACCCGCGCCGGCAACCGCCGCTTCGACGAGGTGGTGGCCAACTACGCGGCGCGCCACCGGGTGAAGCCCGGCCTCACCGGGCTGGCGCAGGTGCGCGGCTTCCGTGGCCCCACGCCCAGCGAGGACCAGATCCTCCGGCGGGTCGAGAGCGACCTGGAATACATCGCACGCTGGTCACTCTGGCTTGATTTCATCATCATCCTGCGCACCTTGCTGGTGGTGGTGCGCATGCGGAACGCCTGCTGAGGGGCGTGGACATGCACACCCTCGGGGAGTGGCGCATGCCGCAGGCGGAGCAGGTCGCGGGCGAGGCCGAGCAATGGGAGGAGGCGGTGCGCCCCGCACCGCGCATCGCCGTGCTGGTGCCCAGCTACAACGAGGAGGTGGCGATCCCGCGCGTGGTCGCCGGCTTCCGCTCGGCGCTGCCGGAAGCCACCGTCTATGTCTATGACAACAACAGCAGCGATCGCACGGCGGAGGTCGCCGCCGCCGCCGGTGCGGTGGTCCGGCGCGAGGCGCAGCAGGGCAAGGGCCATGTCGTCCGCCGCATGCTCGCCGATATCGAAGCCGACGTGTACGTGATGGTGGATGGCGACGACACCTACGACGCCACCGCCGCGCCGGCGATGATCCGCCTGCTACTCGACGGCCGGCTGGACATGGTGACCGGCGTGCGCGTGACCGACGCGGCCGCCGCCTATCGCCGCGGACACCGCTTCGGCAACCGTGCGCTGACCGGCATCATGGGTGCGGTGTTCGGCAATCGCGTGAGCGACATGCTCTCCGGCTATCGCGTGTTCTCCCGCCGCTTTGCGAAGTCCTTCCCCGCCCTCGCTTCCGGCTTCGAGACCGAGACGGAGTTCACCGTGCACGCGCTGGAACTCCGCCTGCCGGTCGGCGAGTTGCCGACCGCCTATCGCGAGCGCCCGCCGGGCAGCCATTCCAAGCTCAACACCTGGCGCGACGGGTTCCGCATCCTGCGCATGCTGGCGCTGCTGGTGCGGCGGGAGCGCCCGCTGGGCTTCTTCGCCACCGTCGCGCTCGCGCTCGCCACGCTGAGCATCGGGCTGGCCGTGCCGCTGCTGCAGACCTGGCTGGAGACCGGGCTGGTGCCGCGGCTGCCGACCGCGGTGCTCTCCACCGGGCTGATGCTGCTCTCCTTCCTTTCGCTCGCCTGCGGGCTCATCCTGGATACCGTCACGCGCGGCCGGCTGGAGGCGAAGCGGATGGCCTATCTGGCCATCCCCGCGCCCGATTTTCGCCTGCCGCCGCGATGAAGACGACACCATTGCCGCAGGGCGCGCAGCACATCGCCGGCGCAGCAGCCCCCACGGGCGCGGTGGACGCGGATGTGATCATCCTGGCCATGGACCGCGCGGAGGAGACCGTCGCCGCCATCGCCTCGGCGCGGGCGCAGCGTGGCGTCGCGAAGCATGTCTGGATCGCCGACCAGGGCAGCCGGCCCGAGGCGCTGGCCCGCCTGGCGGAGAGCGTGCGCGATGCCCCGGACGCGACGCTGGTGCGGCTTGACCGCAACCACGGCGTCGCCGGCGGGCGCAACCGCGCCACCGCGCTCGGCGCCGCTCGGGTGGTCTTCGCGCTCGACAACGATGCCGAATTCGCCGCGCCGGAGACGCTGGCGCGCGCGGTGGCGGCGCTGGATGCCGAGCCCGACATCGCCGCGGTCGCCTGCCGCATCCTGGTGCATGCGACGGGCGAGGAGGACCTTTCCTCCTGGGGCTATCCGCTCGGCCTGCTGCCCCGCGCGGCGGGCAGCTTCGATGCCGCGACCTTCGTCGGCGCCGGCCACGCGCTGCGTCGCGCCGATTTCGCGGCGGCCGGCGGCTACGACGATTTGCTGTTCTTCACCTGGGAGGAATTCGACCTCGCGCTGCGCCTGATCAACATGGGCAGGCGCATCCGCTACCGCGGCGACATCGCGGTGCGCCACAAGGTGAGCCCGGAGGCGCGCGTCGGCTGGACCGGCACGCGCTGGCACCACTTCGTGCGCAACCGGCTCTACGTGGCGATGAAGCACGGTGCGCATCCGCTGGCGCTGCTGCCGCGCTTCCTCGCCTACCAGGTCAAGGGCGCACGCAACGGCGTGCTGGCCCAGGGCCTGCGCGCGGGGCCGGAGGCGCTGGCGATGGCGCGCCGCTTCCGGCGGCAGCCAGGCAGCGAGCATCTCTACGGCGTGACGCCGCACGCGCGCGACTATCTTGCGCGCACCGATGCGGCGCATCGCGGCGGCCTGCTGCGGCGGCTGCGCGGCGAGGTGCTGGGTGGCCTACCCGCGCTGCGCCCGACGCCGCGCTGAACGCTCCCGCCACAGCAGCGCGAGCAGCGCCGGGTCCTCCACCAGATAGCGCCGCGCCAGCCGCCGCGGGTCCTGCGCCAGCCGCCAGGCCCATTCCACGCCCGCCCACTGCATCAGCCGCGGCGCGCGCCGCTCCTCGCCCGAGAGGAAGCGCAGGCTGGCGCCGACGCAGAGCGCGGTGCCGGTGGCGCCGCCGCGATGCGCCACCGCCCGGGCCACGATCTCCTGCCGCGGCGAGCCGACGCAGAGGAAGGTGAAGCGGGCCCGCGCATCGCGCACGAAGGCGATTGCCGCCTCCAGCGCCGCCGGATCGGTGTCGAAGCCCATCGGCGGATCGTGATGGACCACGTCGCGCAGGCCGAAGCGCGCACGCACCGCCGCCACGGTCGCCGCGGTGCCGCCAAGGATCGCGATGCGGTCATCGGGCGCCACCACCTCGCCCAACAGCCGCGCCGTCAGGTCGCTGCCGGGGACCACCGGCGGGGCCGGAAGCCCCAGTGCGCGCGCCAGCCGCGCCACCACCCGGCTGTCGAGAAGGCGCCAGGCCGCCTCGCGATAGAGCGGCCCGTAGCGCTCAGGCTCACGCGCCAGCCGCACCAGGTGGTCGGCGTTTGGCGTCACAAGGTAGGCGAAGGGCGCCCCGGCGGGGCGCGCCGCCAGCATCGCAAGGACCTGCTCCGCCGGCAGCGCGTCGAACTCCAGCCCGAGCATGGCGATGGCCTCGCACGTCAGAGCGCGATCCGCAGCCGCAGCAGCACCAGGTTGCGGTCGTACTCGTCGATCCCGGCGGAGGAATCGAGCCGCCGCGTGTGCTGGTAGGACCCGACCAGCGCGAGGTTGCGGTTGATCAGCCAGCGCGCCTGCAGCAGCGCGTAGCCATCCGTGGACTGCTCGTCGGGCTCTTCGTATTCGCGCCGGTTGGCGCCGACCTCCGCGCTGAGGATCACGTTGCGCAGGTATTCGTGATCCACCCGCACCTGCCCGCGCGTGCGGGTATAGGCGACGGCGTCGTTCCGGATCGACTCCTCGATGGTGCGGCGGAAGCCGGCCGACAGCGTCGTCAACTGGGTCGGCTGGTACGTCACCTCGCCCTCGAAGGCTGGGCCGGAGAGGTTGGGCAGGCCGGCGCCCTCGTAGTCGCGTTCGCGGTAGCCGATGGCGCCGCGGAACGCCCAGATGCCGTCGAAGTCATAGGTGAAGCCGGCCAGCACCTCCCAGGTCTGGCTGTCCCGGGCGCGCTGGGCCGTGTTGTCGTAGGTGATGTCCTGGTAGCGGGTGATCAGGGTCACGTTGCGGCCCGGCGACAGCTCGTAGCTGAGGCCGAGCGCCGCTGAGGCGGAGTCGAAGTCGAAGCGGGAGATCTCGCCGGGCCGGGGCGCGCCGGGCGCGGTCGCCGGGCCGAGGTCCACGTCGTCGAAGCTGTAGCCCCGCCAATTGCCGAGCAGCAGCACGCCGAGCCGGTTGAAGCGCGTCTGCCCCTGAAGCTGCGCCTCGTTGTAGGTGTAGGGGACCGGGCGGGTGATATTGCCCTGCTGCAGGTCCACGCTGTCCACCTCGAGGTGTTCCTGCACCCGGTTGAGGATCAGCTGGACATTGGTGTCCGGGGTGATGTCGTAGCGGCCGAAGGCGCCGATCGCGTAGTCGGTCCAGTCCTGCCGGCCATTGTCGATGTATCGGCGCTGCTCGACTCGGCCGGTCAGGCCGAGCGCATGCGTGGTCCAGTCGGAGCGCGCACTGGCCTCGGCACCCAGGGTGGCGAAGAAGTCCCCCTCCCGGTTGCGGCGCGTGCCGAACAGGTTGTCGTCGTAGCCAAGCCCGAGCTCGGCCGCCGCATCGACACGGAAGCCGTCGAGCCGGACGCCGAGGGGATCGAAATCCTCCCGGGCGCGATCGGCTACGGTGACGCCCCGGGCGGCCTCCCCCCTCGGCACCCCCTGCGCCGCCGCCAAGGCCGGCAGCATCACAAGCGCCAGAGCAGTCCCGAAACGTAAGCGATGCGCCTGCAAATCAAGCACTCCTTTTGTTGGTGCCCCCGAGCCGGCGTGCTACCACACCACCCGCAAAGCGTCTCATCAACGGAACGGCAACCCCTGCTGACGATGATTTTATGACAGAACGTCCCCAGGATGCCATGATGGCGTCGCCTTCCGGCAAGATTCCTGACAGTACGGAGGACGGGACGTTGCCTGGCCCTGCTGGCGCGCCGCGCCTGAACATCCTTCCCACACAGGGAGGGTCGGCGCCACCCCGGCCGGCCGAGGTCCTGCCGATCGGGCCCTCCCTGGCCGAATTCCGGTCCGGCGAGGAGAGCCGGTTGCGCGACCTGCTGGCCTTCGCCATGGCGGTGGAAGCCGGCCGGCCGCTCGGCAATGACGGGGTGGAGGTGTTGCGCCGTCGCGCCGATGCCGAACTGGAGGCATACGCCTTCCGCGTGCTGCACAATCAGGTCGAGGCGATCCGCCTCGAGGCGGTGAAGGAGCAGCTCGGCCGCGTGCGGCGGGGGCTGTCGTTCCGCGGCGCGCTGCTCGCGAACCTGTTCGCGCTGGCCATCGCCGGCGCCGCCGTGCTGGTGGCGTCCCGGCTCGACCCGCAGATCTTCACCCGGCTGGCCGACCAGCTCGCGCAGCTCGTTGCGCAGCTCACCGCGAGGTTCTGAGCACCATGCTCCGCCCGATGCCCATCAATCTCGGCCAGGGGGACCGGCCGGCCGAGACCGTGCTGTCCAAGGCCGTCAGCGCCTGCCGGCAGCAGTTCATCGCCGTGGCGGTGTTCAGCGGCATGGTCAACCTGCTGCAGCTGACCGTCTCCATCTACATGATGCAGGTGTTCGACCGCGTGCTCTCCACGCGCAGTCTCGATACGCTGTATTATCTTACCGCCATCGCGATGTTCGCGCTGCTGGTGATGGCCGCGCTGGACGGGCTGCGCGGCCAGGTCATGCAGCGCATCGCCGGCTGGATCGAGGGCAAGGCCGCGCCCGAGGCCTTCATCCGCGCCATCGAGAGCCAGCTGCGCAACCGCCCCTATCGGATGGAGGCGCTGCGCGACCTTTCGATGACCCGGAACTGGCTCGGCTCGCCGGCCGCGCTGACGGTGTTCGACGTGCCCTGGGTGCCGATCTTCCTGGCGGTGATCTTCATGCTGCACCCCATGCTCGGCGCCATCGCGCTGATCGGCGCGCTGATCCTGTTCCTGCTGACCCTGGCCAATGAGTGGGCGACCGGCGCGCTGGTGCGCCAGGCCTCGACCGGCGCCATCGCCAGCCAGCGCCGGGCCGAGAGCATCGTCCGCAATGCCGAGGTGATCGACAGCATGGGCATGGCCCCGGCGGTGATGCATCACTGGCGGGAGGGCCTTTCCGCCTCGCTGCCGCCGCAGGAGCGCGCGGCGGACCGTGCCGCCTTCCTGCTCTCCTTCACCCGCTTCTTCCGCCTTGCGGTGCAGGTCGCGGTGCTCGGCTTCGGCGCCCTGCTGGTACTGGAGCAGGAGCTGACGGCGGGCGCCTCGATCGCCGCCTCGATCATCATGGGCCGCGCCCTGGCGCCGGTGGAGCAGATGATCGGCGGCTGGAAGCAGCTGGTGCAGGCGCGCCAGGCCTATCGACGCCTGCTCGGCTTCCTCTCCCTGCCGCGGCTGCGCCCGCCGGGGATCGCGCTGCCGGAGCCGACCGGGCGGATGTCGGTGGAGCGGGTGACCTTCGGCTTCCCGGGCCAGCCGGTGGCGATCATTAAGGGCGTCTCCTTCGGCCTCGCGGCGGGGGAATCGCTGGCGGTGATCGGTCCCTCGGCGGCCGGCAAGACCACGCTGATCCGCCTGCTGATCGGCACGCTGCAGCCCTCGGCCGGCACCGTGCGGCTGGACGGCGCGGACGTGTTCACCTGGATGCGTGAGGATTTCGGCCGCTATGTCGGCTATCTCCCGCAGGATGTGGAGCTGTTCGACGGCAGCGTGCTGCGCAACATCGCCCGCATGGGCGAAGCCGAGCCCGAAGCGGCGTTCGAGGCGGCGCGCATCGCCGGCTGCCACGAGATGATCCTGCGCCTGCCCCAGGGCTACGACACCGAGATCGGCGATGGCGGCCAGCACCTGTCGGGCGGGCAGCGGCAGCTGATCGGTCTCGCGCGGGCGCTGTTCGGCAACCCCAAGCTGGTGGTGCTGGACGAGCCGAACTCCAACCTGGACGGCGACGCCGAACAGGCGCTGATCCGCGGGCTGGAGGAGCTGAAGCGGCGCGGCACCACGGTGATCCTGGTTTCGCACCGCCCGACGCTGGTGCAGGGCGTGGACAAGGTGCTGCTGATGCGCGACGGCGCCGTCGAGGCCTTCGGGCCGCGCGCCGAGGTGCTGAAGCGGCTGGTGCAGCAGCAGAGCCGCCCGGCCGAGGTGACCTCCCGCGCGGAGGGCGGCACGCGGTGAAGGGGCCCGTCGTTCCGGCCGGCCTGCCGGCATGCGCTGACTGCCTGTGTGAAGCGGCCTGCCGGGCCGCGGGAGTTTTCTGATGGCCGAAACCCTGTCGCTGCCACGCAACGCGCTTGTCCCGAAGCCTGCCGGCGCGCCTCCCGCCCTGTGGAAACCGGCGCAGGAGCCGCTGATCCTCGACGCGCCGCGCCCGCGCACCCGGGTGCCGGTGCTGCTCGGCCTCGCGATCGTGTTCCTGTTCGTCGTCGTGCTCGGCGGCTGGGCGGCGCTGACGCCGCTGGCCGAGGCGGCGATCGCCCCTGGCCTGCTGAAGGTGGAAGGCACCCGCCGCACCGTGCAGCATTTCGAAGGCGGCATCGTGCGCGACATCCTGGCGCGCGACGGCGACGTGGTGCAGGCGGGACAGGTGCTGATCCGCCTGGAGCAGCCGCAGGCCGCGCAGCAGACCGAGACGCTGCGCAGCCAGCGCTGGGCGCTGATGGCGCAGGATGCGCGGCTGGTCGCCGAACTCGCCGGCGCCGAGACGGTCCGCTTCCCCGCCGAACTCACCGCCGCCCCCGATCCGCGGGCGATGGATGCGGTGGCCGGCCAGCGCGCGCTTTTCGAAGCGCGGCGGGTCGCGCTGAACAGCCAGATGCTGGTGCTGCAGTCCCGCATCGATCAGTTCGAGGCGACCATCCGTTCCTCCGCCTCGCAGCGTGATGCGCAGCAGCGCATGCTGCTGCTGCTGCGCGCCGAGGAGGAGAACACCGCCACCCTGCTGCGCCAGGGCCTGGCGCGGCTGCCGCAGCTTCTCGCCATCCAGCGCCAGGTCGCCTCGACCGAGGGCAACGTCGCCGACCTCGGCAACCAGATCGAGCGCAGCCGCGCGCAGATCGAGGAGTCGGAGGGCGAGATGCGGCGCCTGCGCGACGACCGCGCGCAGGAGGCCTCGACCGAGCTGCGTGAGGTTCGCGTGCGCCTGGCCGAGACCGAGGAGCGGCTGCGCGCCGCCGAGAACGTCTCCACCCGGCTCGAGATCACCGCGCCGGAGGCCGGAACGGTGGTCAACCAGCGCATCTTCACCATCGGCGCGGTGGTGCGGCCGGGCGACCCGGTGATGGACCTGGTGCCGCAGCAGGACCGGATCATCGCCGAGGTGAACGTCCAGCCGAACGACATCGAGGTGATCCATCCCGGCCTGGTGGCGGAGGTGCGGCTGCCCGCCTTCAAGCAGCGGCTGGTGCCCTACCTGCACGGGCGCGTGATCTTCGTCGCCTCCGACGTCACCGAGGACGAGCGGCGCGGCACCGCCTACTACCGCGTCCATATCGAGATGGACGAGGAGCAGCTGCGGCTGCTGGACGGGGTACAGCTGCGTCCCGGCATGATGGTGGAGGCGCAGATCCGCACCGGCGAGCGCAGCTTCGCACGCTACCTGCTGCAGCCTGTCTTCGACAGCTTCCACCGGGCCTTCCGCGAGCAGTAGGGGCGGACCGCACCGGGACGGCCCGGCCGCGCAACGCGCCGGGCGCGGACACATCGCCGTGCCCCTCCTGGCGACGCGGACCGCACTTCGCCATAACGCCAGCAAAGGAACTCTGCAGATGACCGGCACCCCCATCCTCTTCGGCGACGGCGTGATCGACGTGCACATCGCCAACGGCGTTGCGCGCATCACCATCGGCACCACCACGGGCCAGCAGGACGCCAAGCCGACGCCGTCGGGCATGCTCGTCGTGCCGGTGATGCAGCTTCCGGTCTTCGCGCGCGTGATGGCCGAGGTGACCCGCCAGGTGGAGCAGCGCGCCAAGGAAGCGGCGGCCCAGGCACAGGCGAAGGCGGCCGGCAATGCCGACGGCGGGGCGGGCGCCGGCGATCAGGTCGCGGGCGCGTTCCGCTTCAACGGCTGAGCGTGGCGCGGTGATGCCTGCGCCGGGCGTTGCCGCCATTGTCTGCACCCATGCGCGCCCCGATTACCTCGCTGCCTGCCTCGACGGGCTTGCCGGACAGCAGGGTGCCGCTCCATCCGTCCTCGTGGTGGACAGCGCCTCGCCGGCAAGCGCGGCGGCGGAGATCGCAAGGCTCGCGGAGCGCGCCGGCGCGCGCCTGATCCGCGCGGCGCGGCCGGGGCTGTCACATGCGCGCAACCTCGGCCTGGCAGCCGCGGGCTGCGAGTGGACCGCCTTCCTGGACGATGACGCCGTGCCGGAACCCGACTGGGCCTGCCGGCTGGAGGAGGCGATCGCCGAGCTGCCGGAAGGTGGCGCCGCGCTTGGCGGCCGCATCCTGCCGCATTGGGAAGGCCCGTTGCCGGAATGGTGGCCGGCCGCGCTGCGCGGCGTGCTGACCATCGTGGAATGGGAAGGACGCGGCGAGGAAGGGCGCGACCTGCCGGAGGGCGTCGCCGTCTATGGCGCCAACATGGCCTTCCGCACCGATGCGCTGCGCGATGTCGGCGGCTTCCCGGAGGAGCTCGGTCGCGTCGGGCGCCGGCTGCTCTCGGGCGAGGAGGTGGAGGTGCTGGACCGGCTGCGCACGCGCGGGCTGCGCGTGTTCTATGACGGGCGCGTCACGGTGCGGCACAGCATCCAGCGGGAGCGGCTGCGGCCGAGCTGGCTGCTCTCCCGCCTGCACTGGCAGGGCGCGACCGATGCGCTGCGCGACCATCGCCAAGGCATGTTGCGGCGCGCGCCGGGCGCGGCGGCAAAGCTGCTCCTGCAGGCGCCGCTGCTGCTCTGGCCGCGGCGCTCGTGCAGTCTGCTCCGCGCCCGCTGCGGCGCCGCCTACAACCTCGGCTACCTCCGCGGCGTCCTGCAGGGCGGCTGAGGCGAATCGCGCGGGGTCATGCGACCGGGCGCTCGCGCCCGGCCGCGATCGGCTCCAGCAGCCGCGCCGCCGGCTGTTCCACCAGCCGCCAGGCGAGCCAGCCGAGCAGCATCGTCGCCGCCAGCCCGATGCCCATCAGGGCCAGCCGCCCGGCCTGGCCGGGATCGGCCAGGCGCAGCACCAGCACCAGCGCGGCCTCGACGAAGATCCAGCAGAGATAGACGCCGAAGGAGGCCTCGCCGAGCCGCCACAGCAGGTCCCGCGGCGGCCTCGGCGCCGGCGGCGCCATGCCGAGGCGTGCGACCAGCGCCGCCAGCCCCGCCACCACCAGCACGTCGAGCGTCAGCCAGAGGCCGATCGGGGCCAGCAGCAGCGCCGCCCCCGTCGCCAGCGGCGCGGCGACCGCGCGCGCCACCACCAGCCGCGCCAGCGCGATGCCGAGCAGGAACTCCAACCCGAAGCGCACCAGGCCGAGATGCAGGGTACGGTTGAGGTCGGCACCGTCCGCGCCGGCGCCGAGCCAGGCGAGGCCGCCGAGGCAGGCAGCGGCCAGCGCCCAGCAGGCCGCCTCCCCGCGCCCGAGCATCGCCGTCAGCACCAGCGGGAAGGCGAGGTAGCCCGCCCAGATCGCCGACAGCGCCCAGGAAGGGTAGTTCCAGGCGTGGAAATCCGTGGTTTCCCACGCGTTCAGCAGCAGCGCCTGCATCAGCAGTTCCCAGCCGCCGAAGCGCTGCGGCTCGTTCACCCGCAGGCCCGCCGTCGCCGCGCCGGCGACCAGCAGCGCCAGGGCGGCGAGATGCAATGGGAAGATGCGCGCGGCGCGGCGGCGGACGAAATCCGCCCAGCCGCGCAGGCCGAGCGGGGGCCTGTGGCGATAGCCGAGATACAGCGCAAAACCCGATAGGACGAAGAAGCCATCCACCCCGAGATAACCCTTGAGCGCCACCCGCTCCGCCACCGGAATGCCGGCAAGGGCGCGCAGCGGCAGTTCCAGGTGGTACACCAGCACCCAGCCGATCAGCAGCACGCGCAGCCGCGTCAGCGCCGCGAGCCGTTCCGGCTTCCCCTCCCTCGGCCTCTCCCCCATGCCGATCCTCCTGACCGAATGATGATTGGGCCATTGCGGCCGCGCGTGGCAGAACGCCATGGCATGCGCACCGTTCCGCCCGCGCTCCTGACTGCCCTGACGGCGCTGCTCGCCATCACCGGGCTCCTGATGGCCGCGATCGTCGCGCCACAAGCCGCGCTGGCATTGCTGCCCGCGGCGGCGGCACTGATGATCGCGCTGCTGTTCTATGAGGCGCCGCTGCTGGCGGTCGGCCTGCTGGTCGGCTGCTACGGGCTGGCGCTCGACGCCCAGCTCGACATGATGGCGGCCAGCGGCGCCGGCGGCGGCGTCGGCATGCTGGGCTCGGCGGTGGTGAAGGTGATCCCCTTCGCGATCGCCGCAATGCTCTGCCTGCGCTACGGCTTCGCGCCGGCGATCAACTGGCCGTTCCTGGCCTTCACCCTGGTGGCGGTGGTCAGCCTGGTCATCCTGCCGATCGGCCGGATCTCCACCTTCGGCGAGATGGTGCGCAGCTTCGTCGGCTCCACCGCGCCCTTTGTCCTGGCCTTCGCGGCGGCGCCGCGGCGGATCTGGTCGGCGCTGTGCAAGGCGGTGGTGCTGGTGCCGGTGATCAGCGCGGCGGTCGGGATTCTGATCTGGCCGACCGGCCTGCACGATGCGTTCGACCAGAACTGGCGCTTCCAGGGGCTGCATTCGCCGCCCTTCCTGGCCGGCTTCTGCGTCACCGCGGTGTTCGCCGCCACACTCGAATATCTGCGCGGCTTCCGCACCCGCTGGCTGGTGCTGGGCGGTGCCGCGCTCGGCATATTGTTCGCCACCCAGGCGCGCGCACCGCTCGGCGCGGTGCTGCTGTTCCTGCTGCTGGTCTTCGCGCTGTCCGACCGCCGGGTCTTTCCGCTGAAGCGCAAGCTCGACCTGGCGATGGGCGGGATGTTGCCGGCGGCGGTGGTGCTCGGCCCGCTCCTGGTGCTGGCGCTGGACCGCTTCATCAATGCGGAGGGCTACGAGGTGTTCTCGGGCCGCGACGTGATCTGGCCCTACTTCGTCGAAGCCATCGAGAACCGGCCGCTGCTCGGCTACGGGCTCGGTGCCGGCAAGCTGATCGTGGACCCCGAGGATCCGCAGATCCGCCTGATCGGGTCCTCCGCCGCGCACAACGAGTATCTGCGGATCGCCGTGGATGCCGGTATCGTAGGCGGTGCACTAATCTTCGGCTCGATCATCGCCTGGGTCTGGGGCGGTACGCGCAGGGTGGCGGCGACCGACCGGCTGGTGCTGCGCTGCGCCCTGGCGGGTGCGCTGCTGCATGCCGGCTTCGACAGCACGCTGATCGCCAGCACGGCGGTGATGCAGTTCAGCTGGTTCGGCGCCGCGCTGGCGCGCGCACGGCTGGAACGGCCCGCCTCTCGCGACCGCGAGGCGCTGCGGGAGGCGCTGGCACGCCGGGCGGCCGGCGGTTGAGCGCCACGGCGCCGGCGGAAGGCGCGCTGGTGGCGGCGCAGGCGGGGCGCAGCGCGGCGCGCGAGCGGCGGCTCGACCTCGACCGCGCCAAGGGGGTGGCGATCCTGCTGGTGGTGGTCGGTCACATCGTCGCCGCCGCGCCGCCCGTCGGCGCCGAGTGGTACGACTGGCTGCGCTATGCCATCTACCGGTTCCACATGCCGTTCTTCCTCTACCTCAGCGGCTACGTCGCCTGGCTGAGCGGGGCGCTGAGCACGCCGGATTCGGCGATGCCGCGCTACACGCTGCGCCGCGCGCAGCGGCTGCTCGCGCCCTTCCTGCTGCTCGGCGTGGTGGTGCTGCTCGGCAAGCTCCTCGCCGAGCGCTTCGTGCATGTGGACAACCAGCCCGCCGGCCTGCTGGCCGGGCTGCGCGACCTGGTGGTGACCACCGAGGACAGCCCGGCGACCTTCATCTGGTTCCTCTGGGTGCTGTTCCTCTGCTCCGTCGTGGCACCGCCGGTCTGGCGCCGCGTCGGCACGGTCGGGCTGCTTGCCGGCGGCGTGGTGCTGCTGGCGGTGGAGCTGCCGGATATCTTCTACCTCGAGCGCTTCGCGCGCCATGCGCTGTTCTTCGCCGTGGGCGTCGCGGTGGCGCAGCACGAGGCGCGGCTGCTGCCGCGCTTCGCCGCCCTGCAGCCGCTGTGGTGGGCGGTCTTCCTCGCGAGCCTGGCGGCGGCCATGCTGGGCTGGCTGCCGGGCGACTGGTCGCTGCTGGTCTGCGGCCTCGCGGCGATCCCGGCACTGCACGGGCTGATGCTGGCGCCGGCCGCGGCACGCCAGGGCTGGGCGCTGCTGCTCGGGCGGTTCACCATGGCGATCTACCTGTTCAACGTGATCGCGATCGGCGTCGTGAAGGCGGTGCTGCTGAAGGCGGGCGTGCCCTGGACGGCGGCGGGCTTCTGGATCCATGCGCCGGCGCTGACCGCCGCCGGCGTGGTGCTGCCGATCCTCGGCAAGGTGCTGGTGCTGCGCCGGCTCCCCGCCCTCGACCGGATGACGGACTGAACCCGATCAGGCCGCCGGCCGATCGGCATAGCCCTTCGGATGCGCCGAATGCCATGCCCAGGCGGTGCGCACGATGTCCTCGAGCGCCGGGAAGCGCGGCGACCAGCCGGTGTCCGCCCGCAGCCGTGCCGAGGAGGCGACCAGCGCAGCCGGATCCCCCTCCCGCCGCGGGCCGAGGCCGTGCGGCACGGGCCGGCCGCCGATCGCCGCCACCGTCTCCAGCACCTGCCTCACCGAATAGCCGGTGCCGTTGCCGAGGTTGTAGCGCACCGAGCGATGATCCAGCAGCGGCAGCACGCGCAGATGCGCATCCGCCAGGTCCGCCACATGCACATAGTCGCGGATGCAGGTGCCGTCCGGGGTGTCGTAGTCCGTGCCGAACACCGTCAACGGCGCGCGCGTGCCGAGTGCCGCGCCGATCGCCAGCGGCACCAGATGCGTCTCCGGGTCGTGGTCCTCGCCGGCGCGGCCATCGGGGTCGGCGCCGGCGGCGTTGAAGTAGCGCAGCGCGGCGAAGCGCATGCCGTGCACGCGCTCCGCCCAGGCGAGGGCGCGCTCGCAGAGCAGCTTGCTCTCGCCATAGGCCGAGGCGGGCTCCAGCCGCTGGTCCTCGTCGATCGGGATGCGCTCGGGGAAGCCGAACAGCGCGGCAGTGGAGGAGAGCACGAATTTCCGGCAGCCGGCCTTCGCCGCCGCGCCGGCCACCGCGGTCACATTGGCGAGGTTCTCGCCGATGTAGCGCATCGGCTCGCGCATGCTCTCGCCGACCAGGGAGAGCGCGGCGAAGTGCAGCACCGCGTCGAAGGGGCCGAGGGCGAAGGCGGCTTCCACCGCCTTCGGATCGTCGCAGCGCCCGGCGACCAGCTTCGCACCCGTCGGCACCGCGCCGCGATGGCCCTTGGAGAGGTCGTCCAGCACCACGACCTCATCGCCGCGGTCGAGCAGCGCAAGCACCGTGTGGCTGCCCACATAGCCGGCGCCGCCGGTCACCAGGTAACGGCCCAACAGGCTACTCCCTGAAATACCCGCTGTAGCGCGGGTGGTAGACCTCGCTGTCGGCATAGCCGGAGCGGCGATGTGCCTTCGCGTCCACCTGGGTCAGCGCGGCGCCGACGATGCGGGCCTTCGCGTCCTCCAGCAGGGCGAGCGAGTTGCGCACCACCGAGCGCGGGGTATCGCGCCACTTCACGCAGAGCAAGGTGGCATCCGCAAGGCGGGCGACGACGCGGGCATCGGCCATCGCCAGCGCCGGCGGCGCATCCATCACCACCAGGTCGTAATCCTGCCGCACCCGCTCCAGCAGCCCGGCCATCGCCTCCGACATGAACAGGCCGAGCGAATGAATCTCCGCCGCGCCGGCCGGGATGTAGTCCAGCGCGGTCAGGTGGTCGCGGCGGAGGATCTGCTCGTATTCGGCCTGGCCGAGCAGCAGGTCGGTGATGCCCGGCGCGCCCTCGGCACGGAACACCTTGCCGATCGAGGGCAGGCGGATGTCGCAATCCATCAGCAGCACCCGCTCGCCGTTCATCGCCGCCGAGCGGGCGAGCGCGACCGCGGTGGTGGTCTTGCCCTCGCCCGGTCGCGCCGCGGTGATCACCACCACCCGCGGCGGGTCGCTGCCGAGCCAGAGCGAGGCGCGCAGCGTCCGCATGCTCTCGCTGAACGGGCTGAGCGGCTTGCGGGCGACGTAGTCCTCCACCCGGTGCCGCCCGAGCACGCCGCGGCGCAGCGACGGCACCAGCGCCAGGCAGGGCAGGCCGAGCGCCGTGCGGATCTCGTCGCCGCTGCGGATCGTGCTGTCCGCCTGCTCCAGGAACCACACCAGCAGCAACCCGAACAGCACGCCGAGCGCGGTCGCCGCCACCACGAACAGCATCGGCTTCGGGAAGGAGGGGGTGCCGGGCACGGTGGCGGAGGAAAGCACGCGGGCATCCGCCTTCTCGATCGCGGTCTGGCTGACGGTGGACTGGCTGCGTTCCAGCACCGCGCGCAGCAGGCTGCGGGAGGCCTCGGTCTCGCGCTCCAGCGCGTTGAGGCGGATCTCGGCGCCCTGGTTCTGGTTCAGCCGCGCCTCCTGCTCGCGCAGGCTGGTCTCCAGGCTGGCCACGCGTGCCCTGGCGGTGCGCGCCTCGGCATCCAGCGCCGAGACCACGCGGGTGGTCTCGGCCGCCACCGCGCGCTGCGCCGCGGCCAGCCGGCCGGCGGCGGCGCGCACATCGGGGTGTCCGCTGCCGAGGGTGGCCTGCAACCGGTTCAGCTCGCGCTGCGCCTCGTCCCGCGCAGTGCGCTGCGCCACAAGGTTGGCGGAGCCGAGCGCCGTCAGGTCGGTGGCGCCGGCGCCACCGCGCGCCGCGCCCAGCCGCGCCTCGGCGCCGGCCAGCTGGTTGCGCGCTTCGACGAGATCCTGGGTGATGCGGCTGATCTGTTCCGTCTGCAGCCCGGCGTTGACGCCGGTGCGCAGGCCGGTCTGCGAGCGGATGGCAGCGATCTGCTCCTCGTTGCGCGACACTTCCCGCCGCAGCGCCGTGATGCGGCCGTCCAGCCATTCATTGGCGCGGCGCACCGCGTCGAACTTCGCGTCGAGCTGGTCGGAGATGTAGAGTTCGGCGGCCAGGTTGGCGGCCGCTGCGGCCAGTTGCGGATCGCGCGAGGTGAACTGGATGCGCAGCACCCGGCTGTTGCGCACCACCTGCACGTCGAGCCGACCGAGCACCGCCTCGGCCGCCTGGATCACGGCGCTGTCATGCGGCGGCACATCGGCGATGGGTTCGGGTGCAATCAGCTCCGCCAGGTCCGGGGAGACCTGCGCGGCGGCATCGGCCAGGCGCGTGCGCAGCCGGAAGGCCGGCCCGTCGGCCCGGTCGCGGTCGCGCAACCACCAGGCGAATTCCGGCCGCTCCGTAAGACCGAAGCGCTCCACGATCCGTCCGGCCACCGCCAGCGAGCGGATGATCTCCACCTGGGAGGCGAGGACGGCATCGGTGGTGCTCTCGTCTCGCAGGATGCTCTGCAGCTCACGGGCCGAGTAGTCGGTGGGTTCGAACATCACCGTGGTGGAGGCGGTGTAGCGCGGCGTCATGTTCTTCGCCGCGATGAAGGCGACCAGGGGGAACAGCAGCGCGCAGACCACCAGCACCGCGCGGCGGCGGCGCAGCGCGCCGAGCAGGGCGGTGAGGTTGAGGCCCTCCGGCTCGATCACCGGCGGGGGAGGGGCGGAGCGAGGAGCCGGGCGCCGTTCAGCGGGCGCTCGGGTGTCGGCGACAGGACGGTCGAGCATCGCGGTGGAACTCCCCCCAGGCATCGCGGTTCACATCCCCGGCGGGGGGGATCGTGGCGCCCTGCGATCAACCGTCCGGCTCGGCACCGGTTCCCGACGCGCGGGAACAACACCGTGATGAGCCGGTATCGCAAGGAAACGCAAAGGGCGCGCCTGCGTCCCGCTTCGGCGCGAACGTTCACGACGTTCGCCAACGCTGGAGAGAGAGGACAACACCCATGACCACCCGCCGCCTCGCGCTGCTGTTCCCCCTTGTCGCTCTCGGTGCCTGCACCACCCCGGGTGCCGACCTGCCGGCGCTGCCGGACGCGGAGCGCACCGCCTATCGGCTCGGCCCGGAGGACGAGGTGCGCGTCACCGTGTTCAACGATCCCCGTCTGACAGGGGAGTTCAAGATCTCGGATGCCGGGGTGCTGGCACTGCCGCTGGTCGGCTCGATCCAGGCCGGCGGCAGAACGGTTCCGGAGGTGGAGCGCGAGATCGAGGCCGTGATGGCGCGCCGCAACCTGTTCCGCGATCCGGAGGTGGCGGTGAACGTCATCGAGTACCGCCCGGTGTTCGTGCTCGGCCAGGTCGAGCGCGGCGGCAGCTATCCCTATCAGCCGGGGATGACGGCGCTCTCGGCCGTGGCGGTGGCGGGCGGCTTCAACTACCGCGCGTTGCGCGACTATGTCTCGGTGACGCGGGTGGGAGAGGATGGCCGGGCACGCGAGTTCCGCGCCAACAGCCGCGCGTTGCTGCAGCCGGGCGATGTGGTGACGGTGTTCGAGCGTCGCTTCTGAGTCGCCGCGCGACGATGTGGCGCGCCCTCCCGCGGTGAAGCCGCGGGAGGGCTCCGGGCGGCGGCTCGGCGGTGGGCAGACGAAACGGCACTGGCCTTCCCGGCGGGCCGGGCTAGCGTAGGCGGGTGATCCGAATCCTGCTCCGGGCCGTCATCGGCGTGCTTCTGGCCACCCAGGCCACTGCCGCCGAAGGCCCACTTGCACGCGCAGCCGACTGGGCCGCCCTCGCCCGCCCCTCGGCCGGCCCGTCGCGGGTGATCGGCGGCACCGGGCTCGGCTGCCTCGCCGGCGCGGTCGCCCTGCCCGCCGAAGGGCCCGGCTGGCAGGCGGTGCGCATCTCGCGCAACCGCCATTGGGGGCACCCGGCGACCATCGCGCTGGTGGAACACGTCGCCGGCCGGGCCCGGGCCGTCGGCCTCCCCGACCTCTGGATCGGCGACATCGCCCAGCCGCGCGGCGGGCCGATGCCCTGGGGCCATGCCAGCCACCAGACCGGGCTCGATGTGGACATCTGGCTGGACCTGCGGGCCAAGCCGCGCGTGCCGGCGGCGCAGCGGGAGGACCTCGCCATCCCCTCGCTCGTGCTGGCGGACGAATCGGGCGTGGACCCGGCGCGCTGGACAGCCCGCCATGCGCGGCTGATCCGCATCGCCGCCGAGGCGCCGGACGTGGACCGGCTGCTGGTGAACCACGCGATCAAGCGCCGGCTCTGCGCCGAGCATCGCGGTGAGTCCTGGCTGCGCCGGGTGCGGCCCTGGCGCGGGCATGACAGCCACATGCATGTCCGCCTGCGCTGCCCGCCCGGCAGCCCCGATTGCCGCGACATCGCCCCGCCACCGCCCGGCGATGGCTGCGACGCCAGCCTCGACTGGTGGCTGACGCCGGAGGCGCGTCGCCCGCCCAGCCGCCCGCCCTCCGCACGGCCCGCCCCGCCGCCTCGCCTGCCGCTGGCCTGCGCCGGGGTGCTCCACGCGCCATCCGCGCCCATTCGCTAGGCACGGCGCCCACCGATCGGGCTGGATTCGCGGCGATGCTGCGCCGCGTCATGCTCCTGGCGGGTGGCGCGCGTCTTGCGCACCCCTCCTCCATTGACGCACATGTCCCTGGCACAGCCGGGCAGGGGGATCGAATGGAACGGCCTTTCGTCGAGATCGCCGGCGTCGCCATGCGCTATGGCGGGGTGGAGGGCACGCTGGCGCTGCAGGGCACCAGTATGAACGTCGCGAAGGGCGAGTTCATCGCGGTGGTCGGGCCATCCGGCTGCGGCAAGTCCACGCTGATGCGCCTGGTCACCGGCCTCTGGCCCGCCACCGCGGGCAATGTGGTGGTCGCCGGGCAGGAAGTGGCCGGGCCGCTCTCGATCGCCGGCATGGCGTTCCAGAACCCCACCCTGCTGCCCTGGCGCAACATCATCGACAACGTGATGCTGCCGCTCGAGGTGGTGGAGCCGCATCGTCGCCTGCTGTCGCGGGAACGCGCGAAATACGACAAGCAGGCGAAGGATCTGCTGGCGCTGGTCGGCCTCGGCGGCTTCGAGCAGAAGTTCCCCTGGCAGCTCTCGGGCGGCATGCAGCAGCGCGCGAGCCTCTGTCGCGCGCTGATCCACGAGCCGGCGCTGCTGATGCTGGACGAGCCCTTCGCCGCGCTCGACATCTTCACGCGCGAGGATCTGTGGTCGGTGCTGCAGGATGTCTGGATGGCGCGCAAGCCCACCGTGATCCTGGTGACGCACGACCTGCGCGAGGCCGCCTTCCTCGCCGACCGGGTCCTGGTGATGTCCTCCCGCCCCGGCCGGATCATCGCCGAGCGGGTGGTGGACTTCCCCCGCCCGCGGACGCTGGAGGACACCTACAAGCCGGGCTTCGTCTCGCTCGTGCACGACCTGCGCGAGTACATCAGCGCTGCCCGCAAGGGCGAGGAGGTGGCGAATGCCTGACGACATGCCCCCCCGCCCGGCCACCACCCCCGCCTCGGCACCCGGCGATTCCGGCATGTCGCCCGAGGCGCTGCGCCGGCTGGAGGCGATGGCCGCCGCCGCGCGCCGCCGCCGCCGCCTGCAGGCCTGGCTGCCCTGGCTGGTGATCGTCGGCATGTTCGCCGTCTGGGAAGTCGTGGTCCGCGGCTTCGCGCTTCCGGAATTCGTGCTGCCCGCGCCCTCCTCCATCGCCGCGAGCATGGTGAAGTGGTGGTGGCCGCTGCTCGACAATTCCTGGCAGACGCTGATGACGACGCTGATCGGCTTCGCCTTCGCCATCGTCTTCGGGCTGCTGCTGGGGATCGCGATCGGCAGCTCGACGCTGCTCTATCACGGGCTCTACCCCCTGCTGATCGGCTTCAACTCGGTCCCGAAGGTGGCGGTGGTGCCGATCCTGGTGATCTGGTTCGGCATCGGCACCGTGCCGGCGGTGATCACCGCCTTCCTGATCAGCTTCTTCCCCATCGTGGTGAACGTCGCCACCGGCATCGCGACGGTGGAGCCCGAATTGCGCGACGTGCTGCGCGCGCTCGGCGCACGGCACACCGATATCATCCGGAAGGTCGGCCTGCCGCGGGCGATGCCGTATTTCTTCGCCTCGCTGAAGATCGCCATCACGGTCGCCTTCGTCGGCTCGATCATCGCGGAGACGGTGGCGGCCAACAAGGGAATCGGCCATCTGATGATCCTGGCCAGCTCGCGCTTCGACGTGCCGCTGGTCTTCGCCGGGCTGATGGTGACGGCGGTGATGGGTGTCGCGATGTATCTCGTCGCGGTGGCGATCGAGAACCGCACCACCGGCTGGGCGACACGCGGGCAGAACGACCAGCAGCAGGTGCAGTTCGGCGGGCTGTGATCCTGCCGGACCGCCCCCCGGCTTGGGGCGCGGCCCCCGCGCCGCCCCCCGCCCCGGGCTGCCGCGGGGCCCCCCGCGCCCCAAGGCTCGGGGGATGATCGGCATCGATTGGGGCACCACCAGCCTGCGCGCCTACCGGCTAGGGCCGGAGGGCGCTGTCACCGACCGGCTGGACCGGGCGGGCGGCATTCTCACCGTGGCCGAAGGCGGCTTCCCCGCCGCGCTGCGTGAAGCGGTCGGCCGCTGGCTCGCGGACGGGGAGAAGCGCGTGCTGCTCTGCGGCATGGTCGGCAGCCGGCAGGGCTGGGTGGAGGCGCCCTATCTGCGCTGCCCCGCCGGCCCGGCCGAGATCGCCGCCGCGACCGTCCCCGTGCCGTTCGAAGGCGCGGAGGTCCGCCTCGTCCCCGGCCTCACCACCGAGGACCGTGACGGCATCCCGGACGTGATGCGCGGCGAGGAGACCAAGCTGGTCGCCCTCGCCAACCGCCTGGACGACGCCCAGGCCTGCCTGCCCGGCACGCACAGCAAATGGGCGCGGCTCGAGGCTGACCGCGTGGTGCACTTCACCACCCACATGACGGGCGAGGCCTTCGCCGCGCTCTCGCAGCACACCATCCTGGCCCGCACCAGCACCGAGGGGCCGCACCGGCCGGAGGCCTTCGCCCGCGGCGTGGCAAGGGCGCGCCAGCCCGGCGGGCTGCTGCACCACCTGTTCGGGGCCCGCACCCTGCACCTGATGGACCGGCTGGAGCAGACGGAGACCCGCAGCTTCCTCTCCGGCCTGCTGATCGGCCACGAGATTGCCGCCGCCGCGGCAGAGACCGGCGCCACGCAGGTGGAGCTGGTGGGCGCGGAGACGCTGGCCGATCTCTACGCCGAGGCGCTGCGGCTTTCCGGCATCACGGTGCGCCGCCACGAGCCGGACCTGGTCGCCGCCGGACTGCACCACATCGGAGGGAGCCTCGGATGGGCGTGAAGGATTTTCTCCAGCGCTGCCCGCTGGTCGCCATCCTGCGGGGCGTGAAGCCGGAGGAGGTGGAGGCGATCGGGGACGCGCTGATGGCGGAGGGCATCGCCATCATCGAGGTACCGCTGAACTCGCCGGAGCCGGTCGAGAGCATCCGCCGGCTCGCGGCGCGGTTCGGCGATCGCGCGCTGGTCGGCGCCGGCACGGTGCTCGACCCCGCCGATTGCGCGCGCATCGCCGCGGCCGGCGGGCGACTGGTGGTGACGCCGCATGCCGACCCGGAGGTGGTGCGCGCCGCGAAACAGGCCGGCATGTTCGCCGTGCCCGGCTTCTTCACCCCTGCGGAAGCCTTCGCGCTGCTGAAGGCCGGCGCCGACGCGCTCAAGCTGTTCCCCGCCGAGGCCGCCTCGCCCGCCGTGCTGAAGGCGCTGCTGGCGGTGCTGCCGAAGGGCACGGCGATCCTGCCGGTGGGCGGGGTCGAGGCCCGCAACCTCGCCCCCTGGCGGGCCGCCGGTGCGGCCGGCTTCGGCATCGGCAGCGCCATCTACAAGCCGGGCGACAGCGCGGCGACGGTGGCGGCGAAGGCGCGCGCCCTGGTGGCGGGCCTTGGCGGCGCTTGAACTGCGCCGCGCGCGCATCTATTGCGGAAGACAAGGCGCAACGCCGCCCAGGGAGGTAACACAACCATGATCGCTCGCCGCTCGCTTCTGCTGGCCGGGGCTGCCGGCCTTGCCGTGCCCGCGCTGGTGCGCCCCGCTTCGGCGCAGGAGGTCACGCTCCGCCTGCACCACTTCCTGCCCGCAGTCTCCAACGTGCACCGCCACTTCCTGATGCCCTGGGCGCAGAAGATCCAGACCGAGAGCCAGGGCAGGCTGCGCATCCAGATCTTCCCCTCCATGCAGCTCGGCGGCGCGCCGCCGCAGCTCTACGACCAGGCACGCGACGGCGTGGCCGACATCATCTGGACGTTGCCCGGCAACACCCCCGGCCGCTTCCCGCGGATCGAGGTGTTCGAGCTGCCCTTCGTGCCGCACCGCCTCGCCACGCCGAATGCCAAGGCCGTCTGGGAATTCACCCAGACCCATCTGCGCGACGAGTTCCGGGAGGTGCACCCGATCACCGTCTGGGCGCATGACGGCGGCTCGATCCACTCGAACCGGGAGGTCCGCCGCATGGAGGACCTTCGCGGCCTCAAGCTGCGCTTCCCGACGCGCCAGGCAGGCGAGGCGCTGGGCGCCCTCGGCGCCGCGCCGATCGGGCTACCGATCCCGCAGGTGCCGGAGGCGCTGAGCCAGCGGGTCATCGACGGTGCCGTGGTGCCGTGGGAGGTCGTCCCCTCCATCCGCCTGCAGGAGCTGGTGAAGAACCACACCGAGATCCCCGGCACCCCGACCCTCTACGCGGCCACCTTCATCCTGGCGATGAACCCGGCGAAGTACCAGGGGCTGCCGGCCGAGCTGCGCCAGGTGCTGGACGCCAATTCCGGCATGGTCGCTGCCGAGATGGCGGCGAAGGTCTGGGACGAACAGGGCCCGGTGGTGCGCCGCATGGTCGAGCGTCGGCGCGACAACAAGATCGTGCAGATCTCCAACGCCGAGAAGGAGCGCTGGATGATCGCGACCCGCCCGGTGATCGACGCCTGGATCGCCGGCTCGCGCGAGAAGGGCTTCGACGGCGCGGCGCTGCTGGCCGACGCGCGCGGGCTGATCGCCAAGCACGCCGCCGGAGTCTCCTGAGGCGCGCCTCGGCGCAGCCGGCGATCCACCGTTGCAGGGAGAGCCGGCCGTGACCGGGACCGATGCCCGCTCCGCCCCGCCCGCCGGCGCGGTGCCGTGGCTGGCGCGCGCGCTGGCCTTCCTCGGCGGCGCCTCGCTGCTGGTCGCGGCCTGCGTGACCACCGTTTCGGTGGTGCTGCGCTGGGTCACCGACCATCCGATCCGCGGCGATTTCGAGATCGTCTCCATCGCCGGCGGCGTCGGCGTGCTCGGCTTCCTCGCCTATGGCACGCTGATGCGCACCAACATCCTGGTGGACAGTTTCTCCGGTTGGCTGCCGGCGCGCGTGAACGCGGCGGTGGATGCATCCTGGATGGTGGTCTGGGCGGCGGTGACGCTCTGGCTGGCGGAGCGCATGGCGGTCGGCGCGCTGGAGACACTGCGCAGCGGCACGCGCACGATCGGGCTGCTGGCGCTGCCCTACTGGTGGGCCATCGCGATCGGCGCGCTGTGCTTCGGCGCGACCGCGCTGATGGCGCTGTGGTGGGTGCCGCGGCTGCTGCGCGGCCGGGCGTGATGGCGCCGGAATTCGTCCTCGCCGCGACCGGCTTCGCGGTGCTGCTCGGCCTGATCGCACTGCGGGCGCCGGTCGGGCTGGCGATGCTGCTGGTGGGCATCGGCGGCTATGTGCACATCCTGGATTGGGCGGCGCTCGGCAACTACATGAAGACCACGCCGTACCACCTGTTCGCCAACTACACGCTCTCGGTCATCCCGTTGTTCATCCTGATGGGCGCGCTGGCCGAGCGCGGCGGGCTGGCGCGCGACCTGTTCGCCGCGGCGAATGCGCTGGTCGGGCGCAAGCCGGGGGGAATGGCGATGGGCGTGATCGGCGCCTGCGCCTGCTTCGGCGCGGTCTGCGGCAGCTCCGTCGCCACCACCGCCACCTTCGGCCGCGCCGCCCTGCCGGAGCTGCGCCGCTACGGCTATGACGCCGGCTTCTCCACCGGCACCATCGCGGTCGGCGGCACGCTCGGCATCCTGATCCCGCCCAGCGTGATCCTGGTGGTCTATGCGATCAGCACCGAGCAGAACATCGCCAAGCTGTTCATGGCCGCGCTGATCCCGGGCGTGATCGCGGTCAGCCTCTACATCCTGGCGATCGCACTGGTGGTGCGGCTGCGCCCCGGCGTCGGCCCGCCCGGCCAGGTGCCGAGTGCCGCGGAGAAGCGCGAGGCCTTCCTCAACGTCATCCCCGTGCTGCTGATCGCCGTGGTGGTGGTCGGAGGCATCTATGGCGGCGTCTTCACGCCCACCGAGAGCGCCGCGGTCGGCGTGATCGGCACGCTGGCGGTCGGCCTGGCGCGGCGGACGCTGAGCGGGCGGCAGATCCGGGAAGCCCTGTTCGCCAGCGCCGAAACCACGGCCATGATCTTCGTCATCCTGCTCGGCGCGGAGGTGTTCAACGCCTTCCTTGCGCTGTCGCAGGCGCCGGACCTGCTGGCGCTGTGGATCACCGAGCAGGAGTTCCCGCCCTATGGCGTGCTGGTGCTGCTGCTGGTGGCCTACATCGTGCTCGGCGCGGTGATGGACGAGCTGGCGATGATGCTGCTGACGCTGCCGGTCTTCTTCCCGGTGGTCACCGCGCTCGATTTCGGCCTGACCACCGAGGAGACGGCGATCTGGTTCGGCATCCTCGTGCTCTGCGTGGTCGGCATCGGGCTGACCGCGCCGCCGATCGGGCTGAATGTCTTCGTCATCTCCAGCCTTGCGCGCGACGTGGCGATCACCCGCACCTATCGGGGCGTGCTCCCCTTCCTGGGGATGGACCTGATCCGGCTGGCGCTGCTGGTCGCCTTCCCCGCCCTCTCGCTGTGGCTGGTCAACGCGCTCAGTTGACGCCGGGCCTGCCGAGGGGCACGAAATCCTCGACAGGAGGAACACTGCCATGGCCGATGCCTTTGTCTGCGACGCCGCCCGCACGCCGATCGGGCGCTATGCCGGCGGGCTGAAGGAGGTCCGCGCCGACGACCTCGGCGCGGTGCCGATCAAGGCGTTGATGGAGCGCAACCCCGATCTCGACTGGGCCGCGGTCGAGGACGTGGTCTATGGCTGCGCCAACCAGGCCGGCGAGGACAACCGCAACGTCGCCCGCATGGCCGCGCTGCTGGCCGGCCTGCCGGAGAGCATTCCCGGCAGCACGATCAACCGGCTCTGCGGCTCCGGCATGGATGCGGTGGGCATCGCCGCGCGCGCGATCAAGGCGGGCGAGGCCGAGTTGATGCTCGCCGGCGGCGTCGAAAGCATGACGCGTGCCCCCTTCGTGATGGGCAAGGCGCAGGAGGCCTTCTCGCGCAACGCGGAGATCTACGACACCACCATCGGCTGGCGCTTCGTCAACCCGAAGATGAAGGCCGCGCACGGCATCGATTCCATGCCGGAAACGGCCGAGAACGTGGCGCAGGAGTTCCAGGTGTCGCGCGCCGACCAGGACGCCTTCGCCTGGCGCAGCCAGCAGCGCGCCGGCAAGGCGATCGCAGGCGGCCGCTTCAAGGAGGAGATCGTTCCCGTCTCGATCCCGCGGCGCAAGGGCGACCCTGTCGTGGTGGACACCGACGAGCACCCGCGCCCCGACACCACGCTGGAGGCTCTGGCGAAGCTCGGCACGCCGTTCCGCAAGGAGGGCGGCACGGTGACCGCCGGCAATGCCTCCGGCGTCAATGACGGCGCCTGCGCCATGCTGGTCGCCAGCGAGGCGGCGGCGCGGCGCCATGGCCTCACGCCGCGCGCGCGCGTGGTGGCGACGGCCACCGCCGGCGTTCCGCCGCGCATCATGGGCTTCGGCCCCGCCCCTGCGGTGCGGAAGGTGCTGGAGAAGGCCGGCCTCCAGCTCTCCGACATCGCGGTGATCGAGCTGAACGAGGCCTTCGCCGCGCAGGCGCTGGCGGTGACGCGCGATCTCGGCCTGCCGGACGATGCGGAGCATGTGAACCCGAATGGCGGCGCCATCGCGCTCGGCCATCCGCTCGGCATGTCCGGCGCGCGGCTGGTACAGACGGCGGTGGCGGAGCTGCACCACCGGCAGCAGCGCTACGCGCTGGTGACGATGTGCATCGGCGTCGGCCAGGGCATCGCCATGGTGCTCGAGCGGGTCTGACGAGCTGCAACTCCCTCCCCCGCATGCGGGGGCCGCGGCACTGCCGCGTCGCCGAAGGCTGGTCGGGGCGGGGGAAAGCCCCTCGCCCCTCACAAGGAACCTGACATGTTCCTCCATCTCGCCGACTTCGTCGCACACGCCCTCGACGAAGGCCCGCCACGACCGGCGGAGGACAGCGAGCCTCCGGTGCTGATGCTGCACTCCATCGGCACCTCGCTGCATGTCTTCGACCCGCAGGCCACCGCGCTGGCGCGCCACCACCGCGTCATCCGCATGGACCTGCGCGGCCACGGCCTCAGCTCCGCCACGACCGGCGACTATTCCATGTCGCTGCTCGCGCGCGACGCGCTGGCGCTGCTGGATGCGCTCGGCGTGCGCACCGCGCATGTCGTTGGCCTCTCCATCGGCGGCCGCGTCGCGCTGCAGATGGCCGCCGAGGCGCCGGAGCGCGTCGCGAGCCTGGTGCTGATGGACACCGCCGCCGAATTCGCGCCCCCCGAGGTCTGGCAGCAGCGCATCGAGACGGTGCTCGCCCAGGGCACCGCCGCGCTGGCGGAGGTGGTGATGCCGCGCTGGGTGGTGGACGCGTCGCTCGCCTCATCTCGCGGCCTCAGGCGCATGCTGCTGGCGACCGATCCGCTGGGCTATGCCGGCGCCGCCGCGGCGCTCCGTGATGCGCGCGCCACCGAGCTCGCCGGCCGCATCGCCTGCCCGGCGAGCGTGATCGTCGGCGAGCGCGACATCGCCACGCCGCCCGCACTCGCCGAGGCACTGCGCGACATGATCCCCGGCGCGACGCTGACGGTGATCCCCGAAGCCGCGCATCTGCCGACGCTGGAGCGCGCGGAGCCGGTGACGGCCGCACTCCTCGGCCACTTCGCCGCGCTCGCGCCGCAGCCTGGCGCGGAGGGCGGGCTGGCCATCCGCAAGGCCGTCCTCGGGGAGGCGCATGTGGCGCGTGCTCAGGCCGCCGCCACCCCGCTCGATGCCGCGTTCCAGGAGTGGATCACCGCCAATGTCTGGGGCGGCGTCTGGGCACGTCCGGGCCTGACGAAGCACCAGCGCAGCCTGCTCTGCCTCGGCATGATGGCCGCCCTCGGCCGGCACGAGGAGTTCGAGCTGCATGTGCGCGCCACCCGCCGCACCGGCGTCACCGCCGATGAGCTCGCGGAAATCCTGCTGCAGGTCGGCGCCTATGCGGGTGTTCCCGCCGCCAATTCCGCGCTTAAGATCGCCCGGCGGATCCTGTCGGAAGAGGCCGGCTGAGCCTGCCATTCCGGGAAGGATCCCGCGGAAGGCGACCAAGGAAGCCACACGGTGAGCGATCCCATCCCCTATCGCCGGCCCGATCCGGCGACGCAGCCGCCGCTGGATGCTCCGGCCTATGGCAGCACGCACAGGCGCCACCCGAAGCAGGCGCTGCTGCGCATCCCGCACACGCTGACCGAGACCACCGCGCCGCGCTTCGACCCCGCGCGCTATCCGGCGCATGCCGACATGAGCCAGGTGAACGGCAAGGCCGCGCTCGGCGAGCGCATCATCGTCGCCGGTCGCGTCGTGGACGAGGATGGCCGCCCGCAGCGGGGCGTGATGGTGGAGGTGTGGCAGGCCAATGCATCGGGCCGCTATCACCACCCGCGCGACCAGCACGACGCGCCGCTCGACCCGAATTTCGAGGGCCGCGCGCGGATCTTCACCGATGACGAAGGGCGCTACAGCTTCACCAGCGTGAAGCCCGGCGCCTATCCCTGGCGGAACCACTGGAACGCCTGGCGGCCGATCCACATCCATTTCGGCCTGCACGGCGCCGGGTTCGCGCAGCGCATGATCACGCAGATGTATTTCCCGGGCGACCCGCTGCTCGACCTCGACCCGATCTTCCTCGCCACGCCCGACAAGGCGGCGCGGGAGAGGCTGGTCTCGAAGTTCGACCTGGAGATCACAAGGCCCGAATGGGCGCTCGGCTACCGCTTCGACATCGTGCTGCGCGGCCGCGAGGCCACGCCCTTCGAGAAGGCCTGAGCGATGACCGCGGCAACCGCCTCGCAGACCGCCGGCCCCTATTGGCACATGATCGACTTCCCCGAATGGGCGGACCTGCTGCGCGCCGGCTCGGGCAATGAGGCCGTGCAGGGCGAGCGCATCACGCTCACCGGCCGCATCACCGACGGCGACGGGGCTGCGGTGGCCGACGCGCTGGTGGAGATCTGGCAGGCCGGGCCCGATGGCCGCTTCGAGGATGGCTTCCACGGCTTCGGCCGCAGCGCGACGGATGCCGATGGCGTATTCCGCTTCGCCACCCTGAAGCCGGGCCCGGTGCCCGGCCGCGGCAATGCGACGCAGGCGCCGCATATCGAGATCGCGATCTTCGCGCGCGGCCTGATGCAGCACCTGGTGACGCGCGCCTATTTCGAGGGCGAGGCGCTGAACGCAAACGACCCGGTGCTGGCGCTGGTGGACGATCCCGCACGGCGCGCGACGCTGGTGGCGAAGCCGGAAGGCAACGCCGTCTGGCGGCTCGACATCCGGCTGCAGGGCGAAGGCGAGACCGTCTTCCTGGATGTCTAGGCGATGACCGTGAACCCGGCCGATGGTCCGGTCTATTCCGCCGTCTACGGCTCCGACGCGATGCGCGCGATCATGGGCGAGCGCGCCTATCTCGCCGGCATGCTGGCCTTCGAAGCGGCGCTGGCACGTGCGCAGGCCCGCCTCGGCCTGATCCCGGCCGAGGCCGCGACGGCCATCACGCAGGCCGCCGATATGGACCGCCTCGACCTGCCCGCACTCGCCGCCGCAACGCGCAACATGGGCTTCCCCACCGTCGGCCTGGTGAAGCAGCTTTCCGCGCTGGCCGGACCGGAAGCCGGGCGCTGGACGCATTGGGGCGCCACCACGCAGGACGTGCTGGACACCGCACTCGTCCTGCAATTGCGCGAGGCGATCGCACTGTTCGCCGACGACCTCGACCGGCTGATCGCCGCGCTCGCCAGGCTCGCGCGCCAACACCGCGGCACGGTGATGGCCGGCCGCACCCATGCGCAGCAGGCGCTGCCCATCACCCTCGGCTACAAGGTGGCGCTCTGGCTCGATCCGCTGATCACCATGCGCGAGCGTCTCGGGGAAATCCGTCCGCGCGTGCTGCGCGTGCAGTTCGGCGGCGCGGTCGGCACGCTGGCCTCGCTCGGCGCCGAAGGCCCGCGCGTTGCATCGGAGTTGGCGCAGGAACTGGGCCTCGCTTTGCCCGCGATCACCTGGCATGTCGCGCGCGACGGCATCGCCGAGTTCGGCTGCTGGTGCGGCCTGCTCGGCGGCGCGCTGGCGAAGCCAGCGACCGATGTGCTCTGGCTGATGCAGTCCGAGGTGGCGGAGGCGAGCGAGCCCGCCGCACCCGGCAAGGGCGGCAGTTCAACCATGCCGCAGAAGCGCAACCCGATCGGCTGCGAATACGTGCTCGCCCAGGCGCGCGCCGCGCAGGCGCTGATCCCGCAGCTGCTCGGCGCGATGGCGCATGAGCATGAGCGCGGCGCCGGCCCGATGCAGTTGGAGCATCTCGCGCTCGGCCAGATCCTGCTGCTGACGCATGGCGCGCTGGCGACGCTGCTGCCGATCGCCGAGGGGCTGGAGGTGGACGTGGCCCGCATGCGCCGCAACCTCGACGCCGGCGGTGGGCTGATCATGGCCGAGGCGGTGATGATGGGGCTGGCCCCTCAGCTCGGCCGCGGCGTCGCGCATGACGTGGTGCACCATGCCTGCGACACCGCGATCGCACATGGCATCGGCCTTGCCGAGGCGCTGGCGCGCGAGCCCCGCGTGGCGGCGGTGCTGGACGCGCCGGCGATCGCGCGGCTCACCGATCCGGCGGGCTATCTCGGCGCCGCGCAGGCCCTCACCGATGCGGTGCTGTCGCGGCGCTCAGTGTGAGGCGATCGCACGGTCGAGCGTCGCGACCGCGCAGGAGAGGCTGAAGGGTTTCGCCAGGAAGGCCGCATCGGGCAAGGCGCGCTGCGGATCGGGCTCGCGGTAGCGGCCGGAGGCATAGACCACCGGCAGACCCGGCCGTAGCCGCCGCGCCGCGCGGGCCAGCGCGAAGCCATCGGCGCCGGGCAGGTTGATGTCGGTCAGCAGCACCGACAGATCCTCATGTGCCGCGACCATGCGCAACGCCGATTCGGCATCCTCCGCCTCCAGCACCTCGAACCCCGCATCGGCCAGGGCCTCGGCGAGCGTCGTGCGCACCAGGGGGTCGTCCTCGACGAGCAGGAGCAGGGGCATCCGGGCACGGCCCTCCTCCCAGGCCGCAGGTATACAAACTGCTCTGCCCGCCGCAGATGTCGCGTGACACTTGCGTGAGCCGTCGCGCATCGGGAAGGCCAAGCATTGCGGGACCGGGACGGACGCGATGCTTGCAGCCAGCGTCGGCAGCGGGATAGGATGCTTGCATTCGGTTATATCCCGCGTCCGGGGGGCGTCATGGAAAGGTCCTTCGCGAAGGAGGTCGCGCTGCTGCGCCGCGGCCAGGGCGAGATGTTCGAAGGCGAAGGCATCCTCGCCATCGCCAAGGCGCTGCTGCAATCCGGCGTGAGCTACGTCACCGGCTACCAGGGCGCACCGGTCAGCCATCTGATGGACGTCTTCGCCGATGCGAAGCCGCTGCTCCAGGAACTCGGCGTGCATTACGAACCCGCGGCGAACGAAGCCGGCGCGGCGGCAATGCTGGCGGCCTCCATCAACTACCCGATGCGCGGCGCGGCGGTGTGGAAGAGCACGGTCGGCACCAACGTCGCCTCCGACGCGCTGTCCAACCTGGCCTCCGCCGGCGTGCGCGGCGGCGTGGTGATGGTGGTCGGCGAGGATTACGGCGAAGGCGCCTCCATCATCCAGGAGCGCACGCACGCCTTCTGCATGAAGTCCTCGATCTGGCTGCTGGATCCGCGCCCGGACCACCCGCGCCTCGTCGAGTTGATCGAGCAGGCCTTCCAACTTTCGGAAGCGAGCTCAACACCGGTGATGGCGGAGGTGCGCATCCGCGCCTGCCACATGCGCGGCCGTTTCACCGCCAAGGACAACGTCACGCCGGCGATCTCCACGAAGACGCCGTTGACGACGCCCGATTTCGACTACGGACGAATCTGCCTGCCGCCCAGCACCTATGTGCAGGAGCAGGACAAGGTGAACCGCCGCTTCCCCGCCGCGCGTGCCTTCATCGCGGCTAAGGGCA
Organism: Falsiroseomonas sp.; assembly: GCF_041690465.1. GTDB lineage: Bacteria > Pseudomonadota > Alphaproteobacteria > Acetobacterales > Acetobacteraceae > Falsiroseomonas. Next base: position 278,810 of record NZ_JAWLHG010000002.1, on the reverse strand, counting down.
TGAACGAGGTGCTGGACGGCGATCTCGACGAGGTCGGCATCATCGTGCAGGGCGGCCACGCCAACACGCTGCTGCGCGCCCTCGCGCGGCTCGGCCTGGCGGATGGCTTCGGCGCCAGCCGCATCCCCGTGCTGGTGCTGAACGTCACCTATCCGCTGGTGCCCGAGCAGGTCACCGGCTTCTGCGCCGGCAAGCGCGCCGTGCTCGTCGTGGAGGAAGGCAACCCGGACTACCTGGAACAGGCCATCGCCGCCGCACTGCGCGAGGCCGACCTGAACACGAGGATCGTCGGCAAGAAGGTGCTGCCGATGGCCGGCGAATACACCGCCGAGACGGTGCTGAAAGGTCTGGCAAGATTCCTGGAAGGCGCGGTGCCGCGCGGTGTGGATCTGGAACGGGTCGGCGAGGTGCTTGCCGCCTCGCTCTCGCCCGGCGAGCGCGCGCGCGCGCTGATCGGCGCGCCGCTGCCCGCGCGCCCGCCCGGCTTCTGCACCGGCTGCCCCGAACGCCCGGTCTTCGCGGCGATGAAGCTGGTGCAGAAGGAACTCGGCCAGGTGCACGTCGCGGCCGATATCGGCTGCCACTCCTTCGCGACGCTGCCGCCTTTCAACATGGGCAACTCCATCCTCGGCTACGGCCTGGGGCTGTCTTCCGCCGCGGCGGTGGCGCCGATGTTCGGCGAGCGGCGCACCATCACCGTGATGGGCGATGGCGGCTTCTGGCACAACGGGCTTTCCACCGGCGTCACCGCCGCGCTGCAGAACCGCACCGACGGCGTGCTGGTGGTGATGGACAACGGCTACACCAGCGCGACCGGCCAGCAATTCATCCCCTCCAGCACTGCCGATGAAGGCGCAACGCGGCCGCGCATCTCCATCGAGCAGGCGCTGCGCGCCATGGGCGTGACCTGGGTGAAGACCCAGGGCACCTATGTCGTGAAGGACATGGTGAAGACGCTGCGCGAGGCGCTGACGACGAAGGAGAAGGGCCTCAAAGTCATCATCGCGCAGCAGGAATGCCAGCTCGCGCGTCAGCGCCGCATCAAGCCGCAGATCGCCGCCGCGCTGAAGGCCGGCAAGCGCGTGGTGCGCACGCGCTACGGCGTGGATGCGGCGACCTGCACGGGCGATCATTCCTGCATCCGGCTCTCCGGCTGTCCCTCGCTGACGATCAAGGAGAACCCCGATCCGCTGCGGCGCGATCCGGTCGCCCATGTCAACAACGACTGCGTCGGTTGCGGGCTGTGCGGCGAGGTGGCGGACGCAGCGCAGCTCTGCCCCTCCTTCTACCGCGCCGACATCGTCGGCAATCCGACGAAGCGCGACCTTTGGATCGCACGGCTGCGCCAGCGCCTCATCGCGCGGCTGCAGCACTTCGCCGAATGGCGCGCCCCGGCATGAATGCCCGACCCGTCACACTGCTGATCGCCGCGATGGGCGGCGAGGGCGGCGGCGTGCTGACGGATTGGATCGTCGGCGCGGCGCAGCGCGCGGACCTGCCGGTGCAGGGCACCTCCATCCCCGGCGTCGCGCAGCGCACGGGCGCGACAACCTATTACGTGGAGCTTTGGCCGGAGACGCACGCGGCATTAGGCGGGCGGCATCCGGTCTTCGGCCTCGGCCCCTCGCCCGGCGACGTGGATGTCGTGGTCTCGACCGAGCTGGTGGAGGCCGGACGCTGCTGCGAGCGTGGCTTCGTCTCGCCGGACCGCACCACGCTGATCGCCGCCGCCCGCCGTGTCTTCGCCACCAGCGAGAAGGCGGCCATGGGCGATGGCCGCTTCGACGCGGAGCGCGTGATGCGCGCACTGCGCGAGTTGCCGCGCCAGGCGCTGCTGTTCGACCCGGACCGCCTGCCGGACGCGGCGCGTGGCGTCTCGCTCAATGCGCTGATGCTGGGCATGGTTGCCGGCAGCGGGCGCCTGCCGATCCCGCTCGACTGCTACCGTGACGCGATCCGGGCGGGCGTTGCGGCGGAGGCGAACCTGCGTGGCTTCGAAGCGGGACTGGCCCTCGCTGCCGCGCCGCCATCGCCCGCTGCGGAGACGACGCGCGCGCGCCCGGGTCTTGCCGGGCTGCTCGACCAGGCGGCGTCCGATCTGCCGCCGGAAGTGCTGGCGGTGGTGGACATCGCGTTGCCGCGCCTCACCGAGTACCAGTCCGAGCCCTACGCGCGGCTGTACATGGAACGGCTGCGCAGGATCCTCGCCGTGGATCCGGCGCCGGGCGGGCTGCATCGCCTCTCCGCCGAGGTGGCGCGGCACCTCGCGCTCTGGATGGCGTACGAGGACGTGATCCGCGTCGCGCAGCTCAAATCATCCAGCACGCGGTTCGCCGAGGTCCGCGCCGAGGTGCGCGCGAAGCCGCACGAGCCGGTGCAGGTGACCGAGTTCCTCAAGCCGGGCGTGGAGGAACTGGCCTCGCTCCTGCCGCCTGCTCTTGGCCGCCGTGTGGTCGCCTGGGCCGAACGCACCGGCCGTACGGAGCGCGTGCATGTCGCCATGCGCGTGCGCAGCGACACCGTGCTCGGCTTCCTGCGCCTCTTCCTGCTCGCGCGCCTGCGCCGCTGGCGCCCGCGCAGCCTGCGCTTCGCCGAGGAGCAGGCGGCGATCGAAGCCTGGCTCGCCCGCATCGCCGCCGCTGCCCAGCGCGGCGAGCATGCGCTGGCGCTGGAGATCACGGCCTGCGCGCGGCTGCTGAAGGGCTATGGCGAGACGCATCGCCGCGGCCGCAGCGCCTTCGCGCTGGTGATGGCGCAGGCGGTGGACAGCGCGCGGCCCGGCGATCCTGCGGCCGCCGGCCGCGTGGCGCGGGCCCGCGAGGCCGCGCTGGCCGACCCCGAGCACCGGACGCTGGCCGCGACGCTGGCTGCCATCGCCGCCGAAGCCGCGCCAGCACCTCTGGCGCGCGCCGCCGAATGACCACAGAATCCGACGAGACGGGGAGACGATCCAACATGATCCGACGCAGGACGATGCTCGGCGGCGCGCTGGCCGCGCCGCTGGTGGCGGGCGCGCGTGACGCCGCAGCCCAGGAGGTGACGCTGCGCGCGGTCAGCGCCTTCCAGGAAGGCACCGCCTTCTCGCGCCCCTTCGAGGCGTTCATCGCCAAGGTGAACGAGGAAGGCCGCGGGCGCATCCGCATCACCTTCATCGGCGGCCCGCGCGCCATGCCGCCCTTCGAGCAGGGCAACGCGCTGCGCAACGGCGTGGTGGACATGATCAACGCCACCGCAGCCTTCTACGAACCGCTGCTGCCGGAGGGTGCGGCGCTGAAGCTCGCCACCAACGACTGGGCGACGGTGCGGCGCAACGGCGGCGCAGCGCTGATCAACCGGCTGCACAACGAGAAGGTCAACGCGCAGCACCTGGCGCGCCATGGCGACGCCATGCCCTTCCACCTCTATTTGACGCGCGAGATCAGCGGGCCGGACCTGCGCGGCCTGACCATCCGCACCTCGCCGGTCTATCGCGCCTTCTTCACGGCACTCGGCGCGAACCTGGTGAATACCGCGCCGGGCGAGGTGTTCACCGCGCTCGAGCGCGGCGTGGTGCAGGGCTATGGCTGGCCGGCGCACGGCATCTTCGATCTCGGCTGGCACGAGCGCACGAAATTCCGCGTGGACCCGCCCTTCTACCGCGTGGAGGTCAACATCCTGGTCAACCTCCGCCGCTGGAACGGGCTGAACGAGGCGCAGAAGGCGGTGCTGACCAGCGCCGCGGAGTGGGTCGAGGCAGGCGAGGCCGAGCGTTCGCGGCAGGCGATCGCGGCGGATTACGCGCGCATGCAGCAGGCCGGCATCCGGGTGATCGAATTCACCGGCGAGGCCCGCGAGCGATGGCTGAAGGCCGCGCAGGATGCCGGCTGGGACGAGGTCTCCCGCATCACCCCGCAGCACGCGGCGGAACTGCGCCGGCTGCTCTCCGGCGGCTGAGCGCGTGGCGCGGATCTGGGGCTGGCTGCTTGCGGTTCCGGCGGCGATCGCCGGTGCGCTGGTGCTCGGCATGGTGCTGCTGATCACCGCCTCCGTCACGCAACGCGCGCTGACGGGCGCGGAAATTCCGGGCTCGGTCGAGCTGACGGAGATCGGGCTCTATCTCTCCGCCGTGCTCGCCGCACCCTGGCTGCTGCACAAGGGCCAGCACATCCGCGCGGACCTGCTCGGGCCGGCGCTGCCGCCAGCGGGCGCGCGGCTGCTGGAGGCCGCGTCCGACCTGCTCGGGCTGGCCGTCTGCCTGGTGCTGGTCTGGGTCTCCTTCGGCGCGGCGGTGGAGTCCGCGGCGACAGGCGGCGTGGTGCGGCGGACCATCACCTATCCGGAGTGGTGGCTGGCGGCGCCACTGCCGCCGGTCTTCGCACTGCTCGCCGCCGAGTTCGTGGCGCGGCTGCTGCACCTGGCCCGGGATCCCGGCGCGCCCCGGCGCGACGAGACGCGCTCCGTCGCATGATGGAATGGCAGGATGCGGCGCTGCTCATGCTGGGCGGCGTGACCGCGCTGATCCTGGTCGGCCCGCCCGTGCCCTTCTGCTTCCTGGCCATCAACCTCGTCGGCGCCTGGCTGTTCCTCGGCGGCGAGTTCGGCTTGCAGCAGCTGGTGCGCAACGGCATCGCGTCGCTGACCAATTTCTCGCTGACGCCGATTCCCTTCTTCGTGCTGATGGGCGAGGTGTTGTTCCGCTCCGGCGTCGCGCTGCGCGCCATCGATGCGGTGAACCGCGCCATCGCGGCGGTGCCCGGAAGGCTGGCGGTGGTGGCGGTGGTGGCGGGCACGATCTTCTCCGCGATCTCGGGCAGCACCATCGCCACGACGGCAATGCTCGGCGCGCTGCTGTTGCCGCAGATGCTGGCGCGCGGCTATGAGCGGAAGATGGCGATGGGACCGATCATCGCGATCGGCGGCGTGGACATGCTGATCCCGCCCTCGGCGCTGGCCGTCCTGCTCGGCAGCCTCGCCGGCATCTCGATCTCCGGGCTGCTGATCGGGGGCGTGGTGCCTGGCTTGATGCTTGCGGCGCTTTTCATCGGCTGGATCGTGCTGCGCGCCGCGCGCGATCCCTCACTGGCGCCGCGCGATCCCGGGCCGGAGGGCGGGGCGACGATCCGGCCGCTCATCATCCATGTGCTGCCGCTGGTCGCGATCTTCGCCGCGGTGGTCGGCACCATGGTGGGCGGCATCGCGACCCCCACCGAAGCCGGCGCGGTCGGCGCCTTCGCGACGCTGGTGGTAGCCGCGCTCTATCGCGGGCTGACGCCGCGCGCACTGGTGCAGGCGCTGGCGGGCACGGTGGCCGTCTCGGGCGCGATCCTGTTCATCCTGCTCGGCGCCATCACCTTCAGCCAGGTGCTGACCTTCTCCGGCGCCGGCAACGGCATCGTGGAGGTGCTGCGGGCGTGGGAGCTGGCGCCCTGGCAGATGGTGCTGCTGATGATGGCGGTGCTGGTGGTGCTCGGCTGCTTCCTCGACCAGGTCAGCATCATGATGATGACCATTCCGTTCTTCGTCCCGGTGGCGCAGGCGCTGGGGCTCGACATGATCTGGTTCGGCGTGCTGTTCCTGATCTGCATGCAGATCGGCCTGCTGACACCGCCCTTCGGCCTGCTGCTCTTCGTGATGAAATCCGCCGCTCCGCCCGATGTGCGGATGCGTGAGATCTACGCCGCCGCCGCGCCCTATGTGGCGTTCAGCGCGGCGGTGCTGCTGCTGGTGTTCCTGTTTCCGCCACTCGCCACGGGGCTCGCCGCATGGCTGCTCTAGATCTCCGCACCACCGAGGCGGAGCCCGAATTGCTGCCTTTCGCGCTGAACCGGCTGATGGCCGGCTGGAACGCGCGGCTCAGCGCGCGCCTGGAAGCGCAGGGGCTCAGCTTTCCGCAATGGCGCGTACTGATGGTCGCCGCCCGCGCGCCCGCTGCCCTGACGATCATGGAATTGTCTGCGCGGACGCTGGTGCCGCACTCCACGCTGTCCCGCCAGGTCGCCGCGATGGAGCGCCAGGGCTTGGTGAAGCGCGCGCCCTCGCAGGACGATGCGCGGGCCGTGCGCGTCGTGCTCACGCCGCGCGGGCGCGCGCGCTACCGCGAGGCGCTGCCGCTGGCGCTGGAGGAGGTCGAGGCCGGGCTCGCCAGACTGGCTCCGGAGGAGGTTTCGGAGCTTCGCCGCATCGTCGCGCGCATCGCGGACTCGCTTGGGCTGGAGGGCGGCGCATGAGCCCGGCGCAAAAGGTCTGGCTGGACTACGACCAGGCGGCGCTCGATGCCGCATACGACCAGCGCGCCTGGTGCGCCGACGTGCCCGCCTGGCTGGCGCGCTACAAGGCGGATACCGAGGCCGCGCGCGCGAAGCTGCGGCCCGAGACCTCCTCCTACGGCCCGCACCTGCTCGACCTCTACCCCGCACGCGCGCCGCGCCGCGGACTGCATTTGCACGTCCATGGCGGCGCCTGGCGCGCGCAGTCGCGCGAGGATGCCGGCTTCGTCGCGCCGGCCCTCTCGGCGGCGGGGTTCGACGTCGCCGTGCCGGATTTCGGCGCGTTGCCGGCGACGCGGATGCCGGATGTGGTGGAGGAGTTGCGGCGCTGCGTCGCCTTCGTCACCCCGCGCGGACCGATCCACATCTCCGGCCATTCCTCCGGCGCGCATCTGGCTGCCGTTCTGGCGACGGAGCTGCCCTTCGCGTCGGTCACGCTGATCTCCGGCGCCTATGATCTGGCGCCGGTGCTGCTCTCCTCGCGCCGGGATTATGTCCGGCTGACGGCGGAGGAAGCGGATGCCCTCAGCCCGTTGCGCCACGCCGCACGCATCACGGCCCCGGTGCTGATCGCCTGGGGCACGCGGGAGAGCCCCGAATTCATCCGGCAGGGCGAGGCGATGGCGGAAGCCACGCAGGCACGACGTTTCGTGCTGGACGGCGTGCATCATTTCGCGGCCCCCTACGCGCTCACCGAGGGCCCGCTGCATGCGGCGCTGCTGTCGCTGGCATGACGCAGCAGCAGAGAGGAGGACACTGGATGGACAGCCTGCCGCCTTCGCCGGGCGACATCGCCCGGCTTGTTCAGCCGGGCCGCGTGCATCGTGCCGCCTATATCGACCCGGCAATCTTCGACCTGGAGATGCGTCTGATCTTCGGCCGCGCCTGGCTCTATCTCTGCCATGAGAGCCAGGTGGCCGAGCCGGGCAGCTTCTTCACCACGGTGATGGGGCGGGAGCCGGTGATCGTCTCGCGCGACCGCGGCGGCGCGCTGCACGTGCTGTTCAACCGCTGCACGCATCGCGGCGCGAAGCTCGCCACCGACGAGACCGGCACCGCAAAGCGCTTCGTCTGCTGCTATCACGGCTGGGCCTTCGAGCTGGACGGAAAGCTTGCCGAGGTGCCGCTGCCGGAAGGCTATGGCGGCATGCCGGGTGCCGATGGCTCGCTCGACCTGGTGCGCGTGCCACGCGTCGCGACCTATCGCGGCTTCATCTTCGCGAGCCGCGCCAAGGAAGGACCTTCGCTTTCAGACTGGCTCGGCCCGATCGCCAGCTCCTTCGACGACATGGTGGATCGCGCTCCGGGCGGCGTGCTGGAGGTGGCGGGCGGCGTCTCGCGCCACGCCTATGACGGCAACTGGAAGCTGGTCATCGAGAACCACAACGACACGCTGCATCCGCGCTTCGTCCACGCCTCCTCGGTCGCCGCGGCGCGCGACCAGAGCGACGCGGTGCACAGCGACGGCGCAGGCGAAGTGCAGATCAAGCAGATGCGCCAGAACGGCGCACCGGCGCATGTGTGGGAAGCGCTCGGCATCTGGACGACCGAGTGGGGCCATTCCTTCATGGGCGACTACCACACCGATGCCCGCATGGCCGCGCGCGGCGAGGAAGATCCGGTGGAGCGCGAGTACCGCGAGGCGCTGGAGAAGACCCACGGCGCCGAGCGCGCGCGCGAGATCATGGGAGTGACGCGCTTCAACAGCATCGTCTATCCGAACCTGTCCTTCATGTCGCGCTTCCGCCAGCTGCGCGTGGTGCAGCCGGTCAGCGTGAACCGCACCGTGGTCGTCACCTACACCTTCCGCATGCCACTCGCGCCCGAGCGCATGTTCCGCGACAGCATCGCCTTCGCCAACGTGGTCAACGGCGCCGGCAGCCTGGTGCTGACCGACGACCTCGAGACCTATGCCCGCGTGCAGGACGGCCTGGCGAGCCAGGGCGGCGACTGGGTGGATGTGCAGCGCGGCCTCGGCGGCGATCAGGACGAGGCCAATGGCATGCTGCGTGGCCAGACCGGTACCAGCGAGATCCACCTGCGCGCGCAGTTCGCCGCCTGGCAACGCTGGATGACGCCATGAAGACCGGGCTGCAGGAACTCGTCATCCGCGAGGCCGCGCTGCTCGACGCGTGGAAGCTCGACGAATGGCTCGCCCTCTACGCGCCGGAATGCGCCTATTGGGTCCCGACCGAATGGGACCAGGAGAGCCCGCACACCACGATCAGCCACATCTACGACGATCGCCGGCTGCTGGAGACGCGCGTTCGCCGCTTCAAGCACGCGATGTTCCATGCACAGAAGCCGCCCAGCCGCACGCTGCGCAGCTGCACCAACTTCCGCGCCGGGCCGGAGCCGGACAGCGTCCTCTGCACCTACGAGGTCGCGGAGTTCCGCAACGGGAAGCACCGCCGTTATGTCGCACGCTGCCGACACGATGTTCTGCGCGGCGCGCACGGCCTGCTGATCACACGCAAGCGGCTCGACCTGCTGGACTGCGATGCCGTGCAGGACGGCATCTCGATCATCCTGTGAGCGACATCTGGCGCATCGGCGGCGCGCCCCGGCGCGTGGAGGATGCGCGGCTGCTGCGTGGCCTCGGGCGCTACAGCGAGGATGCGGTACCCGCTGGCGCTCTGCATGCCGCGTTCCTGCGCAGCCCGCATGCCGCGGCACGGATCGGCGCGCTCGGAACCGCGGCCGCGCGCGCCCTGCCCGGCGTTGTCGCGGTGCTGACCGGTGCGGATCTCTCCGGCGTCACCCCCCTGCCCTGCCTGGTGCCCCGCAGCCTGCCGGATGGCGCGCCCATGCCGCGGCCGCCCTGGCATGCGCTGCCGATCGGTATCGCGCGCCATGTCGGCGATGCGGTCGCGATGGTGGTCGCGACGAGCAGCGCCGCCGCGCGCGACGCGGCCGAAGCCGTCGAGGTCGCGTGGGAACCGCTGCCCGCCGTTACCGACGCCGGCGCCGCGCTCGCGGAAGGCGCGCCCGAGGTCTGGCCGGGCTTGCCGGCCGGCAATCTCTGCTTCGAGTTCCGGCTCGGCGACCATGCAAAGGTCGCAACGGCCATCGCCGCGGCGCCGCATGTCGTTGCCTTCGATGCGCGCATCAGTCGCGTCTGCGGCGCGGCGATGGAACCGCGCGCCGCGATCGCCGAATGGGACGAGGCGGAGGGCCGTTTCACGCTGCGCACCGGCACGCAGGGCCCGCATGCGCTGCGCGACCTGCTGGCCGCCGCGCTCGGCGTGCCGATGGGTGCGATGCGCGTGGTCTCGCCGGAGATGGGCGGCGCCTTCGGCCTGCGCAGCCATCCGACGCCGGAGCATCTCTGCCTGCTCTGGGCGGCGCGCGCGCTGCGCCGGCCGATCCGCTGGACCGCCGACCGGACGGAAGCGATGCTCTCCGACCCACATGCGCGCGACACCCACAACCGCATCGAGCTGGCGCTGGACGAGGACGGCATCTTTCTCGCGCTGCGCGTGACCAGCATCGCCAATCTCGGCGCCTATCTCGTCACTCTCGGCCCGCACAGCAGCACCAACAATCTCGGCGGGCTGGCGGGCGTGTACCGCACGCCGGTGATCGCCGCGACGGTGCGGGGCGCCTTCACCAATACGCAGCCGCTCGCGCCCTACCGCGGCGCCGGGCGTCCGGAAGCGACCTATGCGATCGAGCGCGCGATCGACATCGCAGCCGCGAAGCTCGGCCTGGATCGGATGGAGATCCGCCGCCGCAACCTGATCCCCGCCGAGGCGATGCCCTGGCGCACCGGCTTCGTCTTCACCTATGACAGCGGCGATTTCGCGAAATCCATGGCGATGGCGGAGCAGGCGGCCGACCTCGCCGGCTTCGCGGCCCGCAAGGCGGCAAGCGCGGCGCGTGGGAAGCTCCGGGGCTTGGGCATCGCCAATGCCATCGAGATCAGCGCCGGCCCGCCGGGCGCACCGATGGCGGAAGGCGCGGAGCTGCGCATCGCGGCGGATGGCGGCGCCACGCTGCTGCTCGGCACGCACAACCACGGCCAGGGGCACGAGACCGCCTTCCGCCAGATCCTCGCCGACAGGCTCGGCCTGCCGCCGGAGCGCGTGCGCATACAGGCCGGCGACAGCGACGCACTGGCCTATGGCCGCGGCACCTTCGGCAGCCGCAGCATCGTCGCCGGCGGTGCGGCGACCATCGCCGCCATCACGCGCATCGTCGAGCATGGCAAGCGCATCGCAGCGCATCTGCTGGAGGCCTCGCCCGCGGATATCGAGTTCACGCCCGGCCGCTTCGCCATTGCCGGCACCGATCGCGCGGTGACGCTCGACGAGGTGGCGCGCGCCGCCTATGCGCCGGGCCAGCGGCCGCCGGGCGAGGATGTCGGCCTTGTCGCGCAGGCCGCCGTCGCGCCTGCCGACGCCACCTTCCCGAATGGCTGCCATCTCTGCGAGGTGGAGGTGGACCCCGAGACCGGCGAGGCGCGGCTCGACCGCTACACCGTGGTGGACGATGTTGGCACGGTGGTGAATCCGCTGCTGCTGAAAGGCCAGATCCAGGGCGGCGTGGCGCAGGGCGCGGGCCAGGCGCTGACGGAGGAGATGCGCTTCGACGCCGGCGGCCAGATGCTCAGCGCCAGCTTCATGGATTATGCCATGCCGCGCGCTGCCGACCTGCCGGAGATCGCGGTGCTGTCCAATCCGCAGCCGACGGCGACCAATCCACTCGGCGCCAAGGGCGCGGGCGAGGCCGGCACGGTGGGCGCGCTGCCGGCGGTGGTCTCCGCCGTCTGCGACGCCATCGGCGTCTCGCATCTCGACATGCCGGCGACGCCGGAGCGCGTCTGGGCCGCGCTCCGGCTCCGCGGGCCGTAGGTCAGAGGTCCACGACGACCTCGCCGAGCCCCTCGAAGCCGCCCACCACGCGCTGGCCGCCCTCGACGAAGAGCAGGCCGGTCCAGCTGCCGGTGGTCACCACCTGGCCGGCTTCCAGATGCAGGCCGAAGGCGTGCAGGTGGTTGGCCAGCCGCGTCAGCGAGAGCAGCGGATCGCCCGCGGGGTTGCTGCCGCGCTTCTCCACCTGCACCACGCCGCCGGCACTCTGCCGCACCGTCAGGTCGTTCAGGTCGCGCGAACGCCAATCCGGCACCTCCGCACCGCAGACCAGGCCGCCATGGGCGATGTTGTCGGCGATGTTCGTCAGCAGCGGCACCGCGTTCATGTCGGCATAGCGGCTGGCCACCATCTCGATCGCGGGGAAGCAGGCGGCGATCGCCTCCACCACCTCCTCGCGCGTCCAGGGCGTGCCGCGCGGCTTCAGGTCGCGGCCGAGGCGGAAGGCGACCTCCGTCTCGATGCCGATGCGCCCGCCCGGGGCCACCTGCCAATGCGTGGGCGAGCTGCGCAGCCCGGCGGCGTTCAGCAAGGCGGCGGAGGGCGGCTTGCCCTCCGGCGTCGCGCATTTCCAGCCGCCGATGCGCCCGCCCATGCGGCGCAGCACCTCGCGCTGGATCGCCCAGGCGGCGGCCTCGTCCGCCGGAGCGGCCGCGCCGCGGCCGGCCCTCGGCCCGGCGCCGTGGCGCACGGCAAGCAGCATCTCCGCGGCGCGAAGGATGTCGGGGGAGGTGTCGGGCATGGCCTCGTCTCGTGCTCTGGCGCCCCCATGATGGGGCCGTTGCGCTCAGAGATGAAGCCGCGCCACCAGCGGCAGGTGGTCGGAGGCGCGGCGCGCCAGCTTCGTGTCGTGCACCGCAAGCGCCCGCACCAGGCCGGGCCGGTCCGCCATGATACGGTCGAGCGAAAGCCGCGGCCGCAGCGCCGGGAAGGTCGGCGCCGGCGGCGGCACGCCGAAGCGCGCGGCCAGCACCGCCAGCGCGGACCCTTCGGCGCGCCATTCGTTGAAGTCGCCGAGCAGCAGCGTCGGCAGGCCCGGGCCGGCGCCGGTTTCCATCGCCGCCAGGATCGCCGCCGCCTGCTGCCGCCGATGCGCGCCGCCGAGGCTGAGATGTGTCGCGATCAGCCGGAACGGACCGCCGCCGAGATCGAGCTCCGCCAGCACCGCGCCGCGCGGCTGCATGCCGCCGAGGCACAGGCCGAGCGGCGGTCGCAGCAGCAGCGCATCCCGCCGCACCAGCACGACATTGCCGCGCCAGCCCTGCTCGCCCGTGCGCCCGGTCACCGCCAGCGGCACCAGGCCCAGCTCGCGCTCGATGGCTTCGGAGTCGAACATGCCGCGGGCGGGACGCAGCCAGTGCTGCGCCTCCTGCAGTGCAATCACGTCGGGCCGGATCTCGGCGAGAACGTCGAAGGCGCGGCGCGGGCGGAACCAGCCGGCGGTCCCGCGGCAGCCATGCACGTTCCAGGTGGCGATCCGCATGCGGCGTCACCGCGCGGCGGCGCGCGGTGTCACGGCCGCCGCCAGCGCACTGCCGAGGGTTGTCAGCGCGATATCGGTCCAGGTGTCGGTCCAGTTGCCGATCAGGCCGGTCAGCCATTCGAAGACTTCCCAGGCGATGCCGAGCAGCAGGCCGAATCCCGCGCCGAGGGCGCCCAGCCACGCGGCGCCGCGCCCCCGCCCATCCGCCTCCAGCAGGGCCGCGAACACGGCGCCGACCAGCAGCCCGCTGGCCAGGTGCACCGCCTCGTCGTAGGGATTGCTGCCGTAGAACCAGCCGAGCCCGTAGCCCGGTGTCGAGATCAGGCTGGCGAGGATCGGCGCGGCATCATAGCGGCGCGGCAGCGCCTGAAGCCGCCAGGGCAGCTTCGCCATGCGCTCGCGCGGCGGCAGGATCAGGCCGAGGCAGCCGACCAGCGCCGCCACCGTGCCGAGCGCGGCGTTGCGCCGCTCCATGGTCCAGAGCCATACCGCAACCCCCGCCAGGGCGAGCAGGCAGAGCCAGGCGAGCCGCGACTGGCGCCCCATCCGCTTCCTCCTCCACGGAGGCCGCCTTGCCGTCCTCCCCAGTTTCCTGCGGGGGAACGCCCGAGGCGGGCGGCGGTGGCGCGGGCGGGGCGCTGTGGCGCATCACGCCGGCGCAAGCAATCGCCGATCAGCCGTGCAGCAAGGCGCGCAGCGCAGCGAGCAGCGCATCGGTTTCCGCCGGCAGGCCGATGGTGATGCGGATCTCGTTCGGGAAACGGGCATCGCGCCAGTCCCGCACCAGGATGCCCTGGGCACGCAGGGCGGCGATGACCGGCGCTGCCGGGCCGGGCAGGGTCGCCGAGACGAAATTCGCCGCCGAGGGCCAGACCTGCAGGCCGAGCGCCGCAAGCGCCTCGGCCAGCCGCGCACGCTCCGCCGTCACCGCCGCAACGTTGCGCGCCAGATGCGCGGTATCGGCCAGCGAGGCCTCGGCGGCGGCGAAGGCCGGCGCGGTGACGGCGAATTGCAGGCGGATGCGCTTCAGCATCTCCGCCGTCGCGTCATCGCCGCAAAGCGCGTAGCCGATGCGCAGCCCGGCCAGCCCGTGCGCCTTCGAGAAGGTGCGAAGCACCACCCAGTTGCCGGCACGCGCGGCCAGCGCGGCAAGCGCGTCGGCGCCGGGCGGGGCGAATTCCACATAGGCCTCGTCCACGGCCAGCAGCACGTCCGGCGGCACCGCCGCGGCGAGGCGCGCGAGGTCAACCACCGTCAGCGCACCGCCGGAAGGCGGGTTCGGCGTGCAGGCGAAGACCAGGCGCGTCTCGTGGCGGATGGCGGCGGCGAGCGCACCGACATCGTTCGCGCCGTCCCCCCACAGCGGCACGGCGATGGCCTCCGCACCCTGGATGCGCGTGCCCGAGAGGTAGCGCGGGAAGGAAGGCGCCGGCATGACGCAGGAGAGGCCCGGCTCCAGCGCCGCCTGGCAGAGCAGGTGGATCAGCTCGTCGCTGCCGGCGCCGAAGACGATGCGCGCAGCCGGCACGCCGGTGCGCTCCGCCAGCGCCGCGGCAAGGCGGCGTCCGGGAACGTCCGGGTAGCGGTTGACGCCGGCGCAGGCCGCCTGCGCCGCGGCGATGGCGCGCGGGCTCGGCGGATGCGGGCTCTCGTTCAGGTGCAGCGGCGCGAGGCCCGGCGCATTGGGCTCCGGCGGTGCGACATAGCTCGGCAGCGCGCGGATCCAGCCACGCGCCCAGGCCGCGTTCACTTCAGCGATGTTCCCATTCGTCGAGGTTGCCGGTGTTGGGCGGCGAGGTGCCGAGGATATCGCCCTGCGTCGTCACGCCGAGGCCGTTCAGCAGCCGGTTGGAGTAGTTGAAGTAGGCGCAGACCTGGTTGGCCTCGAGGATCTCGCCGTCATCCGCGCCGGCCTCGCGCAGCGCGAGGATGTCGGACTCCTCCATGCGCTGCGGTTCGAGCGTGAGCTTGCGCACGTAGTGCAGCAGCGCGAGCTCCTTGCCGCTGAACACCTGCTCCGGCTTCGCCGCGGCGAAGGCCCGGTAGATCGCCTGCGCGCGCGCCTCGTCCTGCAACAGTCGCGACAGGCCGGCGAAGTGGTGCGCCACGCTGTAGTCACAGCGATTGGACAGCGACGTATAGACGGCGAGGCATTCCAGGAACCACACCGGCATCGCATTGCCGGTGTGGTGCATCACCGCCTTGTAGATCGCGCTGTGCCCTTCCATCGTGTGCGGGCGCAGGCTGTGCGCCTTCATCACGTTGTCCACCAGCCCGCCCGGCCCCTTCACGCGGTCGTAGAGCGTGCGCAGATAGCCCTCGCTCTCGTCATAGGGGACCAGGCGGATCCAGGCGGGATTTTCGGCATCGGCGGGCATGGCGGTTCCTCTCAGGCGAAGCGTGCGGGATCGAAGGGGGCGAGGTCCAGGCCCGGATCGCGGTGGCGCAGCAGTCGCGCGACGATCTCGCCGGTCAGCGCAGCGAGCGTCAGGCCGTTGTGGCCGTGGCCGAGGGCGCAGACCAGCGCCGGCAGGCGCGGCGCGCGACCGATCGCGGGCAGGCCATCGGGCAGCGAGGGGCGCCGGCCCATCCAGAAGGTGGCACCCTGCGTGTTCAGGCCCGGCAGCAGGCGGCTCGCCTGCTCAACCAGGATCTGCGCGCGGCGCCAGTCCGGCGGCGCATCGGGCGCGGCGAGTTCCACCGTGCCGGCCAGGCGCAGCCCCTCGCGCATGCTGGTCAGTGCGTAGGAGCCGTCGCCATCCATCAGTTGCAGCGGCAGGGTGAGGCCGGGCTCGGGCAGCATGGCGTGGTAGCCGCGCTCGGCGGTGAGCGGCAGGCGCAGTCCTGCGCCACGCGCGAGCGCGCCGCCACGGATCCCGGCAGCGAGGACCGCCTGCGGCGCGACGAGTTGCGTGCCGTCGTCAAGGTGGATTGCCACACCCGTCGCCGCCGCCGCCACGGCGCGCACGCGCGCCACGCACCGTGCGCCGCCAAGCGCGAGGAAACGCGCGTGCATCAGCCGCACCACGGCGGCGGGGTCGTCCACATGGCCGCATTCCGGGATCAGCACGCCGCCCTGCATCGGCGCAAGGCCGGGCACCCGCGCGGCGACGCCGGCGCCATCCAGGTCCCGCACGCCGAAGCCGGCCGTGCGCCGCATGGCATGCGCCGGCGCGGCGGCGCGGAACGCAGCCTCGCTGCGATAGGCGTAGAGGATGCCGTCCCAGTGCAGATGCGACGAGACACCCGGCACGCGCTGCGCGAGCCGTCGCCACGCATCGCCGCTATCGGCGAACAGCGTGCGCAACGCCGCATGCACCTGTGCCAGCCGGTGCGGCCGCGCATTCAGCGCGAAGCGGGCGAGCCAGGGCGCGAGCGCGGGCAGGTCGCGCCAGCGGATGGAAAGCGGCGCCAGCGGATCGCGCAGCATGCGCGGCACCGCCCGCAGCGTCGCCGGCGTGGCCATCGGCACCACGGCCGAGACGGTGATGCCGCCGGCATTGCCGAAGCTCGCCGCCGCTTCGCTCGCCGCGATTGGCACCGGGTCGATCAGCAACGTCGCCAACCCGGCCTCCTGGCAGGCCAGGGCACAGGCGACGCCCACCGCGCCGGCGCCGATCACCGCAACTTCCGCCATTCAGTTGCGCAGGGCGAAGCGCCGCTCGAGCCGTGCGGCGAGGGCCGAGAGCGTGGCGCAGATGATGAAGTAGAATGCCGCGACCACCAGCCAGGTCTCGAAGACGCGGTTGGTCGTCGCCGCCACCTCGCTGCCGAGAAAGGCGAGGTCCTGGATCGAAACCAGCGAGACGATGGACGAGTCCTTCACCAGCGACACCGCCTGCCCCGCCAACGGCGGCACGGTGCGCGCGATCGCCTGCGGCAGGATCACCAGCCGCAGCGTCCGGAAGCGGGAGAGGCCCAGCGCCTGCGACGCCTCCCACTGGCCGGCGGGCAGGGATTGGATGCCGGCGCGCACGATCTCTGTGACATAGGCGCCCTCGAACAGGCCGAGGCAGATGATCGCGGCGATCACGCCGGCGGCGAATTGCGGCGGGCCGAAGAACAGCTCGATCCACCCGAGTGTCGCGGGATCCTGCCGCCGGATCCAGTCCTCCACGCCCAGCGCGGGCAGGATCTGGCTGGTGACGAAGAAGTAGAAGACGAAGATGAAGACCAGCGGCGGGATGTTGCGGATGGTCTCGACATAGAAGCCAGCCACCAGCCGCGGCAGCAACGCGCGGGCGGTGCGCGCGACACCCATGGCGACGCCCACAAGCGCCGCCAGGATCGCCGCCCAGAAGGAGACGCGGATGGTGGTCAGCAGCCCCTGCAGCAGCAGGTTCGCCACCCAGCCGCGCTCCGCGTCCTGGCGGGCGATGAAGCCCCAGACCGGCGCCCAGTTCCAGCGGTAGTCGAGCGCCGCACCGGCGCGCCAGGCGAGGAAGCCGAGCGTGCCGGCGACCGCGGCGATGACCACGGCATCCAGCACGCCCAGCCGCGGGCGGCGCGCATAGGGGCCACCCGGCAGGTCCATCCGCTCAGCCCGGCAACTGGTCGCGCCAGCTGCGCGCGTTGAACCAGAAGATCTGCTTCTCCTCCAGCCAGCCATCGAGCTGGCGCAGCAGGATCCAGTTGTTGAGGAAGTTCAGCGCATCCGGATCGGACTTCCGCACCGCCATCGCGTCGGCCTGGCGGACGAAAGGCTGCTCGAACGGCCGGAACAGCGCATCGGGGTTGTCGAGCGTCGCGAAAAGCGGGCGGGGCACGGTGCCGACCATCGCATGCGCGCGGCCGTTCACCACTTCCAGGATCGACTGCGCGTCGTCGTCGAACTGGCGCAGCGTCGCGCGCGGCATCAGGCGCTGCGCGGCCGCGATGGCCGAGGTGCCGCGGCGGCCGACGATGGTGATGTTCGGCCGGTTGTAGGCCTCCAGCGTCGTCATGCCGTCCGCCAGGCGCTTGCTCGCCGCCATGTCCACGCCGGTCGCGGAATAGGGGCTGGTGAAGTTGGCGTTGAGGTTGCGCTGCGGCGTGATGGTCATGCCGCCGATGATCGCGTCGAACCGGCCGGCCAGCAGCGCGGGGATGATGCCGTCCCAGGCGGTGGGCACGAACTCCGCGCGCACGCCCATGTCCTGCGCCAGGCGGGTGGCGACGTCGATCTCGTAGCCGATCAGCTCTCCCGCGCGGTTGCGGAAAGCCCAGGGCACGAAGGTGGACATGCCGACGCGCAGCGTGCCGCGGCGCTTCACCTCCTCGACCATGGAGGTGGCGGCAAGCGCAGCGCGCGCATCGTTGCCCTGCGCGGCGGCAGGCCGCCCGAAGGCGAAGGCGCCGAGCGCGGCGAGGCCCCCGGCGGCAGGGGCGAAGAATCGGCGGCGAAGGCCGGATGTGTCGGTCATGGTTGTCTCCCTCTCGTTGTGGTGGTCACGCCATCGCGCCCTTGAGCCGCCGTTCCAGCAGCCCGACGCCGAAGGACAGCAGCACCGTGACACAAAGATAGAGTGCCGCCACGGTGAGCCAGATTTCGAAGGTCATGAAGGTGTCGCTGATGACGTTGCGGCCCTCGTTGGTCAGGTCGAACACCGCGATCACGCTGACGATCGCCGAGTGCTTGATCAGCGAGACGCCGAGCCCCGCGAGCGGCGGCAGGATGATCCTCAGTGCCTGCGGCAGCACGATGAAGCGGTAGGCCGTGCGCCGCGAGAGGCCCAGCGTCCAGGCGGCCTCCCACTGGCCCTTGCGCACCGCCATGATGCCGCCCCGGAAGATCTCGGCGGCGAAGGCGCCCTCGAAGACGGCCAGGCACAGCACCCCGGCCCAGAAGCGCTCCAGCCCGAGGATCGGAGCAAGGATGAAATACACGAGGTAGAGCTGCACCAGCAGCGGCGTGTTGCGGATCGCCTCGACATAGGCCACCACCAGCCAGCGGCCGGCGACCGAGCCCGAGAGCCGCAGCAGCGCGGCGCCGAGGCCGATGACAACGGTCAGCACCAGCGCCAGGGCGCTGATCTGCAGCGTCACCAGCAGGCCCTTCAGCAGCGGGCCCGCGTACACTTCGCCGTCGAAGACCTGGAACAGGTAGCGCGGCACGC
This sequence comes from Falsiroseomonas sp., assembly GCF_041690465.1. Taxonomy (GTDB): domain Bacteria; phylum Pseudomonadota; class Alphaproteobacteria; order Acetobacterales; family Acetobacteraceae; genus Falsiroseomonas. The sequence continues at coordinate 260,116 of NZ_JAWLHG010000002.1, read as the reverse complement.
GGTACCATTGCCAGTTGTAGCCCATGTTGCCGGCGCCCTCGACGAGCAGCCAGCCGAGCAGGAAGAGGAACAGCGCGAACTGGAAGACGTCCAGCGCCGCCTTGCGCAGCCGCCGCGCGCGCAGCCCGGTGGGTTCGCGGCGGGTGATGCGGGCTTCACGCCTCACGCGGCGGCAGACGGCGCGGCGGGCGCGCAAAGAGGCGTTGCACCATCGGCGCGAAGACGGCGAGCGGCGCCTCCGGCAGGCCGGGCAGGATCGTGCCCTGGTCGAAGCGCGCCACGAAATCGGCGGTGGCCGCGAAATGCGGATGCCCGCGCCAGCGCTCGCGTGCGTGCTCGTCGAACGCCTCGTCGGGGTGGTCGTGGCAGTGATGCGCCAGGAAGTGCTGATGATGCTCCAGCAGCCAGCGGCTCGCGTCCGACACGTACGGCCCGAGCAGCGCGGCGGCGAAGGGCCCGTGGTTGGTCGGGCAGAGCGTGAAGCCGATGTCGTGCAGCAGCGCGACCACCACGTATTCCTCGTCGCGCCCGTCCTGCAGCGCCGCCGTGGCCGCCTGCACGCAGTGGCGGAAATTGTTCACCTGGTAGCCGAAGCTCGGATCGGCCGCCGAGGCCTCCAGCACGCGCAGCACATGCGCGGCCTGCTGCTCGGCATCGAAGACGCGCCGCTGCTCGCGCAGGCGCAGCCACTCCGGCGTGCCGAAGGCGTCGAGCTCCGGCGGCTCCACATAGCGCATCCCGTCGCGCAGCAGGGGCGAACGCGCAGGATCGCCCCGGAAGATGCGGGTCATGTTCCCCTCCTCTCCGGCGCCGTCCCCCCAGGACAGCATGCCGAAGGCGCCGGCGCGGAGCAACGAGTCGCGTGGCATCAACTGCCTGGCGCGCGGTACTTGAACGCCTTGTCGAAGCGCCCGACCACCCATTCGCCGCAGGCGATCGGCGGGTATTTCGCTTCCGACGGATCGTCGAGCAGGTCGCGCGGGTCCACCACCGCGTGGAAGGCGGGGTCGAAGAACACCGCCGCGCTCTGCCGCGTCTTGCCGGAGGTGTTCACCACGCGGTGTGGGTTGCTGCGGAAGCGGCCATTGGTCCAGCGATGCATCAGGTCGCCGATGTTCACCACGAAGGTGCCGGGGATCGGATGGGCGGTCACCCATTCCTTGCTGGTGCCTTTCACCTGCAGCCCGCCGGTCATGTCCTGCGTCAGCAGGGTGAGCCCGCCGTAATCGGTATGCGGCGCCACGCCGAACTGCGCGGCGCCGAGATCGGGCGGCTGCGGCGGGTACCAGATGGCCGAGCCGCGCGCGAGCGGCCGCGCGAAAGGCTCGGCGAAGAACTCCATGTCGCGGCCGAGGCTGAGCGCCAGGCCGCGCAGCACCGCATGGCCGGCCTCGAGCACCGCCTCGTACCAGTCGTAGAGTGCGTCGTGCAGTTCCGGCAGTGCGCTTGGCCACTGGTTCGGCCCCATCAGCGGCGTGCCGGCGGCGACTTCCGGATCGTCCTCGGGCAGTTCGAGGCCCCAGACGAAGCTTTCCTTCAGGTCGGCCTTGGCGGTGCCGTACATCTTCGCGCCGCCATGGCCGATCCAGCCGCGATGCCGCTTGTTCACCGTGACCTCGGCCTTCTGCTCCTCCGGCAGGGCGAAGAAGCGGGCGGCGGTGGAGAATACGCCCTGTGTCAGCGCGTCGGGCACGCCGTGGCCCGAGATGTAGAAGAAGCCGATGCGCTCGCTGGCTTCGCGCATCGCCGCGCCCACCGCCGCGGCGCCGGCCGCGTCGCGCGCGACCAGGGGCGCGATGTCGAGCACCGGGATCTCGTCCACCGCGATCTCGCGCGCCGTCGCATAGGCCATATCCGGGTCTCCCGCTTGTGCGCCTACGATCCCGCGCCGGCGGCCGCAAGGGAAGCCTCCCCCTCGCGTCCCGCGGCCCAATGGGCCAACTCCGCCGCCGCGATCCGCTCCTCCAGCGCCGCAGCGAGGCCGAGCGCCACCAGCGGCGCCAGCTTGAAGCCATGCCCGGAACAGGCCGAGGCCAGCCAGGCGCGCGGCCCCGCCTGGCGCAGCACGAACCGGTCCTCGGGCGCCATGGTGTAGAGGCAGTGGCGCACCCCGAGCACGCGGTGCCGCGCGAAGCCGACAATGGCGATCCGCCCGGCATCGAGCAGCGCCGCCTGCCGAGCCGGGTCGGGCGGCGCATCGGGCGCGCCCGGCGTGTCGGTGGCATAGTCGCCGATCTTCAGCCGCGCGCCTTCCCGCGGCGGCAGCACATAGACGCCGCCGGTCGCATGCCCCGGCAGCCGGCAGAGCAGCAGCGGCGCCTGCCCCCAGGCCGCGGCCAAGTCGTCCGGCGGCTGCAGATAGGCGACGGTCTGCAGCGAGACGCGCAAGCCGCTCGCCGCGGCGAGGTCCGGCAGCAGCCGCGGCGCCCAGGCGCCGGCGGCGACCACCACCTGCTCCGCCGCCACGCGTTCGCCGCCCGCCAGCCGCACGCCATCGTCTTCGACGGCCGCCACCTCCGCGCCGCCGCGCAATGTGACACCGAGACGGGGAAGCAGCGCGGCGAGGTCATCCAGGATCGGGCGCGCCAACAGGATGCCCGAGCCGTCCACCTCGACGGCGCGCAACAGGCCTTCTCGGTTCAGCACCGGGATCGCGTCCAGCGCGGCGTCATCCAGCCGGCGGAAGCCGAGCCCGGCCGCCGCCTGGGTGCGACCGACCGCCGCCTCCCAGGGTCCCTCCGCGCGCAGCGCATAGACGGCGCGGCAGGGCACCAGGCGGTCGGCGCCGGTCTCGGCGAACAGCGCGCGCCAGGCGGCGAAGCCGGCCGGCATCATCGCCGCATAGCCTTCCAGCGTGCCATAGGCATGGCGGATGATGCGCCCCTCGTCGCTGGAGGAGGCGCGCGCATCCGGCACCGCGCCCGCTTCCAGCACGGTGACCGCATGGCCGCGGCGCGCCAGCGCCCAGGCGGTGCAGAGCCCGAGCACGCCGGCACCGATCACTGCGATACGCCGCGGACGGGGCGTTGCGGCGCGGGGGATCAGGGCGGCAATCTGTCGCGTCAGGGGGAGCATGGATGCGTCTCGATCGGATGAGTTGGCCGGAGGTGGAGCAGCGCCTCGCCACAGGACGTCGCGGCGTGATCCTGCCGCTCGGCAGCCTGGAACAGCATGGCGCAGCCGGCGCGCTGGGGACCGATGCGATCTGCGCCGAGGCGGTGGCGCTGCGCGCGGCGGAGCTCGCCGGCGCCGTCGTGCTGCCGCTGCTGGCCTATGGCCCGGCCCAGTTCAACCTCGGCTTCCCCGGCACGGTCAGCCTGCGCCCTTCCACGCTGAGCGCCCTGCTGTTTGATGTGCTGGCGAGCCTCGGTCGCACCGGCTTCTCCCGCGTGCTGCTGCTGACCGGCCATGGCGGCAACACCGCGCCGGCGCTGGCAGCGATCCAGGAGGTGCTGTCCGAAGTCTCGCTCGGCCGATTGGCGTTCCCGCATCCGCTGAGCGCGAAACTCCGCGCCTGGTGGGAAGGCCCACGCTGCGGCGCGCTGCGGCAGAACCTCTATGGCGCGCGGGAGGGCTATCACGGCACGCCGTCCGAAATCGCCATCGCGTTGCACGTCACCGGAGCGCAGCCCGGTGCGTGGCCGCCCTACCGCGCGCTGCCGCCCGATCCGCTGGTGGATCTCGGCGGCGACCGGCACGAGGACGCGGTGCGCCACCGCGCGCGCTACCCGGAAGGCGTGGTCGGCGCCGACCCTTCGCTGGCGCGACCGGAACATGGCGCCGCCTTCCTGCAGGCTGCGGCGGAAGACGTCGCCGAGATCTTCCTGGCCTTCGAATCCGCGCCCGATCCCGCTCATTCCTGACGGAAGGCGGTCGCCTCCACCTCCACGGTGATGCCCGGCGCGAAGAAGCCGGTCATGTAGACCCAGCCGAGCGCCGGGCGGATGTCCTTGAACACCTCGCCATGCGCGCGGCCCGACTCCTGCCAATGCGCGGGATCGGCGACGTAGATGCGCGTCTTCACCACATCGGCGAGCGTCATGCCGACGCCCTCCAGCGCCTCCCGCACCAGGTCGAGGCAGGCGAGGGTCTGGCGATGGACATCGCCGGGATGCAGCACCGCGCCGTCCGGCCCGCAGGGGCTGCACAGCGCGGTTTCCGCATAGGGGCCCACCCGCACGGCGCGGCTGTAGCCGCAGGCCTTCTCCCAGGGCCGCCCGGTCTCGTGGTGGCGCCGCGTCACGCCTGCGCCACGTTCCATTTGCGGTTGATCTCGTCGAAGAAGCCGCTGGCGGTGCGGATGGTGATCCAGGCGTTGAGGAAGTTGGTGAACACCAGATCGTTCAGCGGCGCGAGGAAGGCCATCGGGATCGGGTTGCGCGGCTGGTTCTGGAAGATCGCGACCAGGTCCGGATATTCCTTGGTCAGGAAGGCCGCCTCGATCAGCGAGGACATCGTCGCGTCCACCCGGCCGCCGAGCAGTTCCTGCCAGTCGCGCGCCGGGCTTTCCACGCGCCGCAGCGTGGCGTTGGGCAGGCCGGACTGCACCCAGGTCTCCATCGTGGTGCCGAGATTGGTGCCGATGGTCACGCTGCGCTGGTTCAGCGCCTCCCAATCGGCGAAGCGCGTGGCGTCGCGCCGGCGCACCAGCGGGACGAAGGCGTTGCGGCCCCAGGGGATGGTGAAGCTGGCGGCCATCGCGCGCGGCACCGACATCGAGGTGCCGGTGAACACCACGTCGTACTGGTCCGCCACCAGCCCGTTGATCAGCGTGCGCCAATCGGTGGCAATGAACTCGGGACGCACATTCATGTCGCGCGCCAGCTGCTGCGCCGCCTCGATCTGATGGCCGCGGTACTCGCGGCTGGCGGGGTCGCGGAAGCTCATCGGGTTGAAGTCGCCGGTGGTGCCGAAGCGGATGCGCCCCGAGGACTGGATCGAGGCGAGCTTGCCCGATCCCGCAGCCTGCGCCTGCGCCTGGATCGGCAGGGCGAGCGCCGCGGCGGCGGCGGCCGCGGCGGGAAGGTGACGCCGGTTCATGCAGATGTCTCCTCGTTGGGCAGGCTTGTGCCGCGTGCGGCGGCAGATATCGCTGCGCGCCGTGCCTCGCGCGGAAGGCCGGCGCTCTCCAGCACGGCGCGTGCCACCGCCGCGCCATGCGCGCGCAGCAGGGCGCGGTCGTCGGCGGCCGGCGGCAGGCCGGTGACGGTATCCTGGCAGAAGGTGGCGAGCACGCCGCCCGCCGCCGCCACCGGCTTCGCCTCGGCGCGCACCGCCCGGCGCAGCATCCGGCGGAGCATCGCCACGCCGCGGTCGCTGCCCGCCAGATGCTCCAGCGCATGCACGGCGACGGGGCGCTGGCTGACCTGCGCATCGTAGTCGCCCGGCCGGCGCTGGCGGTCGGCATAGGTCGCCGAGGCGTCCTGCCCTTCGAAGTCGATGCGTCCCAGGCCGATCTCCGCCGGCCGGTCCTTGCCGTTCGGATCGAGATGGGCGCCGAGATGCCGCCAGCCGATCTGCAGGCTCGCCGTGTCGTCCACCGGCACCACCCACCGTGTCATCCCGACGCGCTGGAACGCCTTCTCGGCCGCCGCATCCTCCCAGATCGCGCCGGTCTGGTTGAGGTTGGGCAGGATGCACTCGACGGTGCGGGTCCAGACCATGCCGCCCCAGCGCCGCGTCTGCACGTTCATCATGCCGAGCGGCGTCGGGGCGAAGTCGAGCTCCTGGTCGGCGGCATTGGATTCGTCGAAATGCGCGCCGGCATTGCGCGCATGCAGCCACACCACATGGACGGGGTCCTGGCTGTTCTCGTACACCTGCAGCCAGTTGCAGGGAATCTCGAGCAGGAACGGCGCCAGCGTCACGCCCGGCTCGTCCTCCACATCGAGCACCGGCGGCGGCGGCACGGCGGCCGGGTCGCCCAGCCAGGCAAAGACCAGCCCATGCTTCTCCACGGCGGGGTAGGCGCCGTGGCGCAGCGTCTCCCGGATGCGGCTGGTCGGCGGCTCGGCGGGAGTCGCGAGGATCGTGCCGTCCAGGTCGTAATGCCAGCCATGATAGCAGCAGGAGATCCCGCGCGGCATGATCCGCCCGAACTCCAGGCTGGCGCCGCGATGGCTGCAATGGCGATGCAGCACGCCGATGCCGCCGGCGCCGTCGCGGAAGGCGACCAGGTCCTCGCCGAGGATGCGGATGGCCAGCGGCAACTCGCCGAGCTGCGACGAGAGGCAAACCGGCTGCCAGGCCGCGCGCAGATATTCGCCGCAGGGCGTGCCCGGCCCCACGGCGGTGAGCTCCGGATCGGGCGCCGGCACCTCGCGCCGATGCCGTCCGTGGTAGCGGGCGGAAAGGTCGCCCTGCATCCGGCGCCTCCCTGAATGGATGTTGCGACTTGCGCGGTTCGCCCACGGTGCGACATTCGCCGACGCGGCGCAACGCCGGCACGAGGGGAAGTCGGGATGGGGGTTTTCCAGGGCCGCGCGGCGCGCGCGGCGATGCTGCTCGTCCTGCTGCTGCCGCTGGCGGGCTGCGGCGGCAACTGGGGCTGGCACGTGGTGAACCCGACCGATCCGCGCGGCCAGGCCAACCTGACCTTCATGCTGTCCGGCTTCTGGGCGACGGTCTCGCTGTCGCTGGCGACGATGGTGCTCTCGATCCTGCTCGGGCTCGGCGTCGCGCTGATGGGCATGGCGAAGTGGCGTGCGTTGCGGTGGACCAATCGCGGTTATGTCGAGTTGTTCCGCTCCATCCCGATCCTGGTGATGATCCTCTGGGTGTTCTATGGCCTGCCCGTGGTGCTCGACATCCGGCTGGATGTCTTCGTCGCCGCGATGCTCGCCATCGCCATCTGCGATTCCGCCTTCGAGGCGGAGATCTTCCGCGCCGGCATCCAGAGCGTGGAGCGCGGCCAGCGCGAGGCGGCGATGGCGCTCGGCCTGTCGCCCTGGCAGCGGATGCGCTTCGTCATCCTGCCGCAGGCGATCCGCCGCGTGCTGCCGCCGATCGCCAACCAGTTCATCTACGTGGTGAAGATGAGCTCGTTGGCCAGCGTGATCGGCTACCAGGAGCTGACGCGCAAGGCGAACGAGCTGGTGGTCACCGTGTTCCGCCCGCTCGAGCTCTACAGCATCCTGATCCTGGAATACCTGGTGCTGATCCTGCTGATCTCCTCGGCGGTGCGCTGGCTGGAACGGCGGATGGGCGCCGACCAGGCGCACCGGCCATCGGGCTGAACGGGAGCGCAGCCCCCCGCGCTGCATGCAGTCCGGTGGCCGCGAGAGGAGGCAGGGAGGCCGAGGTGGAAGACGCGTATGCCGGACCGTCGCGCGACGACATCCTCAACGGCGAGCTCTTCCGCTTCGAGCAGGCCGAAAACGTTTCGGGCGCAGAGGGATGCCGCGTGTCAGGATTGAACTGACGACCTACCGATTACAAATCGGTTGCTCTACCGCTGAGCTAACGCGGCGTAACCCGGTTCTAGCTTTCCCGGATTGTGGCGACAACCGGCAGATCGAGGGGTCCGGAAGCCGGGATCGGCCCGCCGGGACTGCACCCGGTGCGCCATGTGCCTCCGGGAGGTCGCCAGATGCGACTCGGCGGCGCAAAAGGCTCCGGGAAGAATGGTCGGGGCGGCGGGACTCGAACCCACGACCTCCTGTACCCAAAACAGGCGCGCTACCAGGCTGCGCCACGCCCCGATGCCAGCGGCAACCTAGGGGCAGCCCCGCCGGCCGGCAAGGCGGGCGACGCTCAGGGCGCGGTGCCGAACATCGGGTGCAGCACCCGGTCGCCGACACGGATGTCCAGCTTCTCGGTGATGCCGCCCTGCAATTCGAGCGTGGCGCGCACCGGCCCGCGGCTGTCCACCGGCGTCAGGCTCAGCGGCACGGTGCGCTCGGCGATGCGGTGGATGCGGCCATCGGCGGCGATGAACACCATGTCGAGCGGCACCAGCGTGTTGCGCATCCACATGCTGCTCTCGCGCGGCGCGCCCCAGTCGAAGATCATGCCCTCGTCCGGCTTCACCTCGCGGCGGAACATCAGCCCCACCATCTGCTGGTCGGGCGAGAGCGCCATCTCCACGGTGAAATCGAGCCTGGTTCCATCGCGCTTCACGATGGTGAGCCGGTCGGTGGGCAACCGCGGTTGCGGCTGGTCCACGCCCGGCTGCGCCTGGGCGGCGCCGGCGGCGAGCGTGGCGAGGGCGGCGAGAAGCGGTCGGCGGAGCATCATGCCGCCGACCATGGCACGGGCACCCCCGGCTCCGGAAGGTCGCGCAGGGTCAGTGCCGCGAGCGCGCGGATCTCCGCGCGCACCGGCCCGGGGCGCGGCGGGTCGGCGAGCGTGGTGAACCAGTGCTCCGGCGGGTTGCGCCCGGCGGCGCGCGACCACGCCAGGCGCCGCAGCACCGCCTCGGCCTCCGGCGGCAGTCGCGGCGGGATCGGCAGCCGGTTGAGCACCGCCCAGACGCCGGCCCAGCAGCGCGCCACCGACCAGGGGTTGTATCCCCCGCCGCCCAGCACGATCAGCCTCGGCGCCAGTTGCATCACCGAAGCCACCACGGCGCGGTGCGCGGCGTTGGAGAGCGCCAGGCGGGAGAGCGGATCCTCCTCCACCGCGTCGGCGCCGCACTGGATCATGATCGCCTGCGGGCGCAGGTGGCGGATCACCGGCAGGATGGCGTGGCGCAACAGCCACTCCATCTCCGCATCGTTGAAGCCTTCGGGCACCGGCAGGTTGCGCGCATGCCCGCCGGCGCGATCCTCGGCGCGGCCGGTATGCGGCCATCGCCCGGCCTCGTGGACCGAAAGGGTGAACACCCGCGGATCGTCGTGGAAGGCCAGTTCCACCCCGTCGCCGTGATGCGCGTCGAGGTCGAGGTACAGGATGTTCGTCAGCCCCTGGTCCAGCCAGGCCAGCAGCCCGAGCACCGCATCGTTGAGGTAGCAGAAGCCGCTCGCGCGGTCCGGCATGCCGTGATGCGTGCCGCCGCCCGGGACATGCACGGTCCCGCCTGCGGCCGTCAGCCGCGCCGCCAGCAGGGTGCCGCCGGCGCCGGTGGCGGGGCGGGAGAACACCTCGCGATAGACCGGGTTGCCATGCGCGCCGATGTGATGCCGTGCGCGCGCCTCGGCGCTTACCGCCTGCTCGGCCTCCGCACGCATCAGGGCGGCGATGTACTCCGGCGTGTGGAAGCGGGTGAGTTGGTCCGGCGTGGCGCGCGGGCTGTCCACGTATTGCGCCGGGCCCACCCATCCCAGCGCCCGGATCAGGTCGAGCGTGGTGGAGACGCGCGGGATGGCCAGGGGGTGCTTCGGCCCGTAGGTCGAGCCGCGGTAGATCTCGGAGCCGATGAGCAACGGACGGGTCACCCGGCCTGACATGCCACGCCCGCCGCCCCTTGCAAGCCATCGCTGCGGGCCGCATAGATCCGTCACACATCGGGGGGAGCCCATCGGGGGCTGAGAGGCGGGCGACCGCGACCCCACGAACCTGATCCGGGTCATGCCGGCGAAGGGAACGGTGTCCGCCTTGCCTGCCAATGGGCCTGCCATCGGGCGCTCGCCCGCACCGGGATTCCGTATCCACCTGCCGCAGGGCTTCGCGCTCGGCGGCGAGCCCGTGCTTGCGCCCTGCACGCTGGAGGCCGCGGCCGGGCACTGCACCGCGCTGCTCGGGCCTTCGGGATCCGGCAAGACCACGCTGATGCGGCTGGCGGCCGGGCTCCTCGACCTGCCGCAGGGCGCGACGGTGGAGGCCGGCGACGGGCGCCCCCTTGCCGGCCGCATCGCCTGGATGGCGCAGGCCGATCTGCTGGTTCCGTGGAAGGATGCACTCGGCAATGTGCTGCTCGGCGCGCATCTGCGTGGCGAGCGGCCGGATCGCGCCCGCGCCCGCGCCCTGCTGGCCGAGGTCGGGCTCAGCGCCGCCGATGCCGGGAAACCGCCCGCCGCGCTGTCGGGCGGCATGCGCCAGCGCGTCGCCCTCGCGCGGACGCTGATGGAGGACCGGCCCGTCGTGCTGATGGACGAGCCCTTCTCCGCCGTGGACGCGCCGACGCGGCACCGGCTGCAGGACCTCGCCGCGCGGCTGCTCGCCGGTTGCACCGTGCTGCTGGTCACCCATGACCCGCTGGAGGCGCTGCGCCTCGCCGACCGCATCCTGGTGCTGGCCGGCACGCCGGCGACGCCGATGGAGGTGGCGGTGCCCGGCGGCACGCCGCCGCGGCCGGCGCGCGAGCCGGCGCTGCTCGCCGCGCAGGCCGCGCTGCTCGAACGGCTGGCGGAGGCAGCATGATCCGCGGCCTTGTCGCCGCCGCCGGGCTGGTCCTGCTGTGGCAGGGCTTCGTCTGGATCACCGAGGTGCCGCCCTTCCTGCTGCCCTCGCCCTGGCGCGTGGCGCAGGCACTGGTCGCGCGCGCCGACAGCATCGCGGGCCATGCGCTGGTCACCGGCGCCGAGATCCTGGCCGGCCTCGCGCTCGGCGCGCTGCTCGGCAGCACCATGGCGCTGACGCTGGCCGCCTGGCGCGGCGGGCGGCGCTGGCTGCTGCCGCTGCTGGTGATATCGCAGGCGATCCCGGTCTTTGCCATCGCGCCGCTGCTGACGCTCTGGTTCGGCTTCGGCATGGCGAGCAAGGTGGCGATGGCGACGCTGATCATCTTCTTCCCCGTCGCCACCGCCTTCCACGACGGGCTGCGCCGCACCGACCCGGGCCTGCTGGACCTGGCGCGCACCATGGGCGCGACGCGCGGCGCGGTGCTGTGGCGCGTCAGCGTGCCGGCGGCGCTGCCTGCGCTCGCCTCCGGCCTGCGGGTCGCCGCGGCGGTGGCGCCGATCGGCGCCATCGTCGGCGAGTGGGTCGGGTCGTCGGCCGGCCTCGGCTACCTGATGCTGCACGCCAATGGCCGCAGCCAGACCGATGTGATGTTCGCCGCGCTGTTCGTGCTGATGCTGATGGCGCTGGCGCTGTGGTTCACCCTGGACCGGCTGCTGCGCCGGGCCATCCCCTGGCAACCCGACAGCCTGCTTTCCCTGGAGAGGTCCTGATGCTGCATCGTCGTGCGCTGCTTGCCGCCTCGCTGCTCGCCATCCCCGCGCTCGCGCGCGCGCAGGGCAGAAGCGAGCAGATCACCCTGCTGCTCGACTGGTTCATCAACCCGGACCACGCGCCGATCATCGTCGCGCAGGAACGCGGCGATTTCGCCCGCGCCGGCCTCGATGTGCGGATCATCGCCCCGGCCGACCCCAACGACCCGCCGCGGCTGGTCGCGGCCAGGCGCGGCGATATCGGCGTGTTCTACCAGATGAACCTGCACCTCGCCGTGGACCAGGGGCTGCCGCTGGTGCGCGTCGGCACGCTGGTGGGGACGCCGCTGGCGACGCTGACCGTGCTGCGCGACGGGCCGATCCGCAAGCTCGCCGACCTGCGCGGCAAGCGCATCGGCTACTCGGTCGCCGGCTTCGAGGAAGTGGTGGTCGGCACCATGCTGGAGAGCGTCGGGCTGCGCCTCGAGGACGTGCGCCTGGTCAACGTGAATTTCGCGCTGTCCTCTGCGCTGATGTCGGGCCAGGTGGATGCCATCGTCGGCGGCTACCGCAACTTCGAGCTGCATCAGCTCGACATCGAAGGCCGTCCCGGCCGTGCCTTCTTCCCCGAGCAGCACGGCCTGCCGATCTATGACGAGCTGATCTACATCGCCCATCGCGACCGGGCGCGGGACCCGCTGCTGCGGAAGTTCCTGGACGCGACCGAGGCGGCAACCCATTTCATCGTGAACAACCCCGAGGAAGCCTGGCGCATGTTCATCGCCGGCCCGCGCCGCGAGCTCGACAACGCGCTGAACCAGCGCGCCTGGGCGAGCACCGCCAACCGCTTCAGCCTCGCCCCCGCGGCGCTCGACCGCAACCGCTACGCGCGCATGGCGCACCACCTGGCGGAGCGCCGGCTGATCCGCAGCGTGCCACCGCTCGACAGCTACGCCGTGGAGCTGCCGGTGGCCGCGCGGTGACGCCCTTCGATGACCGAAGGGCGCAGGCGCCTCGGCGCCGAGCACCGGAGGTCTGAATTGATGGGCCAGACAACCAAGCCGCGCATGCTGGTGGATGCCGATGCCTGCCCGGTGCGCGAGGAAGTGCTGCGCGTCGCCGGGCGGCTCGGCTTCGAGGTGGTGTTCGTCACCAACGGCTCCCGCCCGATCCGCCCGCCCGGCGTGCCCTGGGCGCGCATCGTCATGGTGACGGAGGGCGCCGACAAGGCGGATGACTGGATCGCCGAGCAGGCGACGCCGATCGATGTCTGCCTCACCGCGGACATCCCGCTCGCCGCACGTTGCCTGGAGAAGCGCGCCTTCGCGCTGAACTTCAAGGGCCATCCCTGGACCGAGAACAACATCGGATCCGCGCTGGCCGGCCGCGCGATGGCGCAGCACCTGCGGGAGATGGGGATGGGCGGCGGCCCGCCGCCGATGGCGCAGGCCGACAAATCGCGCTTCCTCAACGCGCTCGACGCCATGGCCCAGGCCGCGCTGCGCCGCGCGCGCGAGGCGGCGGGCTGAGCTCCTACTGCAGCTGCTTGCCGACCAGCGCCGCCTTGTCGTCGGTCATGAAGAAGCTGTTGAGCGTGCCGCCGCGGTCGTGGTGGAACACCTGCTCGCGCGCATCGAAGGCATAGCGGCGATAGCCGCGCGCGGCGAGCCAGGCGATCAGCTCATCCTCCGGCCATTCCAGCAGCAGCACCGGGCGATGCGCCTCGATGGTGCGCTGCCCGCCTTGCAGCACCTGCAGCTCCGTCCCCTGCACATCCACCTTGATGAAGAAGGGCTCCAGGCCGAAATCGTCGAGGCGGCGGATGCGGCAGCGCACGGTCTCGATGGACAGCTTCGCCGGATCGAAGCCGATCAGCGTGCGCTCGTTCAGCCAGGACGCCGCCGCCTCCCGGTCGGTCGAGGCCAGGCCGTCGAAGACATAGCCGCGGTAGCTCGGGATGTGCAGGCTGAACTCACCCTCCGCGGCGCCGAGGCCGACCGGTTCGATCCGCACCCCCGGCACCTCCGCGAAGCGGCGCTTCAGCGCCGCGGCGAGCTTCGGGTTCGGCTCGAAGGAGACGATGCGCGGCCGCGTCGCGCACATGCGGATGGCGGTGATGCTCTGGCCGCGGTTGGCGCCGATGTCGAGGTGCAGCCGTCCTTCGCCACCGAACAGCCGCAGCGCGCGGAAATCGGCCTCGAACGGGATGCCGGTCAGCCGCGCCAGGCGATCCTGCGCGGCCGCCTTGATGTCGCCGAGGGCCGGGAAGAAGGTCTGTGCCGTGCGGAGCACGCGCTGCGCCGAACGCATCATCGCCGCGAACTCCCGGGCTCTGCCTGTTGCGCGCCCATCCAGCGCACGTATTTGATCTCGGCCACCCAGGGATCGGGCGTGTGGCGATCGGGCGCGCCGCCGTGCCACGTCTCGCTCGCGCCCGCGACGAAGCCCTGCAGGCCGATGCTCATGGGGATGTCGGGCACGTTCTCGGTGAAGACGTGCCGCGTCTGGCCGTCGATGCGGTACTCCAGCCGGCGACCGGGATGCCAGATCGCGCCGTAGCAGTGCCACTCCGTCGCATCCACGTCGCTGAAGCGGTTGTCGTAGCGATGCCGGCCGGCCGCGTCCTTCCAGTGGATCGTCGTCATCACCTGCTTCTTGTCCACGCTCGGCACCTCGACCAGGTCGATCTCCGGCGGCCAGACCGTCCCGCCGTTGCGGTCGAGCTGGGCGGGCCAGAGCAGCAGCGCGACGCCGACGCCGCGGCCCGCCGGCAGCCGCGCCTGGATGTCCACCTGCCCGCCGAGCCAGCCATGGAAGCCGGTCGGCTCCATCCCCATCGAGATGCCGCCCGACTTCCACCGCCCGTTGTCGCGGAAGGAGCGGATGCGCAGGCCGTCATTCACCTCGATGCCGCGGTGGTCCCAGTCGAAGGCGTTGTTCCAGTAGGCGCTGCCGCCGAACATGATCTGCCATTTGCGCCGGTCGAGCGCGCGGCCTCGGAAGTCGTCCTCGAACACCTGTGATCGTCTTTCCCATGGTGGATCTGCGCGCGAGGCGACAGAAGCCGTGCCGCGCCCGGAAGTTCCGGCGGGCGCGGCCCACAGGCAATGCACAGCATGGTGAGTGGCGCAGCGGCCGGATGGCCGCGCGCCTGCGGCATGACGCGTCCGAGGGTCACATGAGCAGGGCGATCAGCCCTGCGGCATGCCCTCGGGGATGATGGTCTTCGTCAGGCTCGCGTCGAGCGCCTCGTAGTCGTGGTAGCCGATGGCCGCGTAGAGCTGCGCGCGGGTCTGCATCTCGTCGAGCATCGCCATCGTGCCGCCGGTCTCGCGGATGGTGGCGTAGAGCTTTTCCATCGCCTTGTTCGCCACCCGCATGTGGCTGACCGGCCAGATCACCATGCCATAGCCCAGCGCCTCGAACTCCTTGGCGGTGAGGAAGGGGGTGCGGCCGAACTCGGTCATGTTGGCCAGCAGCTTCACGCCCGGCATGCGGCGCGCGAACTCGGCGAACATGTCGCGGCTGTGCAGGGCTTCCGGGAAGATGCAGTCGGCACCCGCTTCCAAGTACAGCTTCGCGCGGTCCACCGCCGCGTCCATCCCCTCGCTCGCCACCGCATCGGTGCGCGCGATGATGACCAGGTGCCGCCGTGCCTTGCGGGCGGCCGCCACCTTCGCCGCCATGTCGCGCGCATCGGCCAGCTTCTTGTCGTTGAGGTGGCCGCACTTCTTCGGCAGCAGCTGGTCTTCCAGATGCACCGCGCCGGCGCCCGATTCCTCGAACACGCGGACCATGTGCATGACGTTCAGCGCCTCGCCATAGCCGGTGTCGCCATCCACCAGCATCGGCAGGCCGGCGGCGCGCGCCACCTGGCGGATGTAGAAGGCCACCTCGTCCACCGTGATCATGCCGAGGTCGGGCAGGCCCATCGTCGCCGACATCGCAGCACCCGACATGTAGAGGGCATCGAACCCGGCCTGCTTCGCCAGCACGGCGGCGATGCCGGTGTGCGCACCGGGCATCTGCAGGATCTCCGGCCGATCGAGCAGCTTGCGGAAGCGCAGGCCCGCGGGCTCGTTGGGCAGGTCGTCGCCGATCACATAGGGCATGGCTTGGCTTTCCTCTGTTCAGAACGGGCCGGTTCGGGCCTGCGGCCCTTCGGCCTTCACGCGAAGAAGATCAGTGTCACCAGGAAGAAGAGCGGCAGCAGGAACAGCGCCGCCCAGGCGCAGTAGCCGAAGAAGGAGGGCATGCGCACGCCGTTCTCCTCCACGATCGCCTTGACCATGAAGTTCGGCGCGTTGCCGATGTAGCTGTTGGCCCCCATGAACACCGCGCCGCAGGAGATCGCGGCCAGCGTCAGCGCGCCTTCCACCATCAGCCTCGCCGGGTCGCCGCCGGCCAGCTCGAAGAACACGATGTAGGTGGGTGCGTTGTCGAGGAAGGAGCTCAGCACGCCGGTCAGCCAGAAATACACCCAGGGGACGGGGTTGCCCTCGGCGTCGGAGATCAGCGCGACCAGCGGTGCGGCGGCGCCCGCGCTGCCCGCCCGCAGGATCAGCAGCACCGGCGCCATGCAGACGAAGATCGCCGCGAACAGCTTGGCCACTTCCAGGATCGCGCCCCAGGCGAAGCCGTTCGCCTCCCGCAGCCGCAGCGAGGTGAAGCGCACCGAGATGGCGGTGATCACCAGGAACAGCAGGATGCCGATGGCGCGCTCCACCTCCATGGACTGGCCGAGGATGTAGATGCTGCCGAGCTTCACATAGCCCATCGCGATCACCACCGAGACGGTGGCCACCACCAGCCACACGTTCAGCCAGCCCTCGATGCCGAGCTTCTCCCGCCGCTCCAGCACCGGCACCACCGGCTTCTCCCGGCTCCAGGCCCAGGTGTCGAGCAGCCAGTAGACCGACAGCAGCGCCACGGCGCAGAACAGGTACTCGTGGAACAGGTGGGTGGTCGGCCAGAAGAAGGAGACACCGCGCAGGAAGCCGAGATACAGCGGCGGATCGCCCACCGGCGTCAGGCTGCCGCCGATATTCGCCACCAGGAATATGAAGAACACGAATGTGTGGGTCTTCTGCTTGCGGAACGCGTTGGCGCGCAGCACCGGGCGGATCAGCAGCATCGCCGCCCCGGTGGTGCCCATCAGGCTGGCCAGCGCCGTCCCGATCGCCAGCAGCGCGGTGTTGGTGGTCGGCGTGCCGACCAGCGAGCCCTTCAGCAGCACGCCCCCGCCCGCCGTGTAGAGCGCCAGCAGCAGGGCGATGAAGGGGATGTATTCCAGGACCATCACATGGGCGAACTCGTACCAGGCCGCGCCCGGCCCGTAGGTCGCCGCCAGCGGCACCAGCAGCAGCGCCGCCCAGCCGGCGGCGATCTTGCCGTAATGGTGGTGCCAGAGATGCGCCGCGAACAGCGGCATCAGCGCGATGGACAGCAGGATGCCGACGAAGGGCACCGCCCAGAGCAGCGAAAGCTCGGCACCCGAGACGCCGCCGGCAGCCTGCGCCCCGCCCGGCAGCATCGCCGCCCCGGCCGCCAGCACGCCCACGGCTCCCTGCCAGACCCTTCCCCGCATCCAGAGCGCTCCGCAGTACGAAATCAGGGCAAGGCCTTAGCCCGTCCGGCCCGCCACGTCACGATGGGGCGAAACCCGGGCCTTTCCGCCAGCGCCGATGCAGCCTAATTACCTGCCCCGACCGGATGAGGGACTGAACCATATGGAAATGACCGGCGAGCGGCGCATCGCTGCCCCGCGTGAGCGCGTCTGGGACGCCCTGAACGACCCCGAGGTGCTCAAGGCGTCCATCCCGGGCTGCGAGAGCGTCGAGCGCACCGCCGAGGATCAGTTCCAGGCCAAGGTGGCGGTGAAGCTCGGCCCGATGTCGGCCCGCTTCGGCGGCAAGGTGACGCTGTCCAACATCAACCCGCCGGAATCCTACACCATCTCCGGCGAGGGCCAGGGCGGTGCGATGGGCTTCGCCAAGGGCGGCGCCGACGTCGCGCTGGAGGAGGTCGGGCCGGAGGAGACGGTGCTGCGCTACAATGCCAAGGCGCAGGTGGGCGGCAAGATGGCCCAGCTCGGCGCCCGGCTGATCGACAGCACCGCCAAGTCCATGGCCGACCAGTTCTTCGACCGTTTCGCCGCACATGTGGCCCCGCCGGTCGCCGCGGTCGCCGGCACCGACACCGAGTTCCTCGGCGATCCGGCCGGGCTGCGCAGCAGCCCGATCACCCATCACGGCGTCGCCCCGGTGACCGGACAGGTTCCGGGCGAGCGCTCGCCGCCACCGGCAGCGCCGAGCGATTTCCTGCCGATGCGGGTGCTGACCTCGAACTTCCTGGGCTTCCCCTTCCAGGTCTGGTTCGGGCTCGCCGCCATGGCGGTGATCCTGCTGCTGATCTTCGCAAGCTGACCCCGGCATGACCCCCGCCTCGGTGGAGGAGACGCAGAAGCTGCTGGCGGAGGGCGGCTATGTCGCCGACCGGCAGCTGGCCACCACGGTGCACCTCGCGCTGCGGATGGGCCGGCCGCTCTTCCTGGAAGGCGAGCCCGGCACCGGCAAGACCGAGATCGCCAAGGTCCTCGCCGCCCAGCTGCCGCGCCGGTTGGTGCGGCTGCAATGCTATGACGGCATGGACCTGGCCTCGGCGGCCTATGAGTGGAACCATGCCCGCCAGCTGATGGCGATCCGCCTCGCCGAGGCATCCGGCGAGGCGACCGACCGGGCAGCGCTGGAGCGCGGCATCTACGACCGCCGTTTCCTGCAATCCCGCCCGCTGCTGGATGCGCTGGAGGGCGAGCCGGCGGTGCTGCTGATCGACGAGCTGGACCGCGCCGATGAGCCCTTCGAGGCCTTCCTGCTCGAGATCCTGGCCGACTTCCAGATCTCGATCCCCGAGCTCGGCACGGTGAAGGCAACGGTGCCACCGGTGGTGGTGATCACCTCGAACCGCACGCGGGAGGTGCATGACGCGATCCGCCGGCGCTGCCTCTACCATTGGGTGGACTACCCCGATGCCGCGCGGGAGCGCGCGATCCTGAAGCTGCGGGCGCCGGGCGTTGGGGATCGGCTCTCGGCGCAGGTGGTCGCCTTCGTGCAGGCGGTGCGCGGCGCCGACACCTTCAAGCCGCCGGGCGTTGCGGAGACCATCGACTGGGCCGCCGCGCTCGCCGCGCTGGACGCCAAGGAGCTGGAGCCGGCGCTGGTGGACGAGACGCTCGGCGCGCTGCTGAAATACCAGGACGACATCGCGAAGATCCGTGGCGCCGAGGCGGCGAAGCTGGTCGCCGAGGCCAAGCAGGCCGCGGCGTGAGGCCGTTCTCCGCGCGAGATTCCCTCCCCCGCGGCGCGGGGGAGGGCTAGGGTGGGGGGAGACCCCCCTCGCCGGCCGCATGATCCCCCCCAAGACCTCCCTCACCCTCCGCGCGCCCACCCCCGCCGGCGCCCTGCTGCCGAATCTCGCCGCCTTCGGCCGCATGCTGCGCCGCGCCGGCCTGCCGGTCGGCCCCTCGGAGATCCTTGCCGGCGCGGCCGCGCTGGAAGCCGTGGACCTCGGTGACAAGCACCAGGCACATGCCGCGCTGCGCGCCACCATGGTCCACCGGCACGAGCATTTCCTGCTGTTCGACCACGCCTTCGCCCTGTTCTGGCGCGACCCGGAGGCCGGCAGGCACGCGGCGGCCATGGCGCTGCTCGACGGCTTCAAGGAACCGCCCAAGCCGCCGCCCACCTCCCGCCGCCTGGCCGAGGCGATGCGCGGCGACCGCCCGACCCCGCCGAAGCCGCCCGAGCCGAAGGAGGAGCAGCAGCTCGACCTCACCTTCACCGTCAGCGACCGCGAACGCCTCCAGACCATGGATTTCGAGGCGATGTCGGCAGAGGAGATCACCGCCGCGAAGGAGGAGATCCGCAAGCTCGTGCTGCCGCTCGATGCCCGCCCGACCCGGCGCTTCCGCGCTTCCCACATGGGCACCCTGGCCGATCTGCGGCTGACCGTGCGCGACAGCTTGCGCACCGGCGGCGAGATCCTGGACATCTCCCGCCGCCAGCGCATCACGCGCACGCCACCGCTGGTGGTGCTGTGCGACATCTCCGGCTCGATGTCGCGCTACGCGCAGATCCTGCTGCACTTCATCCATGCGGTGACCAACGACCGCGATCGCGTGCACAGCTTCCTGTTCGGCACGCGGCTGACCAACGTCACCCGCCAGCTGAAGCACCGCGACCCGGAAGCCGCCTTCGAGATGGTGAGCCATGCGGTTCCCGACTGGTCCGGCGGCACGCGCATCGGCGAATCGCTGGAGCGCTTCAACCAGCTGTGGTCGCGGCGCGTGCTCGGCCAGGGCGCGGTGGTGCTGCTGATCACCGACGGCCTGGATCGCGAGGGCGCGAAAGGCCTGTCGGATGCCACCGACCGGCTGCGCCGATCCTGCCGCCGGCTCGTCTGGCTCAATCCCTTGTTGCGTTACGCGGGCTTCCAGCCCAAATCCCAGGGCATCCGTGCCATGCTGCCGCATGTGGACGAGTTCCGTCCGGTGCATAATCTGGCAAGCCTGCGCGAGCTGGTCGCGGCCCTGTCGGACCGGCATGCGGGGCGAGGAAGGGAGTTCGCGTGATGAGCGAAGCGCAGCCCGACAGCGAAGACATCCTCGGCATCGCCGAACGCTGGCTCGCGGCCGGCGAGACGGTGGCACTCGCGACGGTGGTGGAGACCTGGGGTTCCTCGCCGCGGCCGGCGGGATCGCGCCTGGCGGTGACGAATTCCGGCAGGCTCGCCGGCAGCGTCTCCGGCGGCTGCATCGAGGGCGCGGTGGCGGATGTCGCGAAGCAGACCATGGCGAGCGGCACGCCGCAGCTGCTGGATTTCGGCATCAGCGACGAACGCGCCTGGGAAGTCGGCCTCGCTTGCGGCGGCAAGTTGAAGGTGTTCGTGGAGAAGCTGGGTTGACGCTTTTCGTGCCCTCAGGTGCCGGGCGCGGCCTCCGGCCGCTTGGCTCGTCATGCCGAAGGCATGCGTGCCGACATGACGCACTGGCGGCGGACCGCATTCGCGGCCTCGGGCAGCTTCGCTGGCCGCCACGGAAGGTCCCTTCATGACACCTGAACTGCTCCAGCGGTTGCAGGCCGCGCGCGCCGCCAAGCATCCCGTCGCGCTGCTCACGCGCCTGCCGGACGGTGCGCAGCTGCTGTTCCCGGAGGATGCGGCTTCGCCGGAGCTGGCGGCGGAAGCGCGGGCGGCTCTCGATTCCGATGCCGCGCGCAATGTCGCGCTCGGCATTGAGCAGTGGTTCATCCACCCCCACAACCCGCCGCTGCGCCTGATCGTCATCGGCGCCGTGCACATCGCGCAGGCGCTGGTGCCGATGGCGGCCGGACTCGGCTTCGCCGTCACCGTGGTGGACCCGCGCCGCGCCTTCGCCACCGAGGAACGCATGGGCGGGCGCGTGACCATCTCGACCGAATGGCCCGACGAGGCTATGGCCGCGCTCGCGCCGGATTCACGTACTGCCGTCGTCACGCTCACCCACGACCCGAAGCTCGACGATCCCGCGCTCGAGGTCGCGCTGCGCAGCCCGGCCTTCTACATCGGCGCGCTCGGCAGCCGTCGCACCCATGCCAAGCGCATCGCGCGGCTGACCGAGGCGGGGCTGACGGAGGCGGAACTCGGGAAGATCCACGCTCCTGTCGGCCTCGATATCGGTGCGGTCACCGCACCGGAGATCGCGGTCTCCATCGTCGCCCAGATCGTGGCGTCCCGCCGTGGCGGCCCGAAGAAGAAAGCCGATGCATGACCTTCGGCCCCACTCCGCTGGACGCGGCGCGTCGCCGCCATGCGGCGCTGAACGGCGGCCGCGCGCCGAGGACGCACTGCGCATGATCTTCGGCCCCACTCCGCTGGACGAGGCGCGTCGCCGCCATGCGGCGCTGAACGTCGGCCGCGCGCCGAGGACGCACTGCGCATGATCTTCGGTCCCACTCCGCTGGACGAGGCGCGCGGCGCCATCCTCGCGCACACCGTCCGCCTGCCGGGACGCGTGCTGAAGAAGGGCACCGTGCTGGACGAGGGCGCGCTCGCCGCGCTGAAGGAAGCCGGCAAGCGCGACGTGATCGCCGCGCGGCTCGAATCCGGCGACGTGCCGGAGGACGAGGCCGCAGACCGCATCGCCAACCTGCTGATGGCGCCGCTGGTCGCGCGGTCCCGCGCCTCCACCGGCCGGGTCAACCTGTTCGCCGAATCCGCCGGCCTGTTCACCGTGGATGCCGCGCTGGTGGACCGGCTGAACCAGGTGGATGAGAGCGTCACCATCGCCACGTTGCCGGACCGCAGCGTGGTGACGGCGAAGGAGATGCTGGCCACCATCAAGATCATCCCCTTCGCCGTGCCCGGCAACGTGCTGGCGGTGATCGAGGCGATGGCCAGGGGCCGCCAGCCGGTCACCGTGCAGCCCTTCCGCCCGCTCAGCGTCGGGCTGGTGCTGACCGAGTTGCCGGGCGTCAAGGAAAGCGTGATGGAGGGCGCCGTCGAGGCGACCGCCGCCCGCGTTGAATCCCTGCTCGGCACGATGCTGCCGGTCGAGCGTGTGCGGCACGAGGAAGCGCCCGTCGCCGATGCGCTGACGCGGCTGCGCAAGGCTGGTGCCGAGTTGCTGCTGATCGCCGGCGCCTCGGCCGTGGTGGACCGGCGCGATATCGGCCCCGCCGCGATCGTGCGGGCCGGCGGCGCGATCGAACATTTCGGCATGCCGGTGGACCCCGGCAACCTGATCTGCCTCGGCCGCATCGGCGAGGTGCCGGCGATGGTGCTGCCCGGCTGCGCCCGCAGCCCGAAGCTGAACGGCTTCGACTGGGTGCTGCAGCGCATCTTCGCCGGCCAGCGCGTCACCGCACGCGACATCATGGGCATGGGCGTCGGCGGCCTGCTGAAGGAGATCGAGGCGCGTCCCCTGCCCCGGGCCGACGCGCCGCGCACGCCGGTCTCGCCGATCGCGCCGCGCCGCGCGCGGCAGGTCTGCGCGCTGGTGCTCGCCGCCGGCCGCTCGCGCCGGATGGCGCCGCTGAACAAGCTGCTGGTGCCGGACAGCAAGGGCGTGCCGATGATCGCCCGCGTGGTGGACAATGTCCTCGCCTCCCATGCGCGGCCGGTGATCGTCGTCACGGGCCATGAGCGCGAGCGGATCGAGGAGGCGCTGGCCGGCCGCCCGGTGCTGTTCGCCCATGCCGACGACTATGCCGAGGGGCTTTCGGCCTCGCTGAAGGCCGGGCTGCGCGCGGTGCCGCCCGAGGCGGAGGGCATGCTGGTCTGCCTGGGCGACATGCCGCTGGTGAGCGGCGAGATGCTGGACCGCCTGATCGGCGCCTTCGACCCGGAGGAGGGCCGCGCCATCGTGCAGCCCACCTATCGCGGCAAGCAGGGCAATCCGATGCTGTGGTCGCGCGAGTTCCTGGCCGACATGCTGACGATCAGCGGCGATGTCGGCGCGCGCCATCTCGCCGCGCGGAATGCCGAACGGCTGGTCGAGGTGGAGATGGCCAGCGACGCCGTGCTGCGCGACTTCGACACCACCGAGGCGCTGCGTGCCCTGCCGGAATTCGCGGGGAAGCGATAGCGCCCGGCCTTCCCTCGAGCCACGGAGACGGACGATGCGCGTCATGGTCCTGGTCAAGGCAACAGCGGAAAGCGAGGCGGGGATCATGCCCTCGCCCGAGCTGCTCCAGGCGATGGGCCGCTACAACGAGGAACTGGCGAGCGCCGGCATCCTGCTGGCCGGCGAAGGGCTGAAGCCATCCTCGCAGGGCCGGCGCGTGGCCTTCGACGGCCCGAACCGCACCGTGCGGGAGGGCCCCTTCGCCGCGACGGGCGAGCTGGTTGCCGGCTTCTGGCTCTGGCAGGTCCGCGACATGGATGAGGCGGTGGAGTGGGTGAAGCGCTGCCCCAACCCGATGCCCGGCCCGAGCGAGATCGAGATTCGCCCGGTCTTCGAGGCCGCCGATTTCGGCGACGCCCTGCCGCCGGAGGAAGCCGCGCGCGAGGCCGCGCTGCGCGAACGCCTGGGCGGAAGCTGAGGGGGCGGCGCCACCCCCACGCCTCCGACCTACCCCTTCACGAGCGCCAGCAGGTCCGCCGAAAGTCGCGCTGCGTGGCTGAACGGCACGCCATGCGGTGAGCCCTCGTACACCAGCAGCCGCGCCCCCGGCACCAACGCGGCGGTGCGGCGGCCGGTCAGCTCCAGCGGACAGGTCTGGTCGCATTCGCCCTGGATCACCAGCACCGGCAGGTCCAGCGCGCGCAGCTCCGCCGTGAAGTCGGTCTCGCTCAGCGCCCGGTGGAAGTCGAGCAGCGCCGGCAGCGAGGCCTGCAGCGCCAGGCCGCGCACCCAGTCCAGCATAGCCTGCGAGACATGCGGCCCGCCGAAGGGCCGTGCCGCCTGGTCCAGCCAGGCTGGGAAGTCGCGCGCCAGCTCCGCGCGCAGCGCCTCCAGCATGGCGGGATCGAGGCCCTCCAGGTTGCCCTCGCGGCGGACCAGCAGCGGCGTGGTCGGCCCGATCATCGCCAACCGCGCGACACGGCCGGCGCCGTGGCGCGTGAGGTAGCGCACCGCCTCCCCGGCCGCGCCCGAGAAGGTGACGAGCGTCGCCCCCTCGATCGCATGCGCCGCCAGCACCTCCGCCAGATCGTCGGCGAGCGTGTCGTAGTCGTAGCCCACCGGCGGCGCGGCCGAACGGCCATGGCCGCGGCGGTCATAGGCCAGGCACCGCAACCCGGCGGCCGCGAGCGCCTGCATCTGCGCGAACCAGGAGTCGCTCGGCAGCGACCAGCTCGCCAGGAACACCACGGGCGGCCCGGCGCCGAGCTCGCGGCGGAACAGCGCCACGCCGTCGCGGGTGACGACATGGCCGGTGGGCAGGATGGTCGGCATGTCGCGCGCCTCCCTCATGCCTGCGCCGGCCGGGCCTCGGCCCGCCGCAGCGCCGTTGCCTGCAGCCCCGCGAGCCCGAGCACCGCCGCCGCCTGCGCCAGCACGAAGGCGATGCCGAGGCCGCTCGGCGCCAGGCCGAACAGCCCCGCGCCGGCCAGCAGCAGCAGGCTGTCGGCCACCCAGACCAGGTTGACGGCGATCACGGCGCGCAGCGCGGCGCGCCGGATCTCCGCCGATGTGCCGAGCCACACGAGCCAGCCGGCCCAGGGCAGCAGCGCCAGCCCGGCGCCGCGCAGCAGTCCCTCCGGCAGGCCGAGCGGCGCGGCGAGCGGGCCGGCGGCGCCCGCCAGCAGGACGCCCATCGCGCCGCTGGCGGCTGCGTCCCCGAGCAGGGCGAGGCGCAGCAGCTTCGTACGGGGGATGGTGGTGTCGGTCATGTCCTCCTCCATCGCTTGGACGCCGCCACCCTGCCCCCCTGTGGAAGGCGATGCGATTACGCGCGAGGTCATCGGCGCCGGGCGCGAGCCGCCCTAGCTTCGGGGCATGGCCAGCCTCTCCCGCTCCCCCTCCTCCGTCCCACCGGTCGGTGCCCTGCTGCGCGGCTGGCGCCAGCGCCGCCGACGCAGCCAGCTCGACCTGGCGCTCGATGCCGAGGTCTCGCAGCGGCACCTCAGCTTCATCGAGAGCGGCCGCGCCGCACCGAGCCGCGAGATGGTGCTGCGCCTGGCCGAACAGCTCGAGGTGCCGCTGCGCGAGCGCAACGCGCTGCTGCTCGCCGCCGGCTACGCGCCGGCCTTCGCCGAGCGGCCGCTCGACGACCCGGCGATGAAGCCGGCGCGGCAGGCCGTGGAGCTGATCCTCAAGGCGCACATGCCGCACCCGGCGCTGGCGGTGGACCGCCACTGGCGGCTGGTCGCCGCCAATGCGGCAATCGCCCCGCTTCTTGCCGGCGTCGAGGACCAGGCGCTGCTGGCGCCACCGGTGAACGTGCTGCGGCTCAGCCTGCATCCGCGCGGGCTGGCGCCGCGCATCGCCAATCTCGGCGAGTGGCGCGCGCATGTGCTGGAGAGGCTGCGCCGGCAGGTGGCGGCCAGCGCGGACGCCGCGCTCGCCGCGCTGCTGGTGGAACTCGCCGCTCTGCCGGCGCCCGAAACCGCGGCGCCGAGCCATCCCGGGCTGGAGCCCGGCGGCGTTGCGGTGCCGCTGTTGTTCGATGGCCCGAACGGGCGGCTGGCGCTGCTCTCCACCACCACCGTCTTCGGCACGCCGGTGGAGGTCACCCTCTCCGAGCTGGCGATCGAGGCCTTCTACCCCGCCGATGCCGAGACCGCGGCGCGGCTGCGGACGCTGGAATCGGAAGCCGGCCGCCAATCCGCCGCGCGGTCGAACTTGTAGGCCAGGCGGTCTGCCGGCGTGCTGAGATGCCGCAGCAACGCCTTGCCCATCAGGCGAACCCGCGCGGGATCGGCGGCAATGAGCCGCGTCACCAGGCCCGGGCCGGTGGTCCCCCACACCCAGAACCGCGCGCCGGCCTTGTGGCGCAGCAGCGACCGCACGGACATCCGCAGCGCCCGCTGCATCACGGCGTTGCCCGGCCGGGCGACGAGGGGCGCATTGTAGGCGTAGAATGGCAGTTCGTCGGAGAAGCTGACGACGAGTCCCCGCGGCGGGACGACCGCCAGCACACCGAGCCACGACCTCCGGCAGAGATCATCCGCATCCGCCCACAGCCCGCCTTCGCGCGCCAGCACGGCGTAGCGGAGAAGGTCCGCTTCGACGGCGGGGGCCGGGCAGGCGTCGAACGCCGCGGCCGCCTCATCGCCATGATGCGTCGCGAGGTAGGCGCGCGCCGTGGCGCGATGGAAGTGCAGGCGGCGCAAGCCGGGATGCGCCGCGGCCCAGCTCGCCATCACCTCGGCGACGTCGTCGGGTGGCGCCTCGCGGTCCCAATACTGCACCAGCGGCACGTCGCCGGCAGCGGGCGGTTCCGCCGGCAGGTCGGCGACGCCCAGCGGGGCAGGGTCGCCGCGCAAGGCGAGCGCAGTGAGCCGCAGGCGGGGGACCAGGCTGCGTTGCGGCAGATCCGCCGGCGCCGCCGACGAAAGCCGCTCGAAGCGATCGATGTCGCCGGCCAGGATCATGATCCGCGCCCGCAGCAGGGCGACGCGCTCATCCGCCAGCGCATCCGGCGACGCGGCGAGGACATCGCCCGCCGCCGTGGCCTCGCCGCGCTGCATCAGCCACGTGGCGACCTCCAGGCGCAGCGCCGGCGGCGCCTCCGGCGCAAGCGCGATCGGCGGGACCGCGACGGGCTCGGGCCAGGCGCGGCGCTCCGCCAGGCAGGCGCCGAGCCAGGCGGCCTCGCCATCTTCGGGCAGCCGGCGGAGCGCGGCGGCCGCGGCGGCGAGCCTGCCGGCCCGGATCAGGTACCGGACCAGCCCGGCCGCGTCCCCGGCCAGCGGTGCGGTGCGGCGCGCCAGCCTCGCCCGTGCCTCGCGCCGGGCGGTTTCGATGCCTCTCGCCGCCCAGTCTTCGACCTGCCGCCACCAGCCGGGAAGCGGCCGCGGCAAGGGAGCCAGCGCTTCCCGTGCGAGGTCGGGCCAGCCCAGATCCACCAGGGCGCGGCCCAGCAGCAGGCGTGCTTCCTCGTGCTCCGGCCGCAGCGCGAGGACGGCACGATAGGTCTCCGCCGCCAGCCGGTCCTGGCCGAGCCCGGTGCGGATCCGGCCGATCATCATCAGCGCCTCGATCCGCGTGACCGGATTCGGCCCGGGACCGGCCGCCCGGGTCGCGAAGCGCAAGGCGGCGACCGGGTCGGGCCGGTCGAGCAGGCACCTCGCCGCGAGCAGGGCGGCGGGCGCCGACATGCCGCTCGGCTCGCCAGGTCCCAACACCGCCAGCGCTTCCGCCAGCCGGGCCTCGTCCGCGAGTGCGGCAGCCTCCTTCAACCGCTCCGGCGGGCGGATCGGCGGCGGCAGCTTCAACCGATGGCGGCCTGCATCCAGCGCGCCACGGCCAGCACCGTCGCATCCTCGCCGATCCGCCCGACCAGCTGCACGCCGAGCGGCAGTCCCCTCGGCCCGCTGCCGGCCGGCACCGTGACATTCGGTCCCCACAGCGCGGTCCAGAGCAGGTTGAAGGCCGGATCGCCGGTCCAGCCGAGCCCCTCCGGCGCCTCGCCGGGGGCGGAGGGGGTCAGCAGCGCATCGAGGCCCTCGGTGAGACCGGCGAAGGCGTCGATCGCCGCGGTCTGCGCCAGCCGCGCCTCCCGGAACTGCGACAGCGGCAGGCTGCGCGCCCAATCCATCTTCTCCCGCAGCACCGGGGAGAGTTGCGCGCGGGCGCTGGCCAACTCCCAGCCCAGCGCCTGCAGCGTCTCCATGTTCATCACCACCGGGTGCAGTTCCGCCGCGCGCATCAGCACCGGCGGCAGGGCGAACTCCACCACCTCCGCGCCGGCCTTGCGGGCGGCCTCGGCGGCGCGCTGCATCAGGGCCACCGTCTCGGGCGCCGCCTTCGACGGGTCCGGCCCGAGCGTCACGCCGAGCCGCGGCGCACGCTCCGGCTTCGCCTCGGGGTCGCCGTAGTGCCGGCCGGACATGGCGGCCATCGCCAGCGCGCAATCGGCGACGCTGCGGGCCATGACCCCGATGGTGTCCAGGCTCTCGCTCATCACCTTCATGCCGGCGCGGTGCAGCGTGCCGTAGGTCGGCTTGAAGCCGACCACGCCGCAGAAGGCGGCGGGGCGCACGATGCTGCCGGCGGTCTGCGTGCCGAAGGCCAGCGGCAGCATGAAATCCGCCACAGCCGCCGCCGAGCCGGAGGAGGATCCGCCGGGCGTATGTGCCGCATTGCGCGGGTTGCTCGTCGCGCCCGGATGTCGCGTGGCGAACTCCGTGGTCACGGTCTTGCCCATGATGACGCCGCCGGCCGCGCGCGCCGCCGCCACCGCCGCCGCATCGCCACGCGGCCGCCAGCCCGCCCAGATCGGTGAGCCGTACTGGCTCGGCATGTCGGCGGTGTCCAGCACGTCCTTCACGCCGAAGGGGATGCCGTGCAGCGGCCCGGGCCGCGCGGCGGCGGCGTTGCGGCGAGCCTGGGCGGGGTCGAGATGGACGAAGGCGCGCACCGCGGGCTCGCGCCCGGCGGCACGGGCCAGGCAGGCCTCCATCAAGTCGGCGGCGGAAAGGCGACCGGCGGCGATCGCGCGGGCGGCCTCGGTGGCGGTCAGGCGGTTCGGTTCCATGCCGCGATCTTGCGTCAGCCGCGCACGGTTGCGAAGCCGTCCAAACCCTGGCGCAGCCTGCCCGTCCGCCCCACATTGCGGCGATGCCCGACAGCGCGATCCGGGTGGCCGAGGACGCCGCGGGCGCCCTCGCCTACGCCGTCCCTTGCCCGCCCGAATCGCTGCCGGCCGTCCAGCCGGAGGCGCTTCTGGCCGCCTGGCAGGCCGCCCGTGCCGGCGCGGCTGCCGGCCGCTGGGGGCCGCCGCGCACCCTGCTGTTCCACCGGCCGGGCGACGAGCCGACCGTGCTCGCCATCGCCGACCGCGATGCCCGCTGCTGGGCGGAGGCGGTGGACCGCGGTGCCGACCTCGGCACGCTGCCCGGGCTGGCGCTCTGCCTGCGGTTGCTGGCACTGGTCGAGGTGATGTCCCGCGCCGGCCGGCCCGCCGGGGGGGAAGCCGCCTGGCTCGCCGGGATGTTCGACGTCACGCCCCAGGGGGTGGACCTGCACCCTGCCCTGCTGCGCGCGGCGGCTGCCATGCCGCTGGATCATGCGGCGAGGTTCGACGCGGAGGCGCTTCGGCGTCTATTGTCGCGCGGGATCGCGGCGCGGGCTTCCGCCTGAGCCGTCCACCGCCTGCCCTGACCCGTCGTCCTGTTCCGGAACTCGTCCCGATGCCTCGCGCCGCTGTCCTGCTGCTGCCCGCCCTGCTCGCCGCCTGCGCCGCGCCGCTGGGCACCACGCCGCTCGGCGGCGCCGCCCGCGGCGAGCGCGATGCGCGCTACGAGGCCTGCCGCGCCGAGGCCACCCGCCTGGTGCAGTACCGGGAGCGCGGCCAGACCATGCGCAGCGACGAGACCGAGAGCGGCCGCGGCACGGTCACCGTCGCCCCCTTCGGCCGCGCCGAGAGGGACCGGATGATGGCGCAGATGGAACGCGACCGCATCATCGAGGAGTGCCTGCGCGCCGCCCCGGACGGAGGCGGGCGCTGAACGCGGGGCGCCGGTGGCGTCCCGCATGCCCTCGCTCGGCGGCATCGGCCGGGCGCTTTCCCATCGCGACTCGCGGATCTTCTTCGGCGCCTCGCTGACCGCCTGGACCGGCCTGTGGATGCACCGCATCGCGGTGTCCTGGCTCGCCTGGCAGCTCACCGGCAGCGCCTTCTGGGTCGGCGTGGTCGCCTTCTGCGACCTGGCGCCGGCGGTGATCGTCTCGCCGCTGGCCGGCGTGGCGGCCGACCGGGTGGACCGGGTACGGCTGGCGATGCTGAGCCAGGGGGCGATCGCGCTCCAGGCCGGGCTGCTGGCGGCGTTGACCGCCAGCGGCCACATGACCATCGGCATCCTGCTGGTGCTGGAGGTGATCGGCGGCGCCGCCGGCGCCTTCGCCCAGCCGGCGCGGCAGGTGCTGATGCCGGCCATCGTGCCGCGCGCCGATTTGCCCGCCGCGGTGGCCTGCAACAGCTTGATCTTCAACGTCGCGCGCTTCATCGGCCCGGCGCTGGCCGGACCGGTGATCGCGGTCTTCGGCGTGGTGCCGGCGATCGCCGCCAATGCCGTCGGCTATGCGCTGGCCGCGCTCACCATGCCGCTGCTGCGCATCGCGCCGGGCGAACGGCGCGGCCAGGCGAGCACGCGCGGGGTGTGGGGCCAGGTCGCCGACGGCATCACCTATGCAAGGCGCCATGCCGGGCTCGGCCCGCTGCTGCTCTACGCGGCGCTGGCCGCCATCCTGCTACGCGGGGTGCAGGAGATCCTGCCGCCCTATGTGGACCGCCTGTTCGGCCGCGGCGCCGAGAGCCTGGCCATCCTCACCGCCTGCTTCGGCGTCGGCGCACTGATCGCCGGCCTCCTGGTGGCCGGGCGCGGGCGGCTGACCGGCACCACGCGGCTCGCCGTCTGGGGCGCGCTGGCGCAGGCGGCGGCGACAGTGGGCTTCGTCGCCACCGGCTTCTTCCCGCTCGGCATGCTGAGCGCGGCGCTGATCGGCGCCTTCTCCTCGGTGCACGGCATCAGCGTGCAGACTCTGCTGCAGAGCGCGACCGACCCGCATTTCCGCGGCCGGATGCTGAGCCTCTGGGGGTTGATCTCGCGCGCCTGTCCCGCCATCGGCGCGCTGGCGCTGGGCGCGGCAGGCGAGGCCTTCGGGCTGCGCCTGCCGGCGCTGGCCGCCGCGGCGATGTTCCTGGCGGTCTTCGCCTGGGGGCTCACGCGGCTGAAGCGCATGGAACAGGAACTGGAAGGCGCCGCGGCCTCGCCGCCGGCGCGATCCTAGGAAGGGTATGGGACCGGGATGCTGAACGCGGCGATCGTGGGCATGGGCCGCTGGGGCCGCGTGCTGGTGGACAGCGTCCACGGCAGGAACGACGCGGGCATCCGCTTCGTCGCCGGCTCCACCGGCACGCCGGAGAAGGCGCGCGACTACGCCACGGAGAAGGGCATCCGCCTGCATGACAGCTACGAGGCGGTGCTGGCCGACCCCGATGTGAGGGCCGTCGTGCTCGCCACGCCGCATGGCCAGCACGCCGCGCAGGTGATCGCCGCGGCGAAGGCGGGCAAGCATGTGTTCGTCGAGAAGCCCTTCACCCTCGCCAAGGCCGATGCCGAGGCCGCGGTCGCCGCCTGCCGCAAGGCCGGGCTGGTGATGGCGCTCGGCCACAACCGCCGCTTCCTGCCGGCGGTGGCGCGGATGAAGGCGCTGCTGGCCGAGGGCGCGCTGGGCACGCTGCTGCATGTCGAGGGCCATTTCAGCGGCCCCGGCGCGCTCGCCTACAAGCCTGGCATGTGGCGCGCCGACCGGCAGGAGAGCCCGCTCGGCGGCATGGGCGGCATGGGCATCCACATGATCGACATGATCATCAACCTGGCCGGCCGCTTCCGCGAGGTGACGGTGCGCAGCCATGCCCGCGTCTCGCCGACCATCGACGACACCACCGCCATGCTCGGCCTGCTGGAAAGCGGCGCGACGGTGGGCTTCGCCACCCTGTCGCTGGCGCCGCGCCACTGGCGGGTGGCGCTGTTCGGCTCCAAGGGCATGGTCGAGCTGATGGGCCATGAGCGCCTGACCTTCACCCCGCTCGAAGGCGAGGGCTGGGTGAAGGACTACCCGAAGACCGATATCGAGGCCGCCGAACTCGCCGCCTTCGCCGCCGCGGCGCGTGGCGAGGCGCCCTATCCGCTGCCGGTGGATGAGGCGATCCACGGCGTGGCGGTGTTCGAGGCGATGATCGGCGCCGCCACCTCCGGCAGCAGCTACGCCGTGGCGTAGGAGGCGGCCTGTCTGGTATGGTGCGCGCCATGCGCACCGCCCGCCGAAGCCTGCTCGCCTGCCTGCCGGTTGCGTTGGCGCCAGCGGCTGCCCACGCCTTTCGGCTGGAGGAGGCGAGCGCGGAGACGGCGGCGGAATACGGTGCTTCCGCCTGCGGCCAGCCCCGGCTGCACGAGGAGTTGTTGGCGGAAGTGGAGCGCGGGCTCGATGGCCGCCCGATGCCGCCGGAACTCGCCCCGCGCCTGGCCGAGCTCACCCGCTGCCCGTTCTGCGGCTGCGCAGTGGCCGGCGCGCCTGACCATGGCGAGTTGCGCGAGCCGGAGCCGGGCTGAGCCGCTCCCTTTCGGAGCCAGTCTCGGAAACCGCGACGGACCGTCTCGGTCCAGCCCGGCGGTGCTCGGCCGGTAAGCTCGAGACCGCAGCGTCGCCCAGCGATCAGGTGGCAGGGCGCTTCGCCAGCGAGAGGCCGATGCCCAGCGCGATCATCGCGGCTCCCGACGCCTCGCGCAGGCGGCGGATCAATGCGGGACGCGCTGCCGCGCCATCACGGATGCCACTCGCCGCGAAGGCCACCACGATGTCGGCGAGGGTGTTCAGCGCAACCGAAACGAAGCCGAGCACCACGAACTGCAGGGCGACATGGCCTGCGGCCGGGCTCACGAACTGCGGGATGAAGGCGAGGAAGAAGGCTGCCGTCTTCGGGTTCAGCGCCTCGACCAGCACGCCTTCACGGAAGGCGCGCCGCGGCCCGATCGCCGGCACCGCAGATCTTCCATCCGGACCCGTTGCCGCAGCCTGGCGCGCGGACTGGATCGTGCGCAGGCCAAGCCAGACCAGGTAGCCCGCCCCGATCAGCTTCAGCACGGTGAACAGTTCCGCGCTGGCGAGCACGATGGCGGAAACGCCGAGACTGCCCGCGAGGACATGGACCATGCCGCCCAGGCCGGTGCCGATGCTGGAGGCAACGCCCTCCGCCCGACCGCCGGCGAGCGTGCGCGCGGCGACGTAGAAGATGCCCGGCCCGGGCGTGACCGCGAGCACGAAAGCCGCCGCGACATACAGGGCGAACTGGGGCAGGTCTGGCATCGCCACGGGCCTCCGGGTCGGATCGTCGTAGGGTCGCGTCGTCCGCAGGCGTGAGTCTGTCCTGCAGGCAGCGAGGTCGAGCATCTGCCGTGAACGCGAACGGAAGATGCCCTACCGGATCGCGGGCCCCGCGCGAAGCCGGGACTGCACGCGGCGCTGGAAGCGCACCGACGCGCTGGCGCCGTGTTCCTCCGCGATTCGCCCTTGATCCGCATGGCGCCCCGTCTTGCCGCGCTGTCATGCGACGCCTAGACAGCGCGCGCCCCCTCAAAGGAAAGGCCGACGCATGTCCAAGATCACCCGCCAGGGCAGCAACCAGATCCTCTCGTCCTCGGTCGAGTACCACAACTTCGTCTATCTCGCCGGCATGACCGCCGATGACCTCTCGAAGGACATCACCGGCCAGACGCGGGAGGTGATCGCCAAGATCGACGCCGCGCTGGAAGCCAACGGCACCGACAAAACGCGTCTGCTGCAGGCGCAGATCTGGCTGAAGGACATCCGGGACCGCGACGAGATGAACAAGGTCTGGGTGGAGTGGCTCGGCGATGCCGGGCGCCCGGCGCGGGCCTGCGTGGAAGCCAACATGGCCAGCCCGCGCCACCTCGTGGAGATCATGGTCACCGCCTGCCGCTGAGCCCGCACGGCCTCCGCCGGCATGCCGCAGTGGCATGCCGGCGATGCAGCGCCTTCGGGACTCGCGCCGGGTTTTCTGTTTCGCCTGTTTCGCGTGTTGCTTCCAGGCCGCAACACTGTGTCATCGCCGCGGGAAGTGTTTCGCCCTAGGACAATTTCCCGAAGCTGCGCGCTCCGCTACAGCCGCCGCCAGCAAATCACGGCAGGTTTCGCCGTGTAACGCCGCAGGTGGTTGGCAGCCGCCCGCCCATCCGGCTACCGCCTTGGTTCACGGACCCGTCAGGGTCCGCCAGGGGCACAAGGCCGGGGAGCACCCCATGCGGGCAGAATGCGCGCTTGCTGCTGTCTTCGTCCTGTTCGGGACCATCGCAGCCACATCCATCGCCGACGCCGCTGAGCGCGAGTCCTGGGAGATCCAGGTTGCCGCGGCAGCGCAGCCGCGCCCCGTGACGCTGCGCCAGGCGGCGCCGGGCCGGCCCGGTATCGCGCAGCCCGCCATGATGATCGGCGCCGGCACCCCGATCCTGCCCGTCTCCGCCACTTCCGGCCTGTCCTGCGTGCCCTTCGCGCGCATGGCGACCGGCGTCCAGATCACCGGCGATGCCCGGCTCTGGTGGCACAACGCCGCCGGCCGCTACCTGCGCGGGCAGCAGCCGGAGCGCGGTGCGGTGATGGCCTTCATGGCCTCGGGCGGCATGCGCCGCGGCCATGTCGCCGTGGTCAGCCGGGTGGTGGATGACCGCACCGTGCTGATCGACCATTCCAACTGGGCCGGCCCTGGCATCCGCCGCGGGACCGTGATGCGCGGCGTGCTGGTGGTGGACGTCTCGGACCGCAACGACTGGACCGCGGTGCGCGTGCAGGTCGGACGTGACCGCAGCGCACTCGGCCGCACCTATCCGATCCACGGCTTCATCTACAACCGCCCTGTGGGCGACCCCTCCGGCGAGCGGATCCTGACCGCCTCTGCGCCGGCCGCGGCCCCACTGGAGCTGGCCGAGGCCTCTTCCCCGCATGCCGCGCTGCACATGCGCCTCGCCGCCCAGGCACTCGCGGAGTAGGCGGAGCGCCGGAGCGCCTTCCGTCCGCATGCGTCCACCGCGTGTGTCCTGACGGCCTGATCGCAGCGCAGCTTCGCGCTTTCGAGCGATGCCGCCCCACCGCGATCTGCTCTACGCCGCCTCCGCCGACCGGTCCCACAGATTGGGCACTGCGGCGTTGCTGTAGCCGGAGACGAACAACCGCTCCGCGCCCGTCGCCGGGTCGAACACGCTGCGCCGCACGGCCCCGATATTCGCGCCATAGACGTGGATGCTGATCGAGGCGGCATCCGGCAGCGCATTCTCCACCACATGGATGTCGGAGAGGTTCGGGCTGACGGCCACCACTTCACCGGGCCGCAGCCGGTCCACCCGGCCGGCGATCATGGGGCACCGCGCTCCGTCGCACGACGGGGCCGGGGCGCCGGGGCGCATCTCGGTGGAGACCTCCTCGCCGCGCAGCATGCCGACCAGGCCCCAGACGGTATGGTTGTGCACCGGCGTGCGCTGGCCAGGCCCCCAGACGAAGGACACCACGCTGAACCGCTCCAGCGGGTCGCAATGCAACAGGTATTGGCGATAGGTCGGGCCGGCCTCGGCACAGGAAGCGGGCAGCCAGTCGTCATGCCGCACCAGCTCCGCGAGCAGGGCGCGCCCCTTCTCCAGCCATGCCGCCTCCGGCGCGCCAGCCTCCGCCAGCCGTGTCAGGGCGATCACGAAGTCGCGGAACCGCTGGATGCCCGCCATGCTATCCTCCCGAAAGGTGCCGGCGCCCATGCTACGCCGCCACCGGCACGCCGGGGAGAAGGATCATGCACGAAAAGCGCGCCGACGGGGCGGAACGCCTACTGCTGCCGCCCGACGGAGAAATTCCGAACAATGCGCACCTGCCGGTGCTGCTTCACCGCGGCGCTGTGCCCGCGGGCGACCCCGCCGCGGCCGAAACGCTGTTCGCCGGCCATGGCTGGCACCCGGCCTGGCGCAACGGCATCTACGGCTTCCACCACTACCACCCCAACGCGCATGAGGCGCTGGCCATCGCCGCGGGCAAGGTGCGGGTGCGGCTCGGCGGCGAGGGCGGCGTGACGCTAGAGCTCAAGGCGGGCGACGTGGTGGTGCTGCCGGCGGGCACCGGGCACCGCAGCCTCGGCGCCTCGCAGGACCTGCTGGTGGTCGGCGCCTATCCCCCCGGCGCCCCGCCGGAGCAGTACACCGGCCGCCCGGGCGAGCTGGCGCGCGCGCTGCGCGCCATCCCCGCCACGCCCGATCCGCCGACCGATCCGGTGACCGGCACGCCGTATCCCGCCGCCTGATGGACGAGCTCGGCTTCCACACGCGGCTGCACCGGCCCGGCACCATCCTCGATGTCGGCGCGCATGACGGGCTGCTGACGCTGCCGCTCTCCCGCCTGCCGGGCGCGCAGGTGCTGGCCTTCGAGCCGCTGCCCGCCGCCCATGCGCGGCTGCACGCGGCCGTGGTGGCGGCCTACGGCGCCATCCCGCCGCACATCAACCTGCGGCCTGAGGCGCTGGGCGCGGCGGCCGGCCGCCTGACGCTCTCCGTGCCGGTGCTCGACGGCGTACCGCAGGAGCAATGGGCGAGCGTCGCCAAGGATTTTTCGCAGTTCGCCTCAGTGGAGGCCGAGGCGCATGAGGTCGCGGTCATCACCCTGGATTCGCTCGGCCTCACCGACCTGCAGCACGTCAAGCTCGACGCCGAGGGCCATGAGCAGGAGGTGCTGGAAGGTGCGCGCCAGACCCTCACCCGCAGTCGCCCCGTGCTGACCCTGGAGCTCGAGGAGCGCCACCGCCGCGGTGCCACGCGCGACGTGCCCGCGCTGCTCGCCGCACTGGGATACGAGACGCGCTTCTGGCTCGACGGCGCGATGCGGCCGCTGGCGGCGTTCGATGCCGCGACGATGCAGGTGGCCTCCCCCGACCCGGCGGTGTTCGGCGCCTCCGATCCCTATGTCTTCACCTTCTACGCCTGGCCGGCGGAACGCGCGGCGGAGGTGCTGGCCGCCCTCGCGTGAGCCAGCACCGCCCGCAGCAGCACGAGGAAGCCGGCGGCAACCAGCACGAAGACCGTGGCGTGCCCGGCCTCCCAGCGGTTGCGCAGCCCGATCCAGCCGGGCGGCGGGCTGCCGGGAGCAGCGGCAGCGACCTCGGTGTTCACCGGCGCGACGATCAGCGCCCAGGCCGCGAGCCCGGCCAGCACCAGCGCGGCGGCGATCCAGGCGGCGCGCGCCTCGGCGGTGCCGCGGACCGACCAGGCGAAGGCGGCGCAGGCCAGCGGGGCGCCGAGCAGGCTGACGGCGCCCGCCACCGCATAGCCGGGGTAGAGGTTCTGCTGCACCACCAGCCAGGCTTCGGCGCCCAGGCGCAGCTTGCCCGGGATCTCCAGGACGTGCCCGGCCGGGGCGAACAGCGCGAACACCAGCATCAGCAAGGCGGCGAGCCGCAAACGATGGGCCATCTCCATCCGATCCCCGCATCCGGCAAGCGGCGGGGAACGTCGGCGGTGCCGCCCGGTTGCGGGTTCAGTCGGCGGGGATGGCGATGGGCAGCCAGAGCACCTGCCCGATCGCCTGCGCACCGCTGGCCAGCATCGCCAGCCGGTCGAAGCCGAGCGCGATGCCGGAGCCGGCGGGCATCCCATGAGCCAGGGCGGCGAGGAAATCCTCGTCCACCTCCCAGCCTTCCTCGCCGGCCTCCTGCTTGCGGGCCTCGACGTCGCGGGTGAAGCGGAGGCGCTGCTCGGCAGGGTCGGTGAGCTCGTCGAAGGCGTTGGCGATCTCAAGCCCGGCGACGAACAGCTCGAAGCGCAGCGCGGCGCGGGGATCGGCGGGGTCGCGCCGCGCCAGCGCGGCCTGCGGCGCCGGCCAGTGGGTGAGAAAGGTCGCCCGCCCACGGCCGATCGCCGGCTCGACATGGGTGAGCACCAGGTGGAAGAAGGCGTCTTCCCACCCCAGCCCCGGCGGCAGCGCCAGCCCCGCCGCGCGCGCGGCTTCGTGCAGCGCGGCGGCGCCGCCCTCGGCCGAGGCGGCGTCCACCGTCGCCAGGATGTCGAGGCCGTTGCAGTGGCGGCGGAAGGCCTCGGCCATGGTCAGCCGCTCGAAGGCCTGCCCGAGATCGGTCGTCACGCCGGCATGGGCGACCACGGTGGGGCAGACGGAGCGGAGCAGCGCCTCCGTCTCGTCCATCAGGCCGTCGAGGCCGAGGCCCGGCGCATACCATTCCAGCATGGTGAATTCGGGCGCGTGGCGCGGGCTGAGCTCGCCGTTGCGCCAGACGCGGGCCAGCTCGAACACCCGCCCGGCGCCGCCGACCAGCAGCCGCTTCAAGGCGAGCTCCGGCGAGGTGCGCAGCCACAGCGTCGCCGGCCGCCCGGCGCCGAGATGGGGGCGGAACGCGCTGCGGAAGGCGCGCAGATGCACCTCCATGCCCGGCACCGGGACCAGGGCGGGCGTCTCCACCTCGGTGTAGCCGCGGGCGGCGAGGAAGGCGCGGGTTTCGGCGGCAAGGCGGGCGCGGCGGCGGAGGAAGGGCAGCCGGGCGGCGAGGCTCTCGGGGTGCCAAGGGGGCATCGGTCGGGGCAGTGGTCGCGGGAGGGGCATGGACTTGACGGCCTCGATGGCGCTACGCGCCCGACCATGCCCGATGACGCGCCACCCCGCACCCCGAGCCCGGAGCGCACCTTGCGCAGCGTGGGCGAGCTGGTCGCCGCCGGCCTGCTCGCCCCCGCCGAAGCGCCGGCCCTCGCCCGCCTGGCCGAGCGCTACGCCGTCGCGGTGACGCCTGCGGTCGCGGCGCTGATGGATGCCGGCGACCCCGCCGACCCGATCGCGCGGCAATACATCCCCGACGCCGCCGAGCTTCTCACCGCGCCGGACGAGATCGACGACCCGACCGCCGACGCCCCCTTCACGCCGGTGAAGGGCGTGGTGCATCGCTATCCCGACCGCGCGCTGCTGAAGCCGCTGCTGGCCTGCCCGGTCTATTGCCGCTTCTGCTTCCGGCGCGAGGTGGTGGGCCCCGATGGCGGCCTGCTGACCGAGGCCGAGCTGGAGGCCGCACTCGCATGGCTCGCCGCCACGCCGGCGATCCGCGAGGTGATCCTGACCGGCGGCGACCCGCTGATGCTCTCGCCGCGGCGGCTGCAATGGCTGGTGCGGCGGCTTTCGGACATCCCCCATCTCGAGATCATCCGGGTGCACAGCCGCGTGCCGGTGGCCGACCCCGGGCGCGTGACGGCCGAGCTGGCGGCGGCGCTGGAGACGGAGAAGGCGTTCTTCCTCTGCGTCCATGCCAACCACGCGCGGGAGTTCTCCGACCGATCCCGCGCGGCGCTGGCGCTGCTCTCGCGCGCCGGGGTTCCGCTGCTGGGGCAGAGCGTGCTGCTGCGCGGCGTGAACGACACGGCCGAGGCGCTGGAGGCGCTGTTCCGGGCGATGCTGCGGGCGCGGGTGAAGCCCTACTACCTGCACCAGCTCGACCCCGCCCCCGGCACCGCGCGCTTCCGCGTGCCGGAGGCCGAGGGGCTGGCGCTGGTGGCGGGGCTGCGCGGCCGACTGAGCGGGCTGGCGCAGCCGGCCTATGTGAAGGAGACACCGGGGGGCGCGGGAAAGGTGCCGGTGCGGGGATAGCACCGGGACCGCTCGACCGACGTGAACCGCACCGGATTGATGGCGCGACGCGTCAGGCCACTTCCCGCGCCGCCGGCGCCAGCCTGGCCAGCATGGCACCGATCCGCTGGAGCGACGCAGCATCCTGGCGGAATGCCACGGCAACCTGGCCGGACCCGCACCGCGCCACGCGCGCAGGGATTGGCGCGACGCCGGCGAAGCCGACCTCCAGCTCGGTCCCGGGCTTCAGCGCGGTGTCACTCTCGAACAGCGCGCCGCCGCGCGCGATGTCCAGCAGCACGCCGGCGCTGGGCGCACCGCCACGCACACGCAGCTCGGCCGGCAGGCGCTGGCCCGGGATGCGCTCGAAGTGGCGGCGCTCCGATTCATCCACGCGCATCGCCTGGAGGAACTGCTCGACCTCCGAGCGGACCTCCTCCGCCACGCGGCTGACCTCGACCGAGGAGGTGCGGACGCGTTCAGCCTCGGCGCCGCCCTGCTCGGCGCTGCCGACCAGCGAATCCATCGCGCCGGTCGCGGCTTCGGTGCGGCTGGTCACCGCCAGCACGCTGGCGGCGATCTCGCGCGTCGCCGCGCCCTGCTGCTCCACCGCGCCGGCGATGGCGGAAGCGACGGCATCCACGCGCGCGATCGCCTCGCCGACGCCGGCGACCACCGTGACGGCCTCCGCCGTCGCGCCCTGGATCGCGGCAACCTGCTGCGAGATCCGCTCGGTCGCCGTCGCCGTCTGGGTGGCGAGCTGCTTCACCTCGCCGGCCACCACCGCGAAGCCCTTGCCGGCCTCGCCGGCCCGCGCCGCCTCGATGGTGGCGTTCAGCGCGAGCAGGTTGGTCTGCGCCGCGATGTCGGCGATCAGGCGCACCACCTCGCTCACCTGGCCCGCCGCATCGGCGAGGCCCTGCACCGTCCCGCGCGTGGCGTCCGCACGCTCCACGGCCTGCTGTGCCGCGGCCGCGGCGTGGCTCACCTGGCGGCCGATCTCCGCCACGCTCGCGGTCAGCTGTTCCGTCGCGGCGGCGACGGCTTGCAGGTTGCGCTGGCTCTCGCGGGCGCCTTCGGTGGTCTCGACGGCGCCGGCGCGGGTACGCGCCGCGCCGCTGGCCAGCGCATCCGCCGCCACGCGCGTCGCCTCGGCATTCGAAGCGAGGGCGGCCATCACGCCCGAGATGGACGCGCCGAACTCCTGGGTGTGATGGTCCATCGCCGCCTGGCGCCTCTCGCGCGCCTGCCGCACCGCCGCCGCCTCGGCGGCGAGCCGGCCATTCTCCTTCAGCTTTTCCAGGAAGACATGGGCGGCGCCCGCGATCGCGCCCACCTCGCCCGGTCCGCCGGGCGGCAGCTTCGCACCCTCCAGCCTGCCTTCCGCCATCTCGCGCAGCGCGTCGGCGAGCGAGCGCAGCGGCCGGGCGATGTCACGCTGCGTCAGCCAGAGCATGCCGCCGGTGACCACCGACACCGCCAGCGCGGCGAAGCCGATCAGCATCAGCGCCAACCGCCGCGAGGCGGCCACCGCCTCGGCCTGGAGGCGCTCCACCGTGGCGTCCAGCGAGACCGAGAGCGCGTCGAGCGCGTTGGAGAAGGCGGTGCGGTTGGAACGATTGGCGTCGTTGTTGCCCAGCCGGTCCGCCGCCTCCCGGCCTTCCTCCACGCCGATGCGCGCCAGTTCGCTGCGCAGCTCGACGAAGCCGCGGAGCGCACCTTCCAGCCGCGTGGCCGTGGCGGCCTCCCCCGGCGGAAGGCGCGGACGCAGCTCGGACCAGGCCTTCTGCATGTCGTCCAGATGGCGCGTGAGCCCACGGGCGAAGCCTTCCGCCTGGCGACGGCTGGCGGCGAGGTAGAGGCCGCGGCTCTCCATCACCACGGCATAGACGCCGACGCGCACGCGCTCGATCAGCGCCTGCGCCTCATGCAGGCGGGCGGTCTCCAGCTGGCGCGCGGCCTGTTGCTGCAGGGCGAGGAAGGTGACGCCGGCGCCGCCGAGGGCGACGGCACCGAGCAGGATCAGGCCGGCGGCAAGCCGCAGCCCGATCGAGGCGCGCCAACGGCGCATGGCAGTTCTCCCAGCGATTCTGCCGGGAGATTGCACGCACCGGGTTGAGGGATGGTTGAGGCGGCGGGTCTCATTTTCGTTCCGGCCCACCGGCCCGGAACACGCCCCGGAACACGCGCGGCGCGCCGGGTCGGTGGCCGCGGCCCCGCCCCGACGCCGCCGGCTTCAGCCGACGATCTCGCAGCCGGCGAAGAAGTAGGCGATCTCGATCGCGGCATTCTCGGCGCTGTCGGAGCCGTGCACGGAATTGGCCTCGATGCTCTCGGCGAAGAGCTTGCGGATGGTGCCGGGGGCGGCGTTGGCCGGGTTGGTGGCGCCCATGATCTCGCGGTTCTTCGCCACCGCATTCTCGCCTTCCAGCACCTGCACCACCACCGGGCCGGAGATCATGAAGGTGACCAGGTCGTTGAAGAAGGGCCGCTCGCGGTGCACGCCGTAGAAGGTCTCGGCCTGGGCGCGGGTCATCTGGATCCGCTTCTGGGCGACGATGCGCAGCCCGTGCTCCTCGAAGACGGCGTTGATCTTGCCGGTCAGGTTCCGGCGCGTCGCGTCGGGCTTGATGATCGAGAAGGTGCGCTCGGTGGCCATGGGGGCGTTCCTTGTTGCGTCTGCGAAGGCGGGCGCGGGATAGGGGCATGCGGGCGGCGGCGCAAGCCCTGCGCCGCCTAGACCCCGCCCTCCCGCCGGCGCGCCTCCTCGAAGCCGTCGTCCAGCGTGGCGTCGCGCCGGGCAGCCTCCGCAGCGCTGCGCAAGGCGCCCGCGAGGTCCGCCTCCGCACGGGCCAGGCGCTGGCGGGCCGCCTTCGCCCCGGCCTCGGCTTCCGCCAGCCGCACCTCGGCGGCGGAGATCCGGCTGACGGCATCCTCGGCACAGGCGTCCATCAGCAGGGCCGCCCGGCGTTCCCGCTGGCGCACCCAGAGCCGCGCACCGAGGCAGGCGGTGCCAAGGCCGCAGGCCAGCAGGAACAGCACCAGCGCCTCCTCGGCGCCGGCCGCGAACAGGCTCACCCGGCGTCCCTCGGCGACCCAGGTGACCGCAAGCGCAGCCACCAGCAGACCGAAGGCGGCGCTGCTGCCGCCAAACAGCAACCAGGCCAGCACCACGCCCGGCAGCGCCAGCAGCACCTCGGCATGGAAGGGCAGCACCGAGGCGAGCAGCACGCCGAGGCACACGCTCCACAGCGCCAGCGCCGCCGCGAAGGGATCGCGCAACAGCGGCGGCCACTTCGCCACGTCCCGGAGGAGGCGCTCCAGCGCCGCATGGATGCCGGCCGGGCCCATCTCAGGCAGTCCGGCGCAGGCGGCCCACGGCGCTGCGCAGCCCGTCGCGCAGCTGGAAGGCGATGGGCGGGACCAGCGACCGCGCGAAGGCCCTGATCCGCGTGCGCCGCCTGCCGGGCAGGAAGGTGATCGGCGCGCCCTGCTTCACGGCCTCCGGATCGGGGCTCCAGTAGAACACCGAGGCGGATCGGCGGGATCGGTCGGCGGGGCACCGCAGCGCGTCGGGGAAGCCGTGCAACGTCTCGGACGTCGTCGGGAAGAGCACGGCGCGATTGAACAGCGGCGCCAGCCGCGCGCCGGCCGCATCGGCACCGGGCTGCCAAAGCTCCAGCGCACCGCCCCATTCCTCCCGCCAGTCGCGGCTGAGATAGACGATCAGGTTCAGCCGCCGCACCAGCGGCAGGTGCGGGTGCTGCGTCCAGTCGGCGTGGATGTTGAGCCAGCCGCCGCGGAAGCTCTCATGCAGCCCGCCGCCGTGGAACATCGGGTCGGCGACCAGATCCTCGATACCGGTGACCTCGCGCAGCCATTCCAGGAAGGGCTCGGAGCAGAGCTGCCAGAGAAAGGCATTGGCATAGGCCGGCACGCCGATCAGCCCGCGGGAGGTGCGCTTGATCTCGTTGGCGGTGTCGTATTGCACCCAGTCGGGCGGCGTGGCGTCGGGGAAATCGGCGGCGACGCGGTCCAGCACATGCGGATCGAACAGCCCGTCCAGCACCACATGCGGATAGGGGCGGGCCGCCCGGTAGCGGCCGGCGATGGCCTGCCGCTCCGCGACGAGGCGCGCGAAAGGCACCATGCGCGCGACCTCGCCATCGAATCCCGGCAGCGGCCGCGTGGCCCCGGAGATATCCTGGTGTGCCGACGACATGCTTCCCCCGCTCGTTCCCGGCGCATGCCCGGCAATAGCCGGCTTGGCCGGGGGCGCCGAACACACGGAACGGTCAACGACCGACACTGTTGCGCGATCGGCCGCGCGGCCCCCCGCCGCATCCTGGCCTACGCGCGATGCCCGCTCCGGGCTATAGCGGCACCCCATGACCGTCCTCGCCATCCGCAACCTGGTGCTCCGCGTCGGCGGCCGCGTGCTGCTGGACGGCGCCGACATGACGCTCGACACCGGCCGCCGCCTCGGGCTGGTCGGGCGCAACGGCGCCGGCAAGTCCACGCTGCTGAAGGCGATCACCGGCGATCTCCAGCCCGATGGCGGGGAGATCCGGCTCGCCGCCCGCGCCCGGCTCGGCCAGGTCGCGCAGGAGGCGCCGGGTGGCGAGGGCAGCCTGCTCGACGCCGTGCTCGCCGCCGACACCGAGCGCGCCGCCCTGCTCGCCGAGCTGGAAGCAGAGCCCGAGGCCCATCGCGCCGCCGAGATCCATGAGCGGCTGATCGCCATCCGCGCCGATGCCGCCCCCGCCCGCGCCGCCGCCATCCTCGCCGGCCTCGGCTTCGACGAGGCGGCGCAGGCGCGGCCGCTGGCCTCTTTCTCCGGCGGCTGGCGGATGCGCGTGGCGCTTGCCCGCGCGCTGTTCCTCGAACCCGACCTGCTGCTGCTGGACGAGCCGACCAACCATCTCGACCTGGAAGCGACGATGTGGCTGGAGGGCTGGCTGGCGCGCTTCCCCGGTGCGGCCATCGTGGTCAGCCACGACCGCAACCTGCTCGATCGCTGCGTGGACATCATCGCCCATCTCGATCGCGGCAAGATCACCACCTACCAGGGCAATTTCGAGGATTTCGTCCGCCAGAAGACCGAGCGCGCGGCGCAGCAATCGGCGGAGGCGGCGAAGATCGCGCGCGCGCGGGCGCACATGCAGGCCTTCGTGGACCGTTTCCGCTACAAGGCTTCGAAGGCGCGCCAGGCGCAGTCGCGGCTGAAGGCATTGGCGAAGCTGCCGCCGCTCGACGCCGTCATCGAGGACACCCCGACCCGCTTCGCCTTCCCCGAGCCCGAGCAGCTTTCGCCCCCCGTGGTCGCGATCGAGCGTGCGGAAGTGGGCTATGGCGGGCCGCCGGTGCTGCGCGGGCTCAACCTGCGGCTGGACCAGGACGACCGCATCGCGCTGCTCGGCGCCAATGGCAACGGCAAGTCCACCCTCGCCAAGCTGCTTGCCGGGCGGCTGGCGCCGACCCGCGGCGAGATCCGCCGCGCCCCGCGCCTCAAGGTCGGCTTCTTCGCCCAGCACCAGGCGGAGGAGCTGGACCCCGAAGGCACGCCGCTCACCCACATGCAGGCGGCGCTGCCCAAGGCGACGGAGACGGTCTGCCGCGCGCAGCTCGCCCGCTTCGGCCTGGCCGGCGAGAAGGCGGAGACGCGGATCAGCCAATGCTCGGGCGGCGAGAAGGCGCGGCTGCTGCTGGCGCTCTGCACCCGCGACGCGCCGAACCTGCTGATCCTCGACGAGCCGACCAACCACCTCGACATCGATGCGCGCGAGGCGCTGGTGAAGGCGCTGGCGGAGTTCGAGGGCGCGGTGCTGCTGATCACCCACGACCCGCACCTGGTGGAACTGGTCGCGGACCGGCTCTGGCTGGTCGCCGACGGCATGGTGACGCCCTTCGAGGGCGACCTGGCGGAATACCGCACCCTGCTGGCCGAGCGGGCGCGCGCCACTGCCCG
This sequence comes from Falsiroseomonas sp., assembly GCF_041690465.1. Classification (GTDB taxonomy): domain Bacteria; phylum Pseudomonadota; class Alphaproteobacteria; order Acetobacterales; family Acetobacteraceae; genus Falsiroseomonas. Next base: position 215,307 of record NZ_JAWLHG010000002.1, on the reverse strand, counting down.
CGCCGAGGCCGTTCCGGGCACCGGCCGCGCCGCCGAACGGCGCGAGCGCGCCGAGAACCGCGCCCAGCTCGCACCGCTGCGCCAGCGCCTGCGGGAGATCGAGAAGCTGATGGAGCGCCTCGGGCTGGAGGCGAAGCTGATCGAGAAGCGGCTCGCCGATCCGGAGACCTATGCGAAGCGCAAGGCCGAGGACATCGCCTGGGCCACCACGCGGCGCGCGGCGATCGCCAGGGAGATCGCCGCGCTGGAAGAGGAATGGTTCGCCCTTTCGGAACAACTGGACGCCGCCTGAGCATCACAAGAATGCGAGGCGAAAGCTCCGCCCTTATGCGCGCGGACCGGTAGCGGCTAACGCTGGATCACGCGGTCGGCATCGCAACCGGTCCGCCCGCAGGCCAGCGCCTCGCGGCCCAACGACCGGAGGAAGCTTGGCCCCGCACCGCGTCAGTATCGCCATCCTGGCCCTGGTCCTGCTGTTCCTGGCGGCGCTGGTGGGGATGCGCGCCGACTCGCTGCGTGAAGACCGCGCGGCGGCGCTCCTGCGGGCCGAGAGCGACCTGTGGAACCTCTCCCGCGTCGCGGAGCAATACGCCCAGCGGGTGTTCGAGACGGCGGAGCTGGTCAGTGCCCAGGCGGCCGCCCGGGTCGCCGAGCTGGGCGGCACCGAGGCGCTGCGCGGCAGCGTCGCCGCCCATCACTGGCTGCGCGACCTGTCGGTGCGTTCGGCCGGCGACTACCTGACGGTCATCGATGCGCGCGGCCGCCCGGTACTGAGCTCCTACGACCATCCCGTGGCCGATGTGGACCTCTCCGACCGGCGCTGGTTCCGCGCCCACGCCGAGTTCGGTGACGAGACGCATGTGGGCGAAGCGTTGCACAGCCGCATCACCGACGAGATCCTGTTCACCTACTCCCGCATCCTGCGCACCCCGGACGGCGCGTTCGACGGCGTGGTGCAGCTTGCCGTGCGCACCGGATTCTTCCAGCAGATCTTCGCCTTCGGCCCCTTTGCCAGCCGCGCCACGATGGGTCTGTTCGATAGCGAGGGGCGCATCCTGGCCTACACCGGGCTGACGCCCGAACAGCTCGATCTCTCCCTGTCCGGGACGCCCCTGCTGGCGCGCGCGGCCGCACAGGCGGAAGGGATGCTGCGCACCGTCCTGCCCTTCGCCGAGGGAGAGCGGATCGTCGCCTTCCGCCGGCTCGCGGACTGGCCGGTGCTGGTCACCGCGAGCCTGCCGGTGGAGGCAGCGGTGGCGCCGTGGCGTCGCGCGGTGCGATGGTCCGTCGAGGTGATCGGGTCCGTCACGCTCGGGCTGCTGCTGCTCGCCGCGCTGGCAATCCTGCTGGCGAACCGGGAAGCGCGGGCGCGGACGGAACTCGCCGGCGCCAACCGGGCCCTGCGCGAGGCCGCGGTGGGGCTCGAGGCCCGCGTCGCCGCGCGCACCCGCGATCTGGCGGCCAGCGAGACGCGCTTCCGCGTCCTGTTCGACAGCACATTCCAGCTGATGGCGCTGCTCGACCAGCAGGGCGTCGTGCTGGAAGCGAACGAGACCGCGCTCGATTTCCTCGGGCTCACCCGCACGCAGGCAGTCGGGCAGGGGCTCGCCGAGCTGCCCTGCTGGCCCGATGGCAAGACCCGGGCCGGCCTGGCCGTGGCGATCGCAGCCGCCGGCCAGGGCCTGACGCGGCGCAGCGAGATCGTCGCCCGCGCCGCCGATGGCCGGCTCGCGCCGCTCGAAGTCTCGCTTCGGCCGGTGCGCGACGCCGGGGGCCGGATCTCCTGGCTGCTGGCCGAGGCGCATGACCTCACCGAGCTGAAGGCTGCCGAGGCGAAGCTGCGCGAGGCGCAGAAGGTCGAGGCGCTCGGCCAGCTCACCGGCGGGGTGGCGCATGATTTCAACAACCTGCTGATGGTGGTGCTCGGCAATCTTGGACTGCTGCGCAAGCGCCTGCCGCCCGACCCACGGCTGGTTCGCCTGCTGGACGGCGCGCAGCAGGGCGCCGAGCGCGGCGCCGCGCTCACCCAGCGGATGCTCGCCTTCGCCCGGCGGCAGGAGTTGCGCCCGGCCGCTGTGGATCTCGCCCAGCTGGTCCGGGGCGTCACGCCGCTGCTGGAGCGTTCGGCGGGGCCGACCGTGCGGATCGAGGCGGATCTGCGCGAGGATCTGCCGCCCGCCCTGGTGGACGCCAACCAGCTGGAACTCGCCTTGCTGAACCTGGTGGTGAACGCCCGCGACGCGATGGCGGAGGGTGGCCGGGTGGTGATCACCGCGGCGGCGGCGGAGGCACCCTCGCCGGAGGCGCCGCCCGAGCTGCTGCCGGGCCGCTACCTGCGGCTGGCCCTCAGCGACACCGGGGTGGGGATGGATGCGGCCACGCTGGCGCGCGCGACCGAGCCCTTCTTCACCACCAAGGGGGTCGGGCATGGCTCGGGCCTCGGCCTGTCCATGGTGCAGGGCCTGGCGCAGCAATCGGGCGGCGGCCTCACGCTCCGCAGCCGACCGGGCGAGGGCACCACCGCCGAGGTCTGGCTGCCCCGCGCCGGAGCCGAGAGCCCGCAGCCCAGTGGCCCGATGGCCGAGCAGGCGCCGAGCCTGGGGCCGCCGCGTCGCGTCCTGGTGGTGGATGACGACCCCCTGGTGGCGGCGGGCACGGCGATGATGCTGGAGGACCTTGGGCACAGCACCCTGGTCGCAACGTCGGCGGAGGATGCGCTGCTGCAGCTCGACCGGGATCCCATGGTGGACCTGGTGCTGACCGACCATGCGATGCCGGGGCTGACCGGGCTTGAGCTCGCGGAACGCCTGCGGGTGGAGCGGCCCGCCATGCCGGTGGCGCTCGCCACCGGCTATGCCGAGTTGCCGCCCAGCGCGACATCCTGGCTGCCGCGCCTGAACAAGCCCTACCGGCAGGAGGAGCTGGCCCGCCTGGTCCGGCGCCTGACCCGCGTGGAGGTCGCGTAGCGATCAGCGCCGCCGGCCCGGAGGCCCCGATCGGCTCGGCGGCACCGCCGATCCGGCCCTGGACCTTTTCGATTTGCCGTCGGATACTTCAACTATGGCGTTTTCAGTACTGGGACCGATGGTGTGCGAGCCCGTTGTGGCCGCCACCGCTGTCGGTCACCTGCGCGCGACGTCGCCCAGGGCGCGGGCGGCCCACGCCCCGCTGATCAGACCGGGGGGCTGAATGCCCGACCTGCTGCTGTTCACCGACATCGACCGCGGCTTCGAGCCAGCCGGTGCCGACGACGCGCCCACCGCGATGAGTATCGTGGCGGCGCTTGCCGGGCATGGCATCGCCGCCGAGTACGTGCCGTTCTTCAAGCCACCCTGGAATCCGCTGGCCGGCCAGCACGCGCTGTGGCGTGCGATCGATCCTGCCCGTGCAGTGTGGGCCATGCTGCGCCGAAGGAAGATGAAGGTGCTGCTGTCGATCGTGGAAAGCGGGGCGGTTGTGCCACTGGCGCTGCGCCCGCTGTTCCGCCGGCCGATACTGGTGATGCACGATTCCGACCATGCCGACTGGCGCCCTCGTCGCATCGTGCAGGAATTCGTGTTGCCGCGTGCCGACCTCGTGCTGACCCAGACGCACGCGCAGGCCGAGTACCTGGTGCGCCAGTTCACGCTGCGCCGGCCGCCCTTCTACGTCGGCCCGCGCATCGACGAGGCGTTCTTCCGCCCTGATCCCGCTGCCGGGCCCGGCGACTACGCGCTGGCGGTGGGCAACGATGCCGCGCGCGACTTCTCGCTGCTGGTCGAGGCGGCGGCCGGGCTCGACCTCGAGCTCAAGCTGTTGACGCGCCTGCCCGTGCCGCAGCCGACCGGCGCGCGCGCGAGGATCGAGGTGATCGACCGCCGCGTCAGCTACCGCGAACTGCGCACGCTATATGCTGGGGCGCGACTGGTGGCGCTTCCCCTCCGCCAGCGCATCAGCCCGGGCGGCATGACCTCGCTGCTGGAGGCGATGGCGATGGGCAAGCCTTATGTGCTCAGCGCCTCCTCCGGCGTGACGGAACTGGCCGAGGACGGCGTCACCGGCCGTGTCGTGCCCATCGGCGACACCGCCGCTTTCGGCGCCGCGCTGGCCGAGTTGTGGACCGATCCCGCGCGCGCAGCGGCGATGGGAGCGGCGGGCCGGGCGCGGGTGGAACGGGACTTCTCCACCGCCGCACGCGCGAGGCGCCTGGCGGCGGCGATGGACATGGTGCTGCCCGGCCCATCGGCTACTCGACCGGGCCCGAACATCATGGCAGCCAACAACCGACACACGCAGGCACCTGATGACTGATATGCCGCTCATCTCGATCGTGGTGCCAACGTTCAACCGCGCCGGCCCGCTAGCGCGCGCCCTTGCCGCCATCAAGGCGCAGACTCAATCGGATTTCGAATGCATCGTCATAGACGATGGGTCGGACGAGGCCACGATCAGGCAATATGCCGAGATATGGCAGATGCTCGACGACCGGTTCATACTGAGAACGCTTGCAGTCGGCGACCGGAAGAGTGGAAATCCCGGAAAAGCGCGCAATCGCGGTATCGCGATGGCACGTGGGACCTATCTGGCCTTCTGCGATGATGACGACGAGTGGGTGCGCGAGGATCATCTCGACGTTGCCGTTACTGCCATGCGCGAAGCAGGTGCCGACCTGTTCTTTGCCGATATCCGCTTCTCCAACAAGGAAAAGATTACGATTCCGAGTTGGAATTCCGTCGTCGATCCGCTGCTTCGTGGACACCCCCTCTCCGCTGGCCCGGAGTTGTTCGCCCCCTCGCGGACCAATCTGCAGAAATTTCTGCAGCACCGGCATTTCCACGCGGATACGCTTGTGGTTGCCCGCGCTCTCCTTGCATCGGCCGGACCGTATTGGGAGCACGCTGCCGTCGCCGAGGATGTGGAGATCACCTGGCGCCTGGTGGATCGTGCAAGACGTGTGGTGTACCGCGCCATGCCCATCGCCGCCGTCGATGTCAGCCCGCACCCGAGCGCAGTCCGCAGCTACAGCGCTCTGGACCGAGCCATGTATTTCATCATGGCCAGCCTGCGGGCCGAAAGCGTCATGTTCGATCCGGGCATGCGGCGAGTTGCGAGGAAATGCCGCGCTTGGGGCATGCTGGATCTCGCCGACATCCTGGCTGGAGAGAGCCAACCGCGACGGAGCCTCGAAGTCGCGTTGCAAGCGCTTATCCTCAGCCCCTCGGCAAGGGCTTTGCGGGCGGTCGGGCGCGGCGCCGTTACTGCGGCCCGTTCGAGCCGAGCGCGAATTGGCTGAACGCCATCCAAATGGGGCCCGTCTCGCTCAGGGACACGCGGAATGCGCAGTCCTTGCAAGGGTGGCTTGGCACGTTCCGCGCCAGCGGCTGCCAACGCTGCCTGCGAAGCGCGCCGCGCTTGCGTCAACCAGAACGTGCATTCTACCTGTGCGGAATTGCGGTGGCTCGCAGCGCCGGCAAGCGCGAGGCGGTGCCGCGGAGGCGGAAGGACAGGGTTTGGTCTCGAGCCTCCATGAGGGATATGCTCTGCCCCCACCCAACCCCGGCATGAGCGGCGGTCCGACGAGCCCTGGGCAGTCAATTCGCGTCTCGGCTTTCTTCACGGTCGGAGGGAGCGCCCTCCAATTCAGCATCCTATTCTTCGGGTCCGTCATCATTGCCAGGTTGCTGACGCCCGAGGAGATGGGCGTCTTCGCCATCGCCGTAACCGCCAACGGCCTCGTCTTCGCGCTTCAGAACACCGGCGTGTCGCAGTACATCGTGGCGGAGCAAACCCTTTCGGCGCGGCGGCTGGGCGCCTTACTGACGCTCCAGGCCTTGCAGTCCGCCGCGATGGCCGCCGTGCTGGTCCTGCTGTCCTTCGCACTGGCGGAGATCCTCGACGAGCCCCGGGTGGTGCCGGCAATCTCGCTGCTGTCGGTCGCGACACTGCTGGGCCCATGGGAACTGGTCGCGGGAGGCCTGCTGCAGCGGGAGATGCGCTTCGGCCGGCTCTTCGTGATAAGCGTCTCCAAGGCCGTAGTGACCACGGCAGTTGCTATCGTAGCGGCGGCGAATGGCTTCTCCTATGCCAGCCTCGCCCTGGGCACGGTGGCAGGCGCCGCGGCTGGCTCGGCACTCGGATTGGCGTTCTGCTGGCGTCGGATTCGGGTGCGGCCGAACCTGGAGGGATGGCGCCACTATTGGCGCTTCGGCTCAGCCATGCTGGGGATCACGGCCGTGACCAACCTGTGTAGCCGCACCGGGATCATCGTGCTCGGTCGGCTGACGGACATGGCTTCGGTCGGCCTGTTCAGCCGGGCGGCCGGCATCACCGAAATGGTGCAGCTCGGCGTCATGGAGCCACTCGGCCGCTTGGTCCTGCCCACGCTTGCGGCACAGCGCCGCGCAGGCAGCGACCTGTCGCGCACCTATCTCCGAGCTGCCGCGGTCATCACTGCGCTCAACTGGGCGGCGTTCGGTGGGGTGGCTGTGCTGGCGGACCCGCTGATCGCCCTGATCTACGGCCCCACCTGGCTGCCCGCCGCGCCGGTCCTGGTCTGGCTCTGCATCGCGCGCATGCTAGTCGAGCTGGTGGTGAGCCCGATCGAGCTCATGGTGGCCACGGAGCGCCTGCACCTGCTGACCCGCGTCCTTTGCGTGCGCTCGGTGATCGGGCTCGCGGCGTTCAGCGCTGGCGCCTGGGTCGGCCTGGAGTGGGCCGCGGCCGGACGTGCCCTGGAGGCATGGGTGGGGGTGTGCCTGACCTTGCCGCTGGTGCGTGCCGCCGCTGGGGTCACCCTGGGCGAGCTGTCCCGTGTCTGGGGCGTCAGCCTGATCGCCGCAGCCACGGCCGTCGCCCCGAGTGCAACCTGGATGCAGATGCAAGGCTGGCCGAGCGAGGTTGCACCGCAGATCCTGGCCGCACTCATCCTTGTCGGCGCCCTCGGCTGGCTGCTGGTGCTGTTCGCGTTTGGACATGAGATCTGGGGACAGGTGCGGCAGATGTGCTCCCTGGCGGCTTTTCGGCCGCAGGGTCGGAGATAGCCGGCATGTCAACGCTCGACATCATCCTCCCGAGCTTCAATCGGGCCGCATCCCTTCGGCGCGCGGTCGAGAGCCTCTTCGGCTGCCGCCGGCCCGCTGGCCTGCAGATCCGGATCATCGTGGTGGACAACAATTCCACCGACAGCACCCGCCAGGTTGTCGCCCACCTCGCCGCTTCTGGCATGTTGCCGGTGCACTACCTCTTCGAGGCGCGACAGGGAAAGCCGATCGCCATCAATGCGGGGATCGCGGCGTCCGAGGGCGAGCTCATAGCCTTCTTCGATGATGACGAGCGCGCCTTCCCGGACTGGCTTGAGGTGATCGCGACGGCATTCTCGGACCCAGCGCTCGGCTTCATCACCGGCCGATATGTGCCGGACTGGCTAGTGCCTCCTCCCGCATGGCTGCCTGCGACCCGCATGGGATTGGTCGGCGTGGTCGACTATGGCGAACACGCGAATGATTTCGTCTCGCTTTCGGATGGACTCGTGTTCCTGGGCGGCAACGCCGTCGCCCGTCGCCAAGCTGTCCTGGCGACCGGGGGCTACTCGGAGTGGCTGACCTACGGCGATGATGCGGAGTTCGGACTCAAGCTGATGCGCGCAGGAATGGCCGGGCGGTACGTCCCTGCCCTGCGGGTTCATCACGAGATCCCGGCGTCGCGGCTCACAAGGGCCTATCTCCGCCGACGGGCCATGATGAACCATGCTGCCAAGGTGCGGATCAGGCAGCGCTGGCCCGAACTCGATCAGCTCACCTTCGGCTTCCCTGTCAGGCTCGCCTATTACCGGCTGCTTGCGCTGCTGTCAGCAATGCCGGCGCTCGCTGGCAGGCGGGTGGATCCGGCCGAACGGTTTGAGGCGGAACTGCTCTTTTGGGACCTCTGGGGCATGCTGAGCGGATGGTTTTCCTCCAGCAATGACCGCCTTATGCGCTGACATTCTGTGCAGAGCGCCCATGCCGACAGCCTTGCCCCAACCAGTATAAGGCAATAATCAAGGCGCGCAGATGCATTCGGCTTCACTCCCCAAATTAGAACTTTCCCCTAAGCCGCCAGTGCGCAGCGTGCTCGCAACGACCGGCGAATCCTCTCCAAGACGATGCCAGGGACAATCCCTGAGAAAGTCCATAATCAGATGTAAGATACTCCAGCTTATGCAAGTTTTCACCTTCGCCTAGATCAATTTCGTTCACATCAGCTTCGTGAGCAGCGTTTATTATAAAATACTTCAAAATGTGACCAGGGCCGAAGGCTCGGAATTCCTTATTATACACCGCAAACCAATAACTTAAAACTCTTCCCGACTCAGACGCCGGGCCAAGCAACCCGAAATGCGACGCAACCCACTTATCTCCAGCATATAAAACGGAGAGCAGAGGGCAGAGATCCTCAGAATCGCGGAGATCTAGAAGCTCGTGAAGGAGAGCTCTCGTCCACTGCTCTTGTAGAGCATCGGCGACGCCCGTTGCCTTATATTGCGACCTCTTGTGTTCAATTATCTGATCGAGGGCGCGATGATCATACACATTTAGATCCAGCCGCAATTCACCACTCTGCTGAGCCAAGCCGCGAATACGTTTTTTTATTTTCCGCAAGAAATCTGGATTATGCTTCTTCATGGAAGCCCAGTAGTCTTCTGCCCCACGGTCAATTCGTATGATTTTTCCGGAAGTAATTTTTTCATCGCCGCCGCCCTCACGAGGATCACTACCTGCGTAATGATCAAACCGGAACGTATCGACCTTTAACAAATCCGCAAGCACAAGCAATTGAGCACTCGGCAGCGCTGGTCCAGCCGGCGAAAAACGGTCAGAAAGATGGCCACCAACCTTCGTAGCATGGCGCGTTAAATGAAAAGGCGAAGATTCCTTCTGAAACGGTATATACATACGCACGCCGTTTTCGTCAAATACTCGGGCAATTAGTGCTCCGGTCAGGACGCGTGAGCACGCTAAAGCAAAATCCAAAGTTAAGAAAGATACTTGCGACGACACATAGTCCGCCAGCAAATTCCTAAAAAGGCAGCGTTCCTCTCGATCCAGATCTCTCAGCTGAACGATCTCAGATCTCAGCCCACTCTGAAGCAGGGCCGATCGCTTGGCACGGAATCTCATCGCGAGGGCTCCTTTGAGGGATTGGCGAATTGCGATATGAAATTGGGAGAGGAGTATCCAGGAGCATCGCGGTGGCTTGGTTTCCTGTTACGACGTTTCCGTTTGGATTCGTAACATCCCGCCGGTCGGTTGGCGCGTCTTGCAGGTGGCATGACGCAGGGGTACAGGACGGCTTGCCGCGCGTTAGGCTGGACATTGGCAAAGCCCATCGTTGTTCCGCGCTCAGCAGCGCCGGCTTGGCTGCGCTCAGCGGGCAAGAAGCGCTTCTCCAGCGTCATCTCCCCAAGCTCCACATGCTACAACTGCAGCTGCAGATCGACTACCGGAGCCGTCTTGGCCACCGCAGCGCCAGAACAAAAGACGTCCGCCGCCCGTTCCTGCAACCGCACCTTTCACTCCGTGATCTCGCGCAGATGCACGTCGAAACGCTTCGCCAACTCGGCCAGCGCACCCTTGGTCGCGACCAACGCGGCCGTCGCCTCGAACCTAGGACTGGGCGTCCGCCGTGTGCGCTTCGTCATACTCGCTCCTGATCCACGGCAACTTCGCCACTGCCAGTCAGAAACCCAGCTATCAGACTACCCGAATTTCCCGAGCCGCCTCTCCGGTCAGAGCGCCCGGTCCAAGGACGCGAGCTTCGGCTGCGCCTTCCAGCATCGCCTTGAGGGCCAGCGGCGTCGTCGCCACCCCGCCGAGCGCGCCGAAGAAGTGCTCAAGGAAGCGTTCCGTACGCGCCAGCAGCGCCGCAACGTCATCCTCGCTCCGCACGTAGGGCGTGCCGCCCGGCATGAAGGAGGGACTGTGCAGCGAGAGCGCGAAGACGCGCGCGCCGTCGCGCAGCTGGCTGTCCACCAGCCGGCGCATTTCCTCGAAGGAGACGCCCTCGGGTGTGAGCATGATCCGTTCCAGCAGGTGGAAGCGGGCCAGCATGCCTGGAATGTAAAGCCGGCTTGAGAAGCGGCCGAACACCGCCTGGCCCAGCCCCCCCCGCCCCATCCGCCGCAGCGGCCCGATCAGCCCCTGGCTGACCGGCAGGTACAGCACGCGCCGCGAGGGGCAGGTCCAGAACGGTCGGTCGGGATAGCCGAAGAAGTCCGGGCCGCCGCCCAGGCCGGCAAAGCTGCGATAGGGCAGCACGCTGGTGTCCACCTCGTAGCCCAGATCCGCCAGCATCGCCTCGCGCCAGATGTCCAGCCCGTAGCGCCCGGCCTTGTAGACGCGCGGCACCACGCCCAGCCGTTCCATGATCCGCTGCGTCAGCACGGCAAGCTTCCGCTGCTCCAACGCAGGGTCGAGGTTGCAGGGATAGGAATTGAAGGGGCAGACCACCTCCTCGAACGGTGGCGTGACCCAGGGGTGCAACTGCGCGCCGACCAGGCATTCGCCGGCGGCCAGCCATGGCCCGAACACTCCCGCCGCGCGGTGATCGTCGATGATGGGGTAATCGACGAGATACGCCGGCACCAACCCGAAGCGGCGGAACAGCGCATGCCCGCGGCCCAGATGCTCGATCGCGTTGACCGAGGCATGGCGGCGCGAGAATGGCCCCCCCCAGTCGAACTCCTCCTCGGTGTCCAGGATCACGCACAGATGCGGGCGCGAGAGGCGGCCGGACCCCGCATCTTCCGAGGCGGGCAAGTTGGCGGCGTCAGGCATGCAGCCACGCCTTCATGCGGTTCTTGGTGCTGCGCACCAGCGGTGCCGTGAAGACGATCTGCCGCAGGCTATCGAGCGGCCGATAACCGGCCAGGGTGGCGAGCGCCAGGTGCTTGACGCTGCGCAGATACTGGCCAGGCGCACCGCTCAGGCTCTTGCCGATCTGGCTGTGCAGCAGGCCGATCGCACGCATCCGATCGCGCGCGCTCAGCAGGTCTGTGAAGGCCGCAAGGTGGCGGCGGATCATCGGGAGCGTGTGCTGGAGCACCAACGTGGCGTGACGGGCCATGAAGCTGTCGGCCGAGACCTTGATCAGGACCAGGCGCCGGTTCACCAGCCCGACCTGGCCGTTGCTGGCCAGGCGGATCCACAAATCGCGGTCCTCACCCACCCGCAGGCCGACGTCGAAGGGGGCTATGCCGAGGTCGATGCGGCGGGCCATCGCGCATGGCGTGGCGATGTAGCAGTTCCACAGCAGCAGCTTCCAGCCGTCCGGCAGCATCGCCGGCAGATCCTCGTACAGCGGGCGGATGTGCCGGCCGTCGGTGTCCATCCAGTCGGCCTGGCAACCGCACAGGGTGACCTGCGGATTGGCATCCATCAGCGCGGCCTGCAGGGCGAGCTTTTCGGGCAGCCATTCGTCATCGGCATCCAGGAAGGCCACGTATTCGCCACGCGCCAGGGCGACGCCGCGGTTGCGGGCGGCCGATGGCCCGCCATTCACCGGCTGGCGCACGACGGTATGGGGAAGGCCTGACGCGGCCAGCAGGGTGCGCGCGCGCTCTTCCGTGCCGTCGCTGCTGCAATCATCGACGACGATCACCTCGAGATCGCGCAGCGTCTGCCGCATGACGGATTCGATCGCCGCACCGATCAGACCGGCGGCATTGTAGGCCGGGATCACCACGCTGACCTTGGGCTGCGGCATGGCGTGCGGCACGGCCGGTCCGGTCATCCTCCAAGCCTCCATGCCACTGCCTGGGCCGTGCGCGCGAGCATCCCGCGCCAGCCGCGCGCTTGCCACGCAACGCGGCCGAAACTCTGCACTTCGGTCGAGAAGTCGCGTTTCGCCTGCGAATCCCCCTCGCCCCGGTCGATCAGTCGGATGCCCAGGCGGTCCGCTGCCTCGATCGTGCGCCACAACAGCAACCGCCCGGGCGAAACCTTCTGCGCAGCAGGATCGTAGACCGGGAACCAGTAGCTCAGGCAGCCGGCGTGCAGGAGGCCAAGATGACCCGCCAGCATCCGCCCGCCGGCCGAAAGCGTGGTCAGCACCGGTCGGCAATCGGCAGTGTCGGCTTCCAGCAGGGCGCGCAGCAGCGCAAGCGCGGCCGGGTTGCCGAGGGCGTCGCTCACGCCGGTGCGGGCATACTGGCCGCGCTTGGCCTCCAGCAGTGGCTGCACGGCGGACCAGTCCGGACGGTCCTGGACGGTGAAGCTGGCGGCTCCGAACTCCTTCTCCAGCCGGCGCATGCGCCGCTCGGTATCTGCCAGGAACGCCTTGTTGACCTCGCGCAGCCGGGCGAAGTAGGCGGCGGCCCCACCGGCGAGGTCGATCAAGTGGCCCGCACGCGTTTCCGTCGCGGCAAGGCCGAAAGCCGCCTGCCCGCCGCTGAGATGATCGTTGAACAAGGTGCCGATGCCGCACAGCCCTAGAAGCGTGGCCGGCTCTATGCTGAAGCCGCGGCGCGCGACCAGCCCGGCATGGTCGCACAAGGCGCCGCCGATCCGCTCCGCCATGCCCAGGCGCCGGCGCCAGGGGTCGGCATATTGGAAGGCGAGGAAGGCGACGATCATCTCGCCCTCGCGCAGCACTGCGACGCGCGCGCCCGGCCAGGCGCGCCCGGCCGCCTGCGCAAATCCCGGCGTGAAAAAGGCCCGCTGCAGATGTGGCGCTGCCGCCAGCATGGCGCGCCAGGCCGCGAGCTCGGCCTCGTCGAGCGCATCGGGGCGCTTCACCGTTGCGGTCAGGCCGGTCGCCGCCATCAGCCGGCCCTGTGCGGACGCATGATCAGGCTGAATGCCAGCGCGGCCAGGTCGAAGCCGCCCGCATGGCGCAGCGCAGCGAGCTCGATTGAGAGCCGGCCGATGCCGGCAGGCGAGTCCAGCCCGGCGCGGGAGACTAGGTGCTGCGCGCTGGTGAAGCAGCGGCCGAAGCCGGCCGCTCTGGCCTCCGCCACCAGCGCCGGCGTGACACGCCCATGCGGGAACGAGAACGCAGGCGAGGTGCCGCCAAGCCCGAGTTCGGCCAGCCGTGTGCGGCAGCCAGCCAGCTCGGCCGCGGCATCGCTCACCTCGGTCAGCGGCCGGTGCGTCATGCCGTGGCCGCCGATCGCGATGCCCGCCCGCTGCATCGCGGCCAGTTCGTCCACATCGGCCATGCGACGCGGCAGGGCGGGGGCGGGCAGGCCGTCCAGCTCGACCGTGCGAGCCGCCTCCGGCAGGGTCGCCAGGGTGGCGATCCGGGCATCAGCGGTCGCCGCGGCGCCCTGCCTGGCGAGGTGATCGTAGACACGCTCCTGCCAGAACCCGGTCTCATCACCGATGAAGTCGGTGGCGACGAACAGCACGGCAGGAAAGCCGCGCGCGCGCAGCGCCGGCAGCGCGAACTCGAACGTGTCGCGCCAGCCATCGTCGAAGGTGATCAGCAGCGGGCAAGAGGGCCATGGCTTCCGGTCGAGATCCTCCAGCCCCACCACGCTGTAGAAGCGGGCGAAGAAGTCCAGACAGGTTTCGAACTCGGCCAGGCTCAGGGTGTAGGTCGGGTTGGCGCCGGCGAAGCGCGGATCGTCGGTCGGCAGCACGCGATGGAACATCGCCACCGTCAGGACGTCGCGATTGCGGGCGCGGTGCAGCAGGCGCGCAAGTCCGAGCCGGAACAGCAGTCGCTTCAGGGTGGCTTTCATCGGGAGGGCGGGCGGGGCTCAAGCTCGCAGCCGACGGCACGGCCGCGGCTGAAGCCGCGCGGCACGATGGCGAAAGTGGGACAGCGCTGGTAGTCGATCGCCGCGGTGCCGGGCAACGAGAGCCCGACCAGGGACTGGAACACCGCTGCCGCCTCACGCGAGTCCAGTGCGTCGGCGATGCCGGCCATCGTCGCCAGCGCAAGCTGGTTGTAGTTGCCGTCCGCCCACGGTCGCGCGCGGGTCTGGCCGGGCGGTTCATTCTCCGCAGCGATCCGGGCCCAGCTCGTGTATATGGTTGCCTGTGTCGGCAGGTGCGAGGTCGGCTCGGCAACCATCAATCCGTAGCTGGTGCCGAGGTGCGGCGGGAAGCCCTTCTCGGCACTGGTGAAGCGGCCGAGCAGGAAGTTCGCCTGCCAGCGCAGGAAGCGGACAGCGTCGGCATTGCCCCGCTTGGCTGCTGCGGTGGTTGTGGAGGCGAAGTAGTCCTGCTGCCAGGGCGCGAGGGCGCCGCGGCCGCCATAGGTACCCGGCACCCAGCCATGCGCCTCGCCCTGGCGGCGGGTCCATTCCGGGATGTTGCCGACCAGCCACGCCCAGTTCCGCGCTTCGACCGTGTGGAAGTAGCGCTGCTCGGCACTGCCCTCCCGACTAAGCCAGGCGGCGTTGCCCACCTGCCGGAGCGCCCAGGCCGAGGCCCGCACCTGGCCGCCGTTCACCACCAGGCCATGGCCGTCCAGCCGCTCCGCGGGGTAGGTGGCCATCACGGTGGCCGACGTCTGCGCCTGCAGGTTGTCGAGGATCCAGCGCTCGCCGGTCAGCAGGAAGGGCACCGTGGAGAGGTCGGGCTGATGCGCCAGGTCCGGTGCCCAGCCGGTGTCTGCTCGCTGCTGCGTCAGCCCGGTCGAGGCCGCATCGCCCGGCCGGCCGGTGCCGCCGCGCGGGTCGGTCCAGAGCCGCGGGTAGTGGTCGGTGTTCAGCCACGTGCCGTTGCTCGCATCCCAGAAATGCCAGGGCACCGCGCCGGCGGCCTCGGCCTGGCCCATTGCGTAGTCTGCCGCGCGCTGATCGCCGCTCACCAGCCAGGCGACCTGCCACAGCGTCGCCGGACCCAGATCGCCACGCCCGCCGCCCGACGGCATGTACTGTGCGATGGCACGCGGTGCGAGAGGCACGTGCCATGCGGGCGTCGCCACGTCGCTGCCCAGCCTCCCCAGCAGGCCGGGATCGACGACAAGGCCAAGGTCGTACCGCGCAACGGCGCCGGTCTCGGCCAGATAGCCGACGTCGTGACGCATCCGCACCAGCGGCGCAGCTTCGCCGTCACGCCCCACTGCGCGGCTGCGCCCGAAGGCCTGATACTGCGCCTGGCGGAACGGTTCCGTAGCGAGCACCTCCCGTCCGTCCAGTAGCAGGCGCATGGCATAATGCGCCGCCCCGCCATCCGGCTGCATCGCGCCATCATTGCGAACCCACGCGGCGACCCAGAGCACGCCATCCGCGCGCATGGCGACATCGGCCACAAGCCGTGCCGCCCGCGCGCCCCCGACCGCCGCGGGCGGCAACGGCAGCATCAGGCGCGTCTGTGCAGCAAGGCCCCCCCGCTGCCAGGCCATGTGCGCCGGCGCCGTGGCGGCCAATGCGGCCAGGTCGGCCTGCCAGGGCATCCCGCCGTCCGCCGGGAGGAGTTCGACCACGGCGCCGCGGCCGGCCAGCGCCTCGGCAAGGTTGATCGGCGGCGCAGTCGCCGCGCCTTGCTGCCGCGCCAGCACGGCGCCGGCGCGCTGGCCTCCCGGATAGGAAATGCTGACCACCGCGAAGCGGGTCGAGCCGTCGGCATGGCGGGTGACGACGTCGGCCTGCACTGGCAGTGCTCGCCCGTCGAGCGAACGAGCGGCCAGCGTGGCGTCGCGCGGCAGGTCGCCCGGGCGGAAGGCCTGTCCGAACACGGCGACCGTGCCAGCCGGGGCCGGCCCTTCGAGCAGCAGGCCGACGATTTCGCCCGGGCGCACGGCACAAGGCGGCCCGGCACCCTGGCGAGCCGGCTGAGCGCGCGCCGAGGCCATCAACGCGGACAGCCCCAGCAGGCCGAGGCTGCGTCGCGGAATCGCCATGGCACTCATGAAAGACGTTGCGCCCCGGTGCCCGGCACGCGTGGGCGGCGTCGCTACCCGCTCAGCGGCCGGCACCAGGGCGACCCCGTCCTCAGTCACCAGCGGCTTCGGCAACGGCTTCGGCCTGCTCACGCGCTGAACCTCCTCGCGGCCAGCGCATCGCCGGCGGGGTCCTTACTCTAACCGCACGGACAGATGCACGGTAGAGTGAACCTGCGCCAATTGAACTGACTGGGCGTTAAGCCCTGCAACTGCAGCACCGCACGCTTCGGCGCGGCGCTCGGCCGGCCCGGCCTGCTGAAGCCTCCGGAAGACATGATGATCGAGAGCGCGCGGTCACGACCGCCCCGCTTCCCGGGCGAAGACGGCCACCGGGGCCCGCGTTCGATCCGCGAAGACCAGGATTGCGACTATTGCCGGACCCTGCCGCAGACCGCACACGCAAGATCGCCACAGGTGTTGCAAATTTGTTACTCAACGCACCGCCAGCAGATCGCGCAGGCCGAAATGAAATTCTTGTGCGAAATCAGCATGAAGGCGGCCATCCCCCAGGCTGTGCGGCGTCAGCAGCGCTTCTCGTCCCTGAGCAAGCCCCCTTCGCCGCAGAAACTTCGCGCTCGCCGGGCACACTGTTTCGTGATTCAACCGACACAACGAGGTTCCGGCTTGATTCGTTAGGCCCATATTCAGGTTTGCAGGGCAGAAACGGTGCTGCGCGCCAGGCTCCGCTGACAGCGGGACACTGGTGACAGCGGGACACTGGCCCGGCGCAGCGGGAATGCGCGGGAGGCGAGGCAATGAGTGGCTTCCAGCACCGGACGGCAAGTGCAGAGTGGCAGCGCTCCACGGCTGATCGCCTCGCCTGGCCCATCGCCGTGCTTGTCATCGCTGCCTTGTCGTTGGGGGCATGGCTCACGGTCGGACTGGTGGCCGGGTTGCTGTTCGGCTGACCGGCGCCGCCCGGCAGACCCGCACGAAACCCGCCCGTCCCACCGGCCCCGCATGAGGCGGGCGGTCAGAACACATCGAAGCGGCGGGCGAAGGCTCGGCTGAACCTCATGCCTTCGCCACGGGTGAAGCCAGGCGCCGCCGGAGCCTTCCCAGCGCCTGCCGCAGCAGCGCCATGGCGCCGGCAGGATGCAGCGGGTCGGCCAGCACCACCCCGATCCGCTGACGGCGCACCGCCACCCAGGCCTGCTTGTAGGCGTCGTCGCCGCGGCCGAAATCGAGTTCCGACACCCCATCCTCTTCGATCAGCCGGCGGATCATCTGCGCGCTCAGCACCGTGCCGGGCGAGGCGGCGCGGTCGGCCTGCACATGTGCCAGCTTCAGCACCGTGGCGCGCCGCCCGCCGCGGTCCACGATCCAGTATTGCGCGGCCAGCGGCGCCCCATCCGCCCGCGCCCGCAACACCCCGAGCCGCAGCAGACCAAGTCCCGCCGCCACCCGCATCAGCGCGCCGTCGAAATCCGGGAAGGGCTCGTCCGGCTTCCAGCTCGCCGCCCGCACCCGCTCATAGTCCTTGATGCCCGCCTCCAGCGACGCGCCGGGCGCGGCGACCAGCTCGAAATCCGTCTCCCGCCCGGCGCGCGCCAGCTTGCGCGTGATGGTGCTGCGCAGCACCGAGGGGCGCGCGGCCAGCCAGGCCTCCCATCCGGTGCCGGGGGGCAGCACCTCGTGCCAGTTGCCGGTATGCACGAAGCGCAGCGGCCGCAGCCTGGCGGCGGCCAGCCCCTCCAGCAGCGGTGCCACCCCCGGCGCATCGGGGTCCAGCGTGTTGAGGCGCAGCGGGGCCTGCCAGCGCAGCAGCCGGCCGAGCGACTGGCCGGCCTGCCGCAGCGCCGCCGCCTCCGCATGGGGCGCCGGCAACGGCCGCCAATCGAGGGTGTAGGGCGAAACCAGCGCGGAAAGCCGCCCGGCCTGCCGCATCAACGGCAGCACCGCCGCCTCCTCGGGGCCGCACAGGGCGAGCACGGGCTCCGCGCCTTCGGGCAGCGCATGCGCCAGCAGCGTGTCGTACCAGGCCCGCGAGGCGAAGAACTCGCCCGCGCCGGGCTGATCGAGGAAGCGATCGCACCAGCCGGGCAGGCCTGCCCGCGTGGCGGCGACGAGGCGGGACGCGGGCGCACCGCTCATCGGCCGGCGACCCGCGGCTCGCCCGGCCAGCGCCCCCCCCGCAGCAACTGCAGGAGGAGGATCGTGCCGGCCGCGATCACCGCATCGGTGATCTCCGCCGAGCGGCCCGGCAGCCAAGCCTGCGCGGCACTCACCGCCAGCGCCACCGCCACCGCGAAGCCCCCCGCGAGCAATGGCCGCAGCCCCGCCCGCAGACCGAGCCAGACCAGCCCACCATAGAGGAACGACTTGTAGAGCACCGCCTGCAACCCGTTCCCCCAATGCCCGGACATCAGCGACCGCAGCGGGATCCAGCCGAAGGGCCGCGGCTCCGCCAGGAAGGTGTAGGGCGCCAGCCCTTCGAGCAGGACGACGAACAGCAGCGCCGCGAACAGCAGCCGATCACGCCAGGAAAGCCGCCGCAGCACCAGCCAGGCCGGCAGCGCCAGGCCGACGGCGGCGATCTCCTCCACCGTCAGCCGCCGCCCGACCAGCGGCACCGCTGCGACTAGGCTGCCGAGCATCAGCACCGCCAGCAGCAGCCCTGCCTCCCCGCGCGGCCGCGCCGCGTCCAGCATGCGCGCCGCCACGAGCCAGAGGATCGCCAGCCGCAGGATGCGCAGCGGGTCGGGATCGAACGGCGGCAGCAGCGGCTTCAGGCTTGCCCGCCACTCGCCGAGATCGAGCGCCGGCACATAGGGGTATAGCCGGTAGCCGACCCAGCAGGCCAGCAGCGCCGCCGGGAAGGCGTCCGCGACACGCGGCCGCCAGGCGAGCGCCTCCGCCCCGCGCCGCGGCGCCAGCACCGTCCCGGTGGCGGCACCGAGGCCGGCACCGACGATGTTCAGCACCAGGTCCCCGCCGCTCGCCACTCGGTGCATGGCGAAGATCTGCGCAAACTCCAGGCCCGCCGAGAGCAGCGCGCAGAGCAGCACCGCGAGGACCGTCGCCGGCAGCGGCCGCAGCCGCGCGAAGGCCAGCGCCAACACCAGGCCGAGCGGCGCGTACAGCAGCAGGTTGGCTGCCAGGTCGCCCCGGCTGGTCGAGCGCAGCGCCCAGGCCTGCGCCACCGCCTCGGCAAGCGGCATCCGCTCCGGCAGCGGGTGGAAGCGGAACGGGTAGAGCGAGCCGTAGGCGATGAACCCGGCCATCAGCAGCGCGAGCAGGATGGCGGCCAGGATGGGCCGCCGCGTCTCCGTGATCCTGCTCACGAGGCTGTCCGTCTCCTTGCCGCGCGACCAGGATAGCCTGGATCTAGGTGATGATGGAGGGCTCCGCACGGCCGGTATGGCGCGCGATCTCCGCGATCTCGCCCGCCGCCGCGATCACCGGCGCCAGCACCTGCTGCACCGGCTCGGCATGTCGCGCCGCATCGGGCTCGAACCGCTCGAGATAGACGCGCAGCGTCGCCCCCGCCGTGCCGGTGCCGGAGAGGCGGAACACCGCCCGCGCATCCTCCGCGAACAGGATCCGCACGCCCTGCTTCGGCGTGACCGAGCCATCCACCGGATCCGTGTAGGCAAAATCGTCGCAGGCCGCGACGGTGAGCCCGCCGAAGCGCTTCCCCGGCAGGCCGGCGAGCCTCCCCCGCAACGCCTGCATCAGCCTGTTCGCCGCGGCGGCATCCACCTCCTCGTAGTCGTGGCGGCTGTAGTAGTCACGGCCGTGTTCGGCCCAGTGCGCGCGTACCAGGTCATCGGCGCGCTGCCCGGTCGCCGCGAGGATGTCGAGCCAGAGCAGAACGGCCCAGAGCCCGTCCTTCTCCCGCACATGGTCGGAGCCGGTGCCCGCGCTCTCCTCGCCGCAAAGGGTGATCTTCCCGGCGTCCAGCAGGTTGGCGAAGAACTTCCACCCCGTCGGCGTCTCGTAGCAGGGAATGCCGAGCCGCTTCGCGACCCTGTCCACCGCCCGGCTGGTCGGCATGGAGCGTGCGACGCCCGCCAGCCCCTTCGCATAGCCGGGCGCGCGATGGGCATGCGCCGCGAGGATCGCCAGGCTGTCGCTCGGCGTGACGAACATGCCGGGTGCGACGATCATGTTGCGGTCGCCGTCGCCGTCGGAAGCGGCGCCGAAATCCGGCGCGTCCGGCCCGGTCATCAGCGCCATCAGCTCGGCCGCGTGCACCGGGTTCGGATCCGGGTGGTGACCGCCGAAATCGGGCAGCGGCTCGGCATTCACCACCGTGCCGGCGGGCGCGCCGAGGCGGTCCTCCAGGATCGCCTTCGCATAGGGGCCGGTCACCGCGCTCATCGCGTCGAAGCGCATGCGGAAGCCGCGGCGGAACAGCGCGGCGATGCGGTCGAAATCCACCAGCCGCTGCATCAGCGCGGCATAGTCCGCCACGGGGTCGAGCACCGCGACCACCGCCTCGCCCAGCCGCGTCTCGCCGATCCGGTCGAGGTCGAGGTCCGGCGCCTCCAGCGTGCGGTATTCGGCGATCGCGGAGGCGCGGCGGAACACCTCCTCGGTGAAGCTCTCCGGCGCCGGGCCGCCATGGGCGACGTTGAACTTGATGCCGAAATCGCCCTCCGGCCCGCCCGGATTGTGGCTGGCGGACAGCACGATGCCGCCGAGCGCCGCGTTTGCCCGGATCAGGTTCGACGCCGCCGGCGTCGAGAGCAGCCCGCCCTGCCCCACCAGCAGCCGCCCCGCCCCGTTCGCCGCCGCCATCCGGAGCGCGACCTGCACCACCTCCCGGTTCAGGAAGCGGCCATCGCCGCCGATCACCAGCGTGGCGCCGCGCAGCCTGTCGCCGAGCGTGTCGAGGATCGCCTGCAGGAAGTTCTCGACATAGTTGGGCTGGCGGAAATGCGGCACCTTCTTGCGCAGTCCGGAGGTGCCGGGCTTCTGGTCGGCATAGGGCGTGGTCGCGACGCGACGGATCTGCATGAAAGGGCCTCCCGATGCGTTGGAGAAAGCCCTAGCACCCGATCCGTTGCGTGTCCCGCCTCCCAACCCCGCGAGGTCAGCCGGCCGCGCGCCGTTCGACCATCCCCTTCAGCCGCGCCAGCCCCTCGCGCAGCGTCGCCTCCGGCACCGTCAGCGCGACGCGCACGAAGCGGTCCGAGGCCGGCCCGAAACTGATCCCCGGCACCACCGCCACCGCCGTCTCCGCCAGCGCCGCGCGCGCGAAGTCGAGCGAGCCCAGTCCCGAGCCACCGATATCCAGGAACGCGTAGAAGGCGCCATGCGGCAGCACCGGCAGCAGCGGCGACTGGCCGAGCACCTCCGCCACCACGTCGCGCCGGCGGCGGAACAGCGCCGCCATCTCCGCCACGCTCTCCTGCGGCCCGGCCAGCGCCGCCTCGCCGGCCATCTGGACCATGGTCGGCGCACAGGAGATCACCGGCTCCAGCAGCCCCGCCACCACCGGCGCCAGCCCAGGCGGGCAGACCACCCAGCCGAGCCGCCAGCCGGTCATCGCGTAGCTCTTGGAGAAGCCGGAGATCAGGAAGCTGCGATCCGCCACGTCGTAGGCGCCGATCGAGGCGTGCGTGCCCTCGAAGACGATGTCCTCGTAGATCTCGTCGCTGACCAGGTGCAGCCCGGTCTCCTGCGCCAATGCCGCGATCGCGGCCATCAGCGGCGCCGGGAAGACGGCGCCGGTCGGGTTGCCCGGTGTGTTGAGCAGCAGCGCCCTGGTGCGCGGCCCGACCAGCG
This sequence comes from Falsiroseomonas sp., assembly GCF_041690465.1. Lineage (GTDB taxonomy): Bacteria > Pseudomonadota > Alphaproteobacteria > Acetobacterales > Acetobacteraceae > Falsiroseomonas. The sequence continues at coordinate 193,725 of NZ_JAWLHG010000002.1, read as the reverse complement.
CGCGAATCTCCGCGACATCCGGCAGGAAGCCGCGCGCGGCCGGCATCGGATAATGCCGGCAGGTCGCGCCGGCGAGATGCGCGATGCTCTCGTAGTTCGGCCAGCCGGGATCGGGCAGCAGCACCTCGTCGCCGGGATCGAGCACGGCGAGCAGGCTGGCGAACAGCGCGTTCACCGCGCCCGCCGTCACCACGATGCGCTCCGCCGCGACCGGCTGGCCGGTGCGGGAAGCGACGCGCGCAGCGATGGCCGTGCGCAGGCCGGCAAGGCCGGCATTCGGCGCGTAATGCGTGGCCCCCGAAAGCGCCGCCGCGCCCAGCGCCGCCGAGACATGCGTCGGCGTGTCGAGATCGGGGTCGCCCACCTCCAGGTGGATCACCTCCGGCCGCCCGGCGGCCAGCGTCATGATCTCCCGGATCGCCGAGCGCGGCATGGAGGTGGCCCGGCGCGCGGCGGGATGCGGGGGGACGCTCATCTCAATGCTCCGCCAGCAGCCGCCCGAGCCCGGGCAGCCTGGTGGCGTTGCCCGCCAGCCGCAGCCCGCGCCACAGCAGCACCTGGTTCGAGGACAGCACCGGCAGGCCGCATTCGGCCTCGAGCCGTTCCAGCGCGGCGAAGCTCGGCAGGTCGGTGGCGAGCAGCACCACCGCCTCCGCTCCCTCCCGCGCCAGGCCGCGCACCAGGCCGAGCAGCCGGTCCGCCCGCACCTCCGGCACCTCGCGCATCGCCAGGATGTCGAGCGTCGCATGGCCGGTGAGGTCCAGCCCCTCCGCCGCGAAGAAGCCCGGCGCCAGCGCGTGCACCGCGGCGGGATAGGGCGTGCCGAGCGCGACGCGGCGGGCGCCGAAGGCGGCCAGCGCATCGCGCATCGCGCTCCAGGCCGAGGCGCAGGCCGCGCCGGTGGCGGCCGCGACGGCGCGCGTGCGGCGATCGTTCCAGCCCGGCTCCATGATGAAGCTGGTCACCATGTCGGCCAGCAGGATCACGTCCACCCCGGTGGCGGCGAGTTCCTCCACCGCGCGGTCGAAATGCGCCTCCATCGCGCGCACCGCATCCGGCGTCAGGTCGCCGCGGGCCAGGATGCGGGTGGCGTAGAGAGCAGCGTCGCGCGGCAGCGCCGACCAGAACTCCGGCTCGAGCACCGAGTTGTTCGCCGGCACGACGACGCCGATACGGCCCGCGGCGCCGAATTGCGGTCGCGCCGCGCTGCCGGGCCCGGCCTGTGCTGCCCTTGGTGGATCCACCCATCCATCTCATCGAAGCGCCGGATGGCGGTCAAGCCCGCCCGAATACCTTGACAGGCCGGGCGCCCGGACCCGACACGCCCAGACCAAGAACGAGACGCCAGGCCCACACGACATGCAACACCAGTCCGCCCAGGACATCTGCTACGGCTACCTGCGCGAGGAGATCGCCGCGGGCCGCATGCCGGCCGGCGCGCGCATCGTCACCGACAAGGTGGCGCAGCAACTCGGCCTGAGCCGCATGCCGGTGCGCGAGGCGCTGCGTCAGCTCGACGCCGAAGGGCTGGTGACGATCCGCCCGAACCGCGGCGCCGTCGTCACCTCCCTCGCGCCCGATGCCATCGCCGAGATCCTGGAGATGCGCGGCGTGCTGGAGGGCCTCGCCGCGCGGCATGCGGCGCGCCGCGCCGCACCGCCCGACATCGAGGACCTCGATGCGCTGGTCGCCGCGATGCGCCGCGCCGTGACGGATTCGGTGCGCTGGAGCCAGCGGCACGAGGAATTCCACGACCGCGTCTGCACCCTGTCCGGCCGCCCGCGCCTGGCAGCGGAAGCGCGGCGGCTGCGCCTCGCGGTGCGCCCCTATACAACGCTCTACGCCGACAGCCACAGCGAACCGGAGGCGCTCGGCCATGAGCACGAGTTGATCGTGGACGCGCTGCGCGACCGCGATGCGCGACGCGCGGAGCGGCTGGTAGTGGCGCATGTCGCGGCCAATGCCGCCGGCATCCTGGCGCTGCTCGGCGCACCCGCGGCGCGCGAGCCCGCCGCGCCGCGCGCGAAGGCCGGCACCGCCGTCAAGGCACCAGGATGAAGCCGTACTCCTGCAGCGTGCGGCTCAGCGCGGCCGCATCGCCGCGGGCGCTGGTGATCACCAACAGCATCTGCTCCCGCACGAGGATGCGGCTGACGGAACGAATGTAGTCGGGGTTCGAGAAGCGGTCGGGGTTGCCGGCCCAGCGCGGCTCCGCATCCAGCGCGCTCAGCGAGCGCCAGGCCGCTTCCATCTGGTTCACCGCGTCGCGGTGGTCGCGAGCGATCTCGAAGCCCTGCCGTTCCTGCGCCTGCAGCGCCTGGCGCTGCGCGCCGGCCTCGACGCCGAGGTTGCGCGTCAGGTTCTCGACCAGCGCGCTGACCGAGGAGACGGTGACCGGGCTGCCGTCCGGGTTCCTGAGCGACTTGTCGTCGCCGAGGATCACCGGCACGCGCGAGCCCTCCGGCCGCTCCACGCCGGGCGGCGTGCGCGCCACCAGCACCAGGTCGATGCCCGGGTCGTTCGGGCCATGGCTGCCGCGGCCGAAGCGGTCGCCGGCCGGGCCGCCGCGCAGCACGAAGGCATCGAACAGCGCGGCCAGGTGGCGCGCCGCCTCGGCCTCCGCCACGGCAGGGCGCAGCATCGCCTCCTCATGGCGCTGCAGGTAGCCTTCGAAGGCGTCCGGGCTGTTGCGCACCGCGGCGTATTCGTCCTTGGTCAGGAAGCGCTGGAACCGGTGCCGGAGATGCGCGGGATCGGCGCCGGCCAGATGCGCGATGGTCGGATGGTCGCGCGCCCAGCCGCGCAGCGGCTCGGACAGCCGGCCGATGGCGGCGCGGTTGGCGGCGTAGCCGGTGGCATGGCCCACCGCGCGCGCCACCGCCGCCTCCCGCCACAGGCTGCCGAGCCGGCGCAGCTCCGCCTGCACCGCGGCGGGCGGCATGCCGGCCTCGCGCAGCGCGTTGCGCAACGCCGCGACCGCGGCGCGGCGCGCCGCCGGCGTCTCGGCGGTCAGCGCCGCGCGCACCGGCTCCGGCGCCAGGTCGAGCAGGTGGCGCACGGTGTCGGCGGCATCCGGGTGGGTCGTCGCCAGCCGGCGCACCGCATCATCCACCACCGAGCGGCGGAGCCGCAGCAGCCGCTGTTCCGCGCGGTAGGTCTCGGCCGGCGTTGCCGGTCCGCGCGGCGCCACGGCCGGGCCATCCGGCAGGTGCAGCACCGGATCGGCGCCGGCATTCGCATCCTCCACCGCGCGCCGCAGCAGCCGCAGCCCGTCCGCATCCATCCCCGGATCATCGAGCAGCCGGGCGAGCCGCGGCAGCACCTCGGCGTCATCGGCCAGGCCGAGATCGCGCACGGCGCCGCGCGCCGCGGCGCGCAAGGCGTCGATCTCCGCCTGCCGGGCGGCGCTCTCGGCGGGCGGCAGGTTCGCCTCGCGCTGGTCCGCCTGCAAGGCCCGCTCCCGCGCATCGAGATGCACCATCCGCGCCCGCAGCGCGGCCAGCCGCGCGCGATCCCCGATGCTGAGCGGGCGGTCGAGCGGCGCGCCCGGCGCCAGCGCGGGCGGGCCTTCGGGCGGCAGCTCGTTGTCGCCGCGGCGGATGCGCGCTTCCTCGGCCCGCTGCATCCGGGCGAAGCCGCCCGCCAGGCCGGGGGCGATCTCGGCCGGGTCGGCATCGGCGCGGATGCGGATGACGTAGGAGCCATCGGCCTCGCGGATCGTGCCGCCGGGCGGGTTGCGCTCGAAGCGCACCGGCGCATCGCCGGGCGCGCCGGGTTCCACCACGATCCGCGCGCGGACGTGGGTGCGCGCATCGGCGCCGCCGTCCGGGCGCGGCAGGCTCACCAGGATGGTGTCGTCGGAGTCGCGAACCGTGATGCCGATATCCCTGCCGCGGCCCGGCGGGCGGGCGTCGCGGGCGGCCTCCACGGCGCGTGCGGTGGTGGCTTCCTCCGCGACGGTCGGCGGCGGGCGGGCCGGGCGCGGCGACGGCGCCGGCGCCGGCGGACGTGCGGGGACGACGATGGCACCTGCGGATGTCGGGCCAAGGGGCGCATCGCTGCGCGGCACCACCGGATGCGAGGGGGTGGTGCCGCCAACCGGCGAGGATGGCGGCAGCGGTATGCCGGCGGCCCGGTTGGCCCAGGCATCATAGGCGGCGGTGCTCGCGAAGTCGTAGCGCTCGCGCCTGCCGGTGAAGGGGTTGTCGATCTCCACCCAGTAGCGTGCGGTCCTGGAGTTCGGGTCGAAGCCGAAATCCGTGTATCCCCACTTCCCTTCGTGCACATAGGTGATCCGAGAGCTGCGCGGGCCGCCTCCGGACTGTGCCGAATCGAAGGCCACCACGCCGAGATCGCCATGCGCCCCGCTCGGGATGCGGCGACCGAACCCGGTCTGCTGCGGGTTCCGGGGATCGGGCGGATGGAAATGCTCCTCCAGCACCCAGTGGCCGATGTCGTGGTCCAGCAATTCCTTCCATCGCTGCGCGTAGCCGCTGCCGACCGGTGCCTCGCTCTGACCGGCAGCGTTGCGGCCGACGAAGACGGTGTTCTCCACGCCCTGCACGACCACGTATTCCCCGGTGACCGGGTTGCGGTAGATCGCCGCCTCCCGCGTCGGGTCGTCGCGGATCATCGCGGCGTAGTTCGCGATCGCCGCGTTCAGGTCGTGCGGGTTGGGGTCCATCATCACCGTCATCTCCGGCAGGCGGACGAGTTCCACCTCCTCGGGCGGCGCGGGGCGACGCGTGATGACCGTCGGTTCCTCATCCGGCGAGGGCGGCGGCCGGCGGGTGACAAGCGTCGGCTCCTCCTCCGGCGAAGGCGGCGGCCGACGCATGATGACCGTCGGTTCCTCCTCCGGCGAAGGCGGCGGCCGGCGCGTGACAAGCGTCGGCTCCTCCTCCGGCGAGGGCGGCGGCCGACGCATGATGACCGTCGGCTCCTCCTCCGGCGAGGGCGGCGGGCGACGCGTGATGACGGTCGGCTCCTCCTCCGGCGAGGGCGGCGGGCGACGCGTGATGACTGTCGGCTCCTCCTCCGGCAAAGGCGGCGGCCGACGCGTGATGACCGTCGGCTCCTCCTCCGGCGAAGGCGGCGGGCGACGGGTGACGAGTTTCGGCGCGTCATCCGCATCGCCGACCCGCGGCACCGGCCCAGGGCGCGCGACGGCCGGCTCCGCCGCCGGCTCGGCAGCCGGGCGCGCGACAGGCGCCGGCGCCGGAGGTTCCGCGGCGTCCGCCGCGCGCCCCGCAGCCGCACGACGTGCCGCGCGCAGGCGCGCCGCATCCTCCGCGCGCGCCTCGCCCAGCCCCTGCACGAAGCCCTGCGCGCCGGCGCCGAGAATGTCGGAGACGGTCGCCGCCGTGCTGGCGCGATGCCGACCGCGCCCATGCTCGTAGCCGATCTCGGTCGCGCGCGTTGCGCTGCCAGCGAACCCCTGCCCGATCGCCCGCCCGCCGCGCCGCACCAGGGCGGAGCTGGAACCCGCCGCCCCCGCGAAGGGCCGCATCGCGCCCGCGCCGATCACACCCGAGAAGAAGCTGCGCAGCGCCGCATGGCCGACTTCCGTGCCGTATTCGCCGCCATGCCAGTTGGTCGGGTCCATCATCGCGCCGGCCATGCCGTTCACCATGTTGCTGGCGCCGCCGATCACCGCCTCCTCGCCCAGGGTCAGCGCGGCGCGCATGCCGGTACGGCCGCCGGCGGCCATCGCCGTCTCCATCGCCGTCTCGCTCACGCGCATGCTGCCGGCCGCCGCACGCAGCGCCGGCGCGCCGCCACGCAGCGCCGTGGTGGCCGCGGCGCCGAGGCCGGCGGTCGCCGCCTGCACCACCGTCATCACCAGGTCGCGCGCGGCTTCCTCATGCCCATAGCGGCCGCCCTTGATCAGCGCGCTCATCCCCATGCCGGCCAGCCCCGCCCCCGCGGTCACCAGCACCGGGATCCAGATGGAGGCCGCGGCGCCGCCGGTCAGCGCGGTGGTGACGATCGCCGCCGTCACCATCAGCGCCATCGTCACCGCGCTGGCGATGCGGTCGGTCGCCAGCGAGTAGGATTCGGCAGAGAGCTTCGCCAGGCCCATCGCCACCTCGAACTCCTCGCGCGAGCCCTCGCGCGGCGGCACGAAGTCGCCCGCGGCGTTGAAATGCCCCACCGGCAGCATCGCGCCCGTCGCCGGATCGCGGGCACGGATCAGCCGTCCGCGCCGGTCGAAGCTGCCCTCCGAGACGCCCATGCCGGAGAGCAGGCTGGCGTAATCCTCCTTCAGGTAGCCGTATTCGTCGCCGGCGAGGAACCGCCCCAGCACGCCGGATTCGCGGATCTGCTGGCGCGCCGTCAGCGCGGCGAGCTCGGCACGTTCCATGTCGTTCTGCGGCACGCCGAGCGAGGCGCGCTCGATCTCCAGCCGCTCGTCGCCCGACAGCTCGGAAACGACCCAGTTGCCCTCGCCATGGATGCCGAGCCGGGCGTAGAGCGAGGGTCCGTTCGGATGTGCGGCATTGTAGGCGGTGACGGCCTGGTCCACCTGCTCGCGCGTCATGCGCCCGAACTGCCGCCGCAGCACGTCCACCCGCGTGCCGGTGCCCTCCACCGCATAGTTGAAGGCGGCCACGGCAGCATCGGCACGGCTGCGATCGGTGGTGGCGCGCGCATCCTCAAGCGTGGAGGCGGCATAGGCGCCGGCCGGATCCTCCTGTCCGAAGCGGCCGCGCACCTCGGCCTGCAATTCCCGGCGCACCATCTCCGGGCTGCGCGGCGGGCCGGTGGCGTGCGGGCCGCGCGTGTAGTCCTCGTACAGCGCGAAGACGCGGTCGCGCCGCGCCAGCGCCTCGTCGCGACGACGACGCGCCTCGGGCGTGTTGCCGGCCAGCGCCGGGTTCAGCGCGGCATCCCAGGTCGCGGCGTCCAGGCGCGCAGGATCGGGCCGGCCACCGGGCCGGTTCATCTCCACCACCAGCGCGGCGGCCGAGGCCTCCGCGCTCTCCGGCCCGTGGCGGACGATTGCGGTGATCTGCCGCGCGTGGTGCGCATCCACGCCCTCGCGCACCACCTCGTAGCGGCCGCCGCCATGCGGGCCGCCGGCGTGGGTCTGCACGATGTAGTCGCGTTCGCCGGTGGCAGCGGCGATCAGCGCGGCCTGGCCCTGCTCCAGCGTCGGCGGGCCGGTGGCGCCCGCAGCACCGGGCTCGCGCGGCAGCGGGCGGACGCTGGCGAAGCCGGTGACGGTGCTGCGCCACACCGCTTCCCGGCGCGCGGTGCGTTCCGCCTCGGTCTCCAGCTCCGGCAGGTCGGACATGCCGGAAAGGCGGTCGCTTCCCGCATTGCGGGCGGCGGCGGCGATGGCATCGGCGGTGCGATCGGCGGCGCGGTAGCCGCGCTGGGCTCGGCCGCGATCCACCTCGCCGGCCAGGCGGATGGCATTGGCCCGGCCGATGCTCTCGGGTGTCGCCGCGCGCAGAGCCTCGAACACCTGGCGGTCGGCGCCGTCGAGGTCGTCGCGGATGTCGTTGAGGATCGCCTCGGCGCCGGGCATGCCGCGCAGCGCTGTGGCCTGCGCCGGCGTCAGCGAACGCTGCACGCGCTCCACCCGCGCCTCGTCGTTCCACATGTTCACGGCAGCCTGCATCTCCGACAGCGCACCGCGCTCGGCATCGCCGTTCAGGTAGTTCATCGCCGCGTTGATGTTGTGGCGGATGGTGCCGGGGAAGGAGAAGTTGTCGAGGAAGCGGCGCCTGATCGTGGCGCGCAGATTGCCGCCCGGGCGTTCGGCGTAGCGCGCGATCACCGCCTGCGCACGCCGGCGCGTGAGCCCGCGCAGCCCGCTCATCACCATCTCCACATCCGGCCCGATCCAGTCGTTCAGCCCGTTCATGATGGAGGTGGTGCGCGTATTGACGTCGCTGCGGACGGCGGTGCCGACGCGGCCGGCGAAGGCGGCGATCTCGGCCTCGGTCCTGGCGTCCTGCGCGACGCCGCGGGCGCGCTCCACGAATTCGCGCGCGGAGCGCGCACCGCCTTCGATCGGCGCCGCCGGTGGCGCGGGTGGCGCGGCGCTGTCGGCCGCGGCGCCCGCCGCCGTGCCGCGGCCCTCGTTCAGGATGGTGGTGATCTCGGTGCCCAGATTGGTGATGCGGGTGCGCAGATCGGCGAGCTGCGTCGCATAGCTGCGGCGGATCGGCTCGATGTAGCCGCCGATCGAGCGCGTCACGGGCCGCGCGACCGTCCGGAAGCTGGTCGTGCCGTCCTCCACCTGGCGGCGCAGCGCATCACCGGTCTCCTGCGCGGCCCCGAGGATCTGCGCCGCCTGCTCGCCGACCGAGCCGGCGATGCGCGCCGAGGCATCCTGCGCCGCCGCGTCCTGCGCAGCGCGGCGCTCGGCGCCGCTGCGGGCGATGCGCGGCGCGGCGGTCGCGGCGGTCTCGGCGAGCCGTTCGCGCAGCCCTTCCGCGCTGCGGACCACCAGCGTGGCGAATTCCGGCGCCGGCCGCCGCTGCTCCGGCCGCAGCCTGGCGACCAGCGCGCGCAGCGCAGCCCCTTGCGCCGCGGCCAGTCCGGTCGCCGCCTGGATCTGGCCACCGGCCTGGCGCGCGGCGTTATCGCGCTCCGCGGCGGCGCGGCGGCGTCCGCCCTCCGCCGCCTGCCGCCGCGCGGCATCGTGCTGGCGCACCAGCGCCGCCTCGCTGCGTGCGCGGCCGGCGGTGACGGCGGCGGTCAGGGAGGTGGCGGTGCTGCGCACCTGCTCCAGCGCCGCATCCCGCGTGCGCGTCACGGCGGCCGGCGCGGTGACGGTCAGAGTCTGCTCCATCTGGCGGAACGGCGCGAAGGCATTGGTGATGTCGGTGCGCAGCCGTTCCACCGTGGGCGTCAGGTTGTTCGCCATGCCGGTGGTGCCGCTGCGCATCACCCGCTCGCGCTCCGTCGCGCGCGGCGGCAGGCGTTCGACGATCGCTTCGTTCTTCGCCGAGGTCAGCGCCTCGCCTGCCTCCGGATAGGCGGCGGTGGGCGTCGTGGAGAGCGCACGCAGCGCATCGGCCGCCTGGATGCCGATGCGGCGCAGCTCGGCGATGCGGCCATCGGCGCCGGTGGCGACGGCATCCGCACGGCGGCGCTCGGTGCCGCCCTCGCCGGTGTCCCGCGCCACCTCCGTCGCCTTGGCCGTGAGCGCTGCGTTGGCGCGGCGGGCGGCGCCGCGGATGCTGGCGCGGGCTTCGCGCGACGCGGCGGCGATCAGCGCGTGGCACTCGGCCTCGCCGGAGGCCAGCACGCCGCGTGCTTCCGCGAGCTCGGTGCCGAGGAGGCCGAGCGCACCGTCCAGGTCGCGCTGGCGCAGCGTGGCGCGGCGCGCTTCGCCGTCGCGCGCCGCATCCGCCTCCCGCGCCGCGAGCCTGATCAGTTCGGCATGCAGCCGCGCGGCGGCCGTGGCGGCCGCGGCGAAGATGTCGGCGTGGCGGTCGAGCTCCGGCGTGCGTTCCTGTGCCGGGCGCTCCGGCCGCAATTCGAGGCGCAGCGGCGCATCGAAGGCAACCGAGGTCGGTGGCAGGCCGAGCGAAGCCGTTGGTAACGTGACCGGGCCAGTCTCCGGCTCCGGCACCATCTCGACCCGCGCGGCGGCGAGACCGTCACCGCCCTCCTGCGCCGCGCCCGTGCCTGCGGCGACAACCTCCGCACCCGCCTCGCGCGGTGCGGCCGCATCGCCCTCGCGAACCGCATCGCCTTGGTCCGCAACGCCGTGGGAGCCATCGAGCCGCCGGCCCTCCGGCGCATCCGCCGACGCATCCATCCGGTCCGGCCCGCCGCGCGGCGGTGCCGGCTCCGTGGGCCGCAGCCAGGCCGGGCGCGGCGGCGCGGCGGTGGGGGTGACGCGGTCGGCGACCGGGGCCTCCGGCACGCGCAGCGGCGAGGCCGGGCGGCGGATCACCGGCCCGCGCTCACGCTCCGGCGCCAGGGCGCGCATCGGCGTCACGCCCATGGCGGCAGGTCCGGCGGCGGGCGCGCGAGCTTGGCGTATTCCTCGGCGATGGCGGCCGTCACGTCGGGCCAGCCGATCCGCCGCGCCTCGGCCTTCGCCCGCGCGGCGGCGGCGAGCACGACGTTGCGGATATGCCCGCCCGCGAGGTCCACCGAGACCGCCAGCCTGTCCAGCGCCTCGGCCGGCAAGGCGTGCGCAGCGCCGAGATGCGCATCCCACAGCGCGCGGCGCGCCGGCGCCTCAGGCAGCGGGAATTCCAGGATCGCGTCGAGCCGCCGCACGAAAGCGGGATCGAAGCGCTCGCGGCTGTTGCTGGCCAGCAGCGCGATGCCGTCGAACTCCTCGATGCGTTGCAACAGGTAGTTGGTCTGCGCATTGGCGAAGCGGTCATTGGCGTCGCCGACATCCGTGCGGGCGGCGAACAGCGCGTCCGCCTCGTCGAAGAACAGCAGCACATCGGCGTGCTCCGCCGCGCCGAGGATGGCGGAGAGGTTCTTCTCCGTCTCGCCGATCCACTTGCTGGTCAGCGCCGCGAGGTCCACGCGGTAGAGCGGCAGGCCGAGGCGCGTCGCCAGCCAGTGCGCCGCGAGCGTCTTGCCGGTGCCGCTCTCGCCGACCAGCAGAGCGCGCAGCCCCGGCCGGTCGCGCGCCGCGATGGCGGGGCCGAGCCCTTCGGAGAGCCGCCCGCGCAGCTCCGCCCGCGCCAGCAGCCCGTGCAGCGCGGCCCGCAGCGTTGCGGGCAGCACGAGCGCGTCCTCCTCCACCCGGTCCGCGCTGCGCCGCGCGAGCGCATCGAGCGTCGCGGCGTTGCCCGCGACACCGGCGGTGACATCCGGCCAGGCGGGCGCGGCACGCCCCGCGCGCGCGGCGGCCAGGCGGGCGCGCGCCGCCGCTTCGGCGATGCGGCCCGCGCCCTGGCGGAACGCGGCGCCGGCGCGCGCGGCGTCTTCCTCCGGCACGCCATGGTCCCGCCACAAGGCGACGCGTTCGGCCGGCGCCGGAACCGGCAGCAGCCATTCATCGGGCGGCGCCTCCGCCTCCACCGCACCGTCGAGGCCGGGCAGCAGGATCCAGGGACCGTCATAGGGTGCGAGCGCCGGCAGCGCCCAGCGTTCCCCGGGGCCCGGCCGCGGCGCGAAGACCGGCAGGCAATCGGCGGCGATCAGCCAGGGCGCAAGACCCGCCGGCGGCTCCGCCTCGATCCGCGCGAGGCCCAGGCCGAGCGAGGCCGCCACCTCGCCCGCCACCGCCAGCGCCTCGGCCGCCGAGGCGGAGCGGATCACCAGTCCGGCGCGCCTCGCTTCGCCGAGCAATCGCGCACGCAGCCGCGCCTGCTCGCGCGTGGCCGCGGTCAGCGGGATGGCGGGCGGGGTGGCGATGCGCACGCCCTCCGGCGCCATCGCCCGTCCCTCCAGCGCGGCGAGCAGCGGCAGCGGCAGGACCAGGCTGCGTTCCGGCAAGGCCGCACGTTCCTCGCCGAGCTGCAGCAGCCCGCACGCGATCGCGCCACCGCAGCCAAGCCCGGCCACCGTCGCCCCCAGCGGTTCCAGCACCGCAGCGGCGAGGCCGAGCAGCGGGCGCGAGCCGCCGAGGCCCGATTGCGCCTCCGCCACCGCGCGCGCCACCGAGGCATCCGTCTCCGCGGCACGGCAGAGCGCGACGGCCATCAGCTCCGCATCGGTCAGCGCCAGCGCCTCCGCCACCGCCGCCAGCCGCCGGTCCTGCGCGGCGGGCGCGGCGCGCAGCGCGGCGACGGCCGGGGCGAGCATGGCCGCGTTCCATCCCTCAGCCAGGGCCGGCGCCTGCGCGGGCAGCGCGCGCAGCGCCAGCGCCGCCACCGCGAGCGTCCCAAAGCCGGGGTCCGGTGCGCGACCATCCGCTGTCATGGCACCGCATCGTCGCGGAAATGGTAGCGGATGGCGAGGCCGAGCCACGGCACCCAGCCGGGATCCACATCCAGCGCCAGGCGGCGCAGGCGCGCATCGGCGGCGTCGGCGGGGAAGCGGACGGCGATCCGGTCCTCCGTGCAGGCGAGCCAGCCGGGCCGGCGCGCGACCTCCGCCAGGCGCCGCCGCGCGCGCCGGCGCAGCCAGCGGTCCAGGCCGACGCGCCAGGCATCGAGCGCCGTCCCCGGCAGCGCGTCCTCGGCCGGCAGCAGGCCGAGCAGCGGATCCTCCGCCGGCACCCGCATGCGCAGGGCCACATGGCGAAGCAGCGCGCGTACGAAGCCGGACGCGGCGAGGACCGGATGGCGGTCGAGCCAACCGGGCAGGCCCATGCGCGCGAGCGGCCGCACCAGCAGCAGCACGCCTGCGGCGCGGCTGAAGCGCTCCGCATCATCATCCGGCGTGGCGGCGGCCGGCCGTGCGCGCGCCACCACGGCCGCCGGATCGGGCTGCGCTTCCCCGGCCGGCGGCGTGCGGCGGCGAGGCGTAGCCGGCGGAGAGATCGGGCGCGCATCGGGAAGCGGCCCGCTGCCGCCGGGTCGCGCCTGCGCTTCGCGGGACGAAGCGACCTGTGCGGCCGGCGCGGCCTGCGGCATGGCGCCACGCGGCGCAGCGGCCGGCGTGCCCTCCCCAGCGATCACCGCCTCGGTCATGGCGACGAGCAGATCGGGCTGCGCCGCGGCTTCCGGCGCCGCGGCCAGCAGCGCCAGCCGCGCCAGCCAAGCCGCGGCGCGGCCTTGCGGCGGCGCGGCGCGCATCGCCGCCAGCAGCCTCGCGCGCGCCACCGCCGCGTGACGGTCCATCAGCCGGACGGCGAGGCGCGGCGCCTCCACCGCCATCCGGCCGCCGCGCGCCGGCGCGCTGCTGCGCGGCGCCGCCACCTGCGCCGGCTCCGCGCGCGGCGGCGCTGGCGCGGCCTCCAGCGCCTGCACCACTCGCGGCAGCAGCCCCGCTTCCGCCAAGCGCAGCACCGCGCGCGCCAGTGCGACCTCGCTCTCCGCGTCGCGCATCCCCGCCGCGATCAGGCGCGGCACCCATGCCGCCAGGCTCAGGCCGCGCCAACCCGGCACCGCCAGGCGCCAGAACCACGCCTCCGGCCACCGCCCCGCCGCCAGCTCGCGCAGCAGCAGCCAGCGCGCCTCCGCCACCGAGGCGAACCACACCGCCTCCACCGCCGCCGCGCCGGGCGAGAGCGCGTGCACCGCGCGCGCGCCCGCCTCGCGCAGCGCCAGGCCGGCGCGTGCCTCCCACAGCGCCGCACCGCCGGTCACCGGCAAGCGCCCAAGCGCCAAGCGGCGGAGCACCAGCAGCCGCTCGCCCTCCGGCGCGGCCAGGCGCAGCGCCTCCTCCGCCCGCGCGTTGGCGCGGAAGGCCAGCGCCGGCGGGCCGCGCAGTCGCAGGCGCGAGACGGCGAGCTGCGCCATCCGCCTATCCCGTCAGCTCCACGCGCAGCCCCGCCGCGAGGGTCACGGCGCTCGTCGTCAGCCCCTTGACGATGCGCGCGCGCGCGATCCCCTCGCCGAGGTCCTCCACCACCGCCGTGCCGACCGGCCGCGCCTCCGCATCGCGCAGCAGCGCCGTCATCCCCACGCGCGCCACCTTGATGTCGAGCGCAAGATCCAGCCGCACGCCCGGCCGCACCGTCACCGGCGCCACCAGCCGCGCCGGGATGACGCGGTCGAGCGGTGCATGCGCGGCCATCAGCAGGCAGACGCGCACCAGCTCGTTCATCGCCGCCTCGGCGCGCGGGATGTCGCGTGCGATACGGCTCAACAGCCAGTCCACCAGTCCCTGCTGGCGACGGCGCAGCGCAATCGGCAATTCGCTCCAGCCCGGCAGGCCGGCGAGGGTCGCGAGCGGCGCCGGCTCGTCGAAGCCCGAGAGCAGCTCCGCCCAGCCGAGCCGGATGGCCGGCTCCGCCTCGCCGAAGGCCGCATGCAGGCAGGCGGCGACGCGCCCGACATCCTCGATCTCCGCCGAGGCACGGCGCGCGAGTTCCGGCCGGTTGTGCTCGCCGGAAGCGAGATCGCCGAGGCTCGCGCGTTCATTCACCAGCCGCCGGATGCCGCTGAGATCCAGCGTCGCGACGGCGGCAAGATCGATCCGCACCGCCTCCAGCCGCCGCGGCTCCAGCGCCGCACGCTGCGCCGCGATCACGCGATGCACCACGCCGAGCAGCCTCGGCGCACTCGCCACCACCGGCACCGGTTCGAACGCCAGCGCGGCCCGGATGCGCGAGGCCGCGAGCGCCGCGCGCGCCGCCTCCAGCCGGTCCAGCAGCGCCAGCCGCTTCGCGACATGCGGGAACCAGGCCACCGGCGCCTCGCGGAACAGCGCGACATAGTCGCGGATCTCCTCCGGCACCTCCTCATGCGCATCGAGGCAGGCGGCGGCGGGTTCCGGCACCAGCCCGGCGACGGCGGGCGCCGTCGGCGTGACCAGGGCGCGATCCGCCTGGCGCGCGCGGCGATAGGCGATGGCGGTGACATGCGAGGCCAGCACCGCCTGCCGCCTTGCATTCAGCGCCGCCACGCGCTGCGTCTCCTCCGCCAGCAGCGCATCGGCGACGCCGAGGTCGTGGCGCGCTTCCTCCACCTCCACGCCGATGCTGCGCAGCCGCGCATCGGCGCCGGCGATGCGCCCGGCGAGCTCCGTTCGCAGCGCCTTCGCCTCCGCGATCAGGCGGGAGTACAGCGCGGCGCGGCCCTCGATATGGCGCAGCAGGGCGATGCTGTTGTCCACCGCACTGGCGCCGGCGCCGAAGAACTGCGCCTCATGCGTGCCGTCCCGCACATCGTCGGTGTCCACGGTCGCGCGGTCGCGCGGCTTCTCCAGGTCGGCGATCACATCGGCCAGCGTCGGCGTCGTCGCGGTGCCTTCCACGAACCGGAAGCCGGGCGCAGGCAGGTCGCCGAGCGCGATGCCGGTCGCCTCCCCGCCATCCGCGCCGATCAGCGAGGCGACCGCCGCGACCAGCGCCATCTTGCCTTCGAGCGCATAGCGCTGCGCCTCCAGCGAGGGCGGCGGGGCGAGCCGCTCGGCGATGCTCGCGGTGCGCTCGACACGGCCGATCAGCGGAAGCTGCGCACGGATGTCCGCGGCCTCCACGCCGCGCGTGAAGCCGGCGGCGAGGCCGGCGATGCTGGTGGTGCGCGTCGTCGTCTGCCGGAGATTGAGGAACGAGAGGTTGGCGGTGAAGAGCGGCTGGTTGATCGCGCCGAGAATACCGCCACTGCTGCGCGGATCGAAGGCCACCGGCGCATCGCCAGGGCCGGCGCCGATGATCGTGTCGCTCGGCGTCCTTGGCTTGGGCTGCGTCTCCAGCGGCTCGTTCGGATCGCGCGCGGGCGAGGTCTGCCAGGCGGCCTTCAGGTAGCCGGCGAGGTCATCCGCGCGGGCGCGCGCGCTTTCGTCGCGGGTCGCGATGCCGGCCAGCGCCGGCGAGGTGACCAGCCGCGCGGCCGCATCGCCGCCGAGCACCAGCTGGCGCAGCCGGTAGATGTCGGCCTGCGCGCGCACGAAGCCGAGGTCGATGCGGTCATTCGTCGCTGCCAGCCGCGCCTCGGCATCGGCGATGAAGCGATCCAGCCCGATCTCCTGCAGGCGCTGCATCTCGTTCGCCAGGAAGGGCTGCGTCCAGCGCGCGCGGAAGGCGGTGCTGGCGACGATCGCGCGCACGCCGCCGGATTCCGCGGTGCCGTAGCCATCCTCCGCCGGCGGCTCCTCGCCCGTTGCGGCGGGGATCTGCGTCCAGCCGGGGCCGGCGCGGCCGGTCTCCGTCAGCTCGCTGCCCGGTGGCGCGTCGTCGGCGATCCACACCGCCTCCATGGCGTCGGCCGAGATGCGCCCGACCGGGCCCCACTCCGCCGTGCCGCCGATCGCCGAGACCTCGATCCCGTCCAGCGCCAGGCCTTCCAGCGTGCCGCCATTGGCATCCCAGCGCGACGCAGCCGGCACCTCCATCCGCGTCCAGGCGCCGGCAGCCGGCACGTCGCCCTGCCGCCGCAGCGCCAGCTGCGGGTCGGAGGTGGGGCTGATCAGGCCCGCCGGCGCGCCCCAATAGACCGCGCCGCTCAGCCCCCCGGCGCCTGACGTCGAGGTGTTCGCACCGAGCCGCAGCGCGATGCCGGTGACACCGGCGCCGGCGCGCAGCCAGAGGAACAGCCGGTCGCCCTTGCGCATGGGCAGCGAGCTGCCGGCACGCAGCATCGCCTGTGCGCGCGCCTGCCCCGCGGTCGCCGGCAGCCGGCGCACCCGCGTGCAGCCCACCGGCGCACGGCCGGCCGGATCGGGCAGCACTTCCGCCGCCGTCGCATCCGCTGCCGGCCAGGTCGGGCGCTCGCCGGTGATCGCATCCAGCAGCAGGTCGCGCCGGCGCCGCACCATCTCGCGGCGCACCAGCCATCCCGTGCGGTCCGCCGTGTAGCGCGCGACGGCGCGCGCGAAGGCGGGATCCACCTCGGCAGTCAGCAGCAGCCCGGGCTCGTACACGCGGTCCGGCACCGGGACGAGCAGGTCCACCTCCTCCGGCGCCTCGAGGTCGAGCGGCGCGAGGCCCGCACTCGCGCGCAGCACCAACTCCAGCTCGCCGAGCGGCACCGGCGCGGCGCTCAGAGCAAAGCCCGGCGGGAACAGGAACTGCCGCTTCGTCGCGAGATCGACCAGGGAAGCCGGCAGCACGCCGACCGGCGGCAGGTGATGCAGCGCACCACGAACGGTGGCAGGTGAAAGATCCGGCAGCGCGCCGAGATGCTCGACAAGCTGCGCGAGCCTCGCCTGCCACAGCAGCGCATCGCCCCGCCCCGGCACCAGCGCGCGCCGCGGCCGCGGCTGCCCGCCCATCCGCACCACCACGGCGCGGTCGCGGAAATCGAGCGTCCAATCCTCCGCGAAGGCCACCACCGCCAGCGGCACGCCGAGCCCTTCCCAGGGATGCATCCCGCCCGCACCGAAGCGCGCCTCGGCGGTGAAGACGCGCTCGGCCAGGCGGTTGCGGCGCAGCGCGCCGGGCGGCGGCAGCGCGTACGCCGCGAGCTCCGCGGGCCAGACATCCAGCACCAGCCGGCAACCATCGATGCGCTGCAGATCGTCATAGGGATCGTCGCGCGGATCGGGCGGGCAATCGTCGCGCGGGCCGGCGAGGATGGTCGCCGTCACCGGCTCGGCCACCAGCACCGCAACGCGCGGCAGGTCGGCGGCCGCCGGCGCATCGAGCAGCGCGCCGAGCATCGGCCCGATGCGGCGCGGCAGCAGCACGCCGGAAGACGAAGCGGTGCCGCCCGCATCGTCGCCAGCCGCGATGGCATCCAGCTGGTCCACCCGCGCACGCACCGGCAGGTCGGCCAGACGCAGGCGGCGCGGCGCCGCGACCACCACATCCTCGCCCGCGCGCGTCAGGCCGGACCCCGGCAGCACCTGCACCCAGGCCGCATCCGGCGCCTGGCCGAAGCCGTCGGGCTCCGCCAGCAGGTCGAGGCCGGCGATGATGCCGGCGGTCACCGACTCCCCGCGCAGCCGCTGCACGCCCGCGCGCGCCTCCTGCTCCGCCGTCAGCGCGCGGTCGGAAAGCACGCGGCCGGTGAAGGGGTTGATGCGCCGCCGCCAGACGCCCGGCAGTTCCGGCCGCAGCGGCGGATCGGTGCCGATCACGTGCTCGTCGGCCAGCGGCGCGTCGATGGCGGAGAGGATGCGCATGGCCGGTCAGCCTTCCTCGACGATCAGCTTCTCCAGCGCGGCTGCGTCCTTCGCATCGGCCGCCTTGGCGAGGCGCTCGGCAAAGCGCGGCAGGTCGGCGGCGTCGATCGCGCGCAGCACGCCGTCCAGCTCCACCGCGCGCCCCTGGTCGCCGATCCAGACCTGGCCGGCGGCGGGGATTCTCGTCGGCGTGGCCGCCAGCCGCTCCAGCCCCTCGCCCAGCCGCGGCCCGGCATAGGCAGCGGCGACGGCCAGCACCTCCGCCTCGGTGATCTCGCCGGGCACCGGCTTCTCGGCACGGATCGCGGCGAGGACGTTGCGCAGTTCCTCGGCGCGGGAGCCGGGCAGGCCGAGGGTCGGCGCGCGCAGCGCATCGCGTAGGCCGGCGAGCGCAGCGGGCTGCCCAAGGCGCTCGCGCGCGCCCGGCAGCGTGAGGCGCCCACCCGCTTCGCGCTCCGGCGTGACGCGCTCCACCGGCGCGTCACCATCCTCGGCGGGCAGAGCGCGTTCCAGGTCACGCACCACGGAGGCGACCAGCATGTCATGCGCGGCGATGCGCGGCGCGGCGAGCAGGGCGGCGATGCGCGCCTCGGCAAAGGGCGTCGCCGCCGTTGCGATGCGCTCCGCGCGTTCCGTCAGGCCAAGCGCGGCCAGCCGCTCACCGGTGGCGCGCTGCTGGCCGGCATCGTCGCCCGTCACCGCGATGGCGACGCCGGTGATGCTGGCGCGGTCGGCCACCGCGCGGCGCCGGACGTACCACAGCAGCGGCGAGCCGCCTTCGGCCACGGGCAGCGCGGCGACCGCTTCCGCCCAGGCGGTGGTCCAGGCGCGGATCTCCGCCTCCGACGCGGCCGCGCGGGCTTCGGCCTCGGCGTCGCGCAGCGCCGTCTCGCGCGCCCGCGAACGCCGCGCCAGCATCGCCTCCAGCGCCGCCAGCGGCGCGCGGCGCAGCCCCTGGCCAGGATCGGGCCGCGCCGC
Organism: Falsiroseomonas sp.; assembly: GCF_041690465.1. Lineage (GTDB taxonomy): Bacteria > Pseudomonadota > Alphaproteobacteria > Acetobacterales > Acetobacteraceae > Falsiroseomonas. Next base: position 175,137 of record NZ_JAWLHG010000002.1, on the reverse strand, counting down.
GAAGGAAGGCTGCGCCAGCTGCGCCCGGAAACGGGCGAGGCGCGCGCGGGAGACCGGCGCCAGCACCACCACGCCGGTCGCGTCCAGATCCTCCGCATCGCCGAGCAGGTCGATCGGCGGCATGGCGAGGCTTTCCTCGACCAGGCTCGGGATCTCGTCCTCCGGCACGAAGCTGACATCCACCTCCATCGTTGGCGGAAACCAGATCTGCCGGAAGCCGAGCGAATCCGTCAGGATCGAGGCCGCCGTCAGCAGCCCCGCCGCCGGCAGCGCGGCGAAATGCTCGGCCGCGGCGAAGCCCGCCGGCTGGCCGGCGCGCGCGCGCTCCTCCAGCACATCGGCCAGATGCGACTGGTGCTGCAGCACGAAGGCTTCGGCCAGCGCGCGCGGACGCCCGCCGAGGCTCACCTGCAGCGGCGTGTCGGCGCCGGTCTCGCGGCGGACCAGCGGCATGTCGATCCAGCGGATCGCGCCGCGCTCCATCGCGACCATCGCCAGCGGCAGCGCATCCTGCGGCAGGCCCACCGCGTCGCCGAGGAAGAACCTGCGCGCCAGCGCGCGCCGCGCCTCGCCCAGCGTGGCGGCGCCGCCGGTATCCGGCCAGGGGATGAGCGTGACGGCGGTCGCCTCGATCACGTCGCCATCCTCCACGCGGCGCGGCCCATCGATGCGCGTGGGATAGGCGGCGATCGGGTTGGCGGTGAACTCCACCGCCCGCAGCGCCAGCAGGAAAAGCCCCGTTCGCCGGCCGAGCGGCGCGCGCGGCACCGCGCGCAGGCCGAGCGTCGCATCCAGTCGCTCCACCGCCGGCAGGTCGAGCGGCGCGAAGCTGCGCCGCGTGGTGACCAGCACGAGATCGCCAGAGGGCGTCACGCCATGCCCCGGCTCGATCACCAGCATCTCGTTGCCGGCCGAGCCCTCCAGGCTCACCTCCAGCCCTGCGACGACGCCGGTGCCGGTGGCGCGCGCAAGATCCGCCTGGCGCCGCCGCACATACTCCTGGTCGCGCGTGAGGTCGGCGCCGGTGAGGAACCGCCCGTCGAAGTAGCGCGGCCGCCGCCGCAGCCCGTCCAGCACCAAAGCGGAGCGGCCGAGCAGCGCCTCCACCTCCTCCCGCGCGACGATGGTGGGATCGCCGGCGCGGGCGAGGCGCGCGATCTCGCTGGCCTCCGCCACGTCGATCCGGGTGCGGGCCGAGCTTGCCGTCAGGTCGGACATGGCTTGCCTCCTTCAGGGCTGGACCAGCGGCGCCGCATCGGGCGCGCGGCCGAGCCACTTGCCGGGCAGGAAGACGAAGGGACGCAGCGCATTGTCCACCGAGACGCGCTGCGTCATGTCGAGCGCCGGCCGCGTGCCGGAAGGCGCGTCCTCCGCCAGGGTCACAGGGATCGCGACGCGCGCGAGCAGCACGGCCGAAGCCTCGCGACCCACCACATGCTCGGTGAGCGGATCGAGCGCGCCATCCTGGCCGGCGGTCTCGAAGCTGCCGAGCACGGCGATCAGCTTGTCCTCGTCGCTGGCATCGGCGGCCGGCCAGAAGTTGCGCGGCGACGGGATGGGATCGGGCCCGCCCTCGGCACGCGGCACCAGTTCCAGCACCGGCGTCTCCGCCAGCCGCGCCGGCACCACCGCATCCAGCGCCGCGAAGGGTCCGGAGGCGAAGGCGGGCGTCTTGGCGCGCGCGCAATCGGCGGCCGAGAGGAACACATCCACCACCACCGCTGCCGGCGGCGCCACGCGCGGCGCGCGATGCAGCGCGGCGACGAGGTCCGCCGTCGCGGCCGCGGCGAACCAGCGCGCCAGGCGGATGCACCAGGGCGCCTGCAACTCCATCAGCCGTCCGTGGCGATCCAGCGCCAGCCCGGGCGCGACATGCAGTTCCAGCTCGGCATCGTCTGTCGCCGGCGGCAGCACGCGAAGCCCGGCGACCGTGCCATGGCCGTGCAACGCGGAGAGCGCCCGCGCAAGCCTGCCGCGGTGATAGGTCTGCTCGTCCCGAAAGTCCTGCGCATCGAGCAGCACGCCGGTGGCGTAGTTCACCCGCTCCGGCGCAGGGCGGGCGAGCAGCGGGTCCGGGAGGTCGTTCATCGCGGGATCACCGGTCTGATCACGGGTTGCACGATGGTGCCGAGGTCGGGGCGGATGACGGGATCGATCACCGCGCGCAGCACGCGCACCGTCAGCTCCACCGGCGCGCTCTCGTTCCGCGCGGCGTCCAGCACGGTCAGGCGGAACACGTAGCTGCCGGGCGCGAGGCGGTTCTCGACCCTGAGCGTCGGCTCGCGCGTCGCGACGGTCCGGCCCGGTTCGAGCACCGGCATGATCAGCGCTCCACCAGCGTGAAGCGGTACTCCACCACGCGCCCGCCTCCGACATCGCTCGACCGCGCGCCGGACAGGATGAAGGAGGCGCCGGACGCCACCACCGGCTCGATGCGGCGGCCATTCGCGTCCACGATGTCCAGCACCGCGGTCGGCCGCTCCGCATCGCGCACCACGATGTCGAGGAAGGTCGCTTCGCTCTCGTTCCCGCTGTCGTCCACGACGACCAGGCGGAAGCGGTTGGCACCCAGCGGCAGCGGCGCCGCGGGATTCACCTCCACCCGCACCACCGGCTCCGGCTGGACGACGGGTTCGTTCACCTTGAATTCCGGCATGGTCGGCGCTCCCTCAGGTCCAGGTCCAGATGTTGCGGGCGATGCGCCGGCCCGGCGCGGCCTCGGATCGTGCGGCGCTCAGCAGAAAGCCGGTGCCGGACCACACCTCGGCCGGGCCGTCCGCCACCGCGACCGGCGCCGGCGAGACGGGGCCGTCACCACGCGCATCCAGCCGCCCCTCGCCCTGCACCTGGTCGCCCTCGCCGAGCCGCGTGGCATCCAGGCGCACGCGGCCCGGCTGCGGCTTCGGCGTGAGGAAGCTGTCCACGCCCACCAGCGAGGCCGCACCCACCATCAAGGGTCGCGAGGCGGGCAGCAGGTTCACCTCCACATGCGCCGGCGCCGTTGCGGCGGCGAGCGTGGCGAGGCGCTGCGTATCCACCGTGCGCGGCGAGGCGCGCACCAGCACCAGCACGCGATGCGCGAGGCGGCGGAAGAACGCCTCCACTGCCGCGCGCTCGCCGGCGGATTGCAGCTCGGCGGAGAACAGCGCCTGCACCTCCCGCCGCGCATCGTCGCCGAGGATCAGCGTGTCGCCGACGAAGGAATTGCCGGAGGGCGCGAGGCCGAGGGTGAGCGGATCGTCCTCCTCCTCGAGGTCCGCACCGAGGATGGTCGCGAAGGTGCGGCGCAGGCGGAAGCCCTCGACCACCACGATCTCGCCGCGCGTCACCGCCCCGCCCGCCAGCACCACGGTGGGATCCCCGACGGCGAGCACCAGGCTGCGCAGCGTGCGCCCTTCCAGCTCCGCAAGTGCCAGATGCCCGGGCCGCGGCACGCCGCGCGCGGGATCCACGCGGCCGCCCTCCACCACCACGCCGCCGGTCGCCATCTCCAGCTCCGCCAGAAGGCCGCCGAGCGTGCCATGCAAGCGCGCCGTATAGGGCGCCGCGCGCAGGCGCTGGCGCAGCCGCTGCGGCGGCTCGCCGCGTTCCTCCGCAATGCCGATCCAGCGCCCGAGCCAGGGCAGCGCGGGATCGGGCGCGCCGGCGGCGTCGGTCAGCCGCCAGGCACCGACGATGCGATCCTCGAGCTGCGTCAGCGGGCCTTCGAACAGGCCGAGGAAGCGGTCGAGGAAATCGGGCGGGGTGGCGCCACCCGCCGCGACCGCGTCGCGGCCGGCGAGCGTCTCGCGATACAGCGCGGGCAGGTAGCGGTCGCGCCAGGCGAAGCGCTCGCCATGCACCCGGATCGCCGCGATCTCCGGCGTCGCCAGGCTGTCACCGAACAGGTCGAGCCGCAGCCAGAGATACCGCCCGGCGATGCGGCGCACGCGCCGGCCCTCCTGCTGCAGCAGGACCGTGAACAGCCCGGCGCGGTCGGGCTCGGCCGGGCAGGGCAGCAGCGGCGCGGCGAAGGGCATCTCGGTCGGCTCGACGCACCAGGCGCCACGCGGCGCCTGCGGCCGGCGCGCCACCGCCGCCTCGCCGAACAGATGCGGCGCCCAGGGCGGCGCGCCGGGCTGCGCGGGCGCCAGCGGCCGTGTGCCGTCATCATCGGCATGCGCCCAGACCCGCACGCCGCTGCCGCGCGGCAGCGAGGCTTCGAGGAACAGCCGATGCCAGACATGGCCGGGCCGCCCGGCATCGAACGGGCCGAGCAGCGTCCAGCCGGTGCGCGCATAGGTCGCGCCGGAGAGCGCGCGCAGGCGACGCAGCCCCCTCGGCGTGTCGGGCGCGCCGGTGGCAACCGGGTAGTCCGGCACGGCGGCCAGCGCGTTGCAGAAGCCGCCATGCCAGGGCGCAACCAGCGGGTGGATTTCCCCCAGCGGCAGCGCCTCCTCCGCCGCGTCCAGCTCATAGACGAAGGCCTGCGCGGCCGGCCGCGCGCCGTCGCTGGCCAGCACGGCGATGCGATCCTCGCCCAGGAAGGCGAGCGCATAGGGGAAGCGCAGCCCGGCCAGCGCGAAGCGCCGCACCAGCCGGCCGTCTTCCAGCGTGAAGACCAGCGCATCGGCATCTGCCCGCCAGGCGAGCAGCGCCAGCCGACCGCCCACCGATGCGGCGATCAGCTTCGGCTCGACCTCCACCGGCAGCCGCGCCTCCTGCAACAGGCGCAGGCGTGGCGGGTCGGGGTTCGGCTCGACCGGGTTGAAGCGCTCCGCCTCGTCGCCGAGCAGGCCGCCGATGCGCAGCGGCACGCCCTCGATGCGTGCGAGCCGGCGCGCCGTGCGGTCCAGCACCCAGACGCCGCCATCCGGCGCGGGCACCAGCCGGTCGGCGCTGAACCCTGCCCGCGCCACGCGCGCCGGCGCCCAGCGCTCGCGACGGTCCAGCAGCAGCACCGCGCCGTTGCGCGCGACGTAGAGGATTTCCTCAGCGCCACAGGCAAGGTCGGTCGGCTGCGGCAGTCCGGGTGGCGAGTCGGGCGGCAGCGCGATCGGCGTGCTGCCGGCACCGAAGCCCGCCGCGCGGAGCACACCCGCCGCGCCATCCCACCAGGCGAAGCTGCCGCCGGCATCGCGCACCGGCGAAGGCCGCAGCGCCATGGCGCGCGCAAAATCCGCATCCTCGGCAATCAGCGGCGCGGCCTGCTGGCGCGCCAGGCGCAGCGTGCGGCCTTCGGCATCCCAGCCGAGCCGACGCGCACCATGCGCGCGAAGCCCCGCCCGATCCGCCGCCTGCCAGACGCGCAGCCCGTTCGCATCCATCAGCAGCGCTCCGGCACCACGGGTACCGCCACGTCGTCCGCGCTGGCCTCCACCACCGGCGCGAGCGAGGTGGCGGCGCGCTCGCCTTCCGCCACGGCGAGCATCAGCAGCTCCGGCATCTGCCAGCGCAGCAACGGCAGGCGTGCGCGGCCGGTCGCATCCTCCGGCACCATGCGCCACCGCCGCTCCTTCGGTCGGCGCGCGAAGAGGTGCACCGGGGCCACCGCGCGCACGCCGGGCACGCGGCCGATCGCGGTCTCGATCAGCCGGTCGTCCACCGCACGGCCGAGCGGCCAGCCGGTGCCGTCCGGCCCGCCCGGCGGCAGCGCCCAGAGATGCAGGCGGATCGCCTCCGCCACCGCATCCAGCACCGCCTCGCGCTGCGTGCTGTCCACCAGCTCCACGGCCGCGGAGACACCGAGCGGCACGTAGTCCGCGCCGATCACGTAGAGCTCGGTCGCAAGCGGCCGGCGCTCGTCGAGCCAGGCATGCACCGTCTCCAGCATCGGCCGGTCGGCGCGCGGTGCCGGCGCGGCGGTGCCCTCGCGCGCCGGGATCACCATGACGGAAACGACGCCCGGCACGCCGTCGCGGCGCTGCGCCGGCACGAAGCGTTCCAGCACCTCCACGCGCCCGACCGGCACGCCCGGCGAGCGCAGCGCAAGCTCGGAATAGTCGGCGGCGGTCACCGCGCGGTTGCCGTGGCGGATCATCGCGGGGATGCGCGCTTCCGCCGCGGCCAGCGTCTCGGCATCCGCACCGCCGGTTGTTGCCAGCGGCTGCACCACCTTCAGCCGCGGCGCGCCGGTGGGCAGCGCGATGGCCTTGATGCTGCCCGGCGGCAGGTTGCCCGCGGCGCCGCCGCCCGCCCGCATCCGCACCACCTGCACGATGCGCCCGGCCGCCGGCACCATGCCGCGCACGCCATCGCCGAAGCGGATGCTGCCGGCCTCCGCATCCAGGCTGAACACGCGGTCGTCGCGCCCGGTGGCGGCGACATCGGGAACGAGGCGCCAGGGCCGCATGCCCTCCTCCTCCTCCACCTCAACCTGCAGCGTCGCCGCTTCCACCGAGCCGGCGCCGAGCGACAATTCCAGGTCGGACGCGCCGGTGCCCTGCCCCAGCGTCTGACGCCCCAGCGTGCGCCGCTGCTCGATCGCCACCGCGTTCACGCCTGCCCAGGCCAGGCGCAGAGACGCCAGCCGCGTGCCCGGCGCCGGCCGCAGCCGCAGCCAGCAGACCAGCCTTCCCGCCACCGCCGGATCGTCGAGCCGCGGCGGCCGGTCGCCGACGCCGGCGCGCAACTGTTGCAGCACGTCGTTGGAGGGCGCGCCGAGATCGTCCTTGCCCGGCAGCAGCAGCCGCACCACGCCGGCGCGCGTCAGCCCGGCGCTGCCATCCTCCAGCACCTGCAGCGGCAGGAAATCGTCGCCCTCGCCGCGGCCGGTGCTGACCTCCCACAGATGCGGGATGCGGGCGCGGATGCCGATGTCGTCGAAGGCTTCCGGCATCGCGATCGCCGGCGCGACGGCGACGTTGATCACGCGCCGGCGATTGCCCGCGCCGCCGCCCAGCTCGTCCCGCACCGCCGCGACCTGCGCCGGCAGTGCGCGGGCCGCGAGCAGCGCGACCCAGAGGCAGCCATCGCGGCTCTCGGCGACGATGTCGCGCCCGTCCCGTTCCGCCGCCTCGAAGATCCGGGTGGTGACATAGCCGGCCGGCTGGCCCTCGATGCCATAGAGCTCGCGCAGATCCGGCAGCAGGTCGTGCAGCTGCCGCGCCTCGTCGCGGTCAGGCTTGCGCTTGATGTAGCAGGCGCCTTCCACGGCATGCACCGTGACCTCGCTCAGCGTCTCGAAGGGCACCGGCTTGGCGATGGCGCTGTGCAGCGGCAGCGTCGCGGGCTGCGTCGCCGCAGGATCGGCGATGGTGAGTTGCAGCATCCCGCGCGCCGGCACCGCCGGCCGCATGCCGGCGCCGAGCAGCCGCAGGAAGGCCAGCCGCTGCCGCTCCGGGATCAGGTTGGCGCGGTAGAGGATGGTGTCCGCCAGCCAGGCGAACAGGGCGATCAGCGTGCGGCCGGGATCGCCCTCGCGCGGGTTGGTCCATTCCGGCGTATGCGCAGGGATGCGCCGCAGCAGGTCGGCAACCAGATCCTCGAAGCCGCGATCGTCGAGGGCGGGCGGCGTGATGGGCATCAGCCTCCTCCGACGGGAATGCGCGCCGCGATGCGGCCCGGCTCGCCGGTCAGTGCCAGCCGATAGGCGATGGTCACCAGCAGCTCGCCCGGGTTGCTGCCCTGGTCCACCTCGACGCGGTCGAGCAGGATGCGCTTCTCATGGGTGCGCAGCGTCTGCGTGATGGCGTCATGCGCGCGGGCGCGGGTCTCCAGCGTGTTCGGCTGGTGCAGCAGCGCCTCCAGTCCCGCGCCAAGCAGCGGGCGCATCAGCTGCTCGCCCGGCGTGGTGCGCAGCAGCGCCTCGATGGTCTCGCGCACGGAGCGCGCGGGATCGGGCCAGTTCAGCCGCCCTTCCGCATCCGGCACCGGCAGCAGCGGCCAGCCCACCGCGACATGCGGAAGCTGCGGGCGCCGCGTGGTGAGGACCGGGCCGCTCATCGCCGCCTCGGGATCGGGATGCAGATCTTGATGAAGGCCATCCAGCGGAAGATCAGGTCGAACAGCGAGAGGAAGATGTTGAGCACGATGAAGGCGCAGATCGTGATGATCGGGATGGAGAAGGAGCAGATCCAGCCAAGCGTGAGGCCCGCGGTGGAGCCTTCGCCATCCTTCAGCTTCTTCATGTCGCCCTGCAGCAGGTTGGCGAGCGCGGGCGGCAGCTCGAAGGCGACGTTGGGCTTCACCTTCTTCAGCGCGGCGACATCGGGCAGCGTGATGCGCGCGGCGGGGCCGTCCGACTCCCACCAGGGCAGGATGCGGAAGGGCTCGCTCTGCGGTCCCCAAACGAGGCGCGGCGGGCACCCGGCGTGGCCGCGCACGCGCACGAACGGGCGCACGGCGTAGAGCCGCGTATCGCCGTCGAATTTCGGCGTCGGCGGCAACAGCGCGGCGTGACGCTGGGACAAGCAGGCAAGCGCCGCCTGTGTCAGGCGCTCGCCGAGCGCCGCGCCCACCGTGGGCCATTCCAGCGGCATGCGCAGCCCGGTGGCGTTCGGCTCCCCGCCGATCAGGATCGGCGCGGCCGCGGCGCAGAAGGCGGCGGCATTGGTGCTGCGCGTCACCCGGCCGAAGCTGTCGCGCTCGACCGGCAGCGTGATACCGGCAAGCGCCGCGCGCAGCAGCCCCGCCGCGCTCCCCTCGCCGAAGGCATCCAGCTCGACGAGAAGCTGGTGCAGGAAGACGCCGAAGCTGCGCAGCAGCCCATCCGCCCCGCCCGCATCCTCCGCGATTTCGAGCGGCCGCCAGGATGGGCTGAGCATCTGCTCCGACCGCGGCAGGTCCACGCGCGGCCGCGCCTTCAGGAATGCGGAGAGGTGCTGGCGCATCTCCTCGGCCTCGTCCTCCGGCAGCGCGGCGTAGTCGGGCGAGGGTTCGGGCGTGTCGGCGCGCTCCGCGCTCGCCACCGGGATCACGCCGTAGAGCAGCGTGCGCCCTGCCTTCGCGCAGAGTTCGGACGGCGCGACGAAGAGCGACAGCACCTCCTCCGCCGGCGGCGGCGCGCCGCGGCGCAACGCGATCTCGGCGGCGATCACCCCGGCCCCGCCCACACGCGGCGGCACGCGCCGGGCCGGATCGGGATCAAGTGCGGGCGAGACGTTCATCCAGCCGCGCCGCGCACCCGCCATCCAGCCCTGCCATCCCGCGCCCTCGCGCCGGCGCAGCACGAACCCCATGCTCTCGATCTTCGCCGGATCGAGCCGCGGCCGCCCCGGCAGGTCGCAGCATGCTTCCAGCAGGATCAGCTGGAAGCGGCGATGCACGGGCTGATGCAGTTCCAGCACACGATCCGCGCCCCGCCGCCGCCCCCGCCGCGCCGCCAGCCGCGCGCGCGCATCCGGCGCCGCCGCATCCGCCAGCATGGCGTCGAGGAAGCTCTCCTCGCTGGCGGTGAGGATCAGCGCAGCCTCGCCCTCGCCGCCCCAGGGGCGCAGCAGCACGTCATGCGGCGCCTCCGGCTCCCCCTGCGGCAGGATGCGGCGGCGGACCGCCGGATGCAGCGTGACGGCGCTCACCAGATGTTCCCCGCGCCCGGCGTGTAGCTGGTGGAGACGACGCTGTTGGTGATCAGCGTGTCGCATTGCACCACGCCGCTGAACTGGCTCATGCCCGCATTCACCTTCACCATGCCGGCCGAGACCTCGACCTGCGCGGCGCTCACCTTCACCTTCGCCGCGGCCTCCACCGTCACGCCCTGCGTGTCCATCGTGACGGTGTTGCCGGCGGCCTCCAGCCTGATGCTGCCGCCCGATGCATCGGTCAGCGTCGCCTTCACGCCGCCAGGCGTCTCGATCTCCACCTTCTCCTGGCCGCTCGATTCCTCGACGATGGCGATGCGCGTGCCGGCCTTGCCGGTGATGGTCCATCGGTCCACCGCATCGCCCGGCAGCGTCTCGGGCGGTGCCTGCGCGCCGTTCCACAGCCCGCCGATGACGATCGGGGCACGCGCCGCGCCGCCGGCGAAGACCACCAGCACCTCGTCATCCACATCCGGGATGAAGAAGGCGCCGCGGTTGTTGCCGGCGAACGGCGCCGCCACGCGCGCCCAGAGCAGCGCCTCCGCCTCCGCATCGGGCGAGAGCACCTGCACCTGCACGCGCGCCAGCCCTTCGGGATCCTGCACCGAAGCCACACGAGCCAAATGCGCGCCGTGCAGCCACCAGGCAGGCGTGGCGAAGGGGCCGATCGCGTTCATGCCGGCACCCCGAGATAGGCGCCCTCGGCCATGAAATCCGTCAGATAGCCGGTCGCCTGGTCGAAGCGGTGCGTCGCCTCCACCACCGTGTAGTCGTTCTCGAAGAACGGATTGACGCCCGAGATCGTCACCTGCGTGCCGACGCGGATCGCGGGATCGCCGCTGGCCGTCGCGTCCACGCGCACGAAGCGCCGCGCGCGACGGCCGTACTCCGCTTCCGCCAGCGTCTGCGCTTCCTGCTGCGTCATCGGGCCGTGATGCCCGAGATGCTCGCGCACCTCCCCGGCCACGTCGCGGAGGAGCGCCGCGCCATCGCGCCCGGCACCGGGACCCATGCGGCCGCTGGATGCCTCCGCCGAGACCGCCTCGCCGCTCGCCGGATCATGGCTGCCGAGGCGCAGCGCGGTGACCTGCTCCGCCAGGTCGGCGGTGAGGCGCGCGCGCAGCAGCGTGCGGCCGAGCGTCAGCGCCACCGTCGCGCGCGGCGCATCGGCCACCGGCCCGGCCTGCAGCCGCTCGCCCACGACCAGCAGGTCCGCATCGAGCGGTGCCAGGATGCGGCGCAGGAAGCCGAGGTCGCTCTCGTTCATCTGCACCCAATCCGTCACCGGCGCATCGAGCCCGCGGATCTCCGGCGTCAGCCCGTGATCGCCGGCCACGGCGCGCAGCACTTCGGCGGGCGACATCTGCTCGAACAGCCGCGACCGGCGCTTGCGGCGTGCGGCGAACAGCCGGTCCTCGGCGATCAGGGTGAACAGCGGCGCGGTCTGCGTGCCCGCCTCCGCCTCCAGCGCGGTCACCTGGCCGGCGAAGATCTCCTGCGGCGCTTCCGTGCGCCCGGCAAAGATCGCAAGCTGCGCACCGAGCCGGATCGGCGATCCGGGCGTGGCGCCATACCCCGCGCCGCCACCGGCGAAGGAGAGCACATCGGCCAGCGTCAGCTCGCAGGAGGACAGCCCGCCCTGCGCCTCGCGCAGGCGGAAGCGCGTGATGTTCGCCGAGAGCAGCGGCAGCTCCTGGCCGTCCAGCCGGATGGTGGGCCGTGCGCTCGGGACGATGTTCATGCCATCGGCCATGGGCTCAATCCGTCCAGAGCCGTTCGCGGCGCGACAGCTCGCGGCGCAGCGCGACCATGATCGCCTCGATGTCCGGAGGCGGCTGGCGCTGTGGCGGCGTGGGCTCGGGCGCGGAGGGCGGAGCCTCCACCGTCTCCAGCGTCACGTCCTCGATCGTCACGGGCATGGCACGCTCCTCACCCGAACCGCACGCGCGGCGTGATGCCGGCATCGAGCTGCGCCGAGAGCCCGGTGGAGGAGGGCGCGCTCACCTTGCCCGTCACGTCGAAGCTCGCGCCGCTGCCGACCGAGGGTGGCGCCGGCGGCAGCAGCCGCGCGGCATCGAGCCGCACCGGCGCCGCGAAGGTCTTGGACGCGCCCAGCCCCGCGAAGGCCCCCGAACCCGCCGAGACGCCTGCCGAGGCGCTGGCGCCGAAGCCCGCGCCGGCCGATGCCGAGGCACCGATCCCCGCGCCCGCGGATGCGCCGATCCCGAACCCTGCGCCACCGCCCGCGCTCGCCGAGGCCCCGACGCCGAATCCCGCGCCCGCTCCCGCGCCAACCGAGGCGCCCGCCGAGAAGGATGCCGCCGCGCGCAGCGTGACCGACGCCGAGACCGAGACCGAGCCGCCGGCGGACATCCGCATATCCTCGATCCCGTTCGCCGCCGCCACCGCGCGCCCGGCATTCGGATCGCCCGCGCGCGAGGCCGCGCCCGTCGCGCCCGTGCCGCCGGCGGCAACCGGCGCCAGCGCCGCCGAAGCCGGCGCGCCCGCCGCGGTGCTGTCCAGCCGGAGGCCCTGCATCGTCACCTGCAGCGTCGCGCGCAGCGGCACGCCCTCGGAGGACCAGAAGTCCAGCGTCTCGTTCAGCGATTCGATCGCGCCGGTGAAGCTGAAGCGGCCCCAGCGGAACTCAACCTGCGGCGGCCGCGGATGCGGACCCTCGGGCGCCAGCGCCAGCGCCTTCACGCGGCCACTGAGGTCGCGCACATCGGTGCCGAGCTCCGTGGTGTCGAAGACCAGCTCCGTCTCCAGCTTCGTGGTGCTGACGCGGGTGGCCTGCCGCGCCTGGCCGTTGCCGCCCTGCTCCTCGTCCTGGAGCCGATTGGTCAGGCTGACCTTCAGCGAGGCCGGGTTGAACGTCACCGTCGCGACCGTGTCGTCGCGCCCCGCTTGGCGGAAGGTGGCGAGTGCGGGCGCGGTCATGCCATGGGCTCCATGCGCAGCCCTTCGTGCACCAAGTGCAGCTCCTCGATCGCCACGTCGGTGGCGCGCGCGCTGAGGTCGCCGGCGCGGAACTTCACCGGCATGGCGCGCATCAGCTTCCAGCCGAGCACCGGCGTGCGGCCGCGCAGCATGGCGATGGTGACGGTGCAGCGGTTCACCGCGCGCCAATCGCCGTTCGGCGCGCCATCCGCGCCGGTGAACAGCGCCCACCAGCGCCAGAGATGGCGGCTCTCCACCAGCCCGCGCTTGAGCACGACGGTGGCGAAGCTCACCGGCCCGGGAAGCTGGATGGCGCCGTGGTTGCGCCCGCCCACCTTCACCGCCTTCGCCTCCATCGAGGCTTCCAGGCCCGACACATCGGAGAAGCCGCCGGTCAGCGCGGTGTCGAGATCGGCGAAGGGCGGGAAGGCGCCGCCGCCATCGGCGGCGAAATGCACATGGAAAGCGAAGCCGGGCAGCGGCGTCAGCGCATCCTGGCCTCCGGGCACGGGTACCGGCATCAGGCCGCCCTCCCCCGCAGCGCCAGGCCGGCCTCGGCGAGCGCCAACGTGACCGTGATGCGCTCGACCGGATAGGCCGGCTGGAAGGCGAGCGTTGCGATCACGCGGCCATTGTCGAGATCGGCCTGCGTCATCGTGCTGCGGTCGCAGCGCACGGTGTAGGCCGCGGCGGGCGTCGGGCCATCCAGCGCGCCGGCGCCGCGCAGCCGTTCCAGCAGCGCCTCCAGCTCCAGCCGCAGCTCGGCCCAGAGCGCCGGGCCGGAGCTGTCGAAGATGCGCTCCTGCCCGAGCGTCCGCGCGGCGCGCAGCAGGATGCCCATCAGCCGCGAGACCCCGCCCGGCCGCCAGGACGCGTCGGCCGACATGGTGGCATCCGAAAGCAGCCCGAACCCCTCCACCCGCCGCGCCACCAGCGAGAGCCGCGCGCCGAGCCAATCCGCCGCGTCGCTGTCCGGCAGCCCGCGCCGCAGCGCGCCGGTGCCGAGTTCCGGCAGCGTGCGGTGCACCGCAGGCAGGGCGCTTCCCGCCGCGGAGCGGAAGGCGCCGAGCCGCAGCGAGCCGGCTGCGATGGTGCCGGCCAGCACGCCCTCCGGCGCCTCCACGCCTTCCGGCAGCGCGGCGGAGGCATCCGTCTCCACCCAGGGATAGCCGAGCTGCAGCCGCGCGCTGCCCAGCCCCGCCGCATCGCGCAGCCTGACGCCGGGCGCCGGGATTCCCGCCTCGTCGAGCAGCGCCAGCGGCCACGCCTCGGCCTCCGCCGGCGCGGCATCGCGCGCCGTCTGCGGCAGCGGCAGGCTGGAGATCAGCGTCACGTCGCGCCGATGCGCGGCGCCACGCGGCGTGGCCAGCATGCGCAGCACCTGCGCCAGCGCCTGCGACCACAGCCTGTAGCCGTCGCGGTCGAGCCGCGGCGCGGTGAAGGCCAGCCGCACGCGCTGCTGCGGCGGTGCACTGTCCTGCACAGGCGGCGCGCAGGGCCGGAAGGCCTCCGGCACCGGCGGCGGGCCGGGCGGCGCCGGCAGGGGCCGCGGCACGCCGCCGGCAAGCTCGGCGAGGTCCGGCAGCAGCAGCATCGCCGCTTCCTCCACGCCCCAGGCATGCCCGACGCCGCGCCAGGTGGCGGGCGCGGTGGGGTCCGGCTCGTTGCCAAGCCCGTTCAGCCCGCCGATCAGCGGCACGCGCTGCGCCGCATCCGGCGGCGGCGCGGCCGGCGCCCAGGCGAGCAGGCGCGCATTCTGCGCCGCGATGGCGGCCGAGGATCCGCGCCGCAGCAGCGGGAGCGGGTCGCCGCAGCGCACCACCCAGGCACGCACGCCGCCGGCCGCGAAGAAGCTGCGCACCGCGAGCGCCAGCGGACAGGGTATGCGCCGCTCGTCCCCGGCCTCGACCAGCCGCCCGTCCCAGTCGAACAGCTCCTCGAAGGCGCCCCAGCCCTCCACCGCCACCGGCATGTCGAGCAGGGCCTCTACCTGCGCATCCGGCCGCGCGAAGCTGCCGGCGCCCGCCCAGCCCGCGGCTTCCAGCGCGGCGCGGATCGCGTGCGGCAGCGGCGCGTCGCGGCGCGGCACCAGCCCGACGAACAGCGCGACATCGGCACGCGCGGACAGCCCGGAAGCCGGCGCCGGCGCCTCGCGCAGCAGGAGCTCGGGGAAGGGCATGGCCCGCGCCGCCTCAGACCTCGCCGAACTCGAAGCCCTCGGCGGAGACGACGAGCTCCTCCATCGCCACCTCGCTGCCGCCCTTCCCGGCCAGGTTCGGCCCGGTCCACTTCATCGGCCGGGCGTTGAGCAGCTTCCAGCGCAGCACCGGATTGCCCTGCTCGTCATTCAGCGTGATCTCGATGTTGCGCTGCGTGTTCGGGCTGGTGCGCGTCTCCGACACCCAGGTCCAGAAGTTGGTGGTGCCCATGATGCCGCGCTTGAAGGTGACGTCGGCCGCCTTGTGCAGGCCGGGCACCTTGCGCACGCGGTTCTCGCGGTCGTTGCCCTGGCGGTACTCCATCAGGGTGATCTCGGTGCCGAGTCCGGTCACGTCCGAGAAGCCGCCGAGCGCGCTGGTGGCGGAGGTGCCGTCGTTGAACTCGACGAGGAAGTTGAAGGCGCCATAGGGCGTGTCGCGCGTGGGCATCTGCTGTCTCCTGCGCTCAATCGCGGCTGTCGGCCGTCTTCTGGCCGATGCGGAAGATGACGAACTCGGCGGGCTTCAGCGCGGCGACGCCGACCAGGCAGACCAGCCGCCCGTTGTCGAGGTCGTTCTGCGTCATCGTGGTGCGGTCGCAGCGCACGAAGAACGCCTCCTTCGGCGTCGCGCCCAGCAGCGCACCGCCCACCCATTCGTTGTAGAGGAAGTCGGAGACGGTGCTGCGGATGTTGGCCCAGAGCCGCTCGCCATTCGGCTCGAACACCGCCCATTGCGTGCCGCGGTCTATGGATGCTTCCAGATAGAGGAAGTAGCGGCGGACATTGACGTATTTCCATTCCGGATCGGAGGAGATGGTCCGCGCGCCCCAGACGCGGATGCCGCGTCCCGGCAAGGTGCGGATGCAGTTGATGCCGAGCGGGTTCAGCACCTCCTGCTCGCCGAAGCGCACTTCCCGCTGCAGGCCGAGCGCGCCGGTGACGGTCTCGTTCGCCGGTGCCTTGTGCACGCCGCGCTGGATATCGTTGCGGGCGTAGATGCCGCAGACGAAGCCCGATGGCGGCAGGTCGATCTCGCGCGGCGCCAGCGGATCGGTGCCGGCGATCGGGTTCGCCACGCGGATCCACGGATAGTAGAGTGCGGCATACTTCGAATCGATGCGCGACTTGAGCGTGCGCACGCCATCCGGCTCCAGCCGCGGCGGCGTGTCCAGCACGGCGATGCGATAGGCGCGCCGCGTCTCCGCATGGCCGATCAGCAGCTGGTTCACCGCCGCCGGCGTCGGGTCCGCGAAGGAGGAGGAACCGGGCGCGGCGACGATCGAGACATCCTCCAGCGCCAGCAGACGTTCCAGCGCCGTGCTCCACTCGGTGTCGCCCGGCGCGCCGGTGCCGTCGTTGCCGCCGGCGACGGTCACCGTCCGCTCCGTCGCGGCGCCGAGCAGCGCGGCGCGCAGCTCGAAATGGTCCACGTTCGGGCCGGCGGCGATCATCAGCGGCGCCGCAAGCTGCTCGGCGGCGGAGGGCGGCGTTTCGCCGAGCACCACCAGCGCGTAGCGCGGATGCCGCGGATGGAAGCCGAGCCCCGCATATTCCGCCAGCAGCCCGGAGGCGTCGGAGACCTCGACGCGCAGCGTGACCACCGTCACCCCCGCATCGTCCGCCAGCCCGTTCCAGCCGGTCAGGTTCGCCGCAGTGGTCAGGATCGGGTCGGTGCCCATGATGAAATGGTCGGTGCCGACGCGCACCAGCGTGCCGGCCGGCTGCCGCAGCGCCAGCGCCTTGGTGGTGGCCAGCGCCTCCGACATCAGGCGCACCGTGAGCGTCGCGCCGCCGACCGAGCGTGCGCGCAGCCGCACCTCCTCCGCCGCATTGCCCGGCGCGGGATCGTTCAGCACCGCGCTCTGCGCCACCGCCGCGCCGGTGCCCGCCACGCGCGCCACGTAGAGCCGCCCGCCGCCATTGGCGAAGAAGGCGCGCGCGGCATGCGCCACATGGTTCAGCGCGCGCGCGCCATTGATGGCGAGATCATCGAGCCCGCCATAGATGCGCTCGAAGTCCACGAAGGAGGTCAGCAGCGGCGGCGTGATGCCGCCGCCGCCGGAGCTCAGCGGCCCACGTCGCGTCATGCCGACGAAGGAGGCCGTGCTGGTGCCCACGCCCTCGATGGATTTCGACCGGAAGCTCGTCTCCTCCACATAGACGGCTGGCGCGAGATACTCGGGCATCAGGGGCCTCCTGCGGGGATGACGGGGCGGTTCATGGGGTCCAGCTCAGGCTTGCCTTGCGCAGCCGGCCGGCGGCGATGCGCAAGGGCGTGGCGGGCGTCGCGGCGCCGGCGAGCCGCGCCTCGATATCGTCGGGGTCGAGGAAGCCGTCGCGGCGGCGGCGCGCCGTATCGCGCGCAACGTCCAGCTCCTCCTCGCGGTGGAAGCGCACCAGCGCAGGGTCCACGATGGCCGAGAGCGTCGCGCCGAGATCCGGCAGAACCGTCGCCGCCGGCCCCGGCACCGAGACCGGCACGCCGGGGATCAGCAGCATCGCCTCGCCGGCCGCATCGGTCAGCGCACGCGCGATGGGGCGGCCGCCGTCCGGCGCGCAGCGGATCAGCGCGCCCTCGATCCGCCGCCCATCCAGCCCGTGACGCAGCGTGACGGACACCGCCGCGACAAGCCCGGTCGGCGTCGCGCCCGGCGCGGGCAGCAGGGGGATTTCCACCGGCCGGAACAGGCTGTCCGCCGGCAGCGGATCGGAGATCGCCGGATCGCGCGGCAGGCGCAGCAGGAATCGCCGCGCACCGAGGCCACGCGCAGCCGGCCGGATGTCGAGCGGCACCGCCACCGCACCGACGGAAGGCGCACCGGGCGGCGCCTCGAACACGTCATGCGCCTCGAGGCCCGTCGCACCCATCACCACCAGCTCGCCCGGCCGCTTGCGCAGCAATCGCAGTCCCGGCGCAGACACCTCCACCGGCGCCTGCACGCGCGCGCCGAGCGCATCCACGAAGACCAGCGCGGCGAGCGCGCGGCGGTCCTGGTATTCCCAGCGCAGGCCGCTCATCCGCCGCCCCTTTCGGCCAGCGGATCGGCATCGGCATGGCCGAAGCGCGTGGCGACCACCGGCAGCGCATCCTGCCCGGGCTCCAGCCCGATGCGGATGACGCGGGCGCGGAAGGTGATGCTGAGCCGCAGCTTCTGCTGCAGCGAATCCCACACGCGGAACAGCGCATCCTCGCTCTGGCGGTCGAGCACCACCTGCACCGTCTCGTCGCGTTCCCACACCCCGGTGCCGAGCAGCAGCGAACGGTCCAGCACCGGATGGCCGGCAAGCTCCAGCATCGCCCAGCCGAGCAGTGCCTGCTCGTCCGCGCCGGTCGGCGACCAGGCGGCGAGCAGGTAATGCAGCTCCAGCGCCAGCATCGCGGGCGAGGTCGCGGCGCGCGGCGTCTGGTGCTCCGACAACGCGACGCGGTACGGCGTGAGCGTCAGCCCCGCGGTCGGCGTCGCTGCGGAAGCCAGCCGCGCCAGGGAGACATGCGCGATCTCCACCGCCGGCGGCACCGGGCCGAGCCGCCCCTCCGCACCCAGCAGGTCGCGCCGCGCGCGCAGCAGCGCGACGAGGCTCTCGCCCACCTGGTTGATGGCGCCGAGCCCGGCCATGCTCAGCCCCCGCCATCGGGAATCTGTCCGAAGCGCGCCTCGTAGCGCGCGATGGTGGCCTGGATGACGCGGCCGAAGGTGGCCAGGTGCACCGGGCTGGTGGTGATGCGGCTGTGCACCACCGGCGCGCCGCCGCTCGCCGAAAGCTGGCCGAAGCGCAGCTCGCAGGTCGAGAGCGTGACCTCGACGGCGAGGTCGTTGGCATAGCGCGGCGCGGGCATCTCGCCCTCTGCGTCGCCCTCGCCGCCGGATCCTGACGCCATGCCGCCTGCTCCCTGTCGCGGGAGGGTTCAGCACATGCCGTGCCAGATGCAGGAATGCCGTGGAATCAGCCGCTTGGCTGCATCGCGCCGGCCGGTGTCACGCCTCGCGTGACAGTGTGCGTGACACCGCCTGTGACACGCCGTGTGACACCACCTGCGACGCCTCCTCCGCCACCAGCCCGCAGCGCGCGAGCCGCCGGTAGAGCGTCATCCGCGAGCAGTTCAGCGCCTGCGCCGCCAGCTTCTTGTTGCCGCCGCAGCGGACCAGCGTCGCGCGCAACCGCTCGCGTTCCTCGACCGCCTCGTCGCGCGGCTTCGGCGGCGCGATCGCGGCGGGCATGGCGCTCAGGTCGCCGGCGCGGATGCAACCGCCATCGCTGGTGACCAGCGCGACCTCCAGCACGTTGCGCAGTTCGCGCACATTGCCGGGCCAGGGATGCGCCTCCAGCCGGCGCAGCGCCGCCGCATCCAGCCGCGGCGGCGCGCGGCCCGGCCCGGCGAGCTCGGCCAGGATGTGCCGTGCGATCGGCGCGATATCCTCCGGCCGCTCGCGCAGCGGCGGCATGCGCACCTGCGCCACCGCGATGCGGTAGAAAAGGTCCAGCCGGAAGCGGCCCGCCTGCGTCTCCGCCATCAGGTCGCGGTTGGTCGCCGCGACGATGCGCACGTCGAAGCGCGTCGGGCTGCGCGCGCCCAGCCGCCAGGCCTCCCGCGTCTCGATGGCCCGCAGGATCTTGGCCTGGCCGGTGAGGCTCAGCTCACCGATCTCGTCGAGGAACAGCGTGCCGCCATCGGCCAGCTTCAGGCGGCCGGGAAAGGCCGAGAGCGCGCCGGAGAACGCGCCGCGCTCATAGCCGAACAGCTCGCCTTCCAGCAGCGCCTCGGGAATGGCGGCGCAGTTCAGCGCGACCAGCGGGCCGGCGGCGCGGCTGCCGAGGCGGTGCAGCAGCAGTGCCGCGCAATCCTTGCCGGTGCCGGTTTCGCCGCTGACCAGCACGGTGGCGTTGCTCGGCGCCACGCGGCGGATCAGCTCGCGCAGCTCGCGCATCGGGCGGCTGCTGCCGACCAGCCCGCCCTGATCCTCCTCGGCCGGTGCCGGCGCGCCGAGCAGCCCGCCGAGCAGCCCGCCAAGCTCGGCATCCGCCGCGCCAAGCCAGAGGAAATCATCGGCGCCGGCGCGGAAGGCGCGCACCGCCGCCTCCTGCGAGCGGTCGGAAGCACCGGCCACCACCGCGGCGCGCGGGAAGGCCAGACGGAGGCTCGCCACCTCCGCCGCGCAGGCGCCGGCGAGGGTCAGCACGACGCCCACCGCAGGGTCCGGTGTCGCAGGCGTGGCGGCATAGGGATGGCAGCGCAGGCCGAGCGCACCGACCCGCGACGCCATCTGCGCACGCCGCTGCGCATCGGGGTCGAGCAGCGCAACTGAAGGTGAGGGTCTTGCCGTCATGGCCACTCCCCAGCCCTGCGGCGTCCCGGCCGCCCGCCGGAGGCTGCGGCGCCGGCTTGCCGTCGTCCGGCGGAGCCTATTCAAAAGCGCGTGCCGGTGTCCACCGCCGCAACTTCCACGCGTGCACTCCGGCCGCCATGCTGCGCTCCGCGTTAGCCGATGGTTGCTCCCGCGAAAGCGATGAAACGCGGGCGCTTTGCGCGGCATGTCATCCCGACGTCATGCCGCAGCACGCCGCGCGTACACGCGGTTGTGACCACGGCCGCCGCTACTGGAAGCCGCCATCCACGCCGAGGAACTGCCCGGTGATGGAGCGCGCCGCGTCGGAGGCGAGGAACAATACCAGCGCTGCGATCTCCTCCGGCTCCACGAAGCGGCCGGTCGCCTGGCGCGCGAGGTAGCGCGCCTCTGCCGCCTCGGGCGTGAGGTCGTTCGCCGCGGCATAGGCGGCGAGCACCGCCTCGATGCGCGCGCCGCGCACGGACCCCGGCAGGATCGCGTTCACCCGGATGCCCTGCGCGCCGACCTCGCGCGCCAGCGTCGCCGTCAGGCCGAGCAGGCCCCATTTCGAGGCGACATAGGGGCTGCGCTCCGCATGGCCGATGCGCGCAGCGACCGAGGCCATGTTGACGATCACGCCACCGCCCGCCGCCTGCATGCGCGGCACCACGGCGCGGCTGAGCAGGAAGGGCGCCGTCAGGTTCACCGCCAGCACCTCTTCCCACGCCTCGGGCGGCATGGCGGCGACCGGCAGCGTCGGGCCGGCGATGCCGCCATTGTTGACGAGCAGGAAGACGTCGCCCGCCGCCACGGCCAGCGCCTCGATCTGCGTGGCATCGCGCAGGTCGCAGGCGACCCATTCGGCATCGAGTTCCGCCGCGCGCGCAGCGCCCTCGCTCGCCGCCAGGTCGGACAGCACCACCTGCCAGCCGGCCGCGCGCAGCGCCCGCACGATGGCAAGACCGATGCCCGACGCGGCGGCGGTGACCAGCGCGCGGCGCGGCATTCAGCCCCCCATCAGGTTGGGCAGGAACAGCACCAGCCCGGGCAGCGCGATGATGAGGATGACCCGCGCGATGTCGGCGACCACGAAAGGGATGATGCCGCGATAGATCGTGGAGAGCCGCACGTCGCGGATCACGCCCTGGATCACGAAGAGGTTCAGGCCGAGCGGCGGCGTGATCAGGCTGAGCTCCGTCGCCATCACCACGAAGACGCCGAACCACACGGGATCGAAGCCCAGCGCGCTGACCACCGGGAACAGCACCGGCACCGTCAGCAGGATCATGGACAGGCTCTCCATGAAGCAGCCGAGCACCAGATACACCGCGAAGATCAGCAGGATCACCGCCAGCGGCGGGAGGCCCGCACCGGTTACCAGCTCCTCCAGCGCGCGCGGCAGGCCGATCAGGTTCATGAAGTTGGAGAACACCAGCGCGCCGATCAGCACGACGAACAGCGTCGCCGTGGTGCGCACCGTCTCCAGCAGGCAGGAGAGGAACAGGCGCGGCGTCAGGCTGCGCCGCCACAGCGCGAAGAGCAGCGCGCCCGCCGCGCCCACGCCGGCGGCTTCGGTCGGCGTGAAGATGCCGGCATAGATGCCGCCGATGATCAGCACGAACAGCGCCAGCACCGGCCCGATGGTCAGCAGCCGCGCAAAGCGCTGGCCCATGGGCACTGCCTCCGCCGCCGGACCGGCGGCCGGATTGCGCCGCACCACCCAGCCGACGGCGAGCAGGTAGAACAGGATCGCCACGATGCCCGGTGCGATGCCGGCGATGAACAGCCGGCCGATATCGGTGCCGGTGGCGATGCCGTACAGCACCATGATGACGGAAGGCGGGATGAGGATGCCGAGCGTGCCGCCCGCCGCGATGGAGGCCGCCGCCAGCCCGTCCGCGTAGCGGTAGCGCCGCATCTCCGGCATCGCCACCTTCGCCATCGTCGCCGCCGTGGCGATGGAAGAGCCGGAGACCGCCGCGAAGCCGCCGCAGGCCGCGACGGTGGCCATCGCCAGCCCGCCGCGCCGATGGCCGAGGAAGCCGTGGCAGAGCCGGTAGAGATCTTCCGACATGCCCGCCCGCGTCACCAGCGCGCCCATCAGCAGGAACATCGGCACGACGGAGAGCTCGTAGGACATGGTCGCGGTGAAGGGGATCTGGCCGATGATGCCGAAGGTGGCGCGCTCGCCCACGGTCAGCCACAGGCCCGCGGTGCCGACCGCCAGCATCGCGAAGGCGATCGGCAGGCCGAGCATCATCAGCCCGAACAGCGCCGCGAAGCCGAGCCCCGCGCTTTCCCAGACGCCCATCAGCCCCCCAGCGCCGCCGCGCCGCGGCCGCGCAGCGCGGCGATGCCGTCCAGCAGGAAGGCGAGCGCCGCCACCCAGAGCAGCCAGGACATGGCGGTGGCGATGCCGCCGCGCGGTATGCGCAATTCCAGCGTCACCTCGCCGACATTCAGCAGCCGCTCGCCATAGAGGCCGACGCGCCAGGCCAGCAGCCCGCAGAGGCCGGCGCAGACCAGGCCGAACAGCAGCGCGGCGCCGCGCTTCAGCCACTCCGGCAGGAGGTGGTCGAACATCGTCACCGTGATGTGCTCGCGGCGCCGCGTCGCCAGCGGCAGCGCGAGGAAGACCATCAGCCCCATCATCACCTCGGTCGCCTCGAAGGCGCCGTGCAGGGGCCGGTTGAGAAAGGTGCGGCCGCCGACATCCACCGTGGTGACCAGCATCATCGCCGCCGCCAGCACGCCGGCGACGATGCCGAGCACCGCGAAGAGGCGGTCCGCCCAGCTCACCGCACGTTCACCCGCCGCTCCGCCGTGTAGAGCCGCGCCATGGTGCGGGCGTAGTCGAGGATTTCCTGGCCGGGCAGGTTCTTGCGCTGCGCCTCGGCCAGCCATTCGGTCTCCAGCACCTTGAGCAGGTCCTTGGCCTTGGCCACTTCCGCCTCGGGCAGGGTGTTGAAGCGCACGTTGCGCGCCTCCAGCCCCTGCTGGCCGACGCGGTCGCCCATGGTCCAGGCCCAGCCGGACTGCAGCGCGATGCCGAGGCCGGAATGCTTGTCCACCGCCGCGCGCTGCGCATCCGTCAGCCCCTGCCAGGACCGCTCGTTGAAGGCGACCCAGAAGGTGTCGGTGTAGAGGCCGCCCGGGATCAGCGTGGTGGAGCGGATCACCGGCGTGATGTTGAAGAAGGCGATGGATTCGATCGGGAAGGTGATGCCGTCCGCCACGCCGCGCGCCATCGCCTGCTGCGCCTCGGTCGGCGGCAGCTGCACCGGCGTGCCGCCGAGCGCGGTGACGATGCGGCCCGTGACGTTGCCGCCGACGCGCACGCGGCGGCCCTGCATGTCCTCCAGCTTCGTGATCGGCTCGCCGCGCCAGTGCAGCGCGGGCACGGAGTGCACGAACAGGCCGGCGACATGCGCGCCGCGATGCTCGTTGTAGCGCGAGCCGTAGCGCTGGTAGGTGAGCCAGGCGGCCGCGGCGCCGGCCCAGGGGTCGGGCGACATGAAGGGCAGGTCCATCACCTGCGTCATGGTGAAGCGGCCGGGATTGTGGCCCGAGACGCCATAGCCGACATCGAAGGCGCCATCGAGCAGCAGGTCGAAGGTCTGCGGCGGCGGGCCGAGCGCGCTGGACATGATCTCGAACTTCAGCGAGCCGCCAGTTTCCGCCTCGATTGCGCGCGCCCAGGGCTCGATGATGCCGCGCGGGATCAGGTGGTGGCCGGGCAGCCAGTTGCCGATGCGCAGCGTCTTGGTCTGCGCCTGTGCGCGGCCGGTGAGGGCGGGCAGCGCCAGCACGGCGGCGGTGCCGGCCATCAGCATGCGGCGGGTGGTCATGGTTGTTCTCTCCCCTGCGGTTCGGTCAGCGTGAAGATGCGCAACGCGTCGGCCTCCTCGCCTTCGCGCGCGATCAACATGCGAAAGGTCTCGGCGGCCAGCGAGGCCATGGGCAGCGGGCTGCCCTTCTGCATGGCCAGCAGCCGCGCCGTGTCGAGGTCCTTCAGCATGGTATAGGCGTGGCCGAGCGGCGGGTCGTAGGTGCCGCTGACCATGCGCGGCACGCAGATCTGCATCGGCTTGGAATCCGCCCAGCCGCCGGCAAGCGCTTCCGGCAGTCGCGCAGCCTCGATGCCGGCATTGGTGGCGAGCCGCGTCGCTTCCGCCAGCACGCACATCAGGCTGCCGACGATCACCTGGTTGCAAAGCTTCGTCGTCTGCCCTGCGCCGGAAGGCCCCATCAGCGTGAAGCGCTGCGCCATGGCGCGCACATAGGGCTCGGCGCGCGCGAAGGCCGCGGCATCGCCGCCGGCCATCACCGCGAGCGTGCCCGCCTCCGCGCCCGGCACGCCGCCGGAGACCGGCGCATCGAGCCAATGCGCGCCGCGCTCGGCGAGCAATCGCGCGGCGAAGTCGCGCGTCGCCTCCGGCGCCATGGAGGAGAAATCCACCAGCACGGCGTCGCGCGCGATTCCCTCGGCGATGCCGTCCTTGCCGAACACCGCCGATTCCACCGCCTTCGTGTCGGTCAGGCACATGAACACGATGGCCGCGCCGCGCGCTGCCTCCGCCGCGCTGCCAGCAAGCGTCGCGCCCGCCTCCACCGCCGGCGCGCATTTCGCGGCAGTGCGGTTCCACACCGCCACGCGATGCCCCGCCGCAAGCAGGCGCTTCGCCATCGGCAGGCCCATCAGGCCCATGCCGACATAGGCGAGTTGATCGCTCATCGTGCCTGCCGCCCATCCGGGAAGCGGCCGCCGCCCTGATGCGTCACCGCGCCTTCGTTCGCCTGGCCGACCAGCTTCGCGTATTTCGCCAGCGCGCCGGAGACATGCGGCGTGGGGCGCGGCGTCCAGGCGGCGCGGCGGGCGGCGAGTTCCGCCTCGTCCACCAGCAGCGCGATGCTGCCCGCGCTGCCGTCAATGCGAATGCGGTCGCCATTCTTCACCAGCGCCAGCGGGCCGCCCACCGCGGCCTCCGGCGCCGCATAGCCGATGCACATGCCGCGCGTGGCGCCGGAGAAGCGGCCATCGGTGAGCAATGCCACCTGCTCGCCCATGCCCTGGCCGTAGATCAGCGCGGTGAGGCCCAGCATCTCCTGCATGCCCGGCCCGCCGACCGGGCCTTCGTAGCGCACGATCAGCACCTCGCCTGCGCGGTAGCCACGCGCGGCGACGCAGGCGACGGCCTCGCCCTCGCTGTCGAAGACGCGGGCAGTGCCTTCGAAGAGTGTGTTCTTCAGGCCGGCGACCTTCAGCAGCGCACCATCCGGGCAGAGATTGCCCTTCAGCACCACCACGCCGCCGGTGGGCAGGATGGCACGCGCGACCGGGCGGATGACCTCGCCATCGGGCGCCGGCGCATCGGCGTAGGTCTCGGCCAGGGTGCGGCCGGTGACGGCGAGGATGTCGCCGTGCAGATGGCCGCTCTCGATCAGCGCGCGGATCACCACGCCGGCGCCGCCGATCTCGTGCACCTCCGCAGCATGATAGGCGCCGCCGGGGCGGAGGTTGCCGATCAGTGGCGTGCGCGCCATCACCACCGCGGCGTCGTCCATGGTGAAGCGGATGCCGCCCTCGTTGGCGATGGCGCAGAGATGCATCGCGGCGTTGGTGGAGCCGCCGGTCGCCGCCACAATGGCACAACCGTTCTCGATCGCCTGGCGCGTGACGATCCGGCGCGGCGTGGGGCCGTTGCCGGCGATCATCGCCATCACCAGCGCGCCGGCACGGCGGCAGAGCGCGGCGCGCTGGGAATGCACTGCCGGCATCATCGCGGAGCCGGGCACCGCCATGCCGATGGCCTCGGCGACCATCGCCATGGTGTTGGCGGTGAACTGGCCGGCGCAGGCGCCGACGGTGGGGTTGCAGGCGAGCTCCAGCTCCCGCAGCTCGGCTTCCGTCATGGTGCCGGCCATGACCGCGCCGACGCCCTCATAGGCGTCCAGCACCGAGACGCTCTTCCCGCGCCAGCGGCCCGGCAATGCGCTGCCGCCGTAGACGAAGACGGAGGGGACGTCGCAGCGCAGCATGGCCATCAGCACGCCGGGCAGCGTCTTGTCGCAGCCGCCGAAGCCGACCAGGCCGTCATGGGCGTGGTTGTGCACCACGGCCTCGATCGAATCGGCGATGATCTCGCGCGAGACGAGGGAGAACTTCATGCCCTCATGCGCCATGCCGAGCCCGTCGGAGGCGGAGATGGTGGTGAACTCGCGGGGCGTGCCGCCGGCTTCGGCGATGCCCTGCTTCGCCGCCTCGGCCTGCCAGCCATGGCTCATGTTGCAGGGCGTCGTCTCGCCCTTCATGGAGACCACGCCGACCATCGGCCTGGCGATGGCTTCGTCGTCGAGGCCCATGGCGCGCAGGAAGGCGCGATGCGGCGTGCGGTCCAGCCCGTCCGTGGTGATCCGCGACCGCCACGGCCGCGCGCCCTCTGCCGACAACCGACGCCCTCCCGCGGATTGCACTGGAACGGGGATACCCTAGAGCAGATCCTGCGCTGGCAAAATCGGGGGGGAGCGATGCGGATCGCGGCGAACATCTCCATGCTGTTCACGGAGCTGGCGCTGCCGCAGCGCTTCGCGGCCGCGCGCGAGGCCGGGTTCGACGGGGTGGAGATCCAGTTTCCCTACGAGCACGAGGCCGAGGCGCTGGCCGCGGCGGCGCGCGCCGCCGGCATGCCGGTGGTGCTGATCAACGTCCCGGCCGGCGACCTGGCGGCGGGGGATGTGGGCCTGGGCGCGCTGCCGGGCCGGCGGGCCGAGTTCCGCGCGGCGGTCGCGCGCTGCATCCCCTATGCGCGGGCGCTGGGGGTGCGGCGGGTGAACGTGCTGGCGGGGCGGCCGGGCCCGGCGGCCGATCCCGCGGCCTGCCATGCCGCGCTGGTCGGGAACCTGCGCCACGCGGCCGAGTGCCTGGCGCCGTCCGGCATCCGCGTGATGGTCGAGCCGGTGAACCCGCATGACGTGCCGGGCTTCTTCCTCGACAGGCTGGCGCCGGCGGTCCGTGCGGTGCGGGAGGCGGGGCATCCCGGCCTCGGCGTGCAGTTCGACCTCTACCACATGGCACGCACCGAGCCCGACCTGGGGGCGGCGATCGCCGAGGCGGGCGGGCTGATCGGCCATGTGCAGTTCGCCGACACGCCGGGGCGGCACGAGCCGTTCACGGGCGGGATCGACTTCGCCGGCGCCCTCGCGGCGCTGGCACGGGCCGGCTACGCGGATTGGCTGGCGGCGGAGTATCGCCCGGCGGGCCGCACGCAGGACGGGCTGGGCTGGCTGCCCCGGCTGCGCGCCGCGATTCAGGGCGCCGGCAGCGGGAATTCGCGCAGCTCGGCCATGTAGTCCGGCTCGACCTCGATGCGGGCGACGGTCAGGAAGCGGGAGAGGCCGACATAGAAGGCGGCGATGAGCAGCAGCTCGGTCAGCGCCGCCTCGTCGAGATGGCGGCGCAGCGCGGCCACGGCTTCGTCCGGCAGGTCGCCGCGGAGCGTGATGGCCTCGGCGGCGCGGAGCACCTCGGCGCCGGCCGGGTCCAGCCGGTCGGGCGCGCCGGCGACGATGGCGCGCAGATCGGCATCGGAGACGCCGAACTGCCGGCCGATGCGCACGTGGTGCGACCATTCATAGGCGGAGCGGGCGGTCCAGGCGACCTGCAGGATGGCCAGCTCGCGCAGCCGCGGATCGAGCCGGCTGTCGTGGCGGATGTGGTTGGCGAGGCCGAGGAAGGCGCGGGTGATGCCGGGGCTGTTCACCATGGCGCGGTAGAGATGGACGGGCCGCGCCAGCAGCTCGCGATCCGCGGGGTCGAGCTCCTCCGCGCTGCGATAGGTCAGTCGTGCCATGGCTTGCTCCTCCGGGGCGGCACTGTGCCACGGCGGGCGGCGGCTTCCAGCCGTGTTACGGGAAGGAGGCGCGCAGTGCGCGTTTCGGACAAATTGCCGCCTTCCCGGATGGGGTGACCTGGCGGTCGGGGAATGGCGGGGCGGCGGAATTCACCGGCCGAGGGGTCGGGGAATGCGGGCGCCTTGGCCGCGGTGGGCGTGGGGGCGGATGGACAGGCTGAAAGAGCGCGTGCCCGCCGGGGCGAGAGGCACATATTCCTAACGTAGCCGGGATGGAGTGCGCGTGTCCAGCGCGATGCGGCGCGGGGCGCGGTCAGGTGCCGGGGGGCGGGCCCCAATGGGGCGGCCAGGTGGCGCGGACGAGCGGCAGGGCCTCCATGCGCGCCATCCAGTCGGCGAGGCGCGGGCCGGTGAGCTCGCCCTCGACCAGGCCGGGGTTGCGGGCGGCGATGCGGCGGGCGAGGGCGATCAGCGGGAAGAGGGTGAGGTCGGCGGCGGAGAGGGTGCCGGCGAGGAATTCGCCCTCGATCAGCGTCTCCCACAGGGCGAGCTCGGCGCGCAGGCAGGATTGGGCGGCGGCGATGGCATGGGGGTCGCGCTGGTCGGGCGGGGTGAAGAGGACGGATTCGACCAGGTGTTCGAGGTGGGTGGCGACGTACTGGTCGGCCTCCCGGACCATGCGGCGCTGGATGGCGCGGCGGCGCGGATCGGCGGCGAGGAGCGGCGGGTCGGGGGCGATGTCCTCGAGGTATTCGAGGATGGCGGCGGATTCGTAGAGGGTGAAGTCGTCTTCCGTGATGACGGGCACGCGACGGCGGGGGTTGAGGGCGGCGAAGTCCGGGCTGCGGAAGTCGCCGGCATCGTAGGACATGGGGCGGAGCACGTGGGGGATGCGCTTGTGCGCCAGCGCCATGTGGACGCGCCAAGTGTAGGGGGAGCCGGAGAGGTAGTGCAGCGTGAGCGGCATGGGGGGGCCTCGGCGTGCTGCGGGGTGTGTCTAGCGTTGAAGCAGTGCCACGACACCACCCTAGAGCTACTAGCGGTCCCCGTGCATAGTGGAAACGCAGTGTAGGACTGGGGGCTTCTGGCCGTTCTCGATGACACAACACACTTGGCGTCTCACCCGACGAGCCGGCACTCTCAAAAAGGTATTCAGCGACCAGGCACTGGAAACTGTCTGGTCGAAATACGTCAAGAAGGGGCTCCGCAAGCAAATTATCGACGATCTACATGATTACAACGATATAAATAATTTACGCAGAGTAGAATTTGCGCTACTTCAGGCAGATATTGTCAATGGGCGGTATACTCCAAGCCAAGGCTACATATATACGCAAGAAAAAAGCAATGGCGTATGTCGTCATGTTCTGATTCCATCAGTGCGAGATGCAGTTTTCCTTCAAGCTATCGTCGAGTTCATGGCGCCAGATCTACTAGCGAGGCAGCCATCTACAAATTCATTTTTTAGTCGATCTCACAGCGCCCCGAAGACTGATTTCGCATTGGCGCGCGAAGATCCAATATACCCCTGGTTCATCGCCTGGAAGCGCTTTTCTAAGAAGCGAGAATTGGTCGTTTCCTCGCACGATTACATCGCAATTACTGATATAACCAATTATTTTGATAGTATTCGACTTGATCAACTTAGAAACATCGTTTCATCGGTATACAGAAACAAAAGATCTCAAGTCAGCGAGGTAGTTCTCGATCTTGTTATTGAAGCGTTCAACGCACTTACATGGGTTCCAGACTACCTACCGCGGCGCCACATCGGACTTACTCAAGTAAATTTTGATGCGCCCCGCCTATTCGCACACGTTTATTTATACGAAATCGATGCCTTCTTACAGTCTGCCAATAAAGGCCTTTTCCTGCGATGGGTCGATGATATTTCTTTCCCCGGCAGCAATAAAGAACAAATGAAACACATCCTTGGGCAGCTTGATGACTTATTGTATGCGCGCGGATGCCGCCTAAATCTCTCGAAAACTAAAATCCTTTCCGCTAAGGAGGCTCACAGATACTTCCAGTACTCAGCGAACGCTCAGCTGGAGCGCCTTGAAGGGTCGCGCAGGCTATCGCCGTCTCAGACGATAGCCGTGAAAAAACTCATCGACCGAATGGAAAAGGAACGGCGCGGTCACTGGGACAAAGTCTGCGCGCGCGCGATTAGACTTTTGACAAATCGCAATGTGCATCTGGGAGACGGCCGGTCGGCGAAACTCCTTCGTGAGAATTCTTATTTACGTCCAGCAATATTCCAAAATATGGTTCAGATGGGGTATGCGCCATCGCAGCTGAAGATAATATTCGATTTCCTCCATTCTCCTGCGCAGCGATGTGACGCCTCAATTTTCTTGGCTTGGAGTGTGATAAGCGACTGGACGAATGTCGGTCTCCGCAGAGTCAGTACATTCCGACACGCCGTGCAAAGACTATGCACACCGTCGGCCATCTTGCGCAGCCCAGCCTACTTTATAGGAAGTCTGCGTTATACTATTCTGTACGAAGATTCCCACATGTTACATCGCTCTTGCGTAAGCGGCCTCAAACACTTCGGACATATAGATTTCGTAGTGCGCCAAGTAGCTGGCGCTCTCGCCGCCCTCCCTCCTTCGGCGTTGGAGAGGCAAGATCTTGATCAGCTATTAAGGAAAAAGTATAGTAACGCCTCTTCGTCCATTCTGCAAAATCTTGCCCTGATCGACTCAGAAGCCCTCGGCAATAACCACATCAAGGGTTATGTTGTCCCGACATCGTTGCGTAGCGGTTATGGCATTGAGCGGTTTCTAATAGCGCTTGCGTGCGCTAGGTCCCCAAACTGCTCCAGCGCACAGAGAGAAAAGATTGGGCGTACGATTAAGGCGCATACCGCTCACGAGCGAATTTTGCACATCTGGGACAGAGAGTTCGGTATCGCGCCGCTTACACCAAGTATTCCGATTATTATCGCAGCGCCGGCTCGCACCTCGGCCAGTTCAACGGCAGCGCCTACGCCAAGCTCCGCCGCACCCGGTCCATAGGGCGGCGTCCTTCCCTCTTCCCCATTCGGCGCGCTCCGCCTTGCCCTCCCCTCCCCCTCGTTGTATCCGCGCCCCACTCCGCACAACGACCGACGCTAGGACACCCGCCCCCATGGCGAAGATGCAGGCCAACCAGATGCGTGCCGGCATGGTCATCGAGTTCGAAGGCCAGCGCTACACCATCCTCAAGCAGAACATCATGATCCCCGGCAAGGGCGCGGCCGTGATCCAGGTGGAGATGCGCAACATCAAGTCCGGCGCAAAGAAGGACCAGCGCTGGCGCACCGCGGACACGGTGGAACGCCTCACCACCGAGGACAAGGAATTCACCTTCTCCTACGCCGACGGCGACATGCTGGTGCTGATGGACCCGCAGACCTACGAGCAGACCCAGGTGCCGAAGGAGATCCTCGGCGACCGCCTGCCCTTCCTGCAGGAGAACATGACCGTCAGCGTCCGGCTGATCGAGGGCGATCCGGTCGCGATGGACATCCCGGAGACGGTCACGCTGGAAGTGGTCGAGGCCGATCCGGTGGTGAAGGGGCAGACGGCGGCCAGCTCCTACAAGCCGGCGGTGCTGTCGAACGGGGTGAAGGTGATGGTGCCGCCGTTCATCACCGTGGGCGAGCGGATCGTGGTGAAGACGGAAGACTCCTCGTACTACGAGCGCGCGAAGGGCTGACGCCCTTCGCGCCTCAGGCGCCGGGCGGCCGGCATCCGCCGGCCTTGGCCCAGGCGCCCACGCGCTGTCGTGTCTCGCCCAGAGGTCGCCCTGCGCGGGTGCCCCCCTCTCCATGGCGCCCACGGATGCAGGGGTCCGGGGACCAGCGGGTCCCCGGCGGGGCGCGGGGCCCCCCCCCCCCACTCTTCCATTGTGTTCCCAGGCCGGCGGCGGCATGCCTCCGGCCTTCGCTCTTTCAGGACCAGCCCATCCCATGGCCGTCTCGCCGCGTCTTTCGCCTGCCATGAACGTGCTGCACCAGGCGGTGCAGAAGGCGGGGCGTCGCCTGCTCCGCGATTTCGGGGAGGTCGAGAACCTCCAGGTCTCGTCCAAGGGGCCGGGGGATTTCGTCTCCCAGGCGGACCTCCGGGCCGAGCAGACGCTGAAGGAGGAACTCGCCAGGGCAAGGCCGGGCTGGGCCTTCCTCGGCGAGGAGGGCGGGCAGACGGAGGGGGCGGGCGCGGCGGATGGCGCGTGGGAATGGCGCTGGGTGGTGGATCCGCTCGACGGGACCACGAACTTC
This sequence comes from Falsiroseomonas sp., assembly GCF_041690465.1. Taxonomy (GTDB): domain Bacteria; phylum Pseudomonadota; class Alphaproteobacteria; order Acetobacterales; family Acetobacteraceae; genus Falsiroseomonas. Next base: position 143,053 of record NZ_JAWLHG010000002.1, on the reverse strand, counting down.
CTGCACGGCATCCCGCATTGGGCGATTTCGGTCGGTGTCGAGAAGCGCATCGCGGAGGACAAGACGGAGCTGGTCGCGGGGTGCATCTACAACCCGGCGGCGAACGAGCTGTTCTGGGCGGAGAAGGGCATGGGCGCCTTCCTCAACGACCGGCGGCTGCGCGTCTCCGGCCGGCGGGAGATGGTGAACGCGGTGTTCGCCACCGGCATCCCCTTCGCCAAGGTGCAGCGCAAGGTGGAGTTCAGCATGACGCTGGCGAAGCTGATGCCGCAGGTGGCTGGCATCCGGCGGTTCGGCTCGGCGGCGCTCGACCTCGCCTGGGTGGCGGCGGGGCGGTACGATGGCTACTGGGAGCTGGGGCTGCATCGCTGGGACATCGCGGCGGGGCTGGTGATGGTGCGGGAGGCCGGGGGGATCGTCACCGATCCGGCGGGCGGCGAGGGGTTCTATGAGGCCGGGCATGTCGTCTGCGGCAATCCGGCGCTGCAGCCGAAGCTGCGCGAGGTGGTGGCCGAGGGCATCGCCGCCGCCGAGGCCGCGCGCGCGGCGCAGCGGGAGTAGCGGCGCGGCGGCGGTGCCGGCGGTCGATTCGGCGGGCAGCGGATTCAAGGGCTTCGCGGGCGGGAACTTCGCCTGTGGACGTTTCGCATCGGGCGTTCCGGGCGGTCCGGTACTGCTGTAGGTTGCCCGGCGATGATCCGTCGCCGGAGTCTCGTTGCGCTGCCGCTGTCTGCCCTCGCCGTTCCGGTGCGGGCCGGGGGGCCGCTCGCCGTGCTGCCGCGGGGCGGCTGGCGGCTGGTGTTTCCTCGGGGCGAGACGCGGCTGCCGCCGGGCGCCGAGGCGGCGCTGGCGGAGCTGGCGCGGGAGCTGGCGCGGCAGCCGGCGGGCAGCGGGCGCATCACGGTGGAAGGCCAGGCGAGCGGGCCGGCGAACGATGCCTCCGCGGCGCGCCGGCTTTCGCTGGCGCGTGCCAATGCGGTGCGGGCGGCGCTGGCGGAGGCGGGGCTTGCCAGCACGCGGGTGGATGTGCGCCCGCTCGGCCGCACGGAGGCGGCGCTGGACGCGGCGGACATCCTCCCCCCAGAGGCGCCGCGCAGCGGCCAGTCGAGATAAGGCGCGCGCATGACCAGCCCCACCCTGTTCCTCTGGCGGATGCTCGCCTTCCTCACCGCGGTGGCGGTGCTGGTCGGGCTGCTCTCGGGCGAGCTGGCGCGGGCGTTCGCGGCGAATGTGATGCTGAACGGCGTGATCGTCCTCGTGCTGCTGCTCGGCATCGCGTGGAACATCCGCCAGGTGCTGGTGCTGACGCGCGAGGTCGAATGGATCGAGGCGTTCCGCAACCCGAAGCCGGGGGCGCCGCCGGGCAAGCCGCCACGGCTGCTGGCGCCGATGGCGAGCATGCTGTCGAGCCGGCGGTCGGAACGGCTTTCGCTCTCGGCCATGGCGATGCGCAGCGTGCTGGACGGCATCGCCTCGCGCCTCGATGAGACGCGGGAGATGTCGCGCTATGCGACGGGGCTGCTGATCTTCCTCGGCCTGCTCGGCACCTTCTGGGGGCTGCTGCTGACGATCGGCAGCGTGTCCGAGGTGATCAACAACATGTCGGTGGGCACCGGCGACATCAACGCGCTGTTCAACCAGCTGAAGGCGGGGCTGGCGGACCCGCTGCGGGGGATGTCGGTGGCGTTCTCCTCATCGATGCTCGGCCTGGCGGGGGCGCTGGTGCTGGGGTTCATGGACCTGCAGGCGGGGCAGGCGCAGAACCGCTTCTACGGCGAGCTGGAAGATTGGCTGGCGGGGGCGACGCGGCTTTCGTCGGGCGCGCTCGGGCAGGATGGCGAGGGCTCGATGCCCGCCTATGTCCAGGCGCTGCTGGAGCAGTCGGCGGAGAACATGGACGAGTTGCAGCGCGTGATGGCGCGCAACGAGGAAGGCCGCGCGACGGGCAACCAGGCGCTGATGACGCTGACCGAGCGGCTCTCGGTGCTGGCCGACCAGATGCGCGCGGCGCAGGTGCTGATGAGCCGCATGGCGGAGGCGCAGGCGCAGCTGCAACCCACCCTCGCACGGATGGCGGATGCCGCCGGCAGCGGGGCGATCGACGATGCGACGCGGGCGCATATCCGCAACCTCGAGCTCTACCTGGCGCGGATCCTGGAGGAGATGACGCAGGGGCGGATGCAGGCGACGACGGAGATCCGCAACGAGATCAAGGTGCTCGCACGGACCATCGCGGCGCTGGCGGAAGAGCCGCGGCAGTGATGCCCGCACGCGATGACCGCAGGGCGCAGCGGCGGCAAGCCGCGAGCGCCGGAGGTCTGAATCGCGTGCGTCACAAGCTGGCTGGCTGACCGATGGCGATCGGGCGCGGCAGGCGGGACCGCGGGGGGATCGATGCATGGCCGGGCTATGTGGACGCGCTGTCCACGCTGCTCATGGTCATCATCTTCGTCCTGCTGGTGTTCGTGCTGTCGCAGGGCTTCCTCTCCGTCGCGCTGTCCTCGCGCGACCGGGCGCTGGACAGGCTCAACCGGCAGGTGGCGGAACTCGGCGAGCTGCTGTCGCTGGAACGCGGGCAGGCGGAGGAGCTGCGCACCGCGCTCGGCCGGGCCGGCGAGGAACTGCGCGCCGCCACCACCGCGCGCGACGAGGCGCAGCGCAGCCTCTCCCTGCTGCGCGACGAGCGCGACCGGCTGGCCGCCGACCGCGACAGCACGCGCGGGGAGCGTGACCGGCTGGCGGCGCGCATCGCCGACCTGGAAGCCGCCTCGCGCGGCGGCGCGGCGCGGATCGTGGAGCTGGAATCGCGGCTGGCGGAGGCGCAGGCGCGCGTCGAGGCGGTCGGCACCGACGCCGCGCGCACCGCGGGCACCCTGACCGAGGCGCAGCGCCTGCTGGCGGCCGAGCGCGCGGCGCTGGAAGCCACCCGGCGCAACCTGCAAGGCGCGCAGGAGCAGGTGACGGCACTCGGCCGCGACCTCGAGACCGAACGGCAGGCGCTGGCGGCGCGGGAGCAACTGCTGGCGGCGCGCGAGCGGGAGCTGGCGACGGCGCTGGAACGCGGGCAGGCGCTGGACCGCGACCTCGCCGCGCTGCAGCAGCGCCAGCAGGCGACGGCGCAGCTTCTGGCGGAAAGCCAGGCGCAGGCGCAGGCGCTGACGCGCGACCTGGCCGAGACGCGCAGCGCGCGCGACACCGCCGCGCAGGAACGCGACCTGACCCGGCAGGAGCTGGAAGCGCGTCGGCAGGAAGCCGCCACGCTGGCACGCGACCTCGCCGCGCTGCGGGAGGCACGCGATGCGCTGCAACAGGAACTCGGCCAGACCCGCACCGCGCGCGATGCCGCGACGCAGGAACGCGACCTCACCCGGCAGGAGCTGGAAGAACGCCGGCAGGAAGCGGCGAGGCTGGCCCGCGACCTCGCCGCGCTGCGCCAGGCGCGCGATGCGCTGGAGCAGGAGCTCGGCCAGACCCGCACCGCGCGCGATGCCGCGACGCAGGAACGCGACCTCACCCGGCAGGAGCTGGAAGCGCGGCGGCAGGAAGCCGCGGCGCTGGCGCGCGACCTGGCGGCGGCGCGGCAATCGCTGGAGGGCGCGCGGCGCGACCTCGCGGCGCTGCGCGACGAGGCGGCGCGGCTCGACCGCACGGTGCAGGCCGACCGCGCGACGATCGAGGCGCGGCTGTCGGACATCGCGGCGCTCAGCCAGCAGGTGCAGGCGCTGGAGGCGCTGCGCGACCAGCTGGAACGCAACGCCGCCGAGGCGCTGGCCCGCGCCGGCGCGGCCGAACAGTTGCAGAGCGCCGCCGAACAGGCCCGCGCCGCGGCCGAGGCGTTGGTCGCCGAGGCCACCGGGCGGGCCACCCAGGCCGAGCGCGAGGCCGCCGAGGCGGCGCGCCAGCGCCAGGCGGCGGCGACGCTCGCCGCCGATGCCACCGCCCGCGCCGCCGAGGAGGAACGCCGCCGCCAGGCCGCGGAGGCGCGCGCGGGCGAGTTCGGGCGGCTCTCGGAAAGCGCGCGCGCGCAGGTGGCGCTGCTGAACCGGCAGCTGGCGGAGCTGCGCTCGGAGATCTCGCGGCTTTCGGCAGCGCTCGACCTTGCCGAGGCCGGCACGCAGGAGCGGGACGCGCAGATCGCCCTCCTCGGCCAGCGGCTGAATGCGGCGCTGGCGGCGCGGGTGGAGGAGCTGCAGAGCTACCGCTCGGACTTCTTCGGCCGGCTCAGGCGCGTGCTGGGCGAGCGGCCGGAGGTGCGCATCGTCGGCGACCGCTTCGTCTTCCAGTCCGAGGTGCTGTTCCCGGTGGGCAGCGCGGAGCTCTCGCCGGCCGGCCAGCAGCAGATCCGCGACCTGGCGCAGGTGCTGCTGGAGATCGCGCGGCAATTCCCGCAGGACCTGAACTGGGTGCTGCGGGTGGACGGCCATGCCGACCGCAGCCCGATCCGCGGCGGCGGCCGCTTCGCCAACAACTGGGAGCTCTCGGCCGCACGCTCCATCGCGGTGGCGCAGCTGCTGATCCAGGAGGGCTTGCCGCGCAACCGGGTCGCCGCGGCCGCCTTCGGCGACACCCAGCCGCTGGATGAGCGCGACACGCCCGAGGCCTATGCGCGCAACCGCCGCATCGAGCTGCGGCTCGAGGCCGCGCCGGCGCCGGCGCCGCCCGAGCCCGCCCAGGCGCCCTCCCCCGCATCCAGCCCTGCCCCCGCCGCCACGCCCGCCGCCACGCCCGCCGCCACCTTGGCCAGCCTCCGCGAGGCCGCGCGTGGGTTGGATTGCGCCCGGCTGCAGGTGGCGGCGGGCCCGGGCGGTGCGGCGGTGGTCAGCGGCGTCGGCCGGCGCGGCACGGAAGCCCGGCTGCTCGGCGCGCTGCGGGGCGGCGCGCTGCCGGCCGGCACGCAGCCGGTCCTGGCCGTCGCCGAGTTCGAGGCGCCCTATTGCGGCCTGCTGGAGGCGCTGCGGCCGACCGAGCCGGGCGGGTTGCGGCTCGACCTGGTCGGCGATGCGCCGCTGACCCAGGGCAGCCTGCTGCAAGTGGATCTTGGCCTGCCCGACTGGCCGGCGCATCTGCTGCTCGCCTTCGTCGCCAATGACGGCCAGGTGGTACAGCTGCGGCGGCTGGACCGGCAGGCGGCGGGCGCCGGGCTGCGCCTCGGCGAACCGCGCGAGGGCTTCGCCGGCTGGGCGGTGGACGAACCCTTCGGGACCGACCTGGTGGTGGCGATCGCCTCCGAGGGTCCGCTGTTTTCCCAGCCGCGGCCGGAAAGCGAGAGCGTCGAGGATTTCGTCAATGCGCTGCGCCCGGCGCTGGCGGTGGCGCGGCAGGCCGGGCGGCGCGTGGCGGCGCGGGTTCTGCCGGTGGAGGTGGTGGCGCGCTGAGCCTGCTGGTCGCGCGCCAGCGGGCACGCACCAGTGGCGGAAGGGCCGATTCCCCGGCACAAGATGGGGCCGTTCCAGCCCGTCCCGGATGCCGCCCGATGGCCGACCTGCATGTCTCCGACCACGCGCTGCTCAGCCACCGGATGGCGGAGCTGCGCGACGTGGCGACGCCCTCGCCGCGGTTCCGCCGCCTGCTCGCCGAGATCGGCGCCATCCTGACCATCGAGGCGACGCGCGACCTGCCCTCGCGGACGGCGAAGGTCACCACGCCGCTGAGCGCCATGGACCACCGCGTGCTGGCCGGGCCCGAACCTGTGCTCGTCGCGGTGCTGCGCGCCGGGCTGGGGCTGATGGAAGGCGGGATGCAGGTGCTGCCGGAGGCACCCGTCGGCCATGTCGGCCTGGTGCGGGACGAGCACACGCTGAAGCCCAGCCAGTACCTGCTGCGCATGCCGCCGGAGGTGGTGACGCGGGGTGCGATCCTGTTCGACCCGATGCTGGCCACCGGCGGCAGCGCCATCGCCGCGATCGCGCGGGTGAAGGAGGCCGGCGCGCCGCATCTGCGCTTCGTCTGCGCGGTCGCCGCGCCGGAAGGTGTCGCGGCGCTGCGCGCGGCGCATCCGGACGTGCCGATCCATGCCGCGGCGCTGGACGAGCGGCTGAACGAGCGCGGCTTCATCGTGCCGGGGCTGGGCGACGCCGGCGACCGCTGCTTCGGGACGGAGGGGTAGCACAGCCAGTTTGGAGCACCGCCAGGATGGATGCACAGCGACAGCGACCAGGTTCCGCTCCACGGCCCCCTCGCCGGAAGCTGCCCGCGCCCGAGAACCATGCGGCGTCGCACAGGTCCGGCCGCCGGCTGGTGATCGGCGGCATCGGCGCGATCGGCGCCCTCCTCGCCGGGCTCACGGTCGGCATCCCGGCGCTGTTTCCCGAGGCGGAGCGGAAGCAGCGCTTCGACAACCGCCGCATCATCCCCCCGCTGCTCCGCGCGCGCATGGAGCTTCGCCAGCCCGCCGGGCGGGAGGCCGACCCGCGCGGGACGCTGCCCGGCGATCTCGGGGCGGAGGAAGCGCTGCTCGTGCTGAGCCGCGTCGAGATGCGCGACTGGGATGTCCCGCTCGAGACTCCGGCGCAACGCGAGATGCTGGAGGTCACCTCCTACCTGGCCGACGACATCTGGCGGGCGGCGCAGGTGCGGGTCGCCGTGGTCCCGACGGGCGGCGCGCCGGATGCACGGCTGATCGCGGCCCAGGGCGACACGGCCTGGGTCTGGGCCGACCAGCTCGTCGCGGCCGGGCCGGGCTGGATGGGCCGCACGATGGACCAGGCGGAGCTCATGCGCCTCAATCCCGATCTCGGCCTGGACCGGCCGGGGCTGCGCGGGCGGCTCAGCCTCGCGGAGGCGCTGATCGTCGATGGCGCGTCGTCGGGTCGCGGCGGCTTCGCCTTCGATCCGGACGCGCGCATTGCCGCACCGCGCGGCGCGCCGCGCGCCGAGCCCTGGCCGCCGCTCTACCCCGCCCCTGCCTTCGCCGGCCCCGCGCTGGCGCGGGAGGGACGGATCGGCGCGGCCTGGTTCGGGCTGCTGCCCGCGGAGATGGCGATCACCGGGGCGGTCGGAGTGCAGGATGAAGGCGGTGCCTTCCTGCCGCCGATGCCGCAGGCCGGTCCCTCCCGGCTCTGGCGCGGGCGGGTGCGCGATGCGGAGGGCGGCGGCGGCGTGCTGGAGGTGGCCGAGCCGGTGCCGGGCGTCGCGCCGGTGCCGGCCGGCGGGCTGCTGGTGGCGGGGCCGGGCCGGCTGCTCGGGCTGGAGGACCCGCCCTCAATCCTGCTGGCGCAGGTCGGGCAGGTGAGCGGCATGGACGAATGGGTGCGCCGGCTGCGGCTGGACGGGACGACGCTGTGGGAAACCCCGCTTCCCACGGCGGAACACATCGCCTTCGCCATGGTCGAGCCGGGGCGTCTCTGGCTGGTCGCGACCCCGGACCGCATGAGCCAGGATCTGCATGCGATCGCGCTGGCGGATGGGCGCATCATCCGGACGCGGCACGTGGCGTGATGAGACAGGAGCCGATGATGGGCAGCATGCAGGATCCGGCGGCTTCGGGCGCGCGGCGCGAGGCCTTCCGCGCGCTGCATACGGAAGGCTGCTTCGTGCTGCCGAATCCGTGGGACGTCGGCACGGCGAAGTATCTCGCGGCGCAGGGGTTCCGCGCGCTGGCGACGACCAGTGCCGGCGCGGCCTGGTCGCGGGGGCTCGCCGATGGCGCGATGGATCTCCACGCGGTGTTGGCGCATGTGGCGGAGATCGTCGGCGCGACGTCCCTGCCGGTGAACGCCGATTTCGGCCATGGCTACGGCGCCGATGACGAGGGCGTGGGGCGCGCCGTCGCGCGCTGCCTGGAGACGGGCGTGGCCGCGCTCTCGGTGGAGGATGCGACGGGCGATCCCGCGCGGCCATTGTTTCCGCTGGCCGAGGCGGTGGCGCGGATGAAGGCGGCGCGCGCTGCCTGCGATGCGGCGCCGGGGCGCGGCATCCTGGTCGGGCGGGCGGAATGCTTCCTGACGGGCCACCCTGATCCGCTGGCGGAATCGCTGAAGCGCATCGCGGCCTATGCGGAGGCGGGGGCGGAGGTGCTCTACGTCCCCGGCCTCACGACGCCGGATCAGATCGCGGCGGTTGTGCGGTCGGCGGCGCCGCGCCCGGTGAACCTCCTGTTGAGCCGGCCGATCGGGCTGACGCTGGATGAGATCGCCGCACTCGGCGTGCGGCGGGTCAGCCTGGGCGGTGCGCTGGCCGGCGTCGCCTGGGGGGCGGTGGCGCGGGCGGTGGCGGAGCTGAAGGCGGGACGCTTCGACGCGCTCGGCGGGCGGCTGCCGGGGGGCGAGCTGAACCGGCTGTTCGGCGGATAGCGGGCCGGCGCATCGCGGCTTCGGGATCGCGGGACCGTTGTCCGTTCCGGGCACGGCCAGGTAGAATCTTCCACGGCCCGGACACGGCATGATTGCCGACCCGGCATGATGGAGGGCGGCCGCGCGATGCTCGCCGAGGACCAGTTCGCCTTCTTCGCGCGCAACGGCTTCCTCCGCCTGAACGCGCTGGAGCCGCAGAGCTGCGCGCGGCTCATGGAGCAATGCTGGAGCCGCCTGCCGCCGGAATGGGCGCGCGACGATCCGGCCAGCTGGCGGGGAGAGGTCACGGATTCCTGCCACTCCGCCGGCCTCGCCTACCGGCGCGGGCATCTCAAGTTCCAGAAGGGCGCGCTGCAATCGGACGCGGTGGCGATCGCCGCCGCCGGTCCCGCCTCGCCGCTCGCCGCAGCCGCGCGCGAGCTGCTGGGGCATGACGTCGCGGTGCGCTACCGCGGGCTGTACCTGATCGCGCCCTTCGCGGAATCGCGGCAGGTGGCGCGCTTCTGCAAGCCGCATGTCGAGGCGCATCCGGTGCACCTGATCGCCACCGGCTATCTGCACGATGTGCCGGCGGGCGCAGGCGGGCTGCTGGTCTGGCCGGGCAGCCACCGGGCGCTCTTCCCGACCTTCGGATCGCGGCTGGAATTCATGGCCGGGCCGGACTACGAGCGCCTGGCGGCGGAATACGCGCAGCAGGAGCCGCTGGAACTGACGGGCCGGGCCGGCGACGTGTTCCTGATCCATCACCGGCTGCTGCATGCGCCGAGCCTCAATTTCAGCGACCGGATCAGGATGGCGCTGTTCTGCGACTATATCCGCAGCGACCACGCGCGCCTGGCGCAGCAGCGGCCAGGCGCCGGGATGTGGGAGGACTGGTCGCCGCGCCTGGCGGCGCTGCCGGCGGAGAAGCCGGATTTCGCGCTCCGCCCGGCCAGCCTCGGCGACCGGGTGGGCATGGCGCCGGCGGCGGCCAACCACACCACCGAGAACAAGCGCGATGCGAGCCGGCTGATCCGGCTGATCGGCGAAGGCGAGCTGTGGGTGACGGTCTCCACCGCGCCGGCACTGGCCGGGACCGCACGGATCGAGCCCTGCGGCGCGGCGCAGGTGGCGCGGCTGGCGCGGGTGAGCGCGGGCGGGGCGCGGCTGCGCTCGGAGGCGAAGAACGACATCGTCGCGAAGCTGCCCGAGGGCGCCCGGGAATTCGCCGTGTCGCGGCGCTGGCTGCCCTGGCGCCGGCCGGTGCCGCTCTGGATCCGGGTGATCCGGGTGCGGCTGCCCTTTGCCCGCAGCGAGTTGCTGGCGGAAGCGCGGCTGGATGCGGCGGCGCCGGCCTGGCAATGGGCGCTGCCGGCCGCGCCGGATGCACTTCCGCCGGGCGCTGCGGTGGTCGGCGGCGGGGCTACAGGATCTTCGCCTCGAAGGGCGGCTTGAAGTCCGGCGCTTCGAATTCGACCACCCAGAGGTCGGGGTCGCGCTTCACCTGGCGCTCGATATAGGCGTCGGCGGCCTGTTCCTCGACCGGAGCGGGGCCGGTGGCGCGCAGCCAGGCGGGGCGGCCCTCGGCGTCGCGGACCTGGGAGAGGACGACCAGGCCCTCGCGTCCGCGCAGCACGCAGAGGATGCCCCCGGCATCGGGGTCGCCCTTGCGGATCACCGCCGCCGGGCGGCCGGCGATGTCGGAGAGGCGGGTGGCCATGCTCACCCAGATGCCGGCCTTCACACGCGGTTCCATGGGCAGAGTCTCGGCGGCGTTGCGACGTCGCGCAAGCCCTTGCCCGACGACGCGCGCCGGTCCATTCACCGGCAGTTTCTGTTTGCGGATCGGATTCACGCTGCGGGGCGGCGCCGCCCCTCCGCGACCCGATCCGGAGGACCCTTCCCATGAGCAAGCACCAGGACCTCACCGAAGGCCAGCGCGCCTACGAGGCGCGGCGCGCCGCCAAGGCCGGCATGTCGCTGGAGAAGTGGCTGGCCGAGAAGGACAAGCGCGCCCGCGCGGAAGCCGCCGAGGCGGCGAAGGAGGCACGCGCGGCGGCCACCGCGGCGCCGGAAAAGAAGGGCTGGTTCGGCCGGCTGCTGGAGAAGGCGCAGCAGCCGCTCAAGTAGAGGTGCGCAGCCGGCGGCGCGGGGCGGCGGCACCGAGGGCGAGCAGGCCGGTCGCGAGCAGCAGCAGGCCGGAGGGCTCCGGGACTGCAATGCCGCCACCGCCGCCGGTGGTGCCGAGAGCAGTGACGTTGTCGACCCCGAGCTGCGCGATGACGGGCACGGCGACGCTCGGACCCGTGAAGGCGGCGGTCGGCGCGTGGACGATGCGCAGCAGCGACAGGCCGCCGAGCGCGTCCCCGGCAGCGCCGAGCAGGGCGGTGAGGTCGGGTGACGCCAGGCTGAACGAGACGTTGGTCCAACCGCCTCCGGCCGGCAGCAGCGCCGCCACGCTGGTGATGATGCGGTCGTCCGGGATGCGCAGCAGTTCCAGCCGGATCGCAAGGTCGGATGTGCCGAAGTTGCGCAGGTCGAGCGCGATGCCGGTGATCCCGGCGGCCAGGTAGTTTCCGGCCCATTGGGTGTCGTTCTGTGCGACGAGGCGGCTGCCCGGCCCGCTTCCGCCGGTCGCGGTGACGAGCATGAAGGCATCGCCGGCGCCGGCCGGCCCGCCGCTGGCGGTCACCGCGGGCGGCACGGCAGGCGTCGCCACGAACGCCCCGCCACCGGCGAACCAGCCGCTCAAGGTGAGATCCTGGAAGGTGTCGGTCTGGCCGATGACGGCAGCATGCGCGGCCGCGATGGGTGTCACGGCGAGAGCAAGCGCCAGGGCGCCGGGTCGCAGCGGGGCAGGCATCCTGGTCCTCCCTTTGGCCGGGTGAACCCCGGCAAGGCCTTCAAGGCACCTCACAGCATCCGCAGCAGCGTGCCGTCCTTGCGCAGCGCGTGGTGGTAGATCGCGCCGCCGATATGCGCCGCCAGCAGGAAGGGCAGCGACCAGCCGATGAGGCTGTGCGCCCAATGCAGCACCGTCGCCAGTGTCTCGTTCGCCTCCATGAACTTCGGCAGGTCGATGAAGCCGAGGAAGGCGGTCTCGCCCTGCAGGGGGAAGCCATAGGCGTTGGTGGTGAAGAAGCCGAGCAAGGGCTGGATGATCAGCGCGGCATAGAGCGCGTGGTGCACGCCGTTCGCCGCGCGGCGGATGTTGGCCGGGATGTGCTCCGGCAGCAGCGGCGGCGTGGAGAAGCCGCGCCAGGACAGCCGCGCGATCGAGATGAACAGGATGATCAGCCCCGTGCTCTCGTGCAGGGCGTAGAAGTCCATCTTCGGCTCGTCCTTGATGAAGCGGATGACGAGACCGGTGGCGATCGCCAGGAACAGCAGCGGCACGGTGGTCCAGTGGAAGACCTTGGCGAGCCGCGAATACTGGCCGTCCGGGTGCAGCGTATCCTGCCCGCGGATCGGCTCGGGCGCCGACATGACGGGCGGCGGTGTGGTGGCCTGGTCCATCTCTCGCGTCTCCCGTCGCTCGCGCCATTATGGCATGAGCGAACCCACAAGATGGAAGCGAAAGCGGCATGAGCGAGGTCCCCGACTGGCCGGATTTCCGGGCCGACCATCCCGGCGCGCGCCCGACCGAGTGGCTGCGCAGCGCCGCGGAGCCCGACTGGAGCGCGGCGGTCGGGCATCGCTTCGCGATCGCCTGCAACGAGGGCCGCGTGCCGGCGGAGGTGATGCGGCGCTACCTGGTGCAGGACTACCAGTTCATCGGCGCCTTCTGCGCGCTGCTCGGCCGCGCCATCCATACCGCGCCGGACCTGGCGGCGCGGCTGCCGCTCGGGCGGTTCATGGGGCTGCTCTGCTCGGAGGAGAACACCTATTTCGTGCGCAGCTTCGACGCGCTGGGCGTGCCGGAGCCGCTGCGGCGCGATCCGCCGCTGTCGGAGGCGGCGCAGGGCTTCCGGGCGCTGATGGTGGAAGCGGCGGAGAGCCCTCGCCATGCCGAGCAGCTCGCCGTGCTCTGCGTGGCGGAGTGGGTGTATCTGAGCTGGGCGCGGCCGGCGCGCGACAGCAGGCCGCCGGAGCCCTTCTGGTGCGCCGAATGGGTGGACCTGCATGGGAGCCCCTATTTCGAGGGCTTCGTGGAGGGGCTGCGGGCGGCGCTGGACCGGGAGGTGATGGCGCTCGATGCCGGCGCGCGGGCGCGGGTGCGGGCGCTGTTCACGCGCGCGGCCAGGCTGGAGCGGGCGTTCTTCGACTCGGCGTATGACGAGGCGTTGCCGGCCGGGTGATGCTCGCCGCGCATGCGGATTGGAGCGTCGACCCGCGCAAGCGCTGGATGGCGCTGGCGCGCCGCGGCGCGGGCGGCTGGATGGCGGAGGCGCCGCGCCCCGTCGGCGACACCGCGAAGCTGCTGCCGTCGCTGCTGGCGGAGGGGATGCCGGTGGCGCTCGGGCTCGACCTGCCGCTCGGCGTGCCGCGGGGCTGGGCGGCGGCGCGCGGCGAGCGGGACTTCCCGGCGATGCTCGCCGGCCTGGCGCGCGAGCCCGGCTTCTTCGAGCCGAGCTCGACGTTGGAGACGGTGTCGCCGGCGCGGCCCTTCTATCCCGCGCGCGGCATCAGGGGGATGACGCGGGCGGCGCATGCGGCCGCACTCGGGCTCGATTCGGCGCGCGGCCTGTCGCGGCTCTGCGACCGCGCCACCGCCACGCGGCCGGCGGGCGCACCGGTATTCTGGACGCTCGGCGCCAACCAGTCGGGCAAGGCGGCGATCGCGGCCTGGCGGGACTGGCTGGCGCCGGCGCTGGCAGCGGGCGCGCCGATCGCACTCTGGCCCTTCGCCGGGGCGGTGCACGGGCTGCGGGCGCCGGGGCGCGCGGTGCTGGCGGAGGTCTATCCGGCGGAGGCGCTGCGCCAGCTCGGCCTGCGCATGACGGGCAGCAAGCGGGCGCAGCCGCCGCGCCTGGCGCTGGCCGGGGCGCTGCGCGACGCGATGGCGCGGCTGCGCGTGGCGCCCTCCCCTGCCCTGGCGGAGGCGGTCGCCGAGGGGTTCGGCGCGGATGCGACCGGCGAGGACCGGCTGGACTGCGTGCTCGGGCTGCTGTGTCTTGTTGCGGTGCTGGATGGGATTCGGCCGGACCATGTGCCGGACGATCCCTGGATCCGCCGCTGGGAGGGATGGGTGCTCGGACAGACCGACATGCCGAAGGATATGGCGTGACCTTCGACGACGACGATGCGCTGGCGGCGCATGTGCAGGCGTTGCTCGATGCGACGCTGCCGAAGGCGCGCTGGACTCATGCCGGGCATCTGGCCGCCACGGCCGGGCTGATCCTGCTGCGGCCCGAGATCGCGCCGGACACGGCGCTGCCGGCGCTGATCCGGCGGCTGAACGAGCGCCACGGCGTGCCGAACAGCGACACGCGCGGCTACCACGAGACGATCACGCTGTTCTTCCTCGCCGCGATCCGCCATGCGCTGGCGCGGGACGACTTCACGCGCCCGGCGCATGCGCGCGTCAATGCGCTGCTCGCGGGGCCGCTCGCGGGCGGCAAGGCGGTGATGGCGCGGCACTGGTCGGATGCCGTGCTGTTCTCGGCGGAGGCGCGGCGCGGCTGGGTGCCGCCGGATCTGAAGCCGATCCCCTATCCCATCGGCGGGTAGAGGCCCTTCGCGCGCGCCACCTGCTTCACCAGCGCGACCAGCAGGTCGAGCTGCGGCGTCGGCACGTCGGCCAGCCGGGCGAGCTTCAGCGGCAGGGCGAGAAGGCTGTCGATCTCCATCGGGCGGCCGAGCTCGAGGTCCTGCAGCATCGAGGGCTTGTGCAGCATGTTGTTCGCCGCGACGCGGTCCACCGCGCTGTCCGGCAGTGCGCGGCCCAGCGCGCGGGCGATCGCCAGGCCTTCCTCCGCGCTGCGGCGCGCGGCGGCGCGGATCACCGGATCGGCGAAGGCGTCGCGCACGCCCATGCCGCTCAGCACGCAGAGCGGCCCGGTGCCGAGATTGCCGAGCAGCTTCGACCAGACCTCGAAGCGGATGTCGGGCGAAACCGGGCAGGGCATCCCGCCGGCGGCGATGACCGCGGCGATGGCCTGCGCGCGTTCGCTGATGCGGCCATCGATCTCGCCGAGGATGACGCGGATGTTGCCGTGCTCGGACTTCACCACGCCCGGCGCGATGACCTCGGTGGCGGAATAGACCACGCCGCCGATGGTGCGCGCGACGCCGACCGCCTCGCGCACCGCGTCGCCGGGATCGGCCTCGGCCAGGCGCAGGCCGTCATGCGGGCCGCCGTGCTGGTCGAAATACCACCAGGGTATGCCGTTCATCACGAAGGCGACCGGCGTATCGGCCCGCAGCAGCGGCGCGATGCCGGCGGCGACGGAGGGCAGCGCGGGCGATTTCACGGTGACGATCACCGCATCCTGCGGGCCGAGCTCGCGCGGGTCGGCGCTGGCCTGCGGGCGGGAATGGTGCGTGCCGTCATGGGCGTGCACGGTGAGGCCGTTCGCCTGAATGGCGGCGAGATGCGCGCCGCGCGCGACGAGCGACACCTCGGCGCCGCCACGCGCAAGGCGGGCGGCGATGTGGCCGCCGATGGCGCCGGCACCATAGACGCAGATCTTCATAGTCTCGTCCTCAAGCCCCGGCGCGCGCTCCGCGCGCTTGGCGTCGTGCCCAAGGCACGCCTCCGGTGCGACGCGCAGGCCACTGTTGCGCTTGCGGCAAATCCTGTCTGTGCGCGGGCCGCATTCGCGGCCTCAGCCGGCTGAGCCGGCTGCCAGCGACAGTTCACGCCAACATCTCCACCGCCGCGCGGCTCAGCGCCTGGACGCCGAGGGCGATGCAGCGCTCGTCGGGCTGGTACTGCGCATTGTGCAGGCGGTCGGCGCGGCCGGGCGCGCCGCTGCCGATGCGCAGATGCGCAGCCGGCGCCAGCGCGGCGAAGGCGGAGAAGTCCTCGCTGCCCATGGAAGGCTCGCCTTCCTCGATCAGCTCGCCGAACTGCGCGCGCACCGCGCCCAGCACCGGGCGCAGCACGCGCTCGTCGTTGACCAGCGGCGGCACCATGCGCTGGTAGTCGAGCGCGCATTGCACGCGCATCGTCGTCTCGAGGCCAGTTGCCAGGCGGCGGATCGCGGCCTCCGCCAGCTCGCGCGCTTCCGCGTGCAGCGTGCGCACGGTGCCCTTCAGCGCCGCGCGCTCGGGGATGATGTTGTAGGTCGCGCCGCCCTGGAAGCTGCCGATGGTGACCACCGCGGGATGGATCGGGCGGATCTCCCGGCTCACCACGGTCTGCGCCTGCGCGACGAAGGCGGCGGCGGCGACGATCGGGTCCACCGCGGCATGCGGATGCGCCGCATGGCCGGACTTCCCGCGGATCACCAGGTCGAAGCGGTCCGAGGCGGCGAGGCAGGCGCCGGGGGCGAAGCCGAAGCGCCCCACCGCGATGTCCGGCTGGTTGTGGAATCCCAGCGCGAGGTCGATGCCCTCCGCCGCGCCATCGGCGATCATCGCGGCGGCGCCCTGCAGCACCTCCTCGGCCGGCTGGAACACCAGCAGCACGCGGCCGGCGAGCATCGGCGCCAGATCCTTCAGCACCTCGGCCACGCCGAGCAGGGTCGCGGTGTGGATGTCGTGGCCGCAGGCATGCATCTTACCGGCAACGGTGGAGGCATAGGGCAGGCCGGTTTCCTCGGCGATCGGCAGCGCATCCATGTCGGCGCGGATGGCCAGCGTGGGACCGCGACGCCCGCCCTCGATCACGCCGAGCACGCCGGTGCCGCCGAGCCCGGTGCGGTGGGCGATGCCGAGCCGGGCGAGCTCGGCGGCGACGATGCCGGCCGTGCGCACCTCCTCGAAGGCGAGCTCGGGATGGGCGTGGATGTCACGACGGATGGCGACGAGGCGGGCCTCGATCGCGGCGGCGGCATCGCGGATGCGACGGGAGGGATCGTTTGCGGTCATGCGGCCGCATGTTCGAGTGAAGATGTGGTCATTGGCAAGGCGGGCGGCTTGCAGGCGCCAGAAAGCACGTGCAATAGGCTGGTCAAACTCCGGGAGGGGGATGTCGAAGAAGATGCGTGGAGACGTTCGGAACAACGACGCGCGGGCAACGGTTTCCCGCCGTGTGCTGCTGGGCGCAGCGGCAACGACCCTGGCGGTGCCGGGCATGGCGCGCGCGCAGTCCTGGCCGAACGGGCCGATCCGCCTCGTGGTGCCCTTCGCGCCCGGCGGCAGCACGGACATCTCCGCCCGCTTCCTCGCCGAGGGCCTCGGCCAGCGCCTCGGTGTCTCCGTGGTGGTGGAGAACCGGCCCGGTGCCGGCGCGACCACCGGCAGCCAGGTCGTCGCGGATGCCGCGCCGGATGGGCAGACGCTGGTGATGAGCAACATCGCCAGCCATGGCATCAGCCCCACCCTCTACGGCCGGCGCGTCCGCTACGACCCGGTGCAATCCTTCACCCATGTCGCGATGGTAATCACCAACCCCTCGACCTGGGTGGTGAACAAGGACAGCGGCATCAGCAGCCTGGCCGACATCGTGCGGATGGCGAAGGAGCGCCAGGGCGGGCTGGACATGGCCTCCTCCGGGGCCGGCTCCTCGAACCACCTGCTGATCGTCCGCTTCTCGCAGCTTGCGGGCATCCCGTTCACGCATGTGCCGTTCCGCGGCGCCGGGCCGGCGATGCAGGCGGTGATCGCGGGCCAGGTGCCGATGATGTCGGACAGCCTGCCCTCCTCCGCCGGCCACATCCGGCAGGGCAGCGTGCGCGCCGTCGCGATGAGCAGCGCGGAGCGCCATCCCTCCTTCCCCGAAGTGCCGACCTTCCGCGAGCAGGGCTTCGACCTGGTCAGCACCTCCTGGTTCGCGCTGTCCGGTCCGGCCGGCATGCCGCCGGCGATCGTCGAGCGGCTGCACCGGGAGGTGATGGCGGTGATCTCCAGCCCGACCGCGAGGGCGCGCTTCGCCGAGCTTGGCGGCTCGCCCGGCGACATGACGCCGGTGGAATTCAGCAGCTTCGTCGCTGCGGAAGTCGAGCGCTGGGCGCCGGTGGTCCGCGCCTCGGGCGCGGCGGTGGACTGAACCGGGCGGCGCCCGGCGGATGAGCCGGGTGTGACTTTTTTCGCCGCTCACGATTGCGTGCCGGGCGGTGTGGTGCATAGGGTTGGGGCGCGGAGCGGAGAGGTGACGGCAGATCACCAGGCGCTCCGATGTCCCGCCGGTCCGCCAAGGGTTCGGCGGCGTTACGTGTTTGTGGAACGGGTCGGGGCGCGGCGGCGGGCCGGGCAGGAACGAGGTGGCGATGAAGATAAACACGAAGGACCTGTTGGCAGGCGGGATCTTCATCCTGCTTGCGATCATCGGTCTCTGGCTGAACACCGATCACACACTGGGCGACGCGCGCCGGATGGGCCCCGGCTACATGCCGATGCTGGCCTTCCTGGTTCTGGGGGGGCTCGGGATCGCGGTGATCGTTGCCGGGCTGTTCAGCGGGCCCGACCCGCTCGCCAGCTGGACGCGCCTCGAGATGTTGGCGGTTCCGATCGGCATCGTGACCTTCTTCCTCGGCTATTATGCCTCCGAGGCGACCGGCCTGTTCACCGGCTGGTATTCGCTGGGCTGGGGGGCCCTGGCGGGTTGCCTCGGCCTGTCCGTCGCGCCGGGATGGCGGCCGGTGGGTCTGGTCCATGCCGGCCTGGCGGTGTTCGGCCTGATGCTGGAGGACCTGGGGCTGATGGCCTCCATTGCCGGCTGCACGGCGGTCGCCGCGCTGGCCGAGACACAGCACCGGGTGAAGGGCGTGATCGGGATGATCCTGTTCCTCGCCGTGCTCTGCTACCTGGTGTTCATCGCCTATCTCGACATCCGGGTCCCGGTCTGGCCCGTGTTCCTCACGCAGTGACGCGCGCAGCCGGAGATCACCCTCATGATTCAAGAACTCCTCGGCAATCTTGCGTTCGGCCTCAGCGTCGCGCTGACCTTCGAGAACATCCTGTTCTGCTTCATCGGCTGCGTGATCGGCACCGCCATCGGCGTGTTGCCGGGCATCGGGCCGGTGGCCACCATCTCCCTGCTGCTGCCGATCACCTTCGGCCAGCCGGCGACGACGGCGATCATCATGCTCGCCGGCATCTATTACGGCTCGCAGTACGGCGGCTCGACCACGGCGATCCTGCTGAACTTGCCAGGCGAGGTCTCGGCCGTCGTCACCACCATTGAAGGCTACAAGATGGCCCGGCGCGGACGCGCCGGCGCGGCGCTGGCCACCGCGGCGATCGGCTCCTTCTTCGCCGGGACGGTCGCCACCATCTTCGTCGCCGCGTCGGGGCCGCTGCTGACGGAGGTCGCGCTCTCCTTCGGACCGGCCGACTACTTCTCGCTGATGCTGCTCGGCCTGATCATCTCCGCGGTGCTCGCGCAGGGCTCCGTGATGAAGGCGATCGGCATGGTGACCGTCGGCGTCTCGCTCGGCCTGGTGGGCACCGATGTGCAGACCGGGCAGCAGCGCTTCACCTTCGGCGTGCCGGAACTCTCGGACGGGCTCAGCTTCGCCTCGCTCGCCATGGGCCTGTTCGGCATCTCCGAGATCATCCTCAACCTCGAACGGCCGGAGAGCCGCAACGCGCTGTCCTCCAAGGTCGGCAGCCTGTGGTTGACCAAGGCGGAGTGGAAGCGCGCGATCCCGTCCATCCTGCGCGGCACGATGCTCGGCTCGGCGCTGGGCATCCTGCCCGGCGGCGGCGCCGCGCTCTCGGCCTTCGGCTCCTACATGATGGAGCGCCGCCTCTCGAAGTACAAGCACGAGTTCGGCACCGGCGCGATCGAGGGCGTGGCGGGGCCGGAGAGCGCGAACAACGCGGCCTCGCAGACCAGCTTCATCCCGCTGCTGACGCTCGGCATCCCGGGCAACGCGGTGATGGCGCTGATGGTGGGCGCGCTGATCATCCAGGGCATCCAGCCCGGGCCGCGCATGGTGGAGGCGCAGCCCGAGCTGTTCTGGGGCCTGATCGCCTCGATGTGGGTCGGCAACCTGATGCTGCTGGTCATCAACCTGCCGATGATCGGCATCTGGGTGAAGCTGCTGCAGGTGCCCTACAAGTTCATGTATCCGTCGATCCTGGTGTTCATCGCGATCGGCTCATACTCGATCAACAACAACGTCTTCGACGTCTATCAGGTGCTGGCCTTCGGCATCCTCGGCTACCTGTTCTCCAAGCTCAGGATGGAGCCGGCGCCGCTGCTGATCGGCTTCGTGCTCGGCCCGATGATGGAGGAGCATCTGCGCCGCGCCATGCTGCTGTCGCGCGGCGATGTGCTGGTGTTCGTGGAGCGGCCGATCTCGGCCACGCTGCTGGCCATCGCCGCACTCGCGCTGATCACCATGCTGCTGCCGAACATCCGCAAGAAGAAGGATGCGGCGCTGGCCGAATAGGAGCTGCGCGCCGCCTTCCATCGAGGGGCCGCTCCCGCGAGGGGGCGGCCCCTTTCGTTTGCGCGCGCGGCGTCGCACCCTGCGCACCGACACGCCGGAGGAGGAATGCGATGGACCTGCAGCTTCAGGGCAAGGTGGCACTGGTCACCGGCGCCTCGGCCGGGCTTGGCCGCTGCATCGCGCGGCTGCTGGCCCAGGAAGGATGCAAGCTCGCGCTGCTGGCCCGGCGGCGGCCGCTGCTGGAGGAGCTTGCCGCCAGCCTGCCCGCCAGCGCGGAGCCGCTGCTGATCGTCGAGGACTTCACCAGCCAGGGTGCGGCGGAGCGCACGCGGGATGCGGTGCTCGGCCGCTTCGGGCGCTGCGACATCCTGGTCAACAATGCCGGCGGCAGCCGCCCGCAGACCGACCTCGGCAGCGACGAGGTCTGGATGGAGGCGATGGAGATCAACTTCCACGCGGGAAGGCGCATGGCGCATGCGATCATCCCTTCGATGCGCGCGAACAAGTGGGGCCGGATCGTGAACCTCACCGGCTCCGACGAGCCGCACATCATCAACGCGGCGAATGCGCCCAACGGGGCGGTGCACATCTGGGCCAAGGCGCTGTCCCGCCAGCTCGGCCGCGACGGCATCACGGTGAACAGCGTGCCGCCCGGCCGCATCCGCTCGGAGCAGATCGACGCCCGGATCCTGCCGACCGAGGAAGCGCGGCGCGACTGGGCGGAGAAGGAAGTGCCGGTCGGCTTCATCGGCGAGCCGGAGGACCTCGGCGTGCTGGTGACCTTCCTCTGCTCGCCGCGCGCGCGCTACATCACCGGCCAGGTGATCCATGTGGATGGCGGCACGCTGCGTTCGAGCCACTGAGCCTTCACGGGAGCGGGCGCGATGATCGGCTGGGCCATACGCGGGCTGCTGGTCGCGGCGGGCGCCATCGCGGCGCTGTTCGTGGCGCGCGAGGCGGAGAACTTCACCATCGTACAGGGCATGGTGGCGGTGGCACTGGTCGCGGCGGTGGTGCTCCTGGTCGCGCTGGTCCGCCGGAAATAGCCGGGCGCCGGACGCGGTTCAGGGCGCCGCCGCCGAGCTCCCGAGCTCGGGCGCGAGCGGGCAGGCCAGGGCGGCGCCGGATGCCGACCCTGGCGCAGCGGCAGCGCCGGGCGATGCGGGCAGCGGCATGACCAGGCGGAAACGCAGCCCCTCGGGCGCGTAGTCCGCGGTGACCGTGGCGCCGAGATCGCGGGCCAGGGCGCGCTCGATCAGGGCGGTTCCGAAGCCCCTGCGACGCGGCGGCATGACCGGGGGGCCGCCGGATTCCACCCAGTCCAGCACGAGCTGCGGAAGGCCGTCGCCGGTCGCCGGCGGTTCCACCCGCCAAGCGACCGCGATGCGTCCCTCGCTGCGGGAGAGCGCGCCGTACTTGGTGGCGTTGGTGGTGAGCTCATGCACCAGCATGCCGAAGGAGGCAGCCTGCCGGGCGGCCAGCGTGACCGGCGGCCCGTCCAGCCGCAACCGCCCGGCGCGCCCCGTGTCGTGCGCCGCGAGCTCGCTGCGCAGCACCTCGGCCAGCGCCGCCCCGGCGCCATGCGTGCCGGCGAGCAGCACGTGCGTCTGGGCCAGGGCGCGGATCCGCTCGGAGAGGCGCGCCTCGTAGTCGGGGACCCCCTTCGCGTGGCGTGCGGTCAGGCGCACCAGCGCATCCACCATGGCCAGCGTGTTGCGCACGCGGTGGTTCAGCTCGTGCAGCATGAGCTTGTGGCGCGTGGCGGCGGCAGCCAGGGCATCACCGACCTCGTTCACCTCGCGCACGGCGCTCTCCGGCGGCGTCGCCGGCTGCCCGCCCTCGAGCGCCTCCCCATAGGCGGTGAGCGCGCCGATCGTGCGGGCGAGGTGGCGGCCGAAGAACCACGCACCGGCCAGGGCGAGCGCCAGCAGGGCGCCACCCGCGGCCGCGGCGGTCCAGAGCGCACCGCGGAGCGGCACGAGCACCGTCGCGACCGGCACGCCGACGCCGACATACCAGCCGGCGCTGGGCAGCCGGCGGAGGGCGGCGAAGACCTCCTGCCCGCTCCGGCTGGTACGGCGCCATACCGTCTCGTCGTCCGTCTCCCGCGGCACCTCGGCTGTGCCGCCCACTGCCTGCTCGTGGAGCTCGCGGCGGGCGAGTATCACCCGCTGACTGTCGAGGATGGCGACCTGGGCCCCTTCCGGCACACGGGCGGCGAGCAGGATGTCGCGCAGCCGTCTTGTGTCGAAGCTTGCATGCAGCAGCCAGGCGATCTCGCCGTCGCGCTTCACGGGGACGACGATGGCATAGCTGTGCACGCCGCCCGTGATGCCGACATAGTGGCCGGTCACCACCGGCTGCCCGCTGGACAGCACCTGCGGATCCCAGGGCAGAAGCGAGCTGCGGGCGGGGAGCGTCTCACCCCAGGCGTAGAAGGTTGAGACGAGCTGCCGGCCCCGCGGGCTGCGCAGGATCACATTCGCGCCGAGGACGTCGCGCACGGCCCTGGCCTGTTCGTGGAAGGCGGCGAGGTTGCCGCTCTGCAGCGCCTGCGAGGTGGCGAGCGCACGCAGCACGGCGATGCTCGCGCTGAGGTCACGCTCCACCGCGAGCGCGGCGGCGAAGGTCGAGTCACGCACCGCACGCTCGAACCGCTCCGTCTCCGCTGCGACGAAGCGCACCGCGAGCAGGGCGGCCAGGCCGAGCAGGGGCAGCACGGCGGCAAGCGTGATGCAGAGGACGTAGAGGCGGACCGGCACACCCGGAGGTCGCCGCGCCGTGGCACCCCGCTGCACTGCGAAGATCGTCATCGGCACGCGGAACTCGACACGCGGAACTCTGCTCGCAGTTTCGCTGACCTTGGCGGGATGGCCGCGGCAGGGCCGGAACACTATCCCCCGCCCGCGAAGCCGTTGGCAACACGTCAGCGTCAGAGGCTTGCCCCGGCGCAGCCGGCGCATGGTGTGGCAGCGCTCGCCATGGGACTCGCCGCCTCCGGGCGCCGGACGCTCCGTGATGCCGACGAGCTCGTATCGCAACCCGTCCATATATTAGCTTTGACTAATTTAGCAGACCGATTTATGCGGATCGTCGTCCGAAGGACGTTCTGCCCAACCTTCATCGAGAGAACGAGCGTATGGCGAAGTCTGAACATGCACGCGGCGCCACGCAGCCCGCCGGCGGCACAAGCGAGGATCTCAGCGCGGAGGAGATCGCGACCCTTCTCTTTGCGATCGAGGAGGAGAAGCTCGCGGGCGACGTGTACGAGGCCTTTGCGGATCTGTACGACGCAAGGATCTTCGACCAGATAGCCGGCTCCGAGGACCGGCATCTGGACGCGCTGCTCCGTCAGGCGGACCGCCTCGGCGTGGACACCAGCGAGCTGCCGACCGGGACGGGCGAGTTCCTCGATGCCGAGTTGCAGGAACTTTATGAGACCCTGCTCGCCAAGGGCAGCCTCTCCTATGAGGACGCGCTGGAGGTCGGCATCCACATCGAGAACGAGGACCTCCTGACCCTGCAGGCGGCGCAGGATGAAACGGACGATCCGGGCCTCGACCGCGCCTACGCCTCGCTCGAGGACGGATCGGAGAACCACCTCGCCGCCTTCACCGCGGCATACGAGCTGCTCGGCTGAGCCCGGCCGACCCTGCCGCTTCGCACCGGGCGGACAGATGCCCGCCCGGTGCGGGTGCGGCAGGCCAAGCGACGAGGCGCGCGCGGCCGCGACGCCATGGCGGCCGGCCCGCGGGTCCTACAGACGCGGCCCCGGCGCGTTCGGCGCATAGCCGAGCGCGGCGGCGCTCGTCATGGGCTTCGCCAGCTCGATCCTGAGCCCGTTCAGCGCGCCGGAGGCCTCGAAGCGCGCGAAGACCTGCTCGCCGAGCTTCTGCAGACCGGCGATTGTCGGCGCCGCCACGTCGTCCATGGTGAAGGCGGGGGGCGGCGGATCGAGCGCGAGCTGCAGGCGGAAATAGGCCAGCTCGTCGCGCGCCTGGCGCAGCATCAGCTCATGCTCGGCGAGCGCCGAGGCGCCGTCCATGAACACGTCGATCAGGCCGGGCAGCCAGCCGGCGAAGCCATAGTGGCAGGCCTTGTCGCCGT
Source organism: Falsiroseomonas sp. (assembly GCF_041690465.1). Classification (GTDB taxonomy): domain Bacteria; phylum Pseudomonadota; class Alphaproteobacteria; order Acetobacterales; family Acetobacteraceae; genus Falsiroseomonas. The sequence continues at coordinate 119,232 of NZ_JAWLHG010000002.1, read as the reverse complement.
CGATCCGGTTGATCCGCGCGCCGGTGCCGAGCGACACCACCACCGCGCGGTCCGCCAGCGGGAACAGCCGCCGCGCCTCGGCGAGTGCCAGCGCGGCGGGGTCGTTGGCGAAGACGCCGCCATCCACCAGCGCATGGCGGCGCTGGTCCTTGGGGTAGTTGGCGTCGAGCGAGTGCACGATCGCCGGCGGGAAATAGGTCGGCGCGGCGGAGGTGGCGCGCGCCACGTCGCGCAGCCGGAAATCCTCCGACGAGGTGAGGCGCGCGCGCCAGGAGCAGAACAGCTTGGGCCGCGCGCGTTCGAGGTCCCAGGCGGTGACCATCAGCTCCGGCTTCGCCTCGGACAGCTGCAGTTCGCCCAGGCGCGACAGCAGCACCCTTTCCAGCGGCGCGGGATCGTATTTGCACTCGGTGATCGGGTTGCGGCGCCCCCAGGCGCCGGGCGGGAAGATGGTGGTGCCATGCGCGGTGTAGAGCTCGGCGAGTTCCGCCGGCCCGTGGCGATTGCCCCCCGGCGCGCAGAGCCCGGCGGCCATGATGCCGCCGGTGGAGGTGCCGGCGACGAGGTGGAAGCTGTCGGCCAGCGCCTTGCCCGGGATGTTCAGCGCCGCGGCGATGCGGCCGAGCGCGACGGCCGGGATCAGCCCGCGGATGCCGCCGCCATCGAGCGAAAGGATCCGCACCGTGCCGGGCATGTCGCGCCTCCGTCCATCGTGATCGAAGCGTAGCGGGAGGAGGGGTAGCGGTGCAAACCGGCGCGGCGCGCCGGTACGGCCCGTTCGGAGATGACGGAGGATGGCGGCGTGCATCCCGACCCGGACGAAGTTGCGCTCCGCGGCGTTGCAGGCTCGGACGAACCTCCCACCCCGTGCCGGAGCCCCGATGTCCCGAAAGATTGAACTCAGCCTGGCACCCGAACTGCGCGTGCGGATCATGCAGCGCCTCCAGGAGATGCCGGGGGTCGCGAGCGTGACCCTGCAGGTCGGCGCATCGGTGAGCCCGCCGGGTGACGTCGTCAGCATCGACGCGACGAACGAGGCGGCCCTCGCGATCCTGGGGATGCTGGACGAGGCCGGCGTGTTCGAGGAGGGCTCCGTCACGCTGGGCGAGCCGACCGCCATCATCGCGCCCCGACATCTGCAGGAGCTCGATCGGCAGGGCAACGAGGCCGCCTGGGAGGAGATGGGCGAGCAGCTGCGGCGCGACACCAACGTGACGCGCAACTTCCTCCTGCTGATGGGGACATCGGGGGCGGTGGCGGCCTTCGGACTGGTGTCGGACACGCTGCACATCGTGCTCGGGGCGATGCTGATCGCGCCGGGATTCGAGCCGCTGCTGCGCGTCCTGTTCGGGATCATGGGCCATCGGCACGCCGCGGGAGCAGGGCTGCGGTCGAGCCTCGCCGGCTATCTTGCGATGGCGGCCGGGGCGGCGGCGGCGTTGCCGCTCGCCCTCCTCCTGCAGGGGCGCGCAGCCGCGGACCTGCCGGGGCTGCACTGGGCCGGGTACTGGTCGAGCGTCCAGGCGAGCGGCATCGCCGTTTCGCTGGTGGCCGGCGTGGCGGGCGCCACCATCGTGAGCGCCCGGCTGACGGTGTTCGCCACCGGCGTCATGGTCGCGCTCGCACTGGTGCCGAGCATGGCGTTGGTCGGCGTGGGGCTTGCCTCGGGCAATCCGGGGCTCGCCCTTGGCGGCCTGCTGCGGTGGGGCGTCGAGGTGCTGTGCGTGCTGCTCGCCGGCGGCACGGTCCTGGCCCTGAAGCGCCGGTTCCTGCATCACCGGCGGGTGTTCGACTGAGCCGGCGCCTCCCGGCCGGCGCTGCTATCCCCGCTCCTCCGGCGTGACCGTCAGGCGGCGGAGGTCGCCGCGGCGGAGCAGGAGGAGTTCCGCCGCCGCGCCGACGCGCTCGCCGGAGAGCCAGCGCAGCAGCGAATCCACGCCGAGCATCCTCTCGCCGCCGGCCGAGAGCAGCAGGTCGCCGCGCTCCACGCCGGCGCGGTCGGCCGGGCTGCCGCGCTGCACCTCCGTCACCAGCACGGCCGTTGCCTGGACGAGGCCGTGCAGGCGCGCGAAGCGGCGGGGCACGGCTTCGAGCTGGCCGGAGAGGCCGAGGCGCGCACGACGCACGCGCCCGAACCGCACGAGCTGGCCGAGGACGAGGCGCGCGGTGTTGGCGGCGACCGCGAAGCAGATGCCCTGCGCGCCACCGATCATCGCGGTGTTGATGCCGACCACCTCGCCCCGGCTGTCCACCAGCGCGCCGCCGGAATTGCCGGGATTGAGCGAGGCGTCGGTCTGGATCAGATCCTCGATCGGCCGGCCCGTCGCGCCGCGCAGGGTCCGCCCCAGCGCGCTGACCACGCCCGCCGTGACCGTCGAGGAGAAGCCGAGCGGGTTGCCGATGGCGATCGCCAGCTGCCCCGGCCGCAGCGCCGCGGAATCGCCGAGGCTGGCGGATGCCAGCGCCGCGTCGGTCTCGGCGCGCAGCAGGGCAAGGTCGGTGTCGGGATCGTCGCCGAGCAAGCGGGCGGGGAAGCGGCGCCCCTCGGCGGTGGCCACCAGCATCGCCTCGGCGCCGGCGACGACATGGCTGTTGGTCAGGATCAGCCCGTCCGGCGAGACCACCACGCCGGAGCCGGCGCCGCCGCCACGGGCGCCGCGCACGGCGACGTTGACCACGGCCGGGCCGGCGCGCTCGACCGCGGCGGTGACGGCGGCGGAATAGGCGTCCAGCAGGGCGGCATCGGGCGCCAGGTCAGGGGGCACGGGGGCATCGAGCATCGGAAGTCCTTTCGCCTTCCCAAAATGGGAAGTGGCGCCCCGCGCCCCAAGAGCGCCCCCGCAACCGAGACTTCCCGCCGCGCCGGCAACGCATTACCGGGAGGCCATGGACGAAGTGACCCTCGCCGCCAGGCTCGAGGAGGCCCGAAGCGGCCTGCTCGATCTCTCCACCCGCAACCGGCTGCTGGCCCTGCCGAAGCCGGGGCGATCGCGCGGCGTGGTGATGCTGGAGGACGAGGATGCCGATTTCGTCCTCGCCGAGCTGCTGGACGGCAAGGCCTTCGGCTTCGAGGCGGTGGGCGAGGCCCCTCCCCCGGCACCCGCCCTGGCGCCGCCTGCCGCGGAGGGCGCGCGCCCGGCGCGGCGCCGCGCCGCCCGCCCGAAGAAGGCCGAGGGCGTCGCGGCCGCCGCGGCCGACAAGACGCGCGAGGCCTGGCGCACGGACTACCTGCTGCGCGCCCGCGTGACGCCGGAGGAGTTCGCGCGCCGCCTGCGCAACCTGATGACCGATGCCCGCACCGCGCGCGAGGAGACCGGCATCGCCACCCTCTCGCTCGGCCTCGGCACGCTTGCCTGGCGCGACCCGGCCACGCCCGGCACCGAGCGGCTGGCGCCGCTCGCGCTGCTGCCGGTGACGCTGGAACGCGCCGGCGTGTCGCAGGCCTTCCGCCTGCGCGCGGCGGGGCTGGAGGTGCAGGAGAACCTCTCGCTGCGCCAGAAGCTCGCCGCCGAGTTCCGCGTGGAGCTGCCGGCGTTCGACGCCGAGGCCTACGACCCCACGGCATGGGCCGAGGCGGTGCGGGCGGCGGTCGGCGCGCGGGAGGGCTGGGCGGTGGATCCGGATGGGCTGGCGCTCGGCCTGTTCTCCTTCGCGAAGTTCCTGATGTGGCGGGACCTGGATCCGGCAGCCAATCCGGGCCTGCTGGAGCATCCGGTGATCCGCGTGCTGGTGGGCGGCGGGATGCTGGCCGCCCCGCCGCCCTTCGCGGACGACGCCGATGTGGATGCCGAGATCAAGGTCGAGCGGCTGGACCAGGTGATCGACGCCGATGGCAGCCAGGCGCTGGCGGCCGAGGCCGTCAGGCGCGGCGGCCATACGGTGATCCAGGGGCCGCCCGGCACGGGCAAGAGCCAGACGATCATGAACATCATCGCCCAGGCGGTGCTGGATGGCCGCCGCGTGCTGTTCGTCGCGGAGAAGCTGGCGGCGCTGGAGGTGGTGCAGCGGCGGCTCGGCACGGTGGGGCTCGGCGCCGCCTGCCTGGAGCTGCATTCGGAGAAGCAGTCGAAGCGCGCGGTGCTGGACGAGCTGCGCGCCACCCTCGCCATGCCGCCGGTGCCGAAGCCGGAGCGGGAGGCGGTGGTGAAGCGGCTGGGCGCGCTGCGGGCGCGGCTGAACGGCCATGCGGCGGCGATGGCGGGCGAGGTCGGCGAGAGCGGCAGGCCGCTGCATGCCGTGGTCGGCAGCCTGGTTGCGCTGCGCGCGCGGGAGGTGCAGGCGCCCGACTTCACCCTGCCCGCCGCCGGCTGGGACGCGGCGCGGCTGGCCGAGGCGGAGCATGCGGTGGGCGAGCTGGTGGCCCGCGCGGCGGCGGGCGGATCGAGCACCCCCATGCGCAGCGCCTGGCGCGGCGTGACGGCCGCGCTGCCGCCGACCGACCAGGAAAGGCTGCTGGCGCGGCTGCCGGGGCTGATCCGCGCGCTGGCGGCCGGCGCGGCAGCACTGGCGCCGACGGCGCGCGCGCTCGGGCGCGAGGCGCCGGGGCCGGAGGCGGCGCGCGGGGTGCTGGCGCTCTCGCGCGCCGTGGCGGCGGCGCCGGCGCATGATCCCGCGGCGATGGCGCATCCCGCCTGGCGGTCCGACACGGCGCCGCTGAGCACGCTGGCCGCCGCGGCCGCCGCGGTGGCCGCGGCGGAGCGCGATCCTCGGCTGCTGCCGGGGGCGCTGCGGGTGGACGGCGTGGCCGAGGCGCGCGCGGCGCTGGCCGAGGGTGGCGGCTTCTTCGGCTTCCTCTCCGGCACGCAGCGCGCGGCGAAGGCGGTGGCGGCGCGGATCGCGGCGGATCCGTCGGCGCCGCTCTCCGCGCTGGAGGCAGCGATGGAGGGCCAGGAGGCGCTGCGCCGGCTGCGCGAGGGAGATGCCCTCGGCCGTGGTGCCTTCGGGGCGCTCTGGGGCGGCGATCCGGCGGCGCTGGCAGCGCTGGTGGCGTGGCGGGAGGCGCATGGCGCTGAGGCGGCCGCGGCGCTGGCGAAGCGGCTGCCGGCGCCCGACGAGACGGTGGCGAGGACAGCGCTGGACGCGTGGGACGAGGTGGTGGCGCTCACCGGGCTCGACGCCGCGCTGGCCTTCGGCACGGCGGACCCGCCGCTCGGCGACGTCGTCGCGCGGCTCGGCGACTGGGCGGCGGCGCCGGAGGGGCTCTCGCCCTGGCTCGGCTGGCAGCGCGCGGTGCAGGCCGCCGGCGCGGAGTTGGCGCCGATCGCGGAGCGGCTGGCCGATGGAAGGCTGGCGCCGGAGGCGGCGGGCGAGGCCTTCGCCTATGCGCGCGACGAGGCGCTGCTGAAGGCGGCGATGCGCGCGCGGCCGGAGCTTGCCGCCTTCGAGGGCGCGGCCTTCGACCGGCTGGTCGCCGACTTCGCCGAGGCCGACCGCGCACGGATCGAGCTGACGCGGCGCGAATGCGCCTTCGCCCATGCCGAGGCGCTGGCGCGGGTGCGCGCGGGCATGCCCGGCTATGCGCTGCTGCGCGGCGAGTTCGAGAAGAAGCGCGGCCATCTGCCGGTGCGCGAGCTGCTGCTGCGGGCGGGGCCGGCGATCCAGGCGGCGAAGCCGGTCTTCATGATGTCACCGCTGAGCGTGGCACAGTTCCTGGCGCCGCCCGGCGGCATGCGGCCGGCACCAACCTTCGACCTGCTCGTCATCGACGAGGCCTCGCAGGTGGAGCCGGTGGATGCGCTCGGCGCGATCGCGCGCTGCCGCCAGGTGGTGGTGGTCGGCGATGACCGGCAGATGCCGCCGACCCGCTTTTTCCAGCGCATGACCAGCGAGGATGACGAGGCGGAGGACGAGTACGCCGAAGGCCCGGTGGCGGCGCGCGAGGTGGAAAGCATCCTCGGCCTGGCGAATGCCCGCGGCGTGCCGAACGTGATGCTGCGCTGGCACTACCGCAGCCGGCACGAGAGCCTGATCGCGACCTCCAACGCCGAGTTCTACGACAGCCGGCTGATGGTGCTGCCCTCGCCGAAGGCGCGTTCGCCGAGCCTCGGCCTTTCGCTGGTGCGCGTGGACGGGCGGTGGGAACAGGGCGCCGGCGTCAACCGCATCGAGGCGGAGGCGGTCGCGCGGGCGGTGATGGCGCATGCGAAGGAGACGCCGGGCGATTCGCTCGGCGTCGCCGCCTTCTCGCTGAAGCAGCGCGACGCGATCCTCGATGCGGTCGAGGCGCTGCGGCGCGATAACCCGGAGACCGAGGGGTTCTTCACCGCACATGCGCACGAGCCCTTCTTCGTGAAGAACCTCGAGAACGTGCAGGGCGATGAGCGCGACGCGATGCTGATCAGCGTCGGCTATGCCCGCGATGCGGAGGGAAAGCTCGCCATGCGTTTCGGCCCGCTCTCGGCCGATGGCGGGGAGCGGCGGCTGAACGTGCTGATCACCCGCGCGAAGAAGCGCTGCGTGGTGTTCAGCGCGCTGACCGCGGAGGATATCGACCTGGAGCGTGCCTCCGGCCGTGGCGTCGCCGCGCTCAAGGCCTTCCTCCGCTTCGCTGCCGCCGGCGACAGGCGAAGCGCGGAAGGCGAGGACGCCGTCGCGCCGCTGACGCGCGTCATCGCGGCGGAGATCCGCGCCGCCGGCAAACAGGCGCTGGCACGCATCGGCACCTCCGGCCTGTTCCTGGATGTGGCCGCCAAGGAGGGTGCGGATTTCGTGCTCGGCGTGGAGGCGGATGCCGGCGACTGGACCAGCGTGCGCGCCGCGCGCGACCGCGAACGCGGGCGGCCCGGTGCGCTCGGCATGATGGGGTGGAAGCTGCACCGCGCCTGGTCGCTCGCCTGGCTGGCGCGGCCCGAGGGCGAGCGCGCGAAGCTGCGTGCCGCACTCGGCGCGGAGCCGGCGGCGGCCGAGGCACCGGCTGCCGGCCCCGATCCTGGCCTGGCGCAACCCTACGCGGAGGCCGTGCCGGAGCTGCCGGATGGCACCGCCATCCCCGACATGCCCTTCGCGCGCCTCTCCGACATCCTGGCGCAGATCATCCGCACCGAGCAGCCGGTGCACACGGATGCGGTGCTGGAGCGCGCGCGACTGCTCTGGCAGCGCGAGGCGCTGGATGCGGCGGAGCGCGCGGCGCTGCAACAGGCGCTGCGCCTGGCCGGGCAGTTGCAGGGTGTCGCGGAGCGCAACGGCTTCTGGAGCGCGGAGGCCGCGCCGCCGCCTGTCCCGCGTGACCGCCGCGCCGCCGCGCCGCATCTGCGCCGCGCGGCGATGGTGGCGCCGGCGGAGATCGAGGCCGCCTGCCAGGCACTGCTAGCCGCCATGGCGGTGGCGACGGAGGAGGAGCTGGCATCCGGCGTGGTGCGGCTGCTCGGCCTGGAGGCCAATGCCACGCCGGCCATCGCCGCCCGCGTCGCCGCGCTGGCCGGCGCCGGGCGCATCGCGCTCAGGGGCTGAAGCCGCCGGCGCCGCCCGCGGGGCTCGCCCGTTCACGCGCGCGTGACGGCCGGTGCCCGGCTTCCATCCTCAAGACGCAACCTTCCGAGCCTTGGGGGCGTTCGGAAGGGGCAGAACCGCCGGGCATGCGACCTGCGGTGGCCGAGACAGCCGAGGAGCGAAGCGATGAAGAGCAGGATTATGGGTGCGGTGGCCTTGGGGCTGCTGACCGCGGCTTGCGGCACGACGCCGCAGGAGAGGACCACGGGCGGCGCGGCCGCCGGCGCCGCGACCGGTGCAGGGATCGGTGCGCTCGGCGGGCCGGGCGGCGCGCTGGCGGGTGCGGCGATCGGCGGCGGTGTCGGTGCGGTGACGGGCGCGGTGACGGAGCCGAGCACGGTCAACCTCGGCGAGCCGCCGTGGAACAACCCGCAGGCACGCGTGCCGGGCGTGGACCTCAACGGCAGCACGAGCGCCAGCGCCTCCGGCTCGGCCACTTCCGCCGATCCGCGGACGCGCCAGCTGCAGCAGGCGCTGGACCAGCGCGGCTATGATCCGGGCCCGATCGACGGCATCTACGGCCCGCGTACCCGCGCCGCAGTGCGTGAGTGGCAGCGTGCCAACAACATGCAGGCGACCGGTACGCCGACGCAGCAGATGCTGAGCGACCTCAATATCTCGTCTGGCAGCGGGACGGCCGGTACGGGCGGAATGCAGCGCCGCCAGGACCGCGCGACTGGCGGCAACACGGGCACCATGGGCAGCGGGGCGGCCGGCGCCGGCAGCTTCGGGCAGACGGGCACCGGCGCGGTGGACCGCAACCCGATGACGCCGCCGCCCGGCGGCGGCAGCCAGCAGAACCCGTTCATCAACAGCAACCGCAACCCCGGCAACGAAGGCACCGGCAACACCGGTGGCCAGGGTAGCGCCACCCAGTAGCAGCGAATGGCCAGGGTAGCGCCACCCAGTAGCAGCGAATGGGCAGGGGCGGGCACGCCGCGCCCGCCCTTGCCGGACGCGACCTTTGCGCCGGACATGCGTAGTCCTGCCGTTGCGGGGCTATGCATGTCGCGTTTTCCGTCGAGCCTACGATCCACGCCCTCGGCGTGCCCATCTGCGGTGGGCACGCCGAGGGCGATCGCTGGCTAGGCGCCGAACATCGTGTTCGGCAGGAAAGTGACGATCCCCGGGAACAGCGTCACCAGCGTCACCGCGATCAGCATCAGCCCGAAGAAGGGCAGCGTGGCGCGGGTGACGGAGAGGATGTCCTTCCCCGTCAGCCCCTGCAGCACGAACAGGTTGAAGCCGACCGGCGGCGTGATCTGCGCCAGCTCCACCACCAGCACGATGAAGATCCCGAACCAGATCAGGTCGAAGCCGGTCGCCGCGATGATCGGCAGCACGACGGAGGCGGTCAGCACGATCATGCTGATGCCGTCGATGAAGCAGCCAAGCACGATGTAGATCAGCGTCAGCACCAGGATGATGGTGACCGGCGAGAATCCCTGCGCGCCCACCCAGGCGGCCATCGCCGCGGGAATCCCGGAATAGGCCATCGCCTTGGTCAGGAAGGCGGCACCGGCCAGGATCAGGTTGATCATGCAGGAGGTGCGCACCGCGCCCATCAGGCTGGCGGTGAAGCTCTGCCAGGTGAGCGTGCGGCCCCAGGCGGAGAGCGCCAGCGCGCCGAACACGCCGAACACCGCGGCCTCGGTCGCGGTCGCCCAGCCGAAATAGATGCTGCCCATCACGAAGCCGATCAGCCCGATCACCGGGATCAGCTGGCCGGAAGCGCGCAGCTTCTCGGCGAAGGGCATCGGCGGGTCGGCCGGCGGCGTCAGCTTCGGGTTCAGCAGCGACCAGACCGCGATGTAGCCGCTGAACAGCAGCATCAGCATCGCGCCAGGAATGATGCCGGCGATGAACAGCCGCACGATTGAGACCTCGGCCGCCACGCCATAGACGATCATCACGATCGAGGGCGGGATCAGCAGGCCGAGCGTGCCGGCCCCGGCCAGGCTGCCGATCGCCATGGGCTGGTGGTAGCCCCGCTGGATCAGCGCCGGCAGCGACATCTTGCCCACCGTCGCGGAGGTGGCGGCGCTGCTGCCGGAGACGGCGGCGAAGATGCCGCAGCCGATCACGTTCACATGCATCAGCCGCCCCGGCAGCCGCTGCACCCAGGGGGCGAGGCCCTTGAACATGTCCTCGCTCAGCCGGGTGCGGAACAGGATCTCGCCCATCCAGATGAAGAGCGGCAGCGCGGCGAGCGTCCAGGAGGCGAGGCCGGCCCAGACCGCGCTGCCGAGCACCTTCTCGGCCGGGAAGGTCGCCATCCCCGGCATCAGCATCGGCAGCACCACGATGCCGACCAGCCCGGTGGCGAGCAGCCCGAGCCCGATCCAGACGCCGAGCGCCAGGATGCCGAACAGCGCGCCGAGCAGGATGAGCCCGGCCTCGGTCTGTGCGAGGTCCATGGCCTACAACTCCTCCATCGCGCGCTGCACGGGCGAGACCTCCGCCGCCCGGCGGTAGGAGGGCGTGCCACCTGCCAGATGCACCACCAGGTCGTCCACGAGCGCGAGCGCGAACAGCGCGCAGCCCGCGGCGCAGGCCGATTGCGGATACCACAGCAGCCACGGCACGGTGCCCTGGGCGACATCCTCGAACTGCCAGGAATCGTAGGCGAGGTCGGCCATGGCATAGGCGAGGAAGCCGCAGAGGGCGGCGGTGGTGGCCAGTGCCAGGGCCTCCATCGCAAAGCGCGCGCGTCCCCTCACATGGCCGATGATCAGGTCCACGCGGATATGGGCGCCGTGGCGGAAGGTATAGGCCAGCGGCAGCAGCGCCGAGCCGGCGACGGCGAAGGCGGTCAGGTCGTCGGCGCCGACGAAGTTCAGCCCGAACTGCCGGCCGATCACCTGGGCCGCGATGATGGCGCCGATACCGGCAAGCGCCAGAGCGCCGGCGACGCCGCCGGCCAGGTAGAGGAGGTCGAGCCCCCGACGCAGTGCCGCCATGTCAGCCCTGCGACGACGGAAGGGCGACCTTGGCGGCCGCGTCTGGGTGGATCATCGGGCGGGGCCTCCGGGGGCGGGAACGGGGCGGTGCGAGCGCTGCGCGGAGCAAGGCGCGGGCCACGTGGCGCCGCGAGGCTGCGTCACGCCGCGCGCCTGCGCGTGCGGCGCCTCTGCCCGGCTTCCGGGCAGACGGCGCAGGATTCGCAGGCAGCGCATCCGGTGCCGCGGCTGCGGCACCGGACTTCCAGGCGCTGCCTCAGGCGCGGTAGGCCTCGATCAGCTTCTTGCCGTCCTCGCCGGCGCGGCCGACCCATTCCTCGGTCATCTGCGCGCTCACGCGGCGCAGCCCGGCGAGGAACTCCTCGGTCGGCGGGATCACCTGCATGCCGCGCTGGCCGAGCGTGGCTTCGGTGTTGCGCCAGGTCTCCGCGCTCATCTCGTAGCCGCGCTGCTCGGCCTTCGCCGCGAGGCTCCGGATCTCCTGCTGCAGGTTGCCCGGCAGCGCCTCCATGGCGCGGCGGGAGACCATCACGGCGTTCTTCGTCATGGAGAAGCCGAGCGGGGTGAAGACCCGCGCATAGTCCCAGGCGGCGGTGTCCACGCCGGTCGCGGCGGAGGTGATCTGCGCCTGCACAACGCCGGTGGCGAAGGCCTGGGCGAGCTCGGCCTGCTGCACCAGCGTGGGCTGCGCGCCGACGATGGCGGCGAAGCGGTTGGTCGCCGGGCTGAAGGTGCGGAAGCGCAGGCCGCGCAGGCCCTCGAGCGTGGTGATCGGCTGCTGCGCGTAGAGGCCGGCCGGCGGCCAGGGCACCATGTAGAGCAGGCTCATGCCCTGGCGGGCCAGGCGCTGCTCGACATAGGGGCGCTGCAGGTCCGCGAGCTTCTTCGCCTCGGCATAGTTGGTGACGAGCTGCGGGATGCTGTCGGCGTCGAAGAAGACGTCTTCGTTGGAATAGGCGGCCAGCAGGATCTCGCCCATCTGCACCTGGCCGGTCTGCACGCCGCGCTTGATCTGCGGCATCGGCAGCAGGCTGGCGCCGGTGTGCAGCTGCACGGTCAGCCGCCCGCCGGCAGCGGCCTGGATGTCGTCCACGAAGGCCTTGACGTTGCGGGTCTGGAAGTTCCCATCCGGATAGGGCGTGGCCATCTGCCAGCGGGTGGCCTGGGCGGCGGCGTCGCGGCTGACGAGCGGTGCGGCGAGGCCGCCCCCGGCGGCGGCAAGGATGTGGCGTCGGCTCAGCATCATGGTCACTCCCGTTCGAAGAAGACTCTCCCGGGAGCGAACATCGCCGCAGGCCGCCGCGGGGGCAAGGGGGGGCGGCCGGGGGCGCCAGCGCCGCTACAGCGGATAGTCGCGCGCGGGGTCCACGCCGGCCTGTTCGAGGAACTTCCGCATCGCCCCGACCTCGTCCTTCGAGAGGCTGTGGCGGGTGTCGTGGAAGCCATGGGTGTGGCCGTTGAGCGAGACCTTGATCTGGCCCTGCCCGCCATGGCTGACCTCCGCACCCAGCTCCTCGAACACCGAGACGACGTGCTTCGGGTCGATGTTGGCACTGAGCGGGTGCGCGAAGAGGGCGTGCAGTACCTTGCGGTGACGATGGTTCATGCCGACGGATCCCGTCCGAGTGTTGCCCGGCCACTCTCGGCCGGGCGCGCCGGACGGTCCTTGATGCGGATCAAGCCTGCTGCGCGTTCGGTGGGGGCGCGCGATCGCCGGTGGTCAGCCGGCGGTCTCCACATAGTGGCGCAACTCCTCGGCCTCGTGCACGGCCTCGTCGATGCGCGCCTTCACCAGGTCGCCGATCGAGACCATGCCGGCCAGGCCGCCATCCGGCGCGATCACCGGCAGGTGGCGCACGCGGCGGTCGGTCATCAGTTCCAGCGCCTCGGTCACATGGGTCGCCGGCGTGACGGTGTGCAAGACGCGCGTCATCAGCCGCGCCGCCGGCATCGCCACCGCCTCCACGCCATGCGCGGCGATGCAGCGGACGATGTCGCGCTCGCTGACGATGCCGAGCACATCGTCGCCGTCATCGCGCACCAGCACGGCGCCGATGCGGTGCTCCGAGAGGAGACGGGCGATGGTGCCGACATCGTCCTGCGCGCCGACGGAGACCACCTGGTCTCCCTTGCGCCGAAGGATCATGGCGATGATCATCCGCTCTCTCCTCCCGAAGGGGAGCACAGCCTGCCAGCCGGAGCGGCAACGTAGCAAGCAAAGCTTGTGCTGCACTGCGCCACGCCACCCCAGGTTGCGTGGGCGGGCGCAGCCTTCGTCCGGCAGCCTCCGGCGGGCGGAGCCCTGTCCTTCGTCGCGGGGGTGTCAGGCCGGCGCGGCCTCGGCGCCGGCCAGCTGGGTGCGGACCAGCTCGGCGAAGCGGCCCTGCTCGCGCAGCAATGCATCGAAGCTGCCGCGCTCCACCACGCGCCCGCCCTCGAAGACCATGATCTCGTCGGCGTCGCGCACGGTGGACAGGCGGTGGGCGATGATGAAGGTGGTGCGGCCGGCCATCAGCGCCTTCAGCGCCTTCTGCACCCGCGCCTCGGTCGCCGCGTCCAGCGCGCTGGTCGCCTCGTCGAGGATCAGCACCGGCGGGTCCTTCAGCAGCGCGCGCGCGATCGCCAGGCGCTGGCGCTGGCCGCCGGAAAGCTGCGTACCGCGCTCGCCCACCAGCGTGTCGTAGCCCTGCGGCTTGCGGATGATGAACTCGTGCGCCTCGGCCATGCGGCAGGCGCGCTCGATGTCCTCCTCCGTGGCATCGGGGCGGCCGACCAGCAGGTTGTCGCGGATCGAGCGGTTGAACAGCAGCGCCTCCTGGAAGACCACGCCGACGTTGCGGCGCAGGCTCTCGAGCGTCAGGTCGCGCAGGTCGTGGCCGTCGAGCGTGATGCGCCCGTCCACCGGATCCCAGAGCCGCTGCAGCAGCGCCATGGCGGTGGACTTGCCGGCGCCGGTCTGGCCGACCAGCGCGACGGTGCGGCCGGGGGGTGCGACCAGGTCGATGCCGTCCAGGATGCGCGGGCCGCCGGGATAGGCGAAGGCAACGTTCTCGAACCGCACCTCGCCCTCCGCACGGTCGAGCGTCGTGGCATCCGGCTTCTCCGGCACCGTGGAGCGGGCGTCGAGCACGGCGAAGAACTGCTCGAGCGAGGGGGTCTGCAGCACCATGCTCGAGACGAAGGCGACCGCGCCGTCCAGCCGCACGATCAGCAGCGTGGCGAAGCCCATGAAGGAGACGATCTCGCCCACCGACGCCTGGCCACGCAGGTGCAGGACGGTGCCGAGCACGAAGATCAGGATCACCGTCATCGTGGACGCCGAGCGGGTCAGCACGGAGACCACCGCCCACCAGTTCAGCACCGGGAACTGGCGATCCAGAACCTTGCCGACGATCTCGCGGAACAGCACCGTCTCCGACTGCAGGCGCGAGAAGGACTGCACGACGACGACGTTGGAGAGCGCATCCTGCGCGTTGCCGGCCAGCTGGGTGTGCAGCTGCTCGACCTGGACCTGGGCGACGTGGGTCTTGCCGATCACCCAGGTGGAGATAATGGCGAACAGCACGACCAGGCCCATCAGCAGCAACCCCAGCCGCCAGTTGAGGAACATGGTCAGCGGCAGCAGCACCAGCGCGGAGATGAAGGTGACCAGATGCTCGCGGAAGAAGGAGAGCCAGAAGCTGAACAGGTGGTCCGAGCCGAGCAGCATCACCTTCATCAACCGCCCGGACTGGGTGTCGCCGTGGTAGGCGAGCGGGAGGGAGAGCACGTGCTCGAAGTAGCGACCCATCACCACCAGCCGGTTACGGTGCGCCATGCGGTCGGAGAGCAATGCGACGGCGACATTGGCACCGATGGCGGAGAGGCCGACAGCGCCCCACAGCATCAGCAGCGCAGCGGCCTCCTGCCAGAGCTGGGACTCGGTGATCCGTTCGGAACGGGCCAGCAGATCCACCACGCGTCCGAACAGGACCGGCTCCAGGAAGGAGAGGCCGGCGAGGGCGAAGGCGGCGAAGGCGAGGCCGATGGCCACCCAGCGATCCGGCCCGAGAAGGGCGAGCACCCGTCCGTAGAGCCGCAAGAAGTGCATGCGTGGGGCCCCTCCCGAGTGCCGCGTCCCCATAACGGGACCCCGGCTGGCCGGGGCTCCGGCACGGGCCTTGGAGTCCAGGCCCAAGGACTCGCCAAATTCCTCCCGGCTTGCAAGCGGTGGCAGGTTTGCGGCAGGAACGGCAGGCAAGCGCAGCAACCGGACGACGGTTCCCGCGCGCATGGAGGAGAACGAGCCTTGACGACAACCCGCCGTACGATTCTCGGCGCCACTCTCGCCACCCCCCTGGTCCTGCCGGGCGCCGCCCGGGCGCAGGCCTGGGCGCCGTCCCGCACGGTGCGCATCGTGGTCGGCTTCACGCCCGCCGGCACCACCGACATCGCCGCCCGCCTGCTGGCGGAGCCGCTCGGCCGGCGCCTCGGCCAGCAGGTGGTGGTGGAGAACCGGCCGGGCGCCGGCGGCAACATCGGCAGCCAGGTGGTCGCCACGGCCGATCCGGATGGCCACACGCTGCTGATGCAGACGATCAGCGGCGGCGCCATCAACTACGGCCTCTACGGCGCGCGCATGCCGATCAAGCCGGAGGACCTGGCCGCGGTCGGGCTGATGATCCGCGTTCCGAACGCCATCTTCGTCACCCCCAACCTGCCGGCACGCAACATCGCGGAGCTGGTGGCGCTGGCCAAGGCGCAGCCGGGCAAGCTGAACCTCGGCTCCTCCGGCGCCGGCACCTCGCTGCACATGACCGGCGAGCTGCTGAAGCTGGAGGCCGGCATCGACATGACGCACGTGCCCTTCCGCGGCGCCGGCCCGATGCTGCAGGAGGCGATCGCCGGCCGCATCGAAGTGGCGGTGGACAACCTGCCCTCCGTCATCGGGCATCTGCGCGAAGGCCGGCTGCGCCCGCTGGCGGTGACCACCAAGGAACGCTCGCCGGCGATGCCGGACGTGCCGACCACCGCCGAGGCCGGCTTCCCGGGGGTGGAGGCGACCGCCTGGTTCGGCCTGCAGGCCCCTGCCCGCACGCCGCGCGCGGCGATCCAGCGCTACTCCGACGAGCTGAACGCGATCCTGAAGGAGGAGGCGATGCAGCGGCGCATCGCCGACCTCGGCGGCATGGCGCCGGCGCTGACGCCCGATGGCGGCACCAGCCCGGACACCTTCGACGCCTTCATCAAGTCCGAGATCGCCAAATGGGGCGAGGTGGTCCGCCGGTCCGGCGCGCGCGTCGAATAGTCCGGGCTCCCGGCCGGGCCGCCCGCCCCGGCCGGCCAGCCTGCGCCGAACCCCCAGGAGAGACACACCATGACCATCCGCCGCCGCGCCATGCTCGGCGCGAGCCTTGCCCTGCCCGCCCTCACCGGCGCGCAGGCACAGGGCGCATGGACGCCTACCCGTCCGGTGCGCCTCGTCGTCCCCTTCCAGGGTGGCGGCGCGACGGACATCACCGCGCGGCTGTTCGCCGAGCGCCTGGCCCCGCGACTCGGCCAGCCGGTGGTGGTGGACAACCGCCCGGGCGCCGGCGGCAATGTCGGCGCGGAGCTGGTGGCGAAGTCCGACCCGGACGGCCACACCCTGCTGATGTGCACGATCGGCACGGCGAGCATCAACCAGTTCCTCTACTCCCGGCTGCCCTTCAAGCCGGAGGACCTCGCGCCGGTCGCGCTGGTCAACCTGGTGGCCAACGGGATCGTCGTGCATCCCTCGGTGCCGGCCACGCGCCTTTCCGAGCTGATCGCCCATGCGAAGGCCAATCCGGGGCGGCTGAACTACGGCACGCCCGGCAACGGCACCTCCGGCCACATGTCCGGCGAGTATCTGAAGGTGCGCGCCGGCATCGACATGACGCATGTGCCCTATCGCGGCACCGGCGGCGTGGTGCCGGACCTGCTTTCCGGCACGCTGCAGGTCGCAGTGGACAACCTGCCCGCCTACCTGCCGCATGTGCGCGAGGGAAAGCTGAAGCTGCTGGCCGTCACCGCCGGCGAGCGCTGGTTCGCGGTGCCGGAGGTGCCGACCGTGCAGGAAAGCGGCATCCCGAATTTCGAGGCGGTGGCCTGGTTCGGCGTGCAGGCGCCCGCCGGCGCGCCGGCGGCGGCGCGCGAGCGCATCGCGGCCGCGATCCTGGAGATCTCGCGCGACCCGGCGGTGATCGCGCGACAGCGCGAGATCGGTGCGCAGCCGCGGCCGCTCGGCCCGGCCGAGTTCGCGGCCTTCATCCGCGCCGAGAACGAGAAGTGGCGGGAGGTGGTGCGGGTCTCGGGCGCGAAGCTCGACTGACGTGACGCGGGGCGTGGCGGGGCGCTGCTCCGCCGCGCTGCGTTGTGTCCGGGCGGGCCGAATTCAGACCTCCGGGCCTGCCGGCCCTTCGGTCATCGGACCGCCTCAGAACGCCAGCTGCACCTTCATCGCGCGCTTGCGGTCGGAGGCGAGGTCGAAGGCCCGCACCGCCTCGGCGGCCGGGACCACCTCGGTCAGCAGGGGCGCGGGGTCCAGACGGCCGCTGGCAAGCACCTCCACGGCGTGCGCGAACTCGGCGTGGAAGCGGAAGGTGCCGACGATGCGCGCCTCCCGCGCCACCACGGCGCTGAGCGGGATGGCGGCATCGCCGCCGACCCCGACCTGCACCAGGGTTCCGCCGGGGCGCAGCACGCCGAGCGCCCCGACCAGCGCGGCGCCGCTGCCGGAGGCTTCGAAGGCCACGTCGAAATGGCCCTTGCCCTCGGCGTAGGGGGCGAGCGAGTCGGGCTGCTCGCCGAGCGCATGGGTGCGGTCGGCGCCCATGGCCCGCGCGGTGGCGAGCGGGGGCGCGACGAGGTCGGTGACGACGATCTCGCGCGCGCCGCCGAGCCGTGCGACGGCGCAGCACAGCACGCCGATCGGGCCGGAGCCGGTGACCAGCACGCGCGCGCCGAGCAGCGGGCCGGCCTGGGATGCGGCGTGCAGGCAGACGGAGAGCGGCTCGGCGAAGGCGGCAGTCTCGACGGAAAGGCCGGGCGGCAGCTTCACGGCGCGGGCGGCCTCGCAGGTGAAGCGGGCACGGAAGGCGCCCTGGATGTGGGGCATGCGCATCGCGCTGCCGAGGAAGCGCATGTCGAGGCAGTGGATGGGCCTGCCCGCCTGGCATTGCGCGCAGGTGCCGCAGGGCAGGCTCGGGTTCACCGCCACGGCATCGCCGGGCGCGACATGGGTGACGCCGGGGCCGACGGCCTCCACCGTGCCGGCGGCCTCGTGGCCGAGCACCATGGGCTCCCTCACCCGCACCGCGCCGAAGCCGCCGGCATGGTAGTAGTGCAGGTCGGAGCCGCAGATGCCGCCGCGCTCCACGCGGATGCGCACCTCGCCGGGGCCGGGATCGGGCGCATCGTGGGGCTCGACGCGCAGATCGTGCGCGGCGTGGATCACCACCGCGCTCATGCGACGGGCGTCAGCAGCGGGCGGCCATCCATCTGTGCCTCCAGGTTCTCGCGCATCAGGCGGCCCATGTCCTTGCGCGTCTCGACGGTGCCGGAGGCGGCGTGGGGCTGCAGGACGACATGGTCGAAGGTGAGGAATTCCGGGTCGATCTCCGGCTCGTTCAGGAACACGTCGAGGCCGGCGGCGGCGATGCGGCGGCTGCGCAGCGCTTCCAGCAGCGCGGCCTCGTCCACCACGGTGCCGCGGGAGACGTTGCAGAAGATGGCGCCGGGCTTCAGCGCCTCGATGGCCGCGCGGTCCACCAGCCCGCGCGTGGCCTCGCCGCCGGCGGCGGAGACCATCAGGATGTCCACGTGTGGCGCCAGCGCGGCGGGGGTGGGGTACCAGTCATAGGGCGCGTCGCGCTTCTGTCGCGCGCTGTAGGCGACGGGCATGCGGAAGGCCTCGGCGCGGCGGGCGATGGCGGCGCCGATGCGGCCGAGGCCGACGATGCCGAGCCTCTTGCCCCAGACGCGGGTGGTGAGCGGCATGCTGCCCCTGCTCTTCCAGGGGCCGTCCCGCACCCAGGCATCGCCCGCGGGGATACGCCGCGCGGCGGCGAGCAGCAGGCCGATGGCCATGTCGGCCACCTCCTCGGTCAGCACGTCGGGCGTGTTGGTGACGCGGATGCCGCGCGCCTTGGCGGCGGCGACGTCGATCAGGTCGTAGCCGACGCCATAGCAGGCGATGATCTCGAGCTTCGGCAGCGCATCCATCAGCGCGGCGTCGGCGCCGACCTCGCCCTTGGTGGAGATGGCGCGGATGGTGTCGCGATGGCGCGCGAGCATGCCGGGCTTGTCATCCGTGGCGTAGTAGAGATGCACCTCGAATCGCTCGGCCAGCGCGTCGAGGTCCCATTGCGGCAGCTCGCCGACGACGAGGACGCCCGGCTTGGTCACGCCACCTTCCCCCCGAGCTCGTCCTCGACATGCGCGCGGATGATGTCGTCGAAGCTCTTCTCCGCCACGAAGCCGAGCGCCTCGGCGCGCTTCGCGTCGAACTTCCGCGGCCAGCCGGCGACGATCCTGCCGATGGTCTCGTCCGGCTCGCGCTTGATCAGCGCCACCGCCTTGTCGCCCGCGACGCGGCGCAGCGCCTCGATCTGCTCGGCGACGGTCGCGGCGAGGCCCGGCATGGTGAGGTTGCGCCGCGCGCCGAGGGGGGCGGTGTCGAGCGTCGCGGCGTGCATCAGGAAACCGACCGCGGCGCGCGGTGACGCATGCCAGTGCATCACGTCGTCGCCCACCGGCAGCACGGCGGGCTGGCCCGCCAGCGGCTCGCGCAGGATGGAGGAGAAGAAGCCGCTCGCCGCCTTGTTCGGCGCGCCGGGGCGGATGCAGATGGTGGGCAGGCGGATGCCGATTCCGTCGAAGATGCCACGCCGGGAATAGTCGGCCAGCAGCAGCTCGCCGATGGCCTTCTGGGTGCCGTAGCTGGTCAGCGGCGTGGTGAAGAACTCGTCGCCGATGGCGTCCGGGAAGGGCGCGCCGAAGACGGCGATGGAGGAGGTGAAGACCACGCGCGGCGCGTAGGGCTCCGCCAGGCCAAGCTGGCGGATCGCGTCGAACAGCAGGCGCGTGCCGTCGAGGTTGATGCGGTAGCCCTTGTCGAAATCCGCCTCCGCCTCGCCGGAGACGATGGCGGCCAGGTGGAAGACCAGGTCGGGGCGGCCGGCGAGCATGCGCGCCGCCTCGCCGGGGGCGGAGAGGTCGGCGGCCCAGGCCTCGGCGGCCATGCCGGGGGGTGGTTCGGGGGCGACCACGTCCACCAGCGTCAGCCGCTCGATCCGCTTCCCTCCGACCGCGCCTTCGGCGGCGAGGCGCGCGACGAGCTTGCGGCCGATCATGCCGGCGGCACCGATGACGAGGATGTGCATGCTTCCTGACCCTCCCGAAGGGGCAGGACGCTAGAGCCGATCGGGGGGCGAAGGAAGGGCGGCGACCTTCAGGCCGCCGCCGCAACCTCGTAGCCCGGCGTCGCGAGCAGCGGCGGGTCCGTCACCTCGACGATGCCGGCGCGGTCGAAGCCGTTGAAGGCGGTGCGCAGGCTTGCGCCATAGGCGCCGAGCTGGCCGAGCTCGATCCAGTCGCCCTCCGCCACATCCGCGGGCAGCAGGAACGGACCCTTCATGTGGTCCGCGCTGTCGCAGGTGGGGCCGAAGAAGGCGAAAGGTGCGAGCGCCGCCGCACTCGGCCGGACCAGCCGCGCCGGGAAGCGGAAGCCCGGCGCACCGGCATCGGAGAGCGCGCCGTAAACGCCGTCATTGACGAACAGCGTGTCGCCGCGCCGGTGCTGCACCTGCACCACCACCGAGGTGCCGCCGGCCACCAACGCACGACCGGGCTCCGCCCAGAGCGCGAGGGCCGACAGGCCCTCCGCCTTCACGGCATCGGCGACGGCGCCGGTGAAGGCCGAAAGCGGCGGCGGGACGACATCCGGATAGGCGACGGGATAGCCGCCGCCGACGTCCAGGATCTCGACCGTCACGCCGGCCTCGCGGATCACCCGCGCCGCCAGCGCGATGGCCCGCGCATAGGCCGCCGGCTCCAGGCACTGGCTGCCGACATGGAAGCTGACGCCGAGCCGCGCCGCATGCGGCCGGGCGGCGCGCAGCAGCGCGACGGCCTCGGCCGGCTCCGCGCCGAACTTGCCGGAGAGGTCGTACACCGCTCCGCCCTTCGGCAGCGCAAGCCGGATGACGAGTCCGAGCGCACCGGCGCCGCCTTCCGTCTCCTGCAGCAGCTTGGCGAGCTCGGCCGCGCTGTCGAGCACGAAGTCGCGCACGCCATGGCGCTGCCAGGCCTCGCGGATCGCCGAGCGGGGCTTCACCGGATGCATGAAGTGGATCGCCGCGTCCGCGAACATGCTGCGCACCAGCCGCACCTCGTTGATCGAGGCGCAGTCGAAATGGCGCAGGCCGCCGGCCCACAGGGCGCGCAGCACCGCGGGCTCCGGGTTGCACTTCACGGCGTAGAGCGTCTCGCCCGGGAAGGCGGCCAGGAAGGCGCGCGCGGCGGCCCCGATGGTGGCGGGGCGCAGGCAGTGCAGCGGCTCCTCCGGGCGGAGGCGCGCGATGAGCGCATCCACGCGGCGGGGCAGCGGATCGGTGGGGCGGCGCAGCGGGGTCACCGCGCCGCGGAAGCGGATGTCGGTCATCTCAGGCCTTCCGGCGCGCAGGGGGTTGACGGGGTGACGCCCGCCGCCGCGCCTCGCCCGCATGGGGGACGGGGGGCGCGGCGGCGGGAAGGAGGGAGCCCCGAGGTGCCCGGCCACGCTCCCCGCGGGGCGGCACGCCGGCAGGATGCCGGACGGGACGCTGCAGGGCGCCAGGCCTTGGGTGCTTCGCCGCGGCGCAGGGGCTCGCCCCCGTGGCAGAAGCCTCGGGGGTTCGGCCCGGCGCCGGCGGCGGCGCCTCAGGCGGCGGCTGGGTCGCGAGAAGATCTCGCGCCGCGTGGATCAGGCGACACAGGTGGCTCCCTCGAACCGCCCGGCGGCGAACCGCCGGATTGCAGAAGGACGCTTCCCGTCGTTGCTGTGCCCGCTGGAAGGCGCGGGCTCGCGGCACGTGCGCTGGCGTCGGAACGCGCCGCGGGACGACTGCCCCGCGACGGCCGGAGAAATAGCGGCCTTCTGCGCGGATATCAAGCCCTTTTCCGGCCCAGTCGCAAAGGGTCGCGCATGGCGTCCTGCGTCCCGTGCATGGCGCCGGAAATCCTTCAGGCCGGCCGGCACAGATATTCCCAGGCCACCGTCGCGGCCGCCAGCGCGGTGATCTCCGCCACGTCATGCGCCGGGCAGACCTCCACCACGTCCATCCCGCGGAAATCGAGCCCGGGGAGCCGGCGCAGCATCGCCTGCACCTGCCAGGTGGCCAGGCCGCCGACCTCCGGCGTGCCGGTCCCCGGCGCGAAGGCGGGGTCGAGCGCGTCCACGTCGAAGGAGAGATAGGCCGGCCCCTGCCCCACCACCTCGGCGATCCGCGCGGCGACGGCGGCGGGGCCGGCCTCATGCGCCTCGATGGCGGAGATCACGGTGACGCCGCGATCGCGGGTCCAGTCCATCACCGCCGGGTCGGTCGGCGAGCGGATGCCGATCTGGATCATCCGCTTCGGCTCCACGAGGCCCTCTTCCAGCGCGTGGAAGAAGGGCTGCCCGTGGGAGAAGCGCTGGCCGAAGCTTTCCGGCCAAGTGTCGAGATGGGCGTCGAAATGCACCAGGCCGAGCGGGGCGCCGACACGTTTCGCCAGCGCGCGCAGCAAGGGCAGCGTGATGCCGTGCTCGCCGCCGAGCGCCACGAGGTGGGCGAAGCCCGCCGCCTGCTGCTCGACCAGTTCGAGGCTGCGCGCCAGGTCACCGAGGGCGAGGCTGAAATCGCCGATATCGGCCAGCGGCAGCGTGGTGGGGTCCACCTTCGTCGTGGGATGCGCGCCATCCACCAGCATGCGGGACGCCCGGCGGATCGCCGCCGGCCCCTCGCGCGCGCCGGCGCGGTTGGTGGTGCCGAGATCGAGCGGGATGCCGGCGATGGCGATGCCCGGCGCCTCGGTGCGGAGCGGCAGGCCGAGGAAGCCGGGGGGCGTGGCGAAGGTGGGGACGAGGGTCATGCGCTGCTCCTGTGGCGGTTGGTGGCGGATGGCCAGCGCGCAAGCGGCCGGGGCGCGACACGGACCGGGCACTTAACCACCGGGAAAGGCGAGCGAAGCAAGCATGCGAGTGTGGCAAGGTTGGAATAGCGAAAATGCTGCTGAACAATATCCGCATCACCGCGAAGTTGCTGCTCATGGCGGGAGCGCTCAGCGTCCTGATGGTCCTCACGGCGGCGATCGTTTCCTACAAGTCGAACCACCTGACGCAGGCCGTGAGCGTTGCCGCCGAGGCGAACGAGGCGGTGGAACTCGCCGCGCGGACCCATCAGCAGGTGCTGGCGCTGGCGCTGGTTCCCTATGAACTCCGCGCCGATTTCTCCGCCGCCACCCTCGCCGCGATCCGTAGCCGGACGGCGGAGATTCGCGCCGCCATCACCGAGTGGCTGGGCGAGATCGAGCAGCTCGGCGGCCCGCGCCGAAGCGCCACCCTGGCCCTGGTCCGGCCACACCATGCCGAGTTCATCCGCCGGGTGGATGCGGTGATCGCGGTCGCCGCCGCCGCCGAAGCGGCGAATGACTGGAGCGAGGCGCGCCGCCAGGCCCTGGTCGCGGCCAGCGCCGAGACCGAGGCGTCGCTCGCTGCGCTGCGCACGGCGCTGTCCAACCTCGGAACCGTCGCAAGGGGTATCGCCCACGCCAGGGACGCGGAGGCGGTGGCCGATGCCGAGGCGATGGCCACGGTCACGCTCTCCCTCGCCGCGGCAGGCCTGGCTCTGGCCGGCCTGTTCACCTGGCTGCTCGGCCTGCGCGCCATCGCCCGCCCGCTCGGCGCGAGCGTGGACCGCTTGCGCAGCCTCGCGGCGGGCGACACCGCCAGCGCCATCCCCGGCGAGGGACGCAAGGACGAGATCGGCGACATCGCCGCAGCGATGGCCAGCTTCCGCGACGGCATCGTCGCCTCCCGCGCGCTGGAGGAGGAGGCGAAGCGGGCGGCCGCCGCCGCCGCCACCGCCGCGCGTGACGCCCGCCTGGCCATGGCCGCGCAGTTCGAGGCGGAGGCCGGCAGCGTGGTCAAGACGGTGGCGAGCGCGGCCACCGAGATGGAAGCGACCGCCAGCGGCATGGCCGAAGGCGCCCGCGACACCGCCCAGCAGGCGGCAACGGTGAAGGAGGCCGCGACGCAGGCCAGCGCCAATGTCCAGACCGTCGCCGCCGCCGCCGAGGAACTCGCCGCCTCGGTGGCCGAGATCACCCGCCAGATGGCAACCAGCAGCCGCATGGCCGAGGAAGCGGTCGCCGAGGCCGGGCGCACCGGCGCCACGGTGCAGTCGCTGGTGGAGAAGTCGCAGCGGATCGGCGAGGTGGTGCAGCTGATCAATGCCATCGCCGGCCAGACCAACCTGCTGGCGCTGAACGCCACCATCGAGGCGGCGCGCGCCGGCGAGGCCGGCAAGGGCTTCGCCGTGGTGGCGAGCGAGGTGAAGAGCCTCGCCGCGCAGACCGGCAAGGCGACCGAAGACATCGCCAGCCAGGTTCAGGCGGTACAGTCCGAGACGGCGCGCGTGGCGACGGCGATCGACTCCATGGGCAGCGTGATCGGCCGGCTGAACGAGATCGCCACCGCCATCGCGGCGGCGGTCGAGGAACAGGGCGCCGCCACGGCGGAGATCGCGCGCAACGTCCAGCAGGCCTCGGCCGGCACCAACGCGGTGTCCACCACGATCGGCGACGTGAACGAGGCGGCCGCCAGCTCCGGCGCCGCGGCCAGTCAGGTGCAGTCCGCGGCGCCGAGACGCTGCGCCTCCAGGTGGACCGCTTCCTGACGCAGATGCGCGCCGCGTAGCGGGGGCTGGCGCCGGGGGGCAGGTGCCGGGGGCTCAGCCCTCCAGCACCGCCTCCAGCGTGATCTCCGCCTTCAGCACCTTGCTGACCGGGCAGCCGGCCTTGGCGGCCTGCGCCAGTTCCTCGAACTTCGCCCGCTCGATCCCGGGCACCCTGGCGCGCAGCTGCAGGACGATGGCGGCGATCTTCCAGCCGCCTTCCTCCTTTTCCATCGAGAGCTTCGCCGTGGTCGCCAGCTCCTGCGGCGGGTGGCCGGCGCCGGTGAGCTGGAAGGCCAGCGCCATGGAGAAGCAGCCGGCATGGGCGGCGGCGATCAGCTCCTCCGGGTTGGTGCCCTGCCCGTCCTCGAACCGAGTGTGGAATGAATAGGGCGTGTCGCGCAGCGTGCCGGAGGGTGTGGTCAGCATGCCCTTGCCGTCCTTGCCCGCGCCCTGCCAGCGGGCCGAGCCCTCGCGCCGAATCGTCGCCATGGCGGTTCTCCCTGTCTGCCTGTCCGAAGGGAAAGCGTGACAGGCCGGCGGCGCCGCCTCTAGCCTCGCCGGCGATGCCCCACGATCTCGTGTCCGTCACGCCACCCGCCGGCGGCCAATCAGCGTCCGGCCCCTGGGCGCCGCCGCTGGCGGAAGCGGCCCCCCGGGCGCTCTGCACCGATTGCGGGCTGTCGCGCACCGCGCTCGCCAAGGCCTGCGGTCGCGCCTGCCAGTTCCTCCGCCCGGATTACGAGGCGCTGGAACGCCAGGTGCACGGCCGCGCGCGCGACCCCGCAAGGCCGGACGAGCTGCATTTCGGGCCCTTCCGCCGGATGTTCCGCGCCGCGCTGACCGCGCCGCGCGAGGGCGCGCAATGGACCGGCATCGCGACGCGGCTCGGCGAGCGGCTGCTGGAGACCGGCGCGGTGGATGCCGTGCTGGCCATGGCCGCCGACAAGGAGGATCGCTGGAAGCCGGTGCCGGTGCTGGTCACCCGCGCCGAGGACATGGCCGCCTGCCGGGGCATGAAGATGGGCTTCGCGCCGTTGCTCGCGCTGCTGGAGCCCGCCGCGCGCGCCGGCCACAAGCGCCTGGCGGTGATCGGCATCCCCTGCCAGGTGCATGCGCTGCGCGCCATCGAGGCGGAGCTGGGGCTGGACCGGCTCTACGTCATCGGCACGCCGTGTTCCGACAACACGACCACCGAGATGTTCCACCGGTTCCTGGACCTGCTGGACCCCGACCCGGCCTCGATCACCTACCTGGAGTTCCGCGCCGACTACCACGTGGAGATCCGCCACGCCGATGGCCGCGTGCGGGAGATCCCCTTCCTGCAGCTGCCGATCAGCCGGCTGCCGGCGGATTTCTTCCCGCTGACCTGCCGCACCTGCGTCGATTACACCAACGTGCTGGCGGACATCACCGTCGGCTACATGGGCGGCACCGGCGCGCAGTGGCTGACCGTGCGCAACGGGCGTGGCGAGGAGCTGCTGGCGCTGATCGAGCCGGAGATGGCGCTGTCCGCACCCGCCTCGGCAGGGAAGCGGCAGGGGGCGGTGAAGGGGTTCCTGGCCAATACCGCGCGGGCGGCGGGCGGGCTGCCGTTGCGGCGCATGCCCGGCTTCCTCCGCCCCCTGGTCGGCTGGCTGATGCCGCGGATCGGCCCGCGCGGCCTGGAATTCGCCCGCGCGCGGGTGGAGATGAAGGCGGTGGAGACGGTGCTGTTCCTGCGGCACAAGGCGCCGCGCCGGCTGCGCAGCATGGTGCCGCCGCATCTCTGGGCGCTGGTCGCCCCCTATGGCCTGGCGGCGCATCCGGGCGAGTCGCCGCGGCCCGGGGGCGGGCAGCGGGGCGACGGCCCGGCACAACCCACCCCGCCGCGGGCAGGGCCAAATCCGCCGCGAAGGGCGGTATGAGCGGGCGGCCCTCGCGGAACGGTTGCCGCAGGGCGGTTAAATCTTGCTAAAAGGGTATCCAGGAGCATAAGCGCGGCGCCGGTCCGGCATCGTGCGCGATGTCCTTGCCTGCTGGAGTGGCCCATGCTCGTGGACTTGTCGCGGAAGATCCTCGCTGCGCTCGCGCTGGGGTTGCTCGCTGCGCTTCCCGTTGCGCGGCCGGCCGCGGCGGACGGCCAGCAGATCCGGATCAAGGTGATCGGCGGCCTCGCCGATGTCAGCCAGTACGTCCGGTTCGAGGAGCCGTTCTGGCGCGACCGCATCGGCCAACTCACCGGCGGCCGCGTGGTGGCCGAGATCGCGCCCTTCGACCGCAGCGGCATCCGCGGGCAGGAGATGCTGCAGCTCATGCGGCTCGGCGTGGTGCCCTTCGGCACCGCCATCCTGAGCCTCGCCGCCACCGAGGAGCCGGAGTTCAACGCCGTGGATCTCTCGGCGGTGTCGCCGGACATGGCCACGCTGCGCCGCACCGTCGGCGCCTTCCGCCCGCATCTTGAGGAGGTGCTGCGCGAGCGTTACGGCATCGAACTGCTCGGGGTCTACACCTATCCGGCGCAGGTGGTGTTCTGCAACCGGCCCTTCGCGGGCCTTGCCGACCTGGCCGGGCGGCGGGTGCGCACCTCGGCGGTCGGGCAGTCGGAGGTGGTGCAGGCGCTCGGCGGCACGCCGGTGGTGACGCCCTTCGCGCAGATCGTCTCGGCGTTCCGCACCGGCGTGGTGGAATGCGCCATCACCGGCACGCTCTCGGGCCACGCCATCGGTCTCTATGAGGTGACGACGCATGTGCATGCGATGGCGCTGAGCTGGGGCCTCTCGATCTTCGGCGCCAATGGCGCGGCCTTCGCGGCGCTGCCGGCCGAGGTGCAGGCGCAGATGCGCGCGGGGGTGCGGCAGCTGGAGGAAGCGATCTGGAACGCCGCCGACCGCGAGACCGGCGAGGGATTGGCCTGCAATGCCGGCCGCCCGGACTGCAGCCTCGCGCGGCGCGGCAACATGACCATCGTGCCGGTCAGCGCCGCCGACGACGAGCGCCGCCGCCGCCTGCTGACCGAGGTGGTGCTGCCGCGCTGGGTCGGCCGCTGCGGCCCGGACTGCGCCGAAGCCTGGAACACGCGCCTTGCACCGCTGTTCGGCATCCGCGCCGAGGCGGATTGATGAAGGATCCGGCCCAGGTCACCAGACGGCTCCGCCTCGCCGTCCTTGCCGCCATCATCCTGGTGCTTGGGGCGCAGGGCGTCGCGACCGGGCTGCTGCTGAAGCGGTCGTACGAAGCATCCCTGTGGGCGGCGCAGGACACCGCCGACCGCATCGGCCGCGCCGTCGAGGCCTCGATCAACCGCAACTTCGTGCAGGTGGACGCGATGCTGGCGGGGCTGCCCGCTATGCTCATGCCCTACTCGCGCGAAGGCCAGTTCGACCAGGCCGGCGCGGCGCGGGTGCTGCGGGAGCTGAACAACCAGAACTTCAACGTCCGCGACGTGCTGCTGGTGAAGCCGGACGGGACGCCCTGGACCACCTCGCTCGCCGTCTCGCGGCGCCGTCCGCTGCCGATCCCGCTCGGGCCGGCCTTCTTCGAGACCGGGCCGAATGCCGGCGGCGTGTCCATCGGCGGCCCGGCGCGCAACCCGGCGACCGGCGAGTGGTCGCTGTTCCTCGCGCGGCCGGTGACGATCCCCGCGCTCGGCGCGGTGACCGCCGTCGCCGAGGTACCGGTGCCGCTGGTCGCCACGCTGCTCGCGGTGGGCGGCGAGGCGCCGTCGCTGCGCGTCACGCTGGAGCGGGAGGACGGCACGCTGCTCGCCTCCGTGCCGCACGACGAGACGCGGATCGGCCGCCAGCTGCCCGCCTCTGCCGCCGCGCTCGACAGGTCGGAGGAGAAGTTCAGCCGCTTCAACGGCGAGGCAGTGCTCGCCACGGTGCGACCGACGCTCTACCCGACGCTGTCCATCGCCGTGACGCTCGAGACCGCCGCCGCGCTCGCGGCCTGGCGGTTGGACCGTGACCGCGCGCTGATCGCCTCCGGCCTGTTCACGGCGCTGGTGGTGGCGCTGGCGGTCGCGCTGCTGCTGGCGCTGCGCCAGCGCGAGAAGGTGGAGGCGGAGCGGGCAAGCTGGCGCGCCAGGCTGGAGAACGCGCTGGAGAGCATGTCGGACGGCTTCGTGATGTTCGGCCCCGACGACCGGCTGATCGCCTGCAACACGCGCTACAAGGAATTCTATTCGATCTCGGCGCCGTTCATCCGCCCTGGCGCGCGCTTCCACGACATCCTGCGCGAGGGTGCGGCGCGCGGGCAGTATCCGCAGGCCGGGCCGGACATCGAATCCTTCATCACCGCCATGGACTTCTGGCGGCACGCCAACAACCCCCCGATCGAGCGGCTGCTGCCCGATGGCCGCTGGGTGCTGATCACCGAGCGCACCACGCCCGATGGCGGCACCGTCGGCATCCGCACCGACATCACCCAGTTGAAGCGCGCGATGGAGGAGCTGGCCTCGGCGCGCGACGCCGCCCGCGCGGCGGGCGAGGCAAAGAGCCAATTCCTCGCCCGCATGTCGCATGAGCTGCGCACGCCGCTGAACGGCATCCTCGGCTTCGCCCAGGTGCTGCTGCGCGACCCCGGGCTGACGCCCGAGCAGCGCGAGCAGGTGGCGACGCTGAGCGAGGCCGGGCAGCACCTGCTGGAGCTGGTGAACGGCCTGCTCGACCTCTCCAAGATCGAGGCCGGGAAGCTGGAGCTGAACCCGCGCGACCTGGCGCTGCGCCCGCTGCTCGATGCCTGCGTCGGGCTGCTGGTGCCGGAGATGACGCGCAAGCGCATCCGCTTCCGGCTGGAGGTGGCGCCGGGCACGCCGGAGGCGGTGGAGGCGGATGCGACCCGGCTGCGCCAGATGCTGCTCAACCTGCTGTCCAACGCGGTGAAGTTCACGCCGGTGGAGGGCCGGGTGGAACTGCGCGCCGCCCCGCTCGCCGATGGCAAGGGCATCCGGGTCGAGGTGCAGGACAGCGGCCCCGGCATCCCGGCGGAAAAGCGCCACCTGCTGTTCGAGGATTTCTCCCAGCTGGTGCAGGTGCCGGGGCAGGAAGGGATCGGCACCGGGCTCGGCCTGGCGATCTCGGCGCGGCTCGCCGCGGCGATGGGCGGGCGGATCGGCTGCGCCGAGGAGGTCAGCGGCGGCGCCTTGTTCTGGGTGGAACTGCCGCTGCGCGAGGTTTCGGTGCCGCCGGCGCCGGCGCGTTCGGCGCTGCCGCCGCCCGCCACGGCGGAGGCCGGCGCCTCGGCGCGCGGGGCGCTGCGGGTGCTGGTGGCCGACGACGTCGCGGCGAACCGCATGGTCGCGCGCGCCATGCTGGTCGCGGCCGGGCACAAGGTCGATTCCGCGGCGGACGGGGCGGAGGCGCTCGCCGCCGTGGAGCGCGAGGAATACGACATCGTCCTGATGGACGTGCAGATGCCCGGCATGGATGGGCTGGAGGCGACGCGCCGGATCCGCGAGCTTACCGGCGCGCGCGGGCGCGTGCCGATCCTCGCCGTCACCGCCTCCGCGCTGCCGGAGCAGGTGGCGGCCTGCCGCGCTGCCGGGATGGATGCGCATCTCGCCAAGCCGATCGACCGCGAATCGCTGCTGGCCGCGGTCAGCCGGCTGGCCGGCGGCGCCGCGGCCGCCGCCGGGACGCAGGCGGCGGAGGAGGGCGCCGATCCGCCGCTGGTGGACCGCGCCGCGCTTGCCAACCTGGCGACCGATCTCGGCCCGACCGCCGATGTGGTGATCGGCGAGTTCCTCGGCGAACTGCGCCTGGGTGTCGCGGCACTCTCCGCGCCCGGGATCGCGGCGGATGCGGCGCGGCTGCGCCAGGCCGCGCACCGCCTGCTCGGTGCCGCGCGCACGCTCGGCGCACGCCGCCTGTCCCGCGCGATCGAGGCGCTGCAGGCGATGCTGCATGCCGGCCTGCCGGGCGAGGAGGCGCTGCGCAACGTGCTCGACATCGCGGCCGAGACCCTGCCGGCGATGGAGGCGGCGACGCAGCCGGAACCGGTGGCGCAGCCTGCGCATCGCACCGCCGAGCCGCTCGCCGCCCAGGGCACCGCCGCCTGACGGCGGCGCGGCGGATCAGGGCAGCGCGGCCACCCGCTCCGCGAGCAGCGCGAAGAAGGCCGGGGCGTCGAGCGTCTCCAGCAGGGTGAGGTTCGGTGCGCGGCCGAGCCTTCCCCAGCGATCGATCACCGTCCGCCCGCGCGAAGGGCCGGGGGCGAGGTCCATCTCGGCATGCGCGGGCCTTGCGCCGAACAGGCCGGGCGCGATGGCCCAGGCGACCGCACAGGGATCGTGCAGCGGGAAGCCGCGATGGCCGAACCGCTTCGAGGCCGGCAGCGCGCGCAGGATCGCCAGCGCTGCCTGCCAGCAGGCGCCGCCAGGGCGCTGCGCGAGGCGCGCCACCAGGTCGGGCGTCACGAAGGCCTGCGCGGTGAGGTCGAGCGTGGCGATCGCCAGGGGCCGCCCGAGGTTCAGCAGCACGGCCAGCGCCTCGGGGTCGTTCCAGGCGTTGAACTCGGCGGCGGGGGTGATGTTGCCCTCGCTCCAGGCGCCGGACATCAGCACGATTTCCGCCACGCGGTCGGCGAGCGCGGGTTCCGTGGCGAAGGCGAGTGCCAGGTTGGTGGCGGGGCCGAGGCCGATGACCGTCACGCTGTGCGGCGCCGCGGCCCGCAGCTCGGCGCGGATGGCGTCGGCCGCGATGCCGGGGGCGAGCGGCGGGCCTTCGGGCAGCGCCACGCCGCCGAGGCCGTCGCTGCCATGCACCGCCGGCTCGGCGCGGAAATCGGCGAGCAGCGAGCGCTCGGCACCGGCCACCACCGGCACGGCACGGCCGGTGAGGCCGACCACGGCGCGCGCATTGGCGGTGGTGCGCGCCAGCCCGACATTGCCGCCGGCCACCGTGACCAGCCGAACGTCGAGCTCCGGCGAGGCGAGCGCCAGCCACAGCGCGATGGCGTCGTCGGTGCCGGGGTCGCAATCGATGATGCAGGGCTTCGGGATCACGCGAGCTCCGTCTCGACCAGGCTGCACCAGAAGGCGGCGCCGTGGATCAGCGCGGCATCGTTGAAGTCGAAATGCGGGTTGTGGTGCCAGCCCTCGGGGTGCGCCGGGGCGCCGGTGCCGAGCCAGGCATAGGCGCCGGGGATGCGTGCGAGGAACTCGGAGAAATCCTCGCCGGCGGTGATCGGCGGGTGGTCGTCCCGCGCGTTGGCGGCGCCCGCGGAGGCTTGCGCGGCACGCACCATCACCGCGGCCTGCGCGGGGTGGTTCACGGTGGGGGAGAGGCGGCGGATGTAGCGCGGCTCTGCCTGGAGGCGGTGCAACGCGGCAATGCCGCGGGCGATCTCCGCGATCCGCGTCTCGACATGGGTGCGGACATCCTCGGCCAGCGCGCGGGCGGTGCCCTTGAGGAACACCGTCGCGGGGATGACGTTCGGCGCTGCCGGATCGCCCGCCGCGATGTGGCCGACGCTGACCACCGCGGTGCCGAGCGGGTCCACCTCGCGTGACGCGATGGCCTGGAGCGCCGTGATGAAGGCGGCCGCGGCCAGCGTCGCATCGGTGCCGAGATGCGGCTTGGCGCCATGCGTGCCGGCACCGCGGAAGGTCACCTCCCAGGTGTCGGAACTGGCAAGCACCGCCCCCTTCGGCACGGCGATGGTGCCGAGCGGGAGGCCGGGCAGGTTGTGCAGCCCGTAGATCGCATCCACCGGGAAGCGCGCGAACAGCCCCTGCTCCGCCATCACCCGCGCACCGCCGAGCGACTCCTCGGCCGGCTGAAAGACGAGATGCACGGTGCCGGCGAACCGCTCGCGGTTCGCCGCCAGCCATCGCGCGGCGCCGAGCAGCATCGCGGTGTGGCCGTCATGGCCGCAGGCATGCATCCGTCCGGGGGCTTCGCTGGCATAGGGCAGGCCAGTCGCCTCGGTCATCGCCAGCGCGTCCATGTCGGCGCGCAGCGAGATGGCGCGGTTGCCAGGGCGGCCGCGCAGCGTGCCGACCACGCCGGTGCCGGCGAGACCCTCGGCGACCTCGATGCCGAAGCCGCGCAGGCTGGCGGCGACGAAGGCGGCGGTGCGGTGTTCCTGGAAGCCGAGCTCGGGATGGCGGTGCAGGTCGCGGCGCCATTCGGTCATCGTCGGCAGCAGCGGCGAGAGGTCCTCGGGGCTAGGCAAAGGGGCGAGGCTCCGGTTGCGGATGGGGGGTGCAGCATGCCACGTTGCGGCGCACACACACAGCCGAGCCGCGCCGCAGCCATCATGGAGTTCTGGCAATCCTTCCGGCCGGGCAGCGCCCCGCGCGCCGCCTGGCAGGCTGCGTATGAGGCGGCGATGCCGGATGGCAGCGCGCTCGAGCTGCCGCTGCGCGACCTCGGCGAGACGGCGGTGGCCGGCTTCATCGCCAACCAGGCGAGCTTCGCCGTCACCCGCCGCCTCTCGGCCTGGATGGCGGAGGCGGCGCGGCCGCTGGGTGCGGAGGTGGTGGTCGGCCTGCCCAGCCTCGGCCAGGTCTTCGCGCCGGCGGTGGCGGAGGCGCTGGGCCATGCGAACTGGGTCGCGCCCGGCTGGTCGCGCAAGCGCTGGTACGAGGAGCGGCTGAGCGTTTCCGCGCAGTCCATCACCTCGCCGGTGGAGCGCCGGCTGTGGCTCGACCCGCGGCTGCTGCCGCGGCTGGCGGGCAGGCGCGTGCTGCTGGTGGATGACGTGGTCTCCACCGGCGCCTCGGCGCGCGCCGGGCTGGCGCTGCTGGCGGCGGCGGGGGTGCGGCCGGTGGCACTGCTCGTCGCCATGGCGCAGGGCGACCGCTGGCGACGCCTGTGGCCGGACGACATCGCGGTGCGCGCGGTCTTCGCCACGCCCATTTTCTCCCGCGGCGCGGAGGGCTGGGTGCCGATGCCCGGCTCCGCGCCGCACGACATCTGCCCGCTGATCCCGAAGGACCTCGCCGCATGAAACGCCGCGCCGCGCTGCTCGCCGCCACCCTCGCCGTCGCGCCGGCCCTGCTGCTCGGCACGCCGTCCGGCGTGGCGGCGCAGGACAACCTGCGCATCGGCGTGGAAGCGGGCCCCACCAGCCTCGACCCGCATTTCGCCAGCCTGATCACCAACATCGCCTTCGCCCGGCACTACTTCCAGCCGCTGATGGAGCAGGACCACCAGCAGAATTTGCGCCCGGCCATCGCCACCGCCATGCGCGTGGTGGACGACACCACGTGGGAGGTCACGCTCGATCCGCGCGCGCGGTTCCATGACGGCTCCCCGGTGACGGCGGAGGATGTCGCCTTCACCATCGGCCGCGCCGGCGACGTGCCGAACTCGCCATCCTCCTTCCGCTACGCGACGCGGCCGATCGCAGCGGTGGAGGCGGTCAGCCCGACGATGATCCGCATCCGCACCCACCAGCCGACCCCGCTGCTGCCGAACTTCCTGGCGCTGGTGATGGTGGTCTCGAAGAAGCATGCGGAGGGCGCGGCGACGGCGGATTTCAACGCCGGCCGCGCGATGGTGGGCACCGGGCCGTTCCGGCATGTCTCCTGGCAGCCGGGCAGCCCGGTGGTGATGGAGCGCAACCCGAACTTCCACGGCAGCGCGCCGGCCTTCGCGCGCGTGGAGTTCCGCCCGATCGCCAATGCCGGCGCGCGCGTCGCGGCGCTGCAGGCGGGCGACGTGGACCTGATCGAGATCGTGCCGCCCGACCATTTCGCCCGCTTCCGCCAGGAGGCGGCGCGCTTCACGGTGGCGGAGAGCCCCTCCAACCGGCTGATCTTCCTCACCCTCGATTCCGATCGCGAGAACAGCCCGCATGTCCGCGGCAGGAATGGCGAACCGATCGCCAACCCGCTGCGCGATGCGCGGGTGCGCCGCGCGCTGTCGCTGGCGATCAACCGCGAGGCGATCGTCAGCCGGATCATGCAGGGCCAGGCGCTGGCCGCCGGCGATCTCGGCCCGCCGGGCTATTTCGGCACCTCGCCCGATCTCACGCCGCCGCCCTTCGACCTGGAGCAGGCGCGCCG
Source organism: Falsiroseomonas sp. (assembly GCF_041690465.1). Lineage (GTDB taxonomy): Bacteria > Pseudomonadota > Alphaproteobacteria > Acetobacterales > Acetobacteraceae > Falsiroseomonas. The sequence goes on along the minus strand of NZ_JAWLHG010000002.1, from coordinate 84,877 downwards.
GCTGCTGGCCGAGGCCGGCCTGCCGCAGGGCTTCGCCGTGCAGGTGAACGGCCCGAATGACCGCTACCCGAATGACGAGCAGGTGGTGCAGGCGATCGCCCAGATGTGGACGCGGCTCGGCCTGGCCGCGAATGTCGAGACGCGGACGCGCTCGGTGTGGCTCAGCGAGGCGGCGCAGCTGCGCTATTCCGTGAACCTCGCGGGGTTCTCGCCGAACCCGGAGATCCTCGGGATGCTGGAGACGCAGATCCACACCTGGAATCCGCAGCTCGGCCTGGGCACCGCCAATCGCGGCCGGTTCAGCAACCCGGAGATCGACGCGATCATCCAGCGCGCGCGCACCACCATCGACAACGAGCAGCGCCGCGCGCTGACGCAGCAGGCGACACGGATGGCGCTGCGCGACCAGACGGCGCTGATCCCGCTCTACTTCCAGGTCAACACCTGGGCCATGCGCCGCGGCTTCACCTATGAGGCGCGCACGGACGAGATGACGCTGGCCTTCAGCGCGGGGCGGGCGGCGCGCTAGGAGGCGCCGGTCATGAACGAGCAGGTCGATCCGGTCATCCGTGCCCGCGCCGTGCAGGCCGCGCGCGGCGCGGCGGCCTTCGACCTGCTGCTGGCCGGCGGCACGGTGGTGGATGTCGCCACCGGCGAGCTGCGCGCGGCGGATGTCGGCATCGTCGGGACGCTGATCGCCAGCGTGCATCCGCAAGGTGCGCGCGAGGATGCGCCGGCGGTGGAGGATGTGGCGGGGCGCTTCCTCGCGCCCGGCTTCATCGACAGCCACCTGCACTACGAGAGCAGCCTGATGGCGCCGGTGGATTATGCGTCCGTGGTGGTGCCCGCCGGCACCACCACCTGCGTCTGGGATCCGCATGAGCTGGCGAACGTGCTCGGCCTCGACGGCGTGCGCTGGGCGATCGAGGTTTCCCGGGATTTGCCGCTGCGAACCCTGATAGCGGCCCCGTCCTGCGTGCCCTCGGCGCCCGGCCTGGAACTGGCGGGTGCCGAGATCGGGGCGGCGGAGATGACGGACATGTTGCGCTGGCCGGAGGTGGTCGGCGTGGCCGAGGTCATGGACATGCCGGGCGTGCTGCGCGGCACCGCGCATATGCGCGGCATCGTCGGCGCCGGGCTCGCGTCCGGCAAGAACGTCAACGGCCATGCGCGCGGCATGCGCGACGCCGATCTGCAGGCCTATGCGACGGCCGGCGTCACCTCCGACCACGAGATCGTGGAGGCGGAGGACTTCCTCCAGAAGCTGCGCGCGGGGATGACGGTGGAGCTGCGGGGCAGCCACGACTACGTGCTGCCCGGCGTGCTGACCGCGCTCGCCACGCTGCCGCTGCTGCCGCCGAACCTGGTGCTCTGCACCGACGACGTCTTCCCCGACGAATTGGTGGCGAAGGGCGGGCTGCGCGATACGATTTCCCGCGTGATCGCGCGCGGCGTCTCGCCGGTCGCGGCGATCCGCATGACGACATTGCATGCGGCAATGCGGCTCAAGCGCGACGATCTCGGCCTGGTCGCGCCGGGGCGGCAGGCGGATATCGTGGTGCTGAGCGACCTGCCCTCCGTCGCGGTGGAGCGCGTGGTGGCGGCCGGGCGCGTGGTGGCGCGCGAAGGCCGGCTGCTGTCGACGCTGCCGCGGCCGCACGGCGCGCGCGATACGCCTCTCGCTCACGTGCCTCGCGGCACGATGAAGCTCTCTCCGCAGCCGCGCGAGGCCTTCGAGCTGCGCGTCGGCGGCGCCGGCCGCGCGAAGCTGCGCAAAGTGGTCGGTGCGCGCTATACCAGCTGGGGCGAAGTCGAGGTCGAGCTGCGCGACGGCGTGGTGCAGATCCCGCGCGGTCATGCGGCGATCACCATGATCCACCGCCATGGCCGCGCGCCCGCGGTGCCGCGCACCTGCCTCGCGGATGGCTGGGGCGCACCGCGCGGCGCCATCGCCACCACCATCGCCCATGACAGCCACAACCTGCTGGTGCTCGGCCGCGATCCCGACGACATGCAGGCGGCGGCGAATGCGCTGATCGCCTGCGGCGGCGGCATGGCGGTGGCCGAGCGCGGGCAGGTGACGGCGTTGCTGCCGCTGCCGATCGCCGGCCTGCTTGCCGAGACGCCGGCGGCGGAGACGGCGGCGGGTTTCGCGAAGCTGCGGGAAGCGGCCGACCGCGTGATGGAATGGCAGCCGCCCTTCCGCGTCTTCCGCGGACTGACGGGCATCTCGCTGGCCTGCAACCCGGGCCCGCACCCCACCGATCTCGGCCTGACCGATGGCGGTACCGGCGAGGTGTTCGACCCCGCCGAGACGCTGGATGCCTGAGATGGCGAAGCACCGCCTTTTCCTCGCCGCGCCGCCGGGAAGCGACCGCCCGGCTTTCCGCGCGCGGATGCTCGGCGAGGTCGGGCCGGCGCTGCTCGCCGCCGTGCCGGCGCTGGAGGCGCTGTCGGTGGACGTGGTGGATGCGACGCCGGAGGTGCCGCCCTGGCAGCGCCCCGGCGAGCCTGTGGCGCCGGCCGAGCCGGACTGCGACGCGGTGGTGGATCTCTGGGGCGCGCCGGAGACGCTGGCGCGCGCGCTGGCGGTGCTGGACGAGGCGACGCACGGAGCGCCGCGCGCCTCCATCCGGGTGAGCGAGTCCGTCGAGAAGGACGCGCTGCCGCGACCGGCGGGACAGGCGGCGGGCGTGAAGTTCCTCTCGCTGATGAGCTTCCACGAAGACCTGCCGGCGCCGGTCGCCCAGCGCCTATGGGCGCATCATGCAGGGCTGGCGCTGCGCGTGCATGTCGGCATGGCGCGCTACGTGCGTGACTGGGTGGAGGCGACCGATGCGCACACGCTGCCGGTGCCACGCTTCCACGGCATCGCGGAGCTGCACTTCCCGTCGGTGGAGGCGATGACGACCCGTTGGTTCGATTCCGAAGCGGGGCGTGCGGCGATCGTCCACGATGTCGGGCATTTCCTCGCGCGTGCGACGCGGCTCTACAGCACGGAGCATGTGCTGAAAGCTAGGCCGGGATGACCTGCGCGAACATCGCCTCGCTCGGTTCCACGCCGAGGCCGGGGCCGTCCGGCAGGGTGTAGAAGCCGGCCTCGCACTGCATGTGGCGCGTGCCGGTGGGCTGCGTCAGGCGCAGGTTCGGGTCGAAGATGCTGTGCTGGTATTCGTGCCAGGGCAGGCGCTGCAGCGTGGAACTGGCCTGCAGGCTGGCGGCCATGAACAGCCCGACGCCGACCGCGGCATGCGGCATCAGCGCCACGTGGTTCGCCTGGCACAACGCGCCGATGCGGGCAAATTGCGTGATGCCGGTGCGGCCCATCTCGGGCTGGCCGACGCCGAGGCAGCGCGCGGCCAGGCGCGACTGCCATTCGTGCACGGTACGCAATTCCTCGCCGAGCGCGACGGGCACGCCGACGCTGCGCGCGACCTGGGCGATGCCCTCGATATCCTCGGGCGCGCAGGGCGCTTCGGCGAAGGCCAGGCGGTGCGTTTCCAGCCGGCGGATCAGGCGGATCGCCTCCGGCGCGGTGTGGCGCCAGTGGAGGTCGGCCATGATCTCGGCGGCCGGGCCGAGGCCCTCGCGCAGCGCGGTCATCTCGGCCTCCACGCCGTCATCGGCGACGACGGCGGCGAACTTGAAGCCGCGGAAGCCCTTCGCCTGCCATTCGCGCGCGAAGGCGACGCGCTCGGGCAGCGTCGCGCGCGGCAGGCCGGAGACGTACGCCGCGATCTGCGCATGCCGCCGCCCGCCAAGAAGCGTCGAGACGGGCACGCCGAGGCGCCTGCCGAGCAGGTCCCACAGCGCGATATCCACCGCCGCGAGCGTGTCGAGATAGAAGCCGCCGAAGAAGCCGCGGACGCGCATGAGGTCGTAGAGGTCCTCGTGGATCACGGCGGGCGCGGAAGGATCGCGGCCCTCCAGCACGGGCGCGACCACGTCCTCCACGATGGCGCGCACCGCTTCGGGCGCGACGATGCCGTAGGTCTCGCCCCAGCCGGTGAGGCCCTGCTCGGTGTCCACGCGCAGCAGCACGGAGCGGTCGCTGGTGGGATAGAGCGTGCGGTTGCCGCTGCGCACGATGTAGCCGCGGCGATTGACGAACTCGCCCTCGCGCAGCGGGCCGAGATAGGGAACGTCGCGCGGGATCTCGACGATGTACGCGGTGACGCGCTCGATGCGGTCGGTCATGGCCGATGCATCGTCAGCGTCGGCGCGGCGGTGGCGAGCAGCTCGCCGATCTCCGCCAAGTCGCCCTCGTCGAGCTTCGGCCCGGCGGCGCGGGCGCCGGTATGGGTGAGCAGGCCGCGTCGCTTCAGCACCTCCTTCGTCGCGCGCACGCGGAAGGTCATCTGGAAGGCGAGCAGCGGCAGCGTGAGGGTGTAGATCCGCCGCGCCTCCGCGCGGTCGCCGCGCTGCCAGGCCCGCCACAGCGCGACATGCGCATCGGCAAGCTCCAGCGCCGGCATGGTGCCGCAGGCGCCGCGGGCGAGCTCATCGAGGATGAAGCGCGCGCCGGCGCCACCCATCACGCCCTCCAGCCCATCGTTCGACGCGGCCCGCCCGCCGGCCGAGGCAGCCAGGATGCGGGTGACGTGCTGGCCGCAGGGCAGCGTCTCCTCCTTCACGTATTTGATCGCCGGCACCCGCGCGGCGATGGCGGCGACAGCCTCGGGCGGCAGGCCGGCACCGTTCGGCGCGGGCGCGTTCTGCAGCATCAGCGCGAAGCCGGGCACCGCATCCTCGATCGCGGCGTAGAAGGCGACGTGCTTCTCCACATCCTGCCCGCAGGCGGGAGGCGCCATGATCATCGCGGCGCGCGCGCCGGCCTCGCGGCCCTCGCGGGCGCGGTCGGCGGCCTCGCGCGGGTCGGCGTGGCTGGCGCCGACGACGAAGGGCAGCCGGCCGGCGAGATGCGTGCCCAGCACGGCGACGAGGTCGGCACGCTCGTCGGCGGAAAGCGTCTCCACCTCGCTCGCCATGCCGGGGAAGACGACGCCATCCACCCCGGCCTCGATGGCGAAATCGGCGAGGCGCAGGAAGGCCGCCTTGTCGGGCGCACCATCCGGCGCGAACGGAGTGGGGAGCACGGGGAAGACCCCGGCGATGCGCGTCATGTTCGTTCCTTCCCTCATCCGCGGAATGCCGGTTCTGGCAGGCCGCGCGCGCCGCCCGCATCCACGGCGAAGACGCTGCCGGAGAGCGGCGCCTCGGCAAGCTGCGCCGCGGAAAGCCGCACCCGCGCACTGGTGACGTAGAGCGTGCCAAGGTCCTCGCCGCCGAAGCAGCAGCTCGTCGGCCGTGGCACCGGCAGGTGGATGACGCGGTCGAGGCTGCCATCGGGCGCATAGCGCGCGACGCGCCAGCCATCCCAGAGCGCGATCCACACGCCGCCCGCCTCATCCACCGCCAGCCCATCCGGCACGCCCTCGCCTTCCGCCAACGCGACGAAGACGCGGCGGTTGGCGATGCTGCCGGAAGCGAGATCGAAATCATGCACATCCACGCGGCGCCGCGCGCTGTCGGCCAGGTAGAGCCGCGTGCCGTCGGGGCTGAAGCCGAGGCCGTTCGGCACATGAAGCCCGGCCTGCATCACGCGCGCCGAGCCGTCGGGGTCGAGGCGATGCAGCGCGCCGGCATCGGGCGTGGAATCCAGCGCGAGGCTTCCCACCCAGAAGCGGCCGCGCGCATCGCACCGGCCGTCGTTGAGGCGCAGCGGCGCACCTTCGGCGATCGGCGCGGCGAGCACCTTGCCCAGCGCCGCGCCATCGAAGACGCGCAGGCCGGAACGGGCCGCGGCGACGAAGCCGCCGCCTTCGCGCGGCGCCAGCGCGGCGACCATCTCCTCCGTTTGCAGCACGCGGTCGGCGCCGGTGGCGGGGTCGCTGACATGGATGGCGGGGGCGAGGATATCCACCCAGAGCAGCCGGCCCTCGCGCGCCGACCACAGCGGGCCTTCGCCGAGCAGCGCCTCCGCGCGCACGGCGAGCTCGACGCCGGGCGAGACGGCTTCTGGGCGCGGCGCGACGGCGAGCGTCATCGCGGACTGCGCCGCATTGCCGGAGACGCGACGCGCCGCCTCCATCACCTCGCGCCCGAGCGCGTGCAGCTGCGCCTCGGGCAGGCGGAAGGCGGGGCCGACGAGCGCGATGGCGCCGAGCGGCCGGGCGCGGCGGTCCAGCACGGCGGCGGCGACGCCGTTCACGCCGGCCGCCGCCTCCTCGAGCGAGAGCGCGTAGCCGCGCGCGGCGGAGAGCGCGAGGTCGCGCTCCAGCGCCGCAACTTCCGTGACCGTGCGCGGCCCGGGCGTGGCGAGCGGGGCCAGGCGTTCCAGCAGCGCGCGGCGCTCGGCGGCGGGAAGCTGCGCGAGCATGGCCTTGCCGGCGGCACTCGCATGCGGCGGCACGCGGGCGCCGACGCGGTTGACCAGGCGCACCGCCTCCTGCTCGGCGTCACGCTGGTCGACGTAGAGCACCGCGTCGCCTTCCAGCACCGCGAGCCGTGCGGTCTCGCCGGCCAGGCGCGCAAGGCGGTCGAGCTCCGTGGCGGCGGCGGCGCGCAGGTCGAAGCCCTCCCAGACGCGATGCGCCATCTCCATCAGGCGGGGGCCGAGGGCGAAGGTCTGGCTGACGGGATCCTGGCGCAGCAGCCGGGCCTCGGTGAGGGCGGCGAGGATGCGGTGCGCGGTGGGGCGGGCGAGGCCGGCACGCTCGGCGATCTCGGTGAAGCGCAGCGGCGCGGGGGCGTCGGCGACCAGGTTGAGCAGCGCGATGCCACGCGTCAGCGCCTGGGTGCCGGGCACGGACCCGGCCTCCTCCTCGGTCTCGGCGCTGCGGGGGCGTGGGCGCTGCATGGTCCTCCTGCGTGGGGCGGGAGCGGGGCGTTGACCCGTCCCGCGAGTGTCCATATCGTGGAACCAAGTTCCACGGATGACAAGCCGCCCGGACGGAACACGGAGGAGAGAGCCAATGTGCATCACCCGTCGCCACGCCCTGCTGCTGGGGGCCGGCGCGCTCGCCGCCCCCGTGACCCTCCGTGCGCAGGAGGCCTGGCCGTCGCGCAACATCCGCTTCATCGTGCCCTTCCCGCCGGGCGGCGCGGCGGACCTGGTCGGCCGCATGCTGGCGGCGCATTTCCAGTCGGCGCTCGGCCGCTCCGTGGTGGTGGAGAATCGCGGCGGCGCGGGCAGCACCATCGGCGTGGACGCGCTCGCGAAGTCGGCGCCGGATGGCTACACGGTCGGGCTGATCAACATCGCCGCCAACGCCATCGTGCCGGCGGTGCGACGCCAGCCCCTGCCCTACCGCCCCGTCGAGGATTTCGCGCCGATCTCCAACCTTGCGGTGACGCCGGCGCTGCTGCTGGTGAACCCGCAGAAGCTGCCGGAGGTGCGCACGGTGGCCGACCTGGTGGCGCGGGCGAAGGCGAATCCGGAGGCGATCAATTTCGGCTCCTCCGGCGTCGGCTCATCGCTGCATCTCGGCATGGAGCTGTTCATGGCCAAGGCCGGCATCCGCATGACGCATGTGCCCTTCGCCGGCGGCGGGCCGCTGCTGCAGGCGCTGCTGGCCGGCACGGTGGAGGTCTCGCTCGATGTCGCGGCGACCACGGCGCAGCTGATCAGGGACGGCCGCATCCGCGCGCTGGCCACCACGGCGCCGGTGCGCATGCCGGCCTATCCCGACCTGCCGGCGCTGAACGAGACCTATGCCGGGGCGGAGCTGGCGTCCTGGCATGGCCTGGCGGCGCCCGCGGGAACGCCGGCGCCGATCCTGGCGCGGCTCGCGCAGGAAACGCAGGCCTTCCTGCGCAACCCGGAGACGGTGGAGCGCTACCGCGCCACCTTCCTGGAGATGCCGCAGCAGACCACGCCGGAGGCGTTTCGGGCGTTCATGGAGCGGGAGGTGCAGACCTTCCGGGAGTTGGCGCGCGCACAGAACATCGTGGTGGAGTGAGGATGGACCTGTCCCGTCGCGCGGCGCTCGGCGCCGCGCTCGCCGCCGCGACCGGGCCGGCTTCGGCGCAGACCCGCTGGCCGGACCGACCAGTCACGCTGATGGTCGGCTATGGCGCGGGCGGTGCGACCGACATCATCGCCCGTACCCTGGCGGAGCGGATGCAGCCGCTGCTCGGCCAGCCGGTGGTGGTGCAGAACGTCACCGGCGCGGGCGGCACCATCGCCTCCGATCGCACTGCCAAGGCAGCGCCGGATGGCTACGCCATCCTGCTGATCGCCAATGCGCATGCGGTGGCGCCCGGCCTCTATGCGCGGCTGCCCTATGACACGCTCGGCGATTTCGCGCCGGTGTTCTTCGCCGGGCATTCGGCGAATGTGCTGGTGGTGCCGGCGGCCTCGCCGGACCGCGACCTGGCCGGCCTGGCGGCACGCGGGCGCGCGGCGCGGCAGCCCCTGCAGACGGGCAGCGCCGCGCTGGCCGGCTGGCAGCCGGCACACCAGATCATGAAGGAAGCGCTGGGGTTGAGGCTGGAACACGTGCCCTATCGCAGCGGGCCGCAGGGCCAGGCGGACCTGATCGCCGGGCGGCTGGATTTCATGGTCAGCAACGTGCTGGAGGTCGCTGGCCATGTGCAGGCCGGCAGGCTGCGCGCGCTGGCCGTCACCAGCCCGACGCGCAGCCCGCTGCTGCCGGAGGTGCCGAGCTTCGCGGAGCTCGGCGTGGCGGCGCTGCAGGCCGATAGCTGGTTCGGCGTGATCGCGCCGCGCGCGGCGCCGGCCGCGGCGCTCGACAGGCTGCACGCGGCCTTCGCGCAGGTGGCGGCGATGCCGGAGGTGGCGGCGCGGCTGCAGGGGCTCGGGTTGATCCCGGCGCCGATGTCGCGCGCGGAATGGGGGAGCTTCTACACGGCACAGGTCGAGCAATGGTCGGCGGTGCCGCGGCGGGCGAATGTGCGGATCGAGTGATACTGGCGGCGTCGGTCCTCGACCGATGCCGAGGGCGCGAATGCGGCCCCGCGCCTGAGGGCACAGAAAAGCGCACATCGTCGGTCAACGAAGTTGGCCGTTGGCCTGAGGCTCACGCCTCCACCAGATCCACGCTGACCTCCAGCGCCTGCTTGCCGCCGCCGAGCAGGATGCCCTTGACCGGGCTGACATCGGCGAAGTCGCGGCCCCAGCCGAGCAGCAGGTGTTCGTCCCGCACCACCAGGTCGTTGGTGGGGTCGAGGTCCACCCAGCCATGCTCGGGCCCGAGCCAGCAGCCGACCCAGGCATGGCTCTGGTCGGCGCCCTGCCGGCGGGCCTGACCGGGCGGCGGGCGGGTGCGGATATAGCCGGAGCAGTAGCGCGCGGGCAGGCCGAGCGCGCGCAGGCCGGCGATCATCAGATGCGCGAAGTCCTGGCAGACGCCGACGCGCCCGGCCAGCACCTGGGACACCGGGGTCGAGATGGTGGTCACGCCGGCGCGGAAGGCGAAGTCGCGCTTGATCCGCGCGTTCAGCTCCAGCAGGCCGGCCAGTACCGGCCGCCCCGGCGGGAAGCTCTGCGCGGCATAGGCGCCGGCGCCGGGCTCGGCGGGCGCATGCGCGCTGGGCAGGGTGAACTCTGCCGCCGAGGCGCCTTCCGCCCGGGAGGCGGCGTCGCGGACCCGCTCCCAGGCGGGGGTGGCGTCGGTCGGCGGCGGGGGGGCGAAGCCGACCTCCACCACCGCTTCCAGCACCACTTCCAGGCAGGCATGCGGCGCCTCGATGGACAGCCAGGAGACGCCGTTGCCGAAATGGTCGGTGCCCTCGGTCCGGTATGCGGGCGCCGGCGAGACCTCCAGCGCCATTGCCTCCAGCATCTGGCCAGGGACCTGGCGCGGCGTCAGGTGCAGCAGGTGCGCGGCGATGTCCACCGGCGCGGCATAGCGGTAGACCGTGGAGTGGCGCAGCGCATAGCGCGTGCGGAGCGGCGCGCTCACGCTTGCCTCGTGAAATGCTGATGCATTTCACCCTCAGGCGCCGGCGCTGCGCCTGGCTCGCCACACCGGTGGCGGCGGCCATTCGGCCGCTCGGCGGGCTTCGCGCCGAAGGCACGCCTCCGGCGTGACGCCCGCCGCAGGCCGGGGCTTCGTGAGGCGGGTATCACGCTCCGCCCTCCGGCTCGTCCTCGCCCAGCACCTGGGCGCGCACATGCGAGACGTAGCGCCGCGCCACGGCGTCGGAGAGCGCGCCGAGCTCGTCCTGCAGCGCGAACAGCGCGCTGGGCAGGCCCGCGGCGGCAAGGTGGCGGTCGGCGGAGAGCAGCACCTCGTCCACCATCTCCTGCGGGCGCTGCGCCAGCGCGGCGGCATTGGCGGCGAGCTGGTCGTCCACCTCGCCGATCTCGGCCAGCCGCTCCGCCACCGCGGCGAGCTGGAAGCCGAGCGCGCGCGGATTGCCGGGATCGGCTAGCACCAGGTCCAGCACCGGTGCGGGCTGCACCGCGCCGAGGTAGCGTGCGCGATAGGTCAGCGTGGAATCGCACAGCTCCAAGGCCAGCCGCAGCCCGGATTCGATCCTGCCGGGCGGCTCCGACAGCGCCTGGCCGACATTGCGCGCGGTGACCTGCGCGCGCTCGATCCGCCGGCCGAGGTCGAGGAACATCCAGGCGCCGCCCCGCACCATGTTCTCGGCGGCGAGGCCGGACAGGTTGGTGCAGGCGCGGATGATCGCGGTCGCGGCTTCCGCCAGCTTGTCGAGGCCGACGCCGGCCGCGGCCAGCCGCCCGCGGCCTTCCTGGCTGAGCTGCGCCAGCGCCGCCCACATGTCGTGGGTCAGGCGGTCGCGCACCGCCGCCTGCGGCCGTTCCACCGCCTCCACCAGCGCGGCGAGCGACCCGCCGGGCGCGGCGGCGGCGGCGATGGCGCGCGGCAGGGCGCCGCCATCGGGGGCGCTGGCGGCGGATTGCGCATCCAGCACGCCGGCGCCGTGAAGGCAGCGCGCGAGGGCGCGCATCTCGGCGAGCTCGCGCGGCAGGGCGGCGCCGCGCAGCAGGCGTGTCAGCAGAGCGCGGATCAGGCGCGCGGCGGATTCCAGCCGTTCGAGGTAACGGCCGAGCCAGTAGAGCTCGTCGGCGACGCGGCTCGGCAATTCGCCGGAGGAACGGCGGATGGCGAGGCTCGGGCCGCGCGGCGGCGGCGGGCCGACGATGTCGGTGCTGTCCTCGGCCAGCACCCAGACATCCTTGGCGGTGCCGCGGCGCGAGGGGGGCGAGGCGATGCCCTCCTCCCCCACCTCGCCCAGCACATGCGCCAGGCCGCCGGGCATGGCGCGCCAGGTGCCGCCGACATCGCAGGCGAGGAAGACGCGCAGCAGCACCGGCGCCGGCGAAAGCCGCTCGCCGGCGAGGCAGGGCGCGGCGGAAGGAAGCACCGGGCGCGTCGCGGCGAAGCGCCAGGGCTCGCCGGCGGCCTGGCCGGCGAAGGCCTCCAAGGGGCCCAGAGGGACCGGCTCGCCGGGGTCGAAGGCGGAGCGCAGGCGCCAGCATTCGGGCGCCGCGCGCACCGTCTCCCGCGCGGCCGCATCGCCGAGCCAGAGCGTCTCGACCTGCGGCAGCAGCAGCTCCTCGCCGAGCAGCTCGGCGGCGGCGGCGGCGAGGTAGGGCATCAGCCCGGGCGCCTCGCCGGCCATCGAACCGGGTGCATTGACGATGCGGACGGTGCCGCCCCGCAGCGCGGCCATCAGGCCCGGCACGCCGGCGCCGTGCTGGTCGAATTCGAGCGGGTCGCTCGCCTCGCCCTTGGTGCGGCGCAGGATCACGTCCACCCGGCGCAGCCCGCGCAGCGTCTTGAGGAAGACCATGCCACCGCGCACCGTTAGGTCGCCGCTCTCGACCAGCTCGAGGCCCAGCTCGCGCGAGAGGTAGAGGTGTTCGAGCCAGGTCTCCTGCCGAGCGCCGGGCGTCAGCAGCGCGATGCGCGGATTGTCGGCGCCGTCGGGCGCGATGGCCTGCAGCGCGGTGAGCCAGGTGTCGAAGAAGGGGCGCAGCGTGCGCACCTGCACGGCGCGGAAGGCCTCGGGCAGGTAGCGGCCGAGCAGGGTGCGGTTCTCCGCGGCGAAGCCCACGCCATTGGCCCCGCCGCAGCGATCGGCCAGCACGCGCCAGCGACCATCCGGGCCGCGCAGCAGGTCGGCGCCGTAGAAGGTCAGGCGCGGATAGGGCCGTGCCGCCGGGGCGCGGCAGGGGCGGAGGAAATGCGGGTTGCCGAACACCAGCCGCGCCGGCACCGCGCCGGAGGCCAGCACGCGCTGCGGGCCGTAGAGATCCTCCAGCAGCCCGGCGAAGAGCCGCGCGCGCTGGGCCAGACCGGCTTCCAGCGTGGCGAAATCCGCCGCCGCCAGGATCAGCGGCACCGGGTCGCAGCGCCAGGGGCGCCGCGCGCGGCCGGGCTGGCCGGGCGTCGTCGCCTCCAGCACGGTGGCCACGCTCTCCTCCTCGAAGGCGCGGTCGAGGCGGCGGGCGCGCTCGGCGAGCTGGCTGTAGCCGAGCGCCGAGAAGGCACCGAGCAGCGGCCGCCAGCTCGGGCGGATGCGGCCCTGGCCGTCCACCATCTCGTCGAGCTGCGCGGGGGCTCCTCCCGAAGGCGCCGGTTGGTCGTTCAGGTCGGGTGTCTCTCGAGGCGGGCCGATCCAGACCTCGGCGCCGCTGGCGCTCCGGTCATCGGACCGCTGAGACGGGCCGATTCAGACCTCCGCGCCGCCGGCGCTCCGGTCATCGGACCGCTGAGACGGGCCGATTCAGACCTCCGCGCCGCCGGCGCTCCGGTCATCGGACCGCCCGCCGCAGGTCGAGCGTGCGCGGATGGCTGCGCGAGGGGATGGCGCGCGGTTCCAGCATGGCGCCCGGCGTGTGGCCGAAGGGCAGGAACAGCGCCCGGCGGCGCGCCTCGGCCTCGTTGGCATTGACCGGGAAGGTCTCGTAGTGACGCCCGCCGGGATGTGCGACCTGGTGGGTGCAGCCGCCGAGGCTGCGGCCGGTCCAGCTGTCCCAGATGTCGAAGGCGAGCGGCGCCTGCGCGCGGATGGTGGGGTGCAGCGCGGAGGGAGGGTCCCACGCCTTGAAGCGCACGCCGGCGACGTATTCGCCCTCGGTTCCGGTCGGGTGCAGCGGCACGGCGGCGCCGTTGCAGGCGAGCGTGAAGCGCTCGGGGCTCCAGCCGGTGACGCGCGCCTGGATGCGTTCGACGCTGCTGTCCACGTAGCGGGCGGTGCCGCCGGCCGTGCTTTCCTCGCCCAGCACGTGCCAGGGTTCCAGCGCATGGCGGAGTTCGAGCTCCATGTCGCGCAGCGCGATGCCGCCGATCCTCGGGAAGCGGAATTCGAGATGCGGCGCGAACCAGGCGGGGTCGAAGCGGAACCCCATCGCCGCGAGCTCGTCCAGCGTCTCGGAAAAATCGCGCGCGACATGATGCGGCAGCATGAAATCGTCGGCGAGCCGCGTGCCCCAATGGATCAGGCGGCGCTCGTAGGGGCGTTCCCAGAAGCCGGCGACCAGCGCGCGCAGCAGGAGCTGCTGCACCAGCGACATCCGCGCATGTGGCGGCATCTCGAAGCCGCGCACCTCCACCAGGCCGCGGCGGCCGCCGGGGCCGGCGGGGTCGTAGAGCTTGTCGATGCAGAATTCGGTGCGGTGGGTGTTGCCGGTCATGTCCACCAGCAGGTTGCGCAAGATGCGGTCCACCAGCCAGGGCGGCGGATCGCTGCCTTTCGGCGGCACCTGGGCGAGCGCGGTTTCCAGCTCGAACACCGCATCGGAACGTGCCTCGTCCACGCGCGGATGCTGGCTGGTCGGGCCGATGAACTGGCCGCTGAACAGGTAGGAGAGCGAGGGATGGTTGTGCCAGAAGCCGACCAGCGACTTCAGCAGGTCCGGCCGGCGGAGAAAGGGGCTGTCGGCGGGCTCGGCGGCGCCCATCACCATGTGGTTGCCGCCGCCGGTGCCGACATGCCGCCCGTCGAGGGCGAATTTCTGCGCCTCCAGCCCGACCTGGCGGGCCTCCTCGTAGAGCGTGGTGGTGCGCTCGACCAGTTCGTCCCACTGCGTCGCGGGGTGGATGTTGACCTCGATCACGCCGGGATCGGGGGTGACGGAGAAATGCAGCAGCCGCGGGTCCGAGGGGGCGAGATAGCCCTCCAGGAAGACCTTTCGCCGGGTCTCGCGCGCCGTTTCCTCGATCGCCGCCACCAGCTCCAGCCAGTCCTGCGCGAGCGCCAGGGGCGGCAGGAAGACATGGATCATGCCGCCCCGCGGCTCGACGCAGAGCGCGGTGCGGACCACGCCGGGCTCCGCCTTCCCCGGCTTCGGTATCGGCTGCTCCACGATGCGCGCCCGGCCTTCGGGCAGGTCACGCCGCGGCCTGAGCGGCTCGCGCGGTGCGAAGGGATCGCGCTCGGGCTCGGCCTCGATCGCCTCGTCCGCGGCCCAGGGCAGGCTGTCGAGCGGCAGGCGGAAGCCGATCGGGCTGTCGCCCGGGATCAGGAACAGCTCGCCCTCGCGGAAGGACCAGGCGCCGCTTTCCCAGGCGCGCGCGACGCCCTCGCCGGCGCGGCGCAGCGGCAGCACCGAGCCGACCTCCGCCGCGATGCCCTGGCCGAAGACCCGCGCGAGGCGCGCGCGTTCCATCGGGTCCTTCAGCTTCGCCGCCTCGGCCAGCACGTTCGCGGGCAGCTTCTTCTCGCGCCAGAGGTAGTAGTGCGCGTCCTCATGCGCGGCCATGCGCAGCTTCGGGTCCACGCCGAGCCTGCCGGCCAGCAGCGTGGCGAAGTCGGCGGCGTCCTGCGGCGTGGCATCGCCGGTGTCGTCGTCGGAGGCGAGCAGGGCGGGATCGGTCCAGACCGGCTCGCCATCGGCGCGCCAGTGGCAGTAGAGCGCCCAGCGCGGCAATTGCTCGCCGGGATACCACTTGCCCTGCGAATAGGTCAGCGCCGCGCCCGGCGCCCAGAGCGGCTGCAGGCGGCGCAGCAGGCGGCCGGCGAAGCGGCGCTTGGTGGGGCCGAGCGCCTCGGTGTTCCACTCCGGCGCATCGCGGTCGGAGCCGGCGACGAAGGTCGGCTCGCCGCCCACGGTCAGCCGCACCTGGCCGGCTTCAAGCGCCGCGTCCACCTGCGCGCCCATCGCCTGCACGGCGTGCCACTGCGCCCCGGTGTAGGGCTTCGTCACGCGCGGCGTCTCGGCGACGCGGCGGACCTCCATGTGGAAGTCGAAGCTTGTCTCGCACTCGTCCACCCCGCCGGTGATCGGCGCGGCGGAGGCGGGCTCGGGCGTGGCGGCGAGCGGGATATGCCCCTCGCCGGCCAGCAGGCCGGAGGTGGGGTCGAGGCCGATCCAGCCGGCGCCGGGCACATAGGCCTCGCACCAGGCGTGCAGGTCGGTGAAGTCGGCGGCGGGGCCGGCGGGGCCGTCCACCGGCTTCACATCGGGCACCAGCTGGATCAGGTAGCCGGAGACGAAGCGCGCGGCGAAACCGAGATGCCGCAGGATGTTCACCAGCAGCCAGCCGGAATCCCGGCAGGAGCCGCGGCGCTCGGCCAGCACCTCCTCCGGCGTCCAGACGCCGGGTTCCATCCGCACGATGTAGCCGATCTCGCCGGCGAGGCGCTGGTTGAGGTCCACCAGGAAGTTGACGGTGTTCGGCGCCTTGCGGGGGATGTCGCGCAGGTAGCGCTCCAGCAGCGGGCCGGGCGTGGCGGTGCGGCGGAAGGGGGCGAGTTCCTCGGCCAGCACGGGATCGTAGGCGAAGGGGAAGGCCTCGGCCTGGGGTTCGACGAAGAAGTCGAAGGGATTGATCGTCGCCATGTCGGCGACGAGGTCCACCGTCACCTCGAAATGCCGCACGCGCTCGGGGAACACCACGCGGGCGCAGAAATTGCCCTGGGGGTCCTGCACCCAGTTGAGGAAATGCGGCTTCGGCGAGATGCCGAGCGAATAGGACAGCACCGGCGTGCGGCTGTGCGGCGCCGGGCGCAACCGGATGAGCTGCGGCGACAGCGTGACGAGCCGGTCGTAGCTGTAGCGCGTGCGATGGGTCAGCGCGGCATGGATGCTCATGGAGGGGCGACGCGGATCCTGGGATGCGCGGTTGCTATCCCATCGGAACGGCTGCGGCCGCAAGGGCGCAGGCGAGACGCGGCCGGGCGGCGTGCCTGGACAGCCCCCCTCTCGGGGGGCCACCCTCCGGCCGGGAACGCCGAAGCACGGGAGAGATATCCATGGCGGACAGGTTCGCGCTGGTCACGGGCGCAGGCTCCGGGGTGGGCCGGGCGACGGCCACCGCGTTGGCGGCCGAGGGCTGGGCGGTGGCGCTGCTCGGCCGCCGCAAGGACATGCTGGAGGAGACGGGGGGCATGTGCGGCGGGGCGCGGACCCTGGTGCTGCCCGCCGACGTCACCGACCCCGCGGCGGTGGAAGCGGCCTTCGGCCAGGTGAAGGCGGCGTTCGGCCGGCTCGACCTGCTGTTCAACAATGCCGGCACCAACGTCCCCGGCACGCCCTTCGAGGAATTGACCGCCGAGCAATGGCTGAAGGTGGTGGCGGTGAACCTGAACGGCATGTTCCTCTGCGGCCATGCGGCGTTCCGGATGATGAAGGACCAGTCGCCCCAGGGCGGGCGCATCATCAACAACGGCTCGATCAGCGCGCATGCGCCGCGGCCAGGCAGCGCACCCTATACCGCGACCAAGCACGCGGTGACGGGGCTGACGAAATCCATGAACCTCGATGGCCGCCGCTTCGACATCGCGGTGGGGCAGATCGACATCGGCAACGCCGCGACCCCGATGACCGAGCGCATGACCGGCGGCGTGCCGCAGGCCGATTGGACGATCAAGCCCGAGCCGCGGATGGATGTGGCGCATGTCGGCAAGGCGGTGGCGCAGATGGCGGACTGGCCGCTCGAGACCAATGTGCTGACCATGACCATCATGGCCACCAAGATGCCGTTCGTGGGGAGGGGTTGATGAACAAGCTCGATCTGGCCGGCCGCGTCGCCATCGTCACCGGTGGCGCGCGCGGCATCGGGCTGGCGGTGGCCCGGCGCATGGTCGCCTCCGGCGCCAGCGTCTCGATCTGGGACCTCGATCCGGCGAAGACCGAGGAAAGCCGCGCCGCCCTGGCCGCCGACGGCACCGTCACCGCGGAGGTGATCGACCTGACCGACGAGGCCGCGGTCGCCGTCGCGACGACCAAGACCATCGCCGCGCATGGCAAGGTGGACATCCTGGTGAACAATGCCGGCATCACCGGCGGCAACATGCCGAGCTGGGAGATCCCGGTCCCGCAATGGCGCCGCGTGGTGGATGTGAACCTGAACGCCCCCTTCATCGTTGCTTCCGCGGTGGTGCCGCACCTGATCGCCAACGGGTGGGGACGCATCGTCAATGTCGCCTCGGTGGCGGGGAAGGAGGGCAACCCGAATGCCGCGCATTACAGCGCCTCGAAGGCGGGGCTGATCGGCTACACCAAGAGCCTGGCGAAGGAAGTTGCGCAGAAGGGCGTGCTGGTGAACTGCGTGACGCCCGCAGCGGCCAAGACGGACATCTTCAACCAGATGACGGAGGCCCACATCGCCTTCATGCTGTCGAAGATCCCGATGGGGCGTTTCGTCGAGGTGGAGGAGATCGCGGCGCTGATCTGCTGGCTGGCGAGCCCCGACTGCTCCTTCTCCACCGGCGCGGTGTTCGACGTCTCCGGCGGCCGGGCGACCTATTGAAGGGAGCGATGCGATGAGAGGGATGCTGGCGGTCCTGGCGATGCTGCCCGTCTGGGCCGCGCCGGTCCTCGCCCAGGACGCGGCGGAGGGCAGGCGCCTCGCCGAGCAATGGTGCGCGAACTGCCACCGCATCGCCCCGGATGGCCCCGGACCGGTCAGCGATGCGGTTCCCTCCTTCATGGCGATCGCCATGCGGCCGGGACGCACGATGGGAAGCATCTCGACCTTCCTGCGAACGCCGCATGCCTCCATGCCCGATCACGGGCTGACGCTGCGCCAATCGCAGGATCTGGCCGCCTACCTGCTGTCGCAGCGGCCGCGTTGAGGCGCGCTTGAAGGCGCTGCTCGCCGACATCGGCGGGACCAACGCCCGCTTCGCCCTGCTGCGGGGCGCGGTGCATGGCCCGCATCTCATCCTCCCGGTGGCGGGCTTCGCCACGGTGGAGGACGCGGTGGCGCGCGCACTGGGTCACCTGGCGCCGGAGGGCGGGGTGGAGACCGCGGTGCTCGCCCTCGCCGGGCCGGTGGTGACGGAGCCGGTGCGCATGACCAATGCACCGTGGGAGGTTTCGGCCGCCGCGCTGGGCGCGCGCTTCGGCTTCGGGCGGGTGCGGCTGGTCAATGATTTCCTGGCGCAGGCCTATGCGCTGCCGCATCTGGCGAGCGACGACCTGCTGCCGATCGGCGGCGGCCGGGCCGCCACGGGGGCGCCGATGCTGGTGCTCGGCCCCGGTACCGGGCTCGGCATGGCCGGCTTCCTGCCGGGCCCCGGGCTGGCGATCTCCACCGAGGGTGGCCATGCCGGGCTGGCGCCGACCGATGCGCGGGAGGATGCGGTGGTCGCCGCCCTGCGCGCCCGCTGCGGCCGCGCCGGCGCGGAGGAGGCGCTTTCCGGCCGGGGGCTCGCCAACCTGCACGCCATCGTCGCCGGTCTGCGCGGCGCCGCGGTGCCGGAGCGCGACGCCGCCGAGGTGGTCGCCGCGGCCGCGCATTGCGCCGTCGCGGCGGAGGCGCTGGACCTGTTCCTCGATTTCTGTGCCGGCTTCGCGGGCGACATGGCGCTGGCCTGGGGCGCGCGGGGCGGCGTGTTCCTCGCCGGCGGCATCCTGCCGCGGCTGGCCGCACGGCTCGACAGCAGCCGCTTCCGCGCCCGGTTCGAGGCCAAGGCGCCGATGCAGGACTGGATCGCCGGCGTGCCGCTGCGCCTCGTGATGCATGAGGCGCCGGCCTTCCTCGGCCTGGCCGCCCTGGCCCGCCTGACGGAGGCGTGACGGTCCCGCGCCGCAACATCCGGCGCGCCCAAGCTTCTAATCCAGGCGGGGTTCGGGCACACATGCCCGCAAGGCGCGTTCGACGCCGGATGGGGGAGGACATCGGGCACCGGAAGCTTCCGAAGGGGACCAAGGGGATCATGGATACGACGCCGCCCAACGCCGCGGCCGGCCAGGCCGCGCTGCCCGCCGATGCAGCCGCGATGCGCGACGCCATCGTGCAGAAGCTCACCTACGACCTGGGCAAGAGCCGCCTCGGCGCCCGCGACCGCGACTGGTTCATGGCCGCTTCCATGGCGGTGCGCGACCACATCGTGGACCGCTGGATCGACCTGACGCGGGCGACGTACCAGTCCGGCGCCAAGCAGGTCTATTATCTCAGCCTGGAATTCCTGGTCGGCCGGCTGTTCCGCGACAACGTCTCCAACCTCGGCCTCGGCGAGACGGTGCGCCTGGCGCTGGATTCACTCGGCGTGGACGGGACCAAGCTGCGCGAGGCGGAGCAGGACGCAGCCCTCGGCAATGGCGGGCTCGGGCGGCTGGCCGCCTGCTTCATGGAGAGCATGGCGACGCTGTCCATCCCTGCCTTCGGCTACGGCATCCGCTACGACCACGGGCTGTTCCGCCAGATCATCCGCGACGGGTGGCAGCGCGAATATCCGGAGGACTGGCTGACCTTCGGCAACCCCTGGGAATTCGCCCGCCCCGAGATCGCCCACGAGATCGGCTTCGGCGGCACGGTGGAGGCCGCGACCGTCAGCGGGGCGCGGGTGCGCCATGTCTGGAAGCCGGCCGAGACCGTCCAGGCGGTGGCCTATGACACGCCGATCGTCGGCTGGCGCGGGCGGCACGTGAACACATTGCGGCTGTGGTCGGCCCGCGCCGCCGATCCGCTGCGGCTGGAAGCGTTCAACCGCGGCGACCATGTCGGCGCGCTGGCCGACCGGATGAAGGCGGAGGCGATCTCCCGCCTGCTCTACCCGTCGGACGAGACGCCGGCGGGGCAGGAATTGCGGCTGCGCCAGGAATACTTCTTCACCTCCGCCGCGTTGCAGGACCTGGTGCGGCGGCACCTGCGCGTGTTCGGCGACCTGCGCAGCCTGCCCGACCGCGTCGCAGTGCAGCTGAACGACACACATCCCGCGATCGCCGTGACGGAGCTGATGCGCATCCTGGTGGACCTGCACGACATTCCCTGGGAGGAGGCCTGGAAGGCCACCCGCGGCACCATCTCCTACACCAACCACACCCTGCTGCCGGAGGCGCTGGAAAGCTGGCCGGTGCCGCTGATGGAGCGGATGCTGCCGCGCCACATGCAGTTGATCTACCTGATCAACGCCCTGCACCTGGACGAGGTGCGGCAGGCCTTCCCGGGCGACACCTCGCTGCTCTCCTCGGTGTCGCTGATCGAGGAAGGACACGGGCGGCGCGTGCGGATGGGGCATCTCGCCTTCATCGGTTCGCACAAGGTGAACGGCGTCTCGGCGCTGCACTCCGACCTGCTGAAGAAGACCGTCTTCGCCGATCTCGACCGCGTGGCGCCGGGGCGCATCACCAACAAGACCAATGGCATCACCTTCCGACGCTGGCTGCAGCAATCCAATCCCCACCTGACCTCGCTGCTGGTCGAGGCGGTCGGGCCGAAGGTGCTGGACGACGAAAGCGCGCTGGAGAAGCTGCGCCCGCTGGCCGAGGACGCCGGCTTCCGCGAGCGCTTCGCCGCGGTGAAGCGCGCCAACAAGGAAGCGCTGGCCGCGATGGTGCGCGAGCGCTTCCAGCTTCGCCTCGACACCGAGGCGATCTTCGACGTGCAGATCAAGCGCATCCACGAATACAAGCGCCAGCTGCTGAACGTGCTGGAGGCGGTGGCGCTCTACGACGAGATCCGCAGCCAGCCGACGCGCGACTGGGTGCCGCGGGTCAAGATCCTCGCCGGCAAGGCGGCTGCGAGCTACCACACGGCGAAGCTCATCATCAAGCTGGCGCATGACGTGGCGCGCGTGGTGAACAGCGACCCCACGGTGCACGACCGGCTGAAGATCATGTTCCTGCCGAACTACAACGTCTCGCTCGCCGAGCTCATCGTGCCGGCGGCCGACCTGTCGGAGCAGATCTCGACGGCGGGGATGGAGGCATCCGGCACCGGCAACATGAAGTTCGCGCTGAACGGCGCGCTCACCATCGGCACGCTCGACGGCGCCAATGTGGAGATCAAGCAACATGTCGGCGACGAGAACATCTTCATCTTCGGGCTGACCACCGACCAGGTGGAGGAGAACCGCCGCAAGGGCTGGCGAGGCGAGGTCGCGATCGAGCGGTCGCGCCGGCTGGAGGAGGCGCTGGAGCAGGTGGAGAAGGGTGTCTTCTCCCCCGACGATTGCGACCGCTACCGCGATCTCGTCGCCGGGCTGCGCGCCGCCGACTGGTTCATGGTCGCGGCGGATTTCGACAGCTACTACGAGACGCAGCGGCAGGTGGAGGAGCGCTGGCGCGATCCGGCGGGCTGGGGCCGCTCGGCGGTGCTGAACACCGCCAATGTCGGCTGGTTCTCCTCCGACCGCACCATCGCCGAATATGCCGAGGAGATCTGGAACGTGCCGGTGAAGCGCTGATGGAGGCCTGGCGCGCACCCCAGGCGGAACTGGACGCCCTGCTGGCCGCCCGCCATGCGGACCCCTTCGCGCTGCTCGGGCCGCATCCGGCGCCGGGTGGACTGGTCGTGCGGGCCTTCGTGCCGCATGCGGAGTTCCTCGACGTGGTCGCCGAGGGCGCGCGCACGCCGCTCCTCCGCCGGCACGATGCAGGGTTCTTCGAGGGGCTGGTGGTGGGCGCGCGGCGCCCCCTCGCCTATCGCCTCGCGGCGCGCAACGCGGCCGGCGCCTGGGAGATCGAGGATCCCTACCGCTTCGGCCCGACGCTCGGCCCGCTCGACGACCACCTGCTGGTGGAGGGCACGCATCGCCGCCTGCATGAGCGGCTCGGCGCCCATTGCATGGTGCATGAGGGCGCGGCCGGCGTGCGCTTCGCCGTCTGGGCGCCGAATGCGGCGCGCGTCTCCCTCGTCGCCGGCTTCAACGACTGGGATGTGCGCCGGCACGTGATGCGCAAGCGCGTGGATTCCGGGCTGTGGGAGATCTTCATCCCCGGCATCGGCGCCGGCCAGCCGTACAAATTCGCCATCCTCTCGCGCGACGGCGAGGAGCAGCCCTGGAAGGCCGATCCCTTCGGCCTGGCGGCGGAGATGCGGCCTTCCACCGCCTCGCTCGTCGCGGAGGAATCCGACTTTTCATGGGGCGATGGCGACTACGTCGCGACACGCGCTGCGCGGCAGTCGCGCCGCGCGCCCATTTCGGTCTACGAGGTGCATGCGCCCTCCTGGCGGAAGCATCCCGATGGGCGTTTCTACAGCTGGGACGAGTTGGCCGACTCGCTCATCCCCTACGTCGCCTGGATGGGCTTCACGCATATCGAGCTGATGCCGGTGATGGAGCATCCGCTGGATGCCAGTTGGGGCTACCAGCCGATCGGCATGTTCGCGCCCACCGCCCGGATGGGCGATGCGCGCGGGCTGATGCGCTTCGTGGATGCGGCGCACCGCGCCGGGCTCGGCGTGATCCTGGATTGGGTCCCGGCGCATTTCCCGCGCGACCCGCACGGCCTGATCCGCTTCGACGGCGCGCCGCTCTATGAACATGCCGATCCGCGCCGCGGCTCGCACCGCGAATGGGGCACGGCGGTGTTCGACTACGGGCGGCGGGAGGTCGCGGCCTTCCTCACCTCCTCCGCGCTGCACTGGCTCGACCGGTTCCACGTCGATGGCCTGCGGGTGGACGCGGTCTCGGCGATGGTCTGGCTGGATCACGGCCGCGCGCCGGGCGACTGGGCACCGAATCCCGATGGCAGCACCGACAACAAGGACGCGATCGCCTTCCTGCGCAATGTCAACGCGCTGGTGGAGGAAGAGCATCCCGGCGCGGTCATGGTGGCGGAGGAGGCGACCTCCTGGCCCGGCGTGACGCGCCCGGCGGAGAAGGGCGGGCTCGGCTTCCGCTACAAGTGGAACATGGGCTGGATGAACGACACGCTGCGCTACGTGCAGCTCGATCCGGTGCATCGCCGCTGGCACCACCAGCTGATGAACTTCTCGATGATGTACGCCTACAGCGAGGATTTCGTGCTGCCGCTCAGCCATGACGAGGTGGTGCACGGCAAGGGCTCGCTGATCGGGCGGATGCCGCAGGGGCGCAGCCCCGACAACTGGGAGCGCTTCGCGACGCTGCGCGCCTATTTCGCCTTCATGTGGGCCCATCCCGGCAAGAAGCTGCTGTTCATGGGCGGCGAGTTCGCGCAGTGGCGGGAATGGTCGGAGGAACGCGAACTCGATTGGGGGCTGCTGCAATTCGCGCCGCACGCGAACATGCAGCGCCTGCTGCGTGAGCTGAACCTGCTCTACCGCGATCTGCCGGCGCTGCATGCGCGCGATGCGGAGCCGGAGGGGTTCCGCTGGATCGACGCCGACGATGCGGAGCAATCCACCTTCACCTGGTTGCGCTTCGGCGCAAAGGGCGACCCGCCGGTTGCGGTGCTGTGCAACTTCACGCCGGTACCGCGCGTCGGCATGCGCATCGGCCTGCCGCGCGCCGGACGGTGGCGGGAGGTGCTGAACACGGATGCCGTTTGCCATGGCGGCTCCGGGATGGGCAATCTGGGTATGGTGGAGGCGGAGGACGTGCCGCATCGTGGTTTCCCGGCCTCCGCCACGGTGGTGCTGCCGCCGCTGGCAAGTGTCTGGCTGGTGCCCGAGACGGCAGACCAACCGCGGGAGGACAAGGATGGCGCGTAGCCCCGAAACCCCTGCCGCGCCGGCGACGGTGCGGCGCGTCGAAGGCCCCGCGCCGCTTGCGCGGAACGCCATGGCCTTCGTGCTGGCCGGCGGGCGCGGCTCACGGCTGATGGAACTCACCGACCGGCGGGCGAAGCCGGCGGTGTTCTTCGGCGGCAAGACGCGGATCATCGACTTCGCGCTGTCGAACGCGATCAATTCCGGCATCCGGCGCGTGGCGGTGGCAACGCAGTACAAGGCGCACAGCCTGATCCGCCACCTGCAGCGCGGCTGGAACTTCCTGCGTCCCGAGCGGAACGAGAGCTTCGACATCCTGCCCGCCAGCCAGCGCACCAGCGAGACGGCGTGGTACGAGGGCACCGCGGATGCGGTGTACCAGAACATCGACATCGTCGCCGACATGGCGCCGCGGCATATCGTCGTGCTGGCCGGCGACCACATCTACAAGATGGACTACGAGTACATGCTGGCGCAGCACTGCGACAGCGGTGCCGATGTCACGGTCGGCTGCGTCACCGTGCCGCGCATGGAAGCGACCGGCTTCGGCGTGATGCATGTGGACGAACACGACCGCATCGTGGACTTCCTGGAAAAGCCCGCCGATCCGCCGGGCATTCCGGGCCGCGAGGACGTCGCGCTGGCCTCCATGGGCATCTACGTCTTCGAGACGCGGCTGCTGTTCGACGAGTTGCGCCGCGATGCCGCGACCCCCGGCAGCAAGCGCGATTTCGGCCGCGACATCATCCCCTACCTCGTCAAGAACGGGAAGGCGGTGGCGCACCGGCTGGAAGCGTCCTGCGTGCGCTCCTCCGCCGAGGCGACGCCCTATTGGCGGGATGTCGGCACGGTGGATGCGTACTGGGAAGCCAACATCGACCTGACCGACGTGGTGCCGGAACTCGACCTGTTCGACCGCGACTGGCCGATCTGGACCTACGCCGAGATCACGCCGCCGGCGAAATTCGTGCATGACATGGACGGGCGGCGTGGCGAGGCGATCTCCTCGCTCGTCTCCGGCGGCTGCATCCTCTCGGGCGCCGCCGCGCGGCGATCGCTGCTGCACACCGGCGTGCACATGCATTCCTATGCGAGCGTCGAGGGCGCGGTGCTGCTGCCCTATGTGGATGTCGGGCGGCGCGCTCGGCTGAAGAACGTGGTGGTGGATCGCGGCGTGCGCATCCCGGACGGCCTCGTGGTCGGCGAGGATCCGGTCGAGGATGCGCGCCGCTTCCGCCGCACCGAGAAGGGGATCTGCCTCATCACCCAGGCCATGCTCGACCACCTGCCTGCGATGCGATGAGCCTCCGCGTCCTCGCGGTTGCCTCCGAATGCGCGCCGCTGATCAAGACTGGCGGGCTCGCCGATGTGGCGGGCGCGCTGCCCGGCGTGCTGGCGCCGCAGGGCGTGCAGGTGACGACGCTGCTGCCCGGCTATCCGGCGGTGCTCGGCGCGCTGAAGCCGGCACGCACGCTGCGCCGCTTCGACGAGCTGTTCGGCGGCCCGGCGCGGCTGCTGCGCGGCGAGGCGGCGGGGCTCGACCTGCTGGTGCTCGACGCGCCGCACCTCTATGCGCGACCCGGCAACCCCTATCTCGCGCCGCATGGCGGCGAGTGGGAGGATAACGGGTTGCGCTTCGCCGCGCTTGGCGCGGTGGCCGGTGCCGTCGCCACCGAGGGGCTGCGCGGCCTCGCCTTCGATGCGGTGCATGCGCATGACTGGCAGGCCGGCCTGGTGCCGGCCTATCTGCGCTTCGCGCCCGGCCCGCGGAAACCCGTGCTGTTCACCGTGCACAACCTGGCCTTCCAGGGGAAGTTCGGCTCCTGGCTGTTCCCGCGCCTCGGCCTGCCGCCGGAGGCGATGTCGGTGCAGGGGCTGGAATACTACGGCACGATCGGCTTCCTGAAGGCCGGCCTCTGGTACGCCGACCGCATCAACACCGTCTCGCCCACCTATGCGGCGGAGATCGGCACGCCCGCGCTCGGCATGGGGCTGGACGGGTTGCTGCGCGGCCGCGGCGGGCATGTCTCCGGCATCCTCAACGGGCTCGACACGGTGGATTTCGACCCGTCGCGCGATCCGCGGCTGGAGGCGCGCTTCGATGCGCGCGACGCCGCGCCGCGTGCGGCCAACAAGGTGGCGCTGCAGCGGCGGCTGGGTCTCGAGGAGAATCCCTCGACGCTGCTGTTCGGATTCGTCGGGCGGCTCGCCTGGCAGAAGGGCGTGGACATGCTGCTCGGCGCGCTGCCCGCGATGCTGGCGGAGGGCGCGCAGGTGGCGCTGCTCGGCAGCGGCGAATGGGGGCTGGAGGAAGGCTGCCGCGGCGCGGCGGCCGCGCATCCCGGGCGCGTCGGCGCGCAGATCGGCTTCGACGAGGCGCTGGCGCGGCTGATCTATGCCGGCAGCGACGTGATCCTGGTGCCCAGCCGATTCGAGCCCTGCGGCCTGGCGCAGCTCGCCGCACTCCGCTACGGCGCGCTGCCGCTGGTGGCGCATGTCGGCGGGCTGGTGGACAGCGTGGTGGACGCCAACGAGATGGCGCTCGCCGAAGGCATCGGCACCGGCTTCCACTTCTCGCCGGTGACGCAGGAGATGCTGGTCGCGACGGTGCTGCGCGTCGCGCGGCTGTGGCGCGACCAGGCGATGTGGCGGCGGCTGCAGGCGAATGCGCTGCGCAGCGATGTCTCCTGGGATCGTTCCGCCGCACGCTACGCGGCGCTGTATCGGGAGTTGGTGGCGGATGCAGGCTGAGGCCGCGCCCGGTGCGCCGGAGCCGCTCGGCGCCTGGCTGACGGAAGATGGCGCGCGCTTCGCCTTCCCCGCACCGGATGCCACCGCGCTCTTCGTCTGCGTCTTCGATGCGCAGGACCGCGAGGTTGCGCGCATCCGCCTGCCCGGTCGCACCGGCGACGTGCATCACGGCGAGATCGCCGGGCTTGCCGCCGGCACGCGCTACGGGCTGCGGGCGGAAGGCCCGTGGGCGCCCTGGCGCGGCCATCGCTTCAATGCGGCGAAGCTGCTGGTGGACCCCTGGGCGCGCGCGCTCGATCGCCGCTTCGCGCTGCATCCCGCGCTGTTCGACACGCATCGGCATCCCGACCCGGCTGACAGCGCGCCGTTCCTGCCGAAGGCGGTGCTGACCCCTGCCCTGCCGCCCGTTGCGCCGCGCACGCGCATGCGCGATCCGCGGGTGATCTACGAGCTGCATGTGAAGGGCTTCACCGCGCTGCATCCGCGCATCCCGCAGGCCATCCGCGGTACCTTCGCCGGGCTCGCGCATCCGGCGGCGATCGAGCATCTGCGAAAACTCGGCGTCACCACGGTGGAGCTGCTGCCGGCCGCTGCCTGGGTGGATGAGCGGCACCTGCCGGTGCTCGGGCTTTCCAACTACTGGGGCTACAACCCGGTGGCGCCGCTCTGCCCCGATCCGCGTCTGGCGCCGGGCGGCATGGCGGAGGTGCGGGCGGCGGTCGCGGCGTTGCAGCAGGCCGGGCTCGAAGTGGTGCAGGACGTCGTGCTGAACCACACCGGCGAGAGCGACCATCTCGGGCCGACGCTGTCGTTGCGCGGCCTGGCGAACGCCACCTTCTACCGGCTGCAGCCGGAGGATCGCTGGCGCTACGTGGACGATGCGGGCTGCGGCAACGTGCTGGCGCTCGACCGTCCCTGGCCGCTGCGGCTGGCGATGGACGCGCTGCGGCATTGGGCGGAGGCGGCGGGGCTCGACGGCTTCCGCCTCGACCTCGCCACCACGCTGGCGCGGCGCGAGGACGGCTTCGACGCCGATGCGCCGCTGATCCAGGCGATGCGGCAGGATCCGGTGCTGCGCGAGCGGATGATGATCGCGGAGCCCTGGGACATCGGGCGCGAGGGATATCAACTCGGGACGTTCCCGCCGGGCTGGGGCGAGTGGAACGACCGCTTCCGCGACGATGTGCGCCGCTTCTGGCGTGGCGATGCCGGCATGGCCGGCGCGGTGGCGACGCGGCTCGCCGGCTCCGCCGACGCGTTCCGGGGGCGGCCGGTGACCGACAGCGTGAACTTCGTCACCGCGCATGACGGCTTCACCCTGGCCGACCTCGTCAGCTTCACGGCGAAGCGCAACGCGGCGAATGGCGAGCACGACCGCGACGGCACCAACGCCAACCATTCCTGGAGCGCCGGCGTCGAGGGGCCGACGGACGACCCGCGCGTGCGCGCCCGCCGCGGCGCCGACATGCGCGCGCTGCTGGCGACGCTGCTCGCCGCGCGCGGCACGCCGATGCTGTCCATGGGCGACGAGTGCGGCCGCAGCCAAAACGGCAACAACAATGCCTATGCGCAGGACAATGCGACGAGCTGGCTCGACTGGGACGCGATGGATGAAGGGCTGCTCGCCTTCACGCGCCGCCTCGTCACCGCGCGCCATGCGCATCCCGCGCTGACCCATGCCGCACCGCTGAACGGCAGCGAGGACGCGGCCTGGCTGCGCCCCGATGGCGCGCCGATGGGCGAGCCCGACTGGCACGATCCGGAGACACGCGCGCTGACTGTGCTGCTGCACGAGCACGGCGATCGCTGCCTGGTGGCGCTGAACGCCGGCGAGGCCGCGCTGCCGCTCGTGCTGCCCGCGCCGCGGCCGGGCCATCGCTGGCGCCTGCTGGCCGACAGCGCCGCGCCGGAACGCGAGGGCGAGCCGGGCGATGCGCTGCCCGCCCGCGCCGTGCTGCTGCTGGCCGAGGAACGCAGCGCCGCCCGCCGCGGCGATCCCGCGCTGCTGGCGCGGCTGGCGCAATCCGTGGGGATCGCGACCTTCTGGCACGAGATCTCCGGCGCACGCTACGACGTGCCGGAGGACACGCTGCGCGCCCTGCTCGGCGCGCTCGGCTTGCCGGCGGGGCGCGACGGGGAGGTGCTGCACAGCCTCGTCATGCTCTCCGCGCCGCGCGCGCTGCCGCAGGCGCTGACCTGCCAGGCCGATGCGGTGCGCGTGCCGCTCGCGCTGGCGGACCGGCCGGCGCGCCTGCGCCTCAGGCTGGAAGAGGGCGGCGAGCAGACCTTCGACATCGCGCCGGATGCCGGCGAGACGCAGCGCTTCGTAAGCCCCGATGGTCGCGCCGCGGCGCATCGCCTGGTGGCGCTGCCGCCGCTGCCGGAAGGCCGGCACATCCTGTTCGACGAGGCGGCGCCGGACGCCTTCTGCCACCTCGCCGTGGTGCCGCGCCGCGCCTTCCTGCCGCCCGCGCTGGATGCAGGCGGCCGGCGCTTCGGCATCGCCGCGCAGATCTACGCGCTGCGCCGGGAAGGCGACCAGGGCATCGGCGATTTCCGCGCGGTGGCGGAGCTCGCGCGGCTGGCCGCGCGGGAAGGTGCGGCGGTGCTCGGCCTCAGCCCGCCGCATGCGCTGTTCCCGACCGATCGCGGCCGCGCCAGCCCCTATCATCCTTCCGACCGGCGCTTCCTCGACCCGATCTTCCTCGACGTCGCCAGCCTGCCCTTCGTCGCCGACGCGCCGGAGGTGCGCGCGGCGCTGGCGGCGCACCAGCAGGTTTTCGCAGCACTCGCTGCCCGCGACAGCGTGGACCATCGCGCGGTGTGGGACGCCAAGCTCGCCGTGCTGCGCGCCGCCTGGCGCAGCCTGCCCGGCGTGCCGCGCGCACGTGCGGCGCTCGACGCCTTCATCCATGAGGGCGGCAAGCCGCTCGCGCATTTCTGCGCCTATACCGCCATCGCCGAGGCCGAGGGCCACAGCGATGCGCGGCGCTGGCCCGAAGGGCTTCGGCACGGCGAGGATGCCGGCGTCCCGGCGTTCGCCGCGCGCCACGCGGATGCGGTCGGCTTCGCCGCCTTCCAGCAGATGCTCGCCGATGCGCAGCTCGCCGAGGCCGGGCGGGCCGGCGCCGGGCTCTATCGGGATCTCGCGGTCGGCGCGGCGCCGGATGGGGCGGAGCCGTGGTCGGGCGACATGCGCTACCTGCCCGGCTTCGAGGTGGGCGCGCCGCCCGATCCCTTCGCCGCCGAGGGCCAGGTCTGGGGCCTGCCGCCGCCCGACCCGCGCGCCGCCCACGCGACGGGCCATGCCGCCTTCGCGCGGCTGCTGCGGGCGAACATGCGGCACGCCGCGGCGCTGCGGATCGACCATGTGCTCGGGCTGCGCCGGCTGTTCCTGGTGCCGCAGGGCGCCAAGGGACGCGACGGCGCCTACATCGCCTACCCGTTCGAGGAGATGCTTGGCCAGGTCGCGCTGGAATCGCAGCGCGCGCGCTGCATGGTGGTGGGCGAGGACCTCGGCACCGTGCCGGAAGGCATGGGCGAGGCGCTGCAATCCGCCAATGTCCTCTCCTACCGCGTGCTGTGGTTCGAGCGGCGCGAGGCGGCCTTCATCCCGCCGGCGCGATGGCCGCGGCGTGCCGCGGCCTGCGTCTCCACCCACGACCTGCCGACGCTGGCCGGCTTCTGGACCGGTGCCGACCTTGCGGAGCGCGCGTCGCTCGGCCTGCTCGGCGACCTTGATGCGGCGATGGCCGAGCGCGCGCGTGACCGCGCGGCGCTGTGCGACATGCTGGCGCAGGAGGGGAAGCTGCCGGATGGCGCCTCGCCCGAGGGTGCGCTGGACGATGCGCTGGCGGCGGCGATCCACGCGCTGGTGGCGAGCACGCCCTCGGCGCTGATGCTGGTGCAGACGGAGGATCTGGCCGGCGAGGAGGTGGCGGTGAACCTGCCCGGCACCGACTGGCAACGGCCGAACTGGCGCCGCCGCCTGGCGGTGCCGGTCGATGCGCTGTCGGACGTGGCGCGCGCCCGCGCCGTGCTCGACCGCCTGCGCGCGCTGCGCCCCGGCTAGGAAGGCCGCGCCGACCGGGGCATTCTCCGCCCCGGGACGCAACGGGGCACGCTATGTCGAACGAAGGTCAGCAGCGCTTCCAGACCCTGCACGAGCTGGTGAAGGCGGCGAAGCTCAAGCTCAACGCCAACATCTGGGACTATCTGGTCGGCGCGACCGAGACCGAGACGACGATGCAGCGCAACCGCGCCGCGCTGGACGCCGTCGCCTTCCGTCCGCGGGTGCTGCGCGACGTCAGCAAGGTGGACACCAGCGGCGACTTCCTCGGCCGGCGCCGCATCCGCCTGCCGGTGATGCTCGCCCCCGTCGGCTCGCTCGAGAGCTTCGAGGCTGGTGGCGCCGCCAGCGCCGGCCGCGCCGCGGCGGGATTCGGCGTGCCGATCATGGTCTCCTCCGTCACCCAGCCCGGGCTCGAGGGCTCGGCGCAGGCGATCGGCGAGGGGCCGAAGGTCTTCCAGCTCTATGTCCGCGGCGGGCCGGACTTCGTGGACGACCACGTGAAGCGCGCAATGGATGCCGGCTATGACGCCTTCGCCATCACCGTGGACACCGCCCATTACAGCCGGCGCGAGCGCGACATCGCCAAGCGCTTCGTCAAGCACTGGCGCGCGCGCTCGGAGGGGATGAACCACCAGGCGGCGCTGAGCTGGGCCGACATCGCCCGCTTCCGCGAGAAGCACCCCGGCGTGACGCTGATCCTCAAGGGCATCGGCACCGGCGAAGACGCCGAGATCGCCGTGCAGCACGGCGTCCAGGTGGTCTATGTCTCCAACCATGGCGGGCGCCAGCTCGACCATGGCCGCGGCTCCTTCGCCGTGCTGCCGGAGGTGGTGCAGGCGGTGGGCGGCCCAAGGGGCGGCAAGGCGCGCGTGTGGATGGATGGCGGCATCAGCCGCGGCACCGACCTGGTGAAGGCCGTCGCGCTCGGCGCCGAGCTGGTCGGGATCGGGCGGCTCTACTGCTACGGCCTGGCCGCGGCCGGCGAGGAGGGCGTGCGGCGCATCCTGGAACTGCTGGAGGACGAGGTGCAGACCTGCCTCGGCCTGCTCGGCGCCACCAGCTTCGCGGCGGTGGAGCGCAGTCAGCTGCAGGCGGTGGCGCCGGTGGTGGCGCCGCATGTCCATTCCGCCTTCCCGCTGCTGGCAGAGCTCGAGCGGGGCTATTGATACTGGCGGCGTCGGTCCTTGACCGACGC
>NZ_JAWLHG010000002.1:0-53045 GCF_041690465.1 Falsiroseomonas sp. | reverse complement strand
CGGGGGCATAGTGCCCCGGGGGGCGTCGCGCCTGCCCCCCCCCCGGGGCCGCGAAGGCGGCCGGCCGCAAGTGCGTCATGCGGAACGCATGCCGGCGGCATGGTGCAGCCAGGCCGGCGGAGCCGGCGCCCGAGGGCCAGGAAGGCTCATGCCATCGGTCAACGAGGTTGGCCGTCGGTATGGGAGTGGCGCGCATTCGCGGGCGCGTCCTTCGGCCACAGGTGATCGCGCCAGCCGAGCGCGATCGCCAGCGTGACGAGCAGGCCGCTGCCGGCATAGAGCGCCACGGTCCCGGCGAAGCCGATCCAGGCGACCAGCGGCCCGCTCGCCAGCAGGCCGAGCGGCAGGCCGTAGACCGCGAGCATGCGCAGCCCCATCACCCGCCCGCGGAAGCCGGGCCGCGAGACGCGCATCAGCAGCACCGACATCGGCACCATGCAGAAGCTCTGCACCGTTCCGATGAGGAACAGGATCGCCATGCCGGCCACGGGCGAGCGCACCACGGCGAAGGCCAGCAGCAGCGCGAACCAGGCCAGCGCCGCAGCCAGCATCGTCCGCGCCGCGTACAGCTGGCCGCCGCGCGCACCGAGGAAGATCGAGCCGAGCAGCGCCCCGGTGGCGAAGCTCGCCGCCAGCCTGCCGAGCCCGGTCTGGTCCAGCCCGTACACGTCGCGCGCGACATGCGGCAGCAGCCCGCCGGTCAGCGGGTAGGCGACGAGGTTGGCGAAGAAGGCCAGGCACATCGCCGCCAGCAGCGGCGGCGTGCCACGCACATAGGAGACGCCGTCCTTCAGGTCGAACCAGACCGAGCCGATGGGCTGCCCGCCGGCGGCCGCGCGGGACGGGCGGGCATCCTCGACGCCGAGCATCAGGAGCAGGCTGGTGGCGTAGAGCCCGACCACCACGAGGTAGGCGTGGCCGACGCCGAGCCAGGCGACCAGCGCCGTGCCGGTCAGCGCGCCGACGATGCGCGCGGTGTCGGCGCTGGTGCGCTCGATCCCCATCGCGCCGGTCAGGTAGGGCGCGGGCATGGTGGCGCCGATCAGCGCGTTGCGCATGCCGATGTCGGAGGGCCTGACCAGGCCGGAGAGCAGCGCGAGGGCGAAGACCGCGGCGATGCCGAGCGTGCCGGTGAGCGCCAGCGTCGCCATCACCGCCGCCAGCGCCGCGTAGATCGCCCGCATGCCGACCAGCAGGCGGCGATGCCCTAGACGATCGCCGACCACGCCGAACATCGGCGAGATCAGCGTGCCGCCGAATTGCAAGGCGGCGAAGCTGGTGAGCCAGACGACCGAGCCGGTCTCGGTCAGGACGTACCAGCCGAGGATGAGCGTCTCCATCTCGAACGCCCAGGAGGTCGCGAGGTCCGCCGGCCATTGGAACCTGAAGCTGCGCTGGCGGAACGGCCCGAGGACTTGGACGCGCGGTGTCGGACTCAAGCGGCGTGGTCGCCGGCCATGGACTTCATCCCCCCGCGGCGTCGCGCGCCGCCTCTCCGGGGGAGACTAGGACGGCCCGCGCGGGCCGTCATCCGGCACGCGACGGGTTCCGGCAGAGGTCAGCGGGCGCCGCGCATGTAGCGCCGTTCCGGGCGGTAGGCGAACCATGCCGACACGTCACGAAGCCGGAGCCGGACCACGGCCGCCAGACGCCGCATCGCCCCGCCATCGCTCCTCCTGCTGTCCATGACACGCTGCTCCCTCGCCAAGTTGTCGCGACAGAGCTAGCAGCGGCGTGTTTCGGCGTGGTGTCGCCGCGGGTTTCGAGCGTATCGCCGCGCCGAGTCGTCGGGCGGACGGCGGCAGGCGCCTCGTCAGCGCGGCAGGCCGAAGACCGGCCGCAGGCGGATGCCGAGCCAGCAGCCCGGCAGGACCGCCAGGAACCACACCAGCCCGTGCAGGCTCGCCGAGGAGGCACCGCCGAGGAAGGCGCCGACATTGCAGCCGAAGGAGAGCCGCGCGCCGACCCCCATCAGCAGGCCGCCCAGCACCGCCCCCGCCGCGCCACGCCGGCCGAGCGACGTGCCGTGCCGCAGTTGCCCCTTCGCCGCCGCGGCGATCAGCGCACCCAGCAGCAGCCCGACATTCGAGAGCGAGGAATGCGAGGCGAGGACCGGACCATCGAGCGCCGCGCGCGCCCAGGCCTCGGCCCAGAAGGGCTGCGTCGCGAGGTCGAAGCCCACCCCCTGCACCACCTTCGCGGCCCAGAGCGTCAGCCCGGCGGTGATGCCCCACGGCATGCCCGAAGCGAGGAACAGCAGCGCCGCCAGGGCGCCGATCGCGGCCGCGTTGCGCAGCGCGGACCAGGCGGGCCACGCGCCCCGCAGCACGACGAGCGCCGCGACCAGGAGCAGCGCCTCGATCGCCAGCAGCGCGCCCCAGGGCCCCAGCCACGCCACCAGATCGGCCTCGCCGAGGCTCGGCAGGGCCATCGCCGATGGCAGCAGCAGGCTGCCGATCACGCCGCCGACGCAGAAGAAGGGCAGCGTCACCCACATGCGGCGCGAGCCCTGCCCGGCGGCGACGAGCACGCCGGAGCCGCAGCCATTCGCGATCTGCATCCCCAGGCCGAACATCGCCGCGCCGACGACCAGCGACGTCCCGACCGGCGCCACGAAGCGCCCATAGCCCTCCAGCAGGCTGCCCATCGGCACGATCGCCAGGGCGGCGACCGCCGGCATCAGGAAGCTGGCGCCGACCGCACGCCCGTCGCCCCGCTCCAGCAGCGCGCGGAAGCCGCCGACGAAGCCGAAATCAAGCAGCACGAAGGCAGCGCCGAGCAGGAGCGACGCCAGCAGCACGCCGGGCAGCGCGGTGTCCGGCAGTGCAAGGACGGCCAGCAGCGCAAGGCCGGCGCCACCCGAGCCGACCAGCAGCGCCGCGACATGCGGCCGCGGCGCGGCGGGGAGCGAGGCGCCGGCCAGCAACACGCTACTGCGCTGCCTGGCGGACCAGCCGGTCCGGCAGCGCCCCGATGGCGCGACGCTGCTCGGGCGGGAACTCAGGCGGCACGGGCTTGCCTCCGCGATGTGATGCGACTGCGAGGATGTTCGTCCGTCCGCGGGATCGGGTTACGCGCTTCAGCCGGGAAACCGGCCTTGCCGAACGCTCGCTTGCGCCTGCGCCTCGCCTGCGCCCCAGGCGGAGCTGTCGCGGATCGGCGCCTGGAAGCGCGGCAGCGCCTGCCGGTCGTCAGCGCAGCAGGCGCAGGATGCGCAGCTCCTCCAGGTCCAGCTCCTCCTGCAGGCCGGCGAGCACCTCGTCGCCCAGCGCGCCGTCGCGATGGTGGTCGAGCAGCGCCGCCCGCCCGGCACGCAGCGCGGCCAGGCGGATGCGCAGCCGCGCCTCCAGCTCCGCCCGTCCGCCGCCATCGGCGACGCCGAGGAAGACCCGCGCCTTGTCGCGGTACTCGCCGACCAGATCGCGGGCGACGGCGCCCTCCAGCACGTCCTCGGCGCGGCGCTCGACCTCGGCGAGGGTGGCGTGGGCAACCGCGTGGCGCGCGGCGGATTCCTCCGGCGGCATCGCGGCGGCGCGCTTCTCCTCCACGCCCAGCCGGCGGATCACCCAGGCCAGCGTCGTGCCCTGCAACACCAGCGTCGCCAGGATCGCGCAGAAGGAGAGGAACACCAGCAAGTCGCGCTGCGGGAAATCGAGCGGCAGCGCCAGCGCGGCGGCGAGCGAGACCACGCCGCGCATCCCCGACCAGGAGATCACCACCAGGTGCCGCCAGGGCTCCATCGGCTCGCGCCGCCGCACCGAAGGCAGCAGGCAGGAGAGCCAGGCGACCGGGAACACCCAGACGAAGCGCGAGAGGATCAGCACCGCGGAGATGGCGAGCGCCAGCCCCGCCAGCTCCAGCGCGCCCTGCCCGGCCAGGCGCTCCAGTATCCCTTCGAGCTGCAGCCCGACCAGGATGAACACCAGGCTGGTCAGCAGGAATTCGCAGAACTGCCAGACCGCGCGGGCCTCCACCCGCGTGCGGGAGGTCAGCACGCGGTGCTGCAGCTGGCCCATGGTCAGGCCCGTGGTCACCACCGCCACCACGCCGGAAACCTCCAGCGCCTCGGCCAGGAAGAAGGAGGCGAAGCAGGCGATGAAGGAGGCGGCGATCTCCAGCAGGGTGTCGCGCAGCCGCCCGATCGCCCAGATCGCCGCGTGCCCGATCGCCCAGCCGATTGCCGCCGCGCCCGCCGCGACCAGCAGGAAGGAGGCGCCCGCCATGCCCCAGGAGACGGTGCCCGCTGCCGCGGCGGCGATGGCGAAGCGGTAGAGCACCAGGGCCGTCGCATCGTTCACCAGGCTCTCGCCCAGCAGCACCACGACGATGCGGCGGGGGATGGAGAGCGTGTTCAGCACCGCTGCCGCCGCCGGCGCATCGGGCGCGGCGACGATGGCGCCGAGCGCGATCGCCGCCGCCCAGGGCAGGTCCGGCACCAGCCACTTCGCTACCACGCCGACCGCGAAGGCGGAGAACAGCACTGCACCCACCGCCAGCAGCAGGATGGGGCGGAGATTGGCCCTGAAGGCGCGCCAATCCGTCCGCCAGGCGCTGGCCTGCAGCAGTGGCGGGACGAAGAAGGCGAGCGCCAGCTCGGGGTCGAGGGTCACGCTCGGCACGCCCGGCACGAAGGCCAGCGCACTGCCGCCGACCACCAGGATCACCGCATAGGGGAGCTTGAACCGCCGGGCGAGCAGCGCGAAGGCGATGCAGGCCGCGACGAGGGCCAATACGGCCTGCACGATCGCCATGGCGATACCTTACCCGCAACGTCCCGTGGCCCGGCAAGGCCCTCGGGTGTCAGCCCTCGGCTGGCATGGCGGCGGGCGGGAAGGCGTGCTCGATCATCCGATGGGCGATCTCCCGCTCGCCGAGGACGGTCAGCGTGGCGCCGAGGCCGTCCAGATGACGGACGCAATCCTCGGAATGCGCGCGGGCCAGGATCTCGAGGCCGGGATTGATGGCGCGCGCCTGCTCCACCACCTGGCCGGCCTCGAACACCTCCGGGATGGTGACGAAGAGGCGGCGGGCCGCGGCCAGATTGGCCAGCGCCAGCACCTCGGGATCGGCGGCATTGCCGACCACCACCTCGGCGCCGTCGTGCCGCGCCGCCTCAACCGCCTCGTCGCGTTCCTCGAAGACCAGCATGCGCCGGCCGGCGGCGGCGAGGCGCGCGCCGACCAGCGAGCCGACACGGCCATAGCCGACCAGCACGTCGTGGTCGGTGAGGCTCGTCATCACCAGCTCCTGCTCCGGCTCGGGCGGGGCCGGCTCCGCCGGCGCTGCCGGGCCCGCGACCGGTGCCGGCGCGGGTCCCGGTGGCGGCGTCGCGGCGGCGGGCGGGGGCGGCGGGTGCTGCGCCGCCGGGATGGTCCGCGCGCGCCGCCGCTCCACCAGCGCGAAGGCCAGCGGGTTGAGCAGGATCGACAGGATCGCACCGGCCAGCACCAGGTCGCTGCCCTCCGGCGGCAGCATGCCCAGCGCGCCGCCCAGGCCGACCAGGATGAAGGAGAACTCGCCGATCTGCGCCAGGCTCGCCGAGACCGTCAGCGCGGTGCCGGAGGGATGACCGAAGGCGCGGACGATCGCGTAGGCCACGGCCGACTTGCCGACGGTGATGATCAGCACCGTCGCCAGCACCGCCAGCGGCTGCTCCACCAGCACCGCCGGGTCGAGCAGCATGCCGACGGAGACGAAGAACAGCACCGCGAAGGCGTCGCGCAGCGGCATCGCCTCCTCCGTCGCGCGCTGGCTGAGCCGCGTCTCGCCGAGCACCACGCCGGCGAAGAAGGCACCGAGCGCGAAGGATGCGTCGAACAGCTTCGCCGCGGCGAAGGCGACGCCGAGCGCCATCGCGTAGACGGCGAGGCGGAACAGCTCGCGCGAGCCGGTATGCGCGGCATAGTGCATCACCCAGGGGATCAGCCGCCGCCCGGCCAGCAGCATCACCGCGACGAAAGCGGCGACCTTCGCGAGCGTCAGGCCGAGCTTGAGCAGGATCTGCTGCGTCGAGGCGCCTTCCGCCGAGCTCGCCGCCGCGATCGCGGGCAGCAGCACCAGCGCGAGCACCATCGCCAGGTCCTCGACCACCAGCCAACCCACGGCGATGCGGCCGCGATCGGTCTCCAGGATGCGGCGGTCCTGCAGGGCTCGCACCAGCACGACCGTGCTGGCGACCGACAGCGCGAGGCCGAAGACCAGCGCCGCCGGCAACTCCCACCCCATTGCCAGGGCGAGCGCGCCGCCCATCAGGGTCGCCGCGGCGATCTGCCCGACCGCGCCCGGCACCGCGATCCGTGCAACCGAAACCAGGTCCTTGATCGAGAAGTGCAGCCCGACACCGAACATCAGCAGGATCACGCCGATCTCCGCCAGCTCGGCCGCCAGCGCCTGGTCGGCGACGAAGCCCGGCGTGAAGGGGCCGACCGCCACACCCGCCAGCAGGTAGCCGACCAGCGGCTGGATGCGGATCCGGTGCGCCAGCAACCCGAAGATGAAGGCGAGCACGAGGCCGGCGGCGATGGTGGCGATCAGCGGGGTCTGATGGTCGGGCATGCTGCTCCCTTGTTGGTACCTGCAGCCCGGCCATGCAAGCGCCGAAGCGCGCGTCAGTCCGCTTCGGCGAGCAGCGCCTGGAGATCGAGGCGGCGCGTCACCATGGCCAGCTCTCCGGCAGCGTCGCGCGGCCATTCCTCGCGCGGGTGGTCATGATAGAGCTCGACGCCATTGCCGTCCGGATCGCGCAGGTAGAGCGCCTCGGAGACGCCGTGGTCGGAGGCACCCTCGAGCGGATGGCCGGCCTCGACCAGGCGCTTCAGGGCCTGCGCGAGGCTGCGACGGTCGGGATAGAGCAGCGCGACGTGGAACAGCCCCGTGGTGCCGAAGGGGGGTGGGCTGCCGCCGGCGCTCTCCCAGGTGTTGAGGGCGATGTGGTGGTGGTAGCCGCCGGCGGAGAGGAACACCGCCTGGCTGCCCATGCGCTGCTGGACCTCCAGCCCGATCACGTCGCGCCAGAAGGCCAGCGCGCGATCGAGGTCGGCGACCTTGAGATGGACATGGCCGATGCGCAGGCCGGGCGGCGCGGCCGCATGGTCCCGGCGGTCGGCTTCGAGGGTGGCTGACATGGCTGCGGTCTCCCTTTGCTGCCCGCAAGATGGCAGCGAGGGAGGCTTGGTTCCAATCGGCAGGCGCGATGGACGCCATGGGTGCGGCGGATGAGGCGGCGGTCTCCTCCATCCCGACCAGCCCCGGCGTGGCGGCAGTGCCCCCCGCGCAAGCGCGGGGGGGGGGGAGAGCAATCAGCCGGCCGCGAGCCTTCGCCGGTTAGCCGACCGCGAGCCGCCGCTCGACGATCTGCGTCTTCATGCTCTTCTGCAGCTTCTCGAAGGCCCGGACCTCGATCTGGCGGACGCGCTCGCGGCTGATGTTGTACTGCTGCGAGAGCTCCTCCAGCGTCGTCGGCTCGTCCTTCAGGCGCCGTTCGATCAGGATATGGCGCTCACGGTCGTTGAGCGTCTTCAGCGCCTCGCCCAGCAGCTGGCGACGGTTGGACATGTCCTGCCGCTCGGCGAGCTCGCTCTCCTGGCTCTCGCTCTCGTCCACCAGCCAATCCTGCCACTCGCCCTCGCTGTCGGCGCGGACGGGGGCGTTCAGGCTGTTGTCGGGCGAGGCGAGGCGGCGGTTCATGCTCACCACGTCCTGCTCGGGCACCTGCAGCGCCTTGGCGATCTTCTCCACCTGCTCGGGCTTGAGGTCGCCCTCCTCTAGGGCCGACATCTGGCCCTTCAGGCGGCGCAGGTTGAAGAACAGCTTCTTCTGCGCGGCGGTGGTGCCCATCTTCACCAGCGACCAGCTGTGCAGGATGTATTCCTGGATGGCGGCACGGATCCACCACATGGCGTAGGTCGCCAGGCGGAAGCCGCGGTCCGGGTCGAACCGCTTGACCGCCTGCATCATGCCGACATTGCCTTCCGAGATCAGCTCACCGACCGGCAGGCCGTAGCCGCGGTAGCCCATGGCGATCTTGGCGACGAGACGCAGGTGCGACGTGACCAGCTTGTGCGCGGCCTGCTCGTCGCCTTCATCCTTCCACCGCTTCGAGAGGTTGTATTCCTCCTCGGCGGTGAGCATCGGGAATTTCCGAATCTCCTGTAGATAGCGGGCAAGGTTGCCCTCAGGAGCCATCGGGATGGACATGCTGGAAGCCATAAGGGGATCTGCCTCCTGCGCCGCCCTTCACCCCCCGTGACGGCGGGGTCAGGTGCGGCCTTGGTGGTCCGCCAACGCCTTCCGGGCCCTCCCGTGCGCTCTCTGCCCCGGTCACGACGGGGAGAGCGCCACGGGTCCTGGCTTGTCCGCAGGACCGTTTCGGTCCCGGGTCCGCGAGGTGCAAGCGGCACCCGGCCGGCGTCGTCACACGGCTTGTAGCGGATTCGGGGGGCGGGGTCCAGAAAAACCGACCTGCAAAGTCGGTTTACGTCCGGTTACCGTCTTGCAACATGGGCCTCCAGCCGCGCGAGCAGGTCGGCCATGTCGGGCGGCGGCGGGGCGCGGAAGGAAAGCGCCTCGCCCGTCACGGGATGGCGGAATCCCAGGGTCTCCGCGTGCAGGGCCTGGCGCGGGAAGGTCAGCAGCGCGCTGCGCAGGTTCTCCGGCAACAGCCGGGCGGTGGCCGGGATCCGGCGGAGATAGACGGGATCACCAACCACCGGGTGGTTGATATGCGCCAGATGCACGCGGATTTGATGGGTGCGGCCGGTCGCCAGCCGGCAGCGCAGCAGGCCGGCGGCAGCGCCGTAGCCGCGCTCCAGCCGCCAATGCGTGAGCGCGGGCTTGCCGCCGCGGCCGACCACCGCCATCCGCTTGCGGTCGATCGGATGGCGCCCGATCGGCGCCTCCACGGCGCCGCTGGCGGTGGCCGGCAGGCCCCAGACGAGCGCCAGGTACTCCCGGTCCAGGTCCCGGGTGGCGAAGGCGGCCGAGAGCGCCGTATGCGCCCGCTCCGTCTTCGCCACGACCATGACGCCCGAGGTGTCCTTGTCGAGCCGATGCACGATGCCGGGCCGCGCCTGCCCGCCGATGCCCGAGAGGTCGTCACCGGCATGCGCCAGCACGGCGTTGACCAGCGTCCCCTGCTGGTTGCCGGGTGCGGGGTGGACCACCAGGCCTGCCGGCTTGTCGAGCACGATCAGGTCGCGATCCTCGAAGAGGATGGTGAGGGGGATGGCCTCCGCTGCCGGCGTCGCCGGGACCGGCGGTGGGATGGCGAGCGCATAGCGGGCACCGGCGCGCACCGATTCGGCCGGGTCGGTGAGCGGCACGCCATCCCGGCTGGCATGGCCTGCCTCGATCAGCGCCTTGACCCGGGAGCGCGACAGGCCCTCTAGAGCGCTGGCGAGAAAGCGGTCGGCGCGCGTGCCGGCGGCCTCGGGCGGCGCCGTGGCTTCCTGGCTGAGGGGCGACGGCGCGGGATCGGCGGGGGTTTGCGTGGCTGCGCTCAAATGGCTTGTCGTTGTGATGGGGGTGCTGATCGTCGTCGGCACCCTGGGGCTGGCGGTGGCGATCGTCCAGCGTCTGAATGCAGGCGACCCGACGGCGACGGTCGGACCGGCGCATCTCGGCCAACCCGCGGGAACGCGGATCGTCTCGGTGGCCGGCGTTGCCGGGGTGGATGGCCGGCTTGCGGTTCTGGTGACACGCCCGGACGGCGACCGGCTGCTTCTGGTGGATGCCCGCACGGGGCGCGTGGTCGGCGAGTTGCGGGCGGCGGAATGAGCGGCCGCAGCGGACATCGCAGGCCGTTCCTCCCCGGCAAGGCGTGTCGGGTGGGCGCGCAGCTGGGACCGGGTGTTGTCCTGTTCTGAATAGGTCCGGCATCGCTTGCCGGGTGGCCTCGGCGGCGGCCCGGGCATAGCCGGCGTTCCAGGCCGCAGATCAGAGTGCCGTAGCGCCGATCGCGTCGCCACGCCCTGCGGCCGAGGGTGCGGCGGAAGCGGCGCAGTCGCACGCGCAGTGGGCGTTGTGGGCACCCTCGGAACGTTCACCGCAGGCCGGGCAATGCGCAAAGCCCTGCCCATGATGGCAGGCGATGACGATCGTCTCGTCACCGACTCGGCCGCCGCGACCACCAGGCCGGGCGGCGGCAAGGCTTGCGGGTCGAGGCGGGACATCGCTGGCGCTCCGCCGGGATGAGTGTGCGCCACAAGCGTCGATCAAGCACGCAACAGGCGACAGAGCCCCTCCTCGACGGCGAAACACAACCAGGGACGTGACGGCATTCGGCGAGATCGGGCGCATCCCTGGCGATGCTGCCGACAGCCCGCTGGTCGATCTCCGCGGCCGTGCGACCGTGGCGTTGTCCGGCGTCACCCTTGGCTGGCAATCGCTGCCCCTGCGGGCCAGCAGAACGCGCTCCCATGGGGAGCGGGCACGCACCACGTGCACCGCAGCCGTTGCCGGCGCGAGTGGCACCTGCGGGCTGCGCGGCATGACCGCGAAGCGCGTCGGCCGAGGATGGGACGGTTGGCATAGGCATGAGACCCATGCCCATGCCGCCGGCACAGGCGCCGCACTACGGTGGTGTCCGGCGATCCGGCCGAGGCCCTCGCCATCTGCATGCGGGGCTCCGGCCCGTCACAAGGAGAAAATGCCATGACCATCCGATCTTCAAGCCTGCGCGTTGCGGCGCTGGCCGCTCTTGCCGTTGCCGCGGGTGCCGTCGGCGCGCCCGGCGCCTCGGCGCAGCAGCGCAACTGCATCGACACCCTGGCCGGCATGAGCGAATTCTCCCGCTTCGTGAACGGCGTGGTGCGCGCTCGCGCCGTCGGCGACTTCCGCAACGCCAACAGCATCACGATCTTCGCGCCGACCAATGATGCGCTGTCCGGCGGCGCGCGCAGCGCGCTCATCGACCGGCTCTTCCCGCTGGTGGACGGCAACCGCGAGGCCGACCCCGTCCTCGCACCGGCCGCGTTCCAGGCGCATGTGGTGCAGGGGCGCCATGACAGCGCGGCGCTCCGCCAGGGCGGCGAGTTGACGACGGTCGCCGGCACGACGCTGCGGGTCAGCACGGCGAATGGCGCGCTGACGGTGGCGGAGAAGGGCGACGTGATGGCGCGCGTCACACGCGCCGACATCCCCTGCTCCAATGGCGTGATCCATGCCATCGACGCGCCGCTGATCCGCTGAGTGCGGCTGCCGGCAGCGAGCCCGGGCACGGCGTCATCTGCACCGTCGCCGTGACCCCGGGCCCGCAGCGCCGGCTCCCGAACTGCTGGACCGGCATGGTCCTGCGCACACCCGGGGCTATCAGCGCGCACATGGCCGTCGGCGGCCGACAGTTCACCAGCTTCGCCGGCAGACCGCCGCCGGCCGCGTCGCTGGAGCGCACGGCGATATAAGGGCCTCCCGAAGGCGTTCGGGAGGCCCTTGCCGTTTCGGGCCGCAAGCCTGGCTCAGCGCTGTGCGCGGCCCGCCTGCACGCCCTCCTCGAAGGCACGGTCGCGCGCGCGGACGTGACGGTCGTAGACGAAGCCGCCGCCAGCGCCGAGCCCCGCCCCGATCGCAGCGCCAAGCCCCGCATTTCCCGAGAAGGAGCCGACCAGCGCACCAGCGCCGGCTCCGGCCAGGCCACCGGTCATGGCGCGCTGCGTGCCGGGATCGAGATCGGCGCAAGCCGTGAGGGCGAGGAGTGCGGCGCCGCTCAGCGCCAGGGGAAGCTTGCGGATCATCGGGAATTCCTCCGTGCGGCGGGTTGCGAGCTCGCAGGCGTCGGGCAGGGATAGGCGGTGACGGCCCACCGCATCACGCCATCGATCGCGCGCTCCCCGGCATGTTGCGGATTGGCGCGCGCCCAGGCGACGAAGGCGGCCTGCGCCTGTTCCACGGTCGGCATCGGGTCGCTCAGGCAGAACATGGGCGAAAGACCGCCGCGCGCGGTGCTGGCCGCGTGGTACTGCCCGGCGCCGACGAGGAAGCCACGGCAATAGGCGATCGCCGCCGCCTCGGACGACGCGCACAGCTCGGCCAGCGGGCCGGTGCTGACCGGCCCCGTCTGCGCGGCGGCGGCCCCGCCAAGCGCTGACGCCACCATCAATCCTGCGATCAAGCTTCTCATCGAACTCCTGCCCTCCGCCCCCCACGCTTCCCGTGGGCGGTGCGGCCAAGCTTCGCCGCACCGCGCCGACCGGCGCATCGGCAGCTTGTCGCCGGAGTTTGCGCGGCGTCCCGGTCTCTGCGCTCAGAAACGGACGGCAAGGCTGAGCGAACCGAACTGCGAGCCTTCGCGCTGCGTCTCGAACTCCTTGCTGCGCATCGTGTAGGTGAAGGTCAGGCGTGCGCGCGGGAACACCACGGCGATGCCGAGGCTCGCATCGCCGACCAGCGGCTCGCGCTCCACGCTGCGGCTGTCGCGCCAGGTGTTGCCGTCCAAGGTGATGTCCCGGGCGATGGCCCGGCCTTCGACGGCGACGAAGCCGTACCAGCCCCAGCGCTCGGTCGGCTGGAAGAACACCGATCCGGCCGAAACCGGCCGGGCGCGCGGTGGGCCGAAATCCGCTTCCAGCTCCGTGCCGACGCGCAGCATGAGCCCGGCGGCCGCGTAGGTCTGCACATTGCCGAGGCTCGCCGCCAGGCTCGGCACGAACCCGTACTGCAGCCCGCCCTCGCCGAGCGGCCGGTTCAGCCGCCACTGCCGGTTCAGCACGAGGTTGAGCCCCGGCTCGTCCTCGATCTGTGCGTCCCAGCCGAGCGCGCGGTCGATGTTGAGCAGGTCGTGCGTGTTGTTCTGCACCTGCTCGCCGAGCGCGGAGGGTCCGACCACGCCGATCTGCAACTCGAGGCTGCCGAACTCCCGCGGCGTGTAGGAGATCAGCGTCACCGCGCCGTAGAGCCATCCGGCATAGGGCCGGTCGTTCGGGTCGGGGTTGCGCGCCAGCGTGTCCTCGGGCGTGAACTTCTTCTGGCCGAAGGCGAGGCCCCAGCGGGCGATCCCGCCGGCAGGGAACAGCAGCCCGGGCCGGTCCGTCACTGCCGCCAGCCAGTCCGGCGGGTTGTAG
The DNA here is from genome assembly GCF_041690465.1 of Falsiroseomonas sp. GTDB lineage: Bacteria > Pseudomonadota > Alphaproteobacteria > Acetobacterales > Acetobacteraceae > Falsiroseomonas. Next base: position 39,990 of record NZ_JAWLHG010000002.1, on the reverse strand, counting down.
GAAGGCGAGCCCCAGGCGAACAGGAACCCGTTGGTGTAGAAGCGATCCCGGCCCGAGAAGGTGTCGTTCTCCAGCAGGAAGACGAAGGTGCCGGCCGGGTCGGCCGGGCGCGCCGGCGGCGTCTGGGCCGCGGCCGGCAGGATCGCCAGCGCCGCGGCGGCGCCAAGAGCGGCACGGGCGATCCGCGACACCGCTCAGAAGCGCCAGACCAGGGGCACGAGGAAGACGCCCACGATGAAGAACCAGATCATCATCGGCAGGCCGAACTTCCAGTACTCGCCGAAGGCGTAGCCGCCGGGGCGCATCACCATCAGGTTGGTCGGCGTCGCGATCGGCGTCAGGAAGGCGGCCGCGGCGGCAATCGCGACGGTCATCAGCACCGGCAACGGCGACACGCCCATCGCCGTCGCGGCCGCGACGCCGACCGGGATGATGATCAGCGCGGTGGCCGTGTTGCTGATCAACTGGCCGAGCACCGCGGTCAACACGAACAGCCCCGCGAGCAGGATGGTGGGGCTGCCGCCGGCGGCCATCGCGACGAGCCCATCCGCCAACAGCTCCGCCGCGCCGGTCTGCACCATGGCGGTGGACAGCGGCATCATGGCCGCGACGAGGATCACCGTGGTCCAGTCCACGGCGCGGTAGCACTGGTCCACGGTCATCACGCGGGTCAGCACCAGCGCGAAGGAGCCGAGAATCCCGACGACCGCCGCCGGCAGCAGGCCGGTGGCCAGGAAGAGGACCATCACGCCGAGCACCGCCAGCGCGCTCCACGCCCCCGCGCCGAGCGGCACCGCCTGGCGGCGCACCAGGTCCGGGGAGTTCACCACCAGCACCTGCGGATCCGCGAGCCGCACGTCGAGCGCCCGCCAGCTGCCCTGCAGCAGCAGCGTGTCGCCAGCCTGCAGCGCCACCGGCTCCGCCCCGACATCCGCTCCGCCACGCTGGATCGCGATGACGACGAGATCCCCGCTGTCGGTGACCATGCCCTGGTAGGCGGTCTGGCCGATCATCGCCGAGCGCGGCGGGATCATCACCTCCGCGAGGCCGGAGCTGCGGTTGAACAGGCTGTCGCGCAGGTCGTCGTCGCTGTTCTCGAGCCGGAATGCCAGGTGCTGCGCGGCGGCGAGGCGCGCAGCCTCCTCGCCCTGGCCGGAGACGAGCAGGAAGTCACCTTCCGCCATGGTCTCGCGCTTCAGGCGCTCGCCGGTCTCGCCGTCATGGATGGCGACCAGCCGCAGTCCCTCCCAGGAAGGGACGTCGAGGGCTGAGGGGGGCTGGCCGATCAGCGGGGAGGTCGCCCGTAGGCGCAGGCGGAACAGGCCCTCCTTCAGTCCGTACTGCTCGACCAGTGTGGTGGCGTGGCGGCTGAAATCCGCGCTCATCGTCTCGCCGGCGCGGTGCGGCAGCAGCTTCTCGCCGAACAGCACGGTGATCGCCATGACACCGAGCAGCAGAGGCACGCCGACGATGGTGAATTCGAAGAAGCCGATGGCGCGGAAGCCGGCCTCGGCCGCCGCCTCGCTCACCAGCACGTTCACCGGCGTGCCGGTCAGCGCGAGCATCGAGCCGGCATGGGCCGAGAAGACCAGCGGCATCAGCAGCTGCGAGGGCGCGCGCCGCAGCCGCAGCGCCATCACCACCACCACCGGCAGCAGCGCCGCGACCGCGCCGTTGACGCTGATCAGTGCGGTGAGCACCGCCACCAGCAGGGAGATCAGCACCATGAGCCGCGTGCGGCTTTCCTCGCCGGCGCCGCGGATCAGCATCTGCCCGGCCCAGGCGGTCACGCCGGTGCGGTCCAGCGCGGCGCTGATGACGAACAGCGTCGCGATGAACATCACCGCCGGGTCGCCGAAGCCGGACAGCGCCTGGTTCAGCGTGACCAGCCCGGTCGCGTAGAGCGCGAGCCCGACGCCCATCGCCACCACGATGACCGGAATGCGGTTCCAGACGAAGAGGACGATGGCCGCCAGGATGATGGCGGCCATCAGCGTGATGTCACCCATGGTCTAGAGCCCCCAGGGCAGGCCGAGCATGTACCAGGCCGCCAGAAGCAGGGTCCACACCACGGAGATGGCAATCACATAGGGCAGCATCAGCGCGATCACCGTGCCCACGCCGGCGTCCTTCTGGTACTTGATCGCGAAGGTCACGATCATGGCGAAGTAGGCGTTGAGCGGCGTGATGGAGTTCATCGGGCTGTCGCCGACGCGGTAGGCCGCCAGCACCGTCTCCGGCTCGACCCCCAGCTGCATCAGCAGGGGCACGAAGACGGGCGCGAAGATCGCCCATTTGGCGATCGCGGCGGTGATGATCAGGTCGATGCCGAAGACGGCGATCACGAAGCCGATCAGCAGCGCGACCGTCGGCAGGTTGAGCCGACCGAGGAACTCGGCGAGCGAGACGGCAGCCAGGGTGGCCATGTTCGAGTAGTTGAAGATGGCGATGAACTGGCTGATCACCAGCAGCAGCAGGATCAGCCCCGCCAGTGCGCCGATGGATTTCTGGATCGCGCCGATCGCATCCGCGGCACTCCGCATGGTGCCCGCCGCGCGGCCATAGGCGATGCCGCAGACCAGGAAGATCAGGGCGATCGAGACGATCAGGCTGCCCATGAAGGGCGAGGCGCCGATGATCGCCCCGGTCTCGGGGTTGCGCAGCGGCGCGCCGGGCGGCAGGACCAGGAGGCCGATGAAGGCCAGCACGCCGAGCAGGGCGAGCCCCGCGGCGCGCAGGCCCTTGTACTCATTCTCCGACAGCACGTTCTCGCCCGGTACGTGATAGTCGCCGGCATAGGCGCCGAGGCGCGGCTCGATCACCCGCTCGGTGATCACCCCGATCAGCACCGTCAGCATCGCGACGGAGGCGATCGAGAACCAGACATTGGCCGCGAGGTCGATCGAGACGTTCGGGTTGACCAGGCGGATGGCGTCGTTGGTGATCTCGGTCAGGATTCCGTCCACCGGCACGATCAGCACGTTCACCATGAAGGCCGAGGCGACCGCGGCGAAGGCCATGGCGAGGCCGGCCAGCGGATGCCGCCCGACGCTGAGGAAGGCCGCCGCGGCGAGCGGGATCAGCACGAGGTAGCCGGCATCCGCCGCGACCGAGGAGACGATGCCGACGAAGACGAGGATGTAGGTCAGCGCCTTCGGGGGCGCCACGATCACCAGCTTGCGGATCAGCGCCTTCACGAGGCCCGACTCCTCCGCCACGCCGACGCCGACCATCGCCACGATGATCACGCCCACCGCGTTGAAGCCCATGAAGTTGGGCACCACGCCGGTGAACATGAAGCGGATGCCCTCGATCGTCAGCAGGCTGCGCGCCGCCGTCATCGCAGGCTCGATGTCGCCGGTGGCCGGATTGTAGGCCTGGTAGGTGACCCGCACCCCGAACGCCGCCAGCAGGGCCGACAGGACCACGACCAGGACGATCAGGTACACGAAGATCATCACCGGATGCGGCACGCGGTTGCCGACGCGCTCGACGGTGTCGAGCAGGCGCTGCATCACGGTCTTCGCCTCGAGCGTCGCCGGCGGGGGGTGGATCGCGCTCATGCTGACAGCGCTCCGAGGATGCGCGCCCAGGAGCGGATGCCCTTCTGGAAGCTGACCAGGTTGTATTTTTCGTTGGGACTGTGGATGCGATCGTCCTCCAGCCCGAAGCCCGCCAGCACCACATCCATGCCGAGCGACGTCTTCAGCATGTGCGTCACCGGGATGGAGCCGCCGGAACCGATGAACACCGCGGGCTTGCCCCATTCGTCGCTCAGCGCCTGGCGCGCCTTGGCGAAGGCGGGGTCGGTGTCGGGGAAGCGGATGGCGCGGCCGGAGCCGTGCTCGATGAACTCCGCGCGGCAATCGGCCGGCAGGCGGGCGCGCACATGCGCGCGGAAGGCCTCGCGGATGCTGTGCGGATCCTGGTCGAACACCAGGCGGAAGGAGACCTTGGCGGAGGCCTGGGCGGGGATCACGGTCTTGAAGCCCTCACCCTGGTAGCCGCCGCCCATGCCGTTGATCTCGCAGGACGGGCGCGACCAGACCATCTCCAGCGCATTGCGACCCTTCTCGCCGGCCGGCACCGAGAGGCCGATGACGCCGAGGAACTTCTCCGCCGTGAAGCCGAGGGTGGCCCACTGCTGCTTCAGGGAGTCCGGCAGTTCCGGGACACCGTCGTAGAAGCCCGGCAGCGTGACGCGGCCCTGGTCGTCGTAGAGCTCCGCGAGGATCTTCGCGAGGATGCGGTTCGGGTTGGCCGCGGCCATGCCGTAGAAGCCGGAATGCAGGTCGCGGTCGGCGGCGTGGATGATCACCTCCTCGCCGCACAGGCCGCGCAGCATGGTGACGATCGCGGGCGTCTCCGGGTCCCACATGTTGGTGTCGCAGATCAGGCCGATGTCGGCCTTCAGCTCGGCCCGGTTGGCCTCGAGGAAGCCCGGCAGGTTGGCGCCGCCCGATTCCTCCTCGCCTTCCAGCAGGATCGTCACCGGGATCGGCAGCTTCCCCGTCACCGCCTTCCAGGCGCGGCAGGCCTCGACGAAGGCCATCAGCTGGCCCTTGTCGTCGGCGCTGCCGCGGCCGCGGATCACCTTCGTGCCGTCCGGCTGCGTCTCGATCGCCGGGTCGAAGGGGTCGCGGTCCCACAGCTCCAGCGGATCCACCGGCTGCACGTCGTAGTGGCCGTAGAACAGCGCCGAGGGGCCGCGGGCGCTGCGGTCATGCGCGACCACGATCGGGTGGCCGGGCGTGGGCCGCGCCGAGGCGTCGAAGCCGATCGAGCGCAGGTCGTCGGCGTGCCATTCGGCATTCGCCGCGCAGTCCCCCGCGAAGGCGGGATCCGTCGAGATGGACTTGATGCGCAGCACGGCGAAGAGCCGCTCCAGGGCCCCCTCCATGTCCCGGTCGATGTGCGCCAGCACGCGGTCGAGTTCGCTCATGGGTTTCCTGCCTGCCGTCGTGGCGCCTGGGCGCGCATGTCGCGTCACCAGGCATTGCCGGTGCCGCCACGCTAGAGGCGTGCGGCACAGGGGCCCACCGCGGCACGTCCCGCCTCTGTGCTGTCTGTTCGCCGCACCGGGAGGCGGCATGCCGGCGCTCGACATCCATCCGGGGCAGGACGTTCCGCAGCGAAAGGCCGGGCGGGCCTCATCGCCGCACCGCCTTTCACACGCATCTCCTCGGACCGGCACCTCTCCGCCACGTCGAGCAGCGAGGGCGGGCAGGCGGCGTCGTCGGCCGGAACCGCGCCTCCGACATGCCAGGCACCGTGAGCTCCACCAGCTGCCCCGGCGGTGGCAGCCGGGCGCTGCCGGCGACGCTCATGCCGCTCCGCTCGCGGCTCCCTCGCCGGCGAGGGCTGCGCGCAGCATGTCCTCCTTCGTCTCGTCGAAGGAGCTGCGCATGATCCGCCCCCCCATGCCCTGCAGCCCCTCCATCACGCGGTCGGCGGTCATCTTCCGCACGAGCAGGAACAAGGCCGCTTCGCCCGCCTCGAGGCTCTGCGCCACCTCCTTCATGAAGGCGTCGTTGATGCCGACATCGCTGAGGCGGCCGGCCACGGCGCCCGTCGCCGCGCCGAGTGCCGCGCCAGCCAGCGGGTTGAGGAACAGCAGGCCGATCAGGGAGCCCCAGAGCGCACCGCCCGCGGCGCCCGCGGCGGTCGGCTGGAGTACCTGGTTGAGCTTGATGCTGCCATCGGGCCGCCGCAGCGCCACCGCGGCATCGCCGACCGCGATCAGGTATTCGCGCTGCATGCCGAAGATGCGCGTCCGCGCCTCTTCCGCCTGCGCTTCGGTCGGGAAGGAGATGACGAGCAGGTCGGCCATCGCGAAAGCTCCAACTGGCGAGCCGCCATGAACAAGGCTGCGCGGCGGGTCGGTGGCGGGCAAGGCCGACCTGCGGGAGGAGGGGACCGCGGCGCGGCGGGGGGGCACTCCGCGCCGCGGGCGGGTTCTACTCGACGACCGTGAGGTTCGCCGGGTTGAACCGCGCGGCACGCAGGGCGCCATCGGGCGCCCTGTAGACGACCGTGGACTTCAAGAAATCCACCGCGATCACCTCGGTCGCGGGCAGCCGGAGCTGCAGGTTGTTCAGCAGGATGGTTTCCAGCACGCCGCGCGGCGTGTTGCCGCCGGTGGCGCGTCGCTCGACCTCGGCGCGCAGGTCGGCGTTGAGGTAGCCGAGCTCGGCACGCTCGAACTCGCGCGAGGGCTGTGCAGCGGCGGCCGCGGCCAGCCCGATGGCCATGGCGGCGCCGAGCGCGAGCCGGCGTGCCGCCCATGGGGCGCTCAGGGACATCTTCTGTTCTCCCGCAGGTGCGAGCGGACCGGGTGCGGCCCGCACGGCAACCGATACCGGGACATGCGGTGGAAGGAATGGGCGCGGCGTCCCCGCCCTGCGCACCGCATTCCTTGGCGCGGGACGACCCTGGAACGCCTCATCGCTTCGCGATAAGCCGAAGACAGGAGCTGGAGGAGTGGACCCCAGGTGCCCGACCCAGGCGTGGCCGATCTGCGGGATCCGGTCCCGGGCAGCGTTTCCGGCCGCGAACGGGCGGGGCGCTTCTCGGTGGACACCCGCGACCTGCCGCCCTCGATCCGCATCGATGCGTGGCGCGCGTTCTGGCAACCGGCGGTGCATGTGACGGCATCCTCCGCCGGCGGCGAGGGTTTCGTGGGCCACGCCACGCTGCGCCGGCTCGGCCACCACGTCCTGCTGGAGATGCAGGCCGCGCCCGCCAGCTACCGCCGGTCCCGCAGCCAGGGGCTGCGCGACGGGCTGGACCATTGGCTGGTCGCATTGCGCATGGGCGAAGACGATCGCACTCCGGTGGCGATCTGGCTCGGTTCGCTCTCACGCGGCCTCGGCCTGCGCAATCTCGGCGGCCGGTGGCTCGGCGTGTTCATCCAGCCCGAGCGCCTCCCGCAGGTCGCGCCGGTCTTCGCCGCGCCGCGCGCCGTCCCGGTGCTCAGTCCGGCGACGCGGATGCTGGCCGGCATGCTGCCGCGCATCGCCGCCTCGGCCGACGAGTTCCCCGCCGGGGAGGCACCGCGGCTGGAGGCCGCCTTGTCCTCCATGCTCGCCGCGTGCCTGCTGGACGACGGGATGCAGCCTGCCTCCACCCGCTTGCAGTTCGAAGCCGCGCGGCGGGCAAGGGTGATCGCACTCGTGGACGCCGCCCTGGGAGACCCCGAGCTGTCGCCGGCGACCCTGGTGCGGCAATCCGGCATCTCGCGCTCCGAGCTGTATCGCTGCTTCGCGCCGGCCGGCGGCATCGCGCGCGTGATCCAGCTGCGCCGGCTGCGGCGCGCCTATACCGAGTTGGCGCGCGCGGATGGGCCGTCCTCGATCAGCCGGATCAAGGAGATGGTCGGGTTCTTCGATTCGTCCAGCTTCACGCGTGCCTTCCGCCGCGAATTCGGCTGCACCCCGAGCGAGGTGCTGGCGCGACGTTCGCCGTTGCCGGCACACCCCTTCCCGGGACTGGCGGCGGCGCTCAGCTTCCGCTGACGGGCACCTCCGGGCGTGTCGCCGGCCGGGTCTCGCGCCGGTCCAGCACCGCCACATAGAGCGCCGGCAGCACGATCAGCGTCAGCAGCGTCGCCACCAGCAGGCCGCCCATGATGGCGAAGGCCATCGGCCCCCAGAACACCGTCGGCGCGATCGGGATCAGGCCGAGCACGGTCGAGAGCGCCGTCAGCATCATCGGCCGGAGGCGCGAGGTGGCGGCGGCCACCACGGCCTCGCGCAGCTCGAGCCCCGATGCGCGGTCCTCGTCGATCTGCACGATCAGGATCACCGCGTTCTTCGCGATCATGCCCAGCAGCGCCAGGATGCCGAGGATGGCGACGAAGCCGAGCGGCCGGTCGAACACCAGCAGCGCCATCACCACGCCGATCAGCCCGAGCGGCAGGATCGCCACCACCAGGCCGAGGCGCGCGAAGCTCTGCAGCTGGAACATCAGCGCGGTCAGCATCACGACGATCATCATCGGCACGACCGCCATGACGGAGGCGCGGCTATCGGCGCTCTCCTCCGCGATGCCGCCAAGCTCGATCGCGTAGCCGGCGGGCAGGCGCGTGCGCAGCTCCGCCAGGCGGGGCTCGACCTCGGCCACCACCAGGTCGGGCAGGACGCCGGGGCGGACATCGGCCTGCACCGTCAGCGAAGGCACGCGGTCGCGGCGCCAGACCAGCGGGTATTCCTGGCCGTACTCGAAGGTGGCGAACTGGCCGAGCGCGACGGTGCGTCCGCCCGGGATCGGCACCTGCATCGTCAGCAGCGTATCGAGCGAGAGGCGCTCGGCCGCGGTGGCGCGGGAAGTCACGTTGATCAGGTAGATGTCGTCGCGGATCTGCGTGACGACGCTGCCGGTGATCACCGCATTCAGCGTGGAAGCGATGGCGGCCGAGGAGAGGCCGAGCTGGCGCGCCTGCTCCTGATCCACCACGACGCGGAGCTGCCGCGCCGGCTCCATCCAGTCGAAGTTCAGGTTGCGCGCCCCGGGGCTCGCCGCGAGCACCTCCGCCACGTCGAAGGCGATGGCGCGGATCCTCTCGGTGTCGGGGCCGACCACGCGCCATTGCAGCGGCCAGCCGACGGGCGGGCCGAGTTCGAGCGGGGAGACGCGGGCGACGGCGCCGGGAAACTGCTCGGCCAGCAGCGCCTCGAGGCGCGGCTGCAGGCGCAGGCGCGCCTCGAGATCCTTCGCCACCACGACGGCCTGGGCGAAGAACGGGTTCGCGAGCTGGGCGTTGAGCGGCAGGTAGAAGCGGATCGCGCCGCGGCCGACATAGCTGCTCCAATGCGCTACGTCCGGATCCGCGGCGAGCGCCGTGTCCAGCTGCTCGGCCGCCTCCTGGCTGGCGAAGATCGAGGCGTTCTGGGGCAGCGTGATGTCCACCAGCAGCTCCGGCCGGTCGGAGGAGGGGAAGAACTGCTGCGGGACGAAACGCACGGCGTAGAGCGAGACGGCGAAGGCCGCGAGCGCGACCGCGATGGTCACCCAGCGCAGCCGGATCGCGAGCCGCAGGAAGCCGGCATAGGCGCGCAGCAGCGCGCCCGGCGCCGGCGCAGGGGTGCCGGCGGCAGCGGCCTTCGGCGCCTTCAGGATCACCATGCCCAGCAGCGGCGCGAAGATCACGGCGACCAGCCAGGAAACGACAAGCGCGATGCCGACAACGGCGAAGATGGAGAAGGTGTACTCGCCGGCCGAGCTCGCCGCGAAACCGATCGGCAGGAAGCCGGCGATGGTGACGAGCGTGCCGGTCAGCATCGGCGCGGCCAGTGTGCGGTAGGCGAAGGTCGCCGCCTGGTCCTTGCGGTCGCCGAGCGAGAGGCGACGGATCATGGCGTCGATCGTGGTCATCGCGTCGTCCACCAGCAACGTCAGCGCGATGATCAGCGCGCCGAGCGAGATGCGTTGCAGGTCCAGCCCGGCCAGCAGCATCAGCGGGAAGACGATGGCCAGCGTGAGCGGGATGGAGAGCGCGACCACCGCGCCGGCGCGCATGCCGAGCGCGACGAAGCTCACCGCCATGATGATCAGGATGGCCTGCCAGAGGCTTTCGGTGAAATCGCCGATCGCGGTGTCCACCGTCGTGGCCTGGTCGGCGACCAGGAAGGGCTCGATGCCGATCGGCAGGTCGTTCTCGATGAGCCGCATCTCGCGCCGGAGGTTCTCGCCCAGCGCCAGGATGTCGCCGCCCTGGCGCATCGCCACCGCAAGCCCGATCGCAGGCTGGCCGTTCACGCGGAACATCGGCTGCGGCGGGTCGGCGAAGCCGCGACGGATCTCGGCGATGTCGGTCAGGCGCACCAGCCGGTCGCCGGCGAGGAAGGAGACGGCGGCGAGGTCGGCCTCGGTCTGGAAGGCGCCGGAGACACGCAGCGCGAGCCGCTCCTGTCCGGTCTGGACGAGGCCGGCGGGGCTGACTGCGTTCTGCGCCTGGAGTGCCGCGATGAGCGAGGGGTAGTTCAGCCCGAGCCCGGCCAGGCGTTCGAGCGAGAACTCGACGAAGATCACCTCGTCCTGCGCGCCGAGGATCTCGACCTTGGTCACGTCCGGCACGCGCAGCAGGCGCGAGCGCGCATCCTCCACCTTGTCGCGCAGCTCGCGGCGGCTGAAGCCGTCGGCGGTGAAGCCGAAGATGATGCCGAAGGTGTCGCCGAAATCGTCGTTGAAGCCGGGGCCCACCACGCCCTGCGGCAGGGTGTGGCGCATGTCGCCGACGCGTTTCCTCACCTCGTACCACATGTCGGGCACCACCTCTGGCGGAGTCGAGCCCTTGAGGTCCACGAAGATCGTGGTCTGGCCGGCGATGGTGTAGCTGCGCAGCCGGTCGAGGTTCGGCGTCTCCTGCAGCGTGCGCTCGAGGCGCTCGGTCACCTGCAGCAGCGTCTCCTCGATCGTCGCACCCGGCCAGGCGGCGGAGACGACCATGGTGCGGAAGGTGAAGGCCGGGTCCTCGTTGCGGCCGAGGCGCATGAAGACCAGCGCGCCGGCGATGATCGCGACGAGCATGAAGTAGAAGACGAGCTGCGGCCGCCTGATCGACCACTCGGAGAGGTTGGGTCCGATCACGGGGCGGCATCCAGCAGCCGCACCTGTTGCCCGGGCCTGAGCGCCTGGACGCCTGCGGTGACGACCACCTCCCCGCCCGAGAGGCCGGAGGAGATGACCGCGCGCGCCGGGTCGTGGCGCAGAACCTCGACCGCGCGAAGCGCTACGGTGCGGCTGGCCGGGTCCACCACCCAGACGGCCGGAGAGGCGCCCTGGCGGGTCAGTGCGCCGGCCGGGATGGCGTAGCCCGCCCCGCCCGAGACCTCCATCCGCCCGGTGACCGTCGAGCCGAGGCGCAGCGCGGGCGGCGGGTCGGTGAGGCCGATGCGCACGCGGAAGGTGCCGGTCACCGGGTCGGCGCTCGGCGAGACCTCGCGCACGCGGCCGGTGGTGCGCACCGTGGGGTCGAGGGTCAGCGCGACCCCGATCACCACGTCGGGCGGCGCGATGTCCCTGACCACGGGAGGCACGTCGAAGACCGCGTCGAGCCCCTCCTGCCGGGCGAGGCGCACGATCATCCGCCCTGGCGCCACCACCTCCCCGGGCTCGGCGCCGCGGGCCGTGACGATGCCGGCCGCATCGGCGAGCAGCTCGGTGTAGCCCACGCGGTTCTCGGCGATGTTCACCTGGGCCTGGGCGGAATCCACGGCGCTGGTCGCTGTCTGCAGCTGCTGGGCCGCCTGATCGTAGCGCTGGCGCGTGCCGAAGCCGGTGCGCAGCAGCTCCGACGCGCGGCCGTAATTCGCCCGCGCCTCCCTCAGCTGGGCCTCCGCTGCCGCCAGCGCGGCGCGCGCCGAGCGCAGCGTGTTCTCCTCGTTCGTGCGGTCCAGCCGCGCGACCACCTGGCCCGCCTCGACGCGGTCGCCGACATTGACCAGCCGTTCGATCATCCGCCCGTCAATGCGGAAGCCGAGATTGACCTCGGTTTCGGCCTGGATCGTGCCGGTCAGGCTGATCACGGTGGGCTCGCCGCGCGCTTCCACGGTGGTGACGCGCACGGGGCGCGGCTGCGGGGGCGGTGGCTCCGGCGGCTGACCACAGGCCGACAGCGCCGCCAGCGCGAGCAACAGGCACGACAGCGGCGCGCCGCCCGGAACTCTAGACATGCTCGTGATCCCCGCACAGGTGGGCAAGGCGAACCTAGCGTCCCGCCGGTATCCCTTGATCGGCGGCACGTCCCGGCCCTGCGCCGAACGTCCCGGAGCCGCGGCCGGCGGTCCTAGACGCCCGCGAGCATCGCATCGAGGTCGATCGACGAGCGGACTCCGATGGCCTGCGCATGATCGCGCAGGAAGTCCTCCGCCGCCCGCCGCCCGGCGTCGCGCAGCCAATCGAGGAAGGCCCATTCGGCGTTGAGCTTCGAGGAATAGCCGAGCGCCGCCATCACCTCGTTGCGCACCACGTGCAGCCGCATGCGCGCCCAGGCCGCGCCCTCGCTGTTGCCGGGGTCGGCGACCTTGCGCAGCAGCGCCATCATCTTCAGCTCCTTCAGCGCCACCGCGTTGAAGGAGATCTCGTTCACCCGGTCCAGGATGTCGCGCGCGCTGCGCGGCGTGCCGGGGCGCTCGATCGGGTTGATCGGGACGAGGATGGTGTCGTCGGATTCGAGCTCCGTCACCAACGGCATCAGCGTCGGGTTGCCGGCGAAGCCGCCATCCCAGTAGGGCTCGCCGTCGATCTCCACGGCCTGGAACAGCTGCGGCAGGCAGGCGGAGGCCAGCAGCGCCTCGACGCCGAGATCCGCGTTGCGGAAGAGCCGCGCGCGGCCGGTGCGCACGCTGGTGGCAGTGACGAAGACCTTGATCGGCCCGTCGCGCAGCGCGGCGAAGTCCACGCTCTCGCGCAGCACCTCGGCCAGCGGGTTGCTGGCCACGCCTGGCAGGTCATAGGGCGAGACGACCCGGGCCAGCAGGTCCATCAGCAGGAAGGCGGGCGAGTTGTCGAGCGTCCAGCGGCCGAGCATCACGTCCACCGGGCCGCGTTGGAAGGGGCTGAAGGTGGCGGCGCGGGACACACGGCGCCAGAAGGCCTCCAGCGCCTCGCGCGCGCCCTGCCGGCCGCCAAGCGCAAGGCCGCTGGCCATCACGGCGGCATTCATCGCACCGGCGGAGGTGCCGGAGATGCCCTCCACCTCCAGCCATGGCTCCTCCAGCAGCCGGTCGAGCACGCCCCAGGTGAAGGCGCCATGTGCGCCGCCGCCCTGCAGGGCGAGGTCCACCCGCACGGGATCACGTCGTCGCATCACGTCCTCCGGCCTTGGTGTTCACCGCCGCACGGCCGGGGCGACGCGCACCGAGGCCTCGGCCAGCCGGCGCAGCAGGCGAAGGCGGCGCAGGATCGGCCGGCGTTCGTGCACCAGCATCTCCAGCGGCTTCCATGCCGCGATCCAGCCGATGATGCTGAGGGTTTCGCGGATCGCGCGCGCAGTCGTCGAGCCCTGGTAGCTCGCATAAAGCGTCCAGACGGCGAGGAGGGAGGCGGCAAAGACGGCGAAGCCGACGGCCGCACTCAGCCGCGCATCGGCCAGGAAGACCCTGGCCGTGTAGGCCTGCTCCTCGGCCATGCGCCCGAAATGCGCGCTGACCCTCTCGGCAAGCTCGAGCTTCGCGGCCTCCGCCATGGCAGATGGCGGCAGCCGGACCAGGATGGAGAGCGGGGCGTCTTTCGGCTGCCGGCGCGCCCAGTCGATGATCGCCGCCTCGGCCGCCGGCCGCAGGCAGCCGGGAAGGGAGGGCCACTCGGCCTCGGGGTCGATGAGCCGGCCGGCATCCCTGAGGTCGAGTTCGAGGCACGCCCCGGTCACCGGTGCAGTTGGCGCGTCGGCCGGTGGCGCAGCCAATACGGCGTCGGACATGAGGCCTCCGGCTCAAACGTGGCCCGACCCTAGGCTGGAGCCCCGCTCCGGACACTGTCCTGCCGTCCCGACGCTTGGCCGCACGTCTCCGCTGCAAGCCCGGACGTGTCCGGCCATTCCGAGGGTGGACAGTCCGTCCCGGCGGCGGACGCAGCATCCCGACGCTTGGCGCACCGTCCCAGCGGGCAGCGTGGTCGCCACATGTTGCGTTGCTTTCGCAGGTGTCTGGCGCTTCATTACTCGTTCAACTAGCGAAACAAGATTGTTTATGCTCGAAGAACCGGCCGGCCCGCATGCAGACGCGCATGGGATCGTTGTTCCTGGCGCCGCGTCGGAGGACGCACGCTCTCGCCTGCTGAAGCCCCTGCGCCAGACCACGCAGGAGTTGCCGGCGCGCGTGCAGTTCGACGCCTGGCGAGACGTCAACGCAGGACTGGTCGATTACCTGACGCCCGCGACCACGCCCGCTTCCTATGAGGTGAACGCAAGCACCTTCCGCTTCGGCCGGCTGGCGCTGCTCGCGGCCGAGACGCCGGCCGGGACCTACCGGCGCTCGGCCACCAATTTGCGCCGCGACGGCATTGACCTCTTGTCCTTGTCGTTGGCCACGCATGGCCAGCGCGTCTACCGCACGCGCGACCAGATCACCGTGATGCGGCCGGGGCAGCTCGTCCTCCATTCGCTCGCGCAGCCCTTCGAGGCGGCACGCACCCGCTCGGGCTGGCTGCACCTGTATCTCCCGCGCGACGACCTGCCCCCCGCCGCCATCTCCGCGGGGTCGGGCTGCCAGGTTCTGGACACGCCGAGCGGCCTTCTCCTGCGCGACTACCTGCTGCTGCTAGCGGAAGAACTTCCCCGCATGACGGTCGCGGATTCCGAGCGCATGGCGGAAGCCACCAGGGCCATGATCGCACTTGCCGTCGCGCCCGACCCGGCGCGGCAGGAGGCGGCTGCGGTGCCCCTCTGTGCGGTGCAGATGGTGCGCCTGCGCAACCTGATCCGCGCCAACCTCGGATCGGCGAGGCTCGGGCCGGAGCGGCTGTGCGAGATGGCCGGCGTTTCGCGCTCGCAGCTCTACCGATTGCTCGAGCCGTATGGCGGCGTGGCGCTGTTCATCCAGCGGGAGCGGCTGAACGCCGCCTACCGGGCGCTGGCAGATCCGAATGATGCACGCAGCATCTCCGAGGTCGCGGAGGCGAACGGGCTTTTCGATCCCTCGAGCTTCAGCCGCATGTTCCGCCGCACCTTCGGCTTCTCACCGCGAGAGCTGCGCACGGCGCGGAGGGCGGGCGCGCTTGCCGCCGGCCAGCGCCAGCCTGTGCTCCGCGGCGGCTCCGGCTCCCTGCAGGACCTGTTGCGGGCCCTGTAGGCAGCTGGCGGGGGCGAGGCGCGGCTGAGGGTCGGCGGTGCCGGCCGGGCGGGGCTGCGCTGCGGCGCCGCGGATCGGCACGACCGGCCACCTGGCCCGGTCGTTGGCCGCTCATGCGGCCGCAAGGCTCTCGCGCACGCCTTCGAGCGCGATCTGCGCAGCGAGCGCTGCCAGCAGCACGCCGAGTACGCGGCCGATCACATGGCTGCCGGTGGTGCCGAGCAGCCTTGCCACCGTGCCGGCGGCCAGCAGGCAGATGAGCGCCAGCACCAGCACCACGATCAGCGCGGCGAAGACGGCGGCCAATCGCCCCCAGTCACCGCCCGTCTGCTGCACCATCAGGACCATGCTGGTCATGCCGCCCGGTCCGGCGAGCAGCGGGATGGCAAGGGGGAAGACGGAGATGTCGTGCGCTTCGGCGCCAGCCTTCTGTTCCTCCGGCGTCGCGCGCAGGAAGGTCTGGCCCATCACCATGTCGGCCGCGAGCAGGAACAGCAGCAACCCGCCGGCCACCTTCATGGCTGCCATGCCGATGCCCAGCGTGCGCAGCAGCCAGCCGCCGAGCACGGCGAAGGCCAGCAGCACGACCGTGGCGATGATGGTGGCGCGGATCGCCTGCCTGCGCTTTTCAGCCGCGGTGTTGTTCGCGCTCATGGAGGCGAAGATGACCGACGTGCCGACCGGATCGACGATCACCAGCAGCGCGACGAGAGTGAAGCCGAAGGTCTCGAGCATGTCGGCCAGCACCTCAGCGCCGGGAACCGGCCGTGACAAGGAATGCGAACCCAACCGGGGCGTCGCGCCGACGCGCGGATCCCGCGGTCCGCCGGAGGGCTCGGCCTGGCACCTGACGAGTCGGCAACCCTGGCACGCGCGTCTACCCCTTCCGCGCACCGGTGGCGCCGTCGTCTGTCGATGTCGTGGCAATCATGCTGCGGCGACGCCGAGGGCAACCCGCAGCCCAGGCGCGTGCCGGCGTTTCGGCATGGTCGCGCGCCATGGCCGGCGTTGCGAACCCGGGTCACGGCGGCGGTGCAGATGACGCCGTGCCCGGGCTCGCTGCCGGCAGCCGCACTCAGCGGATCAGCGGCGCGTCGATGGCATGGATCACGCCATTGGAGCAGGGGATGTCGGCGCGTGTGACGCGCGCCATCACGTCGCCCTTCTCCGCCACCGTCAGCGCGCCATTCGCCGTGCTGACCCGCAGCGTCGTGCCGGCGACCGTCGTCAACTCGCCGCCCTGGCGGAGCGCCGCGCTGTCATGGCGCCCCTGCACCACATGCGCCTGGAACGCGGCCGGTGCGAGGACGGGGTCGGCCTCGCGGTTGCCGTCCACCAGCGGGAAGAGCCGGTCGATGAGCGCGCTGCGCGCGCCGCCGGACAGCGCATCATTGGTCGGCGCGAAGATCGTGATGCTGTTGGCGTTGCGGAAGTCGCCGACGGCGCGAGCGCGCACCACGCCGTTCACGAAGCGGGAGAATTCGCTCATGCCGGCCAGGGTGTCGATGCAGTTGCGCTGCTGCGCCGAGGCGCCGGGCGCGCCGACGGCACCCGCGGCAACGGCAAGAGCGGCCAGCGCCGCAACGCGCAGGCTTGAGGATCGGATGGTCATGGCATTTTCTCCTTGTGACGGGCCGGAGCCCCGCATGCAGGTGGCGAGGGCCTCGGCCGGATCGCCGGTCACCACCGTAGTGCGACGCCTGTGCCGGCGGCATGGGCATGGGTCTCATGCCTATGCCAACCGTCCCATCCTCGGCCGACACGCTTCGCGGTCATGCTGTCCAGGCGCAGCCACCCGCCTTGATGCTTCGAACCCGGTTGCCAGGCGGCCTCCAATGTCCGAGCCCGGATTGCGCGGATTCGACGCCGATCCGCTCGTTCGGATCGGCGGCACGGCTGCGGCGACATTGGAACATGCCGCGCATCCGACGGATGCAACGCCCATCAACCGCCCGCGGCGGACCGCTAGCTTTGCCCGCAGTTGCAGCCGGCGGCGGCGAGCGCGCCGTCACGAGCCAGTCGTGGACCTGGCATCCATCGCTTGGGGGGATTCCGATGGGACAGGTTGGTGCATGGCCTTCTGCTCGGCTTTGGGGTGCGCGTCCGATGCTTGCTGCTGCCAGAAGGATCGCGTGGAACCTGGGAAGCCGTCGCGCTGCGCCTGCAGTCTTGCTGATCGCGTCTGTGCTGGCCATCGCGTCCCCGTCGGCGGCGCAGACCGAGCTCGCGCCGCAGGCGCTCCCGCCTGCGCCGGCACCTGCCGGCGAATGGCGGGTGTCCATCGGCGCGGGGGCCCTGGTCTCGCCTGACTACCTGGGTTCCGACAGCTTCACCCTGTCGCCGCTCGCCAGCCCGGAGATCCGCTGGCGGGAGGACACGCTGTTCCTGTCGCTGCGGGATGGGCTGGGGGCCACGCTCCTGCGCCACGGCAATGTCTACATGGGTGCCATATTGCGGGCCCGCTTCGGCCGCGACCAGGACGACAACGATGCCTTGCGCGGCATGGGCGACATCCGCCCCGCCGGCGAGGGCGGCCTCTTCCTGCGCTATGCCGACGCGGCATGGCGCGGGGCCCTCGAGCTTCGCCAGGGCTTCGGCGGGCATTCGGGCCTCGTCGCGGACGCTCGCCTCGACCGTGTCCTGCGCCTGCGCCAGGATCTCATCCTGAGTGCCGGCCCAAGGCTGAGCTGGGGCAGCGAGGATTTCGCCGAGACCTATTTCGGCGTGGACACGGAACAGGCACGTCGCAGCGGCTACGCGCGCTTCACGCCGCAGGACTACTGGTTCGCCGGTGTTGCGGCGAGCGTGACCTATGTCCTCGACGACCGCTGGAGCGTGACGGCGTTCGGTGAGGTCGGGCGCATCCTTGGCGATGCTGCCGACAGCCCGTTGGTCGACGGCCGCGGCAGCGCGACCCAGGCGTTGTTCGGCCTCGTGCTTGGCTGGCGATTCCTGCCCTGACGCCCGGGCGGGGTGACAGCATGCCGCCGGAGCCGATATCCAGCCTAGCGCCGCACGTTCCAGAAGAGCGGCGGCCCGCGAAGCACGCCCGTGAGCGAGCCGCGATAGGCGGTTGGCAGGAAATACCGACCGAGGGGAATATAGGGCACCTCGTCGAAGGCCAGGCGCTGCATCTCGGTGGCGATCGCACGCTGCGCGCCGAGGTCGGGGGCGTCGAGCCATGCGCCGGCGAGCTCCTCCATGCGGGGGATGGACGGCCATCCGAACCAGGCACGCTCGCCGCCGCCGCGGACAAGCTGGTGAACGCCCGGATTCAGCAGGTCCAGCGTCGCAAAGCCCGTGTAGAAGCAGGACCAGCCGCCGCGCTCGACAGGCTCGCGGCTGGCTCGCCGCTGCACCACAGTGGCCCAGTCCGTCGCCACATGGTCCAGGTTGAGCCCCAGGCGCCGGAACAGGTCGGCGCCGACCTCGCCCGCCGCCTTGCCGGTCGGGAAATCCGTCGAGACGAGCGAAACCACGCGCTCCCCGCGGTAGCCGGCCTTGCGGATGTCCTCGCGGGCCCGCTCGATGTCGTGCGGGGCGACGATCGCCTCCATCCCGGCGTCGGTCGCAAGCGGCGTGCCGGGCGGCCATATGCCGATGCCGTCCTGCCACGCGCCGGGCTCGGTGCCCGCGACCGCGTTCATGAAATCCGCCTGCGTCACGGCGCTCAGCACCGCGCGACGGATCGCGGGGTTGTCGAAGGGCGGATGCAGGTGGTTCAGCCGGCAGATGCTGACGCTGCCGAGCTGCGGCGTCGTCTCGATGACCAGGTCGCGACTCCGGCGCAGCAACGGCAGCAGGTCGAAGTCGGGCCGCTCCCACCAGTCCACCTCGCCGCGCAGCAGCGCCGCTGCCGCGGTGGAAGGGTCCGGGATGGTGTGCCATTCGACGCGGTCGAGATGCGTCACTTTCGGCCCGGCCGTCCATGCCGGTGTCCCGCCCTCGCGCGGCCGGTAGGCGGCGAAGCGTTCGTAGACGGCGCGCGAGCCAGCGACCCACTGGTCGGCGCGGAAGCGGAAGGGCCCGGAGCCGACCACCTCCGCGACGGCCCGCGCCGGGCCGGTCAGCGCGAGGCGCTCGGGCATGATGGCGCAGATCGGCGACGCCAGCTTGCCGAGCGCGTCGAGCATCGGGGCGAAGGGGCGGGAGAGGCGAATCACGAAGCAGCGGTCGTCGGTTGCCGCCATGTGCTCGGTCCGCGCCGCCATCAGCTGGCCCAGCGGATCGCGCATCGACCAGCGGCGTATCGAGGCCACGCAGTCGCGTGCGCGTACCGGCTCGCCGTCGTGGAACAGCAGGCCCTCGCGCAGGCGGAAGGTCCAGCGCCGGCCGTCATCCTCGACCAGATGTTCCTCGACCATCTGCGGCGATGGCCGCAGCGATTCGTCGAGGCCGTAGAGCGTGTCGTAGACCATCAACGCATGGTTGCGCACGACATAGGCCGTGGTGACCAGCGGATCGAGCACCGAGAGATCCGCCTGCGGGACGAAGCGCAGGGTGCGTGCGGCCGCGCCCTGCGCCAGGACGGTCGGCGCGGGTAGTGCCGTTGCTGCTGCGATGGCGGCGAGAAGGCCTCTGCGACTTGGCACGGCGTTGCTCCAGAAAACTCAGTCAGCCGATCCGACTTCACGTGCATGCATGGACAGGTGGGGTGGCGCAGCATCGGCGCGAGGCCCGGCAGGCAGAGGATCGGCGCCCGCCCGCCAGGGCGCGTCATCCCGGCAGGTGCTGCCCGGCGGCGACGAGGACGCCGCGGCGCCAGCCGCGCGCTTCCTCAGCCCCCGTCACCCGTGGCCACGCCGATCTCGGCGACATCACGCGGTGCCGAGGCGCCGGCGTGCGGAAGGGAAAGCCGCTCGGGCGGTGCCACGCGCCGAAGCGCACCCGGCGCGTAGCCGAATTCCCGGCGGAAGGCGCGGCTGAAGGTCGTCGGCTCGAGGAAGCCGAGCTCCTCGCTGATCTCCTGGATCGTGCGGCCGTCGGCCGGATCCGCGATCGCCCGGTGCGCCTGGCGCAGCCGCTCGCGCTGAATGTCCCGCACGACGCCACCGACCGGCTCGAACAGGCGATAGAGCCGGGAACGGGATATGCCCACCAGCCGGCACAGCCAGTCGGGGGTGAGGTCCGGCGACCGCAGGTGCTGGCGGATGATGGCGCGCACGCGGGCGAGCTGCGCAGCGCGCACGACGGCGTCGTCCACGAGCCCCGGCGTCGCGCCGGCCGAGACCGCCGCGGCCACCAGCGCGCGCGTCGCCTCCACGGCGCGCGGGATCTCGGCCTCGCGCATGCACGGCAGCTCGGCGGCGATCCGCTGCAGGAAGCCGCCCAGCAGGCGGCCGGGCGCCGAGGCGAGCGGCGCGGCGCGGCAGCGGTCGATCGCCGGGCCGAGCTCGGGGCAGCTGTCGCGCGGCATGACCAGGCAGAGCCACTCCGCGCCGCGGAGCTCCGTCTCGAACGGCTCGCCGAGCGAGAGGATGACGGGCACGAAGGGTGGCACCGCCGAGTGGGCATCGCCGCTGCGCACGCTGTGAATGCCGCGGGTCGCGACGCATACGAGCCAGTCGTCGAGAAGGTCACGACGGATCTGCGTGGTCGTGCGGCCACAGCGCGCGGCGTGCGTGACCACGCGGCACAGCTTGAAGGTGCCGAGCTTCCAGATGCCGTGTTGCGTGTCATCGCGCTCCGCGGGCGCGAGGCCCTCGAGCAGTCCGGCGAAGTCGAGCGCCGGAGCGCGGCTCGCGATTGCGCCGGCGGGGCGTTCATCGCCGTGCAGCCGCAGTCCCGCCTCGGCGGATGCCGGCGCGCTATGCGCAGGCGCGGCGTCACTGCGCTCCGCATTCCACTGCTGGCGCAGCATCATGGTCGCCACCATGCCCACCTCCGATATTCAGCCCTGTAACATGCAGTCGGGCGTGGCCCATCATAGGGCGAGCCACGCATCCGCGAACGCGGCCGGAAGGCTGTGCACAGTCCTGGGACACCGTGCACAAGCGGGGGCGGCGCGGTGGCCGCGGCTGGTATGTGCTGCGCACTGCGGGGATTCCAAACCCATCGCTGCGAACCTGTCGCCCGGTAGACTGCGTCCGGCAGGCGTTGCTCCGCGCTGCGTCGCCGGGCTCGGCGGCACCAGCGATGGAGACGGTTCCGGCCGACTCAATTCAGAGGAGAGACGCATGATGACGAACCTGCGACGCGCTCGGCAGTGCGCGGTCCTCACGGCTGCCGCACTCGCGGTGGCGATCCCGCTGCCATCGGTGGCGCAGTCCTCCACGGGCTCACGCGAATACCAGCAGGCCGAGTTGAGCGAGCTGTCCCCCGCCATCCGCAGCGAGGTGGAGCGCCGTGTGGCCCAGGGTCCGGGCAACACGCCACGCGGCGTGCTGGAGGCGATGCTGCTCAACGAGCTTCAGCTGCGCGAACCCGCGAGCCGCATCGTCGGCGTGGACATGGGCCGCGGCGTGGTCGTGATCCAGCAGCCGGGCGGCGCCATGAAGGCCTACACCTTCAACAAGCAGGAGGGCCTGCGCGTCGTCGGCGAGGTTACGCTGTCCCGCTGACCGCTGGCGCTTCGCGCCGGGTGCGGTGGCGGGTGCGGTGCACGGCCGTCCCGGCGTCCGGAGCCGTCAGGAGGGCGGGCATGCGCTTCGGCGGGCAGGGTGAATTCGTTTCGCCCGGCCGGCCGCCCGGCCCGGAGGAGGTCCGGGCCCTGGTCCATGCCGCGCATGCACGCATCGCCGGGAACACGGAGGGTAAGGTGCCGCGTGTCTACTCCGCCCTCGCTCGCATGGGGGCGAAGCCGTCGGGCATCGGCCGGGGTGCTTTGCTCCCGCCGGCTCACCCTGTCTCATGCGTGGAGCGCCGCCGCGGCGTGGAGGGGGACAACGTCTCCGCCGGCGCGCGGCCATGAAGCGTCCGCGCCTCATCATCATCTCGCTCGGCGGCACGGAAGCCGGGATGCCGCCAG
Organism: Falsiroseomonas sp.; assembly: GCF_041690465.1. Lineage (GTDB taxonomy): Bacteria > Pseudomonadota > Alphaproteobacteria > Acetobacterales > Acetobacteraceae > Falsiroseomonas. Next base: position 18,234 of record NZ_JAWLHG010000002.1, on the reverse strand, counting down.
GGCGGGGCGGCCCGGCGCCCGACTCCGACCTGCTGTCGGCCGCCGTCCCGACGCTTGCCTCGGTCGTGGATATCGTGTCGCTCGCGCTGCTGCACGTACCGAGCGCCTCGCTCTCGCCTGCGCATCTCGTGGACGTCGCCCAGCGGATCGAGGATGCGCTGGCCAACGGATGCGATGGCGCGGTGGTCGTGCATGGTGCGGACACGATCGAAGAGTCCGCCTTCATCCTCGATCTTCTGGTTGGCAGCGAGAATCCCGTGGTGGTCGCGGCCATGTCCTGCGGCGGCGCCGCGCCCGGTCCGCATTATGCGGCCCGGCTGGCGGCCGCCGTCGCCGTCGCCGCGGCGCCCGAAGCCCGGGGCCTGGGCGCGCTGGTGGTGGCGAAGGACGAGATCCATGCTGCGCGCTTCGTCCAGCTTTCGCATGCCAGGCAGGGAGCCACCTTCGTCTCCCCGCTGGCGGGACCAATCGGCGCCGTGGTCGAGGGGCGGCCCCGGTTCTGGGCGCGCGTGACGCGCCTGCCGTGCTTTCCCGCATATGGCGGGCCGCCGCGCCAGGTGGCGCTGCTGCGCTGGGCGATGGGCGACGACGGGCGGTGGCTCGGCTCCCTGCCGATGCTCGGCTACGCCGGCGCGGTCATCGAGGGCATGGGCGCAGGCAATGTTCCGATGGAGGCCACGCCGCCACTCGGCGAGCTCGCGGCGCGCATGCCGGTGGTGCTGGCCTCGCGCAGCACGACGGGCCTCGTCGTGGCGCGCAGGTGGCCCGGCGCCGACATGGACCTCCTCCGCCTGGGGCTCATTCCGGCCGGATGGCTTTCCGGGCTGAAGGCCCGTCTGCTTCTCGGCATCGCGCTGCGCGGCGGCGCCGGGCACGCGGCAGCCGCCGCCGCCTTCGCGCACTACCAGTGACAAGGGGCGCACGGTGTCCAGCGTGCCCGTCCTTTCCCGCCCGTTCTTTCCCGAAGGAGAAGTAACATGGCCGACCTGCTCGTCATCGCCTATCCCACCGAGGCCGAGGCAGAGGAGATCCGGAACAGGCTCTTCGAGATGCAGAAGGAGTACCTGATCGAGCTCGGCGATGCCGCCATCGCGGTCAAGCGGCCCGACGGCAGCGTCAAGCTCAACCAGGTGTTCAACACCACCGCGGCCGGTGCCGCGAAGGGCGCGCTCTGGGGCACGCTGGTTGGCATGCTGTTCCTCAACCCGTTCGCCGGCGCGGCGATCGGCGCCGGCGCGGGCGCGCTCTCCGGGCGGCTCACCGATGTCGGCATCAACGACGCCTTCATGAAGGAGGTCGCAGCCAGCATCGACAGCGGGAACGCCGCGCTGTTCCTGCTGATCCGCAAGGTGACGCCGGACAAGGTGCTCGCACGCCTCGGGGGCACGGGCGGCAAGGTCATGCACAGCTCCTTCGACGAGACGAAGGAAGCCGCGCTGCGCGCCGCGCTCTCCGGCAACGAGGCGGCCTGAGCATCCCGCGGATCGGACGGATCGCCGCATCCACGCCAGCGCGGCCCGTGCGCATCGAGGGCCTGGACGACGCACGCACCGCGCCGAGGCCCGCCGGAAGAATGCCACGGTGAGCGACCACGCGCTGCGCACGATGATCGGCCTGTGCACGGTGATCCTGGTCGCCGCGGCGCTGCGTGCCGCCGACGCGGTGTTTGCGCCCATCGCCGTCGCGCTCTTCGTCATCGCCCTCGTGCGGCCGGTCCAGCGTGGCATCCGGCCGCGGGCGGGCGCGGCCGTCGCGGCGCTCGCCACCATGCTCCTGGCGCTGGTCGCGGTGGGCGCGCTCGCGGTGATGAGCGCCTGGGCCTTCGGCCGGGTCGGCCAGTGGACGATCGCGAACGGTGCCGCGCTGCAGGCGCTCTACGCGCAGAAGGTCGCGCTGCTCGAGGACGCCGGCGTGCCGGCCGAGGCCCTGGCCGGCCATTTCGACATGCGCTTCCTGGTGCGGCTCGCCCAGCAGGTGACCTCCCAGCTGCAGGGCGTGCTGAGCTTCACCGTGGTCACCCTGGTCTTCGTCATCCTCGGCCTGCTCGAGGTGGACGTCGCGCGCCGCCAGCTCGAGGCGCTGCGCGGAGCACCGGGCGCGGCCGCGCTGCTGCGCGCCGCATCGCGCACCGGCCAGAAACTGCGTACCTACATGGCCGTACGGACCGCGATGAGCGTCCTGACCGGCCTCGCCGTCTGGGCCTTCGCCAGGGCGATGGGCCTCCAGCTGGCGGAGGAGTGGGGCCTCATCGCCTTCGTGCTGAACTACATCCCCTTCATCGGGCCGCTCGTCGCGACCGTGTTCCCCACGGCATTCGCCGCGCTGCAGTTCGGCACCTGGCAGGTCGCCGTCACCGTGTTCGCCGCGCTGCAGGTGATCCAGTTCCTCTCGGGCAGCTACATCGAGCCGCGGCTGGCCGGAAGGCGGCTTGCGGTCTCGCCCTTCCTGGTGCTGGCAGCGGTGTTCCTGGGCGCTTTCCTGTGGGGCATCATCGGTGCCTTCATCGGCGTGCCGGTCCTGATCGCGATCCTCTGCGTCTGCGAGGAATTCGAGGAAACCCGCTGGGCCGCGCGGCTGCTGTCCGGCCGTGAGGCCGATGCCGAAGCCGCCGTCGCCCCCGCCGCCCGTGACACCGTCCGGCTGGGTCAGATGCCGTGAGGCGACGATCAGCCGGATGCCCGGAGAACCGCACCCTGGCGCCGCTGGATGGCGTCGGGCGACACGGCCCCTGCCCTGCCGCGCGCAGTGCCGCCACGACGCCGGGCGACCCACCTTCCTCCAATGGGAAACTGTGCCGGGCATCTCGGGAATGGGCATGGCATTCACATTTGCTGCCGTGCAGCAATCTTCACAATTGACGGGCTGCCCGGAGGCCTAAGGTTCCCGCCAGCAACGCGTCGGCTCGCGAAAGACCTCGGCGCGCTGTTCTGGTCCGGCGGGCGGGAGGAGAGACACACAGTGGTTGCAGCACCCTCCGATGCGGTTGCGGACAGCATCCAGGCGCCGGAAACCCCGGAGGCAGGGGCCGCACCCCATTGTTCGGCCATTGCCGTGCGTCCCGCGCGGGCGCGGGCGCGGCCACAGGCAGCGCGGCAGGGCAGCGAAGACGGGGATCAGGACCTGGGCGCGCCAGCCGCTACGGGCGGCACCGACGGGCAGGCCGCGGCCCGTCGCAGGCAGCCGCTGGCGTTCTCGACCCTGGACCTGCCCACGCGGCAGCAGTTCGAGGCATGGCACGAGTCCAGCGCAGGGACCGTGGATGTGACGCCCACGGCTGACCCGGCCGCCGGCTTCCCTGCCGAGCGGGAGCTTTGGGCGCTGGGTCCCATGGCGCTCATGACGATGCGGGCGCCGGCCGCGCGGCTTTCGCGAAGCGCCGCCGCTGCCCGCCGGAGTTCGCTCGACCATTGGATGATCAGCATCGCGCGGCGCGGCGAGCGGCGGATCCGCACGGATGAATCGTGCCTGACCATTCCCGCTGGCGTGGCCACCATCTCTCCGTTGAACGAGGTCTTCGAGTCGGAGCGCTCGGACATCGACTGGCTCTGCCTCTATCTTCCGCGCGACCTCGTGCCCGAGATCGCCACGGCGCTCAGCGCGTCCCGCGGGAGTCCGCTCGATTCCTCGATGGGTCGCGTCCTTTCGGCCTTCCTCGTCCAGCTCGCAGCCGAGGTGCCGTACTTGGGTGAGACGGAGCAGGCGCGCGTCGTCGAGTCCACGCGCGCGATCATCGCAGCCTCGATCTCCCCCTCGGCCGAAGCCATGGCAGCCGCGCAGGCGCAGCTCGAACTCGTCCAGCTTTCGCGCGTGAAGGTCATCATCCGCCAGCATCTGCGGTCCGCCATCCTGACGGCGGAGCGCCTCAGCCGCCTGGCCGGCGTCTCGCGCTCGCAGCTCTACCGTCTGTTCGAGCATCAGGGCGGCGTCGCGCGCTACATCCAGTCCGAGCGGCTGCGGGCGGCGTGCCGTGCGCTCGCTGCGCCGGAGGGCGGACGCGACATCTCGGCGATCGCAGAAGACGTCGGCTTCTTCGACCCATCGGCCTTCAGCCGCGCCTTCCGGCGGGAGTTCGGGGTCTCACCTCGAGAGTTCCGGGCCGCGGCTCTGGCGGGGCAGGCCGTCGTGCTGCGGCGCGGCGCCACGAAGCCGGCCGCGACGGACCTCGCGGACTTTCTCGGCCGGCTCTAGGCCGCAATCGCGCCTGCCTCAGCGATCCGCGTGCGCGGCGCGATCTGCGCTGCGTCGCGGCGGCGCATCTTCCGCGGCGGCGATCCCCTCCTCGATCCGGGCGAGCAGGTAGGGGAAGAAGGGGTTGGAGGAGAGTCGAAGCAGCGCATCCGGGTCGATGGAGAGCACCCCGCGCTCCCCGCGCGGCGCGAGGGCGCCGAGCTGGACGCCGAAATCCTCGCCCGGGTCGGGATCGAGGCCGTACAGGCCGTCCGTCACCGGGAAGGGCAGCGCGACGTGGGAGAGCGAATACACCTCCCGCGGCCAGGCGAGCCCGATCGGCCGCACCTGCTCCTGCGTGGCGCCGGCCTCGGTCGCACGCTCCACCACCTCGGCCTCGTCAGGGCCGGCATTGGTGATGACCGCTGCGCGCCAGGCGCGGGCGCCGGGCGGCAGCAGGCGGTCCAGCGCCGCCTCCGTCGCCGGCGTCAGCAGCGGCCCGAGCTTGGCGTTGCGGTTGATGTCGAACAGCACCAGCTCGCTGCCCTGCGCCGGCAGGTGGTCGTACAGCGCCGAGATGACCGCGCGCGTGCTGACCGTGGAGTCCACCACCGACTGGAAGGTCAGGATCGGCGGCAGCGCCGCGAGCCGGCCCGCAGCCGCCTGACGCCGTATCTGCGCCTGCACCGCCATGGTCAGGCGATGCGACTGCCGTGCGCCGTTCACCGGGAAGGAGTTGTACTTGAAGGGGATGAACTCCGGCACGATGCCGAGCCAGGCAGCCTTGGCGAAGCGCGGGAGGAAGGCGGGCAGCGCCGTCAGCCCGGCGAAACGGGCGAAGGCGGTGATGCCGATCATGGGGGAGACCAGCACGAGCCGATCCGGCCGGGCCAGCCCTTCGTTGTCGAGGGCATCCAGTGCATACATCAGCGCCAGCGCCGCGCCGTTCGAGAAGCCGACGAGATGCAGTGGCCGATCCGGGCCGACCCGTGCCCGCGCCTCGCGCACCGCGAGCCGCGTGGCGGCCAGCCAATCCTCCCACGTCACCCGCGTCAGCGCCGCCGGCACCGTGCCATGCGCCGGCAGCCGGATGCCGATCGCCAGCCAGCCGCGCTGTCGGTAATGGTCGCCGACGTGGCGCAGGCTGTAGGGGGCGTCCGTCAGCCCGTGCAGCAGGACGACGACGCCCCGCGGCTCGCCTTCGGGCTCGAGCACGAAGGAGCGGTTCCAGTCCGACGCGAAGCGCCCGGGATGAAGCGGGCTGCCGGCGTAGTAGCGGTTGGCGCGGAGGCGGGCCTGCGGCTCCAGCGCTCCGGTCACGTCCGTCCGGACCGTGGCGAAGGCGGCCTCCTCGGCGGCGAGGTAGCCGGCCCAGTCGGCGGCATCGATTTCGTCGGCGCGCAGCTCCTCCGGCACCACCAGGTGCCAGGCCTCGAGTGGTGGGCCTCGCTGGACGTCCCAGACGCGCAGGACCAGCAGCGCGACCAGCAGCGTGGCAGCGAGAAGAGCGATCCGTCGCGGCAGGCGCCGGGCCCATCGAGGCATGCTCATAGCCGGATCCGCCGGGATCCGCGGCCGTTCCGCCCGGAAGCCGGCTTACGCGGCGGCACCGGCTGCCTGCCGCCGGCCGCTGCGGCTGTCGCCGGCCGCCGTCATGCGCGCGCGTCCCGCCTGGCCTGGGCCACCCGGCCGCCCTGGGAGACGCTGCCGATGCGCGCGCCCTGGATGGTCGGGCGCCGCGCACGGCTGGGCAGGCTCGCCTGGCCGCCGCCCGGCGTCCAGCCGGCGTGCGGGTGGCGCGGCGCCTCGCCATGCCTGCGCTTGAGCGCCGCGCGCAAGGCGGCCTGGTGGCGGGTGCGGCGCGCTTCGGCCAGCACCGCCTCGAGCCGTGCGTTCACACGCTTCAGCGCGCGCGAGAAGACCTGCTTCTTGGCCGTCAGCCCGCGTTCGCCGCCCTCCGCCGGCGTTGCGCCGCGCGCCTCGGCCTTGCCGCGGCCGACCCGGCGCCGATCCCGCAGGAGGTCGCGCGCCCGCGCGCGGCGCGACCGCAACCAGCGTGCGAGTTCCACCAGATCCTCCCGCGACAGACCTTCGAGGAGCGGGAAGTGGCTGCGCTGGATCGGCTCGATTTCTTCCTCGGCGAGCAGGCGCCGTTCGGATGCGTAGGCGACACTCAAGGTCCTGTGCCTTCCCTGTTGCTGAAGGAATCGAGCCGCGCCGGCGCGCCTGGCGACCGTTCGACGAGGATGGTCCCGGGGGCGATCACCGCGGCACTCCTCGGCGCAGATCTCTCGTTGGCGTGGCCGCCTGGCGCTGCGGCGCCCGGAACCCACCGCCACCCCGGGCGGCGGAGCCACACGTAGCCATGCGCCCCGCGCCCCGGCATCGGCGCCGGGTCCGGTCCCTGTGCCAGGCGTCCCCTCCCCTGGCGCCGGGGTGATGGCGGGCGTCCCGCGCCGGCCGGGCGCCGCGGGACGCGCATTCCGGTCATCGCTGCGTTGCCGGGCTCGCCGGTTCGGGCTGCGGGGCGGCAGACCGGGTGGTGACGAGCGGCGGCGCCGTCTCCCAGGCCGCGCCACTCAGGCCTACGGCTCGGCCGTGGGCGAAGAGCGCCCGCATGAAATCGGGATCGAACGGCCCGCTGCGCTCCGCCCTGAAGTCGGCGCCGATATAGGCCACGCGGAATTCCAGCCCGTCGCGCAGCGCGGTCAGATAGATCCGGTTGATGTCGTTGATGCCGCTGAAGTGCAGCAGGGTGGAGGCCGATCGGCCGGCGATGCTCACCACGCCGCGGGAGACAGTCGCGCCCTCCAGGTCGATGCGCCCGTTGCGCACCACGTGAATCACCCGCCGCCGCGGTGCCAGCCGGGCCCTGTCCATCTCGCGCAGCTGCAGCGCGGGCGGATAGAGGAAGACCTGCACGGATGCGCCGCCATCCACATGCATTTCCTGGTAGGCGCGGCCCTCATGGTCGATGTCAACCAGCACCGGCGGAAAGGCGCCGGGAATCGAGGCTGACGCCAGCAGGATGCGGCGGAACAGATTCAGCGCTTCCGGCCGGCCGCTGGCCGCGATCGCGCCGATGTTCCACACCACCGGACGCTGCAGGTCGAGATTGGTGGTGCCGATCAGCAGCAGCCGCCCGCGCGCGTACTCGCGGGCGATCGAGGCCAGCATCGTCTCGTCCGCGTACCGCTCGATCAGGCGATAGAGCGGCGATGTGTCGGCGACCGCCTCGCCGAACACCAGGGAGAAGGCGGTGGAGAGCCACCCGCCGAGGCGCAGAACGTCGCCCTGGCCGGCGGGGGTGAAGACGTCGCGGAGTTGCCGATCGTAGTCAGGGCCGAGGAAGGCGAAGGGCGCGATCAGCGCGCCGGCGGAGATGCCGGTGACGATGGCGAATTCCGGCCGGGTGCCCGCCTCCGTCCAGCCGTTCATCAGCCCCGCCCCGAAGGCGCCGTTGTCCCCGCCGCCGGACAGCGCGAGGAAGTGCGCCTCCGATGGGCTGTCGCGACGCGCGCCCTGCGCCGCCCTGCCCCGCTCGGCCATCAGCACCCCCTCGCGCCCGAGCGCATCGGGCGGGCCATCCGGCCAGAAGCGTGCATTGGGGATCCCGAGCACTGGCAGATCCGCCGTGATGCCGGGTGGCGGCGGATCGAGCCGGACGACGCTCGCGCAACCGCCGAGGAGGCCTGCCGCGAGGATCAGCAGGACGGCGAGCGCCATGCCGCCCTTCGGGCGCGCACGGCCGCCGCGACAGGCAACGGGCCTGCTAGGCATCAGACCAGCGCGATCGCGCCGAAGCGGGCGCGGTTGGCGCCGTTGTGGCCGACCCCGCCCGCCCCGCCACCGGGGGGCATCGCAAGCGACGCCCGGCGCCACATCAGCGCAGTTCCTTGAGAGTCGTGGTGGCGATGGAACGGGTCACTGTCGTTCCTCCAGGGTCAACGGCGGCCGCTGGCCGCGGCGGACGGCGCGCGCGCCGGCGTCGCCGCGCAGGGAAAGGTCGCTGCCGCCCAGCGCATGAGGCCGATGACGGCCTTTTCCCCCGCGTGTTGCGGGTTGGCCCGCGACCAGGCGACGAAGGACGCCTGCGCCGCATCGAAGGTCGGCGAGGGTTCCGGCAGGCAGAAGACCGGAGGGCGGCCGGCGGCTGCCGTGGTGAGTTCGGCATGGTACTGGCCGACGCCGACCATGAAGCCGCGGCAGGCGCCGACCGCGACGGCGCTGGCAGCGTCGGTGCCGCCGCCTGCCGCGCAGAGCTGGGCGAGTTCCGCCGTGGTCACGCCGATGCCGCCGGGCGCAGGGCCGCCCTGCGCCAAGGCCAGCCCCGGGCCGAGGACCAGCGGCGCAGCCACCGTGCACGCGACGATCCGTCTGGCACACCGCATCAACGCTCTCCTCTCCTCGGCCGATGCTCGCGCTCGCACTGCAGCCTTGCCGACCGGCGCAGCGCTGCCTCGACAGGCGATCGGGCGACCTGCGGAGCCTTGCGCATGCGCAGTTCGCCGGGGCCTGAACGAAGTGCCCAATTCTTGTGGAGCTCGCACCGGCGCGGTTCGACCATGGCGAGTCTACGGACCAGCTTGCCGGCGACAAATGGCACCGCGTGCCGTCGCTGTGGCCAGCATCCCAGGCGCGGCGAAGGCGCCACCGGACCATCAGGCCGGCGACAGGGCTGACCTTGGTCGCCGTGGGGGTGGTGCACCTACGACGGGTGCAGGATCGCCGATCCTCGGGCGGCTCGAGGCTGCCCAGGCGACCGCAGGGGGCAGCCTCACACTGTCCCTCGTCAGGTGCTGTGGGACAGGCGGGATCCTGGCCCAACGGAGGGTGTGGCCCACCTGGGTTGCAGGGCTACGGCTTGATGCACACCCGCCAGGATGCACCGCGTCACGCGCTGGGAGCACCAGGGCGTGCTGGACATCATGCAGCGCGCGCTGGGCAAGCGACCAGATGCCACGCGGGTGCGGCAGCAGACGGCCGAGCACCCTTCGGCACGCTCAAGGCGGGCGCTCCGGGCCGGACCTGCTCGCCAGAAAGGCGGCGACGGCCCCACGCGCGACACTCCAGGCAGGCCGCTGCGCGGGCGGGCGGCGAAAAATCAGCCTGTCGGCGGGAATACGCGGCACGGCCCGCGCGTCTCACGATCGAACACGGCATCGCGGCGAAGCGGATGCAACGATGGGGAGGCAGGCGGTGAAGGACCGGGACAGGCGCATGGAGGCGCTGGTGCCTGCCCTGCGCCGCTTTGCCTGGTCGCTGACCCGCAACGCCGACGAGGCCGACGATCTGGTTCAGGACTGCCTGGAACATGCCCTGGGCGCCTGGCAGCGGCGGCATGGGGACGGGAACCTTCGGGCTTGGCTCTTCGCGATCCTCTACAACCTCTACGTCTCGGGCCGGCGCCGTTTGGCGCGGCGCGCGCGGCTGCTCGAGCAGGTGGCCCAGTTCGGGGAAGTGGCGACGCCGGCGGGCGGCCCGGATTCAACGGTGCAATGCGCGGAGGTCCTCGGCCAGGTGGACACGCTGCCGGAGGAGCAGCGCGCGGTGCTGCTGCTGGTGGGCGTCGAGGGCCTGTCCTACGAGGAGACGGCCGAAGTGCTCGACGTGCCGGTCGGCACCGTGATGTCGCGCCTCTCCCGCGGGCGGGAACGGTTGCGGCGGATGGCCGAGGAGCAGCAGGCCCCCGTCGCCGCCTTGCGCCGGGTGGTGTGATCCATGGCCACTGACCCCCAGGCGCCGATCGGCGAGGACGACCTGCACGCATTCGTGGACGGAAGGCTCGATCCCGCGCGCGCCCCGGCGGTCGAACGCTACCTGGCCGGACGGCCGGAGGAGGCCGCCCGCGTGCGCGCCTTCGCCGCGCAGCGCGATGCGCTGCGCGAGGCGCTGGCCTTCAAGGCTGCGGAGCCCATCCCCGCGCGCCTGCGGATCGAGAGCCTGCACGCGGCGCGGCGCCGTGCCATGCTGGCCCGCGGCCGGGCCGCCGCGGCGGCGGCCCTGTTGCTGCTGACGGGCGCCGGGCTCGGCTGGGCGGCGCGCGGCACGCTGCAGGCCCAGGTGGCGCCGGCGGCGCTGCCCTCGGCGCCGGCCACGCTGCACCGCCTGCTGGCGCAGGCGCCGCTCCGGCTCGAGGTCTCCGCGCGCGAGACGGACATCGCCGGCTGGCTGCGGCAGCACCTCGGAGAGGAGATGCCGCTGCCCGACCTGGCCGGCTTCGGCTTCGCGCTTGACTCGGCCTGGGTGCTGCCCGCGGCGGCGGGCGCCTCCGCGATGCTGCGGTTCGTGGACACTGACGGCATTGCGGTCTCCGTCTGGCGGAGGCCGACGCATGATCCGGTGCCGCGCCCGTTGCGCTGCGCCGATGAGCCGGGCGGCCTCGTCACCTACAGCTGGTCGGATGGCAGGCAGTTGCACGCGGTCACCGCGCCCCTGCCACGCGAGCGGCTGCGCCCCATCGCGCAGGCGGTGGAACGCGCGATGGAGGCGCCCTCGTCTGCACCCGTCGGCGCGATGGCCGGGCTTGTCCGGCAGCCATGCAGGGTGGGACTGGGATGATCGGGACGCATGCGCGCCACCGCGCCCGCAGCTTGCGGCCGGTGACGGGCGAAAAGCTGTCGGATGCGAGGCCGAGGTGCCGTGGCGCTCTTGTTCCTTGGCCGCGGTGCTGCGTGAGCGGGTCGGCTCGAAACGAAAGATGACGGCGGATGCACCGCCGGGAAGGAGGATGCCTTGAGAGGCAATATGCTGCTGGTGGCGGCCATCGCATGCGCCGGCCCGCTCGCCGGGGGCGCGGCGCAGACGGCGACGCCGCAGCCCGTGCGGCTCGTTCCGTTCGAGGTGGTGGAGCAGGCGATCCCCCGCCCGCTGACCGACACGCCCGGCAACGTCGAGCGCGGCCGGCGGCTTGCGCTCAACCGCTCCAAGGGCAATTGCGTCACCTGCCACGAACTGCCGCTGCGGGCTGACTTCCAGGGCAACCTCGGCCCGCCGCTCGCCGGCGTCGCCGACCGCTACGCGCCGGGCGAGCTGCGCCTGCGCATCGTGGATTCCAAGCTGATCAATCCCGAGAGCAACATGCCCTCGTACTACCGCGTCGAGGGCCTGAACCGCGTCCGCCGCGACTGGGCGGGCCGCCCCATGCTGGAGCCACAGGAGGTCGAGGACATCCTCGCCTTCCTGCTGACGCTGCGATGACCACACACCGGACAGGAGAGACCATCATGCAGGCGACGACACTCGGTCGCCGCGGTGCGCTCGCTGCGGCGGCGGGCCTTGTCGGCCTGTCGCTGCTGCCGAAGGCGGCTGCGGCACAGATGGAGGCGGCGACCGCGGCCGCGATCCGCAGGATCATCGGAGAGCGCACGCCGGAGGAAGGGCGCGTCGCGCTCCGCCTTCCGCCCATCGCGGAGAACGGCAACACCGTCCCGCTGACGGTGACGGTCGAAAGCCCGATGACGGCGGCCGACCACGTGAAGGCCGTGCACGTCTTCGCCGACAAGAACCCCACCCCCGACGTCGCGACCTTCCACCTCACGCCGGCGATGGGCCGCGCGCAGGCCGACACGCGCATCCGCCTCGGCCAGACGCAGGATGTCATCGCCGTCGCCGAGATGAGCGACGGCAAGCTCTACATCGGGCGCGCCGAGGTGAAGGTCACCATCGGCGGCTGCGGCGGTTGAGAAGGAGGAGCGTTTCATGGCAGCCCCTATCGGACAGCCCCGCGTGCGGCTTCCCTCGCAGGTCAAGGCCGGCGAGGTGATCGAGATCCGCACCCTGATTTCCCACATCATGGAGACCGGCCAGCGCCGGAACCAGGAAGGCCAGATCATCCCGCGCGACATCATCAAGAGCTTCCGGTGCAGCTTCGAAGGTCAGCCGGTGTTCTCGATGGACCTGCACCCGGCGATCTCCGCCAACCCCTACATCGCCTTCCCGTTCAAGGTGGAGCGCGCGGGGAACCTGGAGTTCACCTGGACCAACGACGCCGGGGAGGAGCGCAAGCTCACCCAGGCGATCCGCCTGGCCGCGTAGGCGCGACATGGCGCGCCGCGCGGCTTGGCTGATCGGTGCGGGCGCGGCGGCGGTGGTCGCCGGGCTCGCGGTGGCGCAGGCGCCGGGCTCGGCCCCGGAACCACAGCGCGCAATCCCGAACCCGGAGAGCGGGCGCAACTACGCCACGCCCGAGACGCTCGCCATCCAGGACGACGACTTCCAGAACCCCGCCTTCCTGTGGGTCGAGGAGGGCGAGCAGGCCTGGAACCACCCGACCGGCACGGCAGGGCAGTCCTGCGCCTCCTGCCACCAGGACGCGACGGTCTCGATGCGCGGCGTGCGCGCGCGCTACCCGGCCTACAACGCGGCGAAGGGACGCGTCGTGACGCTCGAGCAGCAGGTGAACATCTGCCGCACGGAGCGGATGGGCGCGCCGGAGCTGCGCGTCGACAGCCGCGAGCTCAACGCGATGACCTCCTTCATCGGGCTGCAGTCGCGCGGCATGCCGATGAACGTGGACATCTCCGGCCCCGCCCGGCCCTTCTTCGACCGCGGCGAGGAGTTCTACAACACGCGCCGCGGCCAGCTCGACATGCGCTGCGGCTCCTGCCACGAGGACAACTACGGCCGCAGCCTGCGCGCGGACCTGCTGAGCCAGGGCATGAGCAACGGCTTCCCGACCTATCGCCTGAAGGAGCAGCGGGTGATCAGCCTGCAGTTCCGCCTGCGCGGCTGCGTCAACGACGTGCGCGGCGAGCCGCCGGCGATGGGCAGCGAGGAGTTCACCAACCTCGAATTCTATCTGGCCTGGCGGGCACAGGGCCTGCCGGTGGAGACGCCGTCGGTCCGGCGCTGAGAGGGGTTCCGCGATGCTCACACGCCGCGATCTGATGGCCGCCGGCGCCGCGCTGGCGGCGCTGGGCGCGCATGGGCCGGCGCGTGGCCAGGCCCGGCCGACGCAGGCCGACCTGCTGCGCTTCGAGCCGGTGGGGCAGGTGACGCTGGTGCATGTGACCGACCTGCATGCCCAGCTCGTGCCGATGTTCTTCCGGGAGGCGACGACGAATGTCGGCGTCGGCGAGGCGCGCGGCGTGGTGCCGCACCTGACGGGGCAGGCGCTGCTCGACCGCTACCGCGTCCCGCCAGGCAGCCCGATGGCATACGCGCTGGCCGATGCGGATTTCGACCGGCTGGCGCGGCTGTATGGCCCGATGGGCGGGCTCGATCGCATCGTCGCGCTGATCAAGGCGATCCGCGCGGAGCGGCCGGGCAACACGCTGGTGCTGGATGGCGGCGACACGCTGCAGGGGTCCTGGACCGCGCTGCAAACGAAGGGCGGCGACATGGTGGAGGCGCTGAAGGCGCTGACCGCCGACGCCACGACAGGCCACTGGGAATTCACCTACGGCGCCGAGCGCGTGAAGGAGCTGGTGGCCGCCATGTCCTGCGCCTTCCTGGCCGGGAACGTGCAGGACACCGAGTGGAACGAGGACGTCTTCGACCACACGAAGACTTTCGAGCGCGGCGGGGTGAAGGTCGCCGTCATCGGCCAGGCCTTCCCCTACACGCCGATCGCCAATCCGCGCTGGATGATCCCGGACTGGTCCTTCGGCATCAAGGAGGAGAAGATCCGCGAGCGGGTCGAGGCGGCGCGCGCCGACGGCGCCGAGGTGGTGGTGCTGCTCTCCCACAACGGCTTCGACGTGGACCGCAAGCTCGCCTCGCGCGTGGACGGAATCGACGTGATCCTGACGGGCCACACGCATGACGCGCTGCCGGAGGCGCTGCGCGTCGGCCGCACGCTGCTGGTCGCCTCGGGCTGCCATGGCAAGTTCATCTCGCGCCTCGATCTTCGCGTCGAGGGCGGGCGCGTGGTGGAGCACCGGCACGCGCTGATCCCGGTCTTCGCGAACGCCATCGCGCCGGATGCCGAGACCACGGCGCTGGTCCAGCGCCTGCGTGCGCCCTATGCCGCCGATCTCGCCCGAATCGTCGGGCGCACCGAGACGACGCTGTGGCGGCGCGGCAACCTCAACGGCACGATGGACGACGTGATCCTGGCGGCGCTGATGCAGGGCCAGGACGCCGAGATCGCGCTCTCGCCCGCCTTCCGCTGGGGCTATGCACTGCTGGCCGGCAGCGACATTACCGCCGAGGACGTCTGGGCGCACACCGCCATGACCTACCCGGCCGTCTGGCGCCAGCGCCTGACGGGGGCGCAGCTCAAGACCATCCTCGAGGACGTGGCCGACAACCTCTACAATCCCGATCCCTACTTCCAGCAGGGCGGCGACATGGTGCGGGTGGGCGGCATCGGCTGGACGCTGGATGTCTCCGCGCCCGCGGGGCGGCGCATCTCCGACCTCGTGCTGCTGCGCACCGGCCAGCCCATCGAGGCGACGCGCGAATACACCGTCGCCGGCTGGGCCTCCGTCGCGGAGGGGATGCAGGGCCCGCCGGTGTGGGAGGTGCTGATGGCGCATCTGGCGAAGGGGCCGGTCCGCCCCGTGCCGCACGAACATCTCCGTCTGCGCGGCGCGTGAATGGAGGTCGGGCTCGGCGCGGCGCTGCTCGGAGGGACGCTCTCCTTCCTCAGCCCCTGCGTGCTGCCGCTGATCGTGCCCTATCTCGGCTTCCTCGGCGGCGTGACGCTGCGGGCGGCGCCGGGCGGACCGGTGGTGGTCATCGCCGACCGCGGCCGCGTGATGCTGGCCGCGCTGTTCTTCGTGCTCGGCTTCGCGACCGTCTTCACCCTGCTCGGCGCGACGGCAAGCGCGCTGTCGCAGCTCTTCGCCGATCACATGGACACGCTCGCGAAGGTCGCGGGCGTGGTGCTGATCCTCTTCGGGCTGCACTTCGCCGGCGTGCTGCGCATCGGCGTGCTGAATTACGAGAAGCGGATGCATGTGGAGCGGCGGCCGGTCACGCTGGGCGGCGCCTATGCAGTCGGGCTGGCCTTCGCATTCGGCTGGACGCCCTGCGTGGGCCCCGTCCTGGCGGGCGTGCTGACCATAGCCGCCGCGCAGGACAGCGTGGTGGAGGGCGCATTGCTGCTTTTTGCCTACGCACTCGGAATCGGCATCCCGTTCCTGCTGGCCGCTGCCTTCGTCACGCCTTTCCTGCGCTTCGTCGGGCGCTTCCGGCGCCACTTCCGCGCCGTGGAGATCGCGGTGGGCGGCCTGCTCGTGCTGACCGGCGTGATGGTGCTGACCGGCACCTTCCAGGAAATCGGCGGCTGGATGCTGGAGCGTTGGCCCGACCTGGGACGCTTCGGATGAGCGCGACCGCGGCCGGCTCAGCCGCGGCGCTGCCACCAGGCGCGGAACTGCGTGCCGTCCGCATAGCCGCGCTCGGCGACGAAGGTGAACAGGCCGAGGAATTCCGGCTTGCGCATCAGCCCGTGCATGCGCGCGACCTCCACCTCCCGCCCCAGACGGCGAGGCGCCTCCTCGGGGAAGAAGACGACGGTGGGCGTGAAGGTCACGCGCCACCGGCGAGCCAGCGCACGTTCCTCCAGCACCTCGCCATCGAAGTCGGTGACGGGCCGCGCACCGTGCAGGTCGAGCTGGAGGATGCGGAAGCGCGGGCGGATGAAGCCCTCGATCTCCGCCTGCGCCAGGTGGTCGGTGTGCATCTCGACGCAGTAGGGGCAGCCGCGCTGCTCGAACACCACGGCGAAGCGCTGGCCCGCGGCTGTCGCCTCCGCCAGATCCTCCGGCAGGTTCAGGAAGCTTTCGAGGAACCAGTCCTGCGTGAAGCCATGGTCCGTGCGCACCGGCGCGGCGCGCGCGACGGTGGGCGGGGCGAGGCCGGCGGCGATCAGGTGGTGGCGCTTGAGCAGCATGCGCATGTCCTCCCGGGGATGCTCCATCGCGCCGCCGGAGCGAGGCGTCAATGAGAATCCGCGCGCTCGGCGATGCGACGACGATCCTGCTGTCCTCCGCACTCGGGCTGGTGGTGGAGATCGTCGCGGGACGACTTCTCGCGCCGCATGTCGGCATGTCGCTGCACAGCTGGACGGCGATCATCGCGGTGGTGCTGGGCGGCTTCTCGCTCGGCCACTGGTGGGGCGGCAGGTTGGCCGAGGGCGACCGGCGCGCCGGGCACCGGCGGCTCGCCTGGCTGCTCGCGGGCTGCGCGGGCGCGTGCCTGCTCGCGATCCCGGCGCTGCGCCTCGCCGCGCCGGTCTTCGATGCGGAGGGCGTGCATCCGCTCATCGCGATCCTGGGGCTTGCCGTCGCCGGGTTCTTCCTGCCGAGCCTTCTGGTCGGCGCCGTCTCCCCGATCGTGACGAAGCTGGCGGTGGAGGAGGCGCGCGCGGGCGAGGTCGGGCGCGTGCTCGGCCGGCTCTTCGCGCTCTCCGCGCTCGGCGCCATCGCGGGCACGCTGCTCGCGGGCTTCGTCTTCGTCGCCTGGATCGGCTCGACCGGCACAATGCTGGCCTGCGCGGCTGGCTACGGGTTGATGGCGGCTGGCCATGCCGCGGCGGCCGCACGACGCGCACGGGTTGTTGCCGCAGCGGCCGGTATCGCGGCCGCGCTGCTGATCCCGCTCTGCATCGGCCGACTCCCCGCGCTCGCCAGCGCCTGCGACACGGAGAGCGCCTATTTCTGCATCCGCGTCGTGGACATCGCACCCGTCGTGGGCCAGCCGGCGCGGCTGATGGTGCTGGATCACCTGGCGCATGGCGCCAATGTGCGCGACGAGCCGGGGCTGCTGGTGCAGCCCTACCTGCACCTGGTGGACGAGATCGCCGCGAGCCGCGGGCTGCCTGCGGACGCGTCCGCCTTCTTCGTCGGCGGCGGCGCCTTCACCCTGCCGCGCGCCTGGGCCGCCGCTCATCCGCGGGGCCGCTTCACCGTCGCCGAGATCGACCCCGCCGTCACGGCCGCCGCGCGGCGCGACTTCTGGCTGGCGGACAGCGAGGCGCTGCGCGTCGTCACAGCCGATGGACGCGTCGCGCTCCAGGCCACGCCGGCGGCGCCGGCCTATGACGTGATCCTCGCGGACGCCTTCCTCGACATCGCCATGCCCGTGCATCTCGCCACGCGCGAGTGGCACCGGGCGGTGCGCGCGCGCCTCAGGCCCGGCGGCGCCTACCTCGCCAACGTCATGGAGGACAAGCGCGAGCCGCGCTTCCTCTTTGCGCTCGCGGCCACGCTGATGCGCGACTTCCCGGTGGTGGAGATCTGGGTGGAAATGGCGGAGGCGGAGGGGCGGCGCGTGACGTACCTGCTCCTCGCCTCGGACACGCCCACCGCCGCGCCGCGCATCATGGCCCGCAACGGTCCGCCGCGGGCCTGGGCGCGGCTGCCGGACGGTATCGTGCGGCAGCGCATCGCGGCCTCGGGCGTGCCGGTGCTGACGGACGATTTCGCGCCGGTGGACAGGCTGATGGCGCATCTGGTCTGGAGCAGGGAGGGAAGCGGACGATGAGACGACGCAGGCTTCTCGCGGCCGCGGCCGCGCTGCCGCTGATCGCGGCCGGGCGGCGGGAGACGGAGTTGTCGGACCCGAAGCCTTCGATCGACGCGCCGCGCCGCATCGTGGTGTCGATCAGCGAGCGGGACGCGGAGCGCGCCAACGCCGTCTTCTCCAACATCATCAACATCCAGGGCTTCTACGGCCCGGACATGGTGGAGATGGTGGTCGTCGCCTACGGCCCGGGCGTGCGCCACCTGCTGAAGGAGGACAGCCAGGTCGCCGAGCGCGTCGCCAGCCTGCAGGCCTATGGCATCGAGTTCCTCGCCTGCGGCGCCACCCTCGACACGCTCGGCCTCGGGCCGGAGGCCGTGCTGCCCGACATCCCCATCGTGCAGAACGGCCTGCCGGAGATCGTGGAGCGCCAGCTGCGCGGCTGGGTGTACCTCCGGCCCTAGCCGCGCATGGCCCGGACTGTGTCGGGGCCATCCGGGCCCGGCCTTCGTGGGACCAGCGATTCACGCCCTGGCGTGCACGCCAGGGCGGCCGCAGGCTAGACCATTATTGGCCTGACTGTGCATAGCCGCAGTGTCGCAGGTAGTCGGTGCATTCTTCGGGGCTGAAGCGGTCAAGGAGGTTGCCGATGGC
>NZ_JAWLHG010000001.1:0-453124 GCF_041690465.1 Falsiroseomonas sp. | reverse complement strand
CGCCAGGGAGAAGATCATGCGCCACTGACCACAACAGACACGCCCAACGGCTCGAACAGCCAGCGCCGTCTGTCAGATCAAGTCCTGGCTAATACACGTCATGGAGGGGCGGGAAGCGGCTGTCGCCCTTGCTCCCCCGGGCACGGCCGCCAGTCAGCAGCGACGCTGCGCGCCGTCTCGAGCCGTCCCGTCCAACCGCGCTGCTGCGCAAGGCGCCGCGCAGACGGCTTGAACCACCGCGCCGTGGGTCAACGCCTGAACACCTTCCGCCACCAGGGCTGCGAGGCCCGGGCCTTCGCGGCAGCCTCGGCCGCGGCTTGGCGTCGGCCCTCCTCGGCCCGGCGCTCGGCCTCGGCGCGCAGGGCCTGCTGGCGCGTCTCCGCGATGGCCGCGCGGCGCTCGGCTTCTTCAGCGCGCTGCACCGCCTCGGCGGCGCGCCTACCCTCATCGAGAGCGTGGGCGGCCTCCGCGCTGGCACGCGCCTCCGCCTCGCGACGTGCGAGCTCAGCTTCCTCCGCCGCCTCCCGTGCGAGGCGCAGAGCGGTCTCGGCCTCGCGTGCCGCGGCGCCGGCACCGTCGAGATCCGCCCGCAGCCTCTCCCGCTCCACCTGCTGCGCGGAGAGAGCTTCCCGCAGTCCGCCACCTTCCGCGATCGCGGCGTCCAGTTCGCGCTTCAATTGCTCGGCCTCGGCGAAGGCATGGCCGGCTGCGTCGCGCGCCTGCGCGGCAGCCGTCTCGGCCTCGCCACGCGCGTCGGACGCACTCCGCAGCACCCCTTCCGCAAGGGTCAGCATGCGCCGCAGCTCCGCCGTCGCAGCCTCCGCCTTCGTCGCGCGCTCCCGCTGCTGCGACAGCTCGGCTTCGAGGCCACGGGCCCGCGCCTCGGCCGCGTAGCGGCTCGCCAGCAGGCCGGCGATCGTCTCGGCCACGGTGACGGCGCCCTCGCGTCCGAGCCGCGAGGTGGCGGTCTGTGCCGGGGTGCGCCGCAGCTTGTAGCGGTCGATCACCTCGACAGGCACCGCGACGCGGTCGCCGCCATCATTGCCGCTCATCCGCTCCCAGCCCTGGCGTGCGGCAAGGCGGCGGAAGCTCTTGACCTTGATTCCGAGCTCCTGCGCGCCCTCGGCATGGCTGAACCACCGAACGTCTGCCCGAGCATCGCCGTCACCCCGCATCCGCGCTCCCTCTCGCCTCGCATCCTGGCCGCCACGCGGCAGGGCGCCCCTACGGGAAAAGGGGGGTAAGCAGAAGGCTGCGACGACGCGGAAAACGGCCGGCGGCCGCGAATAAACCAGGATAGCTATGAAAATGCGCCGCCAATCTACTTGGAATTACGCCTGGGCAGCTTCTTGTTCCCGTCGCGCATCTTCATCCCGGCAGGCTCGGCAGGGCCAAGTTGTGCTACGGCCAGGCCAGCCACCGTCCGCTCGGCCTTCAGGATCACCACGCGTTGGGCTACGGCCGCGACATGGTCGTGACGCGGCTCATCAGGACGGCGCGGGGCGCTTTAGGCGGGAGGCAGGCCCCCGCGGACAGCCTCAGCGCCTGATCGGATGGCGAAGGGTCCAGAATGCGACCGCCCCCAGCGCATAGGCCGCCATGGAGAGCCAGAAGCCGAAACGATAGGATCCCGCCAGAGCGCGGTAGGCGGCCAGCCAGTCGGCGGTCCTTCGTTACTGGGCAGCCTGGCGCTTTGGCATGGGGCGCAAACGCTCGGGCTGCACGGGTGTTCATCCCCGGTTCGGCCCTCCGGCGCGGTCCAGCACACCCGCCGCATCACCCCTCGTGCCGGCGCGCGAATCGCCACATCTCGGCGCCGGGCGCGACACCTAGGCCCGGACCTTCGGGCAGATGGTAGAAGCCTGCCTCGCAGCGCATACCGCCTTCGACGAAGTGCAGGTTCCGGTCGAAGATCGAGTGCTGGTATTCGTGTCCGTCGCAGTTCTGCAGCGCGGCCGAGGCGTGCAGGCTCGCCGCCTGGAAGATGCCGATGCCGATCGAGGCATGCGGGATGATCCGGCAATGGAAGGCCTCGGCCATGCGGCCGATCTTCATGAACTCGGTGACGCCGGTATGCGCCATCTCCGGCTGGATCACGTCCATGCAGCGCGCGACGAGGCGCGGCCGGTATTCGAAGGCGGTGCGCCACTCCTCGCCGAGCGCGATGGAGGTCCGCGCCTTGGCGGCGACCTCGCGCTGGCCCTCCATGTCCTCCGGCGCGACCGGCGCCTCGGCAAACCAGAGGTCGTGGGCGTGCAGGCGGTCGATCAGCCGCGTGGCGGCGAGCGCCGTGTGCTTCCAATGCATGTCGCAGGCGATGCGGATGTCCGGGCCGAGCGCGCCGCGCAGCGTCGCCATCTCCGCCTCCGCGCCCTCGTCGGCGACGGCGGCGGCGAACTTCACCGCGCCGAATCCCCTGGCCGCCCACTCGGTCGCGAACGCCACGCGCTCGGCCAGCGTGGGTTTCGGCAGGCCCGAGACATAGGCGGGCAGCGTCGCGTGCCGGCGCCCGCCCAGCAGCCGGTGCAGCGGCAGGCCGGCCAGCCGCGCGGCGAGGTCCCACACCGCGATGTCGAGCCCGGCCAGCGCATCCACGAAATAGCCGCCGAAGAAGC
Source organism: Falsiroseomonas sp. (assembly GCF_041690465.1). Classification (GTDB taxonomy): domain Bacteria; phylum Pseudomonadota; class Alphaproteobacteria; order Acetobacterales; family Acetobacteraceae; genus Falsiroseomonas. The sequence continues at coordinate 450,509 of NZ_JAWLHG010000001.1, read as the reverse complement.
CGCGCACCCGCATCGTGTCGTAGAGGTCCTCGTGCAGCGGCACCGGGTCGCGCGGGTCGCGGCCGATGCAGAGCGGGCCGAGCAGGTCGGTCAGGATCTCCGCCACCGCGCCGGGCGCGACGATCGCGTAGCACTCGCCCCAGCCGACGGCGCCCGATGCGGTGGTGACCTTCACCAGCAGCGAGGTGTCGGTGGTCGGATAGACCGAGCGGTTGCCGCGGCGAATGAAGTAGCCGCGGCTGTTGACCGTCTCGCCCTCGCGCAGCGGCCCGAGGTAGGGCACGTCGCGCGGCACGACGACGACGTAGGTTTCAACGGCGGCGATCATCTCCGACACTGGCAGCGCCTCAGCCCACGGTGATGCCGGTGCGCTCGACGAGGCTGCGGAAGCGTTCCGCCTCGCTCGCCATCAGCCGCCCGAATTCCGCCGGCGAGCTCGGCGCCGGCACCGCACGCATGCCGCGGATGCGCTCCACCGTCGCCGGCATGCGCAGGAAGGCGCCGATCTCGGCGGAGAGGCGCTCGGCGACCGGGGCGGGGATGCCGGCGGGGCCCATGATGCCGTGCCAGGGCGTGAGCTGCACGCTGGGCACCAGCTCCGCGATCGCCGGCAGGTCGGGCGCGAAGGGCAGGCGCTCGGCGGTCGGCACGGCGATGGCGCGCAGGCGGCCGGCCTCGACATGCGGCCAGGCGGTGGCGAAGCCGTCGAGCGCCATGTCCACCTGGCCGGAGACGATCGCGGTGATCATGTCGGAGGAGCCGCGGAAGGGCACATGCGTCATCCTGGCGCCGGTCTCCAGCATCAGCAGCTCCATGCCGAGATGCAGGCTGGTGCCGACGCCGGAGGAGCCGAAGCTCAGCTTGTCTGGATTGGCCTTGATGTGATCGAGGAAGCCGCGGAGGTCCTGCACCGGCACCTTCCGCGGGTTCACCACCAGCACGCTCGGCGTCTGCGCGACCTGCGAGATCGGCGTGAAGTCCCGCACCGGGTCGAAGGGCAGGTTGCCACGCTTCAGCGCGGGCAGGATCGCGTTCGCGGCGATATTGCCCATGCCGAGCGTGTAGCCATCCGGCGCGGCGCGGGCGACAGCCTCCATGCCGATGGCGCCGCCGGCGCCGGTGCGATTCTCCACCGCGACGGGGCGGCCGAGCCGCGCCTGCAGGTGCTCGGCGACGAGCCGCGAGAGGATGTCCGCGATGCCACCGGGCGAGAGCGGGACGATCAGGCGCAGGTTGCGCTCCGGCCAGCCGCCCTGCGCGAGCGCGGGAACGGCGAGGAGCCCGCCGGCGGCGGCGAGCAGGGCGCGACGTGTGGATTGCATGGTGCTTCCTCCTTGTTGCGTCAGTCGAGGCCCGCGGCGAGGCGCAGCGCGGGCGAGAGCGGCGCATCCGGCGCCATCGGCAGCGGCCCGAGCAGCTCGGCGAAGCGCCTGATCTCCTCCATGCCGAAGGGCGTCACGCCGGGCTCCGGCAGGCGCGGATGCACCTCGTGCCAGCCCATCCGCAGCGCCATCAGCCGCTTGCCGTAAGCGATCAGCAGCGGCAGCGAGCGCGACATGAAGACGATGACGGGCAGGATGGCGCGGTGCAGCGCCTCGGCGCGCTCCGTCTCGCCCGCGGACCAGAGACGCCACAGCGCGACCTGCGCATCCACCAGCTCCGGCGCCGGGATCAGGCCCTGGCAGCCGCTGCGCAGATTGGTCGGCCATTCGATGCCGCCATGACCGGCAAAGACATCGCAGCTGCGCGACGCCTCCCGCGCGAAGGCGGCGACCGAGACGGCCGGTCCCTCGGCCTTCATGAAGCGGATGTTCGGATGGTTGCGATGGAGGGCGAGCAGCGCGTCGTTCGAGACCGACACATCCATGTTCAGCGGGTTGTTCTGGATTCCGACGGGTAGTGGCGAGCGATCGGCGACCTCACCCAGGAAGCGCAGGATCTCCCGCTCGGGCACGCCTTTCACCGGCGGCGGCTGCAGCACGACCCAGTCGGCGCCGCGCCGCTTCGCCTCGGTGATGAAGTCGAGCTGGCCGTGCACCGAGGCCTCGGCGACGGTCGCCATCACCGGCACGCGCCGCGCGACGCGGGCGGCTGCCCAGCCCACCAGGTCCAGCCGCTCGGCGGTGGAGAGGCGGAACACCTCGGTCACCAGGCCGAGCAGCGCGATGCCGTGGCACCCGGCGGCGAGGCACATATCCACCTGGCGGTCCAGCGCGTCGCGGTCGAGCCGGCCGTCGGGACCGTAGAAGGCGTAGAGGATGGGATGGACGCCCGACAGGCGGGGCAGTGGCGACAATCGCGTTTCCTCCGTGATCTACACACCCGTCAGTTCCATCAGATGGAACTAAGTTCTATTGAATGAGAGTGCATGTGAGACGAAGGCCGGGTCAAGCGCCTCTCGGTGCTGCGCCGCCGCTGTTCCATTGATCGGAACCGTGGTGTGGTGCCGCTATGCCGGACCTGCCGCCTGCCGAGGTGCCGCCGAAGGGCGTCTTCGCCCGCCATGTCGAGGTGCTCGCCGTGATCGCCGAGGCGGCGGAGCCACCGCGCTTCGCCGAGCTGCTCGCCGCCACCGGCCATTCGAAGGCGACGTTGCACCGCATCCTCGCTGCGCTGCAGGAGGAGCGCCTGGTGATGCCGGACCCACGCGGGGGCTGGCGGCTGGGGCTGCGCCTGGTCGAGCTGGCGAACCGCGCCTGGACCGGGATCGACCTTCGCAGCGCCGCCGAGGAGGAGATGATGCGGCTGCGCGACGCAACGCGGGAGACGGTGCGGCTGGCCGTGCTGCAGGGCACCGAGATGCTCTACCTGGCACAGGCGGACAGCCCGCAGCCGGTCAGCTTCCGCCTGCGCGTCGGCGCCCGTGGCCCGGCCTATTGCAGCGGCACGGGCAAGGCGGTGCTGGCCTTCCTGCCGCCGGGCCGACTTTCGGCCCTGCTCGATGCCATCGCGCTCGAACGCCACACGCCGCGCACCATCACCGATCGCCGCGCGCTGGAGCGTGACCTCATGGAGAGCCGCCAGCGCGGCTTCGCCCTGGATGACGGCGAGCAGGCTGCCGAGGTGCGGAGCCTGGGCGTGCCGATCCTGGACCGGCAGGGCCGGCCTGCGGGCGCCATCAGCTTGACGGCGCCGGCCTTCCGCCTGAGCCGCGACGCGCTCGCCGCGCTCGGCCCGGAGGTGATGGCCGCGGCACGGCGGATCGCGGCCCGGCTGCCGCCGATGATGACGACGGATGGGTAGCCCGCGACCGGCCAGACTGAGCACACCGAGCGTGGGGGCGCCCGAGCGCGATCAACGCTGGCGCAGCGGCGGCGACCGCGGGTGACGCGGCTCGCATAGAGGCCCGTGCCCTGGGTGCCCCGCGGCCAGCCGCCAGAGGGCAGGCCGACATTTCGCTGGCTGCGTGACGGGAGCATCCGGGAAGCGTCTGGAATGGCTGCTCGGGCGGACTGAAGGGTGATCGCGCCAAAAGCTCGGAGGCGGCCTCTGGGCGCGCGGCAGAGGCCGCCTCGACATTTGTGCCTGCGGCGATGTTCCCGTTGTGAACAGGCCTGCTGTTGATCACAGCGACGACATCTCCGCTCCCCAAAGTCGGGAAGTCGGCACTGACGAGACGCGCTGCAGATGTGCCCTTCGCGTCCCCTGCTGTCGGGGCTGTCGTCGAGATTGCTGGCTAGAGGAGGGCTTGCGGGGGAGCTGGTTGGTCGAGTGCTGGCTGGTTCGGTTGAGGTGCGTGGCTTGAGGCTGCGAGGGCGTGGGATCGGCGCGATTTGGGCAGGAGCGTGAAGGGGCAGGGCTGGGAAGCGGGAAGGACGATGAAGGCGGTCGAGTTGCAGAGCCGCATCTGGCGTGTCGCATAGTCCAGCCAGACACGCTCGGTGGTGAGCTGCTGCAGGTGGACCGAGCCATATGGGGCAACGTCACGCTGCGCTGCCTGCGCGGCGAACTCAAACCGCAGTGCGTCAGCCGCCGGGACAGCGACCAGGCCATGGAAGTGGAATCCTTGCACACCGTCCTGGCCGATCAGCGCCGCCCAGGGGCGCTGCCGGCGTGCCGGCCCATTCCTCCACCTGCTCCCGAAGAGAACCCTGGCGATGTGGCCGTCGAGCCGATGAAGGCAGATCTCGGCCTGGATGTCGTCCTGGCGCCCGAGGCAGGGGTGGAAGGTCATCGCGAACCAGGCATTGCCCGGGCGCTGAGCCTCCATGCTCTTCTGCATCTGCTCGAGCCAGTCGGCAGTCTGGGCGGCAGGGGTTTGGCGGGGCGTTCCCATCCCCAGCCTATGGGTAGATGACCATCGTGGCGCAACGCGATCGCCTTGGCGGCCATGAAAATCATCAGATTGGGGCGTGGCGCTTGAGGCCATCGCGGCGAACGGCACGGCGCTGGTTGCGACCCTCGGGCGCTTCCTGCGACCCGACGGCATGGCGCTGGCGGCCGCGGCCACTCCCGCCCGGCTGGAGGCGGGCTGTGCGACCATCAGGCGCTGAGTGCCGCTTGCCCTTGCACGCGGCATCCCGCCCGGTTTCGGCGGCGACAACACGCATGGCCGGCAGACCTGGGCTGCCGCGGAGCTGGTGCGGCTCGGGGCATCGCCGGCGCAGGCGGTAGGGGCTCTCACCGGCACGGCGGACCGGATCTGCCACCTCTTCGACAGGGGCTTCCTGGGCCGGGCCTGCTCGCCGACCTTGCCGCCGTGGATGGCGATCCGCTGCCCGATCCCGGCGCGCTCCAGCGGGTGCGCATGGTGATGTGCCAAGACACACCCTTGTCACCACTTCAGTGACCGCTGTGAGCCACCCGAGCGTTCTCCATGCTACACACCGCGTAACACATCGTGTAACATAGGACCGGTGCCTCTCTCGCGAGAAGCCCTTGTTCCTGGCTGATTTCGACGTGTCTGCCGTGGTGGAGATTCCCCTCAGCTCCACCACCCGCCGTTGAAATCAAGGAATTGCGGTAACCCTGGGCAGCGCCTGTAGCACAGGTCGCACCACATGGGCCGAACCGCCCCGTCCTGCCTCTTGAGCAGGAACCGCCATCATTCCATTCGCTTCCGCGTGCCCATGAACCTCGTGCCGAGGCTGGGACGCCGGGAGGTTGTGCCGCGGCCGTCCAGCATTGGACCGTTGCGCTGTCAGCCTGCTGAGGCGATTTCTGCCGGCGCGGCGCCAATCGATCTCGAAGCGACGCGCCGCTGCTCCGGTGGGCAGGTCAGCGGAGCCGCGGAGGCCACGCGATCCTTCGGAAGGCGGCGACGAAGGCATTGCCCACCTTCGCCAGCCATTCGAGATCCCTGTCGTCGTCGGCCGCGCTCCGGATGCGCTTTGGGCAGCGCGGACGGCCGGGGGCGGGTCAGGGCAGGTAGGCGCCACCGCTGATATGGATGGACTGGCCGGTGATGAAGCGGCTGACCGGCAGGCAGAGGTGCAGGATCATGGCCGCCACCTCCTCCGTCCTGCCTTCCCCGCCGGTCAGCACCCGGGCGCCGCCGCTGCCCGGCGCTTCGCCTGCGGTGGCGCTGCGCGGGCCGCCGATCTTGCCGGGCACGACGCAGTTCACCGTGATGCCGTCGCCGCCGAACTCCACGGCCAGCGCCTTGGTCAGGCCGACCAGGCCCGCCTTGGCGGTGCTGACATGGGCGCGCTGGTGCGCGCCGATATGGCCGGTGACGCCACCCATGTTGATGATGCGCCCGCCGCCGGCCGCGATCATGTGCGGGATGGCAGCGCGGGCGCAGAGGAACGCGCCATCCAGGATGATGCCGGTCACCCGGCGCCACTCCGCCAGCTCCATCTCGACGAAGGGGGCGATGGCGCGGTCGGCGGCGTTGTTCACCAGGATGTCGAGCCGGCCGAACTCGGCCACCGTCGTCGCCACCATGCGGGCGACGTCGGCCTCGGAGGTCACATCGGCCTGGATGGCGAGGGCCCTGCCGCCGCGCCCGCGGATCTCCGCGGCCACCGCCTCCACCTCCGCCATCGAGGCGCGGGTGTTCACCACCACGGCGGCGCCGGCACCGGCGAGCGCATAGGCGGTGTCGCGCCCATTGCGCCGCGCCGCGCCGGTGACGATCGCGACCTTTCCCGCCAGCACTCCCTCGGCTGTGCTCATCGGTGTCTTCCCCCAGCTGCGTTGAACATGACCTGGATGACATTACCATTGCATCTCCGGCGGCGACGGGGCCTTACTTGCCGGTTTCCACCCAGCGGAATGCACGCTCGGCGCCGCAGTGGATCGGCGAGCGGAGGATGCATGGCAGCCGCGGTTCCGGGCACGCCTTCGGCAATGCGGACCGCCCCGGCGGAGGCCCTGAGCGGCGCAGCCGGCGTCAGCGTCGTGTCCCGTGTCGTCGGCCTGTTGCGCAGCTTCGCCGAGGCGGGCGCCAGCGTGTCGATCAAGGACCTGTCTGGCGAGCTGGGCCTGGCGCCGAGCACGCTGCACCGGCTGCTGGAGCAGCTGATCGAGGCCGGCATGATCGAGCGCGCGCCACGTCGCCGCTATCGGGTGAGTGCCGAGTTCAGCCGGATCGGCGCGCTGGCCGCCCGCAAGACCGGTGTGCTGCGCCTGGCCCGTCCGGTGCTGGAGGAGGTGGCGCGCGAGACGGCGGAAACCTGCATGCTCGGCATGCTGCTGCCGCAGGCCCTGACCATGATGTTCATCGACAAGGCGCCGGCGGCACAGCCCTTGCCCTACGAGATCCGCATGCACCGCGCCCGGTCGCTCCTGTGGGGCGCCACGGGCCTGTGCATACTCGCCTGGCTCGGGCGGCAGGATCTGGAGGATGTGCTGGGGCGCGGCGAATTGTCCCCGGTCAACGGCCGGTCGCCACCGGAGGGTGCCGTGCTGGCCAGGCGGCTGGCGCGGATCCGCGCGCATGGCTACGCGATCACGCGCGGCGAGCAGACAAGCGGCGCAGTGGGCATGGCCGCGCCGATCTTCGGCGCACATGGCCGCATCGTCGCCGATCTCTGCATCACCCTGCCGCAGGCGAGGTTCGGCGCGGGGGACGAGGCGCGCTTCGCCCGGCTGTTGATGGAGCGCGCGACCCGGCTCTCGCGTGTCATGGGCAGCTTGCCCGCGGCCCCGCCCGCCAGGCGCTGATGGCGCAACTCACATTCCGATGGGCGGAAACCGGCCGCGCGCCGTGCTTGCGGTCGGCCAGCGCCGTGTGTTGGCATTCGGCGGCTGTCTGGGCACGGGGCACCAGGGTCGGAGGAAAATGATGTCGTCATCGCGTCTGCCGCTATCGCGTTTCCGGGTGCTCGACCTCACCGCGCATCGCGCCGGCCCGACCGCGGCGCGGCAACTGGCCGATTGGGGCGCCGACGTGATCAAGATCGAGCCGCCGGCGGCGCTGGATGACGAGCCGGGCGGCGGGCTGATCGGCAAGCGGCATGGCTCCGACTTCCAGAACCTGCACCGCAACAAGCGCAGCCTGACGCTCAACCTGAAGGAGGCCGAGGGGAAGGCGATCTTCTTCAAGCTGGTCGAGACGGCGGATGTGGTGCTGGAGAACTACCGCTCCGACGTGAAGACCCGTCTCGGCGTGGACTACGAGGCCTGCCGCACGGTGAACCCGCGCATCGTCTATGGCAGCATCTCGGGCTTCGGGCAGGACGGGCCCTATGCGACGCGGCCGGGGGTGGACCAGATCGCGCAGGGCATGGGTGGGCTGATGTCCATCACCGGCCTGCCGGGCCAGGGTCCGGTGCGCGTCGGCATCCCGATCGCCGACCTCACCTCCGGCCATTTCCTGGCCCAGGGCGTGCTGATCGCGCTGCTCGACCGCGAGCACACCGGCGTGGGGCAATGGGTGCACACCTCGCTGCTGGAAGCGCAGATCGCCATGTTGGACTTCCAGGGGAGCCGGTGGCTGATTGACCATGAGGTGCCCGGCCAGGCCGGCAACGACCACCCGACCAGCACGCCGACGGGCGTCTTCCCCACCACCGACGGCACGGTGAACATCGCCGCCGCCGGCGACCGGCTGTATCGCCGGCTGTGCGAGGCGCTCGGCCGGCCGGACCTGATCACGCACCCGGACTACAGCGACTCCGGCAAGCGCCGCCGCAACCGCGCCGCGCTGAACGCCGCGATCGCCGAGATCACCGCCCGGATGAGCCGGCAGGAGCTGGTGGACCTGCTGACCAGGGCGGGCGTGCCGAGCGGCCCGATCTACAGCATCGACCAGACCTTCGGGGATCCGCAGGTCCAGCATCTCGGCATCGCGCGGAAGGTGGAGCACGCGGCGCTCGGCACGCTCGGCGTGGTCGGGCAGCCGATCAACATGTCCGCCGCCCCGCAGCCGGAGACGCTGCGGATGCCGACGCCGGAGCTCGGCGAGCACAGCGACGCGCTGCTGCGGGAGATCGGCTACGATGCTGACACCATCGGGCAGCTCCGCAAGCGCAACGTGGTCTGAGGGAGCGCGGACGATGACCGGGCGCATGCTCTCGGAGAAGGCCGGCGGGATCGCCTGGATGACCTTCAGCAATCCCGCGAAGCGCAACGCCATGTCTCTCGAGATGTGGGGCGCGATGGCGGAGATCGTGAAGGATTTCCAGGCCGATCCGGCGATCCGCGTGGTGGTGATGCAGGGCGACGGGGACAAGGCCTTCGTCTCCGGCGCCGACATCTCGCAGTTCGAGAAGTCGCGCGCCGATGCCGAAGCCGCGGCCGCCTACTCGGCGGTGTCGGACGGTGCGCGCGCGGCGCTCAACGGCTTCGACAAGCCGCTGATCGCTCTGATCCGCGGCTTCTGCATGGGCGGAGGGCTCGGCATCGCGATGGCGGCCGACCTGCGTTTCGCAGCGGATGATGCGCGGTTCGGCATCCCCGCCGCCAATCTCGGCATCGCCTATTCGCAGGACAATCTGCGGCGCCTGGTGAACCTGGTCGGGCCATCCGTGGCCAAGGACATCCTGTTCTCCGCCAGGCGACTGGACGCCGAAGAGGCACTGCGCGTCGGCCTCATCAACCGCGTCGCGGCGCCGGAGGCGCTGGAGGAGGTGGTGCGCAGCTACGCCGCCACGCTGGCCGAGAAGGCCCCGCTGTCGCAGCGCGCGTCCAAGGCCATCGTGAACGAACTGATGAAGCCGGAGAGCGAGCAGGACGCGGCGATGATGCGCGGCCATGTCGAGACCTGCTTCAACAGCGCCGACTACACCGAGGGCCGCCGCGCCTTCATGGAGAAGCGCAAGCCGGCCTTCCAGGGGCGCTGATGCAGGACCTGCTGCCCGCCCTGGCGCCGATCCCGCCCGACCTCGCCGCGCTGGGCGCGACGCCGGCGGAGATCGAGGCGCATGTCGCGGGGCTTGCCAGGCGGGCGGAAACCCCCTGCGGCGAGGGCAGCCTGGTCTGGCACATCTGGGGCGAAGGCCCTCCGCTGGTGCTGCTGCATGGCGGCTACGGGTCCTGGAACCACTGGATCCGCAATGTGCTGCCGCTGGCGCGCCGGTGGCAGGTGCTGGCCGTGGACCTGCCGGGGCTGGGCGAATCCGCCACGCCGCCGCAGCCCGACGACCCGGATGCCATGGCAGCCATCATCGTCGAGGGCCTGCACCGCCTGCTGCCCGCCGGCTGCCGGGTGGACCTCGTCGGCTTCTCCTTCGGCGGCGTGCTGGGCGGGCCGGTGGCGGTGCGGCTGGGGCCGGCGCTGCGGCGCTTCGTCATCGTGGGCGCCAACGGCCTGGGCCTGCCGCGCGCCGCGATGGCGCCGATGGGCTCCTGGCGGCGGCTACCGGACCGCGCGGCGCGGCTGGCGGTGCACCGGCAGACTCTGGAGGTGCTGATGTTCGCCGATCCGCGTCGCATCGACCCGCTGGCGCTGCATCTGCAGGAGCGCAATGCCGAGGCCGGCCGCGTGCGCAGCCCGGAGATCAGCCGCACCGACGTCCTGCGCCGCAGCCTGCCTGCGCTGCGCGGCAGGCTGGCGGCCATCTGGGGCGAGCAGGACAACATCGCGCGCGGCGCGCTGGATGCGCGGCGCGAGGTGCTGCAAGCCGCCGACCCGGCGCTGCCCTTCCGCGCCATCCCCGGCGCCGGCCACTGGGTCAGCTACGAGGCGGCGGACGATTTCAACACCATCCTGTCCGGCCTGCTGCTGCCGGAGTGAGGGAGACCGCGCATCAGCGCCAGCGGTGCTGGCGTATCGCAACGCCAGCGGTGCTGGCACGGAGAAGGAGACCGCGATGCCCACCATCCCCCGCCTCGCCGCCGGCGGCCTGGCGCTGCTGCTCGCCGCCGTGCCCCTGTATGGCGCCGCCGAGGCCGCGGAGCTGCGCATCGGCCTGGCCGCGCCGCCCACCTCGCTCGATCCGCATTTCCACAACAACGGCGTGAACAACTCCCAGGCGCGGCATGTCTTCGATGCGCTGACGCACCAGGACGCACGCCAGCAGATCCGGCCTGGCCTGGCGGAGTCCTGGCGGCTGGTGGACGAGACCACCTGGGAGTTCAGGCTGCGCCGCGGCGTGACCTTCCATGACGGCACGCCCTTCACCGCGGACGACGTCGCCTTCTCGCTGGAGCGCGCCCCGCGCGTGCCGAACAGCCCGAGCTCCTTCGGCACCTTCACCAAGCAGATCAAGCGCGTGGAGGTCGTCGATCCGCACACCATCCGCATCCACACGGATGGCCCCGCGCCGCTGCTGGCGATCGACCTCAGCTCCGTCGCCATCATCTCCCGCCGCCACGGCGAAGGCGCCAGCACGGCGGACTACCAGGCGGTGCGGGCGGCGATCGGCACCGGCCCCTACCGCCTGGCGGAGCACCGCCCGGGTGACCGCATGGTCTATGAGCGGAACCCGAACTACTGGGGTGGCGCGGAGCCGTGGGAGCGCGTGACCTTCCGCATCATCACCGTCGGCCCGGCCCGCGTCGCCGCGATCCTGGCCGGCGACGTGGACATGATCAACGAAGTGCCGAGCACCGACATGGCACGGCTGCGCAGCGAGAACAGCGTCCGCCTGTGGTCCGGCAGCACCAATCGCATGACCTTCCTTTCGGTCGATGTGCAGAACGAGGTGCCGATCGCCGGCAATGCCAGCGACAACGCCGGCAACCCGCTGCCCCGCAACCCGATGCGTGACCTGCGCGTGCGCCAAGCCCTGTCGCTCGCCATCGACCGCGACGTGATCGTGGAGCGGGTGAACGAGGGGCAGGCAGTGCGCGCCAACCAGCTCATCCCGGAGGGCTTCTTCGGCTACAATCCGGCGATCCAGCCGGAGACGCCGGACCCCGAGCGCGCCCGCCAGCTCCTGGCGGAGGCCGGCTATCCCGACGGCTTCCGCATCGTCCTGCACACCAGCAACGACCGCATCGTGAACGCTGCGCGCACCGTGCAGGCGATCGCGTCGATGTGGGGCCGCATCGGCATCCGCACGGCGATCGAGACGATGCCGCACACCGTCTATTCCGGCCGCACCTTGCGCTTCGAGCTGTCGCACATGCTGCATAGCTGGGGTGCGGGCACCGGCGAGGCGGCCGGCACCTTCGTCGGCATCGTCCACACCCGCGGCGGCGCCTATGGCGGATCCAACCGCGGCCGCTACTCCAACCCCGAAGTGGACGCGGCGATCCGGCAGGCGCTGGTGACGGTGGACGAGGATCGCCGTCGCGCCATCCTGCAGGAGACGATGGTGACCGTGATGAACGACCGGGCGATCCTGCCGCTGGTCTTCTGGGTTTCGACCTGGGCGACGAAGCCGGACCTCGCCTACACGCCGCAGGCCAACCAGGCGACGCTCGCCATGGCGACGCGGCGGGCACAATGAGCCAGGCGCAGGCGCTGCTCTGCGACCTGCCGGCGGTGGAGCTCCGCCGGCTGATCGGCACCCGCCGGATCTCCCCGGTGGAGCTGCTGCGGGATTGCATCCGCCGCATCGAGGCGGTGAACCCCGCGGTGAACGCCGTGGTCGCGACCGATTTCGAGCGGGGGCTGGAGGCCGCCCGGGCGGCAGAGGCCGCGGTGATGCGCGGCGGGAAACTCGGCGCGCTGCATGGCCTGCCGGTCGGCGTGAAGGACCTGAACGACACGGCGGGACTGCGCACCACCTACGGCTCGCCGATGTTCCGCGACCATGTGCCGGAGCAGGACGAGCGGATAGTGGCGGCCCTGCGCCAGGCCGGCGCCATCATCCTCGCCAAGACCAACACGCCGGAATTCGGCACCGGCGGCAACACGCTCAACGATGTCTATGGCGCCACCGGCAATGCCTTCGATCCGGCGCTGTCCTGCGCGGGATCGAGCGGCGGGTCGGGGGTGGCGCTCGCCACCTCCATGCTGCCGCTCTGCACGGGTTCCGATACCGGCGGATCGCTGCGCAAGCCGGCCGCCTGGTCCGGCGTGGTCGGCTTCCGCCCCACGCCGGGTCTCGTCGCCTCGGAACGGCGGCGGCAGGGCTGGTCGGTGCTGTCGGTGCAGGGGCCGATGGGCCGCGACGTGGCGGATACGGCGCTGCTGCTCGGCGCCATGGCCAGCGCGGACAGCCGCGACCCGATGGCCAATCCGCTGCTCGGCGATCCGGACACGCTGACGCTGCGCCGGCCGGTGGATCTCGCCGCGCTGCGGGTGGCGACCAGCGTCGATCTCGGCTTCGCGCCGGTGGCGCCCAGCATCCGCCGCGTCTTCCTCTCCCGCATGGCGGCGCTGGCGCCGGCGCTTGCGCGCTGCGAGGCGGAGGATCCGGACATGGCGGGCATCGACCGTGCCTACCGCGTCATCCGCTGCACCAATTTCCTGGCGGGATTCCGCAAATACTACGAACGCGACCCGGCGCTGCTGGGCGGCAACACGCGCAGCAACTACGAGGAAGGGCTGCGCTACAGCCTCTCCGACCTGGCGGATGCGCATGCCGAGCAGACGCGGGTGTACCGCGCCTTCCAGGACTTCTTCGGCCGCCACGACCTGCTGCTGCTGCCAACGCAGGCCCTGACGCCCTTCCCGAAGATGCTGCCCTTCCCGACCGAGATGGAGGGCATCCCCCTGACCGGCTATTTCGACACCTCCGGCGTCACCTACGGCATCTCCATGATGGGGCATCCGGCCATCTGCATCCCCTGCGGGCTGGACGAGAATGGCATGCCCTTCGGCCTGCAGGTGGTGGGGCCGCGCGGCGCCGACGGCTTCACCCTGGACGCCGCCCTGGCGCTGGAGCAGCACTTCCGGGACCTGCCGGATTTCCGTCGGCCGATCCCCAACCTCGCAGCGCTGGAGGCGCGGGGGCGCGGCTGAACCGCCGAGCCCCCGGCATTCAGGCGGCCGGCTTGATCCGCGAGTTGAACTCGTTCGTGAACAGCGAAGCGAGTTCCGGCTTGCGTTCCAGCGTGCCGCCCGAGGCGGTGATGTCGAGCGTGGACGACATGAGCTGCGGCAGGATCCAGCCGAGCCCGTGCTCCCGCGACCGCTCGGTGACGCAGAGCTCCATCACATAGGGCATGGCCGCGAGCAGCGCGCCGCGCTCGAGTCCGGCGCCGGCATCGGCGACCAGCGCATCCACCGCTGCCCCATGGTCCGCCGCCGCCGCCGCCCAGCCCCGATAGGTCGCGCGCAGGAAGCGCCGGCACAGGTCACCGCGCTCCCGCACCGTGTCGCGATGCGCGATGTAGGTGTGCCCGTAGAGTTGGAAGCCGTGATCGGCCCAGAGCATGTGGCCGACATTGCCCTGGCCGAGTGCCCGCTCCCACAGGGGATAGCCGGAGTAGAGATCAAAGGAGAGATCCACCTCGCGCGAGACGACGATGGCCTGCTTCCCCTCGGGCCGCACGTTCACCATGGTGATGCTTGCCGGGTCCACCCCGTTGGCGCGTGCGAAGGCTGGCCAGACGATGCGGTGGCTGTCGCCCGGCGGCAGTGCCACCTTCTTCCCGGCCAGGTCCGCGGGCGTGCGGAAGTTGCGTTCCTTGTAGAAGAAGGCGTTGTTTGCCGCCTTGTCGAACACCACGCCGAGCATGACGAGGTCGGCGTTCTTCGCCACGGCGGCGATCACCGTGGGCGCGTCGGAGATGCCGAAATCGGCCTGCTTGACCTCGATGCGGCGGGCCGTGTCGGCCGAGCCGGTGCCGCGGTTGATCGTGAGGTCGATCCCTTCCTCGGTGTAGAAGCCGCGCTTGCGTGCGAGGTAGAGCGGCGCATGGTCGCCCGAGCCGAACCAGTTCAGCTGCAAGGTCACGCGCGCCGGCGCCTGGGCGCGCGAGGCGAAAGGCGCGGCGAGCGTGGCGGCGCCAAGCGACAATGCAGCGCGGCGGTGGATCCTTGTCATGGACGTATTCTCCTCCCTCAAGCGGTTGCCGTGTCCTCGTGCCGTTCCCACGGCGTCAGCCAGCGTTCCGCCACCACGACCAGCGCATAGATCGCCAGGCCGAGGACGGAGATCAGGATCAGCGCGGCGAAGATCGCCGGCGTGTCGAGCGTGACGCCGGCGGCCATGATGACGGCGCCGAGCCCCCGTTCCGAGGCGACGAACTCGCCGACGATGGCGCCGACCACGGACATGCTGGCGTTCAGCTTCAGCCCGGCGAAGATGTAGGGGATCGCGTTCGGGAAGCGGATCTTGCGCAGCACCTGCCAGCGCGTCGCGCGCATCGCCTGGGTCAGCGAGAGCAGGTCGGGCTCCACCGCGCGCAACCCGACGGCGGTGTTGATCACCATCGGGAAGAACGCCACCGTCACGCCGATCAGGACGTTCGGCACGATGCCGTAGCCCAGCCACAGCAGGAACAGCGGCGCGAGCGCGATCTTCGGCAGGGTGTTGAACAGCACCAGCAGCGGCATGACCACGCGCTCGATCCGTGGATCCCAGACCACCACCACCGCGAGCGCGATGCCGAGGACGGCCGAGAGGACGAAGGAGCCGGCGACCGCGAGCAGCGTGGCCGCCGTGTTCAGCCCCCACGCGAATCGCGGCTCGGCGAGCGCGGCGATCGAAGCGACCGGCCCGGGCAGCACGAATTCCTTCACCTCGAGCCCGACGACGAGCAGGTGCCAGGCGACCAGCATGATGGCGAGCGCCAGCGCGCTCGGAAGGTAGTAGAGGACGGCGCGGTAGCCCATCGGCCCTTCCCGGCTGCGCGTGCGGAGCCTACTTGCGTCGCGGCGGGGCCCGCAAGCAGGATGTGCGCATGCACCAGCCCTTCATCCGCCTGCGCGGCGTGCGAAAGACCTACCGCGCCGGCAACGGGCGCGACGTGCTCGCGGTCTCGGAAGCCAGCTTCGACGTGGAGGAGGGCGAACTCGTCTCCCTCGTCGGCCCCTCGGGCTGCGGCAAGACGACGCTGCTCAAGATCCTGGCCGGGTTGCAGGGGCATGATTCCGGGGAGGTGAGCCTGGGGGGCGGGCGGCCGTTCGATCCGGCGCGCGACGTCGGCATCGTGTTCCAGCAGCCGCTGCTGCTGCGCTGGCGCAGCGTGCTCGACAATGTGCTGCTGCCGGCGGAGATCCTCGGCCTGCCGATGAAGCCGGCGCGCGACCGCGCGCGAGACCTGCTGCAGCTGGTGGGGCTGGAGGGGACGGAAGCGCGCTGGCCGCACGAGCTTTCGGGCGGCATGCAGCAGCGCGCCTCGATCGCGCGCGCGCTGCTGCACGACCCGAGATTGATCCTGATGGACGAGCCCTTCGGTGCGCTGGATGCGCTGACGCGCGAGCGCATGAACCTGGAGCTGCTGCGGATCTGGTCGGAAAGCCGCAAGACCATCGTCTTCGTCACGCACGGGATCGCCGAGGCCGTGTTCCTCGGCACGCGCGTGGTCGTGCTCACTGCCGGCCCGGCGCGCATGGCGGATGACTTCACGGTGGAGCTTCCGCACCCGCGCGGCTTGTCTGTGAAGACGACGGAGCTCTTCGGCAGCTACACGCGGCGCATCTACGGACTGCTTGGGATGTGAACCCTCCGCGAGGTGGTTGGCGGCATGGCTGCCAGCTGACCTGCGGACTGCCTTCCCGGTCCTCGGTGGCCCTGGAGCCGCGCTCCGGGACACGCCGTTGACAGTGTCGGAAAGGTGGGCCTGACTTCGCGGGAATCGAACAAGGAGCACCTCCGACATGCGCCTCGCCGCCGCCCTGCTCGCCTGCGCGCTCGCCATGCCTGCTGCCGCCCAGAACCTCTCGGTCGGCATGCAGACCGAGCCGGGGACCATGGATCCGCAGTTCAACCTGCTCGGCTCCAACACCTCGGCGCTGCGCAACATCTTCGACACGCTGCTCTCCCGCGATCCCAGCCTGCAGGTCCGCCCCTCGCTGGCCGAGAGCTGGCGCGCGGTGGACGAGACGACCTGGGAGTTCAAGCTGCGCCCCGGCGTGCGCTTCCACGATGGCAGCCCGCTGACCGCCGAGGATGTCCGCTTCACCATCGAGCGCGTCACCCGCGTGCCCAACAACCCGAACTCCTACGCCACCTATGTGCAGGGCATCCGCGAGGTGCAGGTGGTGGACGAGCGCACCGTCCGCTTCATCACCAACGGCCCGGTGCCGCTGCTGCCGAGCAACATCTCCAACATCTTCATCATCTCCTCGGCGAAGGGCGTCCGCTCCACCTCGGAGTTCAACAGCGGCCAGGCGGCGATCGGCACCGGCCCCTATCGCTTCTCCTCCTGGCAGCCCGGCCAGCCGCTCGTGCTGGAGCGGAACGACGGCTATTTCGGCGGCGCGGCGCATTGGCAGCGCGTGACCTTCCGTCCCATCGCGAATGACGGGTCGCGCGTCGCGGCGCTGCTCTCGGGCGATGTGGACTTCATCAACGGCGTGCCGCTGCAGGATGTCGGCCGTCTGCAGGGCGGCCGCACGCAGGTCTTCGGCGGCCCCTCCGCCTATGTCTACATGCTGTTCCCCGAGGTCGGGAAGGATCCGCTGCCCGGCGTGCGCGACACCCAGGGCAACCCCCTGCCGCGCAACCCCTGGCTCGACCCGCGCGTGCGCGAGGCGATGTCGCTGGCCATCAACCGCCAAGCCATCGTGGAGCGGTTGATGGAAGGCCGTGCGCGCGTGGCCAACCAGGCCGTGCCGGAGGGCTTCTTCGGCCATTCCACGCGCATCCCCGCCGCCCGCTTCGACCCGGAGCGCGCCCGCACCCTGCTCCGCGAAGCGGGCTTCCCGAACGGCTTCCAGACCGACCTGGCCTGCCCGAACGACCGCTTCGTCAATGACAGCAAGATCTGCGAGGCCGCGGCCCAGCAGCTGCAGCGCGTCGGCATCCGCGTCAACCTCTCGACCCAGCCGCGCACCACCTTCTTCCCGCAGCGGGCGCGGCGCGAATGGCCGCTGCATGCCGCGGGCTGGGGCAGCCTGACGGGCGAGAGCAGCTACTTCCTCACCAGCCAGATCCACACGCCGAACCGCGAGCTGGGCCTCGGCGCGATCAACTACTCCGGCATCTCGGTGCCGGAGATCGATGCGCTGATCCAGCGCGGCCGCCGCACGCTGGACGATGCCGAGCGGCGCCGACTGCTGGAGGAGGTGATGGAGCAGACCATCGCGCGGAACCTGGTGGTGCCGATCCTGACCTTCGAGGCGATCTGGGCCGGCCGTGCGGACCGCGTGGCCTTCACCCCGCGCGCGGATGAGGAGACGCTGGCCATCGAGGTGAAGCCGGCCGCCCGCTGATGGCGGTGCAGGTCAGCCTGGAAGGCCGGCGGGCGCTCGTCACCGGCGCCGGCACCGAGGGAATAGGGCGCGCGGCGGCACGCATGCTGGCGCGCGCCGGCGCCCGCGTCGCGGTGCATCACCTGGCCGAGCCCGAAGCCGCGGCGGCGCTGGCGGCGGAGACGGGCGGCCCGGTGCTGCAGGCCGACTTCGCCGACATCGCCGCTGCCGGGCGCCTGCCGCACCGGGCAGCGGAGGCGATGGGCGGGCTCGACATCCTGGTGGCCAATGCCGGCGCGCTGCTGCGCAAGCCGCTCGCCGAGACCACGGATGCGGAGTTCGCGCGCATCCATGCGGTGAACCTGCAGGCGGGATTCGCCCTGGCGCGGGAGGCGGCCGGGCTGATGCGCGGCGGCGGGCGCATCGTCTTCACCTCCTCGGTCAACCAGTGGATGCCCAATCCGGGTCTCGTCGCCTATGGCAGCTCCAAGGCCGGCATCGGCGGGCTGGCGCGGCAGATGGCACTAGAGCTCGCGCCCGCCGGAATCACCGTGAACGCCGTGGCGCCGGGCACCATCGAGACGGATCTGAATCGCGGCGCGCGCGAGGATCCGGCATGGCGCGAGCGCAAACTCGGGCTAATCCCCGCCGGCCGTACCGGCACGCCGGAGGATGTGGCTGGCGCCATCCTGTTCCTGTGCAGCGACCTCGCGGCCTATGTCACCGGCACGACCATTGCGGTGGATGGCGGCCTTTCCCTGATGGGGCTTCGGGCATGAGCGATCTCTGGGAAGCCTTCGCGCTGCGCTACGCGGTGGACCGGTCGCGGCGCGCCTTCCAGAACTTCCTCGGCAGCTCGGGCGGCGAGGCTGCGATGCCGGTCGCCTACCACGCCTTCATCCTGCGCGGCCCTGGCGGACTGGTGGTGATGGACACCGGCGCCGATGCGGAACGCTGCGCCCGCTATGGCAAGACGGATATCCATGGGCTGGACGAGGCGCTCGCGCTGCTCGGGGCCTCACCTGCGGATGTGCACACGGTGGTCCAGACGCATCTGCACTGGGACCATGCGGGGCAGCCCGGCCTGTTCCCGGCGGCGCGCTTCCACCTGCAGGCGCGGGAGATGGCCTATGTGAACGGCCCGGCGATGCGCCACGCCGTGCTGCGCGCGGGCTACGAGGTGGCGGACATCGGGGCGGCCACGGCGCTGCTGCATGAGGGCCGGCTCGTGTTGCACGATGGCGAGGCGACGCTCGCGCCGGGCCTCACGCTGCACCATGTCGGCGGGCACACCGATGGGCTGCAGGTGGCACGCCTGCGCACGCGGCGTGGCTGGATGTGCCTGGCCACCGATGCCTTGGCGCACCGCGCCAATCTCGACCGTCGCATCCCCTTCCCGGTGCTGTATCACGTCGGCGACGCGCTCGACGCCTTCGACACGGTGACGGCGCTGGCGGACGCGCCCGACCTCGTCATCCCGGGCCACGATCCCTGGGTGGTGGATGCGCACGCACCGGCCGCACCCGGCGCGGCCGGCTGGCTCGCGCGGCTGGATTGAGGAGGCGGAGCATGGGCGAGCCGATCTCGGACGAGGTGCTCGACGCGTTGCTGGCGCGCGCCGGCATCGCGCTCGACCCTGCCGGCCGCGCCAGCCTGCGCGACGGTGCCGCCGGGCTGGCCGTCCTGCTGGAGCGGCTGCACCACCCGCGTCCCCTGGAGGTCGAGCCGGCCCCCGTCTTCGCGCCGCTGCAAGGCGGGCGATGAGCCTCTTGCCCGGCAGCCTGGCCGAAGCGGCGCGGCTGATCGCCGCGCGCAAGCTGTCGCCCGTCGAGCTGACCCGTGCCGCTCTCGCACGTGCGGACCGGCTCAATCCGAAGCTCCACGCCTTCATCCGCATCACGGAAGATCTGGCGCTGGACCAGGCGCGCGAGGCCGAGGCGCGGCAGATGGCCGGCACGCTGCGCGGCCCGCTCGACGGCATCCCCGTCGCCCACAAGGACATCTACGGGACGGCCGGCATCCCTACCACCGGCCATTCGCGCCTGCTGCTCGACCACGTGCCGCGGCGCAATGCCGCGACCGTGGAGGCCTGGGAGCGCGGCGGCGCGGTGATGCTCGGGAAATGCGCGACCTACGAGTTCGCCATGGGCGGCCCCTCCTTTGACCTGCCCTGGCCGCCGGCGCGGAATCCCTGGGACACCTCCCGCTTCACCGGCGGCTCCTCCACCGGCACGGCGGCGGCGGTCGCGGCCGGGATCATCCTGGGCGGCACCGGCAGCGATTCCGGCGGGTCCATCCGGCTTCCCGCAGCGCTCTGCGGCGTCGCCGGCGTCAAGCCGACCTACGGAGTGTGCAGCCGGCGCGGCATCCTGCCGCTGTCGCACAGCATGGACACGGCCGGACCGCTGGCCTGGACCGTCGAGGATTGCGCGATCCTGCTGCAGGCGATGGCCGGCCATGACCCGGAGGACCCCTCCTCGGCGGAACGTCCGCCGCCCGACCTGCTCGCCGGGCTGGAAGGCGGCGTGCGCGGCCTGCGCGTCGGCGTGATCCGGCATTTCCATGAAACGGATCTGCCGGCCACCCCTGCCGTGCGAGCCGGCCTTGCGCATCTGACGGAGGTGCTGCGCAGCGAGGGTGCGGAGATCCGCGAGGTGGCTCTGCCCCCGCTGGCGGATTTCCACGCGGCGGGCTGGGTGATCCTGATGGCGGAGGCGCTGGCGGTCCACGAGACCTGGATGCGCACGCGTTTCCACGACTATGGCGAGATCCTGCGCGAGCGCCTGGCGCTGGCCGCCCTCATCACCGGCCTCGACTACGTCCAGGCCCAGCGCCGCCGGCGGGAGCTGTCCGAGGCGGTGGCGGCGGCGATGCGGGATTGCGACCTGCTGGTCACCGCCGGCCAGCCTGCGGAGGCGCCGCCCATCGAGAGCATCAGGACATGGTCCACGGTGCGGACGCCGAACCTCACCGTCCCCTTCAACATCACCGGCCAACCCGTCGCCTCGGTCTGCACCGGCTATGGCGAGGGTGGACTGCCCGTCGGCGCACAGATCGCAGGCCGTCCCTTCGAGGATGCAATGGTGCTTCGCGCCGGCCGCGCCTTCGAGCGCGCGACTGCCGAAGCCAGGCGACGGCCAGCCTTCTAGGCCAGAATCTCCTTTCCAGGACCCGTCGCCACTGCCTAGCCTGCCGGGATGGCCTATCCGGACTACCCGGCGCCCGAGCACGTGGCCGGCCAGCGTGGCGCGCTCGCGCCGGACTACGATGCGGATGTCGTCATTCTCGCTCTCGATCGTGCGGAGGAAACGGTCGAGGCGATCGCCTCGGCTCGGGCGCAGGCCGGCCTGTCGAAGCATGTCTGGGTCGCCGACCAGGGCAGCGCGCCGCAGAACCTGGCCCGCCTGGCCGCCGCGGTGGAGGGGGCGACGGACACGACGCTGGTCCGCCTCGATCGCAACTGGGGCGTCGCCGGCGGGCGCAACCGCGCGACCGCGCTCGGCCGCGGCCGCGTGGTCTTCGCGCTGGACAACGACGCCGAATTCGCCAGCGTGGACACGCTGGCGCGCGCGGTCGGTGCGCTCGATGCCGACCCGGGCCTCGCCGCGATCGCCTGCCGCATCCTGGTGCACGCGACCGGGGAGGACGACGTCTCCTCCTGGGGCTATCCGGCCGGACTCCTGCGGCGCGCCGGCGAGAGCTTCGACGTGATCACCTTCGTCGGCGCCGGCGCCGCGCTGCGCCGCCGCGACTTCACCCGCGCCGGCGGCTACGACGACGCCCTGTTCTTCCTGTTCGACGAACTCGATTTCTGCCTGCGCGCGATCAACCTCGGCCAGCGCATCCGCTATCGTGGCGATATCGGCGTGCGCCACAAGGTCAGCCCTGAGCGGCGCTTCGCCTGGAACGGCACGCGCTGGTTCTACTTCGTGCGCAACCGCCTCTATGTGGAGATGAAGCATGCGTCCCCCCTGGCGGTGCTGCCTCGGTTCCTGGCGTATCAGGTGAAGGGCGCGCGCAACGGCGTGCTCGGCCAGGGGCTGCGCGCCGGCGTGGCCGCGCTGCGCATGTGGCGCGCCTTCCGCTCCCCGCCCGGACACGAGGCGCTGTACCGCCTCACGCCGGCGGCGCGGGACTACATCCGGCGCAACGACATGGCACACAGGGGTGGGCTGCTGTGCCGCCTTCGGCAGGAGGTGCTCTCGCCCCTGCCGGGCCTGCTCCGCGGCGTGGAGGCCGCACGTCGCGGGTGATTGCACCACGGCACGGCAAGCCCCATGCTGCGCTGCGTGATCTCGCGAGGAATCAGCGCCGCGCGCGTTCCACGCCAGGATGCCTTGCGATGTACACCCCGCCTGTCTTCCGCATCGAAGACCCCGACTGGATGTTCGGCTTCGTCGAGGCCAACGATTTCGGGATGCTGGTCAGCGGCGCGCCGCTGGCCGTCTCGCACCTGCCCTTCCACCTGGTCCGGCCGGAGGGCGGGCAGCCGGCGCGGCTGCTCTGCCACCTCGCACGCGCCAACCCGCATTGGCGCAGCTTCGAAGGCGCGGGCGCCGAGGCGGTGGCGATGTTCCGCGGGCCGCATGCCTATGTCTCCTCGGCCTGGTACGGCGCGCATCCCGCGGTGCCGACCTGGAACTACGACGCGGTGCAGGCGCGCGGCCACGCCACGCTGATCGAGGACCCGGAGGCGATCGCGGTGCAGATGCGCAGCCTCGCCGCCCGCTACGAGCCCGTGCCGGGCTTCGACATGGATGCCCAGCCCGCCGCCTACATGGCCGGAATGTTCAAGGGCGTGGTCGGCGTCTCGATCGAGGTCGCGGAATGGACCGCCAAGCGCAAGCAGAGCCAGAACCGCCCGCTGGCCGATCGCGTCGCGGTGGCCGCGGCGTTGGAAGCACGGGGCGAGCATGCGGCGGCAGCGGCGCTGCGGGAGGCGAACGGCTTGGCCAAGCCCTGACCAGCGCGGCGCGCACCTGCCGGCCAACCTCCGGTCGAGCCGGCGTTCCGCCGTTGCGGATCGTGACCATACACGAGGCAAGGACGCATCCCGGCGCTCTGGCAGGGCCCGGCTTGCCGCACGCGCCCGGCATCGGCACAGATGGGCCGCCGAGGAGGGAGCAAAGCGATGCGCGTGACCGGCCTGCCGCCCTATGACCCGAACAACATCTTCGCCCGCATCCTGCGCGGCGAGATCCCCTGCCGGAAGGCGGGCGAGAACGAGCACGCGCTGGCCTTCCACGACATCAACCCGCAGACGCCGGTGCATGTGCTGGTGATCCCGAAGGGCGCCTATGTCTCGGTGGCCGATTTCAGCGCCAGCGCCAGCGAGGCCGAGATCGCCGGCTTCTGGCGCCTGATCGGCCAGGTGGCGAAGGAGCAGGGGCTGGAGGGTGGCGGCTATCGCATCCTGTCCAACATGGGGGAGGATGGCGGGCAGGAAGTGCCGCATTTCCACGTACATATCTTCGGCGGCCGCCGCGTCGGGCGGATGGTGCCGAAAGCGGAAGCTTGAGCGCGGCATCGCTTGGCCGCGCGCGTGATCCGCATCGCTTGACCGCACGCGTGATCCGCATCGCTTGACCGCGCGCGTGATCCGCATCGCTTGACCGCGCGCGTGATCCGCATCGCTTGACCGCGCGCGTGATACGCGCGACCCCATGGCGATGACCAACCCGCTGCTCGAAGCCCGTGCCGCGCTGGAAGCCGCCGGCCGGCTGCCGGATGCCGAACTCGACATCGCCGCGGTGGCGCTGCAGCTCGCGCGCGTGGACCAGCCGGCGGCGGACTGGCAGGCGGCGAACCAGCATTTGACCGACATCGCCCGCGCCGCGGTCGAAGCCGCCGCCGCCGATCCAGAGGCCGATGCCGGCGACCTGCTGCGCCGCCGCGCCGCGCTGGCCGAGCTTCTCCACGGGCAGCTCGGCTACACCGGCGACGCCGAGACCTATGACGACCTGTCGAACGCCAACCTGCTGAAGGTGATCGAGCGCCGGCGCGGCCTGCCGGTGGCGCTCGGCGTCCTCTGGCTGCATGCGGCGGAGGCGGCGGGGTGGGAGGCGCATGGCGTGGATTTCCCCGGCCATTTCCTGGTGGCGCTGGCCGGGCGCGGCCAGGTGGTGGTGGACGTGTTCGGCGGCGGCGAACCGCTGGATGCACGGGACCTGCGCGCGCTGCTGAAGAAATTCGCCGGCGAGACGGCGGAACTCGGCCGCGACACGCTGGCGCCGATGAGCAAGCGCGCGGTGCTGCTGCGGCTGCAGAACAACATCAAGCTGCGGCGGCTGCGCGAAGGCGACATGGCCGGCGCCGTCGCCTGCACCGAGGACATGCTGCGCATCGCGCCAGACGCGGTCTCCCTGTGGCGGGAGGCGGGGTTGATGCACCAGCGGCTCGGCCACATCACCGCGGCGATCATGAGCCTGGAGCGCTTCCTCGCGCTTTCGCCCGACGGCCCGCAGGCCTCCCGCGTGCGGGGGCTGCTGGAGGAACTGCGGCAGCGGCTGAACTAGGCAGAGCGCCTGCTGCCCCGTGCGCCGGGGCCGCCTTGCGGCGCCTGCCGCGGTTCCGGCGATGGCCTTGACCCTGCCCGCCGCGCGCGCGAAGCCTCCGTCGTCCGTTGGGGAGGAACGCCGATGCGCATCGGCATTGCCGGCATCGCCGGCCGCATGGGCCGGCTGCTGGCCGAGGAGGTCACCGCCGCCGGGGCGACGCTCGCCGGCGGCACGCTGCGCCCGGGCTCGACCAAATCCCCGCCATCCGGCGCCAAGGTGCTGCCCGATGCAGCCACCCTCTTCGCCGCTGCCGATGTCGTGATCGATTTCACCCACGCCGAGGAAGCCGCCCCGCACGCCCTGCTCGCCTCGGCCGCGGGCAAGGGCCTGGTGCTCGGCTCCTCCGGCCTGAACGCCGCGCAGGAACGCGCGGTGGCGGAGGCCGCGGCGAAGATCCCCGTCGTCTATGCCGCCAATTTCGCCCCCGGCGTGAACCTGGTGCTGGCGCTGGCCGAGAAGATGGCCGCCGCCCTGCCCGGCGCCGCCTACGACGCCGAGATCGTCGAGATGCACCACCGCCAGAAGGTGGACGCGCCCTCCGGCACCGCCGTCGCCATGGGGCGCGCGGTGGCGAAGGGCCGCGGCACCACGCTGGAGGAAGCCGGCACGGAAAGCGGCCGGGACGGCCATACCGGGCCGCGCGCCACCGGCGCCATCGGCTTCGCCGCGCTGCGCGGCGGGCAGGTGGTGGGCGAGCACACGCTGTTGTTCGCCAGCGCAACGGAACACATCGCGCTCACCCATCGCAGCTTCGACCGCCGCGCCTACGCCACCGGCGCGGTGCGCGCGGCGCTGTGGCTGCAGGGGCGCAAGCCCGGGCTCTATTCGATGATGGACGTGCTGGGGATGTAGCCTCGGCCGGCGGGCGGCAATCCGGCCGCGGGCGCGCCGCGCCTGCCTTGACCCTGCCCAACTCCGCTGCGATACGCGCCCGTCCCGGATCCGCCGGGGCCTTGAATCCAGGCCGGCTCCTTCCGGCCCTCCGCGACAAGAGGCCGAATTACGCCATGCGCGATACGGGTGAATACCTGTTCACCTCGGAGAGCGTCTCCGAGGGCCATCCCGACAAGGTGGCCGACCGCATCTCCGACACGGTGCTGGACGCCTTCCTCACCGCGGACCCCTATTCCCGCGTGGCCTGCGAGACGCTGGTGACCACCAACCGCGTGGTCCTCGCCGGCGAGGTGCGCGGCCCCGGCAGCGTCACGCCCGAACTGCTGATGCACCTCACCCGCCTCGCGATCCATGACATCGGCTACGAGCAGGACGGCTTCCACTGGCAGAACGCCGAGATCGCCTGCCACCTGCACGCCCAGTCCGCGCATATCGCGATGGGCGTGGACGCCGCCGGCAACAAGGACGAGGGCGCCGGCGACCAGGGCATCATGTTCGGCTATGCCTGCACCGAGACGCCGGACCTGATGCCGGCGCCGCTCTACTACGCCCACACCATCCTCCGCCGCATCAGCGAGATGCGCCGCAACAAGGACAGGGCCGTCGAGGGGCTGCTGCCCGACGCCAAGTCCCAGGTGACGCTGCGCTACGTGGACGGCAAGCCGGTGCAGGCCACCTCGATCGTCGTCTCCACCCAGCACGCCGAGGGCATGGAGCAGGCCGAGATCAAGCGCCTGCTGCGCCCGATCGTCGAGAGCACGCTGCCCAAGGGCTGGATGTGCGACGACCATGAGTTCTATGTGAACCCGACCGGCCAGTTCGTGATCGGCGGCCCGGACGGCGATTGCGGCCTGACCGGGCGCAAGATCATCGTGGACACCTATGGCGGCGCGGCCCCGCATGGCGGCGGTGCGTTCAGCGGCAAGGACCCGACCAAGGTGGACCGCTCGGCCGCCTATGCCGCGCGCTACGTGGCGAAGAACGTCGTCGCCGCCGGCCTCGCCGAGAAGTGCACCATCCAGGTCAGCTACGCGATCGGCGTCTCCAAGCCGCTCTCGGTCTATTTCGACCTGCACGGCACCGGCCGCGACGTGGACGAGGCGAAGCTCGCCAAGGTGGTGGACGGGCTGATGAATCTCTCGCCCCGCGGCATCCGGGAGCATCTGCACCTCAACCGCGCGATCTACGTGCCGACCAGCGCCTATGGCCATTTCGGCCGCACCCCGGATGCGGAGAAGGGTACCTTCACCTGGGAGAAGACCGACCTGGCCGACGAGCTGAAGCGGGCGTTCAATCGTTAGCCCTCGGACGCCGGGCGCGCGCTCCGCGCGCTTGGCTTCCGCGCCGACGCGCTGGAGCTCTTCAGCCGGAACGTGTCCTGCGCGCGGGCGCGCTTCGCGCGCCGGGGATGGAGTCAGGGCGGTGGGTGCAAACCCGCCGCCCTTCGCGTTGATGGACCTCTCATGACCGCCGACCGACCGCCCCTCGCCGAGGGCGTGCCCGACCGCCTCTATGGCCGCCGCCGCGGCCATCCGTTGCGGCCGCGCCAGCAGCGCCTGCTCGACATCACCCTGCCGCGCCTGCGCCTGACCGCCGGACAGGCCGCCGAGCCGCGCGCCGCCTTCGGCATGCCGGGCGCGCCGCTCTGGTGCGAGGTCGGCTTCGGCGGCGGCGAGCACGCGCTGGAACAGGTCGCGGCACATCCGGAGGTCGCCTACATCGCCTCGGAAGTGTTCGAGAACGGCCTCTGCTCGCTGCTCACGCGGCTGGTCGCGGAAGGCGAGGAGGCCACCGGCGCGCTGCCGCGCAACCTCCGCCTCTGGCCGCAGGATGCGCGCCACCTGCTCGGCGCGCTGCCCGAAGGCGCGCTGGACCGGCTGTTCCTGCTGTTCCCCGATCCCTGGCCGAAATCCCGCCACGCCAAGCGGCGCTTCGTGCATCCCTCGCTGCTGCCGCTGGTCGCCCGCGCGCTGAGGCCCGGCGGCGAATGGCGCATCGCCTCCGACGACCCGACCTACCAGGACTGGGTGGAGGAGGTGATGGGCGCCGCCGCCGATTTCACGCTGGCCGCCCGCCACGAGGCGCGCCCCGCCGGCTGGCCCGGGACGCGCTACGAGGCGAAGGCGCTGCGCGAGGGGCGCCGGCCGCGCTACTGGATCTTCGCGCGGCGCTGAAGCCGCCGGGCCGGACCGCGCCCCAGCCATGGAAATCTTTTCTGTCCGGCCTGGGCAACCCTGGCACAGAAAGATCATCCTGCTATGAACGCGCCGAAATTGCCGGATCCCGGGAACGGAGACGCATCATGGCCGCAGCCGCGGAGCTGGACCGCATCGATCGCGAGATCCTCCGCCTGCTGATGCAGGACGCCGCCCGCTCGCTGGCGGAGATCGCGCAGGAAGTCGGCCTCACCCCCACCCCCTGCTGGAAGCGCATCAAGCGCATGGAGGAGCAGGGCGTCATCACCGGCCGCGTCGCGCTGGTCGATCCCGCCCGCGTCGGCCTGCCGATCTCGGTCTTCGTCGCGGTCGAGACCGGCGACCACTCCGCCGACTGGATCGCCCGCTTCGCCCAGGCGGTGGAGAGCCTGCCGGAGATCGTCGAATGCTGGCGCCTCGGCGGCGACGTGGATTACCTGCTGCGCGTGGTGGTGCCGGACATGGCCGGCTATGACGGCTTCTACCGCCGCTTCGTCGCCGCCGTGCCGGCGCTGCGCAAGGTCACCGGCCGCTTCGCGATGGAACGCGTGAAGGGCACCACCGCGCTGCCGATCTGACGAAGGCGGATTCAAGCCCGGCCGGCGGTTCCGCCCGCCCCGCATGAGGTCTAGAACCGAAGCCCCATGCCAGACCCACGCGCCCGCCCCATCCGCATCGCCCCCTCCCTGCTCGCGGCCGATTTCGCGCGGCTGGGCGAGGAGCTGCGCGCCATCGAGGCCGCCGGCGCGGATTGGCTGCACCTCGACATCATGGACGGGCATTTCGTGCCCAACATCTCCTTCGGCCCGGGGCTGGTGAAGGCCCTGCGGAAGCACGCCGCCATCCCCTTCGACGTGCACCTGATGATCGCCCCGGCCGACCCCTACCTCGCGGCCTTCGCCGAGGCCGGGGCCGACCTGATCAGCCTGCACCCGGAGGCCGGGCCGCATCTGCACCGCTCCCTGCAGACCATCCGCGCGCTCGGCAAGAAGGCCGGCGTGGTGCTCAACCCCGGCACGCCGCTCGCGGCGGTGGAGACGGTACTCGACCTCTGCGACCTGGTGCTGGTGATGTCGGTCAACCCCGGCTTCGGCGGGCAATCCTTCATCCGCAGCCAGCTGGCGAAGATCGCCGCGCTGCGCGCGATGATCGAAGGCACCGGGCGGGACATCGCGCTGCAGGTGGATGGCGGCGTCACGGCGGAGACCGCGCGGGATTGCATCGAAGCTGGCGCGGATGTGCTCGTTGCCGGGACGGCGGTGTTCGGCGCGCGCGACTATGCTGCGGCGATCGCGGGCTTGCGGGGGGGCACATAACCGATGGAAGGGATCCTGCGCGGCGCCCGCCGCATCCTCGCCAACCTCAAGCCGATCAAGGTGCCGGACGGGCCTTCGCGTGCCTTCCGCGACCTCTGGCCCGGCGATGCCGCCCGCGGTGCGAGGCTGCTGCGCGGCGAGTTCGAGGTGATGGGCACCGTCCGCCCGCTGCGCCCGGCCGAGGCCGATGGCGCGCAGGATTGGGGCCCCGCCGGCGGCACCCCCGCCTGGCGCGCGGCGGCGCATGGCTTCGCCTGGCTGCGCGACCTCCGCGCGCTCGGCACCGATGCCGCAAGGCTGCGCGGCCGGGCGCTGACCGCCGACTGGCTCCGCCTCAACCACGACGCGCTGGCCGAGGCGCCGGAAGTGGCGGCGGCGCGCATCTCGGCCTGGCTCGGCCATTGGGATTTCCTCGCCGCCACCGCCGAGGACGGGCTGCGCCGGCAGCTGATGCAGCGCATGGCGCAGGATGCGCGCGGCGTGGTCGCCGGCCTGCCGGCCGAGGCCGCGCATCGCGGCGCGCTGGTGGCGCTGAAGGGCGGCATGGCGGCCGCCGTGGCGCTGGAGGAGGAGACCTGGCTCGCCCGCTGCGTGCGCTTCCTGCCGGCCGAGCTGGAACGCCAGTTCCACCCCGATGGCGGCCATGTCGAGCGGAGCCCGACGCAGCTGCTGGCGGCCATCCAGGACCTGGTGGAGATCCGCAACCTGCTGCACGGCACGGGGGTGGAGGCGCCGCCGCAGCTCGCCGCCGCGCTGGACCGCGCGGCGCCGGCGCTGCGGCTGCTGCGCCATGCCGATGGCGGGCTCGCGCTGTTCAACGGCACGCGCGAGGAGCCGGCGGCGATGCTCGACCTGGTGCTGACCCAGGCGCAATCGCGAGGCCGCGCCCCGGCGGCGCTGCCCGACACCGGCTTCCACCGCCTGGCCGCCGGCCGCACGCTGGTGCTGGTGGAGTGCGGCGCGCCGCCCTCCGCGCGGCGGGATGCTGCGCCGGGCGGCCTGCCGCGCGGCGCGGACCGCTTCGCCCATGCCGGCACGCTGAGCTTCGAGATGTCGATCGGGCGCGACCGGCTGATCGTGAACTGCGGTGCCGCGCCGGCCGCGGAGGGCGAGTGGCGCGATGCGATGCGCGCCACCGCCGCCCATTCCACCCTGGTGCTGGCCGACACCAACTCCTCCGAACTGCGCCCGGAGGGCCTCGGCCGCCGCATCGAGGACGTGGAGGCCGACCGGCAGGAATCGAATGGCGCGCAATGGCTGGAATGCGCCCATGATGGCTGGCTGCGCCAGTTCGGCATGCGGCATCGGCGGCGGCTGTATCTCTCGGAATCCGGCGACGATCTGCGCGGCGAGGATCTGCTGGAGGCCGAGCGGGAAGTGCCGGTGCCGGGCTTCGCGGTGCGCTTCCACCTGCATCCCGCGGTGGTCGCCAGCCTGCAGCAGGACGAGGCCGGCGTGCTGCTGCGGCTGCCGTCGGGCGTCGGCTGGCGGTTGCGCGGGAAGGGCGCGCGCGTGGCGATCGAGGAGAGCATCTACCTCGCCGCCGAGCCGCGCCGCAGCCAGCAGGTGGCGCTGCACGCGGAAGCCGGTGCCAACAGCGTGCAATGGGCGATCAGCCGCGTGAGCATGCAGGGGCCGGGGGCGGGCGAGACGGCGGAATGACAAGCTGCCGGGCCGCGGAGTGGTCCCGCGCGCATGGCAACCGCTCCGCCTTGTGCGACAGCGCGTAGGCGCGCAAGCCAAGGCCGCGGAGCGGCCGCCCGGCGCCTGAGGGCATCATGAAAATCCTCGAAGTCGTGAACGTGGACTTCTCGCTGGTCCACTTCCTGGTGCCGCTGATGCGCGCGCTGCGCGAGCGCGGCCATGAGGTGGTCGGCGCCTGCGCCGAGGGCCCGCTGCTTGCCGCCCCGCGCGCGGAAGGTTTCCGCATCGAAGCCGTGCCGATGGCGCGCAGCCTGAACCCCGTCGCCCAGGCCCGCGCACTGATCGCGCTGGTGGCGCTGATGCGCCGCGAGAAACCCGATCTCGTCCACGCCCACATGCCGATCAGCGGCTTGCTGGCACGCCTCGCCGCGCGGATCGCCGGCGTGCCGCGCGTCGCCTATACCTGCCACGGCTTCCTGTTCAACCAGCCCGGCCCGTGGTGGCGGCGCAGGCTCTCGCTGGCGATGGAGCGTCTCGGCGGGCGGCTCACCGACGTGCTGCTCACCGTCAGCGAGGAGGAGGCCGGCGATGCGCGCCGCCTCGGCATCCATCGCAATCCGGTGCCGGTGCTGAACGGGCGCGACCCCGCGCGCTTCCGCCCCGACCCCGCCGCGCGTGCGGCGCTGCGTGCGGAGCTCGGCGCAAGCGAGGGCGATTGCGTCGTCATCGCCGTCTCCCGCCTGGTGCGCCACAAGGGCCATCCCGAACTGCTCGACGCGATGCGCGCGGCGCCCGCGAATTGCGTGCTCTGGGTGGTCGGCGAGCGGCTGCCGACGGACCATGGCGAGGACCTCGAGCCGCATTTCGCCCGCGCCGCGCAGGCGCTGGGGCGGCGCGTGGTGCGGCTCGGCTACCGCGAGGACGTGTCGCGCCTGCTCGCCGCGGCGGATGTCTTCTGCCTGCCCTCCCATTTCGAGGGGCTGCCGATGTCGGTGATCGAGGCGATGCTCACCGGCCTGCCGGTGGTCGCCACCGACGTGCGCGGCCCGCGGGAGCAGGTGGTGGAGGGGGAAACCGGGCTGC
The DNA here is from genome assembly GCF_041690465.1 of Falsiroseomonas sp. GTDB lineage: Bacteria > Pseudomonadota > Alphaproteobacteria > Acetobacterales > Acetobacteraceae > Falsiroseomonas. The sequence goes on along the minus strand of NZ_JAWLHG010000001.1, from coordinate 419,239 downwards.
TGGTGCCACCGATGCAGGTGCCGCCGCTGGCCGCGGCGCTCTCGCGCCTGGCCGGTGACGCGGCGCTGCGGGCGCGCATGGGCGCCGCCGGTCGCGCGCGGGCGCTGGAGCGCTTCGCCGAGGCGAAGGTCGTCGCGCGCACCATCGACCTCCTCGGGGTGTGAGCGCGCCGCGCTTGAAGCGGCGAGGCGCGCCACCCAAGCTCGTGCGACGTGCGGCGGGGGCCTGCCGCGACCACCCCGACCCGGCTTCCCGCCAATCCGCACAGGCGGAGGGAGGCGACCCATGGGCAGCGAACCCCGGACCGGCGGCGACCTGAAGGGCCAGGTCACCCGCAGCGCGGCCGAGATCTACGATGGCTTCTTCGTGCCGGCGCTGTTCCGGCAATGGGCCCCGCGGATGGCGGAGGCCGCCCGCCTCGCGCCGGGGGAGCGCGTGCTGGACATCGCCTGCGGCACCGGCGTCCTGGCGCGGGAGGCCGCCCTGCGGGTGGCGCCCGGCGGCGCGGTGGTCGGCCTCGACCGCAATGTGGACATGCTGGCGGTGGCGGAGCGCCGCGCGCCGGAGCTCGAATGGCGGCTCGGCCGGGCGGAGGCGCTGCCCTTCGCCGATGCAAGCTTCGACGCGGCGGTCGGGCAGTTCGGCCTGATGTTCTTCGAGGACCGCATCGCCGCGCTGCGCGAGCAGTGGCGCGTGCTGAAGCCCGGCGGGCGGCTGGCCGTCGCGGTCTGGGGCGCTTTGGAGCAGTCCCCCGGCTACGCCGCCATGGCCGCCCTGCTGCGCGACCTGTTCGGCCCCCGCATCGCGAACGAGCTGCGCGCGCCTTTCGCGCTCGGCGACGCGGCGGCGCTGCGCGCGCTGTTCGACCAGGCCGGCATTCCCGGCGTCGAGATTGAAAGCGTGGCGGGCGAGGCGCGCTTCCCCTCGATCCAGGCCTGGGTGGAGACCGACGTGAAGGGCTGGACGCTGGCCGAGCTGCTCGACGAGGCGCAATACGCGACATTGCTGCGCGAGGCGGAACAGCGGCTTGCCGGCTTCGTGCAGCCGGGAACCGGCCAGGTAGCGTTCGGCATTCCGGCGATCCTCGCCACCGCGACCCGCCCTGCATAGCGGCGCGGCGCCGGGCGCGCTGGACGCCGCCTGCATGGAGTGGCAGGAGCGGCTTCCACCGGCCGCCTGCCGCCGCAGCAGTCTCCGAGATCGCCATGACCGACCGCATCCCCGTCCGCCGTGCGCTGCTCTCCGTCTCCGACAAGGCGGGCATCGTCGAGTTCGCCCGTTTCCTGGCAGCGCAAGGGGCGGAGATCCTCTCCACCGGCGGCACCGCCGCCGCGATCCGCGCCGCGGGCATCCCGGTGAAGGACGTGTCCGAGCACACCGGCTTCCCCGAGATCCTGGATGGCCGCGTCAAGACGCTGGTGCCGCAGGTGCATGGCGGGCTGCTCGGCCGGCGCGACCTGCCGGAGCATCTCGCGCAGATGCAGAGCCACGCCATCGCGCCGATCGACCTGGTGGCGGTGAACCTCTACCCCTTCGAGGCGACCGTCGCGAAGGGCGCGGCGTTCGACGACTGCATCGAGAACATCGACATCGGCGGCCCGGCGATGATCCGCAGCGCTGCGAAGAACCATGCGAGCGTCGTCGTCGTGACCGAGCCCGAGCAGCTGGCCGAGGTGCGCGCGGAGATGGAGGCCGGCGGCACAACGCTCGCGCTGCGCCGCCGCTTGGCGCAGGCCGCCTATGCCCGCACGGCGGCCTATGACGCCGCGATCTCCGGCTGGTTCGCGCAGCAGAATGGCGAGACCTTCCCGCAGCGCCTGTCGGTAGCGGGCCTGCTGCGCCAGTCGCTGCGCTACGGCGAGAACCCGCACCAGGAGGCGGCCTTCTATACCGACGGCACCGCGCGCCCGGGCCTGGCGACCGCGAAGCAGGTGCAGGGGAAGGAGCTGTCCTACAACAACCTGAACGACACCGACGCCGCCTTCGAATGCGTCGTCGAGTTCGACCGGCCCGCCATCGTCATCGTCAAGCACGCCAACCCCTGCGGGGTGGCGGAAGCCGATGATCTCTCCGCCGCCTGGGACCTCGCGCTGCGCTGCGACCCGGTCTCGGCCTTCGGCGGCATCGTCGCGGCGAACCGGACGCTGGACGCCGCCGCCGCCGAGCGGATCGCGGCGATCTTCACCGAGGTCGTCGTCGCGCCGGATGCGGACGAGGGCGCGAAGGCGGTCTTCGCGAAGAAGAAGAACCTGCGCCTGCTGCTGACCGGTTCCATGCCCGATCCGGCGGCGCCGGGGTTGCTGGTGAAGTCCGTCGCCGGCGGCTTCCTGGCGCAGACGCGCGATACCGGCAGCGTGACGGAACGGATGCTGCGCACCGTGACGCAGCGCGCGCCGACGGCGGCGGAGCTTGCCGACCTGCTCTTCGCCTTCCGCGTCTGCAAGCATGTGAAGTCCAACGCCATCGTCTATGCCAAGGGCCGCGCCACCGCCGGCATCGGCGCCGGGCAGATGAACCGGCTGGAATCCGCGCGCATCGCCGCCTGGAAGGCGGAGGCCGCGGGCAAGGCGGCGGGCCTGCCCGAAAGCCTGGCGAAAGGCAGCGTCGTCGCCTCCGACGCCTTCTTCCCCTTCGCCGACGGCCTCGAGGCCGCCGCCGCGGCGGGCGTCACGGCGGTGATCCAGCCCGGCGGCTCGATCCGCGACAACGAGGTGATCGCCGCCGCCGACAAGGCCGGGCTGGCCATGGTGTTGACGGGCATGCGGCATTTCAGACATTAACGCGCCGTCATCTTACCCGCCGGGGCACCATGCAGAGACTGATCGACGGCTATCGCCGGTTCCGCGCCGAGACCTGGCCGCAGCAGCGCGCGCAGTTCGAGGCGCTGGCTGCAGAGGGCCAGAAGCCACACACCATGGTCATCGCCTGTTCCGACAGCCGCGTTGATCCCGGCTCCATCTTCGCCGCCGCGCCGGGCGAGCTGTTCGTCGTGCGCAACGTGGCGAACCTGGTGCCGCCCTACGCGCCCGACGCCGCCTATCACGGCACCAGCGCGGCGCTGGAATTCGGCGTGCGCGTGCTCGGTGTCTCGCGCATCCTGGTGATGGGCCATGCGCTGTGCGGCGGCGTGCGCGCGCTGCTGGAAGGCGCGCCGCCGGAGGCACAGGATTTCGTCGTCGGCTGGATGCGCATCGCCGCGGAGGCACGCAGCAAGGTGCTGGCCTGCGAGGGGGTGGAGGACCGGCAGGAACTCGGCGAGCTGGAGGCGGTGCGCCTCTCCCTCGCCAACCTGATGACCTTCCCCTGGGTGGCCGAGGCGGTGCGGTCGGGCCGGCTGGAGCTGCGCGGCGCGCATTTCGGCGTCGCGACCGGCCGGTTGCTGCTGCTGGACACGGCGACGGGCGACTTCGCGCCGGCCTGATCCGTGGCAGACTCCCGGCGCGACTCGGGAACCCGAATGTGCCGGATTGGCTGCCGCCCGCGCTGATCGCCCTCGCCGTGCTGCTGGCGGGGCTGCTGCTGCTCGCCGCGCAGCGGGGCCGCCATGGCGATGCGCTGGCTCGCCTCTCCGCCACGATCGAGGCGCTGGCCGCCGCGCAGGAGCGCCTCGCCGCCCGCACCGAGGACCGGCTGCGCGAGCAGGAGCGCACGCTGGCAACCCGGCTCGACGCCGCCGCCGAACGCACGCAGGAGACGGCGGGCGCCATCCAGCAGCGCCTGGCGGTGATCGACGCCGCGCGGGCCAACCTGGAAGCGCTGGGCGGACAGGTGACGTCGCTCGCCGCCGTGCTCGGCAACAAGCAGGCGCGCGGCGCACTCGGCGAGGTGCAGCTGCGCGCGCTGGTGGCGGACCGCCTGCCCGCCGGCGGCTTCGCCTGGCAGCACACGCTCTCCAACGGCACGCGCTGCGACTGCCTGCTGCTGCTGCCCTTCCCGCCCGGGCCGATCGCGGTGGACAGCAAGTTCCCGCTGGAGGCCTGGGCCGCCTGGCAGGACGCCGCGACGCCCGGCACCCGCGAGCTCGCCCGCAAGCGCTTCGCCAACGACGTGCGCCGGCATGTCGGCGACATCGCGGGGAAGTACATCCTCCCCGGCGAGACGGCGGAGGGCGCGCTGATGTTCCTGCCCTCCGAGGCGGTGCATGCGGCGCTGCATGCGGAACTCGCCGACCTGGTGGCGGAGGCGGCGCGGCGCGGCGTGCACATCGTCGGCCCCTCCACGCTCTGGGCGGTGCTCAACACCATGCGCGGCCTGCTGCGTGACGCACGCCTGCAATCGGAGGCGCGACGGATCCGCGCCGAGGTGGAGAAGCTGGCGGAGGAGACCTCGCGGCTGGAACGCCGCGTCGCCGCGCTGCGCGGGCACCACGCCGCGATGGCGCAGGACATGCGCGAGATCGAGACCAGCGCCGGCAAGATCGCCGCGCGCGGCGAGGCGATCCGCGCCCTCGACATCCCCGACGACCCGCCGCTGAAGGCTGCCGAGTGAGCGCGCTGCAACTGCAATCGGGCTTCGGCCTGCTGGCGCTCTGTGCGCTCGCCTGGGCGCTCGGCGGATTCCGTCGGGGCATCTCCTGGCGCGTCGTCGCGGCGGGGCTCGGGCTGCAATTGCTTACCGCCGCGCTGCTGCTGCATCTGCCCATGCTGCGCGGGGTGTTCGCGGTGTTCGGCGATGCGGTGAACGCACTGGCGGCGGCGACGCGGCAGGGCACGTCGCTGGTGTTCGGCTATCTCGGCGCGCCGCTGCCCTTCGACGAGAAGGTGCCGGGCTCGAGCTTCATCCTGTTCTTCCAGGCGCTGCCGCTGGTGCTGGTGGTCGGCGCGCTCTCCGCCCTGCTGTATCACTGGCGCGTGCTGCCCTTCCTGGTCGGGCTGATGTCGCGCCTGCTGAAGCGCGCCTTCGGCGTGGACGGCGCCACCGGCTTCGCCACGGCGGCGAACGTCTTCGTCGGCATGGTGGAGGCGCCGCTGCTGGTGCGTCCCTGGCTCGCGGGCCTGTCGCGCAGCGGGCTGTTCGTGGTGATGACGGCAGGGCTGGCCACGATCAGCGGCAACACGCTGGTAGTCTATGCACTGTTCATCGCGCCGGTCGTGCCGGATGCGGCGGGGCAGTTGCTCACCGCCAGCCTCGTCTCGGCGCCGGCCGCCGTGCTGGTCGCGCTGCTGATGATCCCGCCCGCACGCGAGGATGTGGTGCTTGCGTCCGAGCCCGAGGCGCCGCGCATCTACGACGGCGCGATGGAGGCACTGGTGCGCGGGACCATGGACGGGCTGCAATTGCTGCTCGGCATCATGGCGATGCTGATCGTCTTCGTGGCGCTGGTGGCGCTGGTGAACATGGCGGTGGAGCCGCTCACCGGCCTGACGCTGCAGCGCCTTGCCGCCTTCGTCTTCTGGCCCGTCGCCTTCGCCATGGGCGTGCCGGCGGAGCAGGCGATGACGGTGGCGGGCTCGCTTGGCACCAAGCTCGTGGTGAACGAGTTCGTGGCGTACCTGGAATTGGGAATGTCGGGCGGGCTGGGGCTCGACGTCCGTTCGCGGCTGATCCTGACCTATGCGCTGTGCGGCTTCTCCAACCTCGGCTCGGTCGGGATCATGCTGGGCGGGATGGTGGCGATGTGCCCGGAGCGACGGGCGGATATCGTGAAGCTCGGCCTGCCGGCGCTGGTGAGCGGGACCATCGCCTGCTGCATGACGGGCGCGGTGGTCGGGCTGTTGACCGCGCCGTGAAGGACGTTCTGCTTAACTGCTTGACGGAGAGCGAGCAGCTCGTTTGGAGCGGGCAGCCAAATCCGCGCCGGACCGGCGCAGCGTTCCTCGTTCACGCGCTGTTCGGACTGGCTTGCGCAGCGTTGCCGCTTCTCGGCTCTATGCGCGGCGACACGCCGTTCGTGATTGCACTTCCCTTCGTCGCATTCGGTATGCTGTTCATGTTCCTTCCCATCATCATGAGTTGCCGTGCAGCGCGGACCGTCCTGGCGATAACGACCACGCGCGTGGTTGTCTTGCGGCAGAGGGCCGGCGGGCATGCTCTGCGGTCGGTGACCTTCCCAAATATTGCCGCACTCGAGACCCACCGCCATCCCGACGGCAGCGGAGATCTCTCCATCCGCCATCGTGAGCCGAATGAGAACGACTACGAGAGCGGCTTCTGGGAATCCATGCTTGGCATCCCGGATGTCGGCCGCGCCGAAGCTGAGATACGTCGGCATTTGTCGGGAGCCGGCCGTTGACTTGATGCCTTACAGGCGCGGCCGCGGCACTATTGACCACGCCCTAATCGCTGCCGCCCGGCAGCAGCGCCTCGGCGACCGCCGCGCGCTGCCGGCGCGGCAGGAGCTTCATGACCAGGATGAGGCCCGAGAGCAGCAGGCAGGTTCCGTTCGTCAGGATCAGCGGCCACTGCCCGAGCAGCACCCCATAGGCCAGCCAGAGCGAGAAGCCGACCACCGTGATGACATACATCCTGGTGGAAATACCGGAGGCATCGCGGGTGCGGATGATCTTCCAGGCCTGCGGGGCGAAGCTCGACACCGAGCAGAGCGTCGCGGCGGCCCCGACGAGGCTCGCGGCATCCAAGGCGGTTCTCCTCCGGCACATGCGCGGCGATGGCGCGGCCGCGCCGTGCCGGAACAGGCGGGGGCCATCGCGGTTCCGCCATGGCGCGGAATGGCCGCCGGCCGCATTTCCGCGCCGCGCCGGTCGTGACATGATGCCGTCATGCGCAGCCGCCTCCTCCAACGCAACCTCCGCGCCGATCCGCCGCTGGCCCTCAGCGGCGAGGGCATCTTCATCCGCGATTCCAACGGGAAGACCGTGATCGACGGCTCCGGCGGCGCGGCCGTCGCCTGCCTCGGGCACGGCCATCCGCGCGTACTGGCGGCGATGCGGGCGCAGGAGGAGAAGCTCTGCTACGCCCACACTGCGCTCTATTCCTGCGAAAGCGCGGAACAGCTGGCCGACCTGGTGCTGGAAGGCGAGCCGGGCGGGCTGTCCCACCTCTATCTCTGCTCCTCCGGCAGCGAGGCGACGGAAGCCGCGCTGAAGCTCGCCCGGCAGTTTCACGTGGAACACGGCCAGCCCCAGCGCAGCCGCTTCATCGCCAGGCGGCAGAGCTACCACGGCAATACCCTCGGCGCGCTGGCGGCTTCCGGCAACGCGATGCGCCGCGCGCTCTACATGCCGATCCTGGCCGACGCCTTCAGCCATGTCTCGCCCTGCTACGCCTACCGCGACCGAAGCGACGAGGAGACGGATGACGAGTACGTCGCCCGCCTCGCCGCCGAGCTGGAGGCGGAGTTCCAGCGCCTCGGCCCCCAGAACGTGGCGGCCTTCATCGCGGAGCCCGTGGTCGGCGCCACGCTCGGCTGCGTCACCGCGCTGCCCGGCTACTTCAAGGCGATGCGCGCCATCTGCGACCGGCACGGCGCGCTGCTGATCCTGGACGAGGTGATGTGCGGCATGGGCCGCACCGGCACCATGCATGCCTGGGAGCAGGAAGGCGTGGCCCCCGACATCCAGGTGGTCGCCAAGGGCCTCGGCGGCGGCTACCAGCCGATCGGCGGCATCCTCATCGCCGGCCATGTGGTAGCGGCGATCCGCGATGGTTCCGGCGCCTTCATGCATGGCCACACCTACCAGGCGCATCCCGTCGCCGCCGCCGCGGCGCTCGCCGTGCAGCGGGTGATCCGCGAGGAGAAGCTGCTGGACAACGTCACCGCCATGGGCGCGCTGCTGGAGAAGCGGCTGACCGAGCGCCTCGGCAACCATCGCCATGTCGGCGACATCCGCGGCCGCGGCCTGTTCTGGGCGGTGGAGTTCGTCACCGACCGCGCGACCAAGGCGCCCTTCGATCCCTCGCTGCAGTTGCATGAGCGGGTGAAGATGCAGGCCTATGAGCGCGGGCTGGCCTGCTACCCGATGGGCGGCACCCTTGACGGCAGGCGCGGCAACCATGTGATCCTCGCGCCGCCCTACATCGTCACCGCCGAGCAGGTGGAGACGATCGTGCACCGCTTCGGGGACGCGGTGGAGGCGGCGCTGGGCGGGCTGCCGCCCGCCTGACGAACCCAAACCCGTCCGCTGCGTTTACCTCCCTGACGCGGCAATTGCGCCGCGGTTGAGAAAAAGGGAGCGCGACATGGACAAGGATCGCCTGAAGGGTATGGGCAACAAGATCAAGGGCGAGGTGAAGAAGTCCGCTGGCGAGATGACCGGGAACGAGCGGATGGAAGCCGAAGGCCACAAGGACAAGGCCAAGGGCCACGTCCAGGAGAAGGTCGGCGAGACCAAGGACGCCGCGCGTGACATGGTGGACGGCAAGGACCGGGTCTGAACCGGCCCTGACATGAGAAAGGCCGGGAGGGGCGACCCTCCCGGCCTTTTTCGTGCCCGAAGCCTGGGCTCAGCGGCGCAGGGCGAGGCGCCCGATCAGGCCCTCGTAGCGCGACTGGTTCTTCTTCTTGAGGTAGTCCAGCAGGCCACGCCGCTGGCCGACCAGCACCAGCAGGCCGCGCCGGCTGTGGAAGTCCTTCGGATGCGCCTTGAGGTGCTCGGTGAGCTCGGAAATCCGGGCTGAGAGCAGCGCCACCTGCACCTCCGGGCTGCCGGTGTCGCCAGGCTTGGTGGCGTAATCCTTGATCAGCGCCGCGCGCTGCTCCGTATTCATCGACATCGCGTATCCTTCGCGTGAGGGTTCAGTCCACGCCCTCGAAACCGCCGCCGGGGCCGGTGAGCAGCCTTTCGGGCTGCATCCACCCGTCCGCAAGCCGGCAGAGGCCGATCAGGCGCTCCCCCGCCATGGCGCGCACCAACCCGCCATCAGGGTCGGCAGCGTCCGGAACCCGGCCCATCAGGTCCACCAGGCTCAACGCCTGGCCCTGGAAGAGGCGGGTGGCCTCGGCTTCGGTGACGGCCAGTGCCGGGATGTCGGCCAGCGCGGTCGTAACCGGGAGCAGAAGGTCCGGGGAAGGAGGCGGCGTATCGCCCGAACCGATCAGCCTGTCCAGCGGAATCCCGTGCTGCTCCAGGAAGGGTCCGACCCGCAGCCGGCGCAGGGCTGCGATATGCCCCACCGTCCCGCAGGCCTTCGCCAGGTCGCGCGCCAGCGACCGCATGTAGACGCCCTTGCCGGATTCGACGTGGAAGATGGCAGTGTCCGCATCCGGCCGCTCGATCAGTTCGAAGCGGTCCACGCGGGCCGGGCGCGGTGCGATCTCCACCGCCTGGCCTTCGCGCGCGAGGTCATAGGCGCGCTCGCCGGCGATCTTGATGGCGGAATAGATCGGCGGCACCTGCATGATGTCGCCGCGGAAGGCGGGCAGGGCGGCGTTGATCTGCTCGTCCGTCGGACGCGCATCGGAGGTCCCGATCACCTTGCCATCGGCGTCGTCGGTGTCGCGCGCCTCGCCGAACTTCAGCGTGAAGCGATAGGTCTTGGTGCCGTCCATCACATAGGGGACGGTCTTGGTCGCGGCGCCGAAGGCGACCGGCAGCAGGCCTGTCGCGAGCGGATCGAGCGTGCCGCCATGGCCCGCCTTCTGCGCCTCGAACAGCCGCTTCACCTTGTTCACCACATCGGTCGAGCCGATGCCGGAGGGCTTGTCCACGATCAGCCAGCCATCCAGCTTCCGGCCCTTCGGCTTGCGGTTGGGCCTGCGCCCGCGTCCACCGCCATGGCCGCCGCCACCGCCGGGACGGCCTCGCCCGCCGCGGTCCATTCTCTCGCTCATCGCCTGCTCCGGAAGAGCGCGCGGGCTAGCACGGCTTCAGCCGCCGGCGAAGGCCGCGCCGGGAGGTTCTTTTCCCCGGGCGTGTCTCGCGATGCGAAGGTCGGGGCATCCGATACGCCTCGCCCCGCGCACCGTCCTCCGCCATGACAACCCCCGATTGCGTGTTGGCTCCCGACTCGCCACTGTGCCGGACCCGGTGCTTGCCCGGAGCGGATGATCGCCTTGCGCCTCGACGTACCGACCCTTCTCGTGGCGATCAGCGCCACATCCGCGCTCCTGGGCGTCCTGTTCCTCGCCATCGGGCGCGAAAGCCGCGGAGTCCCGGGCCTGGCGCGGTACGGCGTCGGCCAGCTGCTCGCCGCGGTAGCGGTGATCCTTCTCGGCGCCCGGGGCAAGGTGCCCGGCTTCGTTTCCATCGATGTCGCGAACGCGCTGCTGCTGGGCGCCGCCGCACTGATGTGGTCCACCGCGCGCGCCTTCGCCGGGCGCCGCACCTCGCCGGCCGCCATCGGGATCGGGCCAGCGGTCTGGCTCGCCGCCTGTCAGGTGCCCGCCTTCCACGCCTCCCCCGACCTCCGGCTGGCGCTGATCACGACGCTGCTGGCCGCCTACAACTTCGCCGCCGCGGCCGAGCTGTGGCGGGAGCAGCCGGTGCCGCTCGCGTCACGATGGGTCGCCATCGTGCTGCTTCTCCTGCAGGGCACGGTCTGCGCCGTGCGCGTGCCGCTCCTCGTGGTGTGGCCGATGCCCGTGGCAGGGCCCGCGTTTCCCGCCGGCCCCTGGTTCGAGTTCCTGATGCTGGAGACGCTGCTCAAGATGATCGGCATGGCCTTCGCACTGCTGGCCATGGCGAAGGAACGGGCGGAGGCGCATTCGCATCAGACCCTGGTCGCGGCACGCGACGCGGCCACGAGGACGAGCGAGGCGAAGTCGCGCTTCCTGGCGCGGATGAGCCACGAGCTGCGCACGCCGCTGAACAGCGTGCTCGGCCTGGCGCAGGTGCTGGCGCGGGATCCCCGGCTCACCGCCGACCAGCGGGAGCAGGCCGCGACGCTCGAACGAGCCGGCCGCCATCTGCTGGCGGTCGCCAACGACGTGCTGGACCTGGCGGCCGTCGAGGCGGGGAAGCTACGGCTCAGGCGCAGCCCTGTCGCCCTGCTCGCCTTCGTGGAGGGCTGCGCCTCCCTGGTGCGGCCGCAGGCGGAGGCGAAGGGCATCGCGCTGCGGCACGCTCTGGCACCCGATGCGCCTGAAGCCGTGCTGGGCGACGAGACACGGCTTCGCCAGATGGTCCTCAACCTGCTCTCCAACGCGGTGAAGTTCACGCCAGCGGGCGGCGAGGTCCGCCTGCATGCGCTGCGCAGGGCGCAGGCCGGGGGGCTCAGGCTCGAAATCTCCGATACCGGCCCCGGCATTCCGCCCGACCGGCGCGCGCTGCTGTTCCGCGACTTCACCCAGCTCGAGCCCTCGCCCGGGCAGGAGTTCGGTGGGGCGGGCCTCGGCCTTGCCATCTCGGCCGCGCTGGCCAAGGCGATGGGCGGGCACATCGGCTGCACCACCGCCCCGGATGGCCACGGCAGCCTGTTCTGGCTCGAATTGCCGCTGGAGGAGGCTGCCGCCGGTTGGGCCTCAGTGTCGGAGCTCGCGCCCGCGGCGCCCGTCGGAGCGCTGTCATCCGTGCCGCCCCGCCGCGTGCTGGTGGTGGACGACGTCGCGGCGAACCGGCTGGTGGCGCGTGTCCTGCTGGAGGGCGCGGGCCATGCGGTCGAGCTGGCGTCGGACGGCGCGGAGGCCGTCGAGGCGGTCCGGCAGGGCGAGTTCGACCTGGTGCTGATGGATGTGCACATGCCCGGCATCGACGGCCTGGAGGCGACGAGGCGCATCCGCGCGCTCGACGGGGCCGGCCGGCACGTACCGATCATCGCGCTCACGGCAGACGCGCTGCGCGACCAGGTCGCGCAGTGCCTTGCCGCCGGCATGGACGGCCACCTGGCCAAGCCGCTCGACCGCGCCGCCCTGATGGCCGCGCTGCGCCGCGCGGAGGAATGGGCGGAAGCCTCGTCCGCCTGAATCCGATCCGGGCCCTGGCGCCAGCCACGCCAGCGCCGGCGTCGGGGGCTGGATCAGTCCTCCGCGTCCTCCTGGCGCGGCGCCAGGTCCCGCTGCACCTCCGGCCGCTTCAGCACCGCGTCGATCTTGAACGCGTAGTCCAGCGCGGTGTCCGGCTGGAAATGCAGATCCGGCGCGTATTTCAGCCGCACCGCCTGCGCGACCTGGCGCTTCAGGAAGGGCGAGACGCGCCGCAGCCCGGCGAACTGCGCCTCCGTCAGGTCGCGGCCGAGGCCGCTGACGAAGGCCGTCATGTGCTTGAGGTCGGGCGAGGCGCGCACCTCCGTCACCGTCACATGCAGGTCGTGCAGGTCGGGATCACGGAATTCCTCGCGCGCGAAGACGGCGGCGAGCGCGTGCCGCACCTCCTCCGCAACGCGCAGCTGGCGCTGGCTCGGGCCGAGAGGCGCGTCGCTCCGGCGGGGTGCGGATGCCTTCTCCCCACGGGGCGAGCCAGCGGGCGCGGATGACTTGTCGCCGCGGCGGGTCCTGCTGCGCTCGTCGCCGTCCTGCGCGGCATGCTTGCGGGCCATCCCTGGGCCTCCTTCAAACTCGAAAGGCGCGGTCCTCGCGGCCGCGCCCCCCGCCAGTCCAATCCGGGTGGCGAAGCCTTACAGTTCGGCCGCCACCGTCTCCGTCTCGTAGCACTCGATCTGGTCGCCGACGCGGATGTCGTTGTAGTTCGCGAAGCCCATGCCGCATTCGTAGCCGGACGTCACTTCCTTCACGTCATCCTTGAAGCGGCGCAGCGTGCTGAGCTCGCCCTGGTGGATCACCACGCCGTCGCGCAGCAGCCGCACGCCGGCGCCGCGGCGCACCACGCCTTCCGTCACGCGGCAACCCGCCACGTTGCCCAGCCGCTTGACCTCGAACACCTGCAGGATCTGCGCGTAGCCCAGGAACTTCTCGCGCTGCACCGGCGCCAGCTTGCCGCGCACCAGCGTCTCGATGTCGTCGGCCACCTGGTAGATGATCGAGTAGTAGCGGATGTCCACGCCCTCGCGCTGCGCCAGCTCGCGCGCCTGCGTCGTGGCGCGGACGTTGAACGCCACGATCACCGCGTCGGAGGCCTTGGCCAGCTGCACGTCGGATTCGGTGATCTGGCCCACCGCGCTCAGCAGCACGCGGACCTTCACCTCCTCGTTGCCGATCTTGCCGAGCGTCACGGAAATGGCTTCCGAAGAGCCCTGCACGTCGGCCTTGACGACGACCGCCACTTCCTTCTGCGCGCCGGCCTGGATGCGGGCGAGCATGTCGTTGAGGCTGCCGCGGCCGGCGCTGATCGCCGCCACCTGCTTCTCGCGGTTCTTGCGGGTGCGGAACTCGCTGATCTCGCGGGCGCGGACCTCGTCCTCCACCGCGACGAAGGTCTCGCCGGCCGCGGGCACGCCCGACAGGCCGAGGATCTCCACCGGCAGCGAGGGATCGGCCTCCTTCACCTGGCGGCCCTTGTCGTCGAGCATCGCGCGCACCCGGCCCCATTCGGCGCCGGCCACCACGATGTCGCCCTGCTTCAGCGTGCCGCGCTGCACCAGCACGGTCGCCACCGGGCCGCGGCCGCGGTCGAGCTTGCTCTCGATCACGGTGCCCTCGCCGGCGCGGTCGGGGTTGGCGCGCAGGTCGAGGATCTCGGCCTGCAGCTGGATCGCTTCCAGCAGCTTGTCGAGGTTGGTCTTCTGCGTCGCCGAGACCTCGATCTCCTGCGTCTCGCCGCCCAGGCTTTCCACCACGATCTCGTGCTGCAGCAGTTCCTGCCGCACGCGATCGGGGTTCACGCCGGGCTTGTCGATCTTGTTGATCGCCACGATGAGCGGGACGTTCGCCGCCCGCGCATGGCTGATCGCCTCGATCGTCTGCGGCATCACGCCGTCATCCGCGGCGACCACCAGGACGACCATGTCGGTCACGCCGGCGCCGCGCGCACGCATGGCGGTGAAGGCCTCGTGGCCCGGCGTGTCGATGAAGGTCACGCGCTCGCCGGTCGGCAGGGCCACCTGGTAGGCGCCGATGTGCTGGGTGATGCCGCCAGCCTCGCGGGCGGCGACATCGGCCTTGCGCAGCGCATCCAGCAGGCTGGTCTTGCCGTGATCGACATGGCCCATGATGGTGACCACCGGCGGACGCGGCAGCAGCGCCTCCGCCTCGTCCTGCATGCCCTCCAGGCCGATCTCCACGTCGCCCTCGGCGACCCGGCGGATGCGGTGGCCGAATTCCTGCACCACCAGCTCCGCCGTGTCGGCGTCGATGGACTGGGTCAGCGTGGCCATCACGCCCATGCGGAACAGCGCCTTCACCACCTCGCCGCCACGGGCGGCCATGCGGTTGGCGAGTTCCTGCACGGTGATCGTCTCGGGCACCACCACGTCGCGCACCACGCGCTCCGCGCCGGAGCGCAGGCGGGCGAGCTCCTGCTGCCGGCGCTCGCGCTCACGCGCGCGGCGGATGGAGGCGATGGAGCGCGTGCGCTCGTCCTCGCCCTCGATCGCGGCGCCGATGTCGATGCGGCCCTCACGGCGGCCGGGACCGGCCATGGTGTTCTTCTTGACCGGCACCGGGGTGCCGCCCTTCTTCGCGTCCGGGCCCATGCCGGAGCGGCGGCGATCGTCGTCGCGCGCCCGCAGCGTCAGCTTGGAGGGCGTGTCGGCCGATGGCGCCGCCGGCGGCAGGCCGGCGCCGGGACCAGCCGGGCGGCGCGGCGCGCCGAAGCCGGTCGGCACCGGGCCGGGGCGGCCGCTGCGCAGCGGGGCACCACCGGCCGGGCGCGCACCGGCGCCCGGACCACCGGGACCGCCCGGGCCGGAGCGGGCATAGCCACCCCCGGCCGGACGCGGCCCCTCGCCAAGGCGCGGCGGCGGGCCGTCGCGGCGCGGGGGCAAGGGCGGGCCATCGCGGCGCGGGCCGCTCGGCGCGTCGCGCCGGGGCGCGCCATAGCCTTCGTCACGGCGCGGACCGCTGGGCGCGTCGCGGCGCTGCACCGGCGCGTAGTCGGCGCGTGCGGCCAGCGGGACGGGGCGCGGCGGCGGGGCCGCGACGGACGGACCCTCGACCGGCGCGGCGGGGCGCGGCGGCGGGGCCTCGGCCGACGGCTCGGCAGAGGGCTCGGCAGGCGGGGGCGCCTCCGCCGGCGCGGCGGCCGGCGCTTCGGCCTGGCGGGAGACAGGCTCCTCCGCGGCGCGACGACGGGCCTCGGCGGCGGCCTCTCGGCGCGCGTCCTCCTCCTCCTCGGCGCGGCGGCGCTCATCTTCGGCGCGGCGCGCGGCCTCCTCGGCGGCGGAGCGCACCATCAGCGCCTGGCGCTCGCGCTCCTCGCGCTGGCGCGCGGCCTCGGCCTTGCGCTGCTCCTCGAGCACGCGCTGGCGGGTGGCGATCTCGGCCTGGGTGAGCGGGCGCGCGGCGCCCGCGGCGGGCTTGCCCGCCGGCTGCGCCGATCCGCTCCCGGCGGACTTGCTCGGCCCGCCCAATGGCTTCGCGGTGGGGCCTGCTGCGCCCGGCTTGGGCGCGGGCGTGCCGGCGCCGGTGCGCTTCTTCAGCACCTCCACCTGCACCACCTTGCTGCGCCCGTGGCTGAAGGACTGCCGCACGCTGCCCGCGTCCACGGTCTTGCCCAGGTCCAGGCGTCCGCCCGGCCGGAGCGAAAGCCGGCCCTTGCCTGCATCCTGGTCGTTCTGGTCGCTCATCCGCCGATCCGAACCCGATCTCTCGTCTGTCATTTCGCCATCCCAGCCGCGCCGTCGCGGCGGGTCTGCTTCGCGGCCCGCGGGCCGCGATGATCCTCATGCCGCGCCGGGTTGTCGCCCGGCCTGCGGCCGCCACGCGGTTGCGTGGCTCCGTCGTTTCCGGCCCCGGGGACGCCCCCCTGGACGACCCCGGCCAGCCTGGCGGCTTCCGCCGCGATCCGTTCCGCCAACCGCCCGGAGGCGATGGCCACATGCACCGCCCGGTCCCGCCCGAACGGCAAGCCGAGCTGCGCCGCATCGAGCGGCGCAACCACCGGCACCTGGCGATGGCCCACCAGCCGGGCCTTCTCGGCCGGGCTGCCATCCGCCGCCTGCACCAGCAACCCGGCGCGGCCGACCTGCAGCCATTCCCTGGCCGAGTGCCAGCCACTCACCGCCTGCCCGGCGCGCCGCGCGAAGCCGATGAGGTCGCGGACGCGCCCCCGAAGGCCGTCCTCGATGCGTGCGCGAAGCTCGGGGGGCACATGCACCTCGCCGCGGGACGCCTTCGCAAAGGCCCCGCGGCGCGCGGCCTGTTCTATCACATCGGCCCTCGCGCTCAACCACATTCCCCGGCCCGGCAGCCGTTCCGCGAGATCCGGCACCACATTCCGGTCGGGATCCAGCACGAAGCGGATCATCGCCTCCTTCGGCAACCGCTCACGCGTGACGAGACAGCGGCGGAAGGGGCCGCGCTCGGCCTCCTCATCCGTCTCCGCCTCCGGCGCCGACCCAGGGTCCGCTCCAGGATTCGTGATGTCAGCTGCCGCGCGCGTCGTCCGCCTCCCCGTCACTGGCCTCGCCCTCCATGGGCTGCGCCCCGTCCTCGTCGGACACCGCCTCTTCGGTCATGGCCTCGCCCGCCTCGGGCTGGGCCTCGTCCTCGCCGCCGGTTTCCAGCGGCTCGTCGCCGAACCAGCCGGCGGATTGGCGGGCCGCCATGATCACCGCGTTCGCCGTCTCCTCGTCCACCGCATCGGCGCCGAGGATCTCCACCAGCTCGTCGCCGGCGAGATCGGCCAGGTCCTCGAGCGACTTCACGCCCTTCTCGCCGAGGGCGACCAGCATCGCCGGCGAGAACCCGCCGACCTCCGCCACCGCATCCTCGACGCCCATCTCGCGGCGCTTCTCGTCCAGCTCGCCGTCGCGCTTCTCGAGGAAGGCGGCGGCGCGGCGCTTCAGCTCGCCGGCGATGTTCTCGTCGAAGCCCTCGATGCCGGCGAGTTCCTCGTCATCGACATTGGCGATTTCCTCGACGGAGCCGAAGCCCTCGGTCACCAGCAGGCCGGCGATCACGTCGTCCACGTCGAGGCCTTCTACGAACAGGCCGCTGCGCTTGCGGAAATCCTCCTGCCGGCGCTCGCTTTCCTCGGCCTCGGTCAGGATGTCGATGTCGTAGCGCGTGAGCTGCGATGCAAGGCGCACATTCTGGCCGCGGCGGCCGATGGCCAGCGAGAGCTGGTCGTCAGGCACCACCACTTCCACGCGGCGTCCCTCGTCGTCCAGCACCACCTTCGACACTTCGGCCGGGGCGAGGGCGTTGACGATGAAGGTGGCCTGGTCGGGCGACCAGGGAATGATGTCGATCTTCTCGCCCTGCAGCTCCTGCACCACCGCCTGCACGCGGGAACCCCGCATGCCGACGCAGGCGCCGACCGGGTCGATGCTGCTGTCGCGGCTGATCACCGCCATCTTGGCGCGGCTGCCGGGGTCGCGGGCGACCGCCTTGATCTCGATGATGCCGTCGTAGATCTCCGGCACTTCCTGCGCGAAGAGCTTCGCCAGGAAGCCGGGATGCGTGCGGGAGAGGAAGATCTGCGGGCCGCGCGGTTCCTCGCGCACGTCGTAGATGTAGGCGCGCACGCGGTCGCCGTTCTTGAAGGCCTCGCGCGGGATCGTCTCGTCGCGGCGCAGCAGGGCTTCGGCGCGGCCCAGGTCCACCATCAGGTTGCCGTATTCGGTGCGCTTGACGACGCCGTTGATGATCTCGCCGACGCGGTCCTTGTATTCGTGGTACTGCTTGCTGCGCTCCACCTCGCGCACGCGCTGCACGATCACCTGCTTGGCGGTCTGGGCGGCGATGCGGCCGAAATCGATCGGCGGGAGGGGATCCACGATGAACTCGCCCACCGCGATGCCGGGGCGGATCTTCTGGGCGATGCGCAAGGAGAGCTGCGTCGCCTCGTTCTCCACCGGCTCGGCCTCCACCACCTCGGTCCAGCGGGAGAGCTTCACCTCGCCGGTCTTGCGGTCGATGACGGCGCGGATGTCCTTCTCATGGCCGTATTTGGCGCGGCCGGCCTTCTGGATGGCCTGCTCCATCGCCTCCAGCACTTCCTCGCGCTCGATCATCTTCTCGCGCGCGACGGCGTCGGCGACCTGCAGCAGCTCGGGGCGTGCGATGGCGACATCGAGGGCCATGGTCTCAGTTCCTCGGGTTGGTGGCCGCGGTCGCGGCGATCAGTTCATCGGTGAGCACGAGCTTCGCCCTGCGGATGTTGCCCCGCGGGAAGGCGATCTCGTTCCCATCCTCCAGCTTCAGCCGCGCCATTTCGGCATCGGCGCCGAGGGCGATGCCCTTGAAGCGCTTCCGCCCCTCCTGCGGCACCACGAGTTCCACCGTGGCGACGTGGCCGGCGAAGCGGTTCCAATCCTTGGCCCGGGTCAGCGGGCGGTCGATGCCGGGGGAGGACACCTCCAGCATCCATTCGCCCCGGATCGGGTCTTCCACGTCCAGCACGGCGCCGATGGCGTGGCTGATGGTCTCGCAATCCTCGACCAGGAAGGGCGCGCCGTCGGCGCGGTCGGCCATGACCTGCACGGTCGGACGCTCCTTGCCGCTGACCTGCACGCGCACGAGCTCGTAGCCCAGCTGGCGCAGGCTCGGCAGGATGGCGCCGGCGATGCGCGCCTCCAGCCCCTCATGGCGGGGCAGGTCGTCTTCGGCAGGGAGGGTGTCGGATTCGGTCATGCGCTGCATCTTGCGCCTGCCGTCGCCGGGAAGGGGACCAACAAAAAAGGCGGCCCTTTCGGGGCCACCCTCCGGTACGACGGAAAGCGATCTCACGCCGTCATATAGGCCGCCATGTTGCCGGCGGCAAGCGCGTTCTGGCGGCCGGGCAGCCGCCGGCGATTCACGCCCTGGTGGGCCCAGCTGCGCTGCGCGCGCCCAGGGCGATCGCGGCCTACTCGGCGCCCGGCGGGGCGGGCACCCGGGCCAGGTGGGTCACCCGGCGGCGGCCATGCGCGCGGACCGAGAGCGGTTCGGCATGCAGGCGGTTGTCGAACACCTCCGCATGGCCCTGCCGGGCGACGCGTAGCAGGCAGAAATGGTCGGTCACGCGCGTCAGCCACCAGCCTTCCGGCAGCCCCTGCCGCACCGCGCGCAGCAGGGTCGGGCGGCCCTCCACCGGGCGCGGCTCGGCGCCGATGCCGGCGAGGTCCAGCGCGCCGACCAGGTCGCGCCACCAGGCGGTGACGATCTCCCGCCCCGGTGGATAGCGCTCCGGCGCGACGCGGGCGAGCAGGGCGCAGGCGCTGGCGTAGGACACGCCGGCCGCGGTGGCCACCACCGCCGGCCCGCACCACGGCGCGAAGCCGCCGCGCTCGCCGGCGAACTCCTCCGGGCGGCGCAGGCGCGGGCGGTCGTCATTGGCGGGGAGCAGCTGCATGCGCGAGGCCCTGCGTGGAGGAGGCAGGGCCTCACGATAGCGTGAAGCATACAATCACACAATCGCGATCTTACGCGATATCAGGCGCTTCAGCCGACCAGCCCGAAGCTCCGCGCCAGCATGTAGGCCGCGACCACCAGGATCAGCCCGGCAAAGACCCGGGTCAGCAGGCCGCGCCGCCGCGCCAGCCGCCTCGCCGCCCGCGCGCCTAGGGTGCTGCCGAGCAGCCCGCCGGCCACGAAGACGCCCGCCAGCCCCCAATCCACCAGCCCGGCCGCGGCATAGCTGCCCGCGGTGGCGAGCCCGAAGGCCGTCACCGCCACCAGCGAGGTGCCGATCGCCTGCAGCATCGGCATTCCCGTCGCCAGGATCAGCCCCGGCACGATCAGGAAGCCGCCGCCGATCCCGAAGAAGCCCGAGAGCCCACCGACTGCCAGGCCCGTGCCGACCAGCGCCGGCGCATTGCCGCGGTTGAGCCGCACCCGGCGGTCCTCGCCCGTATCGCGCCGGCGCAGCATCAGCGCCGCGACGACGATCATCATCACCGCGAAGGCGCCGAGCAGCAGCTGCCCATCCACCGCCTTGCCCAGCCTGGCGCCGAGCAGGGCGCCGACCACCCCGGTGCCGGCGAAGACGCTGGCGCAGGGCCAGCGGACGTTGCCGGCACGCGCATGGTTCACCAGGCTCATCGCCGCATTGGCCGCCACCGCGACCGCGCTGGTGCCGATCGCCAGATGCGGCACCGGCACGCCGACCAGGTAGACGAGCAGCGGCACCGCCAGGATCGAGCCGCCGCCGCCCACCAGCCCGAGCGAGAAGCCGACCAGCACGCCCGAGGCACCGCCAAGCAGCGTCTGCAGCAGCGAGAGCGTCAGCATGGCATCAGGCCGTGGCGAGGCCGCGGTTCCAGGGCATCAGCCGCAGCAGACGCGCCAGCCCGCAGGTCCCGCTGACGCCGGCGAAGACCAGCCCCGCGCCGACGAAGCCCGCCAGCGCATGGAACCACGGCGAGACGGTCGCGCCGAGCAGCACGCCCAGCACCACCATCGTGCCCGCGGCGATCTGCACCTGGCGCATCAGCTCGAGCGGCTGGCGGCGGTCCTCGGCGACCGGCAGGCCGGCGCGCTTCCAGGCCTCCAGCCCGCCTTCCACCACATAGGCCTCGCAGCCGCCGGCCTTGGCGGCCAGCCGCGCCGCGTTGCCCGTGGTGCGCGCGCCGGAGCGGCAGTGGAACAGCACCGGCTTGCCCTCGTGCACCGCGAGCTCCGCCTCCTCAAGGCGGGAGAGCGGCAGGTTGCGGGCGCCGGGGATGCGCGCGCGGGCGTGCTCGTCCGGCTCACGCACATCCACCAGCGTCGCACCTTCCTCGTGCAGCAGGCGGGCGGCATCGGCTGGGGCGATGGTCTTCAACATGGCTGCGTCCCTGGTTCCTGGTGCGGCGGGCCACGCGGCCCGCCTCGTGCCGTCCATATGTAAGCTTGTGCTTATTAATGCAAGCTCTATATTGCGCCCATACCCCGCAGGCCGGGGCAAGGAGGACAGACACATGCCGAAGCCCGAGATCCGTGCCTTCTTCGACGAGCCGACCAACACCGTCAGCTACCTGGTCTGGGACCCCGCCACGAAGCAGGGCGCGGTGATCGACCCGGTGCTCGACTGGGACCACAAGTCGGGCTCCGCAGACACCGCCTTCGCCGACCGCCTGCTCGCCGCCGCACGTGACGAAGGCGTCGCCATCGCCTGGGTGCTGGAGACCCATGCCCATGCCGACCACCTGACCGCCGCGCCCTACATCAAGGCGAAGACCGGGGCGCCGATCGGCATCGGCGAGCACATCAAGGAGGTGCAGCGCATCTTCCGCCCGGTCTTCGACGCGCGCGACCTGAAGCCGGAGGGCGGCGATTTCGACCGGCTGTTCAAGGATGGCGAGCGCTTCCCGCTCGGCAGCCTCGAGGTCGAGGTGATGCACCTGCCCGGCCACACGCCGGCCGACATCGCCTACAAGGTCCAGGCGCCGGACGCGGCGGGGGAGCCGGCGGACGTCTTCGTCGGCGACACCATCTTCATGCACGACTACGGCACCGCCCGCGCCGACTTCCCCGGCGGCGACGCGCATGCGCTGTTCCGCTCGATCAAGCGGCTGCTGTCGCTGCCGCCGGAGACGCGGCTGTGGATGTGCCACGACTACAAGGCGCCGGGCCGCGACGAGTACGCCTGGCAGAGCACGGTGGCCGAGCAGCGTGCGCACAACCCGCATGTGAAGGATGGCACGACGGAGGAGGAATTCGTCGCCTTCCGCACCGGCCGCGATGCGAAGCTCGCCGCGCCGACGCTGTTGCTGCCCTCGATCCAGGTGAACATCCGCGCCGGCCGCTTCCCGGAGGCCGAGGCGAACGGCGTGCGCTACCTGAAGATCCCGGTGAAGATGAAGGGCGGCGCGGCGACGGCGTAACGCGCCAGGCGGCCGATGTGGCGATGCCTGCGGGAAGGGCGCGGCGCAGGCCGGGTCGACCCGCCTGGTTCCGCGCCGTGGCGAAGTCGAGAACTCTCTCCGCCGCGGCGGACGCGCCTGTCATTGGCCCGTCGAGCCGCTGAGGCCCGGCGCCGTCAGCCGCTCTTCGACACCGTCTGCATCGCCACCCGCGCGGTGCCGTCGGCCACATGGGCGGGCAGGGGGCGGAAGCCGCCCGGGATCTCGATGTCCGGCCGCTCGGCGAAGAGGCGCGACCAGGCGCGGGATGAGATCTCCTTCGCCTCCCGGATGATGGCGGCCTCGTTCATCGTCGGCACCGTGCCGTCGCGCATCACCCAGGCGCCGTCCAGGCAGCAGGACCACCTCGAATTGACGGGGCAGGGTGGATGCTGGTCCGATGCATCCTGGAGGCGCGGCCACGCCCTCGGCCGTCGCGGGATTCGCACATGCAGAACGGCACGCGCTTGGACGCGGTGCGCGATCACAACCAGGGCCTGGTGCTGGGGCAGATCCTGCGTCTTGAAGGGCCGTCTCGCAGCGAGATCGCCGAGCGGATCGGGCTGACGGCGGCCGCCGTGTCGCGCATCACGCGTGACCTGATCGATGCGGGGCTGGTCAGTGAAGGCGACGAGCAGGTCGCCAATCCAGGCCAGCGCGGCCGTCGGAACATCCCGCTGCTGCCGCGGGCACGCGGCGCCTTCTTCCTTGCCGTCAGCCTGACGATCTCCGACCGCCGGGTCTCGCTGGTGGATCTCACCGGACGACGGGTGGCCGAGGCCGCGATCGGCGGCGGCCTGCCCAGCTCCTACCCGGCGCTCACCGACACCATCGCGAAGACGGCAACACGGCTGCTCGCGCTGAAGAACGTGTCGCGCCCCCGCCTGCTTGGTCTCGCAGCCATCACCTCCGGAGCCGTCGATGCGGCCGGCCAGGTTCTGGATTCGTCGCTCGATGTGCTCCGCGGCCGCGATCTCGTCGCCGATCTGCAGCTTCGGCTCGGCATCCCGGCGCTTGCGGAGACGGTTGGCCGCGCGCTCGGCGTCGCGGAGACCATGCGCGCCGCCGGCACGGGTGGCCTGCGGCTGCCCGGGCCGACGCTGGTTCTGCATGTCGCCTTCGGGCTCGGCGTCGCCATCCTGCTCGACGGCGCGCCGGTCCGCAGCACGGCTGACGAGCGCATGGCCGGGCACATCGCGGTGCCCGGCGCGAAGGGGCGCTGCATCTGCGGCGCGACCGGCTGCCTGATGACGGCCGCGGCCGGATTCGGGATCCTGCAACGGCTGCGCCGCACGGCCGACCGCCCGGCGAGCTGGGCCGACATGCGGGCCTCGGAGCTGGCGGAGGCCGTCGCGGCGGCGGAAGTGGGCGGCGAGGTGCGCACCGCCTTCGCGGCGGCGGGGCGGGTGATGGGGCAGCACCTGTTCGCGCTCGGCGCGCCCGTCGGGCCGCGGCAGGTGCTCCTGGCAGGACCGGTCGCGGCCGCCGCGCCCTATGCCGCGGCGGCGCGCGAGAGCCTGGTGCAGGCCTTCCGCCGCGCGGGCCTCGCGCCCCCGCCGGTCATCGTCTCGCACATGGACTACCTCCAGGCTGCCGAGCGCCTGGCGCTGGTGGAGTTCGCCCTGGCGCGTCCGCTGGACCTCGGTCCTCTGCTTGCCGGGGCGACGAGCCGGCCTCTATGATTGCCGGTGGTAAGCAATTGCACGCAGGAGCCGCCGGATGAAGCTCATCGACCTCACCCGCGAGATCGTCCACAAGATGCAGCGGCTGCCGAACCATCCGACCATCGAGGTCTATCCGTTCAGCACGCATGACGAGAAGCGGGTTGCCGACGGCTACGAATTCTCCGCCGCGACGATGGTGCTGCACACCGGCGACCATGGCGGCACGCATGTGGACGCGCCCATTCATTTCGACAGCCGCCCCGGCGCGAAGACCATCGACCAGATGCCGCTCGAGACCTTCTTCACCGAGGCTGTCTGCCTCGACCTGACGCATGTGCCCGATCGGACCGACATCACCATCGCGCATCTGGAAGCCGCGGAGCGCGCCGCTGGCATCGAGATCCGCCCGAAGGACACGGTGCTGCTCCACACCGGCTTCTACGCCCGCGCGGCCGGCACCGAGGGCTACATCACCGACTTCCCCGGCCTGACCAAGGAAAGCGCCACCTGGCTCGGCAACAAGGGCATCACCGCCTTCGCCGTGGAATCGGTCAGCCCCGGCCGCCCGGGCCGCAACAATTTCGAGGTGCACCATGTCTGCCGCGACCTCGGCTTCACGCATTACGAGGGCGTGATCAACATGGACAAGCTGGTGGGCAAGGGGAGGTTCCGGTTCCTCGCCATGCCGCTGCGCATCCGTGGCGGCACCGGCAGCCCGGTGCGCGCCGTGGCGTTGCTGGACGAATGAGCCGGGCGCCCTGGCAGCTGACGGCGGCTGGACTCGCCGCCGCCTTCGCCGCCGGCGAAACCACGCCCGCCGCGGCGCTGGATTCCTGCCTGGAGCGGCTGGCGCAGGTGAACCCGCGCCTCAATGCCGTGGTCACGGTTGACGAAGCCGGGGCGCGCACGGCTGCGGCGGAGAGCACGGCCCGCTGGCACTCCGGTACGCAGCGCGGCCCGCTGGACGGCGTGCCGCTGACGGTCAAGGACAACCTGTTCGTCGGCCGGATGCGCGCCACCTGGGGCAGCCGGCTCTACGCCGACCACGTCGCGCCGCGCGACGACCTCCCGGTGGCACGGCTGCGCGCGGCGGGTGCGGTGATCATCGGCAAGACCAACACGCCGGAATTCGCGCTCGCCGGCTTCACCGACAACCCGGTGTTCGGCTCGACGGGCAACCCCTGGGCGCCCGACCTCTCTCCCGGCGGATCGAGCGGCGGCGCGGTGGCGGCGGTCGGCGCGGGCATCGGCCCGCTGGCACTCGCGACCGATGCCGGCGGTTCGCTGCGGCGCCCGGCCGGGCATGCGGGCCTGGCCACGATCAAGCCCGGCATCGGCCGCGTGCCGCGCCGCCACGGCTTTCCGCCGCTGGCACAGGATTTCCAGGTGATCGGCCCGATCGCCCGCTGCGTGGCCGATCTGCGTGCCGCCTTCGATGCGATCGCCGACCCTGCACTGCCCTTCCCCGGCTGGCCGACAGGATTGCGGCTGCGTGCCGTCGCGGGCTGCGGCGATGCGCCAGTGGATCCCGAGGTGCGCGCGGCCTTCGCCGCGGCGCTGTCCGGCGTCGCGGCGCTCGGCCATGACGTGGAGGAGGTGCCGGCGGCGTGGGATCCCGACGAGGTCGGTGCCCTGTTCGGCACGCTTGCCGCGGCCGGCGTGGCGCGCGTCGTCACGGCGCATCCGGGCTGGGAAACGCTGGTCACGCCCGCGATCCGCGCCCAGGCGGAGGCCGGTCTGGCGCTTTCCGCCGCCGACTATGTGCGCGCCTCGGATCGCGTCGCGGCACTGCGCGCCGAGCTGGTGGACTGGGTGCGGGGCGGCCATGCCGTGCTGACGCCCTCGGCCGCGATCATGCCCTGGCCGCGCGACAAGGGCTTCCCGCCGATGGTGGACGGGCGTGCGGCCGGTCCGCGGGCAGGCGCCATCTTCTCGACGGTGGTGAACCTCGCAGGCCTGCCGGCCGTGGTGATCCCGGGCGGCTACGGTGCGTCGGGGCTGCCGGTCGGGCTGCAGCTCATCGGCCCGCCGGGGTCGGAGACGGCGCTGCTCGACCTGGCGGCGAGCATCGAGGCCGCGCGGCCCTGGCGGCAGCTCGCGCCGCTCGAGGGCTGAGCGCGCGACATCAGGTGCCGGTGCTGCGCACCGGGAGTCCGGTGGTGTCCAGCCGCTCCAGCCAGGCCGGGCCGCCCTGCGCCACGAACAGCGCGGCGCCAAGCGCGGCAAAGGCCGTCTGCACCGCCAGGTCGCGCTCGCCGAAGGTGCGGCGGGCGGCGTTGGCGCAGATCAGCACGCCGAGATAGCGGCCCTGCCACATCATCGGCGCGA
This sequence comes from Falsiroseomonas sp., assembly GCF_041690465.1. GTDB lineage: Bacteria > Pseudomonadota > Alphaproteobacteria > Acetobacterales > Acetobacteraceae > Falsiroseomonas. The sequence continues at coordinate 393,551 of NZ_JAWLHG010000001.1, read as the reverse complement.
ACATCGAGGAGCCGGCGCGGAAGGCCTGCAGGATCTTCACGAAGCTCGGCACCAGCGTCGTGTCCCGCAGCAGCAGCGGGTGATGGCTGTGCGCCACCTCGCCGGGATGGCCGAGCCTGATATCCACCAGCTCATGGTGCTGCTCGGCCGGGAAGTTCACCGGCGCGGCGATCAGGTGGTGCCGGCCGTCGGGCATGCGCAGGAAGGCGGCGGCGGCGCAGCCGATGGAGTTCGGCGGCTGTTCCCGGAAGGCATTGGGCGCGAGCGCGGCCGCGGGATCGCCGAGCAGCGCCGGCAGGCAGCGCGTGACGCACCACAGCGCCTCCTCCGGCCCGGCCGCGCGCGCCGCCTCGCCGCCGATGCGGGCGAACGCGAGCACCGCCTCCTGCGCCAGGGTTCCGAAGTCGTTCATGGCCTTGTCCTCAGTGCAGAACGGTCGGCAGCCAGGTGCTGAGGCCGGGGAACGCCATCAGCAGCAGCAGGCAGGCGACCAGGACGATGACGAAGGGCAGCACGCCCTGGATGATCTCGGCGATCGGCCGGCGCAGGATGCCGGTCAGCACGTAGAGCACCATGCCGACCGGCGGCGTGATCAGTGCGATCTCCATGTTGAGCGTGAAGATCACGGCGTACCAGATCGGATCGATGCCGAGTGCGACGATGATGGGATGGAGCACCGGCAGGACGATGAAGATGATCGAGATCACCTCGAGGATCATGCCGAGGATGAACAGCAGCACCATGGTCACGGCCACGAAGGCCCAGGCCGGCAGGTCGAGCGACTGCACCAGCGCCAGCATGTCCTGGCTGATCTGCAACCGCGTGACCGCGGCGCCGAGCACGTTGGAACCGGCGATGATGACCAGGATCAGCGAGGTGGAGAGCAGCGTGCTGCGCAGCGCCGCGGCGATCTCGCGCAGGCCGACGCTGCGATAGACGAACACGCCCACGATCAGCGCCCAGGTCACGCCGATCGCCGCCGCCTCGGTGGGCGTGAAGATGCCGCTGTAGATCCCCCCGACCACGATGACGGGCAGCGCCAGCGCCGGCAGGGCGCGGCGCGTCGCCTCCAGCCGCTCGGCGCGGGTCGCGCGCGGCAGCTTCTCCGCCACGCCTCCCCGGGCACAGACGAAGACGGCATAGGCGATCAGCGCTGCCGTGATGACCAGGCCCGGCACGATGCCGGCGATGAACAGCGCGCCGATCGATTCCTCGGTGATCTCGCCGTAGAGCAGCATCGGGATGGAGGGCGGGATCATGATGCCGAGCGTGCCCGCCGCGGCGACCAGCCCGTAGGAGAAGCGCCGGTCGTAGCCGCGCGCCAGCAGCGGCGGCACGCAGACGATCGCCATGCTTGCGGCGTTCGCCACCGAACTGCCGGTGATGCTGGCGCCGATCGCGCTTGTCACGACCGCCGAGATCGCGAGTCCCCCCGGCAGGTGGCCGAGCCATCGCGTGACGGCGTTGAACAGGATCTCCGTCACGCCGCCGCGGCTCAGGATCTCGCTCATCAGGATGAAGAGCGGGATGGCGATCAGCAGGAAGGAGTTGATGCCGGCGAACAGCGTGGATGGCAACGCCGCAAGGCTCGCCTCGCCCATGCCGGCATAGCCGGCGCCGAGCCCGACGATGGCGATGCCGATGCCCACCGGGATTCCGGTGGCCAACAAGGCGAGCAGCGCGACGAAGACCCCGGCGATCATGAGGTGCTCCGGCCGCTAGACGTGCTGGACTTCCGCCGCCGGCGCGCGCCCGGCGACGAGACCGGCCCGCGTCAGGGCGCGGGCGAGGAATTCGAGGCACAGGGCGCTGAACGCGATCGGGATCACCAGGTAGGGGATCCAGAGCGGCGTATCGAGCTCCGAGGCGCTGGTCGCCTCCATCATCTGCGCGATCTCGACGAAGCCCAGGCCGAGCCAGGCCGCGAAGCCGCAGAAGGCGGCGCCCAGCAGGTCGGTGGCGATGCCGAGCCGCGCGCGGCTGCGCGGCGAGAGCCGGCTGACCACCAGGTCCACCTCCAGCTGGCTGCCCAGCCGCAGCGCATAGGGCGCGGCCATCAGCCCCACCCAGGAGATCGCGAAGGTGCTGACCTCATGCGTCCAGTGGGTGGGTGCGTGGAAGACGAAGCGCATCACCACCTCGAACTGCACGATGATGTAGAGCATGGCCAGCAGCGCGCCGGCGAACAGCGCCAGGGTGACGCTCAGGATGCGCACCACCCTGTCGAACGCGGTGGCGACGCTGCGGAGCGGCATGGCGGCAGCCGCCTCAGGCCGCGGTCCTGAGCGCTTGCACGGCCGCCACGATCTGCTTGGCCTCCGCCGAGGCGCGCCCTTCCCATGCCGCGACCGCCGGCGCGAAGCCGCGGCCCCAGGCGGTCTTCTCCTCGGGCGAGAGGATGTGGGTCTCGATGCCCTTGTCGATCAGGAACTGCGTAGAGGCACGGTCGCGCCGGTCGCTCTCCTGCACCGACCAGCGGAACACCTCCTCGCCCGCCTTCAGCAGCGCCTCCCGATGCGCAGGCTTCAGCGCGTTGAAGCGCGCGGTGGAGATGTTCACCGCCATCACGCCGAAGGCGGCGCCGGTGATGGTGGCATGGCGCACCACCTCCCAGATCTTGCGGGATTCCAGCGAGGTGACGCCGGTGATGGCACCGTCGATGGTGCCGCGCTGGATGCCGAGATACATCTCGCCCGGCGACATCACGATCGGCGAGGCGCCGAGCGCGCGCAGCCCCTCGGCGGACAGGCGGCCGTAGCCGCGGATCTTGAGCCCCTGCAGGTCGGCGGGTGCGCGGATCAGCCTGACGTTGTTGCCGAAGTCGAACAGCGAGCCGAAGAACATGGTGTGCACCATCGTCATCCGCCGCCGCTCCATATGCGCGGAGAAGCCGCGGTGCAGCGGGCCATTCGGATCCCAGCACCGCTCCGCATGCGCGGCGTCGGCAAAGAGGAAAGGCAGGTCCGGGATCTCCGCCACGGCATCGGTGGACCAGACGCTGGTGAGGTTGTGGCCCATGTCCACGCCGCCGGAGACCACGGCCGTGGGGATGTCGCGCGCGCCATAGAGCTGGCCGGCGGGAAAGACCTGGATCTCCACCTCGCCATTCGTGAGTTCCTTCACGCGGTCGGCCAGGCGCTGCTGTCCCTGCGCGTTGTGATGGCTGGTCGGCAGCGTGCCGGCGTAGCGCAGCGTCACCTCGGCGGCGTGCGCCGGACGCGTGAGCAGCGCGGGAGCGGCAACGAGCGCGCCGAGCATGGTCCTGCGATGCATACCCATGAGCCTGTCTCCTTGCTTGGCGGCGCCGTCTGATGGCGCCGCTGCCTCTTGCTGCCGCCGGGTGGCGCCCTGCAGCTTATTTGATTTCCGGTGGTAAGCAATGCCACACGATGTTGCCGCGCATGCAATCCTCGCGCCAGTTCAGCGGCCGTCTGCGATCCAGGCCGGATCAGGCCGCACGCCGAGCCCCGGCCCCGGCGGCGGACGCACCATGCCCTGCTGCGGCAGCACGCGCGGCAGAACCGGATCCTCCGCCAGGTAGCCGGAGGTGATGCTCACGCCCCAGCCGACATCCCGCAAGAGGCAGGCAAGCTGCGCCGTGGCCGCCGCGCCGACCGAGCTCTCGCTGATCTTGCAGGCCAGGGTCTGGGCCATGCCGAGCGCGGCGCAGCACGCATCCGCCTGCAGCACGGCGAGCGCACCGCCGAGCTTGATCGCCTTCAGCCCCACGCCGCGCGCGGCGCCGCCGGCGGCCATTCGCGCGATGTCCTCCATCCCGTGCAGCCCCTCATCCAGGCAGAGCGGGAAGGCGGCTGCGGCCTGCACGGCGGCCATGCCGCCGAGGTCATCGTCGGCGACCGGCTGCTCGAGGTAGTCGAGCTGGCCCGCGGCCAGCCGCCGCACGAAATCAAGTGCCTGCGGCACGGTCCATGCCATGTTCGCATCGGCCGAGAGATGTGCGCCCGGGCCCAAGGCGGCGCGCAGCGCCTGCACCGCCTCGGCGTCCTCGGCCGGTTCGGCGAGGCCGACCTTCATCTTGAAGTGGCGGTAGCCCGCGTCCCAACCGGCGCGCGCCGCCTCCAGCGCAGCGGCCGGGCCGCCGCCGCCGATCATCAGCAGCGCGGGTGCCTCGTTTCGCAGCTTCGTGCCGAGCAATGCGGCGAAGGGCAGCCCGGCGCGGCGGGCAAGCAGGTCGAGGACCGCGATCTCCGCCGCCGCCTTCGCCCCGGTATTGCCGCGGATGCTCCGCGCCATGCGCATCAGCGCGCGGACAGGTGGCTCGGTGCCGGCGGCGGCGAGGGTCGGGGCAAGATGCCGCTCCACCACGGCGACCATGCCGGGCAGCACCTCGCCCGTCATGGTCGGCGCCGAGGCGGCCTCGCCCCAGCCCTCCTCCCCGTCCGCACCGCGTGCCCGGACCAGCAGCGTCTCCGCATGGGTGATGACCTCGCTGGCCAGCCGCATCGGGGTTCGCATCCGAAGGCGCAACGGAAACGCATCGAGACGTATGGTGCCGAGCGGCGCGTCGCCCAGGTCCGGGACGGCATGGGGGAGAGGGGCGGAATCCGCAGGCATGGCTCGAGGAGTGGAGCACAGCCCTCGGCCTGATGCACGCCGAACGCCTGCAGCCACGCCACCGGGACGGACGGGGTCGAGGCGAAGGAAGCAGAGCCGCGAGCGGACGATCAGACACGCGTGAGGTCGGGAGGTCTGGCCGCCCTGGCGGACTGATCTGGCGCAAGGTCCGACTGTTCCGGCCGGATTAGACGGTCTCCTGGACGTGGCGCCGCGGGCGCCGGAACAGCCGAGCAGGCGGCAGCGCAGCGCGGAGGAGCCCATGCCCGAAACCACCATCGCCCCCTGCGGGAGGTCTCGCTTCCGCGTTGTCGCTGCGCGCGTCGGCGGTCGCGCATCCGATCGGGTTGCCTGAAACCGTGCGGCGCGGACCGAAGATCCTGCTGGCCGTCTTCGTCCTCGCCGCCGTGCTTGCGGCAGGCGGCTGGTCCTGGTGGCAGGGTCGCGAGGCGCGCCTGCCGGAGGGCATCGCCTTCGGCAACGGGCGGCTGGAGGCGGAGCAGGTGGACGTCGCCACGAAGTTCGCCGGCCGCATCGTCGAGATCCTGGCGAGCGAGGGGGAGATGGTGGAAGCGGGCCAGGTCGTCGCCCGCATGGACACGGCGGAGCTCGAGGCACAGGTGCGCCAGGCCGAGGCGGAGACGCGCCGCTACCGCCGTTCCGTCGAGGAGGCGCTGGCGCAGCTCGAGCAGCGGCGCGGCGAGGCCACGCTCGCCGCGCGCACCCTCGACCGTACCTTGCGCCTGGCGGCACAGGGGCATGCGCCGCAGCAGACCGTGGACCGCCACCGCACCGAGGCGCGGTCGGCCGAGGCGGCGCGCGACGCGGCGGAGCGGCATGTCGAGGCGCTGCGGGAGGCGGTCGAGGCGGCGGAAGCCGGCGTCGAGCGACTGAACCAGCAGATCCGGGAGGCGGCGCTGCGCGCCCCGCGCAGCGGCCGCGTGCAGTACCGGCTCGCGCAGCCGGGCGAGGTGCTGGCACCCGGGGGCAAGGTGCTGACCATCCTCGACCTGACCGATGTCTACATGACGATCTTCCTGCCGACGCGGGCGGCTGGCCGCCTGGCCATCGGCGCCGAGGCGCGGCTCGTGCTGGACGCCGTGCCGGAAACCCCGGTGCCCGGTCGCGTCTCCTTCGTCGCCTCCCAGGCGCAGTTCACGCCGCGCCAGGTGGAGACGCGGGAGGAGCGGGAGAACCTGATGTACCGCGTGCGGGTGAAGGTGCCGCCGGCGCTGCTGCGGCGCTACGAGGACCGGGTGAAGGTCGGCCTCACCGGCCTCGCCTATGTGCGGCTGGACCCGGATGTGGCCTGGCCGGATTTCCTGCAGTCGCGCCTGACGGGAACGGATTGGTGGAGCGGGTGAGCGCACCGATCGTCGAGGCGACGGGCCTCGTCCATCGCTACAAGACGACGCTTGCGCTGGAGGATGTGTCGCTCGCGCTGCCCGCCGGCGGCACGCTCGGCGTCATCGGGCCGGATGCCGTGGGCAAGTCCACGCTGCTCGGCCTGCTCGCCGGCGCGCGGCGCATCCAGGCGGGCAGCGTGCGCGTGCTCGGCGGGGACATGGCCGACGCCGCGCATCGTCGCGCCGTCTCGCCGCGCATCGCCTATATGCCGCAGGGCCTCGGGCGGAACCTCTATGCGGACCTCACCGTCGCGGAGAACGTGGATTTCTTCGCGCGGCTGTTCGGCCATGCGCGGGCGGAGCGACGGCGGCGGATTGCGGAGCTGCTGGAAGCGACGGGCCTCGCGCCCTTCCCGGACCGGCCGGCGGGCAAGCTCTCCGGCGGCATGAAGCAGAAGCTCGGCCTTTGCTGCGCGCTGGTGCACGACCCCGACCTGCTGATCCTGGACGAGCCGACCACGGGCGTGGACCCGCTCTCCCGCCAGCAATTCTGGGAGCTGATCGAGCGCATCCGGGTGCGGCGCCCCTCGATGGGCGTCGTCGTCGCCACCGCCTACATGGAGGAGGCGGAGCGCTTCGACCAGCTGGTCGCGATGCATGCGGGAAGGGTGCTGGCCGCCGGCGCGCCGCCCGAACTGCGCGCGCAGGCCGGCGCGGCGACGCTGGAGGAGGCCTTCGTCGCGCTGCTGCCCGAGGCCGCCCGCCACGGCGCGAAGCGCCTGGAAATCCCGCCGCGGCCGGAGACGGAGGAGGAGCCCGCGATCGTGGCGGAGGGGCTGACACGCCGCTTCGGCGACTTCGTGGCAGTGGACCATGTCAGCTTCCGCATCGCGCGCGGCGAGATCTTCGGCTTCCTCGGCTCGAATGGCTGCGGCAAGACGACGACGATGAAGATGCTGACCGGGCTGCTGCCGCCTTCCGAGGGCAGGGCCTGGCTGTTCGGCCAGCCGGCCGGCAAGGGCGGCCTCGAGACGCGCCGCCGCGTCGGCTACATGTCGCAATCCTTCTCGCTCTATGCCGAGCTGACGGTCGAGCAGAACCTCGACCTGCATGCGCGTCTCTTCCACCTGCCGCGGGAAGGCATCCGGCCGCGCGTGGAGGAGATGGTGGAGCGCTTCGACCTCTCGGCGCACCGCGATGCGCGCGCAGCCGACCTGCCGCTCGGCGTGCGGCAGCGGCTGTCGCTGGCCGTCGCCGTGATCCATGCGCCGGAGATGCTGATCCTGGACGAGCCGACCTCGGGCGTGGACCCGCTGGCGCGCGACGCCTTCTGGGAATTGCTGGTCGATCTCTCGCGCCGGCAAGGTGTGACGATCTTCATCTCCACCCACTTCATGAACGAGGCGGCGCGCTGCGACCGCATCTCGCTGATGCATGCTGGCCGCGTGCTGGCGAGCGGCACGCCGGAGGCGCTGAAGGAAGCGCGCGGCGCCGAGACGCTGGAGGAAGCGTTCATCGGCCATCTGCGCGAGGCGGACCAGGGAAGCGCAGCGGAGCAGGTGCCGGATGCCGCCGCCCTGCCCGCGGCCGGCGCCGCCACGCCGCCGCCGGGCGGCTCCGCGCGCGCCGCGCTGCGCCGCTTCTACGCCTATTCCTGGCGGGAAGCGCTGGAATTGCGGCGCGACCCGATCCGGCTCGCCGTCGCGCTCATCGGCACGGCGCTGCTGATGCTGGTCTTCGGCTTCGGCATCTCGACCGATGTCAACCGCCTGACCTTCGCCGCCCTCGACCGTGACCGGACCACGGAGAGCCGGGCCTATCTGCGCGACTTCTCTGGTTCCGCGTATTTCCAGGAGCGGCCACCGATCGCAGACGAGGCGGAGATGTGGCGCCGCCTGCGCAGCGGCGAGATCGCCGTGGCGATCGAGATCCCGTCCGGCTTCGGCCGCGACCTCCGCGCAGGGCGCCCGACGGAGGTCGCCGCCTGGCTCGATGGCGGGCTGCCGTTCCGCGCCGAGACGGCGACCGGCTATGTCGCGGGGCTGCATGCGGGCTTCCTCGCCACGCTCGACCCCGGCAGCACGCGCATCCTCTCGCCTGCCGGGATCGAGACGCGCTTCCGCTACAACCAGGACTTCAAGAGCATCTACGCCATGGTGCCGAGCACCATCGCCATCCTGCTGATGCTGATCCCCTCCATCCTGATGGCGCTGGGCGTCGTGCGGGAGAAGGAGCTCGGTTCCATCACCAACTTCTACGTCACCCCCGTCACGCGGCTGGAGTTCCTGCTGGGCAAGCAGCTGCCCTATGTCGTGCTGAGCATGGGCAATTTCGCCCTGATGCTCGTCATGGCGGTGACGGTGTTCGGCGTGCCGCTGAAGGGCAGCCTGGCGGGGCTGACGCTGGGCGCGCTTCTCTATGTCACCGCGGCGACCGGGATCGGGCTCGTCATGTCGGCCTTCACGCGCACGCAGATCGCGGCCCTGTTCGGCACCGCGATCGCCACGATGATGCCCGCGACGCAATTCTCCGGCATGCTCCAGCCGGTCGCCAGCCTGGAAGGCGCCGGCCGCGTGATCGGGGAGCTGTTCCCGACCGGCCACTTCATGAAGATCAGCGTCGGCGCCTTCACCAAGGGGCTCGGCTTCGCCGATCTCGTGCCCTTCCTGCTGCCGCTCGCCGCCTTCATCCCGGTGCTGACGGTGGCCGGCGTGCTGCTGCTGCGCAAGCAGGAGCGATGAGGCATGGGACGCTCGCTGTCCAACATCCTGTGGCTCGGCGTGAAGGAGCTGCGCAGCCTGCGCCACGACACCTTCCTGCTCGCCTTCGTGGTCTATTCCTTCACCTTCGCCGTCTACAGCCAGGCGACGGGGGTGACGCACGAGCTGCGCAACGCCGCCATCGCCATCGTGGACGAGGATCGCTCCGTGCTGTCCCGGCGGATCGCGGGCGCGTTCCTGGCGCCGAACTTCCGCAGCCCGGACATCATCGCCCCGCCGGAGATGGCGCCCGGCATGGATGCCGCCCGCTGGACCTTCGTGCTCGACATCCCGCCCGGCTTCGAGCGCGACCTGCGGGCCGGGCGGCGGCCGGTGGTGCAGGTGAATGTGGACGCGACGGCGATGCTGCAGGCCGGCATCGGCGCCGGCTACATCGAGCGCATCGTGGCCGAGGAGGTGGCGCGCTATGCCGGCGGCGAGACGGCGCTGCGCGACGCTGCCGAGCCGGTGGCGCTGCAGCTGCGGATCGCCTTCAACCAGGCGCTCGACAGCGCGCGCTTTTCCGGCGCGATGGCCATCGTCGGCAATGTGACGATGCTGGCGGTGCTGCTGGCCGGCGCGGCGCTGATCCGCGAGCGGGAGCACGGCACCATCGACCACCTGCTCGCCATGCCGTTGACGCCTTTTGAGATCATGGTGGCGAAGCTCTGGGCGAACGGCCTGGTCATCCTGACTGCCGTGGCGGTCTCGTTGGTCGTCGTGCTGCGCTGGGCGGTGGGCGCGCCGCTGGCCGGCTCGCTCGGCCTCTTCCTGGCGGGCACGGCGCTCTACCTGTTCTTCGCCACCTCGCTCGGCATCTTCCTCGGCACCGTCGCGCGGTCCATGCCGCAGCTCGGCCTGCTGTTCATCCTCACCGTGCTGCCGATGAACATGCTCTCGGGCGCCGACACGCCGCTCGAGAGCATGCCGCTGCCGCTGCAATACGCGATGCAGCTCGTGCCCTCGACGCATTTCGTCGCCTTCGCGCAGGCGATCCTGTTCAGGGGCGCGGACCTGTCCATCGTCTGGCCGCGCTTCCTGGCGACGGCGGTGGTCGGGGCGGTCTTCCTGCTGATCGGCCTTTGGCGCTTCCGCCGCGCCCTTGCGGCCTGACGCCGCGGCGACATGCTTGAAGCAGAGCGCGGGGCGGCGCGACACATGGCGGAAACGCGGATGCGCGAGACTCGCCGCGCGCGCTCCTCCGGTGCGCGGACCGGCAGCGGAGAGTTGCGACCATGGACGGGCTGTTTCTTCTCGTCGGCCTCGCCATCCCCATCGGGTTGTTCGTCGGCTGGTGCCTCGGCATCGCCGCCTGGCGCCAGGTGCAGCATCTGCGGGCGGAGGTCGCGGCGCTGCGCCGTGCGGTGATCGAGGCCGGGATCGCGGTCCCGGAGCCGGTGGCAGGAGCCGAGGCAAACCCGAATCCCTGGTCACGTCCACCCGCCGCCGAGACAGCCCCCGAGGCGACCGAAGAGACACCGGCCGAAGACGCCCCCGCCGCGCCAACCCCCAATCCCTGGGCGACGCCGCAGCCGGCGCCGGCCGCCGCGCAACCGACGCCCGCCCGGCCCGGCTTGGAGGAGGCGCTGACGCTCCGCTGGGGCACCTGGCTCGGCGCGGCGGCGCTGCTGCTGGCCGGCGTCTTCCTGGTGCGCACGGCCGTCGAGGAGGGCTGGCTCGGGCCGGCGGCGCGCTGCGTCCTGGCGGCGCTGCTCGGTCTGGCACTGGTCATCGGCGCCGAGTGGCTGCGCCGCCGGCCGATGCCGGAGCGGCCGAACATCCCCTGGCCGGACTACGCCCCGCAGGCGCTCGCCGCCGGCGGCGTCGCGGCGCTGTTCGGCGCTGCCTATGCCGCTTCCGTGCTCTACGGGCTGCTGCCGCCGCTCGCGGGCTTCCTGCTGATGGCGGCGGCGGCGCTGGCCGGTCTCGCCCTCGCGCTGCTGCACGGCCCGCTGGTGGCCGCGCTGGGCATCCTCGGCGCCTATGTGACGCCGGCGCTGGTCGAGACGCAGGATCCCTCGCTGCCCGGCCTGTTCCTCTATCTCCTCGTCGTCACGGCGGCGGCGCTCGCCGTGATGCGGCAAGTGGGCGGCGCCTGGCTCGGCCGGATCGCGACCGTCGCGGCGGCCTGCTGGGTCGTGGCGGGCGGCATCCTGGCCTCGGCGCCGCAGGATCTCTGGGCACCGGCGCTGTTCGTCCCGGTCGCCGCGGGCCTGCACCTCGCGCTGCTGCCGGGTGCCGCACTGGAAGGGCAGGTCGGGCGGCGTCTCGCCTGGATCCCCGTCGCGGCGCTCGCCGCCGCGGGGTTGACGCTGATGCCCGACGCCAGGGGCGGAGTTGCGCCCGCCATCGGGCTGCTGCTGCTGACGCCGGTGGCGATCGCGAAGGGCGCGCGGGAGCCGCGGCTGGATCGCCTGCCCATGCTGGCCGCCCTGGTCGGCCTTCTGATGCTGCTCGCCTGGCCGATCGGCGCCTGGAGCTCGGGCGAGGAGGCGGTGACGATCGAGGGCGTGGTGCAGGCGATCCTGCCCGCCACGGCATGGCCGCCCGGGGCGCTGCTGCCCTTCCTGCTCGGCGCCGCCGCCCTGGCCGCGATGCATGCCGGCGCCGGGGCCTGGATGGAGCGCCGCGCGCCGCATCCGCTGCACTGGGCGGCGTTGCCGGCGGCCGTTCCGGTGCTCGTGCTGCTGGTCGCCTATGCCCGGGTGCGCGGCTTCGCCCTCGACCTGCGCTGGGGGCTGGCAGCGCTGGCGCTGGCCGCCGCACTGGTCGGCGCCGCCTCGCTGGCGCGGCGCGAGGGCGCGACGGCCCGCGTGGGCGTGCACGCCGCCGGCGCGGTGGCATCGCTCGCGCTCGGGGTGGCGATGGTGCTGTCGGATGCCTGGCTCACCCTCGCCGTCGCGCTGTTCCTGCCGCCGCTCGCCTGGATCGAGGCGCGCACCGACCTCGGGGCGCTGCGGCGCATCGCGCTGGCCGTCGCCGCGCTGGTGCTGGTGCGCCTGCTGCTGAACCCGGCGGTGCTGGGCTACGCCTTCGGCACGGCCCCGGTGCTGAATGGCCTGTTGCCGGCCTATGGCGTTCCGGCCGCGTGCTTCGCCCTCGCCGCCTGGATGTTCCGCCGGCGCGGCGACGATGCCACGGTCGCCGTGCTGGAGGCCGGTGCGATCGCCTTCGCCACCGTGCTGGTGCTGCTCCAGATCCGCCACGCCGTCACCGCCGGCGCCATCGCCGATGTGTCGTCCGGCTGGACCTTCCGCGAGGGTGCCTTGCAGGTCACGGGGCTGTGGGTGCTGGCGACGGGCCTCCGGCTGCTGAATGCGCATCTGGGCGACCGCCCGGTGCAGCGCTGGGGCTGGCGGGTGCTGGCAGGGCTGGCGCTGCTGCCGGGCGTGCTGCTGATCCTGCGGAACCCGGCCTTCGAGCCGGCGGCGCAGATCGCCGCCATGCCGCTGTTCAACGAGTTGCTGCTGGCCTACGCCATCCCGGCGGTGCTGGCCGCGCTGGCGGCGCGCACGCCCGATGCGAAGCCGGGGCGTCTGCGCGAGGTGCTGGCGGCCTATGCCTTCGCGGCCTCCCTCGCCTGGGTGACGCTTGCCGTGCGGCACGCCTTCCATCCGCTTGGCATGGCGCTCGAGCTGGCAGGCACCTCCGATGCGGAGATCTATGCCTATAGCGGGGCCTGGCTCGCCCTCGCCGCCTTGCTGCTCGCGCTCGGCATCGTCGGGCGCATCCGGGTGCTCCGCCTAGCCGCCCTTGCGCTGATGGCGCTGACCATCGCCAAGGCCTTCCTGGTGGACATGGGCGACCTGATGGGGCTCTGGCGGGTCGTGAGCTTCCTGGCGCTGGGCCTGGCGCTGATCGCCCTCGGCTGGGTGTACCGGCGCTTCGAGCCGGGAGCCGCGCGCACCTGACCACGAATCCCCTGCCCGGCCCGACACCCCAACCGCTGGGCGGCCCCGTGCAACGTTGCGGGACGCGGCGTCGATCCTTTCCGGCTCAACCGCGCCGGCGGGCCCGCACCAGCAGCGCCAGCCCGCCCAGCGTCAGCGCCCCGCCCACCAGGTCGCTGACATACAGCCGCTCCCCCAGCAGCGCCCAGCCGAACACCGCCGCCAGAGGCGGCGCCAGCAACTGCAGCGCCGAGGCGGTGGAGGTCGGCACCCGCTTCAGCATCACGAAATACAGCGCATAGCCGCCGATCCCGACCACGATCATCGACCAGAGCAGGCCCCCCAGCGTGAACCAGCTCGCGCTGCGGGGCATCGCGCCTTCCAGCAGCAGCGCCAACATCAGGCAGAGCAGGGCGGAGACGGTGGTCTGGCCGAGGCTCGCCACCCACAGATCGACGCGCCCCTTGGCCGGCGCATAGACCAGCAGACCGACCGCCTGCGCCGCTGCCGCGCCGACCGCCAGCAGGAAGCCGGAGGCCTCGGCCGCCGCCAGCCCATCCAGCGCGCGCAGGAAGCCGAGCAACGCCACCCCCGACCAGCCGATCGCCAGCCCTGCCCAGGCCAGCGGCGGCAGCGGCTTGCGCAGGATCAGGCTCTCCCCGGCGGCGACCAGCAGCGGCGTGGTGGCGCAGATCAGCGCGACCAGCCCGGTCGGGATGCGCGCCATGGCGAGCCAGGCCAGGGCGAGATAACCGCCCATGCCGAACAGCCCGAGCAGCGCGACGCGCCCGGCATCGGGCGGGCTCGGCCAGCGCGCACGGAACGCGAGCGCGATCGCCAGCAGGATCGGCGCCGTCAGGCCGAAGCGGATCGCCAGCGACCACAGCGGCGGCCATTCCCGCACCACCACGCCGGCGACGGTGAAGGCCGAGGCCCAGATGGCGACGAAGGCGCCGCCGATCAGCAGGCCGCCGCGGCCCATCAGATGTTGCGGCGGATGAGGGCGGCTTCCAGCGTGTTCTCCAGCAGGCAGGCGATGGTCATCGGCCCGACACCGCCCGGCACCGGCGTGATCGCCTCGGCACGCTCCACCGCGCCGGCGAAGGCCACGTCGCCGACCAGCCGGCCGTCGGGCAGCCGGTTAATGCCGACATCGATCACCGTCGCCCCCTCCGCCACCCAGTCGCCCTGCACCATCTCCGGCCGGCCCACCGCAGCGACCAGGATCTCCGCCCGTCGGCATTCCGCCGCCAGGTCGCGGGTGCGCGAATGGGCGATGGTCACCGTGCAGTCGGCCCCCAGCAGCAGCTGCGCCATCGGCCGCCCGACGATGCCGCTGCGCCCCACCACCAGCGCCCGCGCGCCCGGCAGCGAGGCACCGGCGGCGCGCAGCAGGTGCATCACCCCCTTTGGCGTGCAGGGCACCAGCCCGGGCTGGCCGGAGGCGAGCCGCCCGGCATTCAGCGGGTGGAAGCCATCCACGTCCTTCTCCGGCGCCACCGCGGAGATCACGACATCGGCGCGGATCTGCGGCGGCAGCGGCAGCTGCACGAGGATGCCATCCACCGCCGGATCGGCGTTGAGCCGGGCGACCAGCGCCAGCAGCTCGGCCTGCTCCGTGCCGGCCGGCAGGTGGATGGTGGCGCTGTCGAAGCCCACCTCCTGCGCCGCCTTGTCCTTGTTGCGGACATAGACGCCGGAAGCCGGATCATCGCCCACGCGCACCACGCGCAGGCCCGGGCGGAAGGAGAGGCCGGCAACGCGCGCCGCAATCTCGCGGCGGAGGCCGGCGGCGACGGCCTTGCCGTCGATCAGGGTGGCGGTCATGCGGTCAGGCGTTCCAGCCGTTCGATGAGGCGGGCCGGATCGCCCGCGATGCGCAGCGTCTTCAGGCGCGACGTGGCGCCCTGCGCAACCTCCACCGCCGAGCCCGGCACGTCCAGCGCTTGCGCGATGACAGTGCAGACGGCGCGGTTGGCGCGCCCATCCTCCGGCGCCTCGCTCACCGCGACCCGCAGCGCGCTTCCATCGGCCGAGAGCCCGCCGATGCCGGGCCGGCGCGATTTCGGCTGCGCCTTCACGCGCAGCTCCACGCCACCGGCCAACGCCCGGAAGGCTGCGCTCAATGATGCTTCCAGATGACGCTCTCGAGCGCCGGCTCGGTCGGGTCGCAGTTCAGCCACTGGCCATTCGCCACGCTCTGCCCGGTCATGGACAGGATGAAGCCCCAATGGCTGACCACGACGGTGTGCGCCCAGTCGTCGAGCGCCGCCATCTCGCCGCGGAAGCGCGCCGCACGTGCCAGCACCTGGTCCGCCGGCTCTTCCTCGGCGGGCCACCACACTTCCTCGATATGGTGCAGCGCGAGATCGGGCCATTCGGCACGCAGCGCGGTGCAGGGGCTGCCGATGTCGCAGGTGAAGGCGTAGCGCTCCCGCACGATCGGGTTCACCGTCACCGTCAGCCCGAGCCGCCGGGCCAGCGGCGCCGCCGTCTGCAAGGCCCGCGTATAGGGCGAGGCGACGATACGGCGGATCTCGTGCCGCCCGGCCAGCGCCTCGGCCGCTTCCTCCGCCTGGGCGTGGCCGAGCGGGGTCAGCTTCGGGTCCTTGATGCCGGGGTCCCGGCGGGTCTGGGTGAACAGCAGGTTGAATTCGCTCTGGCCATGGCGGAGCAGGATCATCGCGGTGCGGGGCTCCCGGAGAGAGGCTGGCTGGGCGATACAGGCGGCAGGAGGGCTCGGCAACCGCCACCCGCACCCACGCGATGCGATGGCGCGGGGGCAAATCGGTGCCCCATTGCGGTCCCGCCGTTGCGGGGCGGGCCGACGAGCCCTAAGTGATGGGCTGATGAGGAGTTGGCAATGTCCGGCGGCTTCCCGGTCGATCTGATCCTGTTTGCGATGGTCGCGGCCTTCCTGGTGCTGCGGCTGCGCAGCGTCCTCGGGCGCCGCACCGGCTTCGAGCGGCCGCGTCGGGAGGGTCCCGGCGCCTACGACCCCGCGGCGCAGCGCCAGCTGCCACCGGCCGAGGCGGCTGCCGACCAGCCGCCCCCGGTGGTTGCCGACGACACCCGCCGCATCGTTCCCGATCCGCGCAGCCCGGTGGGACAGGCGCTGCTGCGCATCAAGGGCGTGGAGCCGAGCTTCGATCCGCTCGGCTTCCTGCACGGCGCCGAGGGCGCCTTCCGCATGGTGGTGGACAGCTTCGCCAAGGGCGACCGCGAGACGCTGCGCATGCTGCTCGCCGACGACGTCTATGCCGGCTTCGAAGGCGAGATCGCCCGCCGCGAGGCCGCCGGCGAGACCCAGCGCAGCGAGGTCCGCGCCATGCAGGAGACGAAGATCGAGGCTGCCGACCTGCGCGGCACGGTGGCCGACGTCACGGTGCGCTTCGTCTCCGACCAGGTGAACCTGACCACCGCGAAGGACGGCAGCATCGCCGCCGGCCATGAATCGGTGACCGAGCTGGTGGACATCTGGACCTTCCAGCGCGACCTGCGCAGCGAGGATCCGACCTGGAAGCTGGTGGCGACGCAGAGCGCCTGACGGCGCTTCCTCTCCGGCACTGGCAGCGGGCCGCGGCAGCGCCGCGGCGCCGCGGGCGGATCGGGGTGGGGGCAGTCGCCGCCCTGCTCTGTGCCTTCCTCGTCACCGCCTGTGGCCCGCAGACCTTCCCCCGCGACGCCAGCTTCGCAGACCTGCCCGGCTGGTCGGAGGACCGGCACGCCGAGGCGATCCCTGCGCTCCGCGCCAGCTGCGCCGCCATCGCCCGGCTGCCGCCCGACCGGGGCCTTGGTGGCGCCGAGGCGACGCAGGCGACCGCCGCCGACCTGGCGCCGGCCTGCGCCGCGCTCGCCACGCTGCCGCCCGGCGATGCGGCCGCCCGCGCCTTCCTCGAACGCCATTTCCGCCCCGTCGCACTCGGCGAGGGTATGCTGACCGGCTATTTCGAGCCCGAGCTGCGCGGCAGCCTGACGCCGAGCGAGACCTTCGCCACGCCCCTGCTGGCCCGCCCGCCCGAGCTGGTGGAGGCCGATCTCGGCGCGCACATCCCCGATCTACGCGGCCGCCGCATCGCCGGCGTGGTGCGCGAGGGCCGCCTGCATCCCTTCCACGACCGCGCCGCCATCACCGCCGGCGCGCTGGAGGGCCGTGGTCTCGCGCTCGTCTGGGTGGACGACCCGGCGGACGCTTTCTTCCTCCAGGTGCAGGGCTCCGGCCGCGTCGTGCTGCCGGATCGCCGCGTGCTGCGCCTCGGCTATGCCGGCTGGAACGGCTTTCCCTACGTCGCGATCGGCCGGTTCCTCGTCGAGCAGGGCGCGCTGGCGCGCGAGGCGGTCTCGATGCAGTCCATCCGCGCCTGGATGGAGCAGGCCGGACCGGAACGGACCGCGGCGCTGATGGCCCGCAACCCCAGCTACATCTTCTTCCGCGCGCTGGACGTGCCGCCCGAGCGCGGCCCCGTCGGCACGCTCGGCGCGCCCCTGACACCGATGCGTTCCATCGCGGTGGACCGCACCCGGCTGCCGCTTGGGATGCCCGTCTGGCTTTCCGGCCGCGACCCGTTGACGGATGCGCCGCTGCGCCGGCTGACGGTTGCGCAGGACACCGGCGGTGCGATCAGCGGCCTGGCGCGCGCCGACCTCTTCACCGGATGGGGCGCAGAGCCCGCCGCGCGCGCCGGGCGCATGCGCGAGCCGGCAGCGATGTTCCTGCTCCTCCCCCGTTAGGCGATACGCCCCGAATTGTCGCGCCTGCACCGGCGACGCTGCTATGATCGCCGCGCCGGGATGGCCAAGAAGAACAGCAGGAGAATGCGATGCCTCATTTCATGTTGCGCTGGTCCTTCAAGGACAGCACGATCAAGGCGCTGACCGACAAACCGCAGGATCGCGAGGCGGCCGCCCGGCAGGTGGTCGAGGCTTTCGGCGGCAAGCTCGTCTGCTACTACTTCGTCCTCGGCGAGTATGACGGGCTCGGCATCTGCGAATTTCCCGACAGCATCAGCGCCGCGGCGCTGAGCATGCGCCTCGGCAGCACGGGCGTCTTCTCGCGCGTGGAGACGCATGCGCTGCTCACCACCACAGAGGCGCAGCGCGCCATGCAGCAGGTGAAGGACGCCGGCGCAGGCAGCTACCGCCCACCGGGCAGCTGAGGCGCCGCAACCCCGTGCGGCGGCCGGCCCTGGCCGTCGCACGCGGACCGGTGGGAGGCCCGCGGCGCCGGCTTCCTTGACGGGCCGGCGCGCCAAGGCGTGTAGTTACGGGGTGAGTGCCCTGTTCACCCCCTTCACCCTGCGCGGGCTGACGCTCCCGAACCGGATCGTCGTCTCTCCCATGTGCCAGTACAGCGCGGAGGATGGCTGCGCGACGGACTGGCACCTGATCCATCTCGGGCAGTTCGCCCTGTCCGGCGCCGGGCTGCTGATCCTGGAGGCCACCGGCGTCGAGCCGGTGGGACGGATCAGCCCGGCCTGCCTCGGCCTCTACGACGATGCCACCGAGGCCGCGCTGCGCCGGGTCGTGGAGGCGATCCGGCGCTGGAGCCCGATGCCGCTCGGCATCCAGCTCGGCCATGCCGGGCGCAAGGCCTCCACCCGCCCTTCCTGGGAGGTCCGCGGCGAGCGCACGCGCTGGCTCCTCCCGGCGGATGGCGGCTGGGCGACGGTGGGGCCTTCGGCGCTGCCTTTCGGGCCCGGCTGGCCGACACCCGGTGAGCTGGATGCCGCCGGGATGGACCGCATCGTGGCTGCCTTCGCCCAGGCGGCAAGCCGCACGGCGCGGCTCGGGCTCGACCTCATCGAGATCCACGGCGCGCATGGCTACCTGATCAGCAGCTTCCTCTCGCCGCTGGCGAACCGCCGCAAGGATGACCACGGCGGCAGCCTCGAGAACCGCATGCGCTTCCCGCTGCGCATCGCCGCGGCCGTGCGCGAGGCGTTCACGCCGGACCGCCCGGTGGGCATGCGCTTCAACGGCACCGACTGGGCCGATGGCGGCATCACGCCGGAGGAAGCGGTGGCCTTCGCGCGCGCCCTGCGGGAGGTCCGCCTCGACTACTGCGACGTCTCCTCGGGCGGCAATGCGGAGGTCCGCATCCCGCTCGCGCCCGGCTACCAGGTGCCCTTCGCCGAGCGCGTGCGGCGCGAGTCCGGAATGGCGACGATGGCGGTCGGCCTGATCCGCGAGCCCGAGCAGGCCGAGGCGGTGATCGCCGGAGGCCGTGCCGACCTCGTCGCGCTGGGTCGTGCCATGCTGCACGATCCGCGCTGGCCCTGGCATGCGGCGGAAGCACTCGGCGCGAGCGTCCAGGTGGCACCGCAATACTGGCGCGGCGCCACCCGTGCGGGCGTGCCGCATTTCGACACGCGCCCGGCGGAGGCCACGCGCGTGTAGGGCCTGCGGGACAAGCCCGTGCAAGGGGGGAGAAGGACATGAAGGCAACGAGGCGCGGCGCGCTGGCAGCCGCTGCGACAGCCATCCTGGCGCGGCCGGCCCATGCCCAGGCCTTCCCGACGCGGCCGCTGCGGCTTGTCGTCCCCTTCCCGCCGGGTGGCACCACCGACATCGTCGGCCGCCAGATGGCGACCGTCATGTCGGAAACGCTCGGCCAACCCGTCGTCGTGGAGAACCGGCCCGGCGCCTCCACCGCGATCGGGGCCGATGCGGTGGCCCGCAGCGCGCCGGACGGCCACACCATGTTGATCGTCAGCTCGACGACGCTCGCCATCAACCCGGTGATCTCGCGCCGCCTGCCCTACCGTCCGGAGCAGTTCGCGCCTGTCGCGCTGCTGCTGCGCATGCCCTTCGTCATGGTCACCGCGCCGAGCTGGCCGCCGACCACCGTGCAGGAGGCCGTCGCCTGGCTGCGCGCCAATCCCGGCAAGGCGAACCTGGCGACGCATGGGCGGGCCGGCTCGGCGCACCTGGTCGGCGAGATGTTCGCCGCCGCCGCCAAGGTGGAGATGGAGCCGGTCCACTACGCCGGCAGCGCCCCCGCCACGCTCGACCTCGTGGCCGGCCGCGCGCATGTGATGTTCGACGGCATCCCGACCGCGATGGCGAATTCCCGCGGCGGCCAGGTGCGGGCGCTGGCGGTGACCGGCACGCGCCGGTCGCACATCGCGCCCGACCTGCCGACCATGGCGGAAGCCGGCCTGCCGGAGGTGGAGGCCTACACCTGGTTCGGCATCGCCGTCCCGGCGGAGACCCCGCCGGCGGCCATCGCCCGGCTGCACGGGGCGGTGATGGCCGGCCTGCGCTCCGAGCCGCTTCGCAGCCGCTTCTTGGCCGACGGCCTCGAGCCCGGCGAGATGAGCACCGCCGAGTTCGCCGCCATGGTCGAGAGCGAGAAGGCACGCTGGCGCGGCGTGATCGAACCGCTGCAGCTGCAGATCGACTGATCGCCGTGACCCAGCCGATCTTCTACGTCGCCGAGCTCGACATCGGCGACGAGGGCCTGCCCGCCTTCAGCGCCTGGTACGCCAACCGCCACGCGCCGGACCTGTTCCTGCTCGGCTTCCGCTCCTGCACCTCCTACCGCGCGATCGAGGGCGGGCTCGGCGTGGTGGACATGTACGAGGCGGATGCCTGGGACATCGTGGCGAGCGAGGGGTATCGCCGGATGAAGGCGCGCGACCTGCACGCGGCGCCGGCGCTGGTCGGGCGCACCGACTTCACCCATACCATCTACGTCCATCACCCGGCGCGGCCGGCGGAGCGGGAGGCGCGGCTGGACGCCGACTTCATTACCCTGGCTCGCTTCGCCGCGGACGAGGCATCGGAGAACCGGCTGGCCGAGTGGCTCTCCGGCCCGGGCACCGGGCGGCTGGAGGCGATGGGGGCGCAACGCGTGCGCCTGCTCCAACGCGGCCGCGACCATCCCACGCTGAAGAGCCGCCGGGCGCGCTGCGCGCTGGTCGCCGAATGGGGGGCCGAGCCGCCGCCGGAAGGCCGCGGCCTGGCGATGCTTCCCGCCTCCCTGGCCGACGCCCTGCAACCCGACCAGCACTTCGCCGGCGTCCGGCTCTATCCCTGGCCGGACGATCCCAAGCTGCGACCATGACGAGCCGGTGCGCGGCGGCAGCGTTCAGCCGCCGCTCCGCACCAGCCG
The DNA here is from genome assembly GCF_041690465.1 of Falsiroseomonas sp. Lineage (GTDB taxonomy): Bacteria > Pseudomonadota > Alphaproteobacteria > Acetobacterales > Acetobacteraceae > Falsiroseomonas. The sequence continues at coordinate 372,868 of NZ_JAWLHG010000001.1, read as the reverse complement.
CACCAGCGCCGCCACATGCTCGGGCGGCGTGACCTTCTCGATCCCATGCCCGAGGTTGAACACGAAGGGCCGCCCGCGCATCGCCGCCAGGATCTGCCGCGTCTCGGTCTCCAGCGCGATGCCGCCCGCCACCAGCGCCAGCGGATCGAGGTTGCCCTGCAGCCCGACATTGCCCGGCACCGCGGAGGCCGCGAAGCGCGGGTCCATGGCGGTGTCCATCGCCACCGTCGCCACCCCCGTCCGCTGCACGTATTCGCCGATCAGTGGCCCCGCCAGGCGGGGAAAGCCGATCACCGGCACGGAGGGGTGCAGCTGCTGCACCTTGCGCACGATGGTCACCGTCGGCTCGATCACCCAGCGGCGGAACTGGCTCGGCGGCAGCATGCCGGCCCAGCTGTCGAACAGCATCACCGCCTCGGCGCCGGCCTCGATCTGCGCCAGCAGGTAGTCGGTGGTCGCCTCCACCAGCGTGCGGATCAGCTTCCCGAACAGCGCCGGATCGCCGAAGGCCATGCCGCGCGCGGTGTGGAAGTCGCGGCTGCCATGCCCCTCCACCATGTAGGCCGCCACCGTCCAGGGGCTGCCGGCGAAGCCGATCAGCGTGACCTTCGGCGCATGCAGGTCGAGCGCCATGCGGGTCAGCCGCACCGTGTCCATGATCGGCGCCGCACGCTCCCGCAGCATCTCCGGCTGCAGGGCCGCGACCGCGGCGGCATCGCGCAGCGGGTCAAGCACCGGCCCCTCGCCCTCGGCGAAGCGCAAGGGCTGGCCGAGCGCCCAGGGCACCATCAGGATGTCGGAGAACAGGATCGCGCCATCCATGCCGAAGCGGCGGATCGGCTGCACCGTCACCTCGGCGGCCATCTCCGGCGTGGTGCAGAGCTTGATGAAGCCGCCCGCCTTCTCCCGGATCTCGCGGTATTCCGGCAGGTAGCGCCCGGCCTGGCGCATCAGCCACATCGGCGGCGGCCACACCGCCTCGCCCGCCAAGGCCCGGAGCAGCGGCTTGCCCGCCCCCGTCGTGGCACTTCCCTGCGCCTCTGCCGACACGCCAACCTCCGTCGCTTCAGGGCCATCAATAAAGAAGAGTTAGAATCCTTGAAGGGGAGGGGAGGTAATAGGGCCTGTGGGCATCGTGGATCATCGCTCCGCCCCGGGTCATCCACAGCCCTGTCCACCGCCGCAGCCCATGCCAAGGTGCTGGAATGACGCGTGAATCCCGTGCCGCCCCGATCCGCGCGGAAAAGCCCGCGATTCCATCCCGTGTGCCGCGCGCCGACCGGTTATACCCGCTCCGCCGTGCATCGCCCTTGACCGGGTGGGGTTTTCCCCATCATCCCCGCGTTCCGCGCCCCTCCCCGGAGCCGCCATGACCACCCGCACCATCAACCTCCACCTGGTGTCCGACAGCACCGGCGACACGCTGAACTCCATCGCGCGGGCCACCCTCTCCCGCTTCGAGGAGCCGCATGTCATCCACCATCGGTGGTCGCTGATCCGCTCCCGCCTGCAGCTCGACCGCGTGCTGGACGGGATCGAGGCGGAGCCAGGCCCGGTGCTGTTCACCGTCGCCGACCGCAGCCTGCGCCACGCGCTGGAGGAGCATTGCGCCCGCCTCGGCGTTACCTGCCAATCCGTGCTCGACCCCGTGATGGAACTGCTGCAGGCCGAGCTCGGCGAGCCCGCGCGGGAGAAGCGGGCCGCGCAGCATGTGATGGACGCCGATTATTTCCGCCGGATCGACGCCATGCACTACGTGCTGGCGCATGACGACGGCCAGGGCGTCGCCGGCATCGCCGAGGCCGATGTCTGCCTGGTCGGCGTGTCCCGTTCCTCCAAGACGCCGACCTGCTTCTACCTGGCCAACCGCGGCATCAAGGCCGCCAATGTCCCGATCGTGCCCGGCGCCACCCTGCCGGAGGAGCTGAACGAGGCGCCCTGCCCGGTTGTCGGCCTGCATATCGAGGCTGGCGCGCTGATCGAGATCCGCCGCCATCGCCTGCGGTTGATCGGCGCCGGCGGCGTGCGGCAGGATGCGACCGACTATGTGGACCATGAATCGGTGAAGGCCGAGATCCTGGTCGCGCGCCGGCTCTGCACCGCCCGCGGCTGGCCGGTGATCGACGTCACCCGCCGCTCCATCGAGGAGACGGCGGCCACCGTGCTGCAGCTGATGGAAGCCTGGCACGCCCGCCGCCGCCAGCCGATCGTGCCCCACGTGCCGGAGGACCCGGCCGCGGATGTGCTGCGGAACGGCGGCTGATGTCGCCAGCCCGGGCCGCGTGCCGCCGAATTGCCGCGCCGGCGCCTTCTCCCCTCCCGCTTGCCGGCGTTCCTGGCCCTGTGCGACCGACAGGGAGAACCCCAGCCATGACATCTGCGAGACTGCTTGCGGCCTGCCTCGCCCTGGCGCTGTGCGCGCCTTCCGTCGCGGCAGCCGATCCCTGGAAGGACGAAAGCGGGCAGCGCGGCGAGCGTTGGCGGGACGGCGGGGACCGGCGCGGGGGGGATCGCGACCACGATCGGGGCGGCCGCCGGGACGGCTGGGGCTGGCCTCCCGCGCCCTATGCGCAGCCGCGCGTGCCGCCGGGCCACCTGCCGCCCCCCGGCGAATGCCGGCTGTGGTACCCGGGCGTGCCGCCCGGGCAGCAGCCGCCGCCCGGCCGGTGCTGAGGCGACGCCGTGCTGCTGCAATCTTCGGAGGTGCGCATCGTCCTCGCCTCCTCCTCCGCCACCCGCCGCGCCCTGCTGACCGGCGCCGGCCTGGAGTTCGAGGCCGTGCCGGCCGCGGTGGACGAGGCGGCGCTGAAGGAATCGGCGCAGGCCGAGGGCATCCCGCCCGAGGATGCCGCGATCATGCTGGCCGAGGCCAAGGCCGAGCGCATCGCCCGCCGCCGGCCCGACGCGCTGGTGCTTGGCTGCGACCAGCTTCTCACCTGCCGGATCCCTGATTCCGGCGCGCCCGGCGGCGCGACGGACGGGCGCGAGCGCTGGTTCGACAAGCCGGCGGACCTTGCCGCGGCGCGGGCGCAGCTGCTGGCGCTGCGCGGCCGCACCCATCGTCTGGTCACCGCCACGGTCGCCTGGCGCGGCGGCACGCGCATCTGGCAGGACGTCTCGGTCCCGCGCCTGACCATGCGCAGCTTTTCCGACGCCTTCCTCGACGCCTATCTCGCCGCCGAGCGCGAGGCGGTCTGCGCCAGTGTCGGCGGCTATCGGCTGGAGGGTCTCGGCGTGCACCTGTTCAGCCGGGTGGAGGGCGAGCACAGCGCCATCCTTGGCCTGCCGCTGCTGCCGCTGCTGGGATTCCTGCGCGGGCACGGGGTGCTTGCGGGCTGAACCTGCCGGGGCATGGAAGAGAGGGCTTGCACCGGAAGTTGCAGGACGCTACTCATGCATTGTCTCAATTTGTTAACATCGTCCTAAGAACCAGGATGTTCCAGACGAGCCATGAGGGCCCGTGACGAAGGGAATGCCTCATGAAGTTCGGTTGGCTCGGGGCCTGTGGGCTTGCGGTGATGATGGCGGCGGCGCCGCTGCGGCAGGGTGAGGCGGCGCTGGTCACCTGCGCGCCGGTGACGCTCGGCGCCGTGGAAGGTGCCACCGCCTGCGGCTACGACACTACCTTCTTCAATGACAGCGAAGCGGTGGTGAACCGGCAGGGGACCGATGGTCCCGGCTATTTCGGCCACTCCGACTGGGACATGGTCGGCCGCGAGGAGGATGGCGGGTGGTCGGATGAGTTCGACTTCGCCGCGTACCGGCTCGGCGGTGCCGACATGTTCATGCTGGTCTTCAAGTCCGGCTCGAAGAAGCAGTCGCCGAGCCTGATCGCCTATCTGGTGGAGACGCTGGAGGGCGAATGGCGCACCCCCTTCACCAACGTGCCCTTCCCGAACCATCCGGCCGAGGGGCGCGACGTTTCGCATATCTCCTACTACGTCCGCACCGCGGGCCTGCCCGAACCGCTGCCGGAACTTCCGACGACGCCGACCAGCGTGGACATCCCTGAGCCAGCCGCGCTGGCACTTTTCGGGTTGGGGCTGGCGGGGCTGGCCATGGCGCGGCGGAAACGCGGTCCGAACGCCCGAAATTCACAAGATCGTGCCGGACTGGCCCCGTGAAGGCGAGGCGTGGCATTCGGCGCGTCCGTTGCCAATTCGCACGTCGCTTCCGGGCCGTTGCTGTCGGCCTTCTTTACAATGTTCGGACGTCCTGAATCGCCGCAAAGCCTCTGGTTGCCTCGATTCCGGTCTGCTGAGGAGTCAGGAAACTTTACATCCGCTTACATATGCGCCCCCGTACGAACGTCCAAAAATAGCTAACGCGTTGACTCTCCTGTGTTGGCACATCGCTTGCTTCGCCAACGGCAAGCGATCGAACCATGTGGTTCCGACAGTCGCAAGCGCGTGAACGACAGGAGGTTGGACGATGTCCGTAGCAATGCGTGGGTGGCTTGGGGTGCTGGGCCTTGCGGTGGTAGCGACCGCCGCCATTCCGGCCAGCCCGGCGCAGGCAGGTGTCTGCGATTTCGGCGCGAGCGGCGATGTTTCGCTGACAATCGGCTCAACGACCTATTACTCCACCACCTGCGCCGACCCGATCGCAAAGGGCGGTGGTGAGGTTGCAGAGGTCCAGAACCTCGAAAACGCCCTCGGCGTCACCGGCTTCACCTATCTGGACAAGAGCGATAGCCCAGCGAATACGAGCTTCGGCATTCTTTTCACGGTTACGGCGCCGAATGATGTCAGCTCCGGAACCTGGGGTGTGACCTGGACCGAAGCGGCCGGGCCGCCCGACCTGCCCATCATGGCCGACCTCATCGTCGGTCTCTTCGCCGGCGATACCGGCGCGGGCTACCTCTTCGAGGACGTCGTGCTGCCGATCAGCCCGAACACCGGTAGCGGCTATTTCGAGATCGACTTCACGAACCGCGGCGGCCAGATCCCGGACCTCTCACACCTGACCCTGGCCGGCGCGAACTTCACGACCGTTCCGGAAGACCCGACCGACCCGAACGTATCTATCCCCGAGCCGGCCACGCTCGCGCTGTTCGGCCTCGGGCTCGCCGGCCTCGGCGTCGCCGCGCGCCGGCGCCGCCGCGCAGCCTGATCGCGACGGCCCGAAACGGCCCGCATCGAGGGGCGGCACCGGCAACGGTGCCGCCCCTTTCGCGTCAGGGCGCGGCCAGCTCCCGCCGCAGTACCAGCGCGTCCGCGCCACCCGCATAGTAGCGCCGCCGCCGCCCGGCCTCGGCGAAGCCCGCCGCGCCATAGAGCGCCCGCGCCGCCGCATTGCCCTCCGCCACTTCCAGGAACATCGCCGTCGCGCCGCGTACGACGGCCTGCGTCATCGCGGCCGCCAGCAACGCCCCGCCCTCGCCCTGCCGGCGCGCTTGCGGGACCACGGCGAGCGTCAGGATCTCCGCTTCATCGGCCGCCACCCGCGCCAGCACGAAGCCCCGCCCTGGCAGCAGCAGCCCGAAGGCGCCGGGCATCTCCAGCATCAGCCGGATCGCATCCGGCCCCCAGCGCTCGCCCGCCGGGAAGGTCGCCGCATGCAGCGCGGCGAGCGCCGGCGCGTCGGCGACGGTCGCCGCCATCATCCGGGCAGGCGCACGGCGGGGGGTTCCGAATATAGCGGTGCCGCGCTGCGCGGCGGGATCGCGCCGGCCAGGCGCCGCGCCGCCACCGAAGCCGCCGCGCCGGCATCGGGCAGGCGGCTGTCGGTCAGCAGCGCGTCGGCATCCCGTGCCAGCAGCCGCGCCGCCACCATCGGCGCGGCATCGCCGGCGATCGCCACAGGCCCCGCCGGCATCGGCAGCTCGCGCTCGGCAAAGACCGCGGGCGGCGCGGCGATCCAGGCACCTGGCGCGATCCGCTCCAGCGAGACGCGTCCGCGCCTGGTGTCCACCACCGCCCAGACCTCCCGCGCGCCGCGTATGTCTTCCGGCAGCGCGGCGGCCAGCGCCTCCCCGGTGGTCACGCCGACCAGCTCCACGCCGAGCCCGAGCGCGATCCCCTCCGCGAGGGCGATCGCCGTGCGCAGGCCGGTGAAGCTGCCCGGCCCCACCACCACCGCCACCGCGTCCAGCCGGCGCTCCGCCTCGGCCAGCAATGCCTCCGCCATCAGCGGCAGCGCCGTCGGCTGCACCCGGTCGCCGGCCACCACCCGCCGCGCCACCACCGCCCCGTCAATCCACAAGGCGGCCGAGGCGCGGGCGAGGGAACCATCAAGGGCCAGGATACGCATGGCCGGCTATCTAGACCGGATCGCCGTCAGGCGGCATGCCCCCGGCGATACGGTCTGCAGGGATCCGGCGGATCGCCTGAGAACGGAGCGTGCGGCTACGCTCCGCGCCGTTTCCTCAGCCCCGCTGGCGCCTTGCCAGGCCGAGCCCCGCAAGGCCGATCCCGAACAGCGCGAGGCTCATCGGCTCGGGCACGGTCGCGGTCGCGGCGATCTGGCCATCCTCGGAGGCGATGACGAGCGTCAGCACGTCGCTCCGCGTGCCGCGGTCGTACGACCCGTTGATCAGGCTCTCGCAGCAATCCGTGCCGACCGCGACGTAGTTCCCCGTGGTCAGGGCCAGCGTGATGACGCCATTGGCAAAGGACCCTGCGGGGCCGCACAGAGAGAAGCCGCAATTGTCGTCTGCAGTGGCCAGGCGGTTGGCCCCCGTGAAGCTCCCCGTGTCGGTGAAGAGCTCGATGTAGGGGTCGATGGTCGGCCCCATCGTGTAGATGTCGAAGGTGCCGGGCGTCGTCACAGCGAAGCGCAACACGGCGAAGGAGTCGGTGCCGGTGATGGTGAAGGTTTCGCTGCGCAGGATCGCCGCCTCCGCCCGGCCCGTCGCCGCCAGGGCGAGCAAAGCAAGCACCATGATCATGGCTCGGCGCAGCTTGTGGGATAGCACGTGGAGATTTCCTTTGTGAGTGTTGCTTCGACGGCATCGCCGTACAGCGGATCATGCAAGAACAGGGCCGGCGCTGAATATCATGTGAAATCAGGTGGTTGCAGCGATGATGCCAAGATCGTTTACCCAGCCTGTCAGAATCCATGACATGTCGTCTGCGGGACGAGCCGATTGGTTGACAGCTGGTAGCGATCGGACCGCCGCGGGATCGGATTCCCCGGCTTGTCCGCCGCGCCGCGCGGGTGTTCGCTACCCGTCCCCTCGCCGCAGGAACGCCCGCCATGAACGAGATCCGGCCGTCGCGCCCGAACAACCTCGACGCCTTCTGGATGCCCTACAGCGACAACCGCTACTTCAAGGCGCATCCGCGCCTGCTCGCGCGCGCCGAGGGCATGCACTACTGGACCGCCGACGGGCAGGAGATCCTCGACGGCACCGCCGGCCTCTGGTGCTGCAACGCCGGCCATGGGCGCCGCGAGATCACCGAGGCGATCCAGAAGCAGGCCGCGGTGATGGATTTCGCGCCGACCTTCCAGCTCGGCCACCCCGTCGCCTTCGAGGCCGCCGCCCGCGTCGCGGAGATGACGCCGGAGGGGATGGACCGCGTCTTCTTCGTCAATTCCGGCTCCGAGGCCGCCGACACCGCGCTGAAGATCGCGCTGGCCTATCACCGCGCCCGCGGCCAGGCGCAGCGCGTGCGGCTGGTGGGGCGGGAGCGCGGCTACCATGGCGTCGGCTTCGGCGGCATGTCGGTCGGCGGCATCGGGCCGAACCGCAAGCAATTCGGTGCGCAGCTGCCCTATGTGGACCACCTGCCACACACCCACCTGCCGGCGCAGAACGCCTTCAGCAAGGGCCAGCCGCCGCATGGCGCGCACCTGGCCGAGGCGCTGGAATCGCTGGCCGCCCTGCATGGCGACACCATCGCCGCGGTGATCGTGGAGCCGCTGGCCGGCTCCACCGGCGTGCTGGTGCCGCCGGTGGACTACCTCCAGAAGCTCCGCGCGATCTGCGACAAGCACGGCATTCTGCTGATCTTCGACGAGGTGATCACCGGCTTCGGCCGTCTCGGCACCAATTTCGGCGCCGAGCGGCTTGGCGTCACGCCCGACATCATGACCATGGCCAAGGGCCTGACCAACGCCGCCGTCCCGATGGGCGCGGTGGCGACCTCGGGCGCGGTGTATGATGCGATCGTGAACGGCGCGCCGGCCGGCATCGAGCTGTTCCACGGCTACACCTATTCCGGCCATCCGCTGGCCTCCGCCGCGGCGATCGCCACGCTGGAGCTGCACCGCGCCGAGGACCTGCCCGGTCGCGCCCGCGCGATCGAGCCCTATTTCGAGCAGGCCGCGCACAGCATGCGTGACGTGCCCGGCGTGATCGACGTGCGCAATCTCGGCCTGGTCGCCGGGATCGAGCTGCAGCCCCGCGCCGGCGCGCCCACCGCGCGTGCGATGGAGGTGTTCCGCTGGTGCTTCGACCACGGCGTGCTGACCCGCGTGACCGGCGACATCGTCGCCCTCTCGCCGCCGCTGATCGTCGAGAAGCCGCAGGTGGACCGGCTGTTCGGCACGCTGGCCGACGCGATCAGGGCGGTGCCGGCCTGAGGCGACGGCCCGGGCCGCGCCTGGTGCGCGGCCCGGTGGATCAGCCCGGCACGGGCGCCACGATCAGGTGGAGGCGCCAGGCCTGCGCATCGAAGCCGCCGGGCTCACGCAGGAAGGTCCAGGCGCTGTCCGGCTCGGTGCACAGGTACATCTCGATGCGCCCGAAGCGGGCGAAGATGCCCTGCCGCCCGAATTCGAGGGCAAACCGACTGCGCCCGGCGGTCGGAACCCGCATGCCGGGATCCATGTCGTTGGCCGCGGCCAGCAGGAGTTTCAGGTTGGGATCCATGGCCACAGCTCTCTCGCTGGTTGATCCCCTGACCATATCCGACCAAAAATAAGACCATGCGAGAATTTTGCCAATCGAGCGCGCATCGGTGTCGGAAATTGTCGTGTGGGTGGCGGTCCCGCATCTGCCGCTGACGGGAGGTGAGGGCGCTCCGCGCTGGCGGTCAGCCGCTCCGCCCCGGCCCGAACAGCAGCAGCACGCGGTCCTGCAGCCCCATGCGGTCCCAGAGCTCCGACAGCCCCTCGCGGTCGCCGCGGCGGGCGAAGGCGCGCTCGGCCCGCGCCCGCTCCTGCGGTTGCAGCTCGGACCAGAAGCCGGCAACCCAGGGGAAGTCGCGCAGCAGTGCGCGGGTGCGCAGCTCCGGCGTGGTGCGGGGCGGCGGCGCCTCCACCGGCTGCACCCGCGCGGTTCCGCCCGTCTCCGTCTGCGGCTGCGGCTCGGGCGCGGTGGGCGGGTCGGGCACGTACCAGCCGGGCGGCAGCCCGGTCGCGGCGTCCGGCCGTTGGAGCTCCTCCGGCGCCGGCCGCAACACCAGGGAAGCAGGCGCCGGCGGCCGCGGCGCCACGGCCACCGGCGGCGGCAGGGGCGGCTTGGGCGCCAGCATCCCGGGCTCCGCCGCACAGCCGGCGCCCAGCAGCAGCGCCGCGCAGGATATCGCCAGCAAGGGCCGGGCCCGGATGGCGGCGCAAGTCGCACCCGTCGCACCTGTTCTCAGGCGTGGAAACCTGGCGAGCGGATATCGGTGCTGGTCGCGGGGGCCTTCCATGCGACTTGCCTAACCTCTTCGCCCCACCCCGCACCAGCCCCGGGCTCCGATGCGTGATGAGGAGGGGTTCCTGTTCGCCCGCTGCGTCACAGGCGAGGGCGGCCCCGCGCGCCGATCGGCGGCGGCGGGGTGGAACGGACGGCGCGTTACCATATAACGCAACCCATCGAGCCCCCCTCCCGGAATCCCCGCCATGTCCGAGACCGACCACTCCCCCGGCCAGATCCCCGTCACCGTCCTCACCGGCTATCTCGGCGCCGGCAAGACCACGCTGCTGAACCGCATCCTGTCGGAGAACCATGGCAAGCGCTTCGCCGTGGTGATTAACGAGTTCGGTGAGCTCGGCGTGGACAACGACCTCGTGGTGGATGCCGACGAGGAAGTGTTCGAGATGAACAACGGCTGCATCTGCTGCACCGTCCGCGGCGACCTGATCCGCATCATCGGCGGGCTGATGAAGCGCCGCGGCAAGTTCGACGGCATCATCGTCGAGACCACCGGCCTGGCCGATCCGGCCCCCGTCGCGCAGACCTTCTTCGTGGACGAGGATGTGAAGCGCGCGACGAAGCTGGATGCCATCGTCACTGTGGTGGACGCCAAGCACCTGCCCGCGCGGCTGAAGGACAGCAGCGAGGCGCAGGAGCAGATCGCCTTCGCCGACATCATCGTGCTGAACAAGATGGACCTGGTGACCGAGGAGGAGGCCGCGGAGGTCGAGCGCCTGATCAAGGCGATCAACCCGTATGCGGAAATCCGCCGCAGCACGAAGTCGGACGTGCCGCTCGAGGCGGTGGTCGGCCGCGACGCCTTCAACCTCGCCCGCATCCTGGAGAAGGAGCCCGATTTCCTCTCCGGCGAGGATCACCACGAGCATGACAGCGAAGTGAACAGCGTGAGCTTCGAGGTCAGCAAGCCGATTGACGCGGAAAAATTCAACGCCTGGATCAGTCAGCTGCTGCAGGCCAAGGGCCAGGACCTGCTGCGCACCAAGGGCATCCTCCATTACGCCGGTGACAACCGCCGCTTCGCCTTCCAGGCCGTGCACATGATCGCCGATGGCGACTACATCGGCGAGGTGAAGGAGGGCGATCCGCGGAAGTCGAAGATCGTCTTCATCGGCCGCGACCTGAACCGCCCGCAGCTGCGGCGCGGCTTCGAGGCGTGCCAGGTGGACGCCTGATGGCCGAAGTCTCCACCGCCGACTTCCTTCTCGCGAGCCGCGGCCGCGCGGAGGAGCTCGGCGCCTGGGTCGTCGCCGCGGTCTGGGACAGCGGCAACCGCCTCGCCTTCGCGCTCGGGGACGGCACGCTGCGGCTCGCGGCGATGGAGGGGGATTGGCGCAGCGTCGCCGCGCATGAGGGCGCCGTGCTCTCGGCCTGCGCCGATGCGAAGGACGGCTTCCTCAGCGGCGGCGATGACGGGCTGCTGGTGCGCACCGCGCCGGATGGCGGCACGCAGACGGTCGCCGACTACAAGGGCAAGTGGGTGGACCATGTCGCCGCGCACGAGGCCGGCCTGCGCGCCGCCGCGGTCGGCAAGGCGGTGCATGTGCACGGGCCGCAAGGGCCGCTGAAGACGCTCACCCACATCTCCTCGGTCGGCGGCATCGCCTTCGATGCGAAGGGCAAGCGCATCGCCGCCAGCCACTACAACGGCGCCTCGCTGTGGTTCGTCGCGGCGAAGGAGGACAAGCCCCGGTCGCTGGAATGGAAGGGCAGCCACCACGCCATCGCCTTCTCGCCGGACGGCACGCATGTCGTCACCGCGATGCAGGAGCCCTCGCTGCATGGCTGGCGGCTGGCCGATGGGCAGCACATGCGCATGTCGGGCTATCCCTCGAAAACGCGCAGCCTGGCCTTCACCGCGAAGGGCCGCTGGCTGGCGACCTCGGGTGCGGAGAGCGTGGTGCTCTGGCCGTTCTTCGGCGGCGGCCCGATGGGCAAGGCGCCCACCGAGATCGCCGGCGGGGATGCCGTGCTGTGCAGCGCGGTGGCCTGCCACCCGCAGCACGAAGTCGTCGCCGCCGGCTTCGGCGACGGGCTGGTGCTGCTGGCTGAGATTGGTAGCGGCAAGGTGGTGCCCGTCGCGCCGCCGAGCGGCAGCGCCGTCAGCGCGCTGGCCTGGAGCCCGAACGGCGCCGGGCTGGCCTTCGGCACAGAGGCCGGTCATGCCGGACTCGTCGATCTCGCGCGGCGCTAGAACCTGGTGCCGGTCAGCGCCTCGGCCGCCTGCCACAGCCGCGCAGCGGCGACCTCGTCGCGCGCGGCGGCGGTGATGCGCGCGGGCGCCGGCGGGCCGCGCAGCTCGCACAACCGGCAGCGGCCGTAATGTCCGCCAGGCCTTGCCTCCGCCGCAGTCGCGGCGAACAGGAGCGGCCGCGCGCCGATCTCGGCCGAGTGGCTGAACAGCCGCGTCGCCCGTCGCATCAGCCGCAGCAGCAAAGGCGTGGCGCCTTCCGAGGCCGGGCCATTGGCGTAGAGGTTGGTCATCGCCCATCCGGGATGCGCCGCGATGCTTGCCACGCCCCAGCCGCCGCGGTCGCTGCGGCGCTGCAGTTCCAGCGCGAAGCTCAGCGCCGCCAGCTTGGATTGCGCATAGGCGCGCCAGGGGCGGTACTTGCGCTCGCCCTGCAGGTCTTCGAAGCGCAGCCTGCCGAACCGGTACGCCAGGCTCGTCACTGTGACCACGCGCGGCGAGGTGGCGGTTCGCAGCAGCGGCAGCAGCCGCGCCGCCAGAGCGAAATGGCCGAGGAAGTTCACGCCGAGTTGCCGCTCGAATCCATCGGCGGTGAGCCGTCGCGTGGGCAGCGCCATCACCCCGGCATTGTTCACCAGCAGATGCAGCGCAGGGTGGCGCGCGGCCACTTCCTCCGCGCAGCCGCGCACCGAACGCAGCTCGCCGAGGTCAAGCGGGACGAAGCCGAGCCGCGCGCCCGGCGTCTCCCCGGCGACGCACGCCATCGCTGCCTCGGCCTTGCCGCGGTCGCGTACGGCGAACAGGACCTCTGCGCCGGCGGCGGCCAGCGCGCGCGCCACCTCGAAGCCGATGCCGCCGGTGGCGCCCGTGACCAGCGCGACGCGGCCGCGCTGCGGCGGGATGTCGCGCGCGGTCCAGCCGGCCAAGCGTCGGCGCCTTGCGAGGCGCTATTCCTGGCTGGTGAGGGTCATGTACATGAGGCCGATGTAGACGGCCGGCATCACCAGCAGCGCGATCACCAGCGCGGCCGGCGGCGCGCCGCAACCGCCGGAGGCCAGCTCCCACCCCGCGAAGGCGAGCGTGGCGAGGATCAGCACGAGGCCGATATACCAGGGCATCAGGCGGTTCCGCTTGGTGGTTCCGGACATCGCGCTCTCCTTCCTCGCATCGCCGCGGGCGAAGCCGGCCCGCGGCCTGTTCCATGCAAGATGAATTATGGACTACCGGACCCTGTGCGCTGCCTTGACCCAGCGCAAGCGGCCGGCAAGGCGCAGCGCGCGACGCGCAAAGGAGTGATCACGATGCAGATGCCCATCCTCGAGGCCAACGGCATGCGCATGCCGCGCATCGGCCTCGGCACCTGGCCGATGAAGGGCGCGGAGTGCCAGAGCGCCGTGGAATCAGCGCTGTCGCTCGGCTACCGGCATGTGGACACCGCCGAGATGTACGGGAACGAGGATGCGGTCGGCGCCGGCATCGCCGCCAGCGGACTGCCGCGCGGCGAGGTGTTCCTCACCACCAAGATCTGGAACGACAAGCCGAATGGCCCGGCGATCCGCCGCGCCTTCGATCTCTCGCTGAAGCGACTGGCGACGCCTTACGTGGACCTGTTGCTGATCCACTGGCCGAGCGCCGAGCTCGACCTGGACAGCGCGCTGGACGGCCTGGCCGCGATCCGCGCCGAGGGGCTGGCGAGGAGCATCGGCGTCTCGAACTTCCCGCCGAAGCTGCTGCAGCGCGCGATCGGGAAGGGCGTCGGGCTCGCCTGCCTGCAGGTGGAGTTCCACGTCATGCTCGACCAGTCGAAGCTTCTCGGCATCTGCCGCGCGGCAGGGATGGGGCTGACGGCCTATTCGCCGCTGGCCAAGGGCGGCAACCTCGACCAGCCGGGCTTGGCGCGCGTTGCCGCGAAACACGGTGCGACGCCGGCGCAGCTGGCGCTGGCCTGGCTGCTGGCGCAGGACGGCGTGGCGATGGTGCCGAAGGCGGCCTCTCCGGTGCGCCAGAAGGAGAATCTCGGCGCGCTCGCGCTGCGGCTGGATGCCGAGGACATGGCCGCGATCGCCGCGCTGCCGAAGGACCGCCGCTTCGTGAACCCCGCCGGCCTGGCGCCGGATTGGGTGGGGGGCTGACTCAGGTCCAGCGCACCGGCCGCTTGCGGGGCCCCTTCGCGGGGCCGACGCAGGAGAGCATCGCCAGGCGCAGCGGCAGCGGTTCGCGCAGCTCCGGATCGTGCTGCGGTGATGCGGCCGGCCATAGCGGTGGCGCCGTGCAGCCCGGGCCGGGCGTCAGCCTGGCGTCACCCCGCGCCAGGGCGGGCACGGCGGAGAGCAGCAGAATCGGCACAACAAGGAAGCGCATCCCGCGCACCGCTCCTGGCAGCCTGGGCTGGCAACGCGGCGGGCGCTCTCGCCGTTGCCGCGGGCGCCGATTTTATCGGCGCGGTGGAACCGGGACGCGCCCACTGTTCTAAAGCGGCACCAGACGGAACAGGGGCCCTTCATGTCCGGCACACCTGACGACGACGAGGTGGACCTCGGCATCAGCCTGGAGGCGGTGGCCGCCATCGTGGACCATGCCCGCGCGCTGCAGGGCAAGGAGGAGAGCGCGCCGGAGCAGGCCACCGAGGACGACAACAGCGAGGCCGCGCTGCTGCAGGAGGATCCCGACGACCTCACCGAGGCAAGCCTGCGTGCCTTCATCGCCGAGTTGAACGAGGACGAGCAGGCCAGCCTGATCGCGCTGGCCTGGACCGGCCGCGGCGACTACAGCCCGGAGGAGTGGGACGAGGCGCGTGCTCTCGCCGCCGAGCGCAACGAAGGGCGGGACGCGGCGGAATACCTGCTCGCGATGGACAACCTCGGCGACCTGCTGGCCGAGGGGGTCGCCGCCTTCGGCCTCAGCATCGAGGAGGTGGAGCGCTAGGCGCGGTCCACCACCGGGCCGTCGCGCCCGGCGATCTCGCGGATCAGCTTGCGGCGCACCGCATTGCCGAAGGAGGCGAAATCCTCCGCCGGCACCAGGAAGGCGCCCTGCCCGCCGATCACGCTCTCGCGGTAATACTGGTCGAGCGGCATGGGCGGCGGGCGGCCGAAGGTCGGGCGGTCGTTCAGGATCGGCAGGCCGTTGATGGTGATCCCCTCCTCCACGGCGCGGTCGCGCGCCTGCTCGGCCGGTGGGCCGGAGTTGTTGACCCCGTCGCCGGAGACGTCGATCACCTTGCGCGTCGCCTCGTGCGGGCACTGCGCCATGAGGGCGCGCGAGAAATCGAGCCCGCCGGAGATCGAGGTCCAGGAGAGCGACGCGCGCGGCGCCTGCGCCAGCGCCGCCGCCCAGGCCTCGGCCTCGGCCTGGCTGCCGATGCGCATCCAGGGGATCACCAGGCGCTGATACTCGATGCCGGCCCACTCGACATAGGCGATGGCAATGCTGCCCAGCATGCCGCCGCGGATCGCCTCCACCACCCGCGGGTCGGTGACGGCGCCGCGATAGCCTTCGCGTTGCAGCCGCGCCTCGTCCTCGTCCACCGAGCGGCTGACATCCACCGCGACGACCAGCGCGACATCCACCGGTTCGTCGGCGCGGGCCGGCGAGGCAGACGGAATGAGGGCCGCGGCGCCCGCCGCGGCGCCGATCAGGGTCCTGCGGCGCATGGTGCGGCTCCCACGGTCACGGGTTGCATGGAACCGCATACGCGGCCTCAGGTTCAAGCGCGATGCGCGCGCGCGGCCCGGCGCCGCGGCGTATCGCGATCACGGTCCCGCGCGGAGCGCTGCCGGGCGCGGCGCTGGCCCGGCGGGCACGACCGTGCTAGCCGGGCGCGCCACGTTGCCGAGCGGAATGCGACCATGTCCGACCAGCCTGCCCCCTCCTCCCCGATCCCGCCGATGGGGCCCAACGGCCAGCCCGCGCCGCCGCTTCAGCTGAACGTCCAGTACACCCGCGATCTCTCCTTCGAGGTGCCGGGCGCGCCGGAGATCTTCATCAGCATGCGCGAGCAGCCGCGGGTGGACCTCGCCCTCGATGTCCAGGCGCGGCCGGTGCAGGGGCAGGCGCCGAACATCTACGAGGTCTCCCTGCAGATCCGCGCCGACGCGAAGATTGGCGAGACTTCCTGCTTCATCGCCGAGCTCGCCTATTGCGGCGTGTTCACGCTGAACGTGCCGCAGGAGCATCTGGAGCCGGTGCTGCTGGTGGAATGTCCGCGCCTGCTCTTCCCCTTCGCGCGCAACATCCTGGCGGACGTCACGCGCGACGGCGGCTTCCCGCCGGTGCTGCTGGCGCCGATCGACTTCGTCGCGCTGTGGCAGAGCCGCCGGGCGCAGGCCGGGCAGCCGCCGGCCGGCACGGCCTGAGTTCTCCCGTGCCCTCGGACGCCGGGTGCCTCCTCCGGCGGCCTAGCTTCGCGCCGGCCACCGCTGCACCCGGTGTGAGGGTCGGTCCGGGCGCGGCGCGCATGCGCGCGCTCGGCCCGCGTTGCGGGCCGCATGCCTAGGCTGCGGCGCATCGACTGGCGCGGCCGGCTGACGCGTCACCTCGTCGGGGCCGGCTTCTGGCGGGCGCTGCTCAACGCCTTTGCGCTCGGCGCCATCGCGGCGCTGGCACTGCCGCCGGTGCATCTGGTGCCGGTGCTGCTGCTGGCGCTGCCGGGCCTGTTCATCATGGCGACCGAGGCGCCGACTGCGCGCCGCGCCGCCTGGATCGGGCTGGCCTGGGGCTGGGGCTTCCATGTCGCAGGGCTGCACTGGCTCACCAACGCCATCCTGACGGAGGCAGAGCGGTTCTGGTGGCTGGTGCCGATCGCGGTGCCGGCGCTGGCCCTGCCGCTCGGCGCCTTCACGGTGATCCCGGCGCTGGTCGCTCGCCTCGGCGCGCCGGGGTGGCCGCGATGGCTCGCCTTCGCCGCGGCCTGGACGGCGGCGGAAATGCTGCGCGGCTTCCTGTTCACCGGGTTTCCCTGGAACCTGCTCGGCACCGTCTGGGCCTTCGGCGCCCTGCCGCTGCAGGCGGCGGCCTGGATCGGCGTGCATGGGCTGAGCCTGGCCACCGTGCTGCTGGCGTTGGTCCCGCTCGCCGGACGGCGGGGCTGGCTGGCGGGCGGCGCGGCGCTGGCGCTCTTCGCCGGCATCGGCCTACTGCGCCTGTGGCCCGCCGAACCGGAGCCGCATGCGGTGGCGCTGGTGCTGGTGCAGGGCAACATCGCGCAGGAGACCAAGTGGCGCGCGGAGACCCGCTGGCCGATCTTTCGCCGCTACATCGAGCTCAGTCACGAGGGCGTTCGCCTGGCGCAGGAGCAGGCGCCGGCGAGCCGGATCCTGGTGGTCTGGCCGGAAACCGCGAGCCCCTTCCTGCTGGCCAGCGACGCCGAGGCGGCGCGACTGGCCACCCAGCCCTTGCCGCCCGACGGGCTGCTGATCGCCGGGACGGTACGGGCGCGGTTCGACGATGGCGGGCGGCTCGAGCGCGTCTGGAACAGCATGGTGGCGCTGGACGCCCAGGGGATGGTGCTGGACGCGGTGGACAAGAACCACCTGGTCCCGTTCGGGGAATACATGCCGTTGCGCGGGGTGCTGCCGCTGCGCCTGGTGCACAGCGCCGTGGATTTCAGCGCCGGGCCCGGGCGGCGGGCGGTGACGCTGGCCGGCCTGCCGAGCTTCACCGGGCTGATCTGCTACGAGGTGATCTTCCCCGGCGCCGTCACGCCGGCGGCGGAACGGCCCGGCTTCCTGCTGAATATTACCAACGATGCCTGGTTCGGCGTCTCGGCCGGCCCCTGGCAGCATCTGGCCGCCGCCCGGCTGCGCGCAGTGGAGGAAGGGCTGCCGCTGGTGCGCTCCGCCCAGACCGGCATCTCGGCGGTGCTCGATGCGCGCGGGCGATGGGTTGCGGGGATGGGGCTGGCGGAAACCGGGGTGGTGCTGGCGCCACTGCCGCGCGCTGGCGCGGCGACACCTTTTGCACGTGCAGGTCTGGCAATCCCGTTGGCTCTGCTCGCGTTCCTTTGCGTGTTGGCAGGGCTCGGCAGCGTAGGCGCGAGACCGGGCCGGCCACGGTAGGCTGCCCTCTGGTAACTTCTGCATCCGGAGGTTGCCGTCAATTTCTGAGATTTATCAAAAGAGTTGACAAACTCCTACCGTGCAACTACCGTATTTGGTGACGGGCAATGAGTCAGGCTTTGCGTTTGGCGTCCGTTCCCATGCTGGCCAGGAGGGCGGAGGCAGGGGCAACCGAGGCACTTTGCTGCGACGGAGTTCGGAGACGTGGCCATGGCGAGCGATGACGTCGTGGAGCGGGCGGAGCGTGAGCATCGCCCGAGCCCCATTGACGTGCATGTGGGCAGCCGTGTGCGCCTGCGGCGCACCCTTCTCGGCATGAGCCAGGAGAAGCTGGGCGAGGCGCTGGGCCTGACCTTCCAGCAGGTGCAGAAGTACGAGCGCGGCGTGAACCGGATCGGCGCCAGCCGGCTGTTCGACCTCTCGCGCGTGCTGGACGTGCCGATCGGCTTCTTCTTCGACGACATGCCGCCCGAAATGGGCGGGGAGAAGCACCGGCGCTTCAGCGGCTTCCAGGAGAGCCAGGACGGCTTCGAGGACGACACGCTGCACCGGCGCGAGACGCTGGAACTGGTGCGCGCCTATTACCGCATCACCGATCCTTCGGTGCGCAAGCGCGTCTTCGACCTCATCAAGAGCCTCGCGCCGACCGACTGACCTGCGGCACCGCCCGCCGCGCGAACCCGCTCAGCCTTCGCGCAGCTGCGGGTTGTCGAAGATCGGCATGCGATAACGGCGCAGCGCCTCTTCCAGAGCCGAGGCCAGGGCGCGCTTGTCGTCGGGCGGCAGGAAGCGACCGATCTCCACGCTGCGCCCACGGGCACGCGCGGTCAGCACCGGCACCGCGCCGGGTCGCTCCGCCAGATCCAGCCGCGCCCAGTATGGCTCCAGCTCGGCGTGTTCCTGCCCGCCGCGGCCGTCCGCGCGCGTGACCAGCAGCCGCGCCTCGGTCAGCCTCACCGCCTCGAACGCGGCGCGGCTCCAGCGGCGGTGGGTGGCCACCATGCCCAGCACCACCAGCACCTCGCCGCCCAGGAATCCCAGCACCGGCCAGGCGCCGAGGGCTGCGAACAGCACCGCGGGAACAGTCGTCACCCCCACCACCAGCCCGCACAGCCAGCGCATCCCGCGCGCCGAGAGCCCGGCAGGCGGGGCGGTGACGGCTTCGAACAGGATTGCTTCGCTGCCCCCTGACATCATGGCCGAGTATCCGCTAGCTGTGACCGTTCGTCATGCCCCGCGCGCGCTCCACCCCCAAGCCAGCATCGCCCAAGCCGGCACCTGTCAGCCACGGCAGCGCCAGCACGCCGCGCCGGGCGCGGGCGATGAACGCCGCGCAGGCCGCCGCCTTCCTGCGCACGCTTGCCGAAGCCAATCCGGTGCCGGAGACCGAGTTGCACTTCCGCGACCCCTTCACCCTGCTGGTCGCCGTGGTGCTTTCCGCCCAGACCACCGACGCGGCGGTGAACAAGGCCACCGCCACCCTGTTCGAGGCCGCCCCCACCCCCGCCGCGATGGCCGCGCTGGGGGCGGAAGGGATCGCGCCGCATATCCGGCGCATCGGCCTCTGGCAGGCCAAGGCCAGGAATGTCGCCGCCCTTTCGAAGCTGCTGCTGGAACGCCATGGCGGAGAGGTGCCCGCCGACCGCGCCGCCCTGGAGGCGCTGCCGGGCGTCGGGCGGAAGACGGCGAATGTCGTGCTCAACGTCGCCTTCGGGCAGGACACCATGGCGGTGGACACGCATATCTTCCGCCTCGGCAACCGCACCGGCATCGCACCGGGGAAGACCCCGCGCGAGGTGGAGGAGGCGCTGGTCCGCAAGACCCCGCCTGAGCTGCTGCGGCACGCGCATCACTGGCTCATCCTCCATGGGCGCTACATCTGCAAGGCGCGGGCGCCGGAATGCTGGCGCTGCCCCGTCGTTGCGCTGTGCAACTACCGGGACAAGGTGCTGGTGCCGCCGGCCGGGGGGGCGGTGCCCGCATCTTCGTAACGGTATGATTTAGCTTCGTTTTCCCGCAGGCGGCGCGGAACCGCAGCGCAGCATACGGCGTTTCCCTTACATCCAGGACGTCCAGGCGTTCCCGGGCACCGGCGGTCTCCCCGCCGCGCGGCGTTTTGCCGTGCCCGTTCGCCGGCCCACCTGACCATAGGAGATACGCATGAACGGGGCTCCGCCTTCCCCAGCGACCACGCTTGGCCCGCGCCCGGTGCTGCTGGTTCTGTCGCATCTGCGCTGGGACTTCGTGTTCCAGCGGCCGCAGCACCTGATGAGCCGCGCTGCCGCTGCCTACGAGGTGCTGTTCCTCGAGGAGCCGGTGGAGGAGGACATCGCCCGCCCACGGCTTGACTGCTTCGAACGCGCCGGCGGCGTGCTGGTGGCGCGGCCCGTGCTGCCCCGCGGCCTCGCGCCCGAATTCGCCCTCGCCGCCCAGCGTGCGCTGCTCGGCGGCCTGCTGGCGCCGCGCGAGGGCCGGCCGCTGGTCACCTGGTTCTATTCGCCGATGTTCCTGCCGGTGGCAGGCCACCTCCCGGCCAGTGCGGTGGTCTATGACTGCATGGACGAACTCTCGGCCTTCCGCGGTGCGCCGCCGGCGATGCTGGAGATGGAGCGCCGTCTGCTGGCGCGCGCCGACCTGGTCTTCACCGGTGGCCGCAGCCTCTACGAGGCGAAGCAGCGCCGCCACCCGGCCGTGCGCTGCTTTCCCTCCTCGATCGATGCGGGGCATTTCGGCCAGGCGCGCGGCGGGCTGGCGGAGCCGGCGGGGCTCGGTGCCATAGCGCGCCCGCGGATCGGCTTCTTCGGCGTGGTGGATGAGCGGATGGATCTCGGCCTGGTCGCGGAGCTGGCCGCGCTGCGGCCGGACTGGTCGCTGGCGATGATCGGGCCGGTGGTCAAGATCGACCCGGCCTCCCTGCCGCAGGCGCCGAACATCCACTGGCTCGGCGCGCGCGACTACCGTGAGCTGCCGGCGCATCTGGCGCATTGGGACCTCGGCTTCATGCCCTTCGCGCTGAACGAGAGCACGCGCTTCATCAGCCCGACCAAGACACCGGAATTCCTCGCGGCCGGCCTGCCGGTCGTCTCCACCGCGGTGACCGACGTGGTGCGCGACTACGGCGAGTCGGGACTGGTCGAGATTGCGCAGGACGCCAAGGAGATGGCGCTGAAGGCCGAGGTGCTGCTGAAGCGCCCGCGCGAGGCGTGGCTGGCGAAGGTGGATGCGCGGCTGGCCGCCAGCTCCTGGGACCGCGTCTGGACGGAGATGGAGGCGCTGATCACCGCCGCGCGCGCGCCGCGCCTCGCCACCCCGGCACGCAGCGGCGCCGGCCGCACGCTCGCCGCCCGCGCCGCGGGAGCCGCCCATGTTTGATTGGCTCGTCGTCGGCGCCGGCTTCGCCGGATCGGTCCTTGCGGAGCGCATCGCCTCTGAGCGCAACGAGCGGGTGCTGGTGGTGGACCGGCGGGATCACATCGGCGGCAACGCCTACGACCACCTGGATGCGGCGGGCGTGCTGGTGCATCGCTACGGCCCGCACATCTTCCACACCAACAGCGAGGCGATCTTCGCCTATCTCTCCCGCTTCACGGAGTGGCGCGCATACGAGCACCGGGTGCTGGCGCAGGTGCGGAGCCCGGCGACGGGCGAGGCGATGCTGGTGCCGATGCCGATCAACCTGGACACCATCAACCGGCTCTACGGGCTCAGCCTGACGGAAGACGAGGTCGAGGGTTGGCTGGCCGCGCGCGCGGAGCAGGTGGAACAGGTCCGCACCAGCGAGGACGTGGTGGTCGGCAAGGTCGGACGCGAGCTCTATGAGCTGTTCTTCCGCGGCTACACCCGGAAGCAATGGGCTCTCGATCCGTCCGAGCTGGACAAGAGCGTGACGGCCCGCGTGCCGACCCGCACCAACCGCGACGACCGCTACTTCACCGATCGCTTCCAGTACATGCCGCGGGATGGCTACACGGCGATGTTCCGCCGCCTGCTCGACCATCCGCTGATCACCGTGCGCACCGGCATGACCTTCGAGGAGGCGCGGCGGCGCTTCAGCTTCCGCCGTCTGGTCTGGACCGGGCCGGTGGACGAGTATTTCGGCTTCCGCTTCGGGAAGCTGCCCTATCGCAGCCTGCGGTTCGGGCACGAGACGCTGGACCGCGAATGGGCGCTGCCGACCGGCACGGTGAACCACCCGGATGAGGCGACGCCCTTCACCCGCGTCTCGGAATACAAGTGGATGACCGGGCAGGAGCACCCCAAGACCAGCGTGACCTACGAATTCCCCTCCGCCGAGGGCGATCCCTACTACCCGATCCCCCGCCCGGAGAACGCCGCGCTCTACAAGCGCTACGAGGCGCTGGCCGATGCGGAGCGCGACACCTGGTTCGTCGGGCGGCTGGCGACCTATCGCTACTACAACATGGATCAGGTGGTCGGGCAGGCGCTGGCCAGTTTCGAGCGGATCGAGAAGCAGGTGCCGCGCGGGGCGGCGAATGATGACCGGATCCTGGAGCAGGTAAGTTCAGGATGCTGAGCCTGTCGGGCAGGGAGAAGCGCTCTCCCTGCCCAGCGACTGCGTCAGCGAAGCGTAGGAATGAGCCCAGCGTGCATCATGGCGCGGAACTGCGTCCACTCGTACAGGATGCGGTCCGCCGTCCGCCACACGGGCTCTCCGTTCTGGCGTGCGACGGAATTCACAAAGCGTGCGCACTCGACAGTGCAGTTCAGGTGACCTCGCACACGTCGATCATGTCGTACGCGCATTAGCATCGCTTCCAGCGCGACGGCGTCCTCGCTGACGCCGAGGGTTGAGGCGACATCCAAGATCGCCGGCTGCGGGTCCAGGCGGAGCATTCGGCGGACACGTGCCCCCTGCTCCCTCGTCAGGCCGCTTGAAGGTCGCCGTGCCTCCGTTTCTGGGTTGATGGAACCGGCCCGGGGCCCGGGCGCCTTTCCAGGTATGAAGTCCATAAAGCCATTCCTGCCATCGTCGCCGCTGGCACACATTTGCCAGCAAAGCGGTTGGAGCACGTCAGCAGGGCTTGCAAATCCGTCCGTGGGTAGTGTTCAACCAACCCGCGGGGAGACACGAACCGCAAGCTCACCACGGGACGTACTGCCGAGGTGATTGAGGACCGGTCGGAGCCACCCGATCGGTCCTCGCCCTGCTCATCCGGGATAGCCGGACTCGATCTGTTCCAACAAGATGTAGTGTTGCCACACTCCGGCAAACACCACTGCGCTTCCTCCACTCCTGGGTTGCCTTGCGTGAAATCCTTCGTGCACAACCGGTAAGTTCCTGTTTCGTTCAAGGCGCCTCCAGAGGACTTTTTTGGCGTGCCGCCGAGCTGTAAGCGCCGCAATCGCGGTGCCTCAGTCGACCGCGGTGATCGCGAAGACCAGGGCGCCGCCTAGCGCCGCGTAGAGGGCGCAGGCCGGGAGCGTGCGGCGCATCACCTCGCCCTCGCGCCCAGCCAAGCCGACGGTGGCGCCGCCGGCGACGATGTTGTGGGGGCAGATGATGTTGCCCACGGCGGCGCCGAAGCCCTGCGCCGCCGCCATCCAGACCGCCGGCAGGCCGAGCGTCGCGGCCACCGCCAGCTGCAGGTCGGTCAGCAGGATGTTGGACGCGGTGGCGGAGCCGGTGACGAAGGTGCCGACCGCCCCGGCCGCCGGGGCGAGCAGGGGCCAGGCGCCACCGGCCAGTCCCGCGGCGCCCTCGGCCAGTGCCTCGATCATGCCGGCATGCACCATCAGCCGCGCGAGCGCGAGCATCGCGACCAGCGCGAGCAGCACCGCCGGCAGCCGCCCCGATGCGCGCACGGCCGCCCCGCGAAAGGCAGTCCAGGCATCGCGGCGCAGCAGCCCGCCGGCGACCAGCGCCAGCAGCAGCAAGGTGCCGGGGTGGTAGAGCGGCTGGATCCGGCCGGTGAACGACCCCTCCAGCAGCGACCAGCGCCACTCCAGCCCGGCAAGCGCCTCGCGCAGCGGCGGCAGCAGGCGGGTGGCCAGCACCAGCGCCAGCAGCATCAGGTAGGGCAGCGCCGCGGCCAGCAGCGCGGCGCGCGTCGGCGCCGGCCCGCTGCCGCCCTCGCGCCGCCGCACCGCCAGCGCAAAGGCCAGGCCGCCAAGCAGCGCGCCGCCAAGCGTCGGCAATTCCGGCCCGACGAAGGCAGCGATCGCCGCGAAGGGGAGCAGGAAGCAGGCGGCTGCCAGCAGCGCCCAACCCGGACCCGCCCTGCCCTGGCCCACGATCCGGTGCAGCGCGAGCGCCATGGTCCAGCCGAGCGCTAGGTGCAGCAGCGCCGTCGCGCCGGCCAGCGCCGTGGGCTCGAAGCCGCCGGCGGCAAGCTGCGGCACCAGCGGCGTGCCGAGCGCGCCGAAGGACACGCCGACCGCGTGGCCCACCAGCGCCAGCGCCACCGCGCGGGCCGGCTCGAAGCCGAGCCCGACCAGGATCGGCGCGGCGAGCGCCACCGGCGTGCCGAACCCGGCCGCGCCCTCGGAGAACAGGGCGAAGAACCAGGCCACCAGCAGCGCCGCCAGCCGCGGATCCTCGGACAGCCGTGCCAGCGCCTGACGCAGCGTGGCGGTGGCGCCGGTGCCGAGCTGCAACTCGTGCAGCCAGAGCGCCGGGAAGACGATCCACAGGATGGTCAGCGTGGTGAAGCCGGCCTCGGCCGCGACGCCGCCAAGCGCCGGGACGATGCCCGCAGCCGAGGCGTCCTCCAGCGCCGGCCCGCGCCAGCCGAAGGCGAACAGCGCGATCGGCAGCGCCAGGGCGAGCCCGGCCAGACCGGCCGGTGCCGCTGCCCAGCGCGCGCCGGCCATCAGCGCCAGCACCAGCGCAACCGGCAGCAGCGCGAGCGCGGGCAAGGCGCCCATGCCGGCTGTCAGTCCGCGCGGCCGGGCGGGCTTCCCCCAGCCCCCATCACTCCGCCGCCTGCTTCGGCGCCTCGCTCATCGCGCCCGGCCGGCGCACGCGCAGGCGGCGTATCCGGCGCGGATCGGCTTCCAGCACGCGGAACTCCAACCCGGAGGCGTGGCTGATCAACTCGCCGCGCGCGGGCACGCGGCCGGCCAGGGTGAAGACCAGGCCGCCCACCGTGTCGATGTCGTGCGCGCGCTCCTCCTCCGTCAAGATCGGGCCGAGGCGCGCCTCGAAGGCCTCCACGGTGGTGCGGGCGTCGAGTTCCATGGTGCCGTCCGGGCGCTCCACCATGGTCGGCGTCGCCACCTCGTCATGCTCGTCGCTGATGTCGCCGACGATGGTCTCGACCAGGTCCTCGATGGTGACCAGCCCGTCGATGCCGCCGTACTCGTCCACCACCAGCGCCATGTGGATGCGCTGCGCGCGCATCTGCAGCAGCAGGTCCAGCACCGGGATGGTCGGCACCACCAGCAGCGGCCGGCGCAGCACGTTGTTCAGCGAGAAGCTGGCGGGATCGCGCCCCACCGCGGCGAAGACATCCTTGATGTGGACCATGCCCACGATCTCGTCGAGGTTGCCGCGATAGACCGGGAAACGGCTGTGGCCTTCCTTCTGGATCAGCTTGATGGCCTGATCGAGCGTCAGGTCCTCCGGCATCGCGAGGATGTCGGCGCGGGGGACCATGACGTCGTAGGCGGTCTTGTCGCGCAGCTTGAGCACGTTGCCGAGCAGCACCCGTTCATGGGTGTCGAGGCCGGTATCCCCATCCTCGTCGTCGCGGCGGTGGTCGTCCTCGCCGCCGCGGTGCTGCTTGCCTTCCAGCAGCTCCTCGACGCGGTCGCGGACGCTCTCGGCCTCGCGCTTCCGCAGCATCGATTGCAGGCGCCAGAAGAGGCCCGTGCGGCGGTCGCGCTCGGCGGTGCCATTGCCGTTGTGGTGGCCGTTGCCGTGGGCGCTCATGTCGCGCCTCGCATCCGCCCACCAGGGCGGCCTTCCTTCCACGGGTTCGGCCGGCCGAGCTTGCGCATCACGCGGGCCTCGGCGCGCTCCATCCGGCGCGCCTCGCCGGCTTCGAGGTGGTCGTGGCCCGCCAAGTGCAGCGCGCCATGGGCGACCAGATGCGCCAGGTGGTCGGCCGCACGCCGCCCGGCCTGGCGAGCTTCCCGCCGCACCACGCCGAGCGCCAGCGCGACATCGCCGAGATAGCCCGGCGCCCCCGCGGGGAAGGACAGCACGTTGGTCGGCTTGGCCTTGGCGCGGTGGCGGCCATTGAGCCGCTTCACCGCGGCATCGTCGGCCAGCAGCACCGTGATGGCACCCTGCGCGCCGGCTTCCGCCAGCGCGGCGGCGACGGCGCGGCGCGCCAAGGCCTCGGGCCGAGGCACGGCGGAACGCCATCCTGGTGACGCAAGGACGACGGTGATCTCTCCGCCGCCCGATCGGATCCCGGCCTTCTTCCGGCCGGGCCGTCTACTTTCCGGTTCCATCCCTCTCCAGACCTGCGCGCCCCCGCGTGCCCTCCCGCGAGCGGGGAGAGGCAGCGTCGGCGCGCCCATGCGCGGAAGCCTGATCGGCGCGGCCATATGCCGCGACGATCCGAGCCACCAATGGATGCCTTACCACATCGCGTTCCGCAAATCTTGCCACCGCGATGCCATCCACGCCATCGAGGATCGCCAGCGCCTCATGCAGGCCGGAGCCCTGGCCCGGCGGCAGGTCCACCTGGGTCGGGTCGCCGGTGACGACCATGCGGCTGCCCTCGCCCATGCGGGTGAGGAACATCTTCATCTGCGCCGGGGTGGTGTTCTGCGCCTCGTCGAGGATGGCGTAGCAATGCGCCAGCGTCCGGCCGCGCATGAAGGCGAGCGGCGCGACCTCGATCTCGCCGGCTTCCATCCGCCGCTTCACCTGCTCCGCCGGCATCATGTCGTGCAGCGCGTCGTAGAGGGGGCGGAGATAGGGGTCCACCTTCTCCTTCAGGTCGCCCGGCAGGTAGCCGAGCTTCTCGCCGGCCTCGACCGCCGGGCGGGAGAGCACGATGCGGTCCACCCGGCCGGCCTGGAGCAGCGCCACGCCCTGCGCGACGGCGAGGTAGGTCTTGCCGGTGCCGGCCGGGCCGATGCCGAACACCATCTCGGCGCGCGCCAGCATGTCCATGTAGGCGGCCTGGGCCGGGCTGCGGGGCGCGATGGCACCCTTGCGGGTGCGGATCGCCGGGATGTCCTGCAGCGGCAGGCGCGGATCGGCCTCCTGCACGCCTTCGGCCATGCGCATCGCCGCCTCGACCTCGGCGCCGCCGACGCTCTCGCCCTTCTGCAGCCGTCGCCACAGATCCGCGAGCGCCGCCTCCGCCACCTCGGTGCGTTCCGGCGACCCGGTGATGGTCAGCCGGTTGCCCCGGCTGCCGAGCCTGACCCCGAGCCGCATCTCGATGCGGGCGAGGTTCCGGTCATGCTCCCCGTAGAGCAGCGGCAGCAGCTGGTTGTCGTCGAAGTTCAACGTGACGGAGCGGCTGGCGGCCAAGGGGGGAGGGGATTCGGTGGCGGTTCCGCGCGGGGTGGCGCGGGGTTCACCGGGGCGGATCGCAACGCTGGTGGTGCTCAAGCGGCGGCTTTCTCCTGGTTCGGGGGATCTCCGGTGGAACTCGCCGCAAGAATGCGGACGGCGAGGGAATTGGGGTGGATGGCGATGACCTCGCAGGGCAGCACCTGCCCGGCCAGCGCCGCGGCGCCCTCGGCATGGACCGGCTGCAGCCAGGGGGAGCGCCCGGCGAGCTGGCCGGCATGGCGGCCAGATCCGGTGAACAGCACGTCCATCCGCATGCCCAGCCGTGAACGGTTGAACATGTCCTGCTGGTCGCGCAGCAGCGCCTGGATCTCGTGCAGTCGCCGGTCCTTCTCGGTCTCCGGCACCTGAAGTGGGGCGCCGGCGGCAGGCGTTCCAGGGCGCGGGGAATACTTGAAGGAGAAGGCCTGGGCGAAGCCGACCCGCTCGATCAACCGCAGCGTGGCCTGGTGGTCTTCCTGCGTCTCGCCGGGATGGCCGGCGATGAAGTCGGAGGAGAGCGCGAGGTCCGGCCGCGCCGCGCGCAGCTTCTCGACGACCGCCAGGAACTCGGCGGCGGTGTGGCCGCGGTTCATCGCCTTCAGCACGCGGTCGGAGCCGGACTGCACGGGCAGGTGCAGGAAGGGCATCAGCGCGGGGATCTCGCCATGGGCGGCGATGAGGTCGTCATCCATGTCGCGCGGGTGGCTGGTGGTGTAGCGCAGCCGGGCAAGGCCCTCGATCTCCGCCATCGCGCGCAGCAGCCGGCCGAGGCCCCAGGCGGCACCGTCCGGGCCCTCCCCGTGATACGCGTTGACGTTCTGCCCGAGCAGCGCGATCTCCCGCGCCCCCTGCGCGACCAGGCGCTTCGCCTCGGCCAGCACGGCGGCGGCGGGGCGGGAGTATTCGGCGCCGCGGGTGTAGGGGACCACGCAGAAGGAGCAGAACTTGTCGCAGCCCTCCTGGATGGTCAGGAAGGCGATGGGGCCCTGCGGCGCCGAGACCTCCGGCAGGTGGTCGAATTTCTGCTCGGCGGGGAAGTCTGTCTCGATGACGGAGCCCGTCGCGCGCGTGATGCGGGCGACCATCTCCGGCAGGCGGTGGTAGCTCTGCGGGCCGAGCACGATGTCGACATGCGGCGCGCGCGCGGTGATCTCGGCCCCTTCGGCCTGGGCGACGCAGCCGGCGACGGCCAGCACCATCCGCCCGCCCTCGGCTTCCCTGGCGCGCTTCGCCTCGCGCAGCCGGCCGAGCTCGGAGAACAGCTTCTCGCTGGCCTTCTCGCGGATGTGGCAGGTGTTGAGGATCACCATGTCGGCGCCGTCCGCCGTCTCGGCCGGGGCATAGCCGAGGGGGGCCAGCACATCCGCCATGCGGGCGCTGTCATAGACGTTCATCTGGCAGCCCCAGGTCTTCACGAAGAGGCGCTTGCGGGGCGTGGTGGTGCCAGTCGTCGCAGGGGTCATCGCAGGAAGAACTCCGCCGCCCCGCCGGCGGTCCGGCAGGGGAAAGGCGGGGAGATGCGCAAGGCCCGGGCGCCGGTCAAGCGCGGGAGGCGGGCCGCATCGGCCTGGCTGGGTTCCGCACGAGTTCAGCCTGCGTTGGCCGGCCGCGTCGGGTCAAGCGGCAACCGGCGCTGTTCCGCCCGGGGAAGCCAGGGGCGCATGAAGCGGCGCCGGCGGGCGGTTCTGCCGCAGCGCGGCGCAGCCTTCGGCCACCACCTCCGCACAGGCGGCGCTCAGCGACTTGCGGTCCGGATAGGCGGCGGGGTCGAGCGGGGCGTGCAGCACCACCGTGGCCCGCGCGCTCGGCCGGCGTGCCAGGCGCCAGACATGGGTGCCGAGATCCATGTCCCCGTACCAGGCGAAGAGCGGGCGGTCGCGCCGGCAGGTCGGCAGGCCGCCGAGGCGGTCGAACACCACCGAGACTGGCTGCACCACCCGCGCCTTGTCCGCCACCGAGAGGAAGGAGCTGCGGAAGGGCAGCACGCGGCCGCCATCGCTGGTGGTGCCTTCGGGGAACAGGATGATGCTGTCGCCGGCCGAGAGCCGGTCCCGGATGGCGCCGGCTTCGCCGGCGGTCCGGGTGCGGCTGCGGCTGACGAAAACGGTGCGGCCGAGGCGCGCGATGGTGCGAACCACCGGCCACTCGGCCACTTCCTGCTTGGCGACGAAGGCGGCTTCCAGCGTGCCGCCGAGCACCAGGATGTCGAGCCAGGAGGAATGGTTGGAGACGAACAGCACCGACCCGCCGCGCGCCGCCTCCCCCACCACCTGGATGCGCAGCCCGATCAGCCAGGCGAGGGTGCGCCAGTAGAAGCGCGCGAAGGTGATGTTGGCGCGCCCCGGCAATGCCACCAGCAGCAGCTGGATCGGCACCGCGATCAGCGTCCAGAGCAGGATGGTCGCGATCCGCCGGATGGCGCGCACGCGCCCGCCGATCGGGCGGAAGCCCAGCACATCGCCCCAGACCGTGTCGGGGTCCGAGGCGGAGAAGCTGATCGGCTTGCGCCGCAGCCGGAGGCGCGGGCGCAGGGCATCCTGGACGGTCAAGCGGGCGGCGGCCTCCATAGACGGGCATTAACCTCGCGCTCGGCGTCCGCGCAATGAAGCTCCGGCGACGTTCCGATGAAAGCTTCTGGAGCCGCGGCGATCCTGGCCGGGCGAGCGCGGCAACCCTGTCGCCGCCGCCGGCCTTCCGAGCACATGATCGAGCATATGGATGATCCCTGGCGCGAGCTGCGCCGCGGCTTCCTGGTACCCACTCTGGTCACTGCCGCGATCGTGGTCGGGGCGATGGTTCTGGTCGCGCAGCTGGCCTGAACCGGGCCTGACCGGGGCGGGGCTACCGCCCGGCGGCGCGGCGCAGGCGCGGCTTCTCGCCTGGTGCCTCGCGGTCCAGCAGCGCGTGCATGGCGGCGACGGTCTGCGGGCTGAGGCGGCGGATCGCCTCGGCGAGGCGGTTGGCGAGCGCGGTGGCCTCGGGCGTCAGGCCAGCGGTGTCCACGCTGACCTTGGGGTGGGAGATGCGGGCCAGCTCGGCCAGCTCCTCCGCCTCGTCCCAGATCAGGCCGAAGAACTCGTTGACCTGGTGCACCAGCCCCGGCGAGGGGCGGCCGCGATAGCCGTGCTCGAGCGCCGAGAGATAGGCGGAGGAGACCTGGAGGTGCGCCGCGAGCGCCTTCAGCGTCACGCGCCGGCTGCGGCGCAGTTGCCGGAGGCGGGCGCCGAAGGGCGTCATGTTGCGCGTGCCCTCAAGCGGCGGGCGGCCGCGTCACGCCGGAGGCGTGCTTGCGCACGACGGCCTTGCCTTGCGCGCCTGCGCACTCGCCCGCTGGGCCCGGCGGGCGGTCTGCGCGCGGGCCGCCCTTGGCGGCCGGGCCTGGGCAGTGTCATTTCGCCCGGTGCCGCTTGCGCAGCAGGATGTTCACCGCGCCGGTGTTGGTGGGGTGCGGATGCGCGGCACCCAGCACCAGCGGGCGGAGATCGGCTGCGTTGAGCCAATGCGGCAGCTCGCGCCTGAGGATGCCGCCATCGGGCTGCGGCCCCTTGCCGGTGACGACCGTCACCATGCGAACGCCATCCAGCGCAGCATCATGCAGGAAGGCGCGCAGCGCGACATGGGCGTCGTTCACCCGGCGGCCATGCAGGTCCAGCGTCCGCTCGCTCGGCGCGTCGCCCTTGCGCAGTGCGCGCCAGCGGCGGCGGTCGAGGCCGCCGGGCTGCTCGCCGACGCGGATCTCGGGCGCGAGGGCGCGCTGCGGCGCGGCCGCGGCCGGCTTCGCCAGCGGCTTCGGCGGGG
Source organism: Falsiroseomonas sp. (assembly GCF_041690465.1). Lineage (GTDB taxonomy): Bacteria > Pseudomonadota > Alphaproteobacteria > Acetobacterales > Acetobacteraceae > Falsiroseomonas. The sequence goes on along the minus strand of NZ_JAWLHG010000001.1, from coordinate 341,759 downwards.
CCGCCTCCGGCGCGGGGTCGGAGGCAGGCGGCGGCTCGGGCGGGGTGTGGCCGAACAGCGGCGCGATATCGGCGGTGAAGGCGTGCCACAGCGCCAGGTCGGCGCGACTCAATCCCCTTCGGCGCGAATGGCCCATGGCAATGCGTCGGGGCTCCGCTCAGCCGGCCGGCGCGGCTTCGGCGCGCGCCGGCTCGTCCTCGACCAACAGCACGTGGAGCCGGCGCGGGCCATGCGCGCCGAGCTCCAGCGTCTGCTCGATATCGGCGGAGCGGCTGGGGCCGGTGACCAGCATCAGGTTGCGCGGCATCCACCCACCGGTCATCGGGTCCTGCCGCTCGGCGCGCAGCCGGTCCCAGGCTTCCTCATAGGCGCCGACGATGGCCGAGGCGCGCAGCAGCACGATCTCGGTGTCCGGCAGCAGGTTGAGCGTGGCGGGGCGGGCCGGGTCCGAAGGGAAGAACAGCGTGCCGGTCTCCGCCACGCCCGCCCAGGCGTGCTGCAGCGAGACCTGGTCGCCTTCCTGCGCGCGGCGCGCTTCCAGCGCGAGCAGCGGGCGCGCGGACCAGTCGATGCCTTGCAGCTCGGGATGCGGCGCCATGACGATCTTCGCCGGCAGGTTCTGCGCGGCTAGGTAGTCCGTGATGGCGGCGGGCACGGCGGCGAGGTCGGGGATGCGCTCGACCGTGCCGAATTCCTTCTCGACGTTGCGGATGAACAGCGCGATCTGCTCGGCGCGCGGCAGGCGCGAACGCGCGGGGATCAGGTGGCGCGGATGGGTCGCGATGCGGCCATCGAGCATCGCGGCCTGGTCGGCAGGCAGCGACCCGCGCTTCAGGCTGCGGCGGATGGCGCCGAGGATGACATCCTTGCTCATCGTCGCATCCTCAGCGCCGGGCCCGCTGGGCCTTGGCGTAGCGCGCCATGAAGGTGCCGCCGGGCTCGGGCGCCGGCAGGTCGCGGCTTCGCGTCCAGCCGCCGGCGAGCGGCAGCCACTTGAAGGCTCCCTTCCCGCGGGAGAGCAGCGACAGCGCGCCGATCCCCATGCGCGTCGCCGCGCGATACGCCGACGGCCGCTTCGCGAACCAGGCCCAGAGCGCGAGGTTGCTGCGCACCGTGCCGGGCGTCAGGTGCCGCTCGAACTCGCGCTCGCGCCAATGCCGCATCAGCTTGGGCAGCGGGATCTTCACCGGGCAGACGCTCTCGCACTTGCCGCAGAAGGTCGAGGCGTTGGGCAGGTGCCCGGTCTTCTCCACGCCGACCAGCGAGGGCGTCAGCACGCTGCCCATCGGGCCGGGATAGACCCAGCCATAGGCGTGCCCGCCCACCGCGCCATAGACCGGGCAGTGGTTCATGCAGGCGGCGCAGCGGATGCAGCGCAGCATCTCCTGGAACTCGCCGCCGAGCATGTTGGAGCGGCCATTGTCCAGCAGCACCACGTGGTATTCGTCCGGCCCGTCGAGGTCGTCCTGGCGGCGGATGCCGGTGGAGAAGGTGGTATAGACCGAGAAATCCTGGCCGGTCGCGCTGCGCGCCAGCAGGCGGAGAAGGGATGTGCAGTCCTCGAGCGTCGGCACCATCTTCTCGATGCTGGCGAGCACGATGTGCACGCGCGGCAGCGTCTGCGTCAGGTCGCCATTGCCCTCGTTGGTGACGATGACGGAGCTGCCGGTCTCGGCGATCAGGAAGTTGGCGCCGGTGATGCCGACATCCGCCGCGAGGAACTTCTGGCGCAGCCGCGTGCGGGCTTCCGCGAGGATGTCGCGGCGCTCGTTGAAGACGCGGTTGGGGTCGAGGTCGGTGTGGGCGCGGCGGAAATCGGCCTCCCAATCCTCCCGGTTCAGGTGGAAGGCCGGCGCGATGATGTGGCTCGGGTGCTCGTGCCGCAGCTGGATGATGTATTCGCCGAGATCGGTCTCGATGGGCGCGATGCCGTGGCTTTCCAGGTGGTCGTTGATGCCGATCTCCTCGGAGATCATCGACTTGCCCTTGGTGACGGTCCTGGCACCCGCGTTGCGGCAGATCTCCAGCACGGCGGCGCGGGCATCCTCGGCGGTGCTGCACCAGTGCACCTTGCCGCCGGCCTGCTCGACCTTCGCGGCGTAGCGTTCGAGGTAGTGGTCGAGATGGGCGAGGGTGTGGTTCTTGATGTCGCGCCCGATCTCGCGCAGCCGCTCGAACTCGGGCAGCGCCTGCACGGCGAGCGCGCGGCGCTGCAGGAAGGCGCCCTTGGCCTTGCCGAGCGCCTTCTGCAGGCCGGGATCATGCAGCGCCTGGTGGGCGTTCGCCTTGAACGCGGGGGAGGTGACCTGGACCATCGGGTTACACCTTGCTCTCGCCGATCGGCGCAGCGTCATGCGTCATGTCGGCCAGCACCTCGGCGACATGGCGCACCTTCACCGCCGCACCCTCCCGCTTCAGGCGGCCGGCCATGTTGAGCAGGCAGCCGAGATCGCCGGCCAGCAGCGTCTCCGCGCCCGTCGCGACCACGTCCTTCGCCTTGTCGTCCACCATGCGCGTCGAGATGTCGGGGTATTTCACGCAGAAGGTGCCGCCGAAGCCGCAGCAGATCTCGGCATCCGGCAGCTCCTTCAGCACCAGCCCGTCCACGCTGCCGAGCAGACTGCGCGGCTGCGCCTTGATGCCGAGCTCGCGCAGGCCGGCGCAGGAATCGTGGTAGGTGACCACCCCGTCATGCCGCGCCTTCACCGCCTCCACGCCGAGCACGTCGGTGAGGAAGGAGACGAGCTCATGCGTCTTCGCCGCCAGCGCCTCGGCCTTGCCGCGGTACTGCGGGTCGTCGTCGAACAGGCCGGGGTAGTGATGCGCGATCATCCCGCCGCAGGAGCCGGAGGGGACCACGGTATGGTCATAGGGCAGGAAGGCATCGATGACGCTGCGCGCCAGATCCTTCGCGGTGGCGCGGTCGCCGCTGTTGTAGCCGGGCTGGCCGCAGCAGGTCTGGGCCTCGGGCACCACGACCTGGCAGCCGGCGGCTTCCAGCAGCTTGATCGCCGCGAAGCCGACGGTCGGCCGGTAGAGGTCCACCAGGCAGGTGACGAACAGCGCGACGCGGGGCGTCCCGGTGGGGCGGGGCTGAAGCATGTCTCTCAGTTAGGGCTTCTGCGCGGTTTCGGCGAGGGCGGAATCAGGCCGGATCGGCCGGCGGCGCGAAGGGCGGCTGCAGCCAGAGCGCGTCCTTCAGCTTCTTCGCCACGAACGCGGCATGGGCGGCAAGCTCGGCCTCGGAGGGGATGATCGGGCGCGGGGTGCGGGCGATGGGTGCTTCCTCGGCCGTCAGCGCCGGGCCGCTGCGTCGGACGGAGGCGGCCAGGTCCAGGCCCGGCTGCTTGCCGCCCATCAGCTGGAGGAACACCTCCGCCAGCAGCTTCACGTCCAGCAGCGCGTTGTGGCTGGTGCGCATGGAGTTATCGACGGCCAGGCGCCGGCACAGCGCGTCCAGGCTGTTGGGCAGGCCGGGATAGCGGCGCTTGGCGATGTCGAGGCTGTCCACCATGCGGGCGCGGTCCAGCTTCGGCCGGCCGCAGCGGACGAACTCCGCATCCAGGAAGCCGAAATCGAAGGGCGCGTTGTGGGCGACGATCTCGGACTCGCCGAGGAAGGCCAGCAACTCCTCGGCGATGTCGGCGAAGAGCGGCTTGCCGCGCAGCATCTCGGCGGTGAAGCCGTGCACGCGGGTGGCTTCCTCCGGGATGTCGCGCTCGGGGTCGATGACCTTGTGGAAGGTGCCGCCGGTGGGGACGAAGTTGAACAGCTCGATCGCTGCCACCTCGATCACCCGGTCGCCGGAGGCGGGGTCGAGGCCGGTGGTCTCGGTGTCGAGCACGACTTGCCGCATCTAGTCCCGCAGCTCCCTGACGATCCGGCGGATATGGCGCTGCGCGGCGTGGCGCGACAAGCCGGTATGGACCACGTGGTCCGCCTTCTTCCGCTTCAGCGCATCGGGCATCTGGCGGGCGAGGATGGCCTTCAGCCGCTCCTCCGTCATGCCGCGCCGCGCCAGCACGCGGGCGCGCTGCACGGCAACAGGCGCGGAGACGACGATGATCGCGTCCACATGCTTCCGTCCTTCGGTCTCCAGCAGCAGCGGGATGTCGAGCACCGCCAGGGGTTCGCCCCGGCGACGGGCGGCGGCGAGGAAATCCAGCTCGGCCTTGCGGACCAGGGGGTGCACGATCCGCTCCAGCCGCCGCAGCGCCGCGGGGTCGCCGAGGACGCGGCTGCGCAGCGCCTCGCGGTCCACGCGGCCGCCGCGGGTAGTGCCGGGGAACGCGGCCTCGATCGGGCGCACGGCGGCGCCGCCCCTGCCCTGCAGCCGGTGCACGGCGGCATCGGCGTCGAAGACCGGGATGCGCAGGCGGCGGAAGGTGTTGGCGGCGGTGGACTTGCCCATGCCGATGCTGCCGGTCAGGCCCAGCACCTTCATTGCAGGTCCTGGAGAACAAAGGCGCGTAGTTCGGCATCCACATTGGGCGCCACGCCGAACCAAGCCTCGAAGCCCGGCCGTGCCTGGTGCAGCAGCATCCCGAGGCCGTCCACGGCGCGCAGCCCGCGCGCCCGGGCGGCGGCCAGCAGGCGGGTCTCCAGCGGCACATAGACCATGTCGGCGACCACGGCGTGCGGCGGCAGCGGCGAGAGGTCGATCTCCAGCGGCGGCTCCCCGGCCATGCCGAGGGAGGTGCCGTTCACCAGCAGCGCGGCATCCGCCAGCCGCGGCGCGGTGGCGACCTCCACCGGCCCGCCGAGATCCCGCGCGATCGCCTCGGCCCGCGCCGGGGTGCGGTTCACCAGGATCAGGCGCGGGCAGCCGGCGTCGAGCAGCGCGGCGGCGACGGACCGCACCGCCCCGCCGGCGCCGAGGATCACCGCCGGCCCATTGCTGGCCTGCCAGCCCGGCGCCTGCTCCCGCACGCTTTCCAGGAAGCCGAAGCCGTCCGTGCTTGTGCCGCTGATCCGCCCGTCCCGGAAGACCAGCGTGTTCACCGAGCCGGCGCGCCGCGCCACCTCCGTCACCTCGTCGCAGAGCGCGAAGGCGGCCTCCTTGTGGGGGATGGTGACATTGGCGCCGGCGAAGCCGAGATCCACCAGGCTGCGCACCGCCGCCTCGAACCGCTCGGGCCGCACCGGCAGCGGCAGGTAGGCGCCATCCAAGCCGTGCCTGGCCAGCCAGAAGCCGTGCAGCCGCGGCGAGCGGGAATGGGAGACGGGCCAGCCGAGAACGCCGGCCAGGCGGGCCTTGCCCGAGAGGGTGCGCATGACGGCGAAGTGAACCCGCCGGCCGCGGCCGGTCAATGGCGCCCGGCCCTCTTCCCTCCCGCCCGGGCCGGTGCCAGAGGAAGCGCCAAGACCCCACGGGAGTGTCGCCGATGGCCAAGCCGCTTCGCGTCGCCGTCCAGATGGACCCGATCGCCTCGATCAACATCGACGCCGACAGCACCTTCGCCCTGATGCTGGAAGCGCAGTCGCGCGGGCATGCGCTGTGGCACTACCATGTGCGCGACCTGGCGCTGCTGTCCGGCCGCGTGCTGGCGCATGCGCAGCCCGTGACCGTGCGGCGCGTGAAGGGCGACCACTTCACGCTCGGCGCGGCGGAGGAGCTGGATCTCGGGGCCGTGGACGTGGTGCTGATGCGCCAGGACCCGCCCTTCGACATGGCGTACATCACGGCCACCCACATCCTGGAGCACATCCACCCGAAGACGCTGGTGGTGAACGACCCCGCCAGCGTGCGCAACGCGCCGGAGAAGCTCTACGTCACCCACTTCCCCGAGCTGATGCCGGAGACGCTGATCAGCGCCTCCGTCACGCAGATCCGCAGGTTCCGGGAAAAGCACGGCGACATCATCCTCAAGCCGCTGTTCGGCAATGGCGGCGCCGGGGTGTTCCATGTGCGCCCCGAAGACCCCAACCTGAACGCGCTGCTGGAGATGTTCACGGAACGCTCGCGCGAGCCGCTGGTGGTGCAGCGCTACGTGCCGGCGGTGCGCGAAGGCGACAAGCGCATCATCCTGGTGGATGGCGAGGCGATGGGCGCGATCAACCGCGTGCCCGCCGCCGGCGAGGCGCGCAGCAACATGCATGTCGGCGGCAGGCCGGAGGCCACGAAGCTCACCGACCGCGAGAAGGAGATCTGCGCCGCGATCGGGCCGGAGCTGAAGAAGCGCGGCATGATCTTCGTCGGCATCGACGTGATCGGCGGCTACCTGACGGAGATCAACGTCACCTCGCCGACCGGCCTGCAGGAGATCGCCCGCTTCGACGGCGTGCAGCTGGAAAAGGCGATCTGGGACGCGATCGAGGCGAAGCGGTAGCGGCGCACCTGGCGGGACGCCGGCGCCTGCGGGTGCCGCGCGCCTGCATTCCACGGGCCCGGCATCATTGCGAAGGGCATTGCGCCCTGTCGCGTTTCAGGCGAGTTTCGATGTCGTTTCGTCCGGGCTTGCCGGGCCCGGCGCTTCGCGTGCCGGCAGCCCCCGCCTGCGCGACGGGGAGACGTCATGGCCAGCATCTATCTCGACGTGCCCTTCATCACCCAGTTGGGGTATGGCCAGGACAAGTCGCTGAATGACCCAACCGGCTGCTGGTATGCCAGCGCCTGCATGCTCGGCTATTATTTCGAGGCGGGACCGCGGCTGGGCGACCCCTCGCTCTGGACGCCGAAGGGCCACAAGGTGATCCAGGACTCCAAGACCCTGCAGAAGAACGAGAACCTGGTCGAGGTCGGCTACCCCGCGACCAAGGCGTGGGCGCTGGACGCGCTGGCGGACCTGCTGCGCAAATACGGACCCCAGCTCATCTCCTGGACCAAGACGCACAACGGTGCGACCTATGGCCATTGCTCGGCGCTGATCGGCACCGATGACGGGCGGGACGAGGTGATCATCCACGACCCGGAGAACGCCCCCAACACCCGCATGAAGCGCGCCGACTTCAACAAGCAGTTCATGTGGAACATCCCGGACAGCATGCTGCGGAAGAACATCGCCGCGCATACGCCGAAGCTGGTGGCCAAGGGCGGCGGCTGAAACGCCGCCGCCCTGCCCGAGGGCCGGCTAGGTCGAGGTCGCGCGGCGCCCCGCCACCATCCGGTAGATCGCCAGCACGATCACCGCGCCGACCACCGCGCCGATCAGCCCCGCGCCCTCGCCGGCGCGGTACCAGCCAACCGCCTGGCCGAGCCAAGTGGCGACCAGGGCGCCCAGGATGCCGAGCAGCGTGGTGATGATGAACCCGCCCGGGTCGCGTCCCGGCATCAGGAATTTCGCGATCAGGCCGGCGATGAAGCCGATGATGATGGTCCACACAAAGCCCATGATGGCTGCTCCCAACCTTGCGCAGGCGGTAAGCCGCCGCGCAGGCTGGGGTTCCCGCTTATCAGCGGGCGAAGGCACGCTCCACGGGCAGATGCTCCAGCCCCAGCGCCTCGGCCACCGCCGCATGGGTGATGCGCCCGGCATGGACGTTGAGCCCGCGGGCCAGATGCGGGTTCTCGGCGCAGGCACGCGCCAGGCCCTTCTCCGCGATCTGCAGCGTGAAGGGCAGCGTGGCGTTGTTCAGCGCCACCGCGCTGGTGCGCGCCACCGCGCCCGGCATGTTGGTCACGCAGTAATGCACCACGCCTTCCTCCACATAGGTCGGCGCGGCATGGGTGGTGGGGCGGGAGGTCTCGAAGCAGCCGCCCTGGTCGATGGCGACATCCACCACCACGCTGCCGGGCCGCATCCGCGCGATCATCGCGCGGCTGACCAGCCGCGGCGCCGCGGCACCGGGCACCAGCACCGCGCCGATGACCAGGTCGGCATCCTCCACCGCCTCCTCGATCGCGTCATGGCTGGCGAAGCGGGTGGCGACGGCGCCATCGAATTCCGCATCGAGCATCGCCAGCACGCGCGGTGCGCGGTCCAGCACCGTCACCTGCGCGCGCATGCCGCGGGCGATGCGCGCGGCATTGGCGCCGACCACGCCGCCGCCGAGGATCGCCACCTTCGCCCCCGGCACGCCGGGCACGCCGCCGAGCAGCACGCCGGCGCCGCCGGCCTCCTTCTCCAGGCAGCGGGCGCCGACCTGTGGCGCCATGCGGCCGGCGACCTCGCTCATCGGGCGGAGCAGCGGCAGGCCGCCCTCGGGTTCGGTGACCGTCTCATAGGCGATGGCGCTGGCGCCGCTGTCCATCAGGCCCTTGGCTTGCGCCGGGTCGGGCGCGAGGTGCAGGTAGGTGAACAGCACCTGGCCGGGGCGCAGCCGCTTCCATTCGTCGGGCTGCGGCTCCTTCACCTTCACCACCAGATCGGCATTCTTGAACACCTCCGCCGCATCGGTGGCGATCGTGGCCCCGGCGGCGGCATAGGCGCCGTCGGGGAAGCCGATGCCGGCACCGGCGCAGCTTTCCACCAGCACCTCATGCCCCTGCGCCACCAGCTCCCGCACCGAGCCGGGGGTGAGCCCGACACGGTATTCGTGGACCTTCACTTCCTTGGGCACGCCGATGCGCATCGTCCGGTCCTTCCCGCTGCCTGTCGCAACGCGCCGGGGGCGCGCCGGGTCATTCCACCGGCAGGAAGATGAACACGACCGCGGCGATCAGGCACGCCCCGGCGGCGAGAAAATTCCAGCGTATCGCCTCGCCGAGCCAGAACACGCTGAACACCGCGAAGACGGCGAGCGTGATCACCTCCTGCATCACCTTCAGCTGCTGGCCGGTGAAGGTGCCGTAGCCGATGCGGTTGGCCGGCACCGCCAGGCAGTATTCGAAGAAGGCGATGCCCCAGGAGAGCAGGATCGCCAGCCACATCGGCCAGGACGGCGCCTTGAGGTGGCCGTACCACGCGAAGGTCATCAGGATATTGGAGCCGACCAGCAGCAGGGGCGTCATCCAGAACGCGGTCATCGCGCGGCTTCCTCGGGGATCGGCAGGACGGAAGCCGGCGCCGGCGCCTCGTCGGGCGGCAGCCGTCGCAGCAGGAACACCATGATCGCCATCGCCGGCAGCGCGGCGAAGGTCGTCAGCAGGAAGAACCAGGTCCAGCCGAGCCCCTCCGCCAGCCAGCCTGAGGTGCCGGCCAGCGTGCGCAGCGGCACCGCGGCCAGCGAGGACAGCAGCGCATATTGCGTCGCGGTGAAGGCGCGGCTGGTGAGCGCCGAGAGGTAGGTGACGAAGGCGGCGTCCGCGAGCCCGTCCGTGAAGTTCTCCACCCCGACCTGCGCCCACAGCATCGGCATCGAATGGCCAGCCTGGGCCAGCGCCACGTACATCAGGTTGGAGAGCATCTGCAGCAGCCCGGTGACCACCAGCGCGCGCCCGGTGCCGAGCCGTGCCACCACGAAGCCGCCCGCCATCACGCCGGCCAGCGTCGCCACCAGCCCGAAGACGCTGCCGACCGCCGCCACCTCCAGCCGCGAGAAGCCGAGCGAGCGGTAGAAGGGCGCGGTCATCACCCCTGCCAGCGCCTCGCCGAGCTTGAACAGGCAGATGAAGGCGAGGATGGCCACCCAGTAGCGACGCCGGAGGAAGTCGGCGAAGGGATCCACCACCGCCGCGCGCAGCCGCTCCGCCCAGGTGGCGGCTCCGATGGGGCGCGCCTCCGGCTCCGGCGCCAGCAGGGTGGCGACGAAGCCGATGCCGACCAGCGCGGCGCACATCGCGAACGCCGCCGTCCAGCCGGCAAACTCGGCCATCGCCAGCGCGCCGGCATTGGCGGCGAGCAGCGCGCCGCGGTAGCCCCAGATGTAGCAGGCCAGCCCATAGCCCTGCTGGCGTTCCTCCAGCACCTCGATGCGGTAGGCATCCACCACGATGTCCTGGCTGGCGGAGAGGAAGGCGACCAGCACCGCGATCGCCACCGTCACCCCCGCCGCGCCCACTGGATCGGTGAAGCCCAGCGCCAGGATCGCCAGCATCAGCGCCGGCTGGATGCTCGCCAGCCAGCCGCGCCGGCGACCCAGGCGTCGGAGGAAGGGTGGCGCCGCGTGGTCCAGCACCGGCGACCAGAGGAACTTGAAGGCATAGGCCAGCCCGATCAGCGCGGTCAGGCCGATGGCGGCCAGCGAGATGCCGGATTCGGAGAACCACTGCCGCAGCGTGAAGCCGGTCAGCGGCAGCGGGATGCCCGCCGCGAAGCCGAGTGCGAGCATCACCAGGAAGCGGCGATCGCGGAGCAGGAGCATGCGCTACTCTCGCTTTCGCGAGCGCGCGCCGCTAGTGCGGCACTGCATCTCCCGCCAGTTGTTACGCCGGCGTCAGCCCTCCGGACGAACGATGACGGAAGCCTCGTCGAAGAAGCCGGGCGCCGCCTCACGCCCGGCCGCCATCAGACGGGCGATATGCGCCGCCGAACGGTCGAGCTTGGTGCGATAGCCGATGCCCGGCAGCGCCAGCGCCACCTGCCGCACCGTCACCGGCCGCCAGCCGAAGCGGGCGTTGCACTCCGGCGCGGCGGCGACGGCGCGGTTAACCAGGCGTACCTTCTCCAGCTCGTGGTCGAGCGGCAGGTTCCCGGCCATCTCGTTGCGGCGATCCTCGATCTCCTCCGCGGTGCGTGGCTCCTCGGCGCGGGTGGCGGGGTTGATGCGGACCACCCAGATCTCGGCGGGCTTGTCGGGCAGGTCGAGCAGGTGGCGGATCGGCGGGTTGTGGGCGTAGAGCCCATCCCACCACAGCCCGCCGCGGTTCGGCACGGCGCGGAACAGCGGCGGCACCGCGGCGGAGGCGATCACGTCGTCCAGCGTGAAGCGTTCCTCGTCGAAGGCCGCGCCGCCGCCCTTCAGCACCTCGGCCGCGCCGAGGCGCAGCACCGGCGGTGCGCGGCGGGCGGGCAGCTCGGCCGGGCGGATCCATTTCTCCAGCAGCTGGCGCAGCCGCGGCTCGGCGGCGGGCGCATAGGCATAGGGGCTGGTGCGGGCGGCGAAGGGCAGGGCGAGCAGCAGCTGGAACCAGTCATTCGCCCAGGCCTCGACCGCGTTGGCCGGCGCGAGGTCGTGCCAGAAGCCCTCGATCCGCCGGATCGCCTCCTCCGGCCCGCCGGCGAGCAGCCCGGACCAGGCCAGCGCCGCGCAGACCGCGCCGCCGGAGGTGCCCGAGAGCGCCGTCAGCTCGAACCGGTCGCGATGGGCGGATGCGAGCAGTGAGGCGAGCACGCCGGCGGTGAAGGCGGCATGGCTGCCGCCGCCCTGGCAGGCGATGGCGACGCGCGGCGGCATCAGGCCTCGGCGAGACGGCGGGTGAGGGCGAGCCGCGCCTCGCGCTGGCGGGCGATCAGGCCCGCGGGCGAGGCGAGCAGCAGGCCCGGCGGCGCGGCCCGCGCCAGCAGCACCGCGCCGGCCAGGAGGCCAAGCTCCGCACGCAGCGGCCCGGGCAGGGTGAGGCGGCCCTTGCGGTCGAGCGTCGGCGCACGGCGTTCGGGGGTGTCGGTCGGGCGGACGAGGAGTTGCGCCTCCGCGAAGGTGACGGCGAGCGGCATGGCAGGGCGCAGGCCGGAGAGCGCACGCAGCGCCGGCGGCAGCAGCACGCGCCCGCGCGAGTCGAGCCTCAGCCGCAAAGCGCGCATGCCGCCCTCGTTCGTTGCGCGGGCGAGTGTGGTCCGTCCGGGCAGGGGTAAGGAAGGGGCCCGATGGTTCAGCCGCAGCCGGGTCCTTGCCGGGTGGCGCCGATGACGCGGCCATCCCGCATCTCGTAGGTCGCGGTGCAATAGCCGCTGGGGCCGCCGCCGCCGAAGCTGAGGCCGAGCCCGGTGCCGATCGCCGTGCCGCTGCCCCAGCCGCCGGAGAAGCGCCCGACGCCGAGGCCGATGGAGGGCGTGACGGCGGGCCCGGCGCTGCCTTCGCTGTCCCAGGTGAGAAAGCGGCGGCCGTCGGTTTCGTAGGCGCGGCTTGGCACGCCGAGGCGGGAGACCAGCTCGCCCTCGGTCATGCCGATCGGATTGAAGGTCGCGGTGGCAGGCGGCTGTGCGCAGGCGGCGAGGAGCAGGATCGGCAGCAGCAGGGCGCAGCGCATGCGCATGCAATGCTTGCGGCGCGCCTCGGGTTCCCGGACTCAGGAATGCCCGAGCTGGGCGGGGCCGAAGGCGCCGGGGAGGAGTTCGACGATGGTGGTGGCGCGGGGCGTGCCGGCGGCATCGCGGGCGATCACGCGCAGCGTGCCGTCGGGGGAAAATTCCGACAGCACCTGGCGGCAGATGCCACAGGGGGAGATGGCCACGCCCGGCGGCCCGGCGATGGCAATCGCGATGAAGCGGCGCGCCCCGCGCGCGACGGCGGCGCCGAGCGCGACGCGTTCGGCGCAGAGGCCGGCGGGGTAGCTGGCGTTCTCGACATTGCAGCCGTGATGGAGGCTGCCGTCCTCGGCGAGCAGCGCCGCGCCGACAGGGAAGTTGGAATAGGGCGCATAGGCGTGGAGGCGGACCGCCTCCGCTTCGCTCAGCAGGTCGGGGTCCTGCACGCGTCGCTCCCTTCAGAGATCATTGCCGATGGAACCGGCATCGGCGGCGTCCGGCGGCTCGCAGGGACAAAGGATCCCTTGCGGCGCCTCAGCCGCCGGCACGCTCAGGCGGCCCCTTGCCAGTCCCTCCGCCGCAGAAGCGACAGAGGGAATGTCACCTCACGCCGCCTCGCTCTCCTGCCGGCGGGCGTGCTTCTTGCGCTCATGCGGGTCGAGGAAGCGCTTGCGCAGGCGGATGGCGGAGGGCGTCACCTCGACCAGCTCGTCATCCTCGATGTAGCTGATCGCCTGCTCCAGGCTCATCCGGCGCGGCGGGATCAGCAGCAGCGCCTCGTCCTTGCCGGCGGCGCGGATGTTGGTGAGCTTCTTCTCCTTGATGGGATTCACTTCCAGGTCGTTGTCCCGGGAGTGCTCGCCGAGGATCATGCCGACATAGACCTTCACGCCAGGGTCCACGAACAGCGTGCCGCGCTCCTGCAGGTAGAACAGCGCATACTGCACCGCCTCGCCGTCGCTGTTGGAAATCAGCGAGCCGTTGCGGCGGCCCTCGATGGTGCCGGCCCAGGGCTGATAGCCGTGGAACAGCCGGTTCATGATGCCCGTGCCGCGCGTGTCGGTCAGGAACTCGCCGTGGTAGCCGATCAGGCCGCGGCTCGGGATGATGAAGGTCAGGCGCACCTTGCCGCCGCCGGACGGCCGCATGTCCTGCATCTGGCCCTTGCGGAGCGAGAGCTTCTGCACGACGACGCCCGAATATTCCTCGTCCACGTCCACGAGGCATTCCTCGAAGGGCTCCTCGCGCTCGCCGGTCTCGGGGTTCTCGCGGGTCAGCACGCGGGGGCGGCCGATGGTCAGCTCGAAGCCCTCGCGGCGCATCTGCTCGATCAGCACGCCGAGCTGCAATTCGCCGCGGCCGGCGACCTCGAAGCTGTCGGCCTCCTGGCTGTCCGTCACCTTGATGGCGACGTTGCCCTCGCTCTCCTTGAACAGGCGGTCGCGGATCTGGCGCGACGTGACCTTCTTGCCCTCGCGGCCACCGAGAGGACCATCGTTGATGCGGAAGGTCATGGCGAGCGTCGGCGGGTCCACCGGGATGGCGGGCAGCGGCGCCGTGACGGACGGATCGCAGATGGTGTCGGGGATGGTGCCGTTCTCGAGGCCGGCGATGGCGATGATGTCGCCGGCTTCGGCGGTTTCCACCGGCACCCGCTCCAGCCCGCGGAAGGAGAGCAGCTTGGTCAGGCGGCCGGTCTCCACCACGGAGCCATCCTGGCGCAGCACCTTGACCGGCATGTTGAGCCGGGCGACGCCCTGCTCGATGCGGCCGGTCAGGATACGGCCCAAGAAGTTGTCCGCCTCCAGGATCGCGGCGTTCATCGCGAAGGGCAGCGAGGCGTCGAGACCCGGCGCCGGGACGTGGGAAAGGATCAGGTCGAAAAGGGCGGAAAGGTCCTTCTTCGGCCCGTCCATCGTCGCATCCGCCCAGCCCTGGCGGCCGGAGGCGAACAGCATGGGGAAGTCGAGCTGGTCGTCGTCGGCGCCAAGCGCGGCGAAGAGGTCGAACATCTCCGTGTGGACCTCGTCGGGGCGGGCGTCCTGGCGGTCCACCTTGTTGACGACGACCATCGGCCGGATGCCGCGGGCGAGCGCCTTGGTCAGGACGAACTTGGTCTGCGGCAGCACGCCCTCGGCGGCATCCACCAGCACCACGGCGCCATCCACCATGGAGAGGATGCGCTCCACCTCGCCGCCGAAATCGGCGTGGCCGGGCGTGTCCACGATGTTGATCTTCACGCCCTTCCACTCGACCGCGGTGGATTTGGCGAGGATGGTGATGCCGCGCTCGCGCTCCAGGTCGTTGCGGTCCATCGCGCGCTCGGCGACCTGCTGGTTGGCGCGGAAGGCGCCGGCCTGCTTCAGCAGGTTGTCCACCAGCGTGGTCTTGCCGTGGTCGACGTGAGCGATGATGGCGACGTTGCGGATGTCCATGCGGCGAGGTCCGGTCTCTTGGGCCCGGCCCCTCCTCCCGGCGGCAACCTCATGGTCACCCCGGCCACTGGCGGGCAGGCGTCTGTCGTTTGATGCGGCGCACACATAGGCGCGCGGACCGCAAAAAGCGAGCGACAATCCATCGCCGGCGAAGCGGGGCAGCCGCTACGCCGGCGCAGGCGCCCCCGGGCGGGTCAGCGCCCGGATCAGCGGGTGCCGCGCGAGCCCTGGCCCGTTCCCATGCCGGGGCCGCTCCCGAACCCGGATCCGGGCGTCGGGGCCGCGCCGGCCCCGGAGGCGCTCGCCTGGCCGATCTGCGCGGTGAGGCTGCGGGCGTTCCGCAGCGCCTCGGCCGCCGCCGCGCGGTCGCGCTCGCGGATGGCGGCGCGGGCCGCGGCGGCGGCCTGCAGTGCGCGTCCCTCCTCCATGCCCATCTCGACGCTGCCGGCGCCGGGGCGGGTGTGGCGGTTGAGCAGGGCGGTCTCGGCGCGCTCGACCAGTTCGCCCGCGCGGGACCAGCTGTTGCGCTGCAGCGCCTGGTCGGCCTGCTCCAGGTAGCCGACGATGAGCGCGGGGCGCGCGGGGGTGGCCGCGTCGCGGTTCGCAGCGCTGCGTGGCGGATCGCCGGCCGGACCCGCGCCGGGGGGTGGCGGTTCCAGATTGTAGATGGGCGGGCCGCCCTGCTGCTGCTGCTGCTGCTGGGCCCAGGCGGGCAAGGTGGCGAGCATAAGGGCGGCGACGGCGGGCAGCATCTTGCGCATGGCGGTCTCCCGGGATCTCGGCGGGGCGGGCCCGCCGCAGGCATCCGGCAAGAACGCAGCCCCGCGGCCCGGTTCCGACCCGCCGTGCCGCCGCTTCAGCCGACCAGCGCCTTGAGGTCGGCCTGCGGGCGGGCCCCGAAATGGCTGATCGCCTCGGCCGCCGCCACGCTGCCCCAGCGGCCGCATTCGGCCAGCGCCAGGCCCTTCGCATGGGCGGCGAGGAAGCCGGCGGCATAGGCATCCCCGGCGCCGGTGGTGTCCACCACCTTCGTCGGCACCGCCGCCACTTCCACCGTCTCGGTGCCGGCGACGACGATGCTGCCCTTCTCGCTGCGGGTCACCGCGGCCAGGCCGACATCCTGCCGCACCGCGGCCAGGGCAGCGGCGAAATCCTCGGTCTCGTAGAGGGAGAGCAGCTCGGCCTCGTTGGCGAAGAGGATGTCGCTCTCCTCCGCGACGAAGGCGCGGAAGGCGCTGCGGTGGCGGCCGACGCAGAAGGGGTCCGACAGCGTCAGCGAGACCTTGCGTCCCGCGGCATGCGCCGCCTGGGCCGCCTTGCGGAAGGCGGCCTGCGCAGCCGGCGGGTCGAACAGATAGCCCTCGAGGTAGGTGACGGCGGCGGAGGCCACCTCCGCCCCGTCCACGTCGTCCGGGCCGAAGGCGACGCAGGCGCCGAGGAAGGTGTTCATCGTCCGCTGGCCGTCCGGCGTCACCAGGATCAGGCAGCGCGCGGTGGGCGCGCCGTTGGCCAGGGGTGCCGAGGGGAAGCGCACGCCGGCGGCGCGGATGTCGTGGGCGAAGACCGTGCCGAGGGCGTCGTCGGCGACCTTGCCGAGATAGCCGACGCGCGCGCCGAGTGCTGCCGCCGCCGCGCAGGTGTTACCGGCCGAGCCGCCGGAGCTTTCGACGCCCGGGCCCATCGCCGCGTAGATCCGCTCGGCGGCGGCGGCGTCGATCAGCGTCATCGTGCCCTTCGCCATGCCCTGGCTTGCGAGGAAGGCATCCTCGGCGCGGGCGAGCACGTCCACGATGGCGTTGCCGATGCCGAGCAGGTCGAGCGCGGGAGAGGTCATGGGCGGGTGCCGGGCCTTTATGGGGTGCGGGGCTGCGGGGGAGTTGAAGGCGGCGGATGCTTGCCGGAACCGCCCCGCCACCGCTAGTCCCCGCCAGGATGTTCAGAGCCCTGGTGTTGGCCTTCGGCCAGATCCCCGACCCCGCCTTCCGCCGCCCGCTGCTGCTCGGCGCCGGGCTCGCGCTCGCCGCCGGGCTGCTGCTCGCCTGGGGGGCGAGCGCGGCGGTGGGGTGGCTGGCCGGCGGCGAGGGGTGGCTCGCCACCATCGCCGCGGCGGCGGGCGGGCTGCTGGCGGTGCTGGCGCTGTGGTGGCTGTTCCTGCCGATGCTGCTGGCGATCGCCAGCCTGTTCCTCGATGGCGTGGCGGCGGCGGTGGAGCGGCGGCACTATCCGGCGCTGCCGCCGCCGGTCGGCGCCTCGACGCCGGCGCAGGTGTGGTCGGGGCTGACGCTGGCGGCGAAGATGGGGGCGCTGACGCTGGTGCTGCTGCCGGTCTCGCTGCTGGTGCCCTTCATCGGCGTGCCGGTGCTCTGGGCGGTGGCGGCGATCGCGCTGGGCGAGGGTCTGTTCGCCGGTGTCGCCCAGCGGCGCATGACGGTGGCAGCGGCGGAGGAGTTGAAGCGGCGGCGGCGCTGGCAGATCTGGGGGCTCGGGGGCGCGCTCGCGCTGCTCGGCGTGGTGGCGCCGCTGAACCTGCTGGTGCCGGTCATCGGCACCGCGGCGATGGTGCACCTGCTGCACCGCGATTCGGCCTGAAGATCGGAACGGACTGCCATCGAAAGAAGCTGCGCGAGGCTGTGGACAACTGCCTCCGCGACCCCCTTCGGCCGTTGTCTCGGCGGGGGGTGCGTGTTAGCCCGGAGACCTGCGCGACGGGTCGGGGAAGCCGTGCCGCGCAGCGGCCCGGCACTGCCGCGGCTGCACCGAGGACAGGGGGAGCTCGCGCATGAATGTCTTCAGCCGCCGCCGCGACGAGAAGCCTCCCGAGCCGCAGCACGCCACTGTCCCGACCGCACGCGATCCCGACCTCGGCGCGCCGCCGCCGCCCTTCTCGACCAGGGACAACCAAGCCATGAGCCTCGCGACCAAGCCCGGCAACGCGCCGATCATGCCCGCCGGCCCGACGCCGCCCTCCGGCACCGCGATCCCGCCGCGCCCGGCGCAGATGGGCGGCCTCGGCATGCCGAGCGCGTCCACCGCCCCGGCCGCGGCCTCGGTCGGCCCCGCGCCGCGCAGCACCGCGGACCGCCGCACGCTGGTGGTCGGCCGGGGGATCAGCCTGCAGGGCACCGTCGCCGAGGCCGAGCGCCTGGTGGTCGAGGGCATGGTCGAAAGCCAGATGATCCAGGCGACCGAGCTTTCGATCAGCGAGACCGGCGTGTTCAAGGGCGAGGTGCAGGTCGAGGATGCCGAGATCGCCGGCACCTTCGACGGCACCATCACCGCGCGCGGCCAGCTGGTGATCCGTGGCACCGGCCGCGTGGTGGGCGTCGCCCGCTGCCGCAGGCTGATGGTGGAGGAAGGCGGCCAGATCTCCGGCCGGATGGACATGCTGGGCGACCAGCCCGCCGCGCCCGCCATGCCGGCGCCGCAGCCGGTGCCGGCCGAGGCCTGATCCTCCACATCCGGCCGGCCCGTCACAGGGGCCAGCCGGGAGCGCAGGGCGTGTGCGCACGCCCTGCCTCCGCACCTCGCGCAGGACGCGCCACGATGCGACCGGGGCTGAAGCTGGTTCCGCTCTTGCTTCTCCTCGGCTGCGCGCAGCCGGGACCGGAGGAGAGCGCGCGGGTCGCGCTGCAGGACGCGCTGGCGGCGCATCAGGCGAGCGTCGCCGGAATCGGCGCGGCGCAAGGCGTCGGAATCGGCGCGGCACAAGGCGCCGGAATCGGCGCGGGCTCAGCTGCCGGCATCGGCGCCAGGCCGGTGGTCGCGGCCGTCGAGGGCAGCCAGGCGCCTGCGGCCGCCACCCTGGCTGCCGCAGGGCCGGCCGAGGCTGCGCCGACCATGGCGGGCCAGCTGGTCGGGCACACGCCGGAGGCGCTGCTGCGCCGGCTCGGCACGCCGCGCCTTCGGCGGGAGGAAGGGCCGGCGGAGATCTGGCACTACCAGGCCAGCCAATGTCATCTCGACCTGGTGCTCTACCGGGACGAAGCTGCGGGCCGGGCGCTGCGGGTGGCCTACGCCGCGGCGCGCGCCGCGGGCGCATCGGGACGGGGAGAGGCGGCTTGCCTCAGGGACATCGCGCACGGCGCGACCGCGCCGGCCGGTGGCAGCACGGGCGGACAGGTGCGCGCCGGGCTGTAGTGCGCCGCTTCCTGGAGCGCGCTCTCGCATGACGCTGGCACCTTGGGCGGATGCCTTCGTGCCGGTGTTCGGGCTGCTGGCGCTGGGCGCGCTGCTGAAGCGCCGCCTGCTGCGCGACGACACGGTCTGGGCGGGGATCGAGCGCCTGGTCTTCTGGGTGCTGCTGCCCTGCCTGATCGCCACCGGGCTTTCCACCGTGCGGTTCGGCGCGGTGCCGGTGCTCGGCATGGCGGCGGCGCTGTGGGCGGCGCTGGCGGCGGGGACGGTGATCTCTGTCCTGCTGGCCCGTGCGCTCGGCCTCGGCCATGGCGCGATGACCTCGGTGCTGCAGGGCGGCATCCGGTTCAACAACCTGATGGGCTTCGCCATCGGCGGCGCGATCTGGGGGCTGGACGGCATCACCTATGCCGCGGTGGCCACCGGCATCATCGTGCCCTTCGTGCAGACGGCGGCGACGCTGGCCTTCGCGCTGGGCCGGGGTGGCGAGGTACGGCCGCTCGAACTCCTGCGCCGGGTGCTGCTCAACCCGCTGATCCTGGCCTGTCTGGCGGGTTTCGCGATCGGCATGCTGGGCGGGCTGCCGCCGGGCTTGCAGCCGGCGGTGCGCAACCTCGGGCAGGCCTCGGTGGCGCTCGGGCTGCTCTGCGTCGGCGCGGCGCTGAGCATGCAGGGGCTGGGCGACCGGCCGGGGGTGCAGGCGGCGACGGCGGTGCTGAAGCTGCTGGTGATGCCGCTGATCACCTGGGCGTTCTGCGCGGCGCTCGGCCTCGGGCCGTTGCCGACGGCGATCGCGGTGCTGTTCATGGCGCTGCCGACGGCGGCGACGAGCTATGTCATGGCGCGGGCGATGGGCGGCGATGCGAAGCTGATGGCGGCGATCACCACCAGCGAACATCTGCTCAGCGTGGCGACATTGCCCGTGTGGGTGTGGCTGCTGGTGGGCTGAGCGTCAGCCCTCAAGGCCCTCGTGCAGCGCGCCGAGGGTGAGCGTGACGCCGAGCGAAGGCAGCGCGATGACGCCCTCCGCGCCCTCGATCAGTTGCGCGTCGCGGATGTCGAGGCGGCCTGCATCGTTGCGAGTGTAGAGCATCGCACGCAGCTCGTCCTGGCTGATCAGGACGTAGTAGCGGATGGACGGCGTCGCGTCGTAGTCGCGCAGCTTGTAGGTCTGGTCCACCCAGGCGGTGCTGCGGGAGAGGACCTCGAAGACGGCGACGGGGTCCTGGGCCAGCAAGGCGGTCGGCACGAAGCGACCGCAATCCACGACGGCATCGGGGTAGCGGGCATTGCCGTTCCCGGTCGCCACCTTGACGTCCGGTCCATAGGCGCGGCAGCCACCGCCGAGCGCGCGGTCCAGGGCAGCCCCGAGACGACGCGTCATCAAGTTGTGTTTCAGAGTGCCGCCGGTCATGGCGTGCACCTCGCCATCCACCAGCTCGTGGCGGATCTCCTGCTTCGCCTCCCATTCCAGGTAGGCGTCCCAGCTCCAGCGCTCCCGCACCCGTTCGGACATGGCGCGACCCTACCACATCGCAGGGGTGCGGGCGAAAACGATCAGCGGCGCGGCAGGAAGCCCACCAACTGCTCGGCCCTGTCGCAGATGGGGGTCGCGATCGCGTCCGCGCGGTCGGCGCCGAGGCGCAGCGCCGCATCCAGCGCCGCGGGGTCGTCCAGCAGCCGCGACATCTCCCGCCGGATCGGGTCGAGATGCGCGACCAGCGCCTCGGCCAGCACTTCCTTGAAGGCGCCGAAGCCCTTGCCGCCGTGGTGGCGCAGCACGCCGGCATGGGTCTCGCCGGTGATGGCGGCGAGGATGCCCACCAGGTTGCGCGCCTCCGGCCGGCCCTCGAGACCGGCTTCGCTCTCGGGCAGGGGCTCGGGATCGGTCTTGGCGCGGCGGATCTTCAGCGCAATGGCGTCGTGGTCGTCGGTGAGGTTGATGCGCGACTGGTCGGAGGGATCCGACTTCGACATCTTCTTCGTGCCGTCGCGCAGGCTCATCACCCGCGCGGCGATGCCCTGGATCAGCGGCTCGATGGTGGGGAAGAAGTCCACGCCGTAATCGTGGTTGAACTTCTGCGCGATGTCGTTGGCCAGCTCCAGATGCTGCTTCTGGTCGTCGCCGACCGGCACCTTGGTGGCGTGATAGGTGAGGATGTCGGCGGCCATCAGGTTCGGATAGACGTACAGGCCGGAGGACGCGGCCTCCCGGTCCTTGCCCGCCTTGTCCTTGAACTGCGTCATCCGGTTCAGCCAGCCGAGCCGCGCGACGCAGTTGAAGATCCAGGCCAGCCGCGCATGCGCATGCACATGGCTTTGCAGGAACAGGATGCAGCGCCGGGGATCGAGCCCGCAGGCGATCAGCGCCGCGGCCATCTCCCGCGTCTGCCGCGCGAGCTCCTTCGGGTCCTGCCACACGGTGATGGCGTGCAGGTCCACCACGCAGAAGATGCACTCATGCGTGTCCTGCATCGGCACCCAGTTGCGGATGGCGCCGAGATAGTTGCCGAGGGTGGGCACGCCCGAAGGCTGGATGCCGGAGAAGACGCGGGACATGAAGGGGGCACCCTGTCGCTGCTGCTGCCCCGCGTGATCCCGCCGGCGTGCGGGCGCGTCAAGGCTCAGGCAAAAAGAAGTATTTAACATCTTGCTTAAAGGCGCCGGCCGGGCCAGGCTGCCCCGGTAGCGATCGCGGAGCACGGCCATGACAGCCTTGACCAGGGCCTTCCTCTTTCCCGGGCAGGTGGTGAGCGATCTGCTCGGCGCCGGGTCGGGCGACGACCGCATGATGATCCGGACGCTGATCAACATGCTGTTCTGGAACCTGCTGATGGTGATCGGGGTGGTGCTGGTCTATTGACCGTGCCCGCTCCTGCCGGCGAAGGGCCGCAATGCAGCTGACCGCCTTCACCGACTACACGCTGCGCACGCTGATCTACCTCTCGGTCGAGGAGGGTCGGCGCGCGACGGTGCCCGAGATCGCGGCCGCCTATGCCATCCCGGAGAACCACCTGAACAAGGTCGTGCTGCTGCTCGGCCAAGCGGGCGATGTCGTCACGCTGCGCGGCCGCGGCGGCGGGCTGCGGCTGGGGCGCCCGGCGTCCGAAATCAACATCGGCGCGGTCGTGCGGCGAACGGAGCCGGGGCTCGCGCTGGCGCCCTGCATGGGCTCCGGCACCTGCGTGATCACGCCTGCCTGCGGGCTGAAGCCGGTGCTGGCCGAGGCGCTGGATGCCTTCCTGTCGGTGCTCGACCGCTACACGCTCGCCGATCTGGTGGCCGGCTCGCGCGGCGGGCTCGCGCGGCTGCTCGGCTTGCCTGCACCCGTGGGGTAGCGCCGCCTGGCTTCAGGCGGGGTAGGGTCGGCTGCCGAAGATCGCGGTGCCGATGCGCACATGGGTCGCACCCTCGGCGATGGCGATCTCGTAGTCGCCGCTCATGCCCATGGAGAGGGTGCGCAGCCCGTGCTTCGCGGCAAGTGCCGCGAGCCAGGCGAAATGCGGGCGCGGGTCGGCCTCCAGCGGCGGGATGCACATCAGGCCGGAAACGGCCAGGCCATGCTCCTCCTTGCAGGCGCGGAGGAAGGCGTCGGCGTCCGCGCGCGGAATGCCGGCCTTCTGCGGCTCATCGCCGGTGTTGACCTGGATCAGCAGCTCGGGCGTGCGATCTTCCTTGCGCATCGCCTCGGCCAGCGCCGCGGCGAGCTTCGGGCGGTCGAGGCTTTCGATGACATCGGCCACGCGCACCGCCTCGCGCGCCTTGTTGGTCTGCAGCGCACCGATCAGGTGCAGGCGGAGCGCCGGGTTGGCGGCGCGCAGGGTCGGGAACTTGCCCATCGCCTCCTGCACGCGGTTCTCGCCGAACACGGATTGGCCGGCGGCGAGGGCTGCGAGCACCGCCTCGGCGGGATGCGTCTTGGAGACGGCGACGAGCGTGACGCCGGCGGGATCGCGCCCCGCGCGGGTGCAGGCCGCCGCGATGCGGGCCTTTACGGCGGCGAGGTTGCGGGCGATGGCGTCCTGGTCGGTCACGGCGTGATCCGGGAGTGTGGGGTGCGGACGCTAGAGGGGTGGTCGCGGCGGCTCAAGCCGGCGGTGGTGCGCGGCGGACGGGCGCTGCCGCGTCTCTGGCTGGTCTCCGACCCCGTGCGGCTGCCCGATCCGAGCGCGGCGGCGGCGCGCCTGCCGCGCGGCGCGGGGGTGCTGGCGCGCGGGCTGGACGGGGCGGTGCTGGCGGCGCTGGCGCTGATGTGCCGCCGGCGCGGGCTGCTGCTGCTGGTTGCCGGCGATGGCCGCACTGCGCTGCGGCTTGGCGCCGGGCTGCATGTGCCGGATCGTGTGCCGGCGCGGGGGCTGCTGCCCTTCCTGCGTGCGCGCTGCGGCGGAGTGCGCTGGGCGCTGCTGTCCGTGGCGGTGCACGGACGCGCGGGCGCTGCGCGGGGGCGGCGCCTGCGGGCCGATCTCGGCCTGGTGTCGCCGGCCTTCCAGACCGCGAGCCATCCCGGCGCCCCGGCGCTCGGCCCGCTGCGCTGGGCGGGACTGGCGGCGCGATCGGGGCGGCCGGCGGTGGCGCTGGGCGGGGTGGCGGCAGGCAATGCGGCGCGGCTGCCGAAGGCCGGACGCGGCCGTGCCGCGGCGCTTGCGGCGATCGGCGCGCTGGCCGGGCGCTGAGCCGCGCGGTGGATGCGACGGTTGTGGCCCGCCTGCCACACTGTCTCGCGGATGTCGCGCCGGTGCTTCGTGGCTGATGGACGTCGCATCGCCATCAAAGCAATAGTCTGCCCGGGCCTGACTGCGCTCGGGGGGGAGTCTCCGGTCGCGGCACCTGCCGAGGGGGGCAGGCGGGCCGTCGCATGCCGGGGGCCACCCGGTTCAGGAGGAGGTAATAGAATGCGCAAGATTCTGCTGGGCACCACTGCGGTGGTCGGCGCTGCGCTGATCGGGGCGACGTCCGCCCAGGCGCAGACGGCCCCGACGGTGCGGGTTGGCGGCTATTTCGACTTCGGCACGGCGTTCGTCGACGACAGCCTGGAAGTGGCGGGCGGCGACTACAACACCATCTCGATGTACTCCGACCTTGAGGTCGTCGTGACGGTGCGCGGCAAGACCGCGAACGGCCTGTCCTATGGTGCCGACATCGAGCTGCAGACGGACGCGGGCGGCGCCGGTTCGACCACGCTGAACACCGACGAGGCCTGGGGCTTCATCAGCAGCCCGACGCTCGGCACGCTGCAGTTCGGTGACAACGACTCCGCGGCCAACCAGCTGGCCGTGAGCGCCCCGTCGCTGCATCAGTCCAGCCCGTCCGGCGCCTGGATCGACTTCGCGATCAACGGCCAGTACATCAACTCCAGCATCAACGACGGCAACGACTCGACGAAGATCATCTACCTCTCGCCGCAGTTCTTCGGCTTCGACTTCGGCCTCAGCTACGCGCCGAACGCGGGCGAGGGCGAGAGCCAGTTCTTCGGCAACGGCGCGCTCCGCCGTGACCAGACCGCGAACCCGAGCGCCACGGGCAACATCCAGAACGAGATTTCCGCTGGCATCCGCTACCGCGGCAGCTTCGGCAATATCGGTGTGGCCGCCGGCTTCGGCTTCATGACCGGCGACGCGCCCACGGGCAGCGGCCTCGAGGATCCGACCGCCTATCAGGTCGGCGCCACGGTCACCGGCTACGGCCTGACGGTCGGCGCTCACTACCTGTGGGGCCAGTACCTCGCCCCGTCCTTCGGCCGCGGCGCCCTCGCGCGGGGCCTCGACGACTCCACCACGCTGAACTTCGGCGCGGTGTATCGCATGGGCGCCTTCGCGGTGAACGCCTTCTATGCGATCGGCACGCAGGACCTTGGCCCGGTCGAGCGCGAGCAGACGGCGTGGGGCCTCGGCGCCACCTACGCGCTGGCGCCGGGCATGGAGCTGTGGGCGACCTACAACAACGTCGACGACGAGGACTTCACCGCGGCCGGTGCGGACCGCGACATGAACATCTTCGCCCTGGGCGTGCGCCTCGCCTTCTGATCCTGCGGGATTGGATGAACAGGGGGCGGCAGGGTGACCTGCCGCCCCTTTTCGTTTTCGTGGCCGGGTTTGCGGCCGGCCGGTGGCGGGCTAAGTCTGGCGCCTGTCGGGCGACAGGCTCGGGACCGGGGTGAGGTGTGATGCAGGCGAAGCGATGGTTGCTGCTGGCTGCGGTCGGGACTGCACTGATGGGGTGCGGGTCCGAGAACCTGCGCACACCCGGCCTCGAGGAATACAACAATGACAGCCGCCGCTCCTCGGTGCGCGGGCGGCTGGGCGGCAGCGACGGCATCCTGGTGTTCGGCACCGACCGCAGCCGACGCGCGACCGACGGCGACCAAGGCGGGGTCGGTATCGGGGTCAATGCCTTCCTCTGGCGCGCCACGCTCGACACGCTGTCCTTCATGCCGCTGTCCTCGGCCGATCCGTTCGGCGGCGTGATCATCACGGACTGGTATTCGCCACCGGGCGTGCCCGGCGAGCGGTTCCGCGCCACCGCTTACATCCTCGGCCGCCAGCTGCGTTCCGACGGGGTGCGCGTGGTGGTGTTCCGGCAGGAGAGCCGGCCGGGTGGCGGCTGGGTGGATGTGCCGGTCTCCGCAAGCACCTCGGCCGAGCTTGAGGACCAGGTGCTGAGCCGGGCGCGGGAACTGCGCAGTCAATCGGTGGCCACCTCGCGCTGAGCCTCACCGCGGCCCGGCGCCAGGCTGTCGGCTTGGTCCTGGCGCGGTGCCGACTGACCGGCGGCGGCGCTTCGGCGTCGCCGGGGGCATGCCGAGAATTCCGCTGCGACGCGATCCGGTCTATGCGTGGGCCCCGTTTCCAGAGCCACGCAGCGCCCCACGATGAATGACCAGACCCAAGAGCGCGCCGCCCAGCCTTCCGCCGCCCCGGCGACGTTGGCGCGCTACGATTTTGCCGCCGCCGAGCCGCGCTGGCAGGCCGAATGGGACCGCCGCGCCTGCTTCGCGGTGCCCGACGTGCCGCCGCCGGACTCGAAGAAGTACTACGTGCTCGAGATGTTTCCCTACCCCTCGGGCAAGATCCATATGGGGCATGTGCGCAACTACACGCTGGGGGACGTGGTGGCGCGCTACAAGCGGGCGCGCGGGCACCTGGTGATGCACCCGATGGGCTGGGACGCCTTCGGCCTGCCGGCCGAGAACGCGGCGCGGGAGCGCGGCATCCATCCGGGCAAGTGGACCTACGACAACATCGCGAACATGCGCGCCGAGCTGCAGCGCATGGGGCTCAGCCTGGAATGGGCGCGGGAATTCGCCACCTGCGATGTCGGCTACTACGGCAAGCAGCAGAAGCTGTTCCTCGATTTCTGGAAGGCCGGCCTGGTCGAGCGGAAGGAGAGCTGGGTCAACTGGGACCCGGTGGACGGCACGGTGCTGGCCAATGAGCAGGTGATCGAGGGCCGCGGCTGGCGCTCTGGCGCACTGGTCGAGAAGAAGAAGCTCAGCCAGTGGTTCCTGAGCATCACGAAATACGCGCCGGAGCTGCTGGAAGCGCTGGATGGCCTCGACCGCTGGCCGGACCGGGTGAAGCTGATGCAGTCCAACTGGATCGGCCGCAGCGAGGGCGCGCGGGTGCGGTTCAGGCTGACCGATTCAAAGGTCGCCGGCACCGGGGAGGTGGAAGTCTTCACCACGCGGCCCGACACCTTGTTCGGCATGTCCTTCCTCGCCGTCGCGGCCGAGCACCCGCTGGCCGCGGCCGCCGCTTCGCGTGACCCGCACGCCGCCGAATTCGTCGCCGAATGCCGCCGCATGGGCACCTCCGAGGCGGTGATCGAGCAGGCGGAGAAGCGCGGCTACGACACCGGCTTCCGCGTCGCGCATCCCTTTCTGGAAGGCGTCAGCTTCCCGGTCTGGATCGCCAATTTCGTGCTGATGGAATACGGCACCGGCGCGATCTTCGGCTGCCCCGGCCATGACCAGCGCGACATGGAGTTCGCGCGCAAATACGGCCTGACGGTGCTGCCGGTGGTGCTGCCGCCCGGCGAGGATCCGGCCAGGTTCACGCTGGGCGATGTCGCCTATACCGATGACGGCACGATCTTCAACTCGGGCTTCCTCGACGGGCTCGACGTGCCCGCGGCCAAGCGGCGGGTGATCGAGGAGCTGGAAAAGACCGGCCAGGGCACCGGCGTGGTGAACTGGCGCCTGCGCGACTGGGGCATCTCGCGCCAGCGCTATTGGGGCTGCCCGATCCCGGTGATCCATTGCGAGGCCTGCGGCGCGGTGCCGGTGCCGGAGGAGCAGCTGCCGGTGGTGCTGCCGGAGGACGTGGATTTCTCGCGCCCCGGCAATCCGCTCGACCACCATCCGGGCTGGAAGCACGTGGCCTGCCCGCAATGCGGTTCGCCCGCACGCCGCGAGACGGACACCTGCGACACCTTCGTGGACAGCTCCTGGTATTTCGCGCGCTTCTGCTCGCCGGGCGCGGCGGAGCCGGTGACTCGGCCGGCGGTGGATGCCTGGCTGCCGGTGGACCAGTACATCGGCGGCATCGAGCACGCGATCCTGCACCTGCTCTACAGCCGCTTCTTCACCCGCGCGATGAAGGCGACCGGGCATCTCAGCGTGGAGGAGCCCTTCGCCGGCCTGTTCACCCAGGGGATGGTGCAGCACGAGAGCTACAAGGGCGCGGATGGCCGCTGGCTCTATCCGGAGGAGGTGGAGTTCTCCGCCGCCGCGGATGGCAGCCGCATCGCCACGGTGAAGGGCAGCAACGAGGCGGTGACCATCGGCCGCGTCGAGGCGATGTCCAAGTCCAAGCGGAACACGGTGGACCCGGGTGCCATCATCGGGCGCTACGGCGCCGATACCGCGCGCTGGTTCATCCTGTCGGACAACCCGCCCGATCGCGACATGGAGTGGACGGAATCGGGCGTCGCCGGCGCCTTCCGCTTCACCCAGCGGCTCTGGCGGCTGGCATCGGGGGCGGTGGCCGGGCTGCCGCCGGCAGGTGCGCCCTTCGCCGAGGCGGCGGGGCCGGCGCGCAAGCTGCGCCAGGCGACGCACCGCACCATCGCCGCGGTGACCGAGGCGCTGGAAGGCTTCGCGTTCAACGTCGCTGTCGCGCGCATCCATGAATTCGCCAATGCCATCGGAGAGGCCGAGGGCCAGGCGGGCGCGGAGGGCATGGGCGCGGCAAGGCGCGAGGCGCTGGAGACGCTGGCGCGGCTGGCGGCGCCGATGATGCCGCATCTGGCCGAGGAAGTCTTCGCCGCGCTCAACCCCGGAGCCGCGGCGCTGGTGGCGCAGATGCCGTGGCCCGAAGCCGATCCGGAGCTGCTGAAGGCGGAGACGCTGACGCTGGCGGTCCAGGTGCTCGGCAAGCTGCGCGCCACCATCGAGGTGCCGGTCGGCGAGAGCGAGGAGCGGATCTTCGCCCTGGCGGAGGCCGAGGAGAACGTGCAGCGTGCGCTGGGCGGCAAGCCCGTCAAGAAGCGGATCCATGTTCCCGGACGCGTGGTCAACCTGGTGGTCTGAGGCGATGGCAGGAGAGCGGGCCGCATCGAGCGAGGGGCCGGGCCGGCGGGGCGTGCTGCGCGGTGCTGCGGGATTGCTGGCGCTCGGCGCCGGTGGCTGCGGCTTCCGCCCGCTCTATGGCGGCGGCGCACCGGGCGGCGAGGATCCGGCGATTGCGGGGGAGCTGGCTGCGACGCGCGTGGCGCCGATCTCCGAGCGGTTCGGGCAGCTGCTGCGCCGGGGCCTGCAACAGCGCCTGGCGGCGGTCGGCGGCGCGCCGGCGCCCGCGCGCTGGGAGGTGGTGGTCGGGCCGAATGTCGCCGTCGAGCCGCTCGGCATCCTGCGGGACGGTTCGGCGACCCGGGTGCGCTACATCGCGACGGCGAACTGGACGCTGATGCGGCTGAGCCCGCGCGAGGCGGTGGCGAACGGCTTCGAGCGCGCGATGGAAGCCTACAACATCCAACCCAACCAGTACTTCGCCGCCGATATCAGCCGGGAGGCGACGGAGCGGCGCTTGGCCGAACTGCTGGCGGCCGAGGTGGCCACCCGCGTGGCGCTGCGCTTCCGCGCCCTGGACGCGCCGACGCGGCTGATCGAGCCGGTCTCGCCGCCGCTTGCGCTGCCGGAGGCCCCGCCGGCAGGCGCGCTGCTGCCCGGGCCGTCTGGCGGCGTCGGCGGTGGACTCGGTGGCGGGATAGGTCCGGGAGGCCCCTTCCCGCCGTGACCTCCACGCGCAGCGGGGACTGAGGGCGGCCGATGGCCAAGGTTGATGCGCGGCGGGCTGCCGGCGTGCTGGCCGATCCTGGGCCGTTCCGGGCGGTGCTTCTCTATGGCGACGATGCCGGCCTGGTGCGGGAGCGGGCCGAAGGGCTGGTCCGCGCCGTGCTGGGCGGGCGAATGGATGATCCTTTCCGCCTCGCGGAGTTGAATCGCGAGGAGGCGGCCCGCCCCGGCGCGCTGGCCGGCGAGGCGGCCGCGCTGGCGATGACCGGCGGGCGGCGCGTCGTGCGGCTGCGCGAGGCGACCGACGTGCACGCCGGCCCGCTCAAGGATTCGCTGGCGACGCCGGGCGAGGCGCTGATCGTGCTGGAAGGCGGCGAACTCGGACCGCGGTCGAAGCTGCGCGCGATGGCGGAGGCGGCGCCGGAGGTGGCGGCGATCGCCTGCTACCGGGAGCGAGGCGAGGAGCTGGCGGCGACCCTCGGGCGGATGCTGCAGGAGCAGGGCGTGCAGGCCGATCCGCCGGCGCTGTCCTGGCTGGCCGGGCGGCTCGGCGAAGACCGGATGCAGACCAGGCGGGAGGTCGAGAAGCTCGCCCTCTATGTCGGTGCGGGCGGGCGGGTGGATGAGGAGGCGGCGCTGGCCTGCGGGCCCGACGGCGCGACGATGGACCTCGACGAGGCGCTGATGGCGGCGACGCTGGGCGATGCGCCGCGGGCCGACCGGGCGCTGACGGCGGCCTTCGCGGAGGGGGCGAGCCCCGTCGCGGTGCTGCGGGCGGCGCTGCGGCATGTGCAGCGGCTACACGAGGCGGCGGTGGCGGGCGGCGATGCCTCCGTGCTGCGGCCACCGGTGTTCTTCCGCCAGAAGCCGGCCTTCGACCGTGCGCTGCGGCTGTGGTCGCCGGCGGCGCTGGAGGCGGTGGGCATCGCGCTCCTGGAGGCGGAGAAGCGGACCAAGACAACCGCCTTCCGCGACGCCGATGTCACCATCGCGCGGGCGGCCCTGGCGGCGATCGCACGGCAGGCGAAGCGGTAGGGCGCCGCCTGGGCGCGGTGCGGTCCGGCTTCAGCTTGCTGAAAGCAGGCGGATCAGACCGTCGAGCTGGTCGAGGTCGCGGTAGCGGATCACCACCTCCCCGCCCTTGCCGTCATGCTTCACGGCGACGCGCAGGCCGAGCCGCTCCGTCAGGTCGCGCTCCAGCGCGGCGGTTTCCGGGTCGCGCGGAGCGCGGTCCTGGGCGCCGGGGCGCGGGCGGCCCTGCGCGGCGGCAAGGGCTTCCGCCTGGCGCACGCTCAGCCCGCGGGCGACGATCTGGGCGGCGATGCGGGCAGGGTCGGAGGCGCCGACCAGCGTGCGGGCATGGCCGGCCGAGAGGACGCCGTTGCGCACGAGGTCGCGCACCTCGGTCGGCAGGCCGAGCAGGCGAAGCGTGTTGGCGACATGGCTGCGGCTCTTGCCGACAGCCTGGCCGAGGCCTTCCTGGGTAAGGCCGAACTCGTCCAGCAGGCGGCGGTAGCCATCCGCCTCCTCCATGGCGTTGAGGTCCTGGCGCTGCAGGTTCTCGACCAGGCCGGCGGCCATTGCCTCGCGGTCGCCGAGGTCGCGCAGGACGACGGGAACCTCGTGCAGCTGCGCGAGCTGCGCGGCACGCCAGCGGCGCTCGCCGCCGACGATCTGGTAGCTGCCGGGGCTGCCGGGCTTCGGGCGGGCCAGGATGGGCTGCAGGATGCCGTGTTCGCGGATCGAATCGGCGAGTTCCTGCAGGCTCGACTTGTCCATGCCGCCGCGCGGCTGGAACGGGCCGGGCTCCAGCGCCTCGACCGGAAGGCTGCGGAGCGCGGCGGGATCCGAACTCGGCGGCGGATCCGGGATCAGCGACGAGAGGCCGCGACCGAGCCGCGAGGGTGGGGGTTTGCGGGTGCTGCTGCTCATGAGACGCGGGCGCGCGCGCGCTCCCTTCTGAGGAACTCCGCCGCGAGCCGGAGATGCGCCTGCGCCCCGGGCGAGCGGAAATCGTAGAGCAGGACCGGCAGGCCGTGGGAAGGGGCTTCGCTGATGCGGACGTTGCGGGGGATCACGGTCTCGAAGACCTTCTCCTTGAAGAAGCTGCGCACGTCGCTGGCGACCAGCTCCGAAAGGTTGTTGCGACGGTCCACCATGGTCAGGACGATCCCCTCGAGCGCGAGGCGCGGATTGAGGGCGCGGCGCACGCGGTCGATGGTGCGGGTGATCTGGCTGATGCCCTCCAGCGCGAAGAACTCGGTCTGCAGCGGGACGATGACGCCATCCGCCGCCACGAGGGCGTTCAGGGTGATCAGGCCGAGCGAAGGTGGGCAATCCAGGAAGACATAGTCGAAGCCGGACAGGGCTTCGCGGCCGGCGTGGAACGCCTCCGCCAGCCGGTGTTCGCGGCGGTCGGACCCGACCAGTTCAACCTCGGCACCGGCAAGGTCGGGATCGGCGGGCAGGATGGAGAGGTTCGGGATGGCGGTCCGACGGATCAGCTCGGCGAGCGGGCGCTCCTCCACCAGCAGGGCGTAGCTTCCCGCGCCCCGGTCGGCGCGGCCGAGGCCGAGGCCGGTCGAGGCGTTGCCCTGCGGGTCCAGATCGATGACCATGACCTGATGATCCGCCGCCAGCGCGGCCGCGAGGTTGATCGCGGTCGTGGTCTTGCCGACGCCGCCCTTCTGGTTGGCGAAGGCCAGGATTCGCGGCGCTGCGCGGTCAGGCGTCCGGGCGGGCACGTCGGATGTCGCTCAGACGGAAAATGGTGGCCTCGGGGTCGGTGCGGCTGACGAACCGCTCGGTGCGCACATGCCAGTCGGGAAGGGCGGCGGTCAACTCGGCTTCGGCATTACGGCCTTTCGGGAAGATGGCAACCCCACCCGGCGCAAGAAAGCGCGCGGCGTGCGGCAGGAGGGTCGTCAGCGGGGCCAGGGCGCGGGCGGTCAGCGCCGCCAGCGGGGGCAGGGTGGCGTTCTCGATCCGCTGCGGATGCACGCGGAGCCGTGCCAGGCGGAGTCGTCCGGCCGCTTCGGTCAGGAAGGCCGACTTGCGACGGTCCGCCTCGACCAGATGGGTGGGGCGACCGGAGGCGATGGCCAGCACCAGGCCGGGAAAGCCGCCGCCGCTGCCGAGGTCGCCCAAGGGGCCGTCGCCCTCAGGCAGCAGGGGCAGGAGTTGAAGCGCATCAGTGAGGTGGCGCTGGCGGATCGCCTCGGGATCGCGCTCCGCGACCAAGTTGATGCGCGTGTTCCAGCGCAGCAGCAACTCGAGGAACGCCTCAAGGGCGGCGACCCGCGCAGGGTCGAGTTCCGGCATGGGCGGGAGCGGCTGGCGTGCCGGGCCATCCCCCTGTTTCACGTGAAACACCTCAGCCGGCCGCCGCGCGGCGCAGATGCACCGCGAGCGCCGCGATGGCCGCGGGGGTGATCCCTGGCAGGCGGCCGGCGCTGCCGAGGGTGGCCGGCCGCGCGCCGGCGAGGCGCTGCTGCATCTCGCGCGAGAGGCCCGGCACGCTGGCGAAGTCCATCGCCTCGGGGATGGCCAGCCGCTCCTCCCGCTCGATCAGCCGCCGCTCCGAGTCCTGGCGGCGCAGATAGGGCGCGTAGAGCGCTTCCGCCTCCAGTTGCACGGCGACGTCCGGCGACAGCCCGGCCAGCCAGGGGAACGCGGCGGCGGCGGCCTGCACGGTGATACCCGGCAGGGCGAGCAGTTCGAGCGCGGTGCGGCGCTTGCCGTCCTGGCGCACCGGCAGGCCGGCCGCGGCCATGGCCGTGGGGCTGGCTTCGGTGGCACGAGCGCGGGCCAGCGCCTCGGTCACCGCCGCGGCGAAGGCGGCGTGGCGACGGGCGCGCTCGGCGCCGACACAGCCCCAGGCAATCCCGCGCTCCGTCAGGCGCAGCCCGGCATTGTCGGCGCGCAGGCTGAGCCGGTGCTCGGCACGCGCGGTCAGCATGCGGTAGGGTTCCGACACGCCATGCAGCACCAAGTCATCGACGAGCACGCCGATATAGGCCTCCGCGCGCCCGACCACCCGATCCGGCACCGCGCCGGCAGCACGGCAGGCCGCGTTCAGCCCGGCCATCAAGCCCTGTGCGGCGGCTTCCTCGTAGCCGGTGGTGCCATTGATCTGACCGGCCAGGAACAGGCGCGGCACGCCCTTCACTTCCAGCGTCGGGTGCAGGGCACGGGGATCGACGTGGTCGTATTCGATCGCATAGCCCGGGCGAAGGATGCGCGCCCGTTCCAGGCCTGGGATCGAGGCGATCAGCGCCGCCTGGATCTCCTCCGGCAGGCTGGTGGAGATGCCGTTCGGATAGACGGTGTCGTCGTCCAGCCCCTCAGGCTCCAGGAAGACCTGGTGGCGGTCACGCTCCGCGAAGCGAACCACCTTGTCCTCGATGGAGGGACAGTAGCGCGGACCCACGCCCTGGATCCGCCCGCCATAGATGGCCGTGCGATGCAGATTCTCCCGGATCAGGGCGTGGGTGGCCGGCGTGGTCCAGGTGATGCGGCACTCGACCTGCGGATTGGCGATGCGATCGGTTAGCCAGGAGAGTGGCTCCGGCGGGTCGTCGCCGGGCTGCGCCTCCAGCGCGTCCCAATCGATGGTGCGGCGGTCGAGGCGTGGCGGCGTGCCGGTCTTGAGCCGGGCGAGCGGCAGGCGCAGCCGTTCGAGCGCGAGCGCCAGCCCCACCGCCGGCGCATCGCCCTGCCTGCCGGCAGGGATGCGCTGCTCGCCAAGGTGGATCTCGCCGCGCAGGAAGGTGCCGGTGGTGATCACGAGCGCGCCGCAGCCGATCCGCCGGCCACTGGCCGTGACCACCGCCGCGATCGCGCCCTCGCCATCGCATTCCAACCCCTCGGCGGCATCGGCCAGGATGTCGAGGTTGACGGTCTCGGCCAGCAGGCGCTGCATGGCGGCGCGGTAGAGACGGCGGTCCGCCTGCGCCCGCGGGCCGCGCACCGCGGGGCCCTTGCTTCGGTTGAGCTGCTTGACATGGATCGCGGCCGCATCCGCCGCGCGGGCCATCAGCCCGTCGAGCGCATCGATCTCGCGCACCAGATGACCCTTGCCGATCCCTCCGATGGCGGGGTTGCAGGACATCTCGCCGATCGTCCCGACGCGATGGGTGAGCAGCAGGGTGCGCGCGCCGCAGCGCGCCGCGGCTGCCGCAGCCTCGCAGCCGGCGTGGCCACCGCCCACCACCACCACGTCGTAGGGTGCCGTCGTCCTCATGGTAGGCGGTATAGGCCGGCTACTTGCCGATGCAGAAGTCCTCGAAGACGATATCCAGCACGTCCTCGACCCCGACGCGCCCGGTGAGCCGCCCGAGCGCCAGAACGGCCCCGCGATAGGCCTCCGCAGCAAGCTCCGGTAGCGCGGCTGCCTCGCCTTCGGCGAGGAGCGCCACCGCCTCGACGAGTGCTGCGCGATGGCGGCTGCGGGTGAGCAGCGGCGCCTCGGCCAGCCCGGCGCGGGTTGCCGCGGCGGCGGCAAGCGCGGCACGCAGCTCGGCGAGGCCCGCGCCGGTCCTGGCACTGGTCCGAAGGGGTCTCACGCCATCCGGCATCACTGGCGGCGCGGCGAGATCGCACTTGGTCATGACGGGCAGCGCATCCGGCCGGGCCTTCAGCAGGGAGAGGGTCTCCTCGTCGGGCACCGTGTCGGCCGGAAAGACGGCCAGGACAAGATCGGCCGATCCGGCGCGTGCCCGGGCGCGCCGCACACCCTCCTGCTCGATGTCGTCTGAGGCGCGGCGAAGGCCGGCCGTATCCGCGAGCACCGCCGGCACGCCCCCCAGATCGAGGCGGCATTCCACCACGTCACGTGTCGTGCCTGGCCGGGCGGAGACGATGGCTGCATCGCGCCCGACGAGCGCGTTCAGCAGCGATGACTTGCCCGCATTCGGCGCGCCGAGAATCGCGATGGACAAGCCCTCGCGCAGCTTCTCGCCCCTGCCGCCATCGTCGAGATGGCGGGCGATCTCCTGGCGCAGCAGGGTTGCCTCGCTGCGCGCGCGGGCATCGAGCCCGGTGGGCAGATCGTCCATCTCGAACTCGATGGCCGCTTCCTGGTGGGCGAGCAGGCGCGTGGCCCTGCCGGTCCAGCCCTCACAGAGCCTCGAGAGGGCGCCGTCCGCCTGGCGCAGGGCCTGGCGGCGTTGGGCGGCGGTCTCCGCCGCGACCAGGTCGCCGATGGCCTCTGCCTGGGTGAGGTCCAGCTTGCCGTGCAGGAAGGCGCGCCGGGTGAACTCACCGGGCTCGGCGGGGCGGCAGCCAAGCGCCACCAGCGCAGCCGAGACGCCGGCCAGCACCGCGGCGCCGCCGTGCAGGTGCAACTCGCCGGCATCCCCGCCGGTGTAGCTGCGCGGGGCGGGAAACCAGAGAACCAGCGCCTGGTCGAGTGTCTCGCCGGTATCCGGGCAGCGCAGCCGGCGGAGCGTCGCGACACGCGGTGCCGGGAGCCTGCCGGCCAGGCGGGCGATGACCTTGTCGGTATGGGGGCCCGAAAGCCGGATCACCGCCACGGCGGCCTGCCCGGCGCCGGACGCCTTCGCAAAGATCGTGTGCTGGGTGTCGCTCATCCGCTCGATCTGCCTGCTCGCTGCCCGCCGGAGGGGGTGTTTCACGTGAAACACCCCCCGTGCCCGCACGAGGGAGCGGCCGCTCAGGCCTTCTTCGGCGGCGGCACGTCCCGCTCGGTCAGCATCAGCCGCGTGGCGCGCCCGCCGGCGACCAGATGCGCCTGCAGGATCTCGTCCACATCCTCGCGGGTCTTCGGGCTGTACCAGACGCCTTCGGGGTAGATCACCATCGTCGGGCCGAATTCGCAGCGGTCGAGGCAACCTGCCATGTTCACGCGCACGTCCCGCCGGCCGAGTTCCTTCGCGCGCACCTTCATGTAGTCGCGCAGGTCCTCGCTGCCGCGGGCCGCGCAGGAACCGCGCCTGTGCCCCTCCGGGCGCCGGTTGCAGCAGACGAAGACATGGGCGCGGAAGTAGGGCGGCGGGTCGGCCGGAGCGCGGCCGGGCGCGGTCGCGGCAGGGGGGGCATCGGTCACAGGCGGCTCCGGCAGGCGTGAGGGAGAGAGAGGACTGCTATCGATGTAGCGATGCGGGCCACCCCTCGCCAGGGCTGCGTAGCGGGCCCCGGATACCTCCGGCTTGACGGGAGGCGCGATGTTGTGGCGCATGGCGCCCCCTGGACGCAGCCGGATGCCACAACTGACCTGCCTGACCCCGATCGGCGAGGTGACCGTTTCCGAAGAGGACGGCGCGATCGTCGCGCTCGACTGGGGGCGGGGGCGGGACCAGGACCGCACGGAACTGCTGGGCCGGGCGGTGGGGCAACTCCAGGACTATTTCGACGGAGCGCGCGGCGGCTTCGACCTGCCGCTCGCCCCGCACGGCACGGCCTTCCAGCGCCGCGTCTGGGGGGCGTTGCGCGCCATCCCGGCTGGCCAGACCCGCAGCTATGGCGAGCTTGCGCGGCTGCTGGGCAGCTCGGCCCGGGCCGTGGGGCAGGCAAACGGCGCCAACCCGATCCCGATCCTCATCCCCTGCCACCGCGTGCTCGCCGCCGGCGGCGTGCTCGGCGGCTATTCGGGCGGCGAGGGTCCGACCACCAAGCTCTGGCTGCTCGAGCACGAGCGCCGCATGACCGATGCGGCCGGGCAGCCTCAACTCGCGCTGGGCCCCTTCGGGCCCGGTCTTGCAGGGACAAACCTCCGATGAACCATGCGATCCGCGTGCACGAGTATGGCGGCCCCGAGGCGCTGGTCTGGGAGGACGTGCCGCTGCCCGCGCCCCGCCCCGGCGAGGCATTGGTGCGGCACCACGCGATTGGGCTGAACTACATCGACGTCTACTTCCGCACCGGCCTCTACAAGGCGCCCTCCCTGCCCGCGACCATCGGCATGGAGGCCGCCGGCGTGGTCGAGGCGGTGGGTGAAGGCGTCACCGAGGTCGCGCCCGGCGACCGGGTTGCCTATGCCACGGCGCCGATCGGCGCCTATGCCGAGGCCCGCAGCATCAAGGCGGACCGCTTGGTGAAGTTGCCGGACGCGATCGCCTTCGAGCAGGCGGCGGCGATGATGCTGCAGGGCATGACAGCCGGCTTCCTGCTGAACCGCACCTACAAGGTGCAGGCCGGCCAGACCATCCTGGTGCATGCCGCGGCCGGCGGCGTCGGCCTGATCATGGTGCAGTGGGCGAAGCATCTCGGCGCCACGGTGATCGGCTCCGTCGGCACCGAGGCGAAGGCGGAGATCGCCCGCGCGCACGGCGCGGACCACGTCGTGATCGGCACCGAGAGCCTGCCCGAGCGCGTCAAGGAGATCACCGGGGGCGCCATGCTGCCGGTCGTCTTCGACAGCGTCGGCCGCGACACCTTCCTCACCTCGCTCGACTGCCTGGCGCCGTTCGGGATGATGGTGTCCTACGGGAATGCCTCCGGCCCGGTCTCGATCCCGGATATCGGCGTCCTGGCCGCGAAAGGCTCGCTCTATCTCACCCGCCCCACCCTCGCGACCTACACCGCCAGGCGCGAGGACCTCGAGGGGAGCGCCAAGGCGTTGTTCGAGGTGGTCGCCAAGGGCGCGGTGAAGATCAATGTGAACCAGCGCTTCGCCCTGAAGGATGCGGCCGAGGCGCATCGCGCGCTCGAGGCGCGGCGGACCACCGGCAGCACCGTCCTGACGCCCTGATCGCCACGGCTCCCGGGCCTGTAACTTGTCGGGCGATTCACGCCTCCGGTGCTCGGCTGCGGCGCAGCCTGCGCCGCCCGGCGACCGGACGGCTCAGCCCGGGAGCAGGTAGCGGTAGCGGTAGCGTTCCGTCAGGCCGAGCCCGGCATTCAGCCGGAGCGACGCCGCGTTGGTGCAGGCGACCTGGGCGAAGGCGAAGCGCGCACCCTGCGCCGCCGCCCAGGCGCCAGCCGCGGCCATGACGCGGCGGCCGAGCCCCTGGCGGCGGTATGCCGGCCGCACCGCCAGATCGAACAACCCCGCCAGCTCGCCATCGGCGGTGACGAAGGCGCAGGCAGCCGGCTGGCCGGCAAGACGCAGCAGCACCCAGGCCGCCGGCACGCCGAGCAGGTCCGGCATTCGCAGCTTCTCGGCGCGCCGCGCCGGAACCTGATGCTCGGCGGTGGCGAGCACCTCCATCCAGGCCGGCTCGGGGCCTGCCAGCATCTCGCAGGCCGTGTCGGTGGCCGCGAAACCGGCCAACGCGCCGCCGATCACCAGGCTCTCGTCGTGCGGGCGGTAGCCGCGGGCCGCCAGCAACGTGGCCAGGCCAGGCGGATCGAGCGGCGTGGAGCGAAACCGGCAACGTAGGCCGGCACGGGCGTAGAAGGCCTCGATGCGCGCGATGCGCGCCGGCAGGTCGGGATCGGGCGAGGCGTCCAGCGGGCAGGCGGCGTTGGCTCGGCCGGTGCCGCCGGCGAAGCTGCGCGCCACGAAGCCGCCCTCGAACAACAGCCGCGGCGCCGGCACGGCGGTCAGCGTCGCCCGCTCCAGCGCCAGCACATCCGGCGACGCGGCAGATGCAAGGGCGGCGCTCATGCCTCGGCGGCCAGCCGCGCCACGGCGTCGCGGTAGGTGGCGTCGAACAGCGCATCGAGGGCGGGATTGGCGCCCTTCAGCCCCGCGGCTACGCGCCCTGCCCAGCCGACATACTCGACCCGGCGCGCATGGTCCCAGCCCTTCGGCGGGCTCGCGGCGATGGCGCGCAAGTTGGAGATCTTGTCGGCCAGCTTCAGCATCTTGGCAGCATCGCTCCGGGTCGGTGCGTGCTTCACCTGCAGGGCCTTGCGGGTCTCCTTGGGCAGCGACTTGTCATCCGTCGCCTCGGCCACGATGTCCGCCACCGCCTGGCCGAACTCGGCCACGAGGCGGTCATGCGTGATGGGTTCGGGGTCGTTGTCGCTGTCCTCGATGGTGTCGTGCAGCAGGGCGGCGACCACAGCCTCCTGCGGCGCGCCGTGCTCGGCCAGGATCTGCGCCACCTCCAGCACATGGTTGACGTAGGGCTCGCTGGCGGAGCCCTTGCGCCGGTGACCGGCATGCACCCAGGCTGCAAAGGTGGCGGCACGCAGCAGCAGCGCGCTGCCCGTGGTCTCGGTGGGTCGATCCATCAGGGCTCCTCGATCCGGCGCGCCACGCCGGGCGCGCCCGCCATCCTGCCCCGATCGGGTGGCGGTTCGGCAAGAGGCCTTGCCGCACCGCCGTGCGTCAGGCTGGCTTCTGCAGGGGCCTGCCCGTGACCGGTGCCGACCGCCGCAGCGCCAGGAGGCCGAAGCCGACATAGGCCGCGAGCGTGGCGATCACGAAGCCGGCAAGCCAGATCAGCGCCACCAGCACCCAATCGATCGGGCCGCCGATATCGGAGAAGCCGGAATGCGTCACGGCCTGCATCACCAGGATCGCCAACACGCCACCAACCAGCCCGACCAGTTCCGACCGTACCAGCCGCCCTGCCGCCATGCCGCGCTCGCGCAGCAGCAGCCAGACGAAGAGCAGCGCGACGAGCGCCACCGCGCCGAGGCCGATCCACAGGAAGGCCCCCAGCATCTCCTGGAACACCGCGACGAAGACGAAGAGATCAAGATCCTTCATGGCGCCCTCCTCAGGCCTGGCCGCGCAGCATGGCGAGGTAGGTCGGCTTCAGCGCGACCTCCTTCATCACCCAGGTGATCCACAGCTCGTCGAGTGGCGCGATCACGCCGGGGAAGGAAGGCACTAGGTTGTCCTGGTAGTCGAACTCCACCAGCATCGCCCGGCCGATCCGGGTGATCAGCGGGCAGGAGGTGTAGCCGTTGTAGCGCGCCGTGCTCTCGCGCCCGGCGATGGTCGCGACCAGGT
Organism: Falsiroseomonas sp.; assembly: GCF_041690465.1. Lineage (GTDB taxonomy): Bacteria > Pseudomonadota > Alphaproteobacteria > Acetobacterales > Acetobacteraceae > Falsiroseomonas. Next base: position 302,087 of record NZ_JAWLHG010000001.1, on the reverse strand, counting down.
GATCCACCGCCACCGGCACCTGCCACTTCACGCTGGCCGCCGTCTTGCCCTTGGGCACGCCGGCCACGTCGCCGACGGCGAAGACCTCGGGATAGCGGGCATGGCGCAGCGTGTGGCGATCCACCTCCGCCCAGCCATCGGCCTGCCAGGGTCCGCTGCGCCAGCCAAGCGGGCTGTTGCGCACCGCCTGCGGTGCGCGCATGGGCGGCACCACGTTGATGAAGTCGTAGGGCAGCTCCTTCGGCCCCTGGGCTGTGCTGAAGGTGGCGATCCGCCGGCCCAGGTCGATCGCCTGCAGCTGGTGGCCGTAATTCACCTTCACCTCGCGCTCCTGGTAGAGCATGCGCACCCGCTCGGAGACGATCGGCACGCTGAACAGCGCGTTGTTGTGCGCGTTGTAGATCAGCTCCGCACGGCCCCGGTTGCCGCGCCGACGGAGGATGTCATCGGTGAGGAAAGCGTATTTCAGCGGTGCGCCGGCGCATTTCATCTCGGTGGCGGGACGCCCGAACAGCGCCACGCCGCCGCGATCCGCGAAGGCCGACATCGCCTGCCAGGTGGCCAGCGCCGCATCCGGCGAGGCATAGACCGAGCCCAAGCCATCCCGCCCGATGCGCGCGACATCCATGCCCTCGATCGCGCCGTAGTCGAGCTGCAGGCCGGTGGCGAGCACCAGGAAGTCGTAGGCTACGGCGCGGCCACTGTCGGTGACGACCTTCTTCCCGTCGGGGTCGAACTCGGCGACGCCCTCCTCGATCAACGTGGCGCCGGGCGGGACGAAAGCGCGCGTTTCGCCGATCACGTACTCCTTCGGCTTCAGCCCGGCAGCGACCAGGGTGAAGCCCGGCTGATAGAGATGCGGCTTGCGCTGGTCGATCAGGGTGATGGTCGCGCCTTCAAGCTCCCGCGCCAGCCGCGAGGCGGCGGCGAGGCCTGCGGCGCCCGCGCCGGCAACGACGATCCTGGCGCCGGTGCGGACCGGCGCGGCGCGTGGCGCCCGGATGGCCAGTGCCGCGGCGGCAGCGCCGCTGGCAAGCAGGAGGGATCGCCGTCCGATGGTCGGCCCCCAGCCTCGGGAATCCAGGGTTCTTGGCATGTGTCGCTCCCCGCTGCCGATCGTCGGCGGCGCAGAAGCAGAGTAGGAAAGCCTAATATAAGAGCATTGACATAGATCAAGCCTTGGCAAGTCGGTGACGCACGCCCTCGCGTCACCCCCTCACCCGGCCATCTCCCTCCGTCAGGGGGAGAGGGAGAATCATCCGGCACTGCCTCCGGCCATATGCGACTGCCATGGCCGGGGAGTGCCGTCAGGCCAACCCGAGGCGACGCACGCCCTCAGGTGTTCATCGCGTCGAAGAAGTCCTGGTTGGTCTTGCTGTACTTCAGCTTGTCCAGCAGGAACTCCATCGCGTCCTGGGTACCCATCGGGTTCAGGATGCGGCGCAGAACCCACATCTTCGACAGCGAGCCGCGGTCCACCAGCAGCTCCTCCTTGCGGGTGCCCGACTTGGTGATGTCGATCGCCGGGAAGACGCGCTTGTCGGAGAGCTTGCGGTCGAGGATGAGCTCGGAATTGCCGGTGCCCTTGAACTCCTCGAAGATCACCTCGTCCATGCGGCTACCGGTGTCGATCAGCGCGGTGGCGATGATGGTCAGAGACCCGCCCTCCTCGATGTTGCGCGCGGCGCCGAAGAAGCGCTTCGGGCGCTGCAGGGCGTTGGCGTCCACGCCGCCCGTCAGCACCTTGCCGGAGGACGGCACGACGGAGTTGTAGGCACGGCCAAGGCGGGTGATCGAATCCAGCAGGATCACCACGTCCCGCTTGTGCTCGACCAGGCGCTTGGCCTTCTCGAGCACCATCTCCGTCACCTGCACATGGCGCGTCGCCGGCTCGTCGAAGGTGGAGGCGACGACCTCGCCACGGACGGTGCGGGCCATGTCGGTCACTTCCTCCGGCCGCTCGTCGATCAGCAGCACGATGAGGAAGATGTCGGGGTGGTTCGCCGAGATGGACTTGGCGATGTTCTGCATCATCACCGTCTTGCCGGTGCGCGGCGGCGAGACGATCAGCGCGCGCTGGCCCATGCCGATCGGTGCGATGAGGTCGATGATGCGGTGGGTGTAGTCCTTGGTCGGGCCCTTCGCGACGGCCTCGGCCTCGGGGTTCTCCATCTTCAGCCGCCGCGTCGGATAGAGCGCGGTGAGATTGTCGAAGTTGATGCGATGGCGCAGCGCCTCGGGCGGCTCGAAGTTGACGTTGTCCACCTTGAGCAGGGCGAAGTAGCGCTCGCCGTCCTTCGGCGCGCGGATCTGGCCTTCCACCGTGTCGCCGGTGCGCAGGCCGAAGCGCCGTACCTGGGCGGGGGAGACGTAGATGTCGTCGGGGCCCGGCAGGTAGTTCGCCTGCGGACTGCGCAGGAAGCCGAAGCCATCGGAGAGGATCTCCAGCGTGCCGTCGCCGTAGATCGCCTGCTCGTTGTCGGCCAGCGTCTTCAGGATCGCGAACATCATGTCCTGCTTGCGCAGCGAGGACGCGTTCTCGATCTGCAGATTCTCGGCGAATGCCAGGAGTTCGGCCGGGGACTTGGCCTTGAGTTCGGATAGATGCATGGGCGGTCGCGTCCGTGCTGCGCGCCTTGCACTGCGCGCGGGAAAAGGCGAGGGGAACCCTGGCTGCGGTGGGGCAGTGACGGGGCCGCGTCGCGGCCGGTCAGGCGCCCCTTGCCGTGCCGCGCGCCCCGATTCTCGGGCGTCCTGCGCGGCGACCAGGGCTTGGAAGGGAGGGACCGGCGGTTTCGGATCCGTCCAGGGTGAAATCACCCCTGTGCGAAATGCCCGACTCGCCGATTGCCGGAAGGCGGTCGGACCCTATGGGTTGTGCCGCAAGCCGTCAACCCGCAGGTGGCGCGCAGCCAGGGAAAGTCAAGGCAGCGCAGCGCGGCTGCGGATCACGCGATGGGGATCGCGGCGCGGCAGCGGCCGCGCCGGGTGGGCGTGTGCCCGCGGCGCCGCGGGCGGCGCCAGCCAAGTCCCCGTCGGCCCCCGCATGACGACCAGTTCCCTGTCATGGTAGCGGTCGAGGCCCGGCCGGTGCCCGATGGAGAGCAGTGCCGCCTCCGGCAGCTCCGCCGCCAGCAGGGCGAACATCGCCGCCTGGTTCGCCTCGTCCAGCGCCGAGGTCGCCTCGTCCATGAAGATCCAGCGCGGCCGGTGCAGCAGCAGCCGGGCGAAGGCGAGCCGCTGCTGCTCGCCGAGCGACAGCATGCGGTCCCAGCGCGCCGGCTCGCCGAGCCGGTCGGCGATATGCCCGAGATTGCAGCGGGAGAGTGCGGCGCGCAGCGTTTCCTCCGCGAAGGTGTCGGGCGGCGCGGGGTAGCAGAGCGCCGCCGCCAGCGTGCCGAGCGGCAGGTAGGGGCGCTGCGGCAGGAACATGCTCTGCCGGCGGCAGGGGATGCGCAGCTCGCCCTCGCCCCAGGGCCAGAGGCCGCCGATGGCGCGAAACAGGGTGGATTTGCCGCTGCCGCTCTCGCCCCGGATCAGCAGCCTCTCGCCGGGCGCGAGCGTCACCTCCGGTGCGCGCAGCAGGTTGCGGCCGCAGGGGGTGGAGAGGGCGAGGTCGCGCAGCTGCAGCGCTGCAGCACCTTCCTCGCGCCGCAGCGCGCCGGGCGGCGTCGGCGCCTCCAGCGCGCGCTCCAACTCCACCACGCGGGCGACGTGGCAGCGCCAATCGGCCAGGCGCGGCCAGTTCTCGGTGAGCCAGCACAGCGCACGGGTCACCTCCACGAAGGCATGCGCCGTCTGCATCAGGATGCCGAGCGTGACGGTGCCGGCGAAGTAGAGCGGCGCCCCGAGCGCCAGCGGCACCACGCCCGCCACCGCCATGTAGCAGCAGCCGAGCCACATCAGGTCGCGCTCGGTGCGGAACATCCGGTGCATGGCGAGCTCGAGGCGCCCGAAGGCGGCGGCCAGGCCGCGCTTCTCGTCGGCCTCGCCGCCGATCAGGGCGACCGCCTCGCTGTTCTCCCGCAGGCGGATCAGCCCGTAGCGGTGGTCGGCCTCGGCCGCGTTGCGCGCCATGTGGATGGCCGGCAGCCGCCGCCCGAGCCGCCAGGTGATCGCCGCGCAGAAGCCGGCATAGAGCAGCGCCGCCCAGAGAAAGCCGCCGGGGATGTGCAGCGGGCCGGACGGCAGCGGCAGGAAGAAGCCGGCCGAAAGCGCCCAGAGCATGCCCGCAAAGGAGGCCAGCAGGACGCCCGCGTAGATCAGGCCGAAGACCAGGTCCACGGCGATGGCCGTCGCCCAGCGGGTGTTCTCGCCGATGCGCTGGTCCGGGTTGTCGGTGCCTGCGGCATCGGCGGCGAGGCGGTGGTGGCGGCCATCGGCCAGTATCGCCGCCTGCAGCTTCAGCACCAGCCAGCGCCGCCAGCGGAAGCCGATGATCTGCCGGCTCCAGAGGCGGCCGACGCTGGTGACCATCAGCGCCACCATCAAAGCGCCGAAGGTCAGGATCTGCTGCCCGAAGGCGGCGCTGTCGCGGGCCTCCAGCGCGTCGAAGGTGCCGCGTTGCCAGAGTGCGAGGCCCCAATCCACCGCGATCTGCGCCAGGATCAGCACCAGCGCCGCACCGACGAGGCCCACCACGGCCCAGGGTTCCGCCCGCGCCCAGCCGCGCGCCAGCCGCCAGGCATCGCGGATCGCGCCCTGCTCGGCGGCAGGCGAGGGCGAAGGGTGCGGCATCGTGGGTCCATCCAATGCGAGGTGGATGAGTATACAACCTACGATGCGCACGCTATCGTGATGCGCGCCACCTGAGCGTGAACGTGGCGCAATCGTGGCCCAGTGCGGCTTCGGCGCCACATTTCGGCCACGTTCGGTTCCGACACGGACCGCATCCGGAACCTGCTTGCCTCGGCGCATCGGCGTGCGGCAGGCTTCGACCGCCAGCCATCTCCCCAGCCGGCGGCGGTGCCGCCACGGAGCGCCACCATGTCGGGCTTCCTGACCGAGGACGATCTCGCGCGGCTGCGCCCGGCGAACGAGGCGATGTTCCCCTCGCCGATCCCGACACAGGTCGTCTCGTCCGACGAGTTCTGGCCTGCGCCGCAGAACGAGCGGCAGAAGCGCGTGGAGGCGCGCATCAAGGCGATGGCGGACGAGATCGGCGCGAAGCAGGGGCTGAGCCGCCGCCGCTTCCTGCAGACCGCCGCCGGCGTGGCCGCCGCCTTCCTGGCGATGAACGAGGAATACGGCGAGCTCTACGGAGTCTCGAAGGCGGAGGCCCAGACGCCCGGCGCGGCGGATGCGCGCGCGGCTGGCCTCGCCGGCCAGTTCATCATGGACGTGCACACGCATTTCCTGCGCCCCGACACGCGGCTGATGACCTTCGTGAATGCGCGCCGCGCCGTCGGCCGCGCTGGCTGGAACCCGCAGTTGGTCGGCGTGGAGCAGACCATCGAGCACCTGATGGAGGCGAACTGGTTCAAGGAGATGTTCCTCGACAGCGACACCAAGGTGGCGCTGATCAGCGGCGCGCCCTCCGAGGATCCGCGCGACTGGTTCCTGACCAACGACATGAAGTTCGATGCGCGCAAGCGGGTGAACGACGCCGCCGGTACGCGTCGCGTCCTGACGCATGGCGTCTTCACCCCCGGCCAGCCCGGCTGGATGGAGGAGGTGGAGCGCTGCATCACCGAGCTCGATGTGGATTCCTGGAAGGGCTACACGGTCGGCGACAACACCAACAAGCACCTGGCGCAGCATCCCTGGCGAATGGATGACGAGCGCCTGCTCTATCCCTTCTACGAACGCATCCTGCGCGCGGGGAAGAACATCGTCTGCGTGCACAAGGGGCTCTACCCGCAGCAGGTGACGGACCGCTTCCCGCACCTGCTGCCCTATGCGGGCGTGGACGATGTCGGCAAGGCGGCGAAGGATTTCCCCAACATCAACTTCGTCATCTACCACTCGGCCTATCGCTGGACAGGTGGCGGTGGCGCGGGCGTCGGCGTGGAGCAGTTCGCGCGCACCGGGCGCGTGGACTGGACGACGGATCTGGCGGAGATCCCGGCGAAATACGGCGTGACGAACGTCTATGGCGACCTCGGCCAGATCTTCGCGCAGACCACGGTGATCGAGCCTGGCCTGTGTGCGGCGCTCATGGGCACGCTGATCCGCGGCCTCGGCGCCGATCATGTCGTGTGGGGCACGGATGCGGTGTGGACGGGATCGCCGCAATGGCAGATCGAGGCGCTGCGCCGGCTGGAGATCCCGGAGGAGATGCGGCGCCAGCACGGCTTCGCACCGCTCGGCGAGGCGGACGGGCCGGTGAAGCGGATGATCTTCGGCGAGACCAGCGCGCGAATGTACAACTACCAGCGCCGCGCCGACCTCGATGGCGACAACGTCAGCAAGGCGAAGGCGCAATACGCCGCCAGCGGCCAGGGCCGCAGCAACCTCGCCTATGGCTACGTGATGCGCGAGCCGGAGGGAGAGACGATCGTGTCGTGAAGGTGGCACCGTGGTGAGCGCCGCGAGGATGGCCACGCGCGTGAGCGCCATTCTTGCGGCGCTGCTTCTTGCGGTCAGCGCGCCGGCCATCCTGCGCGCACAGGGCCTTGATGCGAGCGCGCTGTTCGAGGCCTTCGCCCGGCAGCCTGGCGCGCGCATGGAGGAGACAACGACGCCGCAGGGCCTGGTAACCTCGGTCGAGGCCAACGGCGTGCGGATGTCGCGCATGGGCGAGGGTGACAGCACGAGTTTCGTCGAGCAGGACGTGAGCGGAAAGGGCGCCGTCCTTTGCGCCTGGGGCCTGACAGGGATCTTCAGCGTGTTGCTCGATGCCTGTCGCCCCGACGATGCGGCCGAAGCGAGGGAGGATACGGCGCACGCCCTCCGGGACATGCTGGCCTTCATACTGGCCAACGACCTTGCGCGCAGGCCGCGCAGCTTCTGGGAGAGCCAACTCGAGACACAGCGCGCTCAGGCGCGGCAGTTCACATCCGAGCAGGTCCACAGAATATGCCGGCGCGAGCAAAACCGGCAGATCCTGAACGCGTATATCAACACTCCGAGTGACGAGCGTCGGCGCCGGATAGCCGAGCTGCTCTCCGTTCCGCGTCAGCCTGTTGTCAATCCCTGCCTGTAGCGCCGTGGGCGCGCGCTTCGCATCCTGCCTGTGCCGGCTTTACTCTCCGTCGCAGTCGCAGAGATGGACGAGCGTTGAACCGGCGCAGCCTACCCGAACAGCGCCAGACCCGCCGCCCCGCCAGCGAACAGCACCCAGAGCGGGTTCCACTCGGTCCGCCACACCAACAGTGTCGCGAAGATGGCAACTGCAACTGGCAGCGCGCCGACCGCCACCGCCTCGGCCATGATCAGCCCCGAGGCCAGGATCAGCCCCACCGCGATCGGCACCAGGCCGCTGCGCACCGCCTTCAACCAGGGCCGCCCGGCCAGGCGCTCGCTGATGCCGGCAACCCACCAGGCCAGCACCCAGGCAGGGCCGACGATGCCGATGGTGGCGGCCGCCATGCCGGCCACACCCGCGATCACCCAGCCCAGCGCGGCGGCCACCAGGATGTTCGGGCCGGGCGCCGCCTGCGCCAGCGCGTAGATCTGCGCGAAGGTCGCGCTGTCCAGCCAGCCATGGATCTCGACGATCTGGCGGTGCATCTCCGGCACGATCGCGTTCGCGCCGCCCACCGCCAGCAGCGACAGCGTGGCGAAGGTCAGCAGCAGCGTCAGCACCACGCTCATCGGGGCGCCACCGTCTGCTGCCGGCGCAGCGCCGCCCAGATCGCGGCCGGCGCCAGCGCCAGCACGATCAGCGGCAGCGGCAGGCGGAACCAGAAGGCCGCGGCGGCGGCCAGCAGGCCTACCACAACGGCTTCCGGAGGCGGCTTCAGTTTCTGGCCCATCTTGATCGCGGTGCCGATCACCATCCCCGCCGCCGCGGCCGCGATGCCCCGCATGAAGGACTGCACCGCGGGCTCGTCGCCGAAGCTGCCATGCAGCAGCAACAGGCCGGTCAGCAACACCAGCGGTACGGCGTAGAAGCCGCCGCTGGCGGCCAGCGCGCCGGTCAGGCCGTGGAAGCGGCGGCCGAGCATCACCGCGGTGTTGCCGACATTCGGCCCGGGCAGAACCTGGCCGACCGCCAGGATCTCGGCGTAGTCGCGCTCGGCCAGCCAGCGGCGCTCCTCCACGATCACGGCGCGGGCCAGCGCGGCGGCGCCGCCGAAGGCCAGCAGCCCGATGCGGGTGAAGGCCAGGAAGAGTTGCAGCCGCGTGGGCGGTGGCGCGAGGTCCGTCATGCGCGGAAGGTTCCGGCGATCGGCCCGCGCCGACAAGGCCCGTGCCGGCGCATCGCATTCCCGCTGCAAATTCCCGGGCGAAGGCGCATGCTGCGCACCAGACGCAACAGGAGCACCGACCATGGCCAAGGGCCAGAAACGCAGCGGGCGCGAGCCCAAGAAGCCGAAGGCCGCGAAGAAGCCGGCCGCGGCGCCGGTCTCGCCCTTCAGCCAGCCGCCCCCGGCGAAGAAATCGCCGCCGCCGCCCAGCGGCCGCTGACGTGGATGCGCCGCCCTCGCTCCGCTGGCGGGGCGGCGTTCAGAACGGCTTCACGATCACCATCACCACGATGAGGATCAGGGCCAGCGTCGGCACCTCGTTCATGATGCGCCAGCCGCGTTCGCTGCGCGGGCGCCGGTCGGCGGCGAAGCCCTTGCGCGCGCGCGCGAGGTCGTGGTGCACCCAGGTCAGCGCCACAATGCCCGCCAGCTTGCCGTGCCACCAGCCGGCGCGCCAATCCACCACACCCGGCGTCAGCACCAGCAGGATGCCGAACAGGTAGGCGGCGATCATGGCGGGGTTCATGATCGCCCGCAGCAGCCGCCGCTCCATCACCTTGAAGGTTTCGGAGCGCGGATCGCCGACCGCCACCTGGCAGTGGTACACGTAGAGCCTCGGCAGGTAGAACAGCCCCGCCATCCAGGCGAAGACCGAGAGCAGGTGCAGCGACTTGGTCCAGAGATAGAACGGCGCCAGGAAATCGAGCGTCATGCCGCCGCGACCGGCGCCAGCCCGAGCAGCGTCGGCAAGTCCTGCATGCGCGTGAAGGTCTCCGCACCCGCGGCCGCCAGCGCCGCGGCCGGCGTGCTCGCAGCGTAGCCCAGCACCCGGCAGCCGGCGGCGATGCCGGCCCGTGCGCCCGCGACGCTGTCCTCCACCACCACGCAGAGATGCGGGTCGGCATCGCAGGATGCGGCGGCGGCGCGGTACATGTCGGGGAAGGGCTTCGGGCGTTCCACTTCGTCCACGCTGAACACGCGCTCGCGGAACAGCTCCGCGAGGCCGAGGCGGCGCAGCTTGGTGGCAAGCTCGGGGCGGGAGGAGTTGCTGGCCACGGCAACCGGGATGCCGGCGGCGCGGACCGCCTCCAGCGCATCGAGCACGCCGGGCACCGGCTCCGTCTCGCGCTCCAGCGCGCGCACGACGCGGGCGATCAGGTTGGGCAAGAAGTCGGCGGGCACCGAGCCGGGGCCGAGGCGCTGCTCGACCTGCGGCGCGATCGCCTCCCATGCCAGGCCGCGGAAGCGGCGCGCGCCTTCCTCGGGCGTGATCTCCCAGCCGAGCCGGCTGACCTCCTCCGCCAGGATCCGGTCGTGCAGGGCTTCGGTGTCGGCCAGCACGCCGTCGCAGTCGAACAGCACGGCGGCGGGGCGGAGGTGGCGGATCGGCAGGCTCACGCCGCGACCTTGGCGCGGCGGTCGGCGTTCGCCTTCTCATGCGGGCAGTCGCGGCAGGCCTTCGGGCATTGCCGCGCACCGGCGAAGGAGCAGAGGCTGCGGCCGGAGGCCCGCGCGGCGCGCACCAGCCCGGCCAGCGCGGCCACGAAGCCGGTGTCCGAATTCTGCGCCGGCGCGCGGAAATAGCCGGGCACGCCGAGCTTCTCCGCTTCTTCGCGGTATTCGACGTCGAGCTCCACCAGCGTCTCGGAATGCTCGGAGGTGAAGGCGATCGGCACCACCAGCACCGCGACCTTGTCGTGCCCGGCGCGCTCGAGCTCCGCTTCGGTGGAGGGGCCGATCCACTTCTGGGGCGTGACGCGGGACTGGTAGCAGACCACGTGGTCCAGCTCCTCGATCCCGAGCCGGTCCACCACCTGGGCGACGGACTGCTCGACCTGCCATTGATAGGGGTCGCCGGCGGTGACGATGCTTTCCGGCAGGCCATGCGCGCTGAACAGGATGCGCAGCTTCACCGCCGGGTCGAGTTCGGCCCGCGCCTTGTCCCAGGCGCCCCGGACGATCCGCGCGGTGGCCGCGGCGAAGGCCGGGTCGGAATGGAAGCAGCAGAGCGTGGTGGTTGGCACGTCGAGACCGGCGCGGCGGGCCGCCTTGTCCCAGGCCAGCATGGAGCTGCCGGTCGTGGTGGTGGAGAATTGCGGGTAGAGCGGCAGCAGCAGGATCTCGTCGGGCGCCCAGGCCTTCACCTGCGCCACCGTCTCCTCGGTCATCGGGTGCCAGTAGCGCATCGCGACGAAGGCCTTGGCCTCCACGCTGCCTTCGGCGTTGAGCGCGGCCTCCAGCGCCGCCGCCTGTTCCAGCGTGAGTTCCAGCAGGGGGGAGCGGCCGCCGAGAATGGCATAGTTCTCGGAGGCCGGCTTGGTGCGTCGCCAGGCGATCAGCCGGCCGAGCCAGGGGCGCACCCAGCCGGGCACCCGCAGGATGGCCGGGTCGGTGAACAGGTTGACCAGGAAAGGCCGCACGCTCTCGGGCGCGTCGGGACCGCCGAGGTTGAACAGCACGACCGCGAGCCGCGGCCGCGATCCTGAGAGGCCCGGAGGAGGCGCCGGCTCGGCGGGAAGGTCCATGATGGGCGGGAAATGCCACGCCGGGGCCTGGGGTCAAGGGCAGAGTGGCGGTGCGGGCCGGGAATCTGCCACGCAGGCGCGACGCGGCTCCAGGTCAAGATCGTATACAATAATGATGGCTGCTGTCAGAATAACGATCAATCCTTCTTCTGTGATGTCGATGAGCGGAACGATCCGGCGGCTGATGCGTCCGCCTTCCGCGGCCGGGCGCGAGCTGCGGGCCGGCTCCAGACAATCAGGACGGGGGAGCTTCCGCCATGTCTACCACCATCATTCCGGGCCCGAGCGGCAGCGGCGGCGCGGGTGCCGACACGCTGGTCGGCACGCCGGCCGCGCAGGCGATCCTTGGGCTCGGTGGCGACGACCGGATCCTCGGCACGCCGGACCCCGCCCTGCCGGGCGCGGAGGGTGACACGCTGGATGGCGGCCTCGGCGCCGACACCGTGATCGGCGGCAGCGGGGCCGACCTACTGCTCGGCGACGCCGGGCCCGACCGGCTGGAGGGTAATGCCGGCGCCGACAGCCTGGCCGGCGGCGCGGATGACGACCGGCTTGCCGGCGGCGCGGATGACGACGTGCTGCAGGGCGAGGGCGGCAACGACCGGCTGTTCGGCGAGGACGGCGCCGATACGCTGGACGGCGGTGCCGACGACGACGAACTCTATGGCGGGGCCGGCAGCGACCTGCTCTCGGGCGGCGACGGCGACGACCGGCTGCAGGCCGATGACGGCGACGACGTGCTGGAGGGCGAGGACGGCGCCGACCGGCTGTTCGGCGGCGATGGCGCCGACACGCTGGGCGGCGGTGCCGGCAATGACGAGCTCTATGGCGGCGCCGGCAGCGACCTGCTGGCAGGCGGGGACGGCGATGACCGGCTTGCCGGCGGCACGGATGACGACGTGCTGCAGGGCGAGGGCGGCAACGATCGCCTGTTTGGCGACGATGGCGCCGACACGCTCGAGGGTGGTGCCGACGACGACGAACTCTATGGCGGCGCCGGGCGCGATCTGCTGGCCGGCGGCGACGGCGCCGATCGGCTGCAGGGCGATGCCGGTGACGACGAGCTGTTCGGCGAGGCGGGCGATGACCGGCTGTTCGGCGGTGAGGGCGGCGACATCCTCTTGGGCGCGGCGGGCACCGACGAGCTCTATGGCGGCGCCGGCAGCGACCAGCTCGACGGCGGCGCCGACGACGACCGGCTGGACGGCGGCGAGGGCGGTGACGGGCTGGTCGGCGGCGGCGGCAACGACCTGCTGCTCGGCCGGGAGGGCGGCGACATCCTGATCGGCGGCTACGGCGCGGACACGATGCGCGGCGGGCTCGGCGACTCCGACACCTATTTCTACCTGTTCCTGGAGGACAGCGAGCCGGGCTCCCCCGACGTGATCGCCGAGTTCGAGCGATCGTCCTTCCACGCCACGCCGGACCGGCTGGACCTCGGCTTCCTCGACAGCCTCGATGGCGATGGTGCGTTCGACTTCATCGGCATGGCCGCCTTCACCGCGGGCCAGGCGCAGGTCCGCTTCGAGCGGATCGGCGATCCGGCCGACAATGCCAGCAAATACCTGCTCGTGCAGGTGAACCAGGCCGATGGCGACGTCGCCGCCGACATGGAGATCCTGGTGCAGGGCTGGGGCAAGCTGGTGGCGGACGACTTCGTGCTGTGACCCGCCGGCGCCGGGCCGCCCCGCGACGGGCGGCCCGGCGCTGCGTCACTCAGCCGCGGTGCGGGGTGCGGCGCAGGCCGAGTCACGCACCTGACCCTGCAGCCGCGCCAATTCCTCCGCGAGCGGGCGGTAGACCTCGCGCCGGCCGTGCTTCGGCTGCAGCTCGAACAGGCCGTTCGGGCAGTAGCGGTCCTCGTCCCAGCCGATGTGGGAGATGATGGGGTAGATGCAGACGCCGTGCAGCTTCACCCCCGCCGCGATGGCGGCCAGCGCCTCCTCGGTGACGTAGCGGAGCCAGGCAGGGCGGGGCCAGCCTTCGATGCTGGTCTCGGCGATGAACAGATCACGCCCGGCATAACGCGCGGCGGCATCGGCGATCAGCTCGCGGAAGGGGCGGAAGCGCGCGGCGTCGAACACGCTGAGCGGCTCGCCGTGGTGGAGCCACTGGTTGTTCCAGTAGTAGTTGATCCCGACGACATCCAGCACCTCCTCGCTGCCGCCGAGTTCCGGCTCCTCGCGGCCGGCCAGCATGTCCCAGGCCTGCCACTGGCTGGCATTGTGCAGGCGCACCGCCTCGGCCTCGCCCGGGTTGCGCGGCACGATGTGGATCACCGGGTCGATCGCGGCGGTGCGGGTGCCGGGGGCGGCCTCGCGCACCGCATGGGTGCCGGCGATGGCGGTGCGCACCAGGTTGCGCTTGAGGTCCATGCCGCGGCCCTTCGCATGCGGGCTGCAACGCTCCATGTCGCCGCCGGCAAAGGCGAGGAAGGAGATCTCGTTCACCGGGCAGACGAAGGGCGCGCGCCCGGTCTCCGCCACATGCAGCCTGGCGAAGGCGGCGGCGTAGCGGGCGAAGCGGTCCACGAAGGCCGGCGAGAACACGTCGAGATCGTCCGGCCAGCCATAGTGGCAGAGATCCCAGATCACCTGGGTGCCGGCGCGCTCGGCCGCACGCAGCATCGGCAGGACGGAGGACCAGTCGTACTGGCCGGGCGAGGTCTCAACCAGATGCCAACGCACGCCGTCGCGGGCAGTGCGGATGCCGTGCTCGGCAAGCTGGCTGTAATCCTCGAAGGCGAGCATGTCGTGGTGGGTGGCGGCGATCATGTCGAGCCGGCGGCGGGACATGTTGCGGTGCGTCGAGCACTCGAAGCCGGCCATGAAGAAGGAGCGGAACAGCGGTTCGGGCGGGGTCACGCGGAACTCCGGGCAGTGGCGGCGGACAGGCGGGAAGGCAGGGCGGTAACGCCCCGCCGGCGAAAGGCTTTCGCGGCGCGGCATCACGCACGCGTGAGGCAGCGATCCGATATCGCCTATTGTATCCGATTCAGGCAAGCGGTTTCGCCGGGCTGGCGTGGTCGGCGGGGTGGCGCCGCCGCGTTATCGACTTCAGGTTGGTTGCACCTCAGGCGCAAATGCCGGATCGATTGGCAGCAATTTCCAAGCACGCACGAGAAGCCGGATGCGGGTTCCCAACCCGGTCAACGGCCAGTCCAACCTGATCCTCTGGCCGGAGGACGGAACATCGCGGTACGGTGCCGAGTATCGGCCTCACATTACCGGCACGGCGGAGGGCGGCTTCGTCGCGATCTGGAATGACTTCCTGCCGGAAACCGCCGGCGGGGCCCCGCCGACCTATCCCTAGGCGATCGACGCCGACCGGGGCGTCACGATTATGGTCCGGCGGTTCGGCACCGATGGCGCGGCGCTCGGTCCCGCGGCGCCGGTGAGTGCCGACCTGACCGGGTATTTCGACGGCTCCGGCCTGGTCACGCTGTCCAACGGCCATGTCGCGGCCGGCTGGGGTGTGAGCGACTTCACGGCCGGCACCAGTCGGATCGGCGCCTTCGTCATGGACCCCGCGACCGGCAACCTCGTCGGTGCCGAGATCCCGGTCGCCACCGGCGGGGCCTTCTCCGAAGGCGTCAACTTCCACCAGATCGTCGCGCTGGACGGCGGACGCGCCGGGCTGATGTACACCGACGGTGCCGGCAGCCCGGACAGGCTGAAGCTGCTCATCATCGAGGCGGATGGCACCGCGGGCGCCACCAGCACGCTGCTGACCTCCGCCGGGCCCTATGTCGGGATCGGCATCCATGACGCCGCGGCGGCGCTCCAGGGGCCGAATGCCGGCGTGCTGGCGCTTGCGGCCCAGGCCTTCAACGGCTTCACCTCCGTCTCCCAGATCGTGTTCCGCAACCTCGACGGATCGGTCGCGGCGCTGCCGGCCTTCATCCCCGACAACCCCGAGCGACACGCCACCGTGCTCGCTGCGCGGCCCGATGGCGGCCTCGTGGTGGCCCACGCGCTGACCATCGGCGCCAGCGCATCCGTGGTGCGCGTCTATTTCCTCGATGCCGCCGGCGCGCTCGAGGGCACGGCGCGCGACATCACCTTCGATGTGTCGAGCTTCGGCACGACGGAGCTCGGCGTGCTGCCCGATGGCGGAGTGCTGGTGGCGATCTCCGGCTACGCCCCCGGGATCTTCGATTCGAACGTCCTCGGCCAGCGCCTGAACGCGGACGGCACGCCCGATGGCGCGGTGATGCGGCTCGACTCCACCATCCAGGGCCAGCAGACCCGCCCCGAGATGACGATGACCGGCAACGGCACCCTCGTCGTCGCCTGGGAGGACACCAACAACGGCTTCGACTACCAGATCCGCGCCGCGCGCTTCGACCTCGCCCCGCCGGGCGGCGCGCAGTCCGGCACGGGCGGCGCCGAGGCGCTCGTTGGCGGCGAGGGCGCCGACACGCTCCAGGGCCGGGGCGGGGACGATTCCCTGGCCGGCGCCGGCGGCGATGACCGGCTGCTGGGGATGATCGGCGCCGACAGCCTTCTCGGCGAGGCCGGCGCCGATACGCTGATCGGCAGCCTCGGCGCGGACACGCTCGACGGCGGCGAGGGTGCCGACCTGACGAACGGTGGCGCCGAGGCCGACCGGCTGCTTGGCGGCGCCGGAAACGACACCCTGGTCGGCGGCGAGGCCGCGGACACGCTGGAGGCCGGCGCCGATGGCGACCGGGTGCGCGGCGATGCCGGCGACGACCTCGCCGATGGCGGCGAAGGCGCCGACACCGTCCTGGGCGGCGTGGGCGCGGACACCCTGGATGGCGGAGGGGGCGAGGACGTGCTGCGCGGCGGGACGGAGAACGACCTGCTGCGCGGCGGCGGCGGCGACGACCGCCTGTTCGGCGATGCCGGCGCCGATACGCTGCTCGGTGGCGCCGGCGCCGACACGCTGCGCGGCGGGACGGAGGGCGATGTCTTCGCCTATGCCGACCTCGCCGACAGCACGGACGCGGCGACGGACCTCCTGTTCGACTTCGCGCGCGGCACCGACCTGCTCGACCTCTCGGCGTTGGATGCCGATGCGGCGACGGCGGGGGACGACGCCTTCACCTTGATCGGCACCGCCGCCTTCTCCGGTGGCGCCGGCGTGGCGGAGCTGCGCATGGTGCGCGACTTCGCGCTGCGCCAGCTCCGCATCGAGCTCGATACCGCCGATGCCGACGCCGAGGCGGACATGGTGATCGTGCTCAAGGGCCTTCCCCTGCTCGGCCCGGGCGACCTGCTGCTGTAGGCCGGTTCAACCGCCCCCGGCCGGCAGCCACACGCTGAAGGTGGCGCCGGCGCCCTCCTCGCTCTCGATCACCAGCTGGCCGCGGTGGCGATTGACGATGTGCTTGACGATGGCGAGGCCGAGGCCGGTGCCGCCGGCATTGCGGCTGCGGCCGCGGTCCACGCGGTAGAAGCGCTCCGTCAGGCGCGGGATGTGCTGGCGGGCGATGCCCGGCCCGTCATCGGCGACGCTCAGCACCACGCCGGGGCGCGAGGGCCAGCGCGGCGCCGTCCCCTCCCCGCCCGGCGCGGCGCGCGCCACGGCAAGCCGGATCGTCCCGCCTTCCCGGCCGTAGCGGGCCGCGTTCTCCAGCAGGTTGCGCAGTACCTGGCCGAGCTGCTCGGCATCCGCCGGCTTGGCAAGGCTGCCGGGCTCGAGCGCGGTCTCCAGCCGGGTGCGGCGCTGCGCCAGGATCGGCGCCATCGCCTCCGCCTCGGCCGCGGCCAGGGCGGCGAGGTCCACCTCGCCGGTCGGCGGCTGGTGCTCGGTGATCTCGATGCGGGAGAGGCCGAGCAGGTCGTCGATCAGCCGCCGCATCCGCTCCGACTGTTCGGCCATGATGCCGAGGAAGCGCATCCGCGCCTCCGCATCGTCATGGGCCGGGCCGCGCAGCGTCTCGATGAAGCCGATGAGCGAGGCGAGCGGCGTGCGCAGCTCGTGGCTGGCATTGGCGACGAAGTCGGCCCGCATCCGCTCCACCGCGCGCTCCCGCGTGCGGTCGGACAGCAGCAGCACGATGCGCCCGCCATCGGAGAGCGGCGGCTCCATCAGGATGACATGCACCAGCAGGTCGCGCGGCACCGGTACGGGCAGCGCGATGTCCACCTGGCGGGGCCCCTCGCCGGCCAGCGTCGCGTCGAGCGCGTCGGCCAGGGTGGGATGGCGGAGCAGCGCGGCGAGGTCGCCGGCGGCGCCGGCATTGACGCCGCTGCCGCTGCCGAACAGCGACCGCGCCGCCGCATTGGCGCGCAGCGCCGCGCCGCGCGCATCCAACACCACCAGCGGGTCGGGCAGGCGCTCGATGATCGCGGCGTCGGCGCGGCGGAGCCGCATCACCAGCTCGGCGCGTTCGTTGGCGCTGCGCGCCAGGCGGCGCACATCCTCGGCGATCTCCGCCACCGAGGGCAGCACGATCCGGTGGGAGAGCGCCGGCACCTCGCCCTCCCCCGCCTCGGCGCGGCGTATCGCCTCGCCGAGCCGCTGGAGGTTGCCGAGCCAGACCCGTGCAAGAGCGATTGCCGCGGCGCCGGTTGCGACCAGCGCGAGCAGCGCGGGCAGCGCGGCGAGCCAGCCGCCCAGCAGCAGCAGCAGCAGCGCCGTCGCCGGCACGCCGCCGATCAGCGCGGCGGCGGCAAGCAGGCGCCTGGCGCGCGGCGCGGCGACCGGCATCGCCTGTGGCTTCAGGCGCCGACGACGCGGCTAGAAGCCGGGCCCGGCCGGGTCGGCGGCGGGCTCGAGCAGAAGCGGATCGCCGGAGGGGGAAAGGGCGTAGATCGCCAGCCCACGCAGCGTCTGCCCGCCCGGCAGCAGGCGCACCGGGCCTTCGGCGCCGGAAAAGCTCTGCGAGGCGGTGAGGCTGTCCACCGGCGCATTGCTGCGCAGCGCCCGCGCGGCCAGCGCCGCGGCGTCGTAGGCGGCGGCGGCGACGCGCGGCGGCGTTTCCTGGAAGGCTTCGCGGTAGCGGCTCTCGAAGCGGGCGCGGGCGCGGGCGTCGGGGCCGGGGAACCAGGCGCCACCCAGCGAAGGCTCGCCGCGCAGCGCGCCGTCGTTGAGCCAGAGCGTGGTGCCGAGCAGGCGCGGGCCCGGCGGCGGCTCAGCGGTGTCGGGGATGGGCGCGTCGGGCGCGGCGGGATCGGACGCCGGCGGCGGCATGGCGCTGGCGAGCCCGGCAAAGGCGGCGGCGAAGCGGCGCGCGCGCTCGCCGGATTCGCCGATCAGCAGCGCATCCACGTCGCGCATCTGCGCGCGCGCGCCGCCGGCGGCCATGCCCGGCTCGGCAGTGGCGGGATGCAGGGCGATGCGGGGCTGCGGCAGACCGAGATCGGCGGTCGCGCGGCGCAGCGCCGCCGCCAGCGCGCGGCCGAATTCGGTATTCGGGGCGGCGAGTGCGAAGCGCTGCGCACCATCGCGCGCCGCCGCCGCCACCACCCGGCGCACCTGCTGCTGCGGCGTGGTGCCGAGCACCCAGACGCCCTGCCCCGCGCGCTGCTCGTCATTGGTGAAGGCGAGCAGCGGCACGCCGGCGCTGCGCGCCACCGGCGCGACGGCCGCGGCCTCTGCGCTGGTCAGCGGGCCGACCAGGGCGCGTGCACCTTCGGCGATCGCGGCGCGGGCGGCCGCGGCGGCGCCGGCGGGAGTGCCGCCGGTGTCGCGGGGCGTGAATTCCACGCCGGTCGGCGCCTCGTCGAACAGCGCCAGCGTGCCGGCGTTCATCATCGCCTGGCCGAGCGCCGCCTGCGGCCCGGACAGCGGCAGCAGCAGCGCCGCCCGTTGCATCGGCCCCCCCGGCGCCATGCCGATCGGGGGCGCGACTCCGACATAGCCGGAGCCGGGGTATTGCGGCGCACAGGCCGACAGGCCGAGAAGGGCAGCGATCGCCAGGCCCGCCAGGGTGCGGCGTGACGGAAGGCCGGCGTCTCGGGGAGGCAGCAGAGCGGATGACGGCAAGCGGCGACCCTCCTGAACGGGCGTCATCGCGGGAAGCACCGGCGGGGCTGTCCCTGGTGGCGACGCCGATCGGCAATCTCGGCGACCTGTCGCCGCGGGCGCTCGCGGTGCTCGGCGGGGTGGACGCCGTGCTGTGCGAGGATACCCGGGTGACCGGCCAGATGATGGCCCGTCATGGCATGTCCGCGCCGCTCCTGCCACTGCACGACCATAACGAGGCGGAGATGGTGCCGCGCGTGCTGGAACGGCTTCGCGCAGGGCAACGCCTCGCGCTGGCCTCGGATGCCGGCACGCCGCTGGTCTCCGATCCCGGCTATCGGCTGGTGCGGGCGGTGATCGAGGCGGGGCTGCCGGTGACGGCGATTCCGGGGCCGAACGCGGCGGTGATGGCGCTGACGCTCTCGGGCCTGCCGCCGCATCCCTTCCTCTTCCTGGGCTTCCTGCCGCCGAAGGGCGGGCCGCGCGCCGCGGCGATCGCGCGTCTGCGGGCGGCGGAGCGGGCGGGGCTTGCAGCGACGGTGGTGCTGCACGAGGCGCCGCACCGCCTGGCCGAGGCGCTGGCCGCGCTCGCCGAGGGGCTGGGCGGCGACCGCCCGGCGGCCGTGGCGCGGGAGCTGACAAAGCGCTTCGAGGAAGTGCGCCGCGGCAGCCTGGCGGAGCTCGCCACCCATTACGCCGGGCACGAGGCGCGGGGCGAGATCTGCATCGTGGTCGGCCCGGCGCCGGAGGAGGCGACCGGCGAGGCGGACCTCGATGCCCAGCTGCGGGCGGCGATGGAAGGTGCCAGCCTGCGCGATGCCGCCGCCATGGTCGCCGCCGCCACCGGCCTGCCGCGCAAGCAGGTCTATGCCCGCGCGCTGGAGCTGGCGAAGGGGGGCTGACCGGCCTTCAGCCGGCGGCCGGGTGCAGAAGGGCGGAGCCGGGCGGCAACTCGTTCGCCACGGTGGCGAGGCAGGAGACGATGCGGCGATCGGCGCCCAGCGCCAGGCCGAGTACCGGCACGCCCGACGCCGTCGCGAGGGCCGCGACCAAGTCGCGGTTGGTGACCACCATGCGGCAGCGCCCGACCAGCGCCTTGAACCGCGCCGGCGTCAGCTGCCGCCGCCAGACCACCGGATCGGCGAGCTCCGGCAGCAGCAGGGCCGCGCCCGGCAGCGCTGCCGCAACGATCTCGCGGGCCGCCACCAGGTCGTCATCCGGCCCGCCGGGCAGGCGCGTCGGCAGGGCGAGGACCGCCCAGCCGCCCGCCAGCGACAGGATGCGCGCGATGGTCGGCAGCCGCGGACGCCAGGACCGGCGCATCTCCTCGCCCCCGCGGATCGCCAAGCCGAGGATCGGGCCCGGTGGGAGCTTCGCCGCCAGCGCGTCATCGGGCGGCACCAGCCGTTCGGGATAGCCGAGCAGGCGGAGCGGCGCCGCGACGCGCCAGAGCGTCAGGATGTTCGCGGTGCGGTGGTCGCGCAGGCCGAGCCCGGCCGCGTGGTCCAGCACCGCCGCCCCCGCGGGCGCCTCAGCGCGCGCCGCCTCGCCTTCCAGCGCCAGATTGTGCACCAGCAGCCGCGCTCCGCCCGCGATGGCGGCGGCGGCGGTGGCGAGCGCCACCTCCAGCTGGCCGCGGTCGAGGAAGATGCCGGTCAGCAGCACCTGGCGGATACCGGCCGGCACCTCGCCAGGCGCCACCGGCAGGAAGCCGGCCGGCACGCGCTGGGCGCGGGTGGCAAGCAGCAGCGGCGGCGCATGCGGCACCGCTTCCGCCGCCTCGGCGAGGATGGCGCGGGAGGCGAGGTCGCGGAACGGCGCCTCGGTGAGCAGCAGCGTCCTCACGCTGCGGTCCGCTCGGCCGGCGGCGTCTCCAGCCCGACACAGCGGGAGCCCGGCGGCAGGCGGTGCGACAGCGCGACGAAGGTGCGGCGCAGGCTGTCATCCTCCATCGGATGCAGGCCCAGCACGCGCACGCCGCTGCCGATGGCGTGGATCGCGTTGTGCTTGCGCTGTGTCACCAGCACATCGCAGCGCGCGATGATCCCCTTGAGCCGCGCCGGCGTCAGCTCCGCCCGCCAATGCGCGCGATCGAGCAGGATCGGCGCGGCGATCTCCGCCTCCGGCAGGAAATCGGCGAGGAAGGCGGCAATGCCGGCGATGTCGTCCTCCTCATCTACCGCGCGATGCACGGTGCTGGCGACCGGCACCACCGCGTGGTCGGCGAAGGGCGCGAGCAGCGCGCGCACCCGCGCCGCGTCGTGCCGCAGGCAGTCGCGCATGAGCGGCAGCGGGATGATCGAAAGGCCGAGCAGCCGGCGCCCGCGCGGCAGCAATGCCTCGGCAAGCCCGGCCTCGGCGGGGATGTCGGCTTCCGGGTAGAAGGTGATGCGCGGCATGCGGCCGAGCCCGGCCTCGGCGGCCATCTCGAAGGAGACGTAGTCGCGCACGGTGAAGGAGGCGGCGCCGCTGATCACCCGTCGTGCATCCGCATCCACCCAGTCCAGATCGTTCTTGATGCGAGCCATGCCGAGGTTGTGGAAATGGATCTCCGCGCCCTCGGCGGCGGCGCGGGCGAGCCAGGGCATCCAGGCGCGGAACGCCTCGGCGATGCCGAACATGCCGCCGCCATAGACGATGCGCGTGGGCTTCAGGCGGAGCAGGTCCGGCAGGCGCTCGAAGCAGCCGGCAAGGCCGGGGACGCAGCGCATGGTCCAGTCGGGATCGGCCGAGTGGGCGAAGCTCTCGGCCGCGGGGAAGGCGCGCATCGCCTCCATCAGGCAGAGCTCGTCGCCGAGGTTGCCGTGGCCATAGGCGCCGAGAAAGACCGTGCGGGTCATGGCGTCAGGCAAGCGCAGCCGTGTCGTCAGCGCAACAGCAGCGGCAGCAGCGCATCGAGCCGCAGCAGCCCGTCGGGTGTCGCGGCCAGGCGGCCATGACGCCAGGCGAGCAGGCCTTCCCCGGCCAGCGTGTCCAGCATGCGCGTGTCCACGCTGTCCTCGAAGGAAAGGCCGCTGCGGAGCGCGATGCGGGCGGGGTCCACGCCTTCGGCGAGGCGCAGGCCCATCAGCAGCGCTTCCCGCGCGCGGTCCTGGGGGGAGAGGGCTTCCTCCTCGGTGATGGCATGGCCGTCGCGCTGCACGCGGGCGAGCCATTCCTCCGGCGCGCGGTGGCGGCGGGCGGCGAGCAGCGTGCCGTCGTCCAGCGTGATGCGCTGATGCGCGCCGGCGCCGATGCCGATGTAGTCGCCATAGCGCCAATAGGCGAGGTTGTGCCGGCTCTCCGCGCCCGGCTTGGCGTAGTTGGAGATCTCGTAGCGCAGCAGCCCGAAGCGCGCCGCTTCCTCCGCGGTGGCGAGATAGAGGCGCGCGGCCTCCTCGCCGTCCGGCAGGGCGAAGGCGCCGCGGCCGTGCAGGGTGGCGAATTGCGTGCCGGGCTCGATGGTGAGCTGGTAGAGCGAGAGATGGTCGGCCGCCAGCGCGAGCGCGCGGCGCAGCTCGGCGCGCCAGGTGGCCTCCTGCTGCCCGGGGCGGGCATAGATCAGGTCGAAGGACAGGCGCGGGAAGATTTCCCGTGCAAACTCCAGCGCCCGGATCGCTTCTGGCGTATCATGTTTCCTGCCGAGGAACTCCAAGGCCGAAGGATCGAGCGCCTGCACGCCGAGCGAGGCGCGATTCACGCCGGCTGCGCGAAAGTCGCGCAGCTTTTCGCGCTCGACGCTGGTGGGGTTGGCCTCCAGGGTGATCTCCAGGTCAGGGAGAGGATCGAACAGGCGGGCCGCGTCCTCGATCAGCGCGGCGGCGGTGTCGGGGCGCATCAGGCTGGGCGTGCCGCCGCCGAAGAAGATTGAGGCCAGCTTCCGGCGGCCGGTGCGCGCTGCCTCCCGCGCCAGCTCCGTCCGCAGCGCGGCGGCGAAGGCGGCGTGGTCCACCGTTTCCCGCACATGGCTGTTGAAGTCGCAATAGGGGCACTTGGCGGCGCAGAAGGGCCAGTGGATGTAGAGGGCCAGCGGTTCCATCGTGCGGAGGGATATGGGCGTGTCGGGAGGTTCTGTCGAACGGGTGCGCGCGGCGCTGCTGGCTGCCGGGCATGGCGACACGGTGCAGGCCTTCCCCGAAGGCACCCGCAGCGCGGCGGAAGCCGCCGCGGCGGTGGGCTGCGAGGTGGCGCAGATCGCCAAATCCATCGTCCTGCGTGGAGGCGAGCGCGCGGTGCTGGTCATCGCCTCGGGCGCCAACCGGGTGGACATGGCCAAGGTCGCCGCGGCGACAGGGTTTCACGTGAAACGCGCGGATGGGAGCTGGGTGCGGGACGTCACCGGCTTCGCCATCGGCGGCGTCGCACCGCTCGGCCACATCTCGCCGCCGCCGGTTCTGGTGGATGAGGACCTGTTCCGCTTCGAGCGGGTGTGGGCCGCTGCCGGCTCGCCCCGGCATGTCTTCGCGACGACGCCGGCGGAGCTGCTGCGTCTCTCGGGCGGCACGCGGGCCGATGTGAAGGAGAGCGCGTGATGCTGCCGGTCACCGCGCTCTACGGTGGCGTTCTCGCGCTCTACTTCGTCTGGCTGGCAACGCGAGTGATCAAGGCGCGGCGGCAATACCGCGTCGCCCTCGGCACCTCGCACCGGCTGGTGGAGCGGGCGGCACGCGCCCATGGCAATTTCTCCGAATACGTGCCGTTCGCGGTGCTGCTGCTGGTCTTGTGCGAGATCAACGGCCTGCCGGATTGGGCGCTGCATGCGCTCGGCGTGGTGCTGGTGGCGGGCCGCATCGCGCATGCCACCGGGATCGCACGCGAGCCGGAGAACTTCCGCTGGCGCGTGGCCGGCACCAGCCTGACCTTCACGGTGATCGGGGTTGCCGCCGCGGCGCTGCTGGGCCTCAGCGCCGCTATCCTGATGTAGCGGTCAGTCGCCCTTGGGCTCGGGGTGCACGGCCCAGGGGCCGCTGCCCGCATCGGTCGGCTTGCCGCCCTCGGGCTCCTTGCCGAAGCCGGTGCCCTCGCGCGTCAGGCCGCGCGCATCCTTCTCGCCGCCGGGCGGCTGGCCCTTCGCGCCGGTGGCGGTACCGGTGGTGTCCTCGCCGGTCTTGCCCTGGTCTCGGCGGATATCGGGCTGCTTGCGGGCCATGACGTCGCGTCACCTTCGCTGATGGAAGGATGCGAACGCCCGCTGCCCCGCCCCGGTTCGACGCGCCAGGAGACGGGCACGTGGTCGCGGTGCTTCAGCGGCAGGCGGCGGTCGGCCCGGCCGGATCGAGGAAGGCGGCGAGGCAGGTGCCGAACAGCCGGTCGAAGTCCGGCTCCTGCAGCCCGCCATGGCCGGTCGGCGCCGGCGGGCGGTCCACCACCAGCGCGGGGCGGCCGAGGCGGATGGCGGCGGCGCGGAACAGCGCGGCGCGCGCGGATGGATCGGGATCCCAGGGATCGTCATCGAACAGGAACAGCGCCAGGCGCGCCGGCGCGAGGCGATCGGCGGCCTCCAGCGCAGCGGCGAAATCGGCGAGCGCCTGCGGGCGGCGCTCCGGCCTGCGGCCATGCGCGGCCGGCGCGGCCAGCACCAGCGCGTCGGCGAGGTTCGGGTAGCGTAGCGCCACCAGCATGATGAAGGCGCCGCGGCTCTCGCCGAGCAGCACGACCCGCCGATAGCCGCGCGCCCGCAGCGCCGCCGTGCCGGCGGCCAGCCGCGCCGCGCCCTCGGCCAGCGGATCGGGCCCGCCGGCGCGGTCGAAGCGCCACAGGTCCCAGCCGGCGGCGACCAGCCTCTCGGCGAAGGCCGGCGCATCGGGCGCGGGCAATTCCCGCGCGAATGGGTGCACCCAGACCACCGCGCCGGTGGCCGCCGAGTCGCGCGGCACGACGCCCGCCGCGCTGTGCAGCGCGCCTGCCTCCGCCGCCTCTGCCGGCCGCGCCAGTGCGGCCAGCAGCAGGAGGGGAAGCGTGCGGCGCAGGATGGTTCTCACTCCGGCTCCAACCGCAGGATGCGGCCGGCGCGGTAGCGGTCCGTCAGCAGGTAGATGTAGCCGTCCGGCCCCTGCCGCACGTCGCGGACGCGTTCGCCGACCGGGATCGTCTCCTCCCCCAGCACGCGGCCACGGGCATCGAGGCGGATGCGCCGCACATCCTTGCTCATCAGCCCGCCGGAGAGGAGGTCGCCGCGCCAGGCGGGAAAGCGATCGCCGGTATAGACCAGCAGGCCGGAGGGCGCGGTGGCCTGGGTCCAGACGATCACCGGATCGGTCATGCCGGGCGCGGCGGTGCCGGTGCCGATGCGTGCATCGGGATCGTACTGCCGGCTGTGGGTGACGACAGGCCAGCCATAGTTGCGGCCTGCCTCCAGCCGGTTCAGTTCGTCGCCGCCGCGCGCGCCGTGGTCGGTGAACCAGGCGGTGCGGCGGATCGGATCCCAGGCCAGCCCCTGGCTGTTGCGGCTGCCGAGCGCATAGATTTCCCCCCTCGCCCCGCGTTCGCCGCGCGCCTGCGGCGCACCTTCTCCGCGCGCCTGCGGGACACCTTCTCCGCGCGCCTGCGGCGCGACGCGCCCGAGAAAAGGATTGTCGCGCGGGACGCTGCCGTCCTCGTTGATGCGGACCACCTTGCCCATGTGGGTGGAGAGATCCTGCGCATTCTCCTGCGGCATGCGGCCATCCGGGCCGACCGGCACATCGCCGCCGTCACCGACCGTGAACAGCAGCGTGCCATCCGGCAGGAAGGCGATCCGGCTGCCGAAGGCGCCGTAGCTGACCTTCTCCGGCTCGGCCGAGAAGATTACCCGCAGGTCGCGCAATCGGTGGCCATCCAGCACGGCGCGGGCCAGCCGTGTCTGGTTGCGCTCCGGCGTGCCATGCGCGTAGCTGAAGAAGATGGTGCGGTTGCGCGCGAAATCGGGGTGCAGCACCAGGTCGGCCATGCCGGCGAGATGTTCGGCGGAGCCGGCGACGTAGATCGGCGGCAGGCCCTCGATGGGCCGGGGATCCACCTGGCCGTCGCGCACCAGCAGCAGCCGGCCGCGTCGTTCCGCCACCAGCATCGTCCCGTCCGGCAGGAAGGCCAGCGCCCAGGGGCGGGCGATACCCTCGGCGATCACGGTGACGCGCACGCCGGTGGCGGCCGGTGGCACGGCGTCGCTGGTCAGGGGTTCGGCGCGCGGCGCGCCTGCCCAGAGCAGCGCGACCCCCAGCAGCAATGTCCGCATCGCCCGCATGGCGAAAATCCCCCGCGCCTCTGCCGCGACAGTAGCGGCGTGCGGCGGCCTATCTCAAGAAGGCGGCGGCAGGCAGGCGGCGGCGAATTGCGCGAAGGCGGCGGCGCGATGGCTGATCGCGTGCTTTGCCGTGGGTGTCATCTCGCCGAAGGTCTGGGCATGGCCGTCGGGGACGAACATCGGATCGTAGCCGAA
The DNA here is from genome assembly GCF_041690465.1 of Falsiroseomonas sp. GTDB lineage: Bacteria > Pseudomonadota > Alphaproteobacteria > Acetobacterales > Acetobacteraceae > Falsiroseomonas. Next base: position 275,880 of record NZ_JAWLHG010000001.1, on the reverse strand, counting down.
GCCGTTGGTCCCGCGTGGCGGCCAGACCCAGTGGCCATGCGCCTCGCCGAGAAAGCCCTCGCTGTGGCCGTCCGGCCAGGCGAGGACCAGCGCACAGGAGAACCAGGCGCGACGGTCCGTGGCATGCCGTGCCAGCTCCTCGACCTTGCTCATCGCCAGCGCGTAGTCGCGGACGATCTTGTCTCCCTGGCGGGTCTCCGCCCAGTCGGCGGTGCGCACGCCGGGCGCGCCATCGAGCGCGGCGACCGAGAAGCCGCTGTCATCGGCCAGCGCCGGCAGGCCGGCGACGCGTGCCGCGTCCAGGGCCTTGATGCGGGCATTGCCGAGGAAGCTCTCCTCCGTCTCGGCCGGCTCCGGCAGGCCGAGCGATCCGGCGCTGACGACGTCCAGCTTCCACGGCGCCAGCAGTTCCGCCACTTCCCGCACCTTGCCGGCATTGTGCGTCGCCAGCACGATCTTCGGGTCGGTGAGCAGCCGGTGGCTCACTTCCCGATTGCCTCGCGCTGCTTCGCGAACAGCTCGTCCGTGCCCTTGCGCGCCAGGCCGAGCAGCGCCGTCAGCTCGGCTTCGCTGAACGGCGCGCCCTCTGCCGTCGCCTGCACCTCCACCACGCCGCCGGTGCCGGTGAGGACGAAGTTGCCGTCGGTTTCCGCCTTGCTGTCCTCCTCATAGTCGAGGTCGAGCACCGGCGTGCCGTTCCAGATGCCGCAGGAGATCGCCGCCACCTGGTCGCGCAGCGGGTTCTTCTTGAGGATGTTCTTCGCCATGCAATGCTCGAAGGCCAGGTGCAGCGCGACCCAGGCACCGGTGATGGAGGCGGTGCGCGTGCCGCCATCGGCGGTCAGCACGTCGCAATCGAGCGTGACGGTCATCTCGCCCATCGCCTTGAGGTCCGTCACGGCGCGCAAGGATCGGCCGATCAGGCGCTGGATTTCCTGGGTGCGGCCGGATTGCTTGCCCCGCGCGGCCTCGCGGTCGCTGCGGGTGTGGGTGGCGCGCGGCAGCATGCCGTACTCGGCCGTGACCCAGCCCTGGCCGGAGTTGCGCAGGAAGGGCGGCACCTTGCCCTCGACACTGGCGGTGCAGAGCACCTCCGTCATGCCGAAACGGATGAGGCAGGAGCCCTCCGCATGGCGCGAGGCCTTCGGCGTCAGCGAGACCTCGCGCAGCGCATCGGCGGTGCGGCCGGAGGGGCGGTACAAGGGGGCTTTGGAGCCGGCGGGGGAGTCGATCATGGCGCCCCGTACCCCCCGCGCGGGGCGGCGTCCAGCGTCGGCTTGGGGGCGCCGCGATCCACTTCGTCGGCTATCATTGCGTCAGGCGCGGCAGACCACCCGTGGCCTGCCGTTCGGCGCCACCAGCACCGAGGGCCGCCGCCCCGGCGCGCAGAGCCCGCGCAGCCCGGCCGGCGCCGAGAGCAGCGTGCCGGAGGCCACCAGCGCCACCCGCACCCGCGAATGGTAGGCAAGCCCCCTGCCCGGCTCGGTCGAATGATACTGCGCGATCGCCTCGGCCCAGTTGCCCGTGCGTGCGCGCAGCTCCCGCAGGAAGCGCACGGCATAGGCGACGTTGCGCGCGGGATCGAAGGCGGCGCCGAGGTCCGGGAAGGCGTCCGGATGATGGAACAGGTTCACCTGCATGCAGCCGACATCCATCGAGCGGATGCCCCGCGCCCGCAGCGCTTCCACCTCGGCGACGGCGGCGGCCCTGCTTTCCGGGAAGCGGCCAGAGCCGTCGGCGTTGATCGCGAACGGCCAGGGTGCGACGCCGCCCCGCGGGGCGGGCCGCCCGCTTTCGACGCGTGCGATCGCCAGCAGCAGGCCTTCGGGGATGCCGGCGCCGCGCTCTGCGGTGGCGATTGCGCGCGTACAGGCCGTCCAGGGATCGGCCGGCGTCTCCGCCCGGGCCTTGGCCGCCACTGGCGCCGCGAGGATCAGCAGGGCGAGGAGCAGGAGGCGGCGCATGGCTCGCGCACCCTGCGGTGCCGCGTTCCTGTCGTCCAGCAGCGATGCGCGAGGTTGACCGGGATGCCGCCGTTTCCCTACTGTTCCACTCCAAGCAAGACGTCCGGGACACACGACCATGGGTCCGATGCACCGGCCGCCGCGCCCCACCAGGGTAGCGGCCGTGAGTCTTTCCGCCGCCGCCCTGCCGCTCGGGGGTGGCCCAGGGGGTGGTACTGCCCTGCCGCCCGGCATCGATGATCGCAGCGCCGCGATCCTGCGCGAGCTGGTGGAGCTGTACGTCGCGACCGGCGAGCCGGTGGGCAGCCGCACGCTCTCCCGCCGCCTGCCGCAGGCGCTCTCGCCGGCGACCATCCGCAACGTGATGGCCGACCTCGAGGATGCCGGGCTGCTGTTCGCGCCGCACACCTCCGCCGGCCGCCTGCCGACCGAGCGGGGCCTGCGCCTGTTCGTGGACGGCCTGCTGCAATTCGGCGCCCTGCCGGAGGAGGAGCGCGACGCCATCGCCGCCCGCTGCGCCGCCGGCGGCCGTTCCCTGCAGGACACGCTGGCCGAGGCGGGCCAGATGCTTTCGGGCCTGGCGGGCGCCGCCGGGCTGGTGGTGGCGCCGAAGAGCGAGGCGCCGCTGCGGCACATCGAATTCGTCGCCCTCGGCCCCGGCCGCGCGCTGGTGGTGCTGGTGACCGCCGATGGCCAGGTGGAGAACCGCGTCATCGAGGTGCCGCCCGGCCTGCCGCCCTCCGCGCTGGTGCAGGCGAGCAACTACCTCAACGCCCGCCTGTCCGGCCGCACGCTGGACGAGGCGCGGGGCGCCGTGCAGGCCGAGATCGCCGCGCACAAGACCGCGCTGGACGAGTTGACGCAGCAGGTGATCGAGGCGGGGCTGGCCACCTGGTCCGGCGGTGTCGGCGGCACGCTGATCCTGCGCGGCCAGGCGAAGCTGTTGCAGAACCTGGACCAGCTGCACCGCGTGCAGGAGATCCAGTCGCTGTTCGACCGGCTGGAGACGCAGGAGACGATGCTGCGCCTGCTTGACCTCGCGCAGCGCGGCGAGGGCGTGCAGATCTTCATCGGCGCCGAGAGCGGCCTGTTCGACAGCGCGGGCCTCTCCATGGTCGTCGCGCCCTTCCGCAACGCCCAGGACCAGCGGATCGTGGGTGCGATCGGCGTGGTGGGGCCGACGCGGATCAACTACGGGAAGATCGTGCCGGTGGTGGACTACACCGCCCGCGTCATCGGGCGGTTGCTGGGGTAGTCGGCATCAGGCGCGGCCCGCGCCCTTCACGCCCTTCGTTCCGGCGGCCTGCGGCCTGCGCCGGACATAGGGCGTGCGGGAGGTGCCGTCGGCGTTGCGGCGCTCCTCGACTTCGAAGATCGGCATGGCCCCGATCAGGCCGCTGAGCTTGGCGAAGCCCCAGGAGCGGGAATCGAATTCCGGCGCCTGCTGCGCGACCTTGCTGCCCACAGTGCCGAGCCGGGCCCAGCCGGTTTCGTCGGACGCAGCATCCACTGCGGCGGTGAGTAGATCCACGAGATGTGCATCGTCCGTCAGGCGCTTGGCCGTCTTCTCGCGCGGCGCCTCGGCCTGCGCCGGCTTGCGGACCAGAAGCTCCGTATAGACGAAGCGGTCGCAGGCGGCGACGAAGGGGCGCGGGGTCTTCTTCTCGCCGAAGCCGACGACCAACTGCCCTTCCTCCCGGATGCGCCGCGCGAGGCCGGTGAAGTCGCTGTCGCTCGACACTAGGCAGAAGCCGTCGAGGCGCTTCGAGTGCAGCAGGTCCATCGCGTCGATGATCATCGCGCTGTCCGTCGCGTTCTTGCCGACGGTGTAGCGAAACTGCTGCATGGGCTGGATGGAATGGTCCAGAAGCGCCGATTTCCAGCCGCCGAGATTCGGCGTCGTCCAGTCGCCATAGGCGCGGCGGATGAAGGCGATGCCGTAGCGCGCGACCTCGGCGAGGACGCCCTCCACCGCCGAGGGCTGCGCGTTGTCGGCGTCGATCAGGATGGCGAGCCGGGCGGAGGCTGGAGCTTCGTCTGTCACGCGGTTCGTCCCCGATCCCGGCGCGGCCGATTGCGCGCCGCGCAGCAAGTCTAGTCGAGCACGCGGCGCAACGGAACGGCTCCGCACCGCCCGGTGGCTGTTCGCAGTGCGGAAAGTCGCGTGCCCAACCCAGCTGCGTTGCGTTGTGCGGGGCTGCCAACCAACTGTCGGAGCCACGCGATGCATCTGGTCCGAGCCGGTGCGCTGGCCGTCTTCATCTTGCCCGGTGTGTCGTCGGCGCTCGCCGCCGGATGCGCGGCCCCCGAGGACTGGGAACGCCGAAGCTACCGCAATGCGCGCTTCGGCTTCGACTATCCCTCGGTCTTCCGCCTCGATCCGCAGAGCGTGCCGGCCGAGGGTGACAGCGCGCGCTTCTGGACGGAGGACCGCCGCGCCACGGCAGTCGTCAACGCCGCGCCGAACCTTGAGGGACGCACCCTTCGCGCGCTGCTGCGCGAGGCGGAAGGCGACGTGGTGGAGAACGCGGGCGGCGAGATCACCTATCGCCGCATCCGCGACAACTGGTTCGTCATCAGCGGCTACATGGTCGGCCGCATCTTCTACCGGCGCACCCTGCTGGCGCGGGACGGCACCGTCGCCACGCTGTGGATGGAGTTTCCGCGCGAGATGCGGGACTGCCTCGACCCCGCCGTCACCATGATGTCGCTTTCGTTCCGCGAGAGGTAGGCGAAGCTACTCCTTCGTCGTGCCGGTCAGTGGCGGCGTGCTGCGCGGCGCGCCCGCCTTGCGCAGCATCTCCTCCGTGCCGCCAGACTCGTCCGCAGTCTCGGTCTTGGGTGACGGCGCGATGGGGCCGCCGCCCGGGCCTTGCCGCGCCGCCTCGTCGTTGCGCGCGATCTCGGCGCCATAGCCCTCCTCGGGCCGGATGCCGGGATTGCCCGGATCCTCCTGCTTGTCCCGGACATGATGGGGCCCGACGCTGGTCGGCCGCGCTGTCTTCGCCTCGCTTCCGGTGGATGCGCCGCCCTTGCGGCCCTTCTCGTCCTGCGCCATGCGTCGGTCCTCCGTCACGCGGGACCAACGCGCGCGGATAGCCGGCGTTCACACGGCGCGGAGCGCCGCCTCCTCCGCGGACGGCGCCTCGGCGCCGCCAAGTGCCGCCACCAGCGCCTTGCGCAGCGTCGCGAGCTTGCGCTCGTTCTCGACCTTCAGGCCGAACACGTCCTTGACGTAGAACACGTCCACCGCGCGCACCCCGTAGGTCGTGATGTGCGCCGAGCCGATCTGCAGCCCCTGCTCGCTGATCGCCGCCGTCACGTCGTGCAGCAGGCCCGGGCGGTCGCGGCCGTTCACCTCGATCACCGTGTGCGAGTTGGAGGCGTGGTTGTCGATCACCACGCGCGGCGGGATCTGCACGGCGCGCAACCGGGCCGGCTCGCGGCGCAGCTTGCCGATCTCGGCGTCCAGCCGGAGGCGGCCGGACAGCGACTGCTCGATCAGCACCGCCAGCCGAGCCAGCCGGTGCGGCGCGTCGAACACGCCGCCGGCGGCGTCCTGCACCCAGAAGGTGTCGAGCGCCATGCCGTTGGTCATGGTGTGGATGCGCGCATCCACGATGGAGGCACCGGCCACCGCCAGCGCGCCGGCGATCTTGCTGAACAGGCCGGGATGGTCGGCGCAATAGACCGTCACCTCGGTCACCGCGCGCGCCTCGATCACCCGCGTGCGCACCGTCAGCGGCGCGCCCTCGCTCTCCGCCTCGTGGATCATGTGGGCGTGGCGCGCATGCGTCTCGGGGTCGAAGGAGAGCCAGTAGCCGGGGTAGCCGAGGGCGAGGAAGTGATCCACCTCCTCCTTCGGCCGGTCGGAGAGCATCGCGGCGGCGGCGGCGCGGGCGCGCGCCACGCGGGTGTCGCGCTCCGGCACGGAGAGCCCGCCGGCCAGCACCTCGGCGACGCGCCAGTAGAGCTCGCGCAGCAGCGTCGCCTTCCAGCCATTCCACACCTTGGGTCCAACGGCGCGCATGTCGGCGACCGTGAGGACCAGCAGCAGGCGCAGGCGTTCGGGCGATTGCACCGTCTCGGCGATGTCGAGGATCGTCTTGGGGTCGTCGATGTCGCGCTTGAAGGCGGTCTGGCTGACCAGCAGGTGGTTCAGAACCAGCCAGGAGACGGTCTCGGTCTCCTCCGGCGTCAGGCCGAAGCGCGGACAGAGATCGAGCGCGATTTCCGCACCCAGCTCCGAATGGTCGCCGCCGCGGCCCTTTGCAATGTCGTGCAGCAGCACCGCGACGTAGAGCGCACGGCGCGACTGCACCTGGCCCACCAGCTCCGAGGCAACGGGCGCGACCTCCGCCAGCTCGCCGCGCTCCAGCTGGCCGAGCACGCCGATCGCCTCGATCGTGTGCTCCTCGACGGTGAAGACGTGATAGGTGTCGAACTGCATCAGTCCGACGATGCGCGCCCACTCCGGGATGAAGCGGGAGAGGAAGCCGACCTCGTTCAACGTGCGCATCCACCGCGCGGAATCGCGACCGGAAAGGATATCGATGAACAGCGCGTTGGCCGCCTTGTCGTCGCGCAGCTTCACCGCGTAGCGCGCATTGCGCACCAGCGCGCGATGCGCCAGCGGATGGATCTCGAGGCCCCGGTCGCGGGCGGCGCGCACCAGGCGCAGCATCACCGCGGGATCCTCGGCGACGTTGCGGTCGGGCGCGATCAGCACCTTGCCATCGGCCAGCGCGACGCCGGCCTGGGCGAGTGCCGCATCCCCCGCGGGCAGCACCGCCGGCGGGCCGAGGGCGGCGCGTTCGAGTGCGGGCTCCAGCAGGCGGGTGAGGCGCACCACGTCGCGCGCCGTCAGGAACAGGTGCTTCATGAACCGCTCGACACCGTCCTGCACGCCGTGGCGGGTGTAGCCCATGCGGGCGCCGACCACCGGCTGGAGGTCGAAGGTGAGGCGTTCCTCGGCGCGGCCGGTGACGTAGTGAAGGTGGAAGCGGACGGTCCAGAGGAAGTTCCAGGCGCGGCGAATGGCGCGCGCCTCCTGCGGCGTCAGCAGGCCGCCGCCGGGGCTGGCGGGGCCGACGAGTTCGGGCATGCGCTGCACGCCGAAGGCATGGCGCGCCAGCCAGTAGAGCGTCTGCAGGTCGCGCAGCCCGCCACGGCCCTCCTTGACATGCGGCTCCACCAGGAAGGGGCTCTCGCCGTAGCGGGCGTGGCGCGCGGCGCGTTCGGCGCGCTTGGCGGCGAGGAAGGCGGCCAGTCCGGACTGCTTGCGGAAGGCGGCGAAGGCGGCATCGAAGCGCTCGAACACCGGGCGCTCGCCGGCGATCCAGCGGGCGTCGATCAGCGCCGTCTGGATGGTGACGTCGCCCTTCGCATCCTCGATGCATTCGTCCACCGTGCGGGTGGCGTGGCCGACCTTCAGGCCGAGATCCCAGAGCAGGTAGAGCAGGAACTCCACGGCGCGGCGCCCCTGCGGACCGAGCGGCGCATCGGAGAGGAACAGCAGGTCGATGTCGGAATAGGGCGCCAGCACGCCGCGGCCATAACCGCCGGTGGCGATCAGGGCGAAGGGCGGCTCGGTCTTCGCATCACCCGGGCCCGGCGGAACCACGGCCATGGTGTAGCCGTGGATCGCGCCGACCAAGCCATCCGTCAGCGCGGCGAGCCATCGTGCGGCGGCGAGGCCGGAAAGCTCATGGGCCTCGAAGGCGCGCTGGACCTTGCCCTGGATGCGACCGAGCTGGCGGCGGAGTTGGGCGAGCGCCTCCTCACGCGCGACCGGGCGTTCGCCATCGAGCAGCGCGGCGATCAGGTCGGGCAGGACTTCCGGCGTCTCCCCCGAGGGTGAGCCGGCCGCGTCGGGCGCGTGCGCGAGGAACATCGGCATCGATGTCACGATAACGACTTGCGCGCCGCGGCAACAGTCTCGTCGTGTTGCGCTGCGGTATCTGATGTTGACAGTGACTTCAGCCGGTAAAGCGCTTCCTGCGCCTCTCGCGGTGAAAGGGCATCGGGGTCCAGCTCCGCCACCGCCGCGTGCAGGGCAGAGGTGGGGGCCGGCGGCTGGCCGGGCGTAGCGAACAACGGCAGTTCCTCCGCCAGCGCATCCGGCCCGCCCGCGCGGGCGCGCGCCTCCAGCGCCGAGAGCACCTGTGCGGCGCGCGCCAGCACCGGGCGCGGCACGCCGGCGAGCCGGGCGACATGCACGCCCCAGGAGCGCTCGGCCGCGCCGTCGCCCACCAGGTGCTGGAACACCACCTCGCCGCGCCAGTCGCGCACCTTCATCTGGGCGAGGCGGAGTTCGGGCAGGCGGCCGGCGAGCTGAGTGAGCTCGTGGAAGTGCGTCGCGAAGATGGCGCGGCAGCGGATGCGGTCGTGCAGCGCCTCCAGCACCGCCCAGGCGATGGCGAGCCCGTCCCAGGTGGCGGTGCCGCGGCCGACCTCGTCGAGAACCACCAGCGATCGCGCGGTGGCGCCGTTGAGGATGGCGGCGGTCTCGGCCATCTCGACCATGAAGGTGGAGCGGCCGCCGGCGATGTCGTCGCCGCCGCCGACCCGGCTGAACAGCCGGTCCACCAGGCCGAGCCGCGCCTCGGCCGCCGGCACGAAGAGGCCGGCCTGGGCGAGGACGACCAGCAGCGCGTTCTGGCGCAGCCAGGTGGACTTGCCGGCCATGTTCGGGCCCGTCAGCAGGCACAGCCGGCGGCCGGGGGAGAGGTCGCAATCGTTGGGCACGAAGGCCGGGCCGCGAGCCTTGCGGAGTGCCGCCTCCACCACCGGGTGGCGGCCGGCGACGACGCGGAACTCGGCGCGCTCGGTGATCTCCGGGCGGCACCAGCCGCCCTCGGTGGCGAGCGTGGCGGCGGCGGCGTGGACGTCGAGCTCCGCCATCGCCCGCGCCGCCTCGGCGACGGGTGCGCCGGCGTCGAGCAGCATCCGGCGCAGATGCGCGACGCAGGCGCGTTCGCGGGCGGCGGCGTGCTGGCCGGCCTCGGCCACCTTGCGGTCGAGCTCCGCCAGCGCGGCGCAGGTGAAGCGTACGGCGTTCGCCATGGTCTGGCGATGGATGGCCGCAAGCTGCCCGGTGGCTCCGGATGGCGGATCCCGGAGAAGCTTCTCGCCGGCTGCGGTGGGCACCTCGGCCAGGAAGCCGAATTGCTGGTGGTGTCGGATCTTCAGGCTGGCCACGCCCCAGGCCTGGGCGAGATCCAACTGCAAGGCCGCGATCGCCTCCCGCCCGCCATCGCGCAGGCGCCGCAGGGCATCCAGCTCGCCGTCGTAGCCGGGGGCGATGATGCCGCCATCGTCGAGCCGCGCCGGCAGCTTCTCCGCCAGCGCGCGCGCCAGCTCGGCGGCGAGGGCGGGGTCGAGCCGCAGCGCCGTGGCGGCTTCGCGCACCAGCGGCGGGATCGGCAGCGCCGGCGCTTCCAGCGCGGCGACGATCTGCGCCGCGAGGTCGAGGCCCACCCGCAGCGCGCCAAGGTCGCGCGGGGCGAAGCGGTCCAGCGCCAAACGGGCGAGCGCGCGCGCCATGTCGGGCGCACCCTTCAGCGCCGCACGGATCGCCTGCCGCGTCTCCGCATCGCCGAGCAGGAAGGCGACCGCATCGTGCCGCGCGGCGATCTGCTCCGCATCCGCCAGCGGCGCGGCGAGGCGCGAGGCCAGCTCGCGCGCGCCGGCCGCGGTCAGCGTGCGGTCCACCGCAGCGAGAAGCGTAGCCTCCGACCCGCCGCGCTGATCCCGGAGAATTTCCAGGCTGCGGCGGGTGGCGGCATCCAGCGCCAGTACGCCGGCGGCATCCGACTGCGGGCGCGGCGGGTCGAGCCGCGGCAGGGCGCCGGCCTGCGTCTCCCGCACATAGGAGAGCGCCAGGGCGGCGGCGGCAAGCTCGGGCTCGGCGAAGCGGCCGAAGCCGTCCAGGGTGACGACGCCATAGGCCTCGTGCAGCGTGCGCGCGGGGTCGCGCGGCACCAGGCGCGGCGCGATGCGGCCGGCGAGCCGGTGCGCGAGTTCGGGATCCTCGGCGAGTTCGGGCGCGACCACCGCCTCGGCCGGTTCCAGCCGGGCGAGCAACGCGCCGAGTTCCGCGCGCGGCAGGGCGGCGGTGGCGAAGGCGCCGGTGGAGATGTCGAGCCAGGCGGCGCCGAGGCCCTCGCCTGTCTCGGCGAGCGCAAGCAGCCAGGCCTGGCGTCCGGCTTCCAGCAACCCGTCCTCGGTGACCGTCGCGGGCGTGACGACGCGGACGACCTCGCGGCGGATGGTGGGCGCCTTGCGGCGCTTGGCCTCCTCCGGCGTCTCCATCTGGTCGCAGATCGCGACACGGCGGCCGGCGCGGATCAGGCGGGCGAGGTAGGCATCCACGGCATGGGCCGGCACGCCGGCCATCGGCACCGGCTGGCCGCGATGCTCGCCGCGATGGCTGACGGCGATGTCGAGGATCGTCGAGGCGTCCTCGGCGTCGGCGAAGAACAGCTCGAAGAAGTCGCCCATGCGGAAGAACAGCAGCGCGTCCGGATGCGCGGCCTTGGCGGCGAACCATTGGGCGAGCGCGGGGGTCGCGCCTTCGGCGCGCGGGATGCGGTCGCCTTCGGCAAGCGGGATCCAGTCGCGCGGGGCGGATGCGGGGCCGTCTGTCACCCGGCCTGACTACCGCCTGCGGCGCACGCTGCGAAGCATCCGCTCGCCTGGACAGGTTCGCCGCACATCCCTCTACTGCGCACCTTTCCGGAATGAGCCGAAGAATGTGCCGTCCGCGCCTGCCGCCGAGCTATCGCACCAGCGGGGCGGCGCCTTCTCCTGGATCGCGATGCTGATGGCGGCCGTCTCGGTAGCGCGGCTGGTGCTCGACCTGGCGCAGCTGCCGGTCGCGGTGGTCCTGGCGGGGCTGCTGCGGACCTATGTGGTCGTCTTCCACACCATGTTCGACGTGGTGTTCTTCTGGTTGCCGGTGGCGGTGCCGGGCTGGGCGAAGGACATCGCGGTCGCCCATGTGATCATCGGCGGCGCGGCGCAGAAGGCGGAGCTGGTCACCGTGCTGGCCGATCTCCGCCATCCCTGGATCGTGCTGCACCTGCACCGCAATTCCCGCGCCCTGTTCTGGCTGCGGGCATGCGGGCGGCTCGCCTTCGCCACGCTGGCCTGGCCGGCCTGGCTGTGGCGGCGGGCGGGCAAGCCCCACCTGGTGATGGGGCTGGGCTCGCACGGGCCGGGCCGGGTGGCCTTCTCGGCCGAGCCGCCGCAGCGCACGCCGCATGGGCGGGAGATCGGCTTCGGCGATGTGCGGCTGATCATCCTGATCCGGCTGCTCTCGATCCTGGCCGGAGCGGCGGCAATCCTCGCGGTGAACTATGCATTCAGCATCTGAACCCCGCACGGCGCTGGACGCGCCGGCCCCGCGCCTGTCAGGCTGGCGCAAAGGGAGGAGCGCACCATGCCGGTCAGTGGGCTCGACCACGTCAATATCCGCTGCCGTCCGGAAGACCTGCCGGCGATGCGCCGCTTCTGGGGCGAGGTGGTGGGCCTCGCCGAGGGACCGCGGCCGGATTTCGACTTCCCGGGCATCTGGTTCTGGGCCGGGGCGCGCGCGGTGGTCCACATCGCCGCCCGGCTGCCCGATGGCGCGCCCCTGCCCGCCGGCGATGCCGGCACCTTCGGCCATATCGCGCTGCGTGCCGATGGGCTGGAGGAGACACGCGGGCGGCTGGCGCGGCTCGGCATTGCCTCGCGCGAGGCGCCGGTGCCCGGCTTCCCGCTGCACCAGATCTTTCTCACCGACCCCGCCGGTGTCGCGGTGGAGCTGACCTTCGCGGCCTAGGCGAGGACAGGCGCACAACGCAGTTGCGAAGCGGCTGGCTTCCGTCGCGCGCGCCGGGGTCGCATAAGTGTGGTCGGTTGGGGAGAATGGCTGGACCATGGACGACGCGCGAAAGACATTGTCCGAGGGCCTCGCGGCCGAGGGGCTGGGCGACACCCGCACTGCCCGCATCACCGGCGAAGAAGCGCTGGCGATGCATGCGGAGGGCCGGCCGGGCAAGCTCGAGATCCGCCTGACCAAGCCGCTGACCACTGCGCGCGATCTGTCGCTCGCCTACAGCCCGGGCGTGGCGGAGCCCTGCCTGCACATCCATCGCGATCCGTCGCTGGCGTATGACTACACCTCGAAGGGCAATTTCGTTGCGGTGATCAGCAACGGCACGGCGGTGCTGGGGTTGGGCAACCTGGGCGCGCTGGCGTCGAAGCCGGTGATGGAAGGCAAGGCGGCGCTGTTCAAGCGCTTCGCCGATGTCGATTCCATCGATCTCTGCGTCGGCACTGAGGATGTGGACGAGTTCGTCAACGCGGTGCGCTACCTCGGGCCGAGCTTCGGCGGCATCAACCTGGAAGACATCAAGGCGCCGGAGTGCTTCGTCATCGAGCAGCGCCTGCGCGAGCTGATGGACATCCCGGTCTTTCACGACGACCAGCACGGCACGGCGATCGTCGCCGCCGCCGGGCTGATCAATGCCTGCCACCTGACCAATCGCGACCTGAAGGAAGTGAAGCTCGTCATCAACGGCGCCGGCGCGGCGGCGGTCGCGTGCGCGGAGTTGGTGAAGGCGATGGGCATCCGCCCGCACAACGTCATCCTGGTGGACACCAAGGGCGTCATCCACCGCGGCCGGACCGAGGGGATGAACCAGTGGAAGTCCGCGCATGCGACGGAGACCGCGGCGCGCACGCTGGGCCAGGCGCTGGAAGGGGCCGACTGCTTCATGGGCCTGTCGGTGAAGGGCGCGGTGACGCCCGAGATGGTGCGCAGCATGGCCGCGCACCCGATCATCTTCGCCATGGCCAACCCCGATCCGGAGATCACGCCGGACGAGGCGCGCGCGGTGCGGCCGGACTGCATCGTGGCGACGGGGCGGAGCGACTATCCGAATCAGGTCAACAACGTCCTCGGCTTCCCCTTCATCTTCCGCGGCGCGCTCGACGTGCGCGCCAGCACCATCAACGATGCGATGAAGGTGGCCGCGGCCGAGGCGCTGGCGATGCTGGCGCGCGAGGACGTGCCGGAGGAGGTGGCCGGCGCCGGCGCCGGCACCTCGCTGCGCTTCGGGCCGGAATACATCATCCCCAACGCCTTCGACCCGCGCCTGATCAGCCGCATCCCGCCGGCGGTGGCGAAGGCGGCGATGGACAGCGGCGTGGCGCGCAAGCCGATCACCGACCTGCACCGCTATGCGCGCGACCTGGCCGGGCGGCTGGATGCGACGGCCAGCGCGATGGAGGCGATCGCCGAGCGCGTGCGCGCCAATCCGCGCCGCGTGGTGTTCGCGGAAGGCGAGGAGGAGAAGGTGATCCGCGCCGCCATCGCCTTCCGCCAAGCGGGCTATGGCACGCCGGTGCTGGTCGGCCGCGAGGACCTGATCAACGCCACCGTCGCCTCGCTCGGCATCCCGCTGCCGGAGGGGATCGAGATCGACAATGCGCGCCTGTCGGAGAAGAACCGCGCCTATGCGGAATGGCTCTACGCCAAGCGGCAGCGCGAGGGCTTCCTGCTGCGCGACTGCCAGCGCCTGGTGAACCAGGACCGCAACGTCTTCGCCGCCTGCATGGTCGCCTGCGGCGATGCGGATGCGATGGTCACCGGCGTCACGCGCAGCTATGCCGCCGCGCTGGAAGGCGTGCGGATGGTGATCGACCCGCAGCCCGAGACGGTGCTGTTCGGGCTGACGCTGATGCTGGCGCGGCGGTCCGGCACGGTGCTGGTGGCCGACACCGCGATCCATGAGCGCCCCGATGCCGCGACGCTGGCCGAGATCGCGATCAAGGCCGCCGGTGCGGCGCGCAGCCTGGGGCATGAGCCGCGCGTGGCCTTCCTGTCCTTCTCCACCTTCGGCGATCCGAAGGGCAGCATCCCGACCAACATCCGCGACGCGGTGAAGCTGCTGGACGCGCGCGGGGTGGATTTCGAATACGATGGCGAGATGGCCGCCGACGTGGCGCTCGATCCGGCGCTGCGGCGGCAGCTCTATCCGTTCTCGCGGCTGACCGGCGCGGCGAATGTGCTGGTGATGCCGGGGCTGCACGCCGCGCACATCCTCTCCAAGGCGATCCCGCGCCTGACCAGCGCGCAGACCATCGGGCCGCTGCTGATCGGGCTGTCGGCGCCGGTGCAGATCGTGGGGATGGATGCCGGGGTGAACCAGATCCTGGACATCGCCTGCCTCGCGGCGCATGCGGCGATCCCGAAGTGACGCCAGGCGAGGTCGCGACGATCGGCTACGAGACCGCGACGCCCGCCACGCTGGTGGCCGCGCTGCGTGCGGCGGGCGTGGCGCGGGTGGTGGATGTGCGCGCGCTGGCGAACAGCCGGAAGCCCGGCTTCGCCAAGCGGGCGCTGTCGGCGGCGCTGGCGGAGGCTGGGATCTGCTATGAGCATCTGCCGGCGCTCGGCACTCCGGCCGCGGGACGGGAGGCGGCGCGCAGCGGCCGGCCGGAGGTCATGCGGCGCGTCTTCGCCGCCCACCTCGCGGGCGTGGAGCCGCAGGCCGCGCTGGCCGGGCTGCGCGAGCGGGCGCGGCACGAGCGCCTCTGCCTGCTCTGCCTCGAAGCCGATCCGGCGCGCTGCCACCGGACGCTGGTGGCGGAAGCCATCGGCCTGCCCGTCCGTCACCTGGCGCCCTGAGGCGCCGTCAGGGGTGGGCGCCCGGCCCGAGTTGCGTCATCCGCGCATGAAGCGCCGTTCCGGGCGGTAGGTCAGGCGCCGGCGAAGGGCGGCAACCAGGCTGGTCAAGCGCTTCGCGATCTGGATGCGAATCTCATGCATGGGGCGAACCATTGGTGGGAAGGGCGATGGCCATCCTGGCGATCGGGCGCCGTTCCGCGCCCGGCCACGTCGTCTCATCCTGCGGTGGAGGTGTTGACGCAGCGTTGACCTGCGCGGGGCATTTTCGGGGCAAGACTCCTCTCTCCGGCGCATGGCGCCGCGTGGTTGCCGATCCGGCCTATGGCGTTCCCAACGCGCCAGCCATGCGCCGCGTGCCAGGGAAAGCGCGAAACGATGTCTTGATCCCGCCACGTCGTCGCATGAAATTGGGCAGCATGCGCGCGCTGGTCGGGATCTCCTGCTGCACCAAGCCCTTCGGGGTCTTCGCCACGCCCAACCATGCCGCCTCGGACAGCTATGTGCGCTGCACGCTCGGCCCGGTGGGCGGCGTTCCGGTGCTGCTGCCGGCCGCCGGCGAGGCGCTGGTACCGGAGATCCTGCCGCGGCTCGACGGGCTGATCCTCACCGGCAGCCGCTCCAACGTGCATCCGGATCATTATGAAGGCCCGGCGCATGCCGAGGGCACGCCGGAGGATCCGCAGCGCGACGCCACCACCCTGCCGCTGATTCGCGCCGCGATCGTCTGCGGGCTGCCGGTGCTGGCGATCTGCCGCGGCTTCCAGGAGTTGAACGTGGCGCTGGGCGGCTCGCTCGATCAGCGCATCCAGGACCTGCCGGGGCGGCTGGACCACTCGACGCCATCCGACCAGAAGCTGCCGGGCGTGCGCGTCGGCAAGGCGCATGCGGTGCGGGTGGCCCCGGACGGCATGCTGGCGCGGATCTGGGGTGGCGCCGGACTGCCCTGGCGGGCGGAGGCGGTGCCCGTGAACTCGCTGCACAACCAGGGGGTGAAGTGCCTGGCGCCGCGGCTGGTGGCCGAGGCCTGGGCGCCCGATGGCACCATCGAGGGCGTGCATGTGCCGGACGCGCCGGGCTTCGTGCTGGGCGTGCAGTGGCACCCCGAGTACGATTGGGAAACCGACGCGCTGAGCCGCGCGCTGTTTGAGGCCTTCGGCGCCGCCGCCGCCGCCTGGGCGGCCGGCGAGCGGCCAGGGGCTTCGTCCCGCCGGCTGGCCGCGGCCTGAGCGACACGGCCTACCGCCGCTCGGTTGTCCGCGATCAACAGCTTGCGACCATAGCGGGATTTTCGTGATTTCGGTCGGTTCCCAAGCATTCGCCTTTTGCATGGCCGCCTGTGGACGCGCTACTGTGCGCTGACCGGCCATACTTTGCCGGTGAGCGAACCGGTTCCCCTGCCGGCTCGCCCGACCATTCCGATCGGAACTAGAAAGTAGCGCCCGGTCACCCCCCTGACCGGGCGTTTTTTCTTTTGGCTGCCGCAGCGCTTCGCCGGTCCCGGCGCGAGCGCGAAAGTGGCGCTCACGATCTTGCGCGTGGCAAGGCAGGGGGTATGAGGGCAGCGACCGATCAGAGGGTGCCCGTCCCCATGTCCGACTTCGTTATCGCCCCGCCCGCCATGCCTTACCTGCCCGTCAAGGGCGGTGGGAAGTTCCCGGTGCGGCGCATCTACTGCGTCGGCCGCAACTATGCCGAGCATGCGATCGAGATGGGCTCCGACCCGACGCGCGAGCCGCCCTTCTATTTCGCGAAGCCCGCTGGCGCCGTGGTGATCGACGGCGCCGACATGCCCTATCCGCCGGCGACCAAGTCGCTCCACCACGAGATGGAGCTGGTGGTCGCCATCGGCACCGGTGGCGCGAACATCGCGCTGGCCGATGCGCTGAAGCATGTCTGGGGCTGGTGCGCCGGCCTGGATATGACGCGGCGCGACCTTCAGAACGAGGCGAAGAAGACAGGCCGCCCGTGGGACATGGGCAAGGGCTTCGACGCCTCCGCGCCGATGGGCCTGCTGGTGAAGCACGACGGTTCCTATGACGGCTCCAAGGGGAAGATCGAGCTGAAGGTCAACGGCGCGGTGAAGCAGGTCTCAGACCTGTCGAAGCTGATCTGGTCGGTGCCCGAGGTGATCGTGAACCTTTCCGGCCTCGTGCGGCTGGAGCCTGGCGACCTGATCATGACCGGCACGCCGGAAGGTGTCGCCGCCGTGGTGAAGGGCGATGTGCTTGAGGGCTTCGTCGAGGGCGTCGGCGAGGTGAAGACGAAGATCGTCTGAGACGATGGCGGTGACGCGCGCCAACGGGAAGGCGAGGCCGAAGGCGGCGCCCGCCATCGTGGCCGGCGCGCGTCCGCTGCGCATCGTCACCTGGAACATCAACTCCGTCCGGCTGCGCCTGCCGCTGCTGGCCGACCTCGTCGCGCAGCTCTCGCCCGACGTGGTCTGCCTGCAGGAGACGAAGTGCCCGGACGAGGTCTTCCCGCATGAGGGCGTGGCGGCGCTCGGCTTCCCCTATCGCGCGGTGCGCGGGATGAAGGGCTACAACGGCGTCGCCATCCTTTCGAAGCTGCCCTTCGCGCTGCGCGACGGCCAGGATCCGGATTGGTGCGGCAAGGGCGATTGCCGGCACCTGGCGGTCGAGCTGGACGCGCCGGGCGGCGCCGTCGAGCTGCATGACTTCTACATACCGGCCGGCGGCGATGTCCCGGACCGCGCCGCCAACCCGAAATTCGCCCACAAGCTGGACTTCGTGGCCGAGGCGACCGCCTGGTCCGCGCAACGGCACGCCGCCGGCGGCATCCGCCGCGCGGTGATGGTGGGCGACCTCAATATCGCGCCTCTCGAGCACGATGTCTGGTCCCACAAGCAGCTTCTGGACGTCGTCTCCCACACGCCGGTGGAGACCGAGGCGCTGACGGCGCTGATGCGCGCCGGCGCATGGCATGATGCGCTGCGCCACTTCGTGCCGGCGGAGCAGAAGCTCTACACGTGGTGGTCCTACCGTGCCTCCGACTGGCGGGCCTCGGACCGCGGGCGGCGGCTCGATCATGTGTGGGTGTCGCCGGACCTCGCCGGCGGGCTGCGTGCGCATCACGTGCTGAAGGATGCGCGGGACTGGCCGAAGGCGTCCGACCACGTGCCGGTGATGGTCGAACTCGCCACCTGAGGCGCCCGGCCACGTTGGGTGAGCTGTGCCCGCCGCATCCGGTGAGGCCAGCAAGTGGGATCCCACGCCCATCGATTGAAGCCTGAGCATCAAATCCAATCACTCGGTGAGTGCAGAGTCCGGGATCGGCTTCCCTGCCGCGCCGCGGTGCGACCTCTCGACCTGTTGCTCGCTGGACCCGCTTCGCCGCGCGCCAACCCTTGGTTTGGTAGATAGTATGCAATACGTCTTTTAGGGAGAAAGAGGATGCTGCTGACACTGGCCGGCACCACCGAAGCGGATATCCTCCACGGCAGCCCGGCGGATGAGACCATCCTGGGCGATCCCGTGGGTACGGTTCCCCGGCCCGGCAACCTGATCCACGCCGGGCGAGGCGACGACCTGGTGTTCGCAGGCTACGGCGCGGACCTGGTCTGCGGCGGCGCCGGGAATGACACCCTCTATGGCAACGGCACCACCGAGAGCCCTGGCGCCGCAGCTGCCTATCTGGCGCGGGACGACCTGGCGGACCTGCTGCTTGGCGGGGCGGGCGACGATGTCCTGTTCGGCGCCGGCGGAGACGACCTGCTGCTGGGTGGGGCCGGCGCCGACCTGCTGGTGGGCGATTGGGGCAACGACAGGCTGGTCGGCGGCGCGGGCAGCGACACGCTGCATGGCGGGCTCGGCGCCGATCGGCTGAATGGCGGGCCGGGGCCGGACATCTTCGCCTTCGGCATGGTGGCCGCGCCGGCCGCCTTCGGGTTCGAGGCCGGCTCCGGCGCCGGCCGCGACGTGGTTCTGGATTTCACTCCTGGCGAGGATCTTCTTCGCTTCGAAGCGGCCTCCGCCGATGCGGTGACCTGGGCGGGGCGGGGCGCAGGCACGTTAGTCAGCATTGCCGCGCCGGACGGTAGCCTGGGCGAGGTCTGGCTGCCTGGTGTGGAGGATCTCGGCGCGGCCGACCTGGTGTTCGCCTAGGCCGCGTTCCGACCGAACTGGAATAGGTCGGTCGGGTGGGAGTCAGGCGGCGGCCTCCGGCCCGTGCGGATCTCGCGCGATCCGCCGGAGCCGCCAGCCGAAGGCGAGGAACAGGAAGCCCACCACCATCGCCTGGAGTCCCACCAGCCAGACCAGCGCCAGCAATCCCGGCCCCGGCGCGATCACCAGCCACAGCCCGACCAGCACTGTCAGCGCGCCGAGCAGGCCGAGCAGCCAGTCCCCGGCACGCCAGCCGAGCACCACGCGCAACCCGCCGACGGCGATCGCCCAGGCGCCAACCGCGATGACCAGCGCCACCGCCGAGAGGCCCGGCAGCAGCAGGATCACCGCGGCGAGCACCAGCGAGAGCACGCCATCCAGCGCCAGCCAGGCGCGCGAACGATGCCGCCCTGCCGGGTCGGGCTCGTCCCGGAACGCCTGGATCAGCGAGGCGACGCCATCGACCAGCATCCAGGCCGCCAGGAAGGCGAGGATCGCCACCAGCCCGGGGCCGGGGAAGAGGAAGACCAGCAGCCCGAAGGCGATCCCGACCACCCCGCGCAGCAGGAACAGCCACCAGCTGCGCGCCAGCGCACGAACCGCGCCGAAACGGGGCGTGAACTCCGAAGCCGTCGTCGCGCCGGCCATGATTGCCTCCTGTCCTCCGCTGGCGCGGCGACAACGCAGCCGGCCGGCCGGGGTCGCGGCCCCGCGCGAGGGGTTGCCGATTTGCACCTGCTTGACGATTGTGCGGCTCACATTCCGTCCAGGAGGAAGCGACACATGATCGAACGCCGGAAGATCCTCGCGCTCGGCGCGGCGGGCCTTGCGCTTCCCGCGGTCGCGCGGGCCCAGGATGCCTGGCCGCAGCGGCCCGTGCGCCTGGTGGTGCCCTTCGGCCTCGGCGGTTCCGCCGATGTCGCCGCGCGCTTCCTGGCGGAGCCGCTGCAGCAGGCCTTCGGCCAGCCCTTCGTGGTGGAGAACCGGCCGGGCGCAGGCGGCACGATCGGTGCCGACAACGTGGTGAAGTCCGCACCCGACGGGCACAGCCTGCTGGTGATGTCCAACACCCACACCGCCAACGAGACGCTGCTGCCGAACCGGCCGTATCAGCTGATGCGTGACCTCGCGCCGGTGGCCTCGATCAACATCGCCCACCACGTGCTGGCCATCCATCCCTCGATCCCGGCGCAGACACTGCCGGAGCTGATCGCGCTGCTGAAGGCCAATCCGGGCAAGTACGACTATGCCTCCTCCGGCCCGGGCACGCCGTACCACGTGGCCGGCGAGGTGTTCCTCTCGATGGCCGGCGCGACGGCGACGCATGTGCCTTTCCGCGGTTCCAACGAGGCGCGCACCGCGTTGATCTCGGGCCAGGTGCCGATCATGTTCGACGCCATCCCGACGATGCGTTCGCAGATCACCGAGGGCCGCGTGCGCGGCCTGGCGACCACCGGCCCGACGCGCAGCCCGCTGATGCCGGAACTGCCGACGGTGGCCGAGACGCTGCCGGGCTACGAGGCCTCGCTCTGGCTCGGCATCATGGCGCCGGCGGCGACGCCGCTGGCGATCCGCGAGCGGCTGAACGCCGGGCTGAACCGCATCCTCGCCCTGCCCGCCACGCGTGAGGCGCAGGCCCGGCTCGGCGCGCAGCCGCGGCCAATGAGCATCGCCGAGTTCGACGCCTTCCTGCGCGCCGACATCCCGCGGCAGGCCGAGTTCATCCGCATGGCGAAGATGACGCCCGCCTAGTGGGCGTCGCCTTCGACCTGAACGGCGCGCCCGTCGCGCCGGACATCGACGATGATGCGCCGTTGCTGGCCGCCTTGCGCGGCCCGCTCGGCCTCTCCGGGCCGCGCTTCGGCTGCGGCGCGGAGCAATGCGGCGCCTGCGTTGTGCTGCTCGACGGGGTGCCGGCCTATGCCTGCACGCTGCCGGTCTCGGCGGCGGCGGGGCGGCGCGTGGAGACGGTGGAAGGCCTCGGCACGCCCGAGGCGCCGCACCCGCTGCAGCGCGCCTTTCTCGATCTGCAGGCGGGGCAATGCGGCTATTGCCTCTCCGGCATCCTGATGGCCGCGGCCGCGCTGCTGCGGCGCGTGGCACGGCCAACCGAGGCGGAGGTGCGCGCCGCGCTCGACCCGCATCTCTGCCGTTGCGGCAGCCACAACCGAATCCTGCGCGCGGTGCTGCGCGCGGCGGAACAGGGCGCGCCTGAGGCATGACACCATGAACCTCGCCTTCCGCGGCCCGGTCGAGGACGGCAAGCCGAAGCTGCCGGGCAGCCTGCATGTCAACCGCCGGCTGGACCGCTGGCTGGCATTCGACGTGGCGGGCTTCGCGACGATCACGCCCGGCAAGGTGGAGCTCGGCCAGGGCATCCTGACGGCGCTGGCGCAGATCGCCGCGGAGGAGCTGGATGTCGCGCTCGGCAGGATCCGCGTGCGGCCGGCGAGCACGCCGGAGAGCCCGGACGAGGCGGTGACCTCCGGCTCGCTCTCGGTGCAGGAATGCGGCATGGCGCTTCGCCATGCCTGCGCCGATACGCGGCGCATCTTCCTCGGCGTCGTCGCGCAGCGCAGCGGGGTGCCGGTGGAGGAGATCGCGGTACGCGACGGCGCGTTCGTCGCGCCCGACGGGCGTGTGCTCGGCTCCTACTGGGCGATGGCGGATGCGGGGCTGCTGGCGGTGGAGGCCTCGCCGGAGGCGCGGGCTAAGCCTGCCGCCGAACGGCGCATCGCGGGCACCTCGGCGGCGCGGCTCGACCTGCCGGACAAGGTCTTCGGCGCGGCGCGCTTCGCCCACGATCTGCGGCTGCCGGGGATGCTGCATGCCCGCATGGTCCGTCCGCCCTCGCGCGGCGCGCGGCTACGGGCGGTGCAGGACGGCGCGCTGCCGGGCGAGGCGGTGGTGTTCCGCGACGGCGATGTGCTCGCCGTCGTCGCCGCCGAGGAACATCACGCCGAGGCCGCCGCCGAACGCCTCGCGCGCCGTGCCGCCTGGGATGAACGCGACACGTTGCCCGAGGAGGGCGCGGTCGAAGCCTGGCTGCGTGCCGCGCCGCGCGAGAGCAGCGTCGTGGTGGAGCGCGCGGCGGAGACGCCGGCGCCGGCGCATCGCGTCTCCGGGCAGTTCTTCCGTCCGTTCCTGGCGCATGGCTCGATCGGCCCGTCCTGCGCGGTGGCGCGCTGGGACGGCGACACCGTCGAGGTCTGGAGCCACTCCCAGGGCATCTACAATCTTCGCACCGACCTGGCGAAGGCGCTGCGCATGCCCGCCGAGGCGATTGTCGTGCACCATGTCGAGGGCAGCGGCTGCTATGGGCACAACGGCGCCGACGACGTTGCGCTCGATGCCGCGCTGGTGGCGCGCGCGCATCCGGGCCGGCCGGTGCGCGTGCTGTGGAGCCGTGCGGAGGAACTCGGCTGGTCGCCCTTCTCGCCCGCCATGCTGGTGGAGGTGGAGGCAGAGGCCGATGCGCAGGGCACGCTGACGGCCTGGAAGCACGAGGTCACGTCGAACGGCCATTCCGGCCGGCCCGGCCGCGGCGAGGTCCCGACCTTGCTCGCGGCCTCCATGCTCGCCGATCCCTTCCCGGTACCGCTTTCCATAAACCCGCCGCTTGCCGGCGGCGGCGGGGCGCAGCGCAACGCGGTGCCGCCCTATCGCGTGCCGGCGCTGCGCGTGGACCTGTATCGCGTGCTGGAGATGCCGATCCGCGCCAGCGCGTTGCGCGGCCTCGGCGCGCTGGTGAATGTCTGGGCGATCGAGAGCGTGATGGACGAGTTTGCCTCCCGTGTCGGCGAGGATCCCCTGTCGCATCGGCTGCGCCACCTGGACGACGCGCGCGCGCGCGACGTGCTGACGAAGGCAGCGCAGATGGCGGGCTGG
Organism: Falsiroseomonas sp.; assembly: GCF_041690465.1. GTDB lineage: Bacteria > Pseudomonadota > Alphaproteobacteria > Acetobacterales > Acetobacteraceae > Falsiroseomonas. The sequence goes on along the minus strand of NZ_JAWLHG010000001.1, from coordinate 253,228 downwards.
GAGACGCGCAGGAACCAGGAAGGGGTCGGCTTCGGCCTCGCCGTCTCGCGCTACAAGGGCAGCGGCGCCTGGTGCGCGGCGGTGGCGGAGATCGAGGCCGCGGAGCGCATCTTCTGCCGCCGCCTCTGGCTTGCCGTGGATGTGGGCGAGCCGGTCAACCCCGACGGCATCGCCAACCAGATCGAGGGCGGCGCCATCCAGGCCACCTCCATGTGCCTGCTGGAATCGGTGCGGCACGATGCGCGCAGGATCACCTCCGACAGCTGGGAAGGCTACCCGATCCTGCGCTTCTCCGAGGTGCCGCAGGTCGCGGTGGAGATCATCGCACGGCCGGAGGCGCCGCCGCTCGGCGCCGGCGAGTGCAGCATGGGCCCCGCCATCGGCGCCATCGCCAATGCGGTCGCCGATGCGCTCGGCGTGCGCCTCCGCCGCTGGCCCTTCACGCCCGACAACATCGCGAAAGCCACATGACCCTCACGCTGACATGCACGATGAGCGATCGCACCCGCCCGATCCATGATGGGCGGATCAAGGTTGCCGGCTTCGATATCGCCACCACGCCCGACGAGCCCGAAGGGATGTTCCGCATCGCCATGCGCGAGGCGCGCTTCGACATCACCGAGCTTTCGATGGCGAGCCACATGCTCTCCGTCGCGCGTGGCGACAGCCGCTATATCGGCGTGCCGGTGTTTCCCTCGCGCGCCTTTCGCCACGGCGCCATCTACATCCGCACCGATCGCGGCATCTCGCGGCCGGAGGATCTGGCGGGCCGCACCATCGGCGTCCCGGAATACCAGCAGACCGCAGCACTCTGGGTGCGCGGGATGCTGCGCGAGCAGCACGGCGTGGACACGCGCGGCATCAAGTGGCGCTCGGGCGGCGAACGCACGAAGCTGAACCTGCCCGGCGGCCTCGATGTTCAGGAGATCGCGGCCGGCGAGTCGCTGGAAGCGATGCTCGCCGATGGCCGGATCGACGCCTTCATCGGCCCGCGCCCGCCGGCCTGCTTCCTGGACGGCAGCGCGCCGGTGGCGCGGCTCTTCGCCGACAGCCGCGCGGCGGAGGAAGCCTATTTCAAGGCGACCGGCTTCTTCCCGATCATGCATTGCATCGCCATCCGCCGCGACGTGGCCGAGGCGCATCCCGACCTCGCCGCCGCCCTCCACGCCGCCTTCGCGGAAGCCAAGGCGCAGGCGCTGGCGGAGCTTGCGATGGTCAACGTGCTTCGCGTCTCGCTGCCCTGGATCGCCGCCGAGGCTGCGCGGCAGACCGCGATCATGGGCGGCGATCCCTGGCCCTACGGCTTCGCGCGCAACCGCGACGAGATCGCCGCGATGTGCCGCTACGCGCTGGCCGATGGGCTTGCGGCGCGCGAGGTGGCGCCGGAGGAGCTGTTCCACCCCACGACGCTCGCGCTGTAGGCGCGCGCCGGCGGGCTGGGCGGGGCGGCGGCCGGCGCGGGCAGCGCGGTGGGCATCAGCGTGCCGCCGGGGCGGAAGCGGATCGTCGCGCGCAGGCCCAGCGGATCATAGACGATCTCCGGCTGGGCGCCGCTGCCAAGGTCCTGGCGCAGCGCGCGCTCCAGCAGCCTGGTGCCGAAGCCGCGGCGCGCGGGTTGCGGCGCCACCAGCGGGCCACCCGATTCCACCCAGCGCAGCACCACCATGCCGTCGCGGTCGAGGCTCCAGCCGAGGCGCACGCGGCCTTCGTCGCGGGTCAGCGCGCCATGCTTCGCCGCATTTGTCGCCAGCTCGTGCAGGCCCAGCACCAGCGCCTGCGCCTGGGTCGGCCGCAGCGTCACATCCGGCCCGTTCTCGGTGGTGATGCGGAGATCGCCGAGCCAGGGGGCGAGGGCCGCCTGCACCACCAGCCGGAGCTCGGTCGCGCCCCAGGCATGGGCGGTGAGCAGGTCGTGTGCGCGCGCAAGGGTACGCAGACGGTCGCCGAAGCTGCGCTCGAAGGCGGCGGGGTCGTCGCCGGCGTTGCGCAGCGTCTGCTGTGCGAGGGTCTGCACGGTGACGAGGGTGTTCTTCACGCGGTGGTTCAGCTCATGCACCAGCAGGTCGCGCCCGGCTTCGGCGCGGGCGCGCTCGGTCACATCCTGCACCGTGGCGCTCACCGCTTCGACGCGGCCCGAGGGGCCGCGCACCGGATGGCAGGAGACGAGCAGGTTGCGCGAATGGCGCAGCGTGCCGGGGGCCTCCACGGCCAACGGAGCATCCAGCACCGGGCGCCCTTCGCGCAGCACCTGCGCCTGGCCGGCGAGGATCGCCTCGGCCAGCGGCGGCGGCAGCACATCGGCGGCGAGGCGTCCAGGCAGGCTTTCGGCCGGCAGCCCGGCGAAGGCGGCCAAGCGCAGATTGGCGCTGAGCAGCACGCCGCGCGGACTGAGCAACGCCAGCCCGACCGGGATGGTGTCGCAGATCGCCCGCAACTCGGCGAGCGATTGCCGGGCCTCCTGTTCGGCCGCGCCGAGTGCGGCGATCGCGTCGTCCTCGGCGGCATCCGGCAGTGATGGAGCGGGCTGCCGGCGGCGTCGGCCCAGCGCGGTGCCCAGCAGCGCGCCGAAGCCGGCGGCGCCGAGCGCAACGGCGGCCAGCGGCGTGCCGGCCGGCACGAGGGCCGTGGCCGCACTGGCCGCGGGCGGCGCCGCGGTGGCTGGAGCGGTGGGGAGCGGCGCAGCCAGCGCCACCGCCCAGCGGGGCACGCGCGCCAGCCGACGCATGGCCAGCAGCCGAGGCGGCGCGCCGCCCTCCGCCGGCGTCTCGACCAGGGCGGCGTTGGCGTCGGGCATCGTCAGCCCGGCAGGGAGGTCGCCCGGGCGGATCCAGGCGAGGGGCCCCGGCGCGGCGCCTTCCGCGCCTGCCGAAACCAACCAGGCGGCGGTGATCTCCTCCGCCGGGCCATCGGCCACCAGCGTCGCGGCGAGCAGCGCTGCCAGCCGCTCGGCGGTGAGTCGGGCGACCAGCACGCCGAGCGGCCGCCCGCCCTCCGGCCGCGCCACCGGCACGGCCACGCCGAGAATCGCCTCTGGCCCCGTTGGCCCGACCAATGGCCCGACAACCGGGCGCATCGCGCCGAGGGCCTCGGCGGCGAGCTGGCCGGCCGTGGAGGCGGGCAGCGGCGTGCCCGCGGGCAGATCCGAATCGACCAGCGGCGCCAGCAACGCATCGAGCCCGGCGACCGGCAGGCCGAGCGAGGTGGCGGCGGCCCGCACCACACGATCGAGCGCCGCCACCGGCAGGGTCGGCGCCCGGCCCGGATCAAGCGCGGCCGCGGCGGTCAGCAGCGCCGTCTCCGCCCGTCGCAGCTCCGCCTCCGCGGCCTCGGCAAGTGCCAGGGCGTGTTGGGCGAGGCGCTGCCGGGCAGCGTCCTCGGCGCGCGGCGCCGCGACCGGCACGGCCATCGCCAGGAACGACCAGGCGCTGAGCTGCAGCAGGCGTCGCCGACCGCCATCGGGTGAAGCGCCCGTTGTGGCACGCCGCGCCGGCGCTGGAAGAGCTCGCATCACGTGTCCTTCAGGCTCACATGCGCTCACGATGCCGCGACTCGATCCACGGGGCTTCGATTCCGCTAGTCTGGGGTGACAATGGATCTCGCGCAGCGGTTGTGCCACCGCATCGCGTTCAACAGAAGGTGAGCAATGCAGCGGAAGGCAATGATCTTCTTGGGGATCTCCTTCCCCTTCGTCGTCTCCTGCGCGGCTGTCGAGCCCGCCGCCCCTGCCGCGCCGGCGGGGGGCGGGCCGGCTGCCACGCAGCAGGCAGCCCAGCCGCGCCCGCCCCGGCGGGCCCCGGCGGCACCCGCGGTCTGGCGCGTGGCGCAGGACGGCACCACCGGCTGCGCCGATCCCGATGCACTCCGCCTGCTGCGCGAGCCGGCGTCGGACGCGGCGGCGCTGCGGCGCCTTGCGACGGCGCGCACGGCTGGCGGCTGTGTCACCGTCTTCCGGGGACAGGGCTGGCGGCTGCTTGAGCGGACGGGAGAGATGCTGCGCCTGGCCCCGGCCGAGGAGGGGGCCGGCCCCGGGCCGCTCTATTTCTGGCGGGATCAGGTGGTGGAGGAGCGCGCGGGCTGATGCCGGGCGCGGGTCACGCCGCGGCGGCGCGTATCCGTTCGAGGTGCAGCAAGCCCTTGCCGCGCAGCGTCGCCGGCGGGTCCGGACGGAACGCCTCGTAGAGCCGCAGCCCGAGACGGTTCAGCTCCTCGGGCGGCAGCGCGGCGGCGCGCGCCTCCATCGCGGCGCGCACGACAGCCAGATGCGGGCCGAAGGCGCGCGCGAGGTAGTGCCGCAACGGCTCGACCGCCACCGGCTGTCCCGCCGCGCCGGCAGCGTGGCGCGTGCCGTCCTGCGCCACCACCACCGGCACCATCCGGCCGAGCAGCGGGATGGTTTCGCCCCCGGCCACGCCCGCCAGTAGCGGGGAGGTGCCCGCCACCGCGCCGGCAAGGCCAAGCGCGACATCGGGCGAATGGCCGAGTCGCTCCGCCACCACCGCCGCCCAGAGGGTCAGCACCGGTGCCGGATTGACCCGGATCGCGTCATTCACCGCCGCGCCATGCCCTTGCGGATCTCACGCTCCACGGCGCTGCGCTCCACGGTGCCGATGCGGCGGATGATCTCCCGCACGATGGCTGCCGAGATGCGGTGGCGCTTGGCGAGGTAGGCGACTTCTTCCTCCAGGCGTGTGGGGTCGATGGCCGGCGCGGAGCTGGCCTGTCCGGTCTTGATCTGTGCCATGGGACGACATCCTGGGGGCCCCGGGGTGGGCGGGGCCTCGCGCTGTTCGGATTGCGGGAAGCGCAGCGCCCTCCAAGGGGAACTGCGTCTCGGCCAATGTGGGGTCGCGGGGTGCGGTGCGCTACGCCCGCAGGGGAATAACCCGTTCCAGCCGGCAGCGCACTGCCTCGCCGGGCGCAAAAGCAGGTGCCGCGGCCGCCGTGACGACGAACAAGGTGCCCGCGGCGGTCTCCACCTCGTATTCACGAGTCTGGCCGAGGAAGGCGGCGCGGCCGATCCGGCCGGGCAGGCCCTCGCCATCGGCCAGCAGTGCAACCGATTCCGGTCGCACCGCGAGCTGCGCCGGGCCGGGCGGATGGGCGCGCATGGTGGTGGAAAGCTCCGCGCCGCCGAGCGCGATGCGGCCGGGGCCGAGCACCTCGCCGGCAAGCACGTTCGCCTCGCCCATGAAATCGGCGATGAAGGCGTCGGCGGGGTCTTCGTAGAGGTCCGTGGGCGTGCCCATCTGCGCGATCCGGCCCGCGCGCATGACGCAGACCAGGTCGGAAACCGCCAGCGCCTCCTGCTGGTCGTGGGTGACGTAGACTACCGAGAGGCCGAGGCGCTTCTGCAGGTCGCGGATATCCTCCCGCACGCGGCGGCGCAGGCGCGCATCGAGGTTGGAGAGCGGCTCGTCGAACAGCAGCACCTGCGGCCGCAGCACCAGCGCGCGCGCCACCGCCACGCGCTGCTGCTGGCCGCCGGAAAGTTCGGACGGCAGGCGCTGGCCGAGACCTTCAAGGCCAAGGGTCTTCAGCATGGACAGCGCATCGGCTTCCGCGGCCGGCTTGCGCGCGCCGTTGACCAGCAGGCCATAGGCGACGTTCTCCAGCACGTTCATGTGCGGGAACAACGCATAGGACTGGAACACCATGGCGATGCGCCGCTCGGCCGCCGCCAGGCGGGTGACGTCGCGGCCTTCGATGGTGATGCGGCCATCGGTGGGCAGTTCGAGCCCGGCGACGAGGCGCAGCGTGGTGGTCTTGCCGCAGCCCGATGGTCCGAGCAGCGTCACCAGCGCGCCCTGCGGGAAGCTGAAGGAGACCTCGTCCACCGCGCGCACCGTGTCGAAAGCCTTGGTGACGCGGTCGAAGGTGATGGCGGGATGGTCGGACATGGCAGGCATCAGGCTCCGGCCCGCATCGGCGCGGTGGGGGCGCCGGCCGTGATGCCGCCGGCGAGGCGGCCTTCCGTTGCGGCGCGGCGGCCGATGCGGGCGCGGCCGACCAGCTTCTCGATGCCCAGCACGACGAACAGCATGATGAAGATCAGCACCGTGGAATAGGCGATGGCCAGCGCCATCTCGCCGGCCTCGACGCGGCCGACGATGTAGACGGTGGCCAGGTTGTGCCGCGCCGAGACCAGGAAGATCACCGCCGAAACCGCCGTCATCGCCTGCACGAAGCTGTAGGCGAGTGCCGTGATGATGGCAGGCCGCATCAGCGGCAGGATCACGCGGCGCAGCGTGTCCACCGCGCCGGCGCCCATCGTCGCGCTGGCCTCGTCGAGCGAGCGGTCGATCTGCGCCAGCGCCGCCAGCCCGCCGCGCACGCCGACCGGCAGGTTCCGGAAGACGAAGCAGAGGATCAGGATCAGCGCGGTGCCCGTCAGTTCGATCGGCGGCACGTTGAACGCCATCACATAGGAGACGCCGACCACCGTGCCGGGGATGGCGAAGGACAGCATGGTCATGAATTCCAGCGTCCGCCGGCCGCGGAAATCCTGCCGCGAGATCAGCCAGGCGAGCAGGATGCCGAGGCCCGCCGTGAAGGGCGCGGCGAGTGCCGCCACCTGGATCGTCGTCAGCAGGCTGTCCCAGGCGGAGCCGCGCAGCGCGATGCCGTCCATCCACTCCACCTCGAAGGCGGTGAGGATGTGGCGCCAGGTGAAGCTCATGTCGCCGCGGCCGACATCATGCACGAAGCCGCCGACCAGGATCACGCCGTAGACCGCCACGGTGAACAGCATCCAGGGCCACACGACGAGCGAGCAGGTCAGCCTGAGTCCCGCCGGCAGCGGTGCCGGCAGGCCGGAATCGCCCTTGCCCGTCATGGTGGTGTAGCGCCGCCGGCCGAGCCAGAGGGCCTGCAGCGCGAAGGCGCCGAGCGTCAGTGCCAGCAGCAGCAGCGCGAGTGCCGCGGCGCGGCCGGGATCATGCCGCGCGCCGGCAATGGCGAAGAAGATGCGGGTGGAGAGGACGTCGAAATCGCCGCCGAGCACCAGCGGGTTGCCGAAATCGGCGAGCGATTCGACGAAGCCGAGCAGGAAGGCCGCGGCCAGGGCGGGCTTCAGCAGCGGCCAGGTGACGCTGCGGAACACCCGGAAGCGGCGCGCGCCCATGGTGGAGGCGGCCTCCTCGAGGCTCGGCGAGATCGCACGCAGCGCGCCGTCCAGCAGCAGGAAGGCGATCGGCGCCTGCGCCAGCACCTGCGCAAGCAGCACGCCCGGCAGCCCGTAGATCCAGCGGCTGCGCGGGATGTCGAACCAGTCCCACAGCGCGGTAGTGACCATGCCGGTGCGGCCGAACAGCACGATCAGCGCCATCGCCACCACGAAGGGCGGCGTGATCAATGGCAGGATGGTCATGGCGCGGAACAGCGGCGCCGCGCGCACCCCGCCGCGCACCGCCAGCAGGGCGAAGAACAGGCCGATGGCGGTGGAGATCACCGCCGTCAGCGTCGCCAGCAGCAAGGTGTTCCACACCACGCCGCAGCCCTGGTGGCTCGCAAGGCAGGCGAGGCTCCAGGCCTCGGGCGCGGTGAGGCGGGTGGCGAGCGCATCGGGTGCGAAGCGGTCGCCGTCGTAGATCGCCGCCATCAGGATGGTGGTGAGCGGGGCGAAGACGAAGACCAGCAGCAGGAAGGCGCTGCCGGCAACCAGGAAGGCGATGAAGGCATCCGCGCCGAAGGCCCCCCGCGCCGCGAGCCCGGCGGCGAGCAACCCGGTCGCGCCGATCAGCACGAACAGCGCGCCCCAGCCGAGCGAGGGTTGCGGCGGCGGCGCACCGAGCAGCGGCGCGAGCCACTGCCATTCCAGCCCGCGCAGCCCGATCGCCTCGCCCATCGCGAGGATCCAGACGATGATGCCGGCACCCGCCAGCGTCAGCAGGGTCCTAGGCGCGCGGCCGCGCAGCAAGGGCAGAGCCGCAACACCCACCAGCAGCGCCACGGGCCAGAGCCACCAGCGCGCGCCCGTCACCAGCAGCGCCAGAAGCGGCGCCGGCGCGCCGCCCGGCCAGGCGGCAAGCTCGGCGACGCCGCCCTCGAGCCCATGCCAGGGCAGCAGCAGCAGGCCCAGCGTGGCGCAGAGCAGCGCCACGCGGCCCAGGCTCAGGGCACCCAAGACGCGCTGACCGCGTGGCTCAGCCGAAGCGCATCAGCGCGCGCCGGCGCGCACCTCGCGCTCCCAGCGCTGGATGATGCGGTTGCGCTCCTCCGCGCGGCCCCAGCGGGCGAAGTCGTAGTCGATCAGCGGCACGTTCTCGAAGCGCGGGGCCTGCGGCGGGATCGGCGCGTTGCGGTTCGACGGCAGCTGATAGGCCTTGGCCTCGGCGCCGAGCGCCTGTGCCTCTGCCGTCAGCGCCCAGTCGAAGAAGCGCCGCGCCTGTTCCATGTTGCGGGCGCCGCGGATGATGGACATCGAGCCGATCTCGTAGCCGGTGCCCTCGCAGGGTCCGACGAGTTCCACCGGTGCGCCGTTGACGCGCTGCGTCACCGCATCGTGCAGGAAGGTGATGCCGACCAGCGATTCGCCGGTGGCCGCCGCACGCGCCGGCGCGGCGCCGGAGCGGGTGTACTGGTTGATGTTGCGATGGAGCGCGCGGAGGTATTCGAAGGCCGGTTCCTCACCCATCACCTGCACCAGCGTCGCCAGCATGGTGTAGGCGGTGCCGGAGGTGTTCGGGTCGGCGACCTGCACCTCGCCGCGGAATTCCGGCTTGGCGAGGTCTGCCCAGCAGCGGGGTGCTGCGATGCGGCGGCGGGCGAGTTCGGTGGTGTTGTAGGAATAGCCAAGTGCGCCGGCATAGATGCCGACGGTGCGGAAGCCTGTCTGCTCCGCCTGCCGCACGGCCCAGGGATGCAGCTGTGCCAGGTTGGGCGAGCGGTATTCGACGGTCAGGTTCTCCTGGCCGGCCTGCATGTGCGGATCGCCGGTGCCGCCCCACCAGACATCGCCGCGCGGGTTGGCGGATTCGGCGCGGATCTGGGTCAGCGTCTCGCCCGAGCTCTTGCGGGTCATCGCGACGCGGATGCCGGTGGCGCGCTCGAAGGCGGCCATCATCGGGCGGCACCATTCCTCCTGCACCGAGCAATAGACGGTGAGATTGCCCTGGGCGCTGGCCGCGCCGGGCAGGGTGGCGGTGAGCGCGCCGGCGAAGAGGGCGCCGAACAGGCGGCGTGTGGTGGACATGAGTGCTGGTCTCCCTGGTTCCGGGCGGGTTCGTTCCGCGCCGCTGCGTTGCATGGTTTGCGTTACAGTCTCAACCGCGGCCGCGGCGGCATCAAGCCTCCATCAGCGCGGCCAGCCGCGGCCCGAGCGCTGGCGCGGCGAAGCAGATCGGGTTGCCGGCGGCGAGCCAGTCGCCGCTGTCGAATTCGTTGGTCCAGCAACCGGCCTCGCGCGCGATGGCGAGCGCGGCGGCGGCGTCCCAGGCATTGATGTGCAGCTCCAAATACGCGTCGAGCCGGCCGATCGCGGTCTCCACCAGGCCGAGCGTGCCGGAGCCGGAGGAACGCACGCCGGCGCCGGCTGCCATGACGCGCCCGACCAGCGCGACATAGGCCTCGGGCGGGCGCCGGAGCGACCAGCCGACCTCGATGGTGGCGCGGGCGAAGTCCTGGGTGTCGGCGGCGTGGATCGGCGCGTTGTTCAGGCTGGCGCCGCAGCCGGCAGCGCCGGTGATGATCTCCCGCGGTGCGTGGCGGGCAACGGCGCCGACGACGGCGCGGCCATCCAGCGCCATGCCGATCGAGACGCACCAGCGATCGCCGCCGCGTGCGAAGTTCGCCGTGCCGTCGATCGGGTCGAGGATCCAGAGCGGGCCATCCTTCGGCGCCACCCCGCCGCCTTCCTCGCCGAGGATCGGCTCGCCGGGGAACAGCGCTTCCAGATGTTCGCGGATGAAGTGCTCGGTGGCGCCGTCGGCCTCGGTCAGGAAGTCCTGTGCGCCCTTCATCTTCGTCGCCGCCATGCCGCTGGCGCGCATGCGCGCGGCGAGCGCGGCGGCCTCCTGCGCGATGCCCGCGGCGGCATCCCGGCGGCGGCGGAGTTCGGCGGTGTTCACTGATAGGCGCCCATGACGTTCTGGTCGAAGTCGATCAGTGCGCCGGTCATCATCTCGGCGGCGTCCGACAGCAGGTAGGTGGACAGCCCGGCGATATCCGACGGGCGCAGCAGGCGGCCGAAGGGCTGTTCCGGCTCGGCGCGCTCGCGCCAGTCCGGCGGGCGGCCGTCGCGCGCCTGGATCGCGTGTTCGCCCGGCGTGTCGGCCCAGCCCATGTTGATGCCGTTCACCCGGATGCGCAGCGGTCGCAGGCCGAAGGCGGTGTTCTTCGTCAGTGTCGCCAGCGCACCCTTGGAGGCGGAGTAGGCGGTGAGGAAAGGCTGGCCGCCGTGGCTCGACATGGTGATGACGTTGACCACGGCGCCGGTTTTGCCAGCGTCCTTCAGCCGCCGCGCCATCGCCTGGGTCAGCAGGAAGGGCGCGCGGGCGTTGACGGCGAAGAGCCGATCCCACAGCGCGACGGAGGTATCCAGGACGGTGCCGCGGTCGGTGAGGCCGGCGGCGTTCACCAGCCCGTCCACCAGGCCGAGCGCCGCCTCGGCCTGCGGCAGGATGGCGTTGGTCGCCTCGGCATCGGCGAGGTCGGCGGCGACGAAATGCGCGCGGGCGCCGAGCGCGCGGAGCTTCTTCACCACCGCCGCGCCGCGCACCGCGTTGCGCCCGGTGATGCAGATGCCCGCGGCGCCGGCCTCCGCCGCCGCCAGGGCGCAGCCCTCGCCGATGCCGGAGGTGCCGCCGGTGACGAGTACCACGCGGCCGTCCAGCCGCACCTTCGGCAGGACGCTCATGCTGCAATCTTCACGGGCCGGCCTTCCTGCAGCGAGCGCAACGCGGCGTCCGCCAGCACCAGCGCCTGCCGCCCGTCCTGCGCGCCGACCGGCATCGGCGTGCCGTTGGCGAGTGCGTCGAGGAAGGCGTCCAGCTCGATCCGGTAGGCCGGGGCATAGCGTTCCAGGAAGAAGTGCAGCGGCTTGTCGGTGGTCACGGCCCGCGCATCGGCCAGCTCCACCGTGGTCGGCGTGCGGTTGCCGGCGATCAGGCGGCCGGCGCTGCCGAACACCTCCACGCGCTGGTCGTAGCCGTAGCTGGCGCGGCGACTGTTGTTGATGTGGGCCATGCGGCCGGAGGCGGTGCGCAGCAGCACCATCGCGCTGTCGATGTCGCCGGCGGCACCGATCGCGGGGTCCACCAGGTTGGCGCCCTGGGCGAAGACCTCCACCGGCTCCTCGCCCAGCATCCAGCGCGCCATGTCGAAATCGTGGATGGTCATGTCGCGGAACAGGCCGCCGGAGACCTTGATGTAGGCGACGGACGGCGGGCCAGGGTCACGACTGGTGATGACCACCTGCTCGACGCTGCCGATGGCGCCGGCCGCGATGCGCCGCTGCAGTTCGGAGAAATCCGGGTCGAAGCGGCGGTTGAAGCCGACCAGCATGGGCACGCCGGCCTTCCTCACCTCCGCCAGGCAGGCATCCACGCGCGCGAGCGAGAGGTCTATGGGCTTCTCGCAGAAGATCGCCCTGCCGGCGCGCGCGGCGGCTATCACCAGCTCGGCATGGGTGTCGGTGGAGGAGGCGATGAGGACGGCGCCGACCTCCGGATCGGCGAGCGCCGCGGCGGTGTCGCTGGCGCGGGCGCCGTGCTTCGCGGCCAGCGCCTCGGCCGCCGGGGCGTGGATGTCCACCACGTGGCGCAGCCGTGCACGGCCGCTCGCCGCCAGGTTGGCGGCGTGGATGGCGCCGATGCGGCCGGCGCCGAACTGTGCGAAGTGGAGCATGTCGTTTTCCGCGGAAGCGCCGCTTGCGGGCGCTGTCATCAAACCGTAACACAAGGGGCGCCCGCGGCAATCCCGGGGCGAGGGGAAGGCATGCCCAGTCTACGCCTGACCGCGGCCGAGGCCACGGTGCGCTTCCTGGCGGCGCAGCAGACCGAGCTCGGCGGACGCATCCTGCCGCTGTTCGGCGGCGTCTGGGCGATCTTCGGGCATGGCAATGTCGCGGGCCTCGGGCCGGCGCTGCACGCGAATCGCCGGGCGCTGCCAACCTATCGCGCGCACAACGAACAGGCCATGGCGCATGCCGCCATCGCCTTCGCCAAGGCGCATGCGCGGCGGCGGATGATGGCCTGCACCAGCTCGATCGGGCCGGGTGCGACCAACATGGTGACGGCGGCGGCGGTGGCGCATGTGAACCGGCTGCCGGTGCTGTTCCTGCCGGGTGACGTCTTCGCCTCCCGCCGGCCCGATCCGGTGCTGCAGCAGGTGGAGGCGTTCGGCGATGCGACGGTCTCGGCGAATGACTGCTTCCGCCCGGTAAGCCGCTTCTTCGACCGCATCATGCGCGCCGAGCAGCTGCTGGTGGCGTTGCCGGCGGCACTGCGCGTGCTGACCGATCCGGCGGAGTGCGGCCCCGTCACCCTCGCCTTCCCGCAGGATGTGCAGACCGAGGCGCTGGACTGGCCCGCCGAGTTCTTCCGCAAGCGGGTCTGGCGCCCGCGCGCGCCGGAGCCGGATGCGGCGGAACTGCGCGAGGCGGCGGCGGCGCTGCGCGCGGCGAAGCGCCCGCTGATCATCGCCGGGGGCGGCGTGAAATACAGCGGCGCGGAGGCGCTGCTCTCCGACTTCGCGCGGCGCCATGGCGTGCCGGTGGCGGAGACGCAGGCGGGCAAGGGCAGCCTCGCCTGGAACGACGCAGCCAATCTCGGCGCCATCGGCGTCACCGGCAGCGCAGCGGCGAATGCGCTGGCGGCACAGGCCGACCTGGTGCTGGCCATCGGCACGCGGCTGCAGGACTTCACCACCGGGTCGCGCGCCTTGTTCGGCAAGGCGAGGCTGGTGGCGCTCAACGTCGTGGCCTTCGATGCCCACAAGCATGGCGCGCAGCCTCTGGTGGCGGATGCCGCGCGCGGCCTGGCGGCGCTCACGACCGCGCTCGGCCGCTGGTCCGCGCCGCGCGCCTGGCACGAGAAGGCCGTTACGGCCACCGCGCGCTGGCATCGCACCGTGGAGCGCGTGACGGCGGCCCCGAAGCCGAAGGCAACCGGCCTGCCGACCGACGCGCAGGTGCTCGGCGCGGTCAACCGTGCGATGCCGAAGGACGGTATCGTGGTCTGTGCCGCCGGCGGTCTGCCGGGCGAGCTGCACAAGCTGTGGCGTGCCACGGATTCGGCTAGCTATCATCTCGAATACGGCTATTCCTGCATGGGCTACGAGATCGCCGGCGGGCTCGGTGCGAAGCTCGCCGCGCCGGCGCGCGAGGTGGTGGTGCTGGTCGGCGACGGCAGCTACCTGATGATGAACAGCGAGATCGCGACCTCGGTCGCGCTCGGCGCCAAACTGACGATCGTGGTGCTCGACAATCGCGGCTTCGGCTGCATCAGCCGCCTGCAATGCGCGACCGGCGGCGAGCCCTTCAACAACCTGCTGCCCGACGCCGCGCCGCAGGTCGATTTCGCCGCGCACGCCGCGGCGCTCGGGGCACAGGCGCAGAAGGTCGCCGGCATCGCCGCGCTGGAGGCCGCGCTGGCGAAGGCGCTGGCGGCGAAGCGAACGCAGGTGCTGGTGATCGACACCGACCCCGCGACCGGCACCGCGGAAGGCGGCGCCTGGTGGGAGGTGCCCGTCACCGCCGCGCCCACGACCCCCGCCCAGGACACCGCCCGGCGCGACTACGAGGCCAACCGCAAGCGCCAGGGCGCAGGAGCATGAGCATGGCCGTCCGCCTCGGGATCAACCCGCTCACCTGGACCAATGACGACATGCCCGAGCTCGGCGCCGAGACGCCGCTCGAGACCTGCCTGGCGGAAGCGAAGCTGGCGGGCTTCGCGGGCGTGGAGCTCGGCAACAAGTTCCCGCGCACCCCGTTGGAGCTGCGGCCGGTCCTGGCGCGGCACGGGCTGGACCTCGTCTCCGGCTGGTACGGCTCCCGCCTGCTGGAGCGCAATGTGGAGGCCGAGTTGGCGGAAGCCGAGCCGCACATCGCGCTGCTGGCCGCGCTCGGCTGCACCGTGATGGTCCATGCCGAGGTGTCCCGCGCCATCCATGGCGAGCGGACCACGCCGCTCTCGCGCCGCCCGATGCTGTCGGACGCCGACTGGGCCGTTCTCGCGCCGCGGATGGCGGAGATGGGACGGCGGCTGAAGGCGCGCGGCCTGCACCTCGCCTACCACCACCACATGGGCACGGTGATCGAATCCGAGGCGGAGGTGGACCGGCTGATGGCGAGCACCGGTCCGGAGGTCGGCCTGCTCTTCGATACCGGCCACCTCACCTTCGCCGGCGGCGATCCGGTTGCGGTGGCGCAGCGCCATGCCGCGCGGATCGTGCACGTGCACTGCAAGGACATCCGCCGCGACATGATGGCGGAGGCGAAAGCGCGCGACCTGCCCTTCCTCGAGGCCGTGCTCGCCGGCGTCTTCACCGTGCCGGGCGATGGCTGCGTGGACTACGCCGCGGCGCTGAAGCCGCTCGCCGCGTCCGGCTATGCGGGCTGGCTGGTGGTGGAGGCGGAGCAGGACCCGGCGAAGGCGCATCCGCTCACCTATGCCCGCATGGGCCATGACAACCTGGCGCACCTCGCGCGTTCTGCCTTCGGATGAGGAGGTGACCCGCCGATGACCGAGCTGCGCCTGCTGGTGCAACTCGCCGGCGAGGCGGCGCTGCTGCTCTGGGGCCTGCACATGGTGCAGAGCGGCGTGGAGCGCGCCTTTGGCGGGAAGTTGCAGGTCCTGCTTGCCACCAGGCTCGGCCGGCCTTCACGCGCCATGCTCGCCGGCCTCGGGGTGACCGCGGCGTTGCAGAGCAGCACCGCGACCGCGCTGATGATCGCCTCCTTCGCCGCGGCGGGCGCGGTGGCGCTGGTGCCGGCGCTGGCGGCGATGCTCGGGGCCAACATCGGCACGGCATTGATCGTGCAGCTGTTGTCCTTCGACGTGGGCTGGCTCTCGCCGCTGCTGATCCTCTCGGGCGTCGTCGCCTTCCGCACCGGCGCGCAGGCGCGTACGCGCGACCTCGGCCGCGTCGCGATCGGGCTCGGGCTGATGCTGCTTGCGCTGCACCTGCTGGTACAGACGCTGGCGCCGGTCGAGGCCTCGCCCATGCTCGGACAGGTGCTGGCGGCGCTGGCGGATGCGCCGGTGCCGAACCTGCTGATCGCCGCCGCCATCGCCTGGGCGGCGCATTCCTCGATCGCCGGCGTGCTGTTCGTCGCGACACTGGCCGGCAGCGGCGTGCTCGGCGCGGAGGCGGCGATCGCGATGGTGGCGGGCGCCAATCTCGGCAGCGCGCTCAACCCGCTGCTGCAATCCGGCGGCCGTGCCGGGCAGCGCGCGCGGCTGCGCCTGCCGCTCGGCAACCTGGTCAACAGGGTGCTCGGCAGCGTGCTGGTGCTGGCCTTCCTGCCTGTGGTCACCGGCTGGATGCAGGCGCTGGATCCGGCGCCGGTTCGCCTGGTGGCCAACGCGCATCTCGCCTTCAACCTGGTGACGAGCCTGCTGGCCTTCCCGCTGCTCCGCCCGCTTGCCTGGGTGCTGGCGCGCACGCTGCCGGAGCGGCCGGAGTTGGACGAGGCGATGCCACGCTACCTCGATGCCGGCGCCGCTTCGATGCCCTCCGTCGCCATGGCGAATGCGCGGCGCGAGGTGCTGCGCATCGCCGATGTGCTGGAGCGGATGCTGGACGCCTCCGCCCGCGCCTTCACCGAGGAGCAGCGCGACTGCGCCAAGGCGCTGGCGACGATGGACGATGTGGTGGACCGGCTGCACCGCGCGGTGCTGGCCTACCTCGCCGCCATTCCCGCCGAGAAGCTGGTGGATGCCGATGCGGAGCGTATCGCCGAGATCCAGGCCTTCGCCATCGCGCTGGAGCATGCCGCCGACGTGCTGAGCCGCGACGTGGCGCGCCACGCCACCAAGCGCCTGCGCCGGGGCGTGACGCTGGCGGCAGAGGACCGGGACGACCTTGCGGCGCTGCATGAGCGACTGCTGGAGGAGCTGCGCCTGGCCGTCGCGGTGTTCATGGTCGAGGACGCCGAGGCCGCGCGCCGCCTGGTGCGGACCAAGGAGAGGATGCGCGTGACCGAGCGCGAGGCGGCGCGCCGCGCCGCCCTCGCCGCGCCGCTCCCGCTCGGCGAGCCGGGCGCAACGCCGGGCCTGGTGCTGGATGCCATCCGCGACCTGCGCCGGGTCGGCGCGCATCTGGCGGCGGTGGCGCATCCGCTGCTGGAGCGCCGTGGCGAGTTGTTGTCCAGCCGGCTCGCGCCGCAGCGTGCGGTGAAGGGCTGATCAACCTTTCACTGCGCCGGCCGTCAGCCCCGCCACGATCCGCCGCTGGAAGATCAGCACCAGCACGATCAGCGGCACCGTCACGATCACCGAGGCCGCCATGATCCGCCCCCAGGGCAGCTCGAAGGCGGAGGCGCCGCTGATCAGCGCGATCGCCACCGGCACCGTGCGCATCTCGTTGGTGAGGGTGAAGGTCAGCGCGAAGAGGAACTCGTTCCACGCCGCGATGAAGGCGAGCAGGCCGGTGGTGGCCAGCGCCGGGCCCATCAGCGGCAGGAAGACACGGATGATGGTCTGCATCGGCGTTGCGCCATCCACCATCGCCGCCTCCTCCAGCTCCCGCGGCAGTTCGCGCATGAAGGTGGTCATCACCCAGACGGTGAAGGGCAGGGTGAAGATCAGGTAGCTCAGCGTCAGGCCCAGCAGGTTGTTGTAGAGGCCAAGCCAGCGGATCAGCTCGAACATGCCCGACAGCACCGCGACCTGCGGGAACATCGAGACCGAGAGGATCACCATCAGCAGCGGCATCCGGCCGCGGAAGCTGACGCGCCCCAGCGCATAGGCGGCGCCCGATGCCAGCACCAGCGAGATCGCCACCACCGATCCCGCGACGAAGACGGAGTTCAGGATGTTGCGGCCGAAGGGCTGCTGGCGGAACAGCGCGACGTAGTTCCCCAGATCCGCGTCGCGCGGCCAGAGCTCCGTGCCGAACAGCGCCTGCCCGTCCTTCAGCGAGGACACGACCGCCCAGTAGAAGGGGAACACCGTGTACAGCACGATCACCGCGACCACGAGCCACAGGCCGAGGCGGCCCAGCATGCGTTGCATCCCGCGCGACATCGCCCTCAGCTCCCGGTGCTGTCGAAGCGGACGCGGCCGGCGGTGATGATCAGCGCGGCGCAGGCCGCCACCACCAGCACCAGGAAGGTGGCGGCGGCAGAGCCCATGCCGACATCCTGGAAATCCACCAGCTGCTGCCGCGCATAGACCGACATGGAGGCGGTGGACGGGCTGTTGCCCGTCAGCACGTACATCAGGTCGAAGACGCGCAGCGCGTCCAGCGCGCGGAACAGCACCGCCACCATCAGCCCGGGCCGGATCAACGGCAGCGTCATGCGGAAGAAGATGCCGACCGGGCCAAGGCCGTCGATCCGCGCCGCCTCGTAGACGTCGTTGGGCACCAGCTGCAGCGCGGCGAGGATGAGCAGCGCCATGAAGGGCGTGGTCTTCCAGACATCCACAGCCACCACCGACCACAGCGCGAGCGAGGGATCCGCCACCCAGGCCCAGGGCTGCGCGATGATGCCGAGCGAGAGCAGCACCGCGTTGATCACGCCGTACTGGTCGTGCAGCATCCAGCCCCACATCTGCGCCGAGACGACGGTCGGGATCGCCCAGGGGATCAGCATCGCCGCCCGCAGCGGGCCGCGGCCGCGCAGCTTCGCATTCAGCGTCAGCGCGATGATCAGGCCGAGCACCGTCTCGATGGAGACGGAGACGGTGGCGAAGAGCAGCGTGTTCCGCACCGCCCGCCACCAATCCGGATCGGTCGCCAGCAGCTCGAAATTCAGCAGGCCGAGGAACTCGTGGCCGGCGAGGTCGAACAGCGTCGCGTCGGTGAAGGCGAAGTAGATGGTGCGCAGCAGTGGCCAGCCGGCTACCAGCGCCAGCACCACCAGCATGGGTGAAAGGAACAGCCAGGCCGCGCGGCGCCGCCGCCGCTGCATGCCCGAAACGCTGCGGCGAATGCGGGGCCGGCGCACGGGCGCCGTGGCGCCCGCGCCCGCCTCGCCTGCGGCGCTCACCAGCGGCCGGCCCGTCCGATCCGCGTGAGCTGCCGCTCCAGGCGATCCAGCGCCTCGGCCGGTTCCGACTGGCCGGAAAGCACGGCATGCACCGCGGCGGCGAACTCGGCCGAGACGCGGTTGTAGCGCGCGCCCGTCACGCCGGAGGGGCGCGCCACGGCGCTGCGCAGCGTGGGCACCAGATCCCGGAAGAACGGGTTGGGCGCCAGCACCTCCTCATCCTCGTAGAGGGCCACGATGCTCGGCGTGAAGGCGCCGGCGATCGCGCGGCGCTTCTGCTCCTCGCGGCTCGTCAGGTAGCGCACCAGATCGACCGCCTGCTCGGGATGCGCCGTGTAGCGCGACACGGCAAGCTGCTCCCCACCGAGCCCCGCAGCATGCACGCCACCCTGCACTGCGCCCCGCGGCAGCACCGCGACGCCCACCTTGCCGCGCACCGGGCTGTCCTCGGCGTTCAGCAGCGGCCAGGCATAGGGCCAGTTGCGCATGAAGACGGCGTTGCCGGACTGGAACACGCCGCGCGATTCCTCCTCGGCGTAGTTCAGCACGCCGAGCGGCGTGATACGCTCGATCCAGGACCGCGCCAGCGTGAGCGCCTGCACGGCGCGCGGATTGTCCACCGAGACGCTGCCATCGGGTTCCACGATGCGCCCGGCATTGTGGCTGGCGAGCCACTCGATGCCGTTCACCGTCAGCCCCTCATAGGCGCGGCCCTGGAAGACATGACCCCACATCCGATCATTGCCGGCGGCGCGTTCGGCCTGCATCACGCGCCCGGCGGTCTCGGTCAGCTGCTGCCAGGTCTCCGGCACCTCGGCGCCGTGCTGCTCCAGCAGGTCGCGACGGTAGTAGAGCAGGCCGGCGCTGACGAACCACGGGATGGCGACCAGCTTTCCATCCACCGTGTTGTTGCGCACCACCTCCTCAAAATGGCCGGAGACGTCGATCTTGCCGCTGAGGTCGAGCAGGTGGCTCGCCAGGATGCCGGGCCAGACCACGTCCACCTGGAACACGTCGATATCCGGTGAGCGCGCAGCGAGCAGCTGCTGATAAAGCGCCAGGCGCTCCGTCCCGCTGTTCGGCGTGGAGACCAGGCGCACCTGGTTGCCGGTGCGCTGCGCCCAGGCCTCCGCACCCTCGCGGCACAGCCGCGCCTCGATGCCGAGCGCGCTGCAGGAGATGGAGATGGTGACCTGGGCGGCGGCGCGCATGGGCGTGAGCCACGCGCCGGCAAGCGTGCAGGACACCAGCGCCGCCAGCAGAGCTTTCCGCATGCATCTTCTCCCTTGCGCTCCCGCGTTGAACGGGTGGCGGAAGCGGAACGCCATGACCAGCCAAGGGCTGAACGCCGCACGCGTTCGTGATGCCGCACCGCCAGCTGGATGGGCGCGTCAGGCGCGGTGGATCATGCGCCCTGCGTCATGTGCCGTACTGGGCCTCGCTCACCGGCTCCAGCCACTCGGCGGTCTGGCCGTCGAGCCTCTCCTGGATTGCGATATGCGTCATGCCGGTGGTGGCGGTCGCGCCGTGCCAGTGCTTCTCGCCCGGCGGGAACCAGACGACGTCGCCGGGCCGGATCTCCTCGACCGGCCCGCCCTCGCGCTGCGCCCAGCCGAGGCCGGCGGTGACGATCACGGTCTGGCCGAGCGGATGGGTGTGCCACGCCGTGCGGGCGCCCGGCTCGAAGGTGACGCTGACGGCGACGATTCGCGCCGGATCGGGCGCCTCGACCAGCGGATCGAGGCGGACATGGCCGGTGAAGTACTCCGCCGGGGCCTTCGCGGAAGGCCGTGAGCCGGCTCGCCTGATGTCCATGCGATGTCTCCTCCGCTGCGACGCGACGCGGCGCGCCGGCAGGTCAGACCGCCGTGCCGCCGATGGTGAGCCCGGTCATCTTCAGCGTCGGCTGGCCGACACCCACCGGCACGCCCTGACCCTGCTTGCCGCAGGTGCCGATGCCGGGGTCGAGCGCCATGTCGTTGCCGACCATCGCCACCTTGGTCAGCGCGTCCGGCCCGTTGCCGATCAGCGTCGCGCCCTTCACCGGTGCGCCGAGCTTCCCATCCTCGATCAGGTAGGCCTCGCTGGCGCTGAACACGAACTTGCCGGAGGTGATGTCCACCTGCCCGCCGCCGAAATTCACCGCATAGATGCCGCGCTTGACGCTGGCGATGATCTCGCCCGGCTCATGCGCGCCGCCGAGCATCACGGTGTTGGTCATGCGCGGCATCGGGATGTGCGCGTGGCTCTGGCGCCGCCCGTTGCCGGTGGGCTGCACGCCCATCAGGCGCGCATTCTGCCGGTCCTGCAGGAAGCCGACCAGGATGCCGTCCTCGATCAGCACGTTGCGGGCGGAAGGCGTGCCCTCGTCATCCACGGTGAGCGAGCCGCGGCGGTCGGGGATGGTGCCGTCATCCACAACGGTCACGCCGGGCGAGGCGATGCGGCTTCCGAGCAGGCCGGCAAAGGCCGACGTCTTCTTCCGGTTGAAGTCGCCCTCCAGCCCATGGCCGATCGCCTCGTGCAGCAGGATCCCGGGCCAGCCGGCGCCGAGCACCACCTCCATCTCGCCGGCCGGCGCGGGCACCGCCTCGAGGTTGACGAGCGCCTGGCGCAGCGCCTCGTCGGCCGCGGCCTTCCAATTCGCCTCGCCCAGCACGCGGTCATAGGCGAAGCGGCCGCCGGCGCCGAAGCTGCCGGTCTCGCGCCGGCCATTCGCCTCCACCACCACGGTGACGTTCATCCGCACCAGCGGGCGGAGATCGGCGACGCGGCGGCCATCGGGGCGCAGGATCTGCACCGCCTGCCACTCGCCGGAGATGCTCGCCATCACCTGCTTGACGCGCGGGTCCTTGGCGCGGGCATAGGCGTCGATCTCGGCCAGCAGCGCGGTCTTGGCGCTGAATTCCATGGCGTTGAGCGGGTTCAGGTCGGAGTAGAGCCGCGCATTGGTGGCGCGCGGCGCGACGTCCAGCGTGCCGGAATGGCCGGCGGCCACCGCCTTCACCGTCTCCGCGGCGCGCGCCAGCGCGGCCTCGCTCAGTTCGGCGGCATGTGCGTAGCCTGCGGCCTCCCCGGCCACGCTGCGCAGGCCGAAGCCGCGCGTCGCGTCGAAGGAGGCGCTGCGGATGCGGCCATCCTCCATGCTGATCGCCTCGCTTTCGCGATGCTCCAGGAACAGCTCTCCATCCTCGGCGCCCTGCGCGGCCTCGGCGGCGAAGCGTTCCGCGGCGGCACGGTCAAGGGTGGAGAAAAACAGGGTGTCGGTGGCGGTGAGCGCGTCGGTCACAGCGTGGATCCTCGGCAGGAAACAGGGTTCAGGCCGGCAGCGTGCCGGCGGCAACGGGCACCGCTTCGGGCGCGGCGATCAGCCGTTCGGGTGGGAAGCGAAGCACGGCCACGGTGCCCGGCCCCTCGCCCAGCTTCTCGCCCGGCTCCTGGGGCGCATCGAGCGTCAGCGTGCCCCCGAGTGCAACGGCCAGGCTGCGCGCGAGATGCAGGCCGAGGCCCGATCCCTGGAAACGGCGCGCAAGCGAACTGTCCAGCTGCGTGAAGGGCTCGAACATCCGCTCACGCTCGGTGGGCGGGATGCCGATGCCGGTATCGGCGACCCGGATGGCGAGCCCCTCCTCCCCGACGGCGGCGGAGACCGTGATGGATCCGCCGGCCGGGGTGAACTTCACCGCGTTGGACAGCAGCTTCTCCAGTGCCTGCCGCAGCCGCCGCGCGTCGCCGCGCAGTTGTGGCAGGCGCGGTGGCAGCTCGGTGCGCAGTGTCAGGCCGGCCTCGGTGGCGGCCGGCGCGAAGGCCTCGGCGACGGCGGCGATCACCGCGGCGGGCGCCACCGGCTCCGTCGCCGCGGCCAGGCGGCCGGTGTCGCTGCGCGCCACATCGAGGATGTCGTCCACCAGGCGCAGCAGCTGCCGCCCGGCGGCGTTGATCATCGCCGCGTATTCCTCGGTACGGGGGCGGTCGGGATCCAGCCCGATCGCCTCCGACAGGCCGATCACCGCATTGAGCGGCGTGCGCAGCTCATGGCTCATGGTGGCGAGGAAGCGGGACTTGGCCTCGGAGGCGGCCTCCGCCTGGGCGCGCGCGCGCTCCAGCTCGGCGCGGATGGTGCGCTCCTCCGTGACGTCGGAATAGGTGATGACGAAGCCGCCATCGGGCGTCGGCTCGGAGACGGTGTCGAGCACGCGCCCATCGGTGCGCCAGCGGGTGTATCGTTGCGGCCGGCTGCGATCCATCGCCTTCATCGCGGCGGCCTGCGGCGGGTCGATCTGGCCGCGCGCCACCTGCTCGTCCACCAGCTCGTCCATCAGCCGCCCGGTCATCGGCCGGTCGGGCGGCATGCCGGTCAACTCGTAGGTCTTGGCATTGGTCGCGAGCGCGCGGCGATCGGGGCCGTAGAGGACGATCCCGTGGCGGATCGTGCCGAGCATCGCCGCCTGCATCGCCGCGCGCTGGCGCAGCGCCGCCTCCGCGCGGTGCAGCGCGGTGACGTCGGCGAAGGTGACGACGAAGCCGCCATCCGCGGTCGGATCTGAGAGGATCTCGACCACCCGGCCGTCCGAGTCGCGTACGAAGCGATGTGGCTTGCTGCGGTCCACCGCCTTCGCGACCTCGCCGCGCGCGGGTGTCAGCACGCCATGGGCAACCTGCTCGTCCACCAGCTCATCGAACAGCCGGCCGGGCAGGTAGCGCTCCTTCGGCACGCCGGTCAGTGCCGGGGTGCGATCGTTCGCGGCCAGCAGGCGGCGGTCGGGACCGAAGATCGCGATGCCGTGGCGCATGGAGGCGAAGCTCGCCTCCAGCATGGCGGCGCGTCGGCGCAGCTCCTCCTCGGCGCGGTGCAGCCGCGTGATATCGCTGAGCACCGCGATGTGGCCGCCATCCGGCAGCCGCCCGGCTCGGGTGACGATGGCGGTGCCGTCCTTGCGGATGCGGCGGATCGGTTCCGCCGCGCCGGCCGCCGGGCCGTGATGCCGACGCACCAGCGCCTCGGCGATCTCGGGCGCCTGCTCGCCCATTGCGATGTGGCGATCCGCGAGCTCCTCGAAGCTTTCGCCGATGCGGATCGCGGCGTCGCCGAGCAGCCGGCGATAGGCGGGGTTGGTCATGCGCGCCCGCCTGTCGGGGCCGTACACCACGACGCCTTCGGGCAATGCGTCCAGCACGGCGTCGAGCAGCTCGGCCCGCTCCCGCGCCGCCTCCTCCGCGTGGTGCAGAGCGGTGACGTCGGTGACCACGGAGATGTGGCCACCATCGGGCAGCTTCGCGGTGCGGATGGAAATCACGGTGCCGTTGGGCCGGCGGCGCACCACCTCCTCGCTGCGGCCGGTGGGGACATGGCTGCGCGCCATCGTGATGGCGGCATAGTCGGCGTCGAACTCGCCCTCGGCGATGCGGCGCGCCACCACCAGGTCGATGTGGTCGCCGACCGCGATCTCCGCGCCCTGCATGATGCGGCGATAGGCCTCGTTGAACATGGCGACGCGGCGGTCGGCGCCGTAGACGCAGACGCCGTGCGGCATCGCGTCCACCACGCCGTCGAGCAGCGCCGCACGCTGGCGGGCTGCCTCCTCCGCCCGGTGCAGCGCGGTGACATCGGTGAACACCGAGATGACGCCGCCATCCGGCAGCGCCGCCATGCTGTTCTCGATCGCCATGCCATTCGGGCGCACCCGGCGCATGACCGGCAAGTCGGCGGCACCGGGTGCGAAGCGGGCGCGGATGCGTGCGACGGTGGCCTCGTCGTATTCGCCCTGCGCCAGGCGGCGGGCGAGTACCGCCTCCAGCGTCTCGCCTCGCGTGACGCCGACGCCGTCCATCATCTGTGCATAGGCGCGGTTGAACATCTGCACCCGGCGATCGGGGCCGTAGACGCAGACGCCGTGCGGCAGCGCATCCAGCACGCCGTCGAGCAGGGCGGCGCGGCGCCGCGCCTCGTCCTCGGCGCGCTTCAAGGCGGTGACGTCGGCAACCTCGGTGAGGAAGCCGCCATCGGCGGTTGGCTGGCTGTCGAAGCGCAGCACCGTGCCGGTCGGGCGCTGGCGCTGGCGGCTGACCGGCCGATCGCGGTTGCCGGCGACGCGCGCGGCGCTTTCCGCCGCCGTGCCGGGCGTCGCGAACTCGCCGCGCGCATCCAGCAGCTCGAACACCTCCTGCAGGGTCATGCCGGGCCGCAGCGTGCCCCCGGGCAGGCCGAGCAGCGCCTCGTAGGCCGGGTTGAACAGCGCGATGTGCAGCTCGGCATCCATCCGCAGCACGCCGCCGCGCAGCCCGAAGAGCGTCGTCTCCAGCAGCCTGGCGCGCGCCGCCTGCTCCTCCCGCCCGCGGACCAGGGCGGTGACGTCGTGCGCGACATTGACGAAGCCGCCGCCATCGAGCGGCACGGACATCGTCTCGAAGCTGCGGGAGCCGTCAGGCAGGCCGATCTGGCGTCGGCTCGGGCGGCTGCGGTCCAGCGCGAGAACGGCGGCCACCTGCGCCTCGGGGTCGCCGGCGCCGTAGAGGCCGCGATAGGCGAGCAGCCGCACCAGGTCGCGCAGCGGGCTACCGACCGGGCACGCCGCACGCTCCACGCCCGCGTCGCGCCAGAAGGCGGAGTTGGCGTAGGCGAGGCGCCCGGCCTCATCCACCACGCTCACCGCCTGCGGCAGTGCGTCGAGTACGCGCAGCTCGATCGGGGCGGCACTCATGCGGCGCGGGCAGCCGGCGGCGCGGGGCGCAGCGCGTGCAGCGCCAGCAAGGCCGCGGTGAGCACCAGCACCGCGGTGGCCTGGTGCAGCGTGCCGAGCGAGACCGGCACCACCCAGAGCAGCGTCGCGACGCCGAGCGCGTATTGCAGCGCGACCGTGGCGCCGAGCCCGAACACGGCGTGGCGTGCCCGGCCGGGCGGCAGGCGCCGCCAGGCGGCCCACACCGCGCCGGCCGCCGTCAGCGCCGCCAGCGTGGCCAGCAGCCGGTGGTTGAACTGCACGGCGAGCAGATTGGCGGTCAGGTTCCGCCACCAGGGATCGAGCGCGAGCAGTCCGCCGGGAAACAGCGCGCCATCCATCAACGGGAAGGTGTTCCATGTGAACCCGGCGCGCGTGCCGGCGACGAAGCCGCCGGCCAGCATCGCCGCCGCCACGCACCAGGCGGTGACCTGGACCATCCGCCGCACCGGGCGCGCGGCGGCGGGTGCTTCCGGTTCCGGGCGCAGCAGGCCGAGCGCGGTCCACAACAGGGCCGCGTAGATAACCAGTGCCAGGCCGAGATGGATCACCAGCCGGTACGGCGAGACCTCGGTGCGGTCGGAGTCGAAGCCGGAGGCGACCATGTACCACCCGATCGCCCCCTGCAGCCCGCCGAGCGCCAGCAGGCCGAGCAGCCGCGGCTTGTATCCCGCCGGGATGCGACCGCGCAGCCAGAACCAGAGGAAGCCGGCGAGATAGGCCAGCCCGATCAGCCGGCCCCATTGCCGGTGGATCCATTCCAGCCAGAAGATCTCCTTGAAGCCCTCCAGCCCGAACCCCTGGTTGACCAGGGCGTATTGCGGGATCGTGCGATAGAGTTCGTAGAGGCGGGTCCATTCCGCTTCGGTCAGCGGCGGCAATGCGCCGGAGAGCGGCGCCCATTCCATGATCGAGAGGCCCGAGCCGGTCAGCCGTGTGGCGCCGCCGATCGCCACCATGATCCAGACCAGGCCGGCAACGCCCAGCAGCCAGCGCGCCACGGCGCGGGCATCGCGCCGGACCGTGGGCTCGGCCTTGGGCGGGGGCAGGGAGCGGGCGTCGAACGGCATGAAACTATAATAGGGATAGGTTGTGCGCTCGCCCACACCTTCGCCCCACCTTGGCTCCCTGTTCGTGGGGAATGGCGGCGCTGCTTGCCGCGCGGGCAGCCCCCTGCTACCCCGCCCTCCATGGCCCCAGACCTTGCACCGGGGCCGGACCGGCCTGCTTCCGGCGCCGCTCCGGTGCCCGTCGGGAACCGCTCCGCCGATCCGGCGCCGAGCGACCTTGACGCCAGCGCGCCGGCCGACCCGCTGCTCTCGGTGGTCATCCCGATGCGCAACGAGGGGCCGAACGTGCTGCCTCTGCTGGCCGAGATCGACGCAGCGCTGGCCGGCACACGCTATGAGGTGGTCTGCGTGGATGACGGCTCCTCCGACGATACCGCGTTGCGGCTGGCGGAGGCGATGGGCCGCTTCCCGCTGGTGGCATTGCGGCATGCCGCCTCCTGCGGGCAGTCGGCGGCGGTGGTGAGCGGCGTGCGGGCGGCGCGCGCCGGCTGGATCGCCACGCTCGACGGTGACGGCCAGAACGATCCCGCGGACATTCCCCGGCTCTGGGCGCGGGCGCGGTCGGAAGCGGCGGGCGGCGACGGCGTGCTGGTGGCCGGGCACCGCATCAGCCGCAAGGACAGCGGCGTGAAGCGGGTGACCAGCCGGGTCGCCAACAAGGTGCGGGCACGGCTGCTGGGCGATGCGACGCCCGATACCGGCTGCGGCCTGAAGGTGTTCCCACGCGCGCTGTTCCTCGATCTGCCGCGCTTCGACCACATGCACCGCTACCTTCCGGCGCTGGTGCTGCGCCAGGGCGGGCGGGTGGTGAGCGAGGCGGTGAACCATCGCCCCCGCATCCGCGGCGTGTCGAAGTACGGCACGCTGGACCGGCTGGCGGTGAGCATCGCCGACATGCTCGGCTTGATCTGGCTGCAGCGGCGCTGGAAGCGCCCCGTCGCGGAGCGGCTCATCCAGGGCGCCACCGAGCCGCGGCTGGCGCCGCCGCGCTGACCGCGGATGGCGGACGCGGTGGAGCGCGGCCCCCGGTGGGCGCTGCTGAAGTTGCTGCTGCTGGCTGCGGGCCTGCTGGCCTCCGGCGTGCTGCTGCGCGAGCTCGGCGGGGTGCCCGGCACCGCCTGGGTGGACGCCTCCATCCGCGACGAGGGGCTCTGGGGCGAGGTGGTCTTCACCGCGGTCGGCGCGGCGCTGACCGCGGCGGGACTGCCGCGGCAGGGGGTGGCCTTCCTGGGCGGCTATGCCTTCGGGACCGTGCTCGGCACCGCGCTCGGGCTGGCGGCGCAGTTGCTGGGGTGCGCCGCGGCCTATGGCTGGGCGCGGATGCTTGGGCGGGATTGGGCGGAGCGGCGGCTGCGAGGCAGGTTCGGGCATAGGCTGCGGCCATTGCGCGACGTGCTGGCCGGCAGCCCCTTCGAGGCGACATTGGCGCTGCGCCTGCTGCCGGTCGGCAACAATCTGGCGCTGAACCTGCTGGCGGGGATGGCGGGGCTGCGGCTGGTGCCGTTCCTGCTGGGCTCTGCCCTCGGCTACCTGCCGCAGACGCTGGTCTTCGCGCTGCTCGGCAAGGGGGTACGGGTGGAGGGGGCGTGGCAGCTGGTGCTGGCGGGCGTGCTGCTCGCGGCTTCGGTAGCGATCAGTGTGTGGCTGCTACGCCGCCACCGGGCGGCGCGCGCGCTGGAGAGCAGCGAGGGAGCGTAACGGGCCGCGCCCCGGCGCGTCGGCGGTGCCGATGCGCGCCGAGGCGCGGCGTTGCGGGCGTCGGCCTACTGGGCCGGTGCGGGTGCCGGAGCCGGGGCGGCGGGCGGGGGCGCTACGCCCGCCGGAGGCGGGGGTGCCACGGCGGCGGGGGGAACGGTCGCAGGTGCCGTCGGGGACACGGTTTCGGTGGTGGGCCAGAGCCACCAGATCAGCAGCGCCACCACGATGATCGCGAAGATCGCCCAGACCCAGCTGGACCGGCGGCGGTAATAGGGCGTGGTCGCGGGATACGCACCTGACTTTGCGGGATCGTAGGGTTCGCCTTTGGTCGCCATGCAAGCCTCCTGATCACTGCCGCGGTGTGGGCAGTCGTTGGCATGCAAGGCGAACGCGGCGATGCGCGGAGGGATGCCGATGCGGATGCGGAACCGGTCGGCCGGGCGCCCAAGCCGCCATGGCCCGGGCGTGGCGGCTGGCGCGCGACCTAATGCAGGGTGAACTGGCCCCCGGCATAGCGCAGCTCCGCCGGCCGGGTCAGCGCGGCGGAGGCGACGCGGACGGAATGCAGCGGCGCCTCGATCTCACGGCGCCAGAAATCGAGGAAGCGGGCGAGCTCCGGAAAGCCGGGCGCCAGATCGTGCTTCTGCCAGATGAAGCTCTGCAGCAGGCCCGGATGGTCCGGCATGTGGTAGAGCAACTCGGCCGTGGTCAGCCGCCAGTCGGCGTAGAGGGGATAGCGGGCGAGACCCTGGAGACCACTGAGATCCATCTTGCTCCTGTCCTCTGATCCTGTCGCGTCCGGCTTGCGCCGTGCTGTTCCTTCCTTGTTCCCATCGTGGCTGCGTCCCGCGCCTTGACGGGGTGGGAATCATGGCATGACGGACAGGGGGCAATGCAAGAAAAACGTGCGGGTTCAATGCATTAGCACTCGCACACCGAGAGTGCTGCCGCCGCTTGACCGCGGGCTGGCTCTGGCCTAGATCTCTGGCACTCCTCTGGGGGGAGTGCTAGCGGGCGCCGGAATGGGCCTGGTGGCGGTGGGTCCGGGCGGCGGTGGTGCCGTGCGCGCGGCCCGCGTATCTCCGGAAGAGCTTGCCACTCAATTGGAAGCAGTCAGGAGAGGATTGTATGAAGTTCCGTCCCCTGCACGACCGCGTTCTCGTTCGCCGCGTGACGGCCGAAGAGAAGACCGCGGGAGGCATCATCATCCCCGACACCGCCAAGGAAAAGCCGCAGGAAGGCGAGGTCATCGCCGTCGGCTCCGGCACGCTGAACGACAAGGGCGAGCTGCGCGCGCTCGACGTGAAGGCGGGCGACCGCATCCTGTTCGGCAAGTGGTCGGGCACCGAGGTGAAGCTCGATGGTGAGGAGCTCCTGATCATGAAGGAGTCCGACATCATGGGGATCCTCGAGAACCCTTCCGTCGCGAAGGCGGCCTGAGGTCCGGCTCCAGGCCAAGGCTTCGGCTGATCTCGAACCCAACCTCGACATAAGGAACGGAAGAACATGGCTGCAAAGGACGTGAAGTTCGGCGCCAGCGCGCGTGAGCGGATGCTCCGCGGCGTTGACATCCTCGCCGACGCGGTGAAGGTCACGCTCGGCCCGAAGGGCCGCAACGTGGTGCTCGACAAGAGCTTCGGCGCGCCGCGGATCACCAAGGACGGCGTAACCGTCGCCAAGGAGATCGAGCTGGCCGACAAGTTCGAGAACATGGGCGCCCAGATGGTGCGCGAAGTGGCCTCGAAGACCAACGACATCGCTGGCGACGGCACCACCACCGCGACCGTGCTGGCCCAGGCCATCGTCCGCGAGGGCGCCAAGGCCGTGGCCGCCGGCATGAACCCGATGGACCTCAAGCGCGGCGTGGACAAGGCCGTGGCCGAGGTGGTGAAGTACCTCGAGGCCAACACCAAGAAGATCACGACCTCCGCCGAGGTCGCCCAGGTCGGCACGCTGTCGGCCAACGGCGAGTCCGAGATTGGCGAGATGATCGCCAAGGCGATGGAGAAGGTCGGCAACGAGGGCGTCATCACGGTCGAGGAAGCCAAGAGCATCCAGACCGAGCTCGACGTCGTCGAGGGCATGCAGTTCGACCGCGGCTACGTCTCCCCGTATTTCATCACGAATGCGGAGAAGATGATCGCCGAGATGGACAACCCCTACATCCTCATCTTCGAGAAGAAGCTGTCGGGCCTGCAGCCCATGCTTCCGCTGCTCGAGGCGGTGGTGCAGTCGGGCCGTCCGCTGGTGATCGTGGCCGAGGACGTCGAGGGCGAGGCTCTGGCCACGCTCGTCGTCAACAAGCTGCGCGGCGGCCTGAAGGTCGCGGCGGTGAAGGCGCCGGGCTTCGGTGATCGCCGCAAGGCGATGCTCGAGGACATCGCGATCCTCACCGGCGGCCAGGTGATCTCCGAGGATCTCGGCATCAAGCTCGAGAACGTCACCCTCAACATGCTGGGCAAGGCGAAGACCGTCCGCATCGAGAAGGAGAACACCACGATCGTCGACGGCGCCGGCTCCAAGGAGGAGATCCAGGGCCGCTGCGAGCAGATCAAGGCGCAGATCGAGGAGACCACCTCGGACTACGACCGCGAGAAGCTGCAGGAGCGCCTGGCGAAGCTCGCGGGCGGCGTGGCGGTGATCCGCGTGGGCGGCTCCACCGAGGTCGAGGTGAAGGAGCGCAAGGACCGCGTCGACGACGCGCTGCATGCGACCCGCGCCGCGGTCGAGGAAGGCATCGTGCCGGGCGGCGGCGTTGCGCTGCTGCGCGCCTCCACGAAGCTCGGCGGCCTCAAGGGCACCAACAACGACGAGCAGGTCGGCATCGAGATCGTGCGCCGCGCGATCCAGGCGCCGCTGAAGCAGATCGCCGAGAACGCCGGCAAGGACGGCGCGGTCGTGGCGGGTGAGATCCTCCGCAACGACGGTGCGTCCTACGGCTACGACGCGCAGAAGGACGAGTACAAGGACTTGGTCGAGGCCGGCATCATCGACCCGACCAAGGTCGTGCGTACGGCACTGCAGGATGCGGCTTCGGTCGCTTCGCTGCTGATCACCACCGAGGCGATGGTCGCCGAGCGCCCCGAGCGCAAGTCGGCCCCGGCCGGCGGTGGCGGCGGCGACATGGGCGGCATGGGCGGCATGGACTTCTGATCCAACTCGGATCGGAGTGCGTGAGGGGGGGCGGGCCGCAAGGCCCGCCCCTTCTGCGTTGGGTCGCGTGCGGAGCGAGATTTCGGCACGGCTGACAAATGCGTGACCATCAAGCTCAGGCTTTGACCTTGCCGCGCGCGGGCGCGCATCGTGAACAGGCCCTCGCGTTCCGGCTTGCCGTGCCTACCGGGTTCCTGTTTCACCCGGGCCGCCTCCAGGTCGCGCCGTCGCGTGGCGCCCAGTCCGGGCGATCGGCGCCCGGACACCAGAGGTTGAGGAGCCCGGATCGCATGGCGGTCGGCACTGTGAAATGGTTCAACGCAACGAAGGGCTTCGGCTTCATCGTTCCGCAGGATGGCGGAAAGGACGTGTTCGTGCACATCACAGCCGTCCAGAAGGCCGGCCTCACCGGCCTGAACGAGGGCCAAAAGCTGTCCTATGAAGTGGTGATGGAACGCGGCAAGGCCGCCGCCACCAACCTGCGCACGGAGTGATCCTGCCGCGCCTTCCCCGGCACCATTGGCTGGGGAAGGGCCAGCGCGGGCGTCAGCCTGCGCGCGTTTCCTGCACGAAGACGCGCCGCGCACCTGCCTCGCGCAGCAATGCTTCGGCGCGCGCCCGCGTTTCGGCATCCGGCGCCTGAAGGCCGATCACCGGTCCCTCGGCCCGGGGCAGGTCAACTTCCTTTTGCTTTGGCTGTCCCGATTGCGGCGTGAGGGCGTCGGCAACCGGCTCGCCGACCGCCGCCGTCGCAGCGCCCGCGGCCGCGGCCGCGGCCACTGCGGGAAGCGCGGCGCCGCCGGTGGCGATCACGATGCCGGCCGCGGCCATCGACGTCGCAGCCATCGCCGTGCCGACATGAAGCTGGCGCTGGTTGCGCCGGTCGGCCTGCCTGGGATGCTCGTCCGGCGGCGCCACCTGATCCTCGTTCGCCGCCGCCCGGGGCGGTGCGACACCGCCGGAACCGGCGGCTGGCGTTTGCTCCGGCTCCATAGCGCCGGCTTCGCGCAGCCGCCGCAGAGCTGCGTCCCGGGCCGCCTCATCCGCGAACTCGCCCCAGACGATCGGCACCGCCAGTGGCGTGTCATCGCGCTCACCGGTCCACTGGCTGCTGTCCACCGTGATGGCCATGGCGTCGCCCTCCGCTATGCTTCCCGTTCGATGGTGAACGCGGGCGGCGGCGGACGTTTCCCCGGTGCCGCCCGGCGTCCTGCCCGCCCGGAGGTTCCCGCGTGTTCGACCTGCCCGCGCTCGAAGAGGCTGCCCGCCTGGTGCACGCGGTGTTCCCGCCGACGCCGCAATACGCGTGGCCGTTGCTCGCCGCCCGCACCGGTGCGGAGGTCTGGGTCAAGCACGAGAACCACACGCCGACCGGCGCCTTCAAGGTGCGCGGCGGCCTGACCTACTTCGACCGGCTGAAGCGCGAGCGGCCCGGCGTGGCGGGCGTGGTCTCCGCCACCCGTGGCAATCACGGGCAGAGCCTGGCCTATGCCGGCGCGCGTGCCGCGGTGCCGGTGACGATCGTGGTGCCGCGCGGCAACAGTGTGGAGAAGAACGCCGCGATGCGGGCCTTCGGCGCCCGCCTGGTCGAGCATGGCGAGGATTTCGACGCCGCGCGCATCGAGGCCATGCGCATTGCCGGGGCGGAGGGGCTGGAGTTCGCCCCATCCTTCGCGCCGGATCTGGTGCGCGGCGTGGCGACCTATGCGCTGGAACTGTTCCGGGGCGCGCCGCCGCTCGACGCGCTCTATGTGCCGATCGGGCTGGGCTCCGGTATCTGCGGCTGCATCATGGCGCGCGACCTGCTCGGTCTGCCCACCGAGATCATCGGCGTGCAGAGCACCGAGGCCGACGCCTATGCCCGCAGCTTCGCCGCCCACCGCGTCGTGACCGTGCCGAGCGCCAATACGCGCGCCGACGGCATGGCCACGCGCATCCCCGACCCCGCCGCGCTGGAGATGATCCGGCGGGGCGCGTCGCGCATCATCACGGTGACCGATGCCGAGATGGCGGCGGCGATCCGCGCCTATTGGCAGGACACCCACAACCTGGCCGAGGGCGCCGGTGCCGCGCCGCTCGCCGCGCTGCTGCAGGAGGCGGCGCGGATGCGGGGGCGGCGCGTCGCGGTGATCCTGTGCGGTGGCAACATCGACCTGGCGTTGTTCAGGGAGTGGGTGCTCGGCGACTGAGGCAGGCGCCGACGGGGGCAGGGCAGCAACGAACGCCGGGCCTTCCGCCCCGTTTCCTGCGGGCTCACGCGGGAGGCGCCGATGAAGATCCACCACCTCGACCTCGGCCCGCTGCGGCCGCTTGGCGGCCGGCTGATGGACGGGATCACGCCCGGGGCGGTGGCGCGCCTCACCTGCCATTGCCTGCTGATCGAGACGGATCACCACGGCCTGGTGCTGGTGGATACCGGGTTCGGCCTGCGCGACACGATGCGGCCCGTCCCGCGCCTGCCCGCCTGGAATCTGGCGCTGCTGCGCCCGCGGCTCGACCCCGAACGAACCGCGATCCGGCGCCTGAAGCGGCTCGGCTTCGCGCCGAACGATGTGCAGCACATCGTGATGACGCATCTGGACTTCGACCATGCCGGCGGGCTGGTGGATTTCCCGCATGCCGTCGTGCACCTGACCGCCCCGGAGGCGGAAGCGGCGACGGAGCGGCGCGGCATCATCGGCCGGGCCCGCTGGCGCCCGGCGCAATGGGGTGACACCTCGCGCTGGCACACGGTGGAGACGCGGCTCGGCAGCCGCGGCCGCGGCAGCGGCGAGACGCTGTTCGGGCTGCGCAACGTGCGCGAGATCGCCGGGCTTCCGGAGGAGTTCCTGTTCGTCCCGCTGCCCGGCCATACGCCGGGCCATGCCGGGGTGGCGGTGAAGGGGCCGCGCGGCTGGCTGCTGCATGCCGGCGACACCTACTTCAACCGGGCCGAGGCCCATGGCGACGGCGCCGCGCCGCCGCTGCTCGCGGCCTATGAGCGGATGATGGCCGCCGATGTTGCGGCGCAGCACGACAGCCTGGCGCGGCTGCGCCAGATGCTGGCTGCGCCCGACGCCGATATCGCGGTGTTCTGCACGCATGACGCCGTGGAGTTCGTGGCGATGGCCGCGTGGAGCGAGGGAGACGGCGGCGCTGTTGCGGCCGGGCCCGTCAGCCAGCCGGCATCGCAGGAGACCGCGGGCTAGGAGCGTGTCCCGACCGATTGGATGCGACCGGTCGGGCATGGTTGCCGCCGACGTGGCGCCGACGGGCATGCCGGCGCCCGCCTCCGCGCGGCCGAGCGCCGCACACGGTGACGGCGCGCCCTACAATGTTCGCGGGCCGTCCGACGAGACGCCATATCGTCTCCTGGATAGAACATAAGATAGATAATTAAGATTCATTTCCGAAAAAGATCCGCGTCCTGGCGCGTGCAGGGCTGGGGGCGGCTTTGGCATCCAGCGACAAACGCGTGCAAAGCCTTGTTCGTGCGGGCGATTTCCTCACACACGAGCCGAGCCGCTGCCGGCCGCAGCGTCTTCCTGGCTGCTTCGAACCTTTCCTGACATTTCGTGACGGTTCCGAACGAGCGTGCGCAAACGTTAAGAGTCATTATGACGTATCAAAATTACGAATTTCCTATGAGTTAGAGAGGACACCCCACTCATGATGCTCCCGACCTTGCTCCCGAGCCTCCGCCGCATGCTTGGCGACCGCCGCGGTGTCACCGCGGTCGTCTTCGCCGCCTCCGTGGTTCCGCTCTTTGGCGCGGTCGCGCTCGCGACCGATGCGGGCGTGTGGTACTCGGCGCGTCGCGGGGCGGGGAACGCGGCCGACATGTCGGCGCTCGCGGCGGCGGCCGTCCTGCCGCGGAGCGGCGAGGCCACCGCGAGGCTGGCCGCGGCGGACGTGTCGGGCCGCAACGGCTTCGCGCATGGCGGGATCAACACGGTCGAGGTGAACATCCCGCCCGCCAGCGGCCCGAACAGAGGCAACCCCGCGGCGGTCGAGGTGATCGTGCGGCAGCAGCAGCGCCTCGCTGCGTCCGGCATGTTCCTGCGCAGTGCGCCCATCGTCGCCGGGCGCTCGGTGGCGGCGGTGCGGGACAGCCGCCCGGTGTGCTTCCTCGCCCTCGCCGGCGGATTCACGGTGGCGGGCTCCGCCACGATCAGCGCGCCGGAGTGCGCGCTCGCCTCCAACCGCACCAGCGGCCCCGGCTTCGACTTCAGCGGCAGCGGCCAGGTCACCGCCTTCACGGCAAGCGCCGTGACCACCTGCGACGGCTGCGACGATGAAGCCGTGCAACTGACGCAGCCGGCGGCGGAAGGGCAGCTTCCCGCCAGCAATCCCTATGCGCATCTCGACACCAAGGTGCTCCCGTCCTTCAACGGCAGCTCCTGCCTGAGCGCATCGAACAACCCGACGAGCCTCTCCCCCTACGAGAGCAACGGGCGCCGCGCCTATTGCGACGACATCCGCGTGGCCGCCGGCGCCACGCTGACGCTCACGCCCGGCACCTACTACCTCCACAACGCCTCGCTGCGGGTGAATGGCGGCGGCAGGCTCGAATGCCCGACCTGCACCGGCGGTGAGGGCGTCACGATCGTGCTCACCGGCGATCCCTCCCGGATCGGCGAGATCGACATCAATGGCGGCGCGATGGTGGGGCTGCGCGCGCCGGAGAACCCGCAGGATCCCGACTACCGCGGCATCCTGTTCTACCGCGATATCCGCGCCACCGGCGGCGGCGGCACTGCCGCGGTGAAGATCGCCGCCAATGCGGAGTTCGACATCGAGGGCGGGCTGTATTTCCCAAGCTCGACCGTGCAGTTCAGTGGCGCCTCTGCCACCGATGGCTGCATGGTGCTGGTTGCCGACACCATCGAGCTGCGCGGCGGCTCTTCCGCCGGCGTCAGCAGCTGCGCCGGGACCGGAACCGGCGTGAGCTACACCCAGGTGGCGCGGATCATCGAATAGCAGCGGGCCGCACACGCCCGCGCAAGCTTCGCACCGGGCGCCGATCGCCCGGTGCGAAGCGACGTCCCGGTCCGCCAGCGGGTCAGTCCGTGGCGAAGCAGTAGAAAAGCCCGGCGCCGCCCGTGCTGCGCAGATTGTCCTGGCTGCAGCCGCGCGACGGGTGCGAGGTGTTCCAGGAGCGGGAGGGCGCGTCGTCCCGCAGCCCGACCCGATCATGATGGCCGAGCATCGCCGAGCCATCCTGGCCGCTATAGGTCCAGTTCCGGCAGGTGCGGTCCTCGGCGCCGCTGAAGGCGGTGCCGTCCTCCTGCGAGCCGGTAAGGATGTCATGGCGATTCGGCGTGTCGCCGCGGCCGTTCACCAGCTGGCCGCGCTCGTCCACGTTGGTCTGCTTGGTCATGGCGTTGGCGGGCGAGTGCAGCTCCGCAACGCTGCGGGCGATCACCACGCCATTGGCGTTCTGCCAGGGACCGGTCCCGATGCGGTCGCGCGCATTCACCGCGCCCGAACCCTGGGTGCTGAGATAGGCCCGCCAAGTCCGTTGGCCGGCGCCGGCCGCGCTGGCCAGCGCTTGGCAATGCGCATCACCGCCGGCGAGGCCACCGAGATCGGCGCCGCGGCCGATGCCGATGCTGGTGACGAAGAACGTCATGTTCCGCGCGGCGTCCGGTGCCGGCGTCTGGGCGTCGGCCGCCAGGCCGAGGGCCGTCAGCAACGCCACCGCAGCCGGCAGCATCAGGGTCCTGCGCATTCGCGATCCTCCCGCTTGCGCCGGCCAGGTCCTGGCCGGCCCACCGGGCGAAGACTATGCACGAGGGCCCGGGCGCGGGGGACCGAAAATCGCCGGCTGCGCCGGGGGTCAGATCACCTGATAGCGCGCCTTGGCGGCCCGCTCGATGGCGCCGGCGATCAGCCGGTCGATGTCGAGGCCGATGCGCAGATCCTGGAGGAGCTGCAGTTCCTCCTGCGTTGCCTCGCCATCCGCGGCGCAGACCTCGCAGGCGAGCAGGTAGGCGGTCTCGCGCAGGCGCATCGGCAGGGAGTCGCGCAGCAGCGTCATCGCCTGGTCGAGCCCGTCATTGCGGCCGAGCAGCTTGGCCACGGCATCGGTGACGGTCTCGATCTCGCCGCTGTGGAAATCGGCGAAGACGGGCAGTTCCTGCACCATGCGGCTCATCATGCCGACTTCGGCATCGGACATCGGGCCATCGGCGACCGACATCAGCACCATGGCGCAGACCAGCGCCTCCTGCGGGGTGAAGCGGGCGATGTGGGCCTCGCTGCGGGCGGTCATGGGAGGCTCTCCGGCGTGAACAGGGGCACTCCCTCGCGCGGCAGCGGGGGCGGGTCAAGCGGGCGCGGTGTCACGGCTCCGTCGCCGCGGACGGCGGATCGGCATCGCGCGCGGTGCCGGGCGCGGCGCGCAGCCGGCGCAACAGCGGCAGGGCCGCCTCGATCTCGGAGTCCGGCAGGCCGGCGGCGCGCGGCGGGATCGAGGCGGTGGCGACGGCAACCGCCTGCTCCCGCCCGGCGCGCCCGGCGTCGGCGAGGAACACCAGCTTGCCGCGTCCGTCGCGCGGATGCGGGCCGGTGCGCAACATCATGCGAGCGCTTTCGGTGCCGTGTGCCGCCGCTCTACGCTACGGGCCTGGACGGGAGGACAGGGCGATGGTTCGCCGTGATGCCGCGGGTGGCTGCCTCTGCGGGGCGGTGCGCTTCCGCGTCGCGCTGCCGAGCAACTGGGTGGCGCATTGCCATTGCCGCATGTGCCAGCGCGCGCATGGCGCGGCCTTCGTCACCTGGGTCTCGGTGAAGCGCACGAGCTTCGCGGTGGAGCCGGCCGGGGAAGCGGCGCTCGCCTGGCACGAGTCGAGTCCCGGTGCGCGGCGCGGATTCTGCCGGCGCTGCGGCTCGCCGATGCTGTTCCGGTCCGACCGCTGGGCGGAAGAACTGCATGTCGCCGCGGCGGCGCTGGACGAGGGCCCGGACCGCGCGCCGCAGGTGCACGCCTTCTGGGATACGCATGTCGCCTGGACCAGCGCCGACCCCGACCTGCCGAAACGGACCGAGGCGGAACTTCGGGCGGCGAAGACTCAGGGCTGAGCCAGGAACTCCCGCGTCGCCTCCACCGCCTGGCGCAGCCCGAGGCGCTGCACGATCACGCCGTCCGGCAGCCCCGCCAGCAGGCGGGAGGGCGTGCGCGCATCGAGCAGGACGAAGACGCCCTTGTCGTCGGCGCGGCGGATCAGCCTGCCATAGGCTTGGCGCAGGCGATGACGGGCGATCGCGTCGTCATGCGCCTTCGGGCGACCCTCGGAGAGGTGCAGGCGGCGCTCACGGTGCAGGATGGTCGGGCGCGGCCAGGGCACGCGGTCGAACACCAGGATGCGCAGCGACTGGCCGGGCACGTCCACGCCATCACGCATGGCATCGGTGCCGAGCAGGCAGGAGGACTCCTCGGCGCGGAACACGTCCACCAGCGTGGCATTGTCCATCGCGTCCACGTGCTGCGCGTAGAGCGGGATGCCGGCCTGGGCGAGCGGTTCGGCGATGCGCGAATGCACTTCCCGCAGGCGGCGGACGGCGGTGAACAGGCCGAGCCCGCCGCCGCCGGCGGCGACGAACAGCGTGCGATAGGCGGCTGCGACCTGGCCGAATTCCTCCCGCGCCACATCGGTGACGACCAGCGCGCGGGTGCGGGCGCCGTAGTCGAAGGGCGAGGGCACGGCGGCGCGGATGGCGGGCGCGGCCAGGTGCTGCACGCCGGTGCGGGCCTCGGCGGCGCGCCAGATCGTGTCGGGGTCGTCGGTCTCCCCGTCGCCGGAATCGCGCAAGGTGGCGGAGGTGATCAGCACGCCATGCGCAGGAGCCGCGACCGTCAGCGCGAAGGGCTGGGTGGGGTCGAGGTGGTGGCGGAACATCCCCGCATCCACCTCCCGCCCCTCGCGGCGTTCCAGGGCGAACCAGTCCACGTAGTCGGGGCGAATGCCGGGCGGGCGGGGCGGCTCGGCCAGCGTCTTGAGCATCGCGCCCCAGCCGGTGAGCGGCATCAGAGCTCGCCGCTCGATGCCGCGCACCGCGGCCTCGATGCGGATGCGGTCGCCGACTTCCAGCTCCTCCGCCTCGTCTTCCAGGCGGGCGTGCAGACGATCGCGCAGGGTCTGCAACGGGGCGTGCAGGCGGGCGAGGGCCGCGCCCAGCTTTTCGGCCGCTTCGGGGACACCGGGGTTCAGCGGGTGGACGTCGCACTCGACGCCATAGCCGGCATCGTCGTCGCGGATGCGCGCCAGCACCTGGCGGCGGACGGAATGAAGAAAATCCTCGGTGGCGCCGCGCGGGTCGTTCTCCGCCAGGCGCGAGGGCCAGCCCTGGCCGGGCAAGGCGCGGGCGGCCTGCAGGGCGTCTTCCAGGGGCATCAGCAGGTCGGGACGATCGCCGACCAGCTCCTCCATCCGCCGCGCCAGGCCGCGGGCGCGGGAGCGGCCGCCCTCGGCGCCGAGCAGCCAGCGACGCAGCTCCGCCGTCTCGCCGCCGGTGAGATCGGCGGAGAAGGCGGCGTCGGCGGCGTCGAACAGATGGTGGCCCTCGTCGAACACCAGCCGCAGCGGGCGGCCATCCTCGCCACCGCCGAGGGCGGCCTGCACCATCACCAGCGCATGATTCGCCACCACCAGCGTTGCGGTCTTCGCGCGGCGGATGGAGTGCTCGACGAAGCATTGCTTGTAGTGGCCGCAGGCGGAGTGGACGCATTCACCGCGGCGGTCTGCGAGCGGCCAGACGGCGTGGTGGCCGAAGAGCTCGCTGAGCCAACCCGGGAAATCGCCGCCCATCAGGTCGCCGTCGCGCGTGAACAGCGCCCAGCGGGAGACCAGCGCAAGAGGCAGCAGCATGCCCGCCATCTGCGCCGCGCCGATCTGTTCCTCCATGTTCAGCAGGCAGAGGTAGTTCTCCCGCCCCTTGCGGACCACGACGCGGCGGCGGCGCTCGACCGGGTCGGGGTAGAGGCGCGCGGTCTCCTGGTCGATCTGGCGCTGGAGGTTGCGGGTGAAGGTGGAGATCCAGACCGGGGCGCCGTTGCGCTCAGCCCAGAGGGAAGCGGGCGCGACATAGCCGAGCGTCTTGCCGGTCCCGGTGCCGGCCTCGGCGAGCACCAGGTTGGGCGAGCCCTTGGCCTCGCGGGCCTGGAAGGCGCCGGCGGCGGCGGAGGCGAAGTCGGATTGCTGCGGGCGCTGCTCGGCGCCCTCGCCCAGGATGTCGGCCAGGCGGCGGCGGGCCTCGGCTTGGGTGATGGGCTGGTGGGCGGGGGGCGGGGGCGGCGCCTCGTCCTCCCAATCGGGCAGGCGGCGCCAGACCTTCAGCGGATCGAGCGAGGGGCGGGCGTCGGGCTGGCCGAGCGCGGCGAGGACCGACTCGGCCCAAGGCCAGTGGATCTCGGCGCCGAGCTTCTGAGCGAGTTGGGCGGCGTCGCGGTTCAGGGGTGCGTTGCGGCCGGCGGCGAGGTGGCGGAGCAGGTCCGTGGCAAGCTCCGGCAGCAGCGCAGCGGCGGCTTCGTCGTCCGCCGGCAGGTCGCGGTCCAGCGAGATGGCGAGGCCGCGCGGGGTGGGCGCGGCCGGGTGGGCCGGGCGGCAGAAGGCGAAGAGCTCCAGCAGGTCGCAGGCCGGGACGGGCGGCAGGCCGAGGCGCCTGAAGGTGGCGGGGGCATGGACCAGCAAAGGCGGGCCGAGATCGCGCAGGCGGCGGCCGATCTCGGCGGTGGGGAGGGTGAGGAGTTCGCCATCGGGGGTCAGCAACGCGCCGCGCCCGAAGCCGGCGACCAGCGCCGGGGCGTCGG
Source organism: Falsiroseomonas sp. (assembly GCF_041690465.1). Taxonomy (GTDB): domain Bacteria; phylum Pseudomonadota; class Alphaproteobacteria; order Acetobacterales; family Acetobacteraceae; genus Falsiroseomonas. Next base: position 212,650 of record NZ_JAWLHG010000001.1, on the reverse strand, counting down.
GAAGGAGAAGGCGCGGCTGACGGGCGGGGATGGCGGCGCGGGGCGAGGACACGGGGGCAATCTGGCCCGGATGGGGGCGCGAACAAAGAGGGAAGGCACCGTCCGGTTTTCCCGGGGGCCCACCCGGCCCGCCCCGATGGGTGGTTTCCGAACACTAGGCTTGCTCGAATGGAGGCGTGCCGCCGGCGGCCTTGAACTGGCGCATGATCGGCAGGATCACGCAAAAGAAGATGGGCAGGCAGAGAACGAGGCCGATACCGAAGGGCGCGGTGCAAAGGCAGACGACGATCGCCCCGACGGTGACGCCCGAGCGCCCGCGGCTCGTCTGCTGAAAGGCAATCAGGCCCCAAAGCAGCAGGGTCGGCGCAACCAGCAGCGCCACGACGCCGACCACCGCGATCCTTACCGACTGCTCGCCGAACGATATCGCGTCGCGCACGAAGGCAGGTGCTGGCAGCCCCAACTCCAGCAGCAAAGGTAGGATGCCGGCTACCCCGAACAGGATGGCGGTCGCCGCCAAGCTTCGCCGCACCTTCTTCACTCCTGGGGAATGATGCACCGGTTCAGGGGGGCGACTCCATACGGGCAAGATGGCCCAAGCGCGCCCGGCCTATTGCGCCTGGACGGCGGTCTAGCCATCTATCTAGCCAGATCAACACGCGAGCGCTGCCCGTGCAAGTTCCCCTGTTCGAGGCCAAGAACCGCCTCAGCGCCCTGGTGGCGGAGGCCGAACATGGTCGCGAGGTGACGATCACGCGGCGCGGCGTGGCGGTTGCGAAGATCGTTCCCGTCGCGCCCGGCTTCGATCGCGAGAAGGCACGCCGCACGGCGGAGGCGCTGCGCCAAGCCAGCCGGGGCCTCACCCTTGGAGGCATTGGCATCAAGGAACTGGTGGATGAAGGCCGGTCTTGAGCTTCGTCATCGACAACTCTGTCGCGCTGGCCTGGTGCTTCGCGGATGAGCAGGCACCGGAGTTGATGGCGCTGCTCGACCGTGTGGCCGAGGCGGGCGCGGTCGCGCCTGGGCTCTGGCCGCTGGAAGCGCAGAACGGCTTGCTCATGGCAGAGCGCCGGCAGCGGGTGGATGCGGCGCAACGCGCCGAACTGGCGCGGTTGCTCCGGGAATTGCCGATCGCGCTGGATGCGGAAACGGCCGAACAGGCGTGGACGGACACGATCCGTCTCGCGGAGCGGTTCGGCCTGTCGGTGTACGACGCGAGCTACCTGGAACTGGCGCAGCGACGCCGTCTGCCGCTGGCGACGACGGATCGGGCTCTCCGGAGCGCGGCCGCCGCTGCGGGGGTGCCGTTACTGCCGTAAGGGACCGCGGCCCCGGTTTCGCGTCCCTCCCCCGCAAGCGGGGGAGGGCGAAGGAAAGTCAGGCCGCCACCTTCAGCGCCGGCACCCGCTCCGCGATCTGCACCGCGTTGAGCGCCGCGCCCTTCAGCAGCTGGTCGCCGCAGACGAAGAAATCCAGGCCGTGGTCGCCGAAGACCAGGTTCTGGCGGATGCGGCCGATCTCGCAATCGTCCTGGCCAGTCGCCGTCAGCGGCATCGGGTAGAGCTTGTTGGCGGGATCATCCACCACCTTCACGCCGGCAGCGGCGCGCAGGACCTCGCGCGCGGCGTCGGGCGTGATGGGCTTCTCGGTCTCGATCGTCACGCTCTCGCCATGCACCCGCATGGTCGGGATGCGCACGGCCGTGCAGGAGACGGGAAGGTCGGGCAGACCCATGATCTTCCGGGTCTCCCAGACGACCTTCATCTCCTCCCGCGTGTAGCCGTTGGGCTGGAAGCTGTCGATGTGCGGGATGACGTTGAAGGCCAGCGGATGGGCGAAGACCTCGGCGCGGGGCTTCTCGCCCTCCACCAGCACCCGGCGCGTCTCGCGCTCCAGCTCGGCCATGCCCTCGGCGCCGGCGCCGGAGGAGGCCTGGTAGGTGGAGACGATCACGCGCTTCAGGCCGAAAGCCGCGTGCAGCGGCGCCAGCGCGACGACGAGGATCGCGGTGGTGCAGTTGGGGTTGGCGATCAGCCGGGCATTGCCGACCGCGGCCGCGTTCACCTCCGGCACCACCAGGGGGACGTTGTCGTCCAGGCGGAAGGCGGAGGAATTGTCCACCACCGTCACGCCGGCCGCGACCAGCGCCGGGGCGTGCTGCTTGGCGAAGTCGCCGGAGACGGCGAGCAGGGCCAGGTCGAGATCCTTCGCCTTGTCCGGCGTGAACTCCTCGATGGTGATCTCGCCGAAGGGCGTCGTGACCCGCGTGCCGGCGCTGCGGCCCGAGGCGAAGAGGCGGAGTTTCGTCACGGGGAAGCGACGCTTGCCCAGGACCTCCACCAGCTCCTTGCCCACCGCACCCGTGGCGCCGATCACACCGACCCGCATCGGGGTCTCTCCTTCTCGCATGAGCGTTCACGCCGGCGGGCAAGCGACCCGCCAGCCTGGCGCAGATAGCGCAAAGCGGCGGCAGGGCCAAATGCGCCGTTGCGGGGTCTGCCCTGTCCGGGGTCGCCTGCGCCGCCCCGCCTCCCTATAAGGCGCGGCGGAACGCCCCCGCACGAGCACCCACGCATGTCAGACGCCGACTATTCCGCCGACGAGTCGCGCGCCTTCGGCGCGACGAAGGCCTGGCCCTTCGAGGAGGCCCGCAAGGTCGCCGCCCGGGTGCAGGCCTCGGGCAAAGGGTCGGCGCTGTTCGAGACGGGCTATGGCCCCTCCGGCCTGCCGCATATCGGCACCTTCGGCGAGGTGGCACGCACCACCTGGGTGCGCAACGCGTTCACGCGGCTGACCGGCCTGCCCTCCCGCCTGGTGGCCTTCAGCGACGACATGGACGGGCTGCGGAAGGTGCCGGACAACGTGCCGAACCGGGAGATGCTGGCCGGCCACCTCGGCAAGCCGGTCACCGCCATCCCCGATCCCTTCGGCACGCATGAGAGCTTCGGCCACCACAACAACGCGCGCCTGCGCGCCTTCCTCGACCAGTTCGGCTTCGACTACGAGTTCGCCTCCTCCTCCGACTACTACCACTCGGGCAAGTTCGACGCGGCGCTGCTCCGCATGGCGGAGCGGCACGAGGCGGTGCGCGACGTCATCCTGCCGACGCTGGGGCCGGACCGCCGCGCCACCTATTCGCCCTTCCTGCCGATCCACCCAAGGACCGGCGTGGTGATGCAGGTGCCGATGGAGGAAGTGCGGCCGGGCCTCGACGAGCTGGTCTGGCGCGATCCCGACACCGGCGAGCGCTTCGGCACCCGCATCACCGGCGGCCATTGCAAGGCGCAGTGGAAGGCGGACTGGGCGCTGCGCTGGTTCGCGCTCGGCGTGGATTACGAGATGTCGGGCAAGGACCTGATCGACAGCGTGAAGCTCTCCTCCGCCATCTGCCGCGTGCTGGGCGGGGAGCCGCCGGTCGGCTTCACCTATGAGCTGTTCCTCGACGAGGCCGGTACCAAGATCAGCAAGTCGAAGGGCAACGGCCTCTCGATCGAGGAATGGCTGCACTACGCGCCGCCGGAATCGCTGGCGCAGTTCATGTACAACCAGCCGGGCCGCGCCAAGCGCCTGTTCTTCGACGTGATCCCGCGCGCCACCGACGAGTACGTGCAGAACCTCGACCGGCTGCGCGCCGCGCCGACGCCGGACAACCCGGCCTGGCACATCCATGGCGGCGGCACCAACGATCCCGGCTCGCCGATCTCCTTCACCATGCTGCTGAACCTGGCCAGCGTGATCAACGCCGACAATCCCGGGATGCTCTGGGGTTTCCTCCAGCGCTACGCGCCGGATGTGACGCCCGAGAGCCATCCGCTCGTCGCGCGGCTGGTCGAGCGCGCCGTCGCCTATTACCGCGACCGCGTGGTGCCGGAGAAGCGGCACCGCCCCGCGACGCCGGCCGAAGCCGAGGCGATGCGCGACCTGGCCGCCGCGCTGCGCGAGCGCATCACCGACCTCGAGCAGATGCCGCCCGAGGACCGTGCCAAGGCGATCCAGGACCTGGTGTACGATGCCGGGCGCCGTGAGCCCTTCCTGCAGCCGGCCAAGGACGGCGGGCGGCCAGGTGTCTCCCGCGCCTGGTTCGATGCGCTTTACCAGGTGCTGCTCGGCCAGCCGGAAGGACCGCGCTTCGGCGGCTTCGTCGCGCTCTACGGCATCGCCGGCACGATCGGCCTGATCGAGACGGCGCTCAGCCGGGACACGCCATCTGCATGAAGGGCTGGCTGCTCCTGCTCAAGCGGCACGGGATGACGGTCTTCGGGCTGGTCCTGCTCGTCGCCGCGGTCTGGGTGGTGCAGAAGGAATTCCGCAGCCTCTCGGTGGCCGATGTGCGTGCCGCGCTGGATGCGATCCCGAACGCGACGCTATGGCACGCGGCGGGATGGACGCTGCTGGCCTATGCGGTGCTGACCATCTACGACCGGCTGGGCAGCGTCTATGCCGGCCATCCCGTGAGCTATGCGCGCACCTCGCTGGCCTCCTTCTGCGCCTATACGCTCGCGCATAATCTCGGCTTCGCGGCGGTCTCGGGGGCTGCGGTGCGCTACCGCTTCTATGCCGCCTGGGGGCTGCCGCCGCTGGCGATCGCCAAGGTGGTGGCCTTCACCAGCCTGACCTTCGGCCTCGGCGCGCTTGCGCTCGGCGGACTGGTGCTGGTGGTGGAGCCGGAGGTGGTGCCGGGCCTCGGCGAGCACGTGCCGCACTGGATCATGCAGGCGCTCGGCCTCTGCGCCTGGGGGATCCTGGCGGCCTACCTGACGATGTCGCGCATCCGCAGCCATGTCACGCTGTTCAGGTACCGCATCGACCTGCCGGGCTTCCGCATGGCGCTGGCGCAGACCACGCTGGCCAGCGTGGACGTGGCGGTGACGGCGATGATCTTCTACGCGCTGCTGCCCGGGGCCGAGGGCCTGACCTATCTGCGCTTCCTCGGCATCTACATCGCCGCCTATCTGGCCGGGATTGCGGCCAGCCTGCCGGGCGGCATCGGGGTGTTCGACAGTGCCATCCTGATCGGCCTCGCGCCCTATCTCGGCCCGGCCGAGGTGATCGGCGCGCTGCTGGTGTTCCGCCTCTACTACTACATCGTGCCGCTGTTCCTCGCCGGCCTGCTGTTCGCCGGCTTCGAGGTGGCGCAGCGGCGCCATGCCCTGGCGCGGCTCGCCGCGGAGCAGCGCGTGGCGGACGCGCTGGAAGTGCCGGCAATCGCCGGGCTGGTCGGGCTCGGGGGCACGGTGCTGATCTTCCTCGGGGCGTTGCCGACGCGCGGGACGCCCATGTACGAATGGGCGGGCTACGAAGCGGCGGTCGCCTCGCATTTCGCTGCCTCCGTGGTCGGCTCGCTGTTGCTGCTGATGGGCTACGGATTGCTGCGGCGGCTGTCGCTGGCCTGGGGGCTGGGCATCCTGCTGCTGCTGAATGGTGCGGTGATCTGCTGGCTGCGGGAGGATCCCTGGTGGCTCTGGGGTGCCTTCCTGCTGGTGGCGACGCTGCTGGCGGCGATGGGCAGCGCCTTCTACCGCCACCCGCGGCTGCTGCGGGAGCCGCTGGGCGCGGAGACGCTGGTGGCGATGGGCGTGGTCGGCGGCTGCGCCATCCTGCTCGCCCTCGTGTCGTACGGCGGGAAGGTGGCGGCGGAGAGCTGGTTCGAGGTGGTGCTCTCGCCGCTGGCGCCGGACAGCCTGCGCTTCACCGTGGGCCTGGCGGCGGTGCTGCTGCTGATCGGCATGCTGCGGCTGCTGCGCCCGGCGCGCATCGTGCCCGAGCCGTGGAGCGAGGAGGTGCGCGCGCGGCTGCGCCGGCTCGGCGCCGCGCCGCCGGAGCGGGCGGATGGCGCGGCCTTCGGCGATGCCGGGCGCGCCGGCTTCGCCTTCGTGCAGCGCGACGGGATCTGGATGGCGCTCGGCGATCCGGCGGGGGAGGAACAGGACCGCGTCTCGGCGATCTGGCGCTTCCGCGACATGTGCGACCGCGCCGGGGTGGACCCCGCCTTCTGGCGCGTCTCGCCGGCGCTGCTGCGGGTGTATGGCGATATCGGGCTGACGGCCTTCCCGCTCGGCCCCCCGGCGGCCGGCGAGCCGCAGCGCTACCTGGCGTGCCGGGCCGAGAAGGATCTGGAGAAGCTGCTGGCGCTGCTGCCGCAGGCGGAACCGGTGAGCGGCGTCAGGCGATAGTTGCCCTCAACAGCATAGAGGTCAGGGCCGCACCGCGGCCCCGCGCGCAGAGTGCCCGCGTGGCCCAGCGCAACAGCGCGTCGTGCCGAAGGCACGCCTCCGGCATGACGGCGCGCAAGCCACTCGACGTGCCGCATCGAGGGCGGATGCCGGCGCCCGGCACCTGAGGGCACCAAGATCACTGGCTCGCCCAGACGATCCGGTGCATGAACTGCAGCTCCTCCAGCCCGAAGCTGTAGCCCGGATGCAGCGGGTTGAGGCTGGCGAGCTCCACGCGCTTCGCCGATTGCCGCAGCAACTCCTTCGCCATCACCTCGCCCTGTCGCGTGCGCACCACCACGCGGTCGCCGCGGCGGATGGGCGCGCCGGGCGAGACGATCACCACGTCGCCGTCGCGGAACACCGGCTCCATCGATTCGCCGCTGATCTCCAGTGCATAGGCGTTGGGGTCGAGCACGTCGGGCACCGAGATCTCGTCCCAGCCGCCGCCGACGGGATAGCCGCCATCGTCGAAGTAGCCCTCGCCGCCGGCCTGCGCCAGGCCGATCAGCGGAATGCGCCGGCCCGCCACCGCCCGCCCGCGCGAGAGCGTCGGCACGCCGGTGACCAGCGAGGCGAAGGCCTCGATCCCGGTGCCGGTGGCGGTCAGAACCTTTGCCACGCTCTCGGTGGAGGGCCAGCGCGAACGGCCGTCCGGCCCGGTGCGCTTGGAGGGATTGAAGGCGGTCGGGTCCAGCCCGGCCTTGCGCGCCAGGCCGGAGGCGGAGAGCCCATGCTCCGCCGCGAGCGCGTCGATTGCCCGCCAGACATCCTCGTGCCGCATCATCTGCCAGTGCCTCTCCGTCGAGTCGCCCTCGTCCTGGGGCGCTGGGCATCACATCCTAGGTTTCGAGTCGCGAAGCAATAGGAAGTTTTGCCTTGCAACCATCGGTGGAGAGCGTTAACGTTGCGATGTTCCTGTTTTGTTCGGGATCGGAAGAAGGACCCCCCATGCCCATCGCCCCCGGCCGCGCCCCCATCCTGGCCAGTCTGACCAAGGCCGAGCCCTTCGCCAGCGCCGAGGAGGCCTGGTTCTGGACCATGGCCGCCCTGATCGCCCGGCGCGAAGGTGCCCGCCTCTCCGCCGCCCGCGGCTCGGTGATCCGCCCCTGCGAGCCCGACGATGTGGTGAAGTGCCTCGACCGCTTGTACCGCCAGCGCCGGATCGAGTTGCAGCATGCGCGCATCATGCGGATCTGGGGTGAACGCGGCAGCGCCCCCAGCCCGCGCTATCCCTCCGAGCGCGGCGACGCGCGTCTGTGGCGCGAGGCGATGGAGCGGCTGGACTTTCCGCTGCGCCAGAAGGGAATCGTTGCCGGCGTCGCCCGCGGCATGACGCCGACCGAAGGTGCGGAGATCATCCCCTTCCCCGGATGTTCCGCGTGAAACGCCTGGCGCATCGGCGGGTGGAGGCCGGGGGCGAAGGCCAGCGGATCTGGCTCGCCTTCGGCGGCGAGGCCGACCAGCCTTGGCTGAAGCCGCTGCGCCGAGGCTTCCGGCACTGCTTTGCCGCGCTGGCCGACGAGGCCGGCTGGACGGTGCTGGAGCCGCTCTCCGGCCGGTTGCTGGTGGCACGCCTGCCGGTGCCGGCCGGCTTCGACCTGCCGGGCTTCTACCGCCGCGCCGGCCTTTCGGTGCTGGGCCCCTTCGCCCCCGGCCTGCCGCGCGCCCGCAAGCTGCCGGCATTTGCGCCCTTCACCTGCGTGGCGCTGTGCCGCGCTCTGCTGGGGCCGGACGCGCCTTTCGCAGTGACCCCGTATGGGCTGTTCCGGGCGCTCGGCGGAACGGAATCTCGTCGGTCTAGGAAAAAAGTCTTGACGGCGGGCTGAGGCCGGCCTAGAACGCTTCTGCCACGGGGCGAATTGCGCCTCGCGGTTTACTCCTCCTCCCCGGTATCCCCGACTTGAAGGCCCGCCCGGCTCCCCGGGCGGGCCTTCGCCTTTTCGGGACGCCGGGGCGGTTCCCCGTCTCCCCCAACCCGAAGGACCTGCGCATGGGTGGCCTGTTCCGCGCGCCGAAGCCGGTGGTGATCGAAGCGCCGCCCGAACCGGCGCAGGCCGAGAGTATCGCTGCGAGCAGCGCGCAGTCCGAGACGGCGGCCGAGGATGCCGGCCGCCAGGCCCGCCTGCGCGCCGTGGAGCGCGCGCGCCGTGGGCTGACCGGCACCATCGCCACCAGCGCCCGCGGCGTGCTCGATCCGGTGCCGGCCGCGCTGCGGCGCAAGACGCTGCTCGGGGAATGATCGCCATGGGACCCGAGGAGATCCTGGCGCGCCACGCCCGCGCCGCCGCGCGCCGCCGCCCGCTCGAGACGATCTGGCAGGATTGCTACGACCACGCCCTGCCCGCCCCCGGCGCCGCGCCGCTGTTCGACGCAACGGCGGCCGACGCGGCGGAGCAGCTGGCCGCCTCGCTGCTGGCCGAGCTCGCCCCGCCCTGGTCGCGCTGGTTCGGATTGGTGCCTGCGCGCGCCCTGCACGATGAGGCGGAGGCGCAGCTTGCCCGTAGCCTGACCGAGACGGCGGAAACGCTGCAGGGGCATCTCGACCGCTCCAACTTCGCGCTGGAGCTTCACCAGGCCTTCCTCGACCTGGTGGTCGCCGGCACCGGCCTGCTCTCGGTGGAGGAGGCGCCGGCCGGCGAGGCTTCCGCGCTGCGCTTCCGCGCCGTGCCGCTGCGCGAGGCGGTGCTGGAGGAAGGCGCTTCGGGCCGGCTCGACACCGTCTTCCGCAGCCTGCGGCTGACCGAGGACGAGATCCGCCAGCGCTGGCCTGGCGCGCCGCTGCCGCCCACGCGGCGTGGCGACGAGCCGGCGCCGAAGCTGCGCGTGGTGGAAGCGGCCTGGCCCGATCCGCGCACCGGCCACCGCTTCGCCGCGGTGCTCGAGGCCGACAGCGGCCCCCCCGTGCTGCTGGCCGAGGGACGCTTCGCCGAGAGTCCCTTCATCGCCTTCCGCTGGCTGAAGCTGCCCGGCGAGACCTATGGCCGGGGGCCGGTGGCGAAGGCGCTGCCGGATATTCGCACCGCCAACAAGGTGGTGGAGCTGATCTTGAAGAACGCCTCGATCGCGGCGACGGGGATCTGGATGGCCGAGGATGACGGCGTGCTGAACCCGGCGACGATCCGCCTGGTGCCCGGCGCGATCATCCCGAAGGCGGCCGGTTCCTCCGGCCTGACGCCGCTGGCCGCGCCGGGGAACTTCGATGTCTCGCAGCTCGTGCTGCAGGATCTGCGGGCGCGCATCCGGGGTGCGCTGCTCGCCGACCGGATCGCGGCCAGCGAGAAGGCGCCGATGACGGCGACCGAGGTGCTGGAACGCGCTTCCGCCGCGGCACGGCTGCTCGGCGCCACCTACGGCAGGCTGCAGGCCGAGCTGCTGACGCCGCTGATCGCTCGTTGCCTGGCGCTGCTGCGCCGCCGCGGCGAGGTGCCGCCGGTCGAGCTCGGCGGGCGCGAGGTGCGGCTGGTCTATGCCTCGCCGCTGGCGCGGGTGCAGGCGCGGGCGGATGCGGCGGACACGCTGCTGTTCCTGCAGACCGCGGTCGCGCTCGGGCCGGAGGCGAAGGCGACGCTGGATGCCGGCGCCGCCGCCCGCTGGCTGGCCCGCACGCTGGGCGCCCCGCCGGAAATAATCCGGCGAGAACCCACAATGACCACAGAAAACCCCGAACAGGAGTGAGCCCGGCATGACCGAGGATCTTCTCGACGTCACCCCATCGCCCGCGAATGTGGCTGCGCACCAGATGGAGATACCGGAAAAGTTCCGGGATCCCGCAACCGGGGCGCTTCGCGTCGAGGCGCTGCTCAAGTCGTACCTGGAGCTGGAGCGCGCCCTCTCGCGTCGTGCCGCCGCGCCCGGCGCCGATGCGCCGGAGGAGGAGCGCGCGCGCTGGCGTCGCATGCTCGGCGTGCCGGAGACGCCGGACGCCTACGAGATCACGCCGCCGCACGAGATGTGCAGCGCCGACCCCGAGGTGAACCGCCGGCTGCACGAGGCCGGCTTCACCTGCGGCCAGGCGCAGCTGGTCTACGACCTGGCCGCCGAGCGCCTGCTGCCGCTGATCACCGAGGCGGCCGCCGAGTTCGAGGCCGGCAAGCAGCGCGAGAAGCTGAACGCGGAATTCGGCGGAGAGGACCGCTTTCGCCGCCTGGCGCCGCAGATTGCCGCCTGGGGCCGCGCCAACCTCTCCGAGCCGGTCTTCGCGGCGCTGGCCACCACGGCCGAGGGCGTGATGGCGATGTACCGCATGATGGGCGCGAAGGAGCCGCCGCTGTCGCGTGACGCCTCCGCCGAGGCGGCGCCGGACGAGGCGGAACTGCGCAAGATGATGCGCGACCCGCGCTACTGGCGCACCCGCGAGCCGGACTTCGTCAAGCGCGTCACCGACGGCTTCCGCCGGCTGGTGGGCGAGAAATCCTGACCGCTACCGGCCGCCGCCTCCCGATCTCCCGCGGTCGAGGCGCGGCCGGCTGCCGCCGCGTGGCGCTTGGCCTGCGATCGCCCTGCATGTGCACACCGAAGGTGGCCATGCCGGGTCGTGAAGCGACGGTCTGAAGCAGCCCGCGGCGGCGGCGGGGCGGGCGGTGCGGGCATCCCGCGATGCCCCCGTCCGCCCCGCACCCCTCTCCCGCCTTCCGTCCGCACCCAACCCGGCTTGTCCGGGCGTGCGGACGTCCGCGTCGCCGCGCCCGCCCGCATGGTCAACGGGCGCGCCGTCGCACCCCTCAACCCCCTTGATCCAGGAGGGCCGCGATGCCCACCAGCACCCAGATCGACGCCGTCTTCACCAAGCAGTTCCAGGCCGAGGTCCACGAGGCCTACCAGCGCCAGGGCTCCAAGCTGCGCCGCACGGTGCGCAGCAAGACCGGCGTGACCGGCACCAGCACCTTCTTCCCCAAGGTCGGCAAGGGCACTGCCGCGGCGAAGACCCGCCATGGCAGCGTGCCGGTGATGAACCTCGAGCACGCGCAGATCGAGTGCGTGCTGCAGGACTACTATGCCGGCGACTGGGTTGACCGGCTCGACGAACTGAAGACCAACCTCGATGAGCGCGAGGTGATCGCCAATGCCGGCGCCTACGCCCTCGGCCGCAAGACCGACGAGCTGATCATCGCCGCGCTGGATACCGCGACGCGTGAAGCGGTCGGTGTCGCCGCCGGCACCACCGATGCGGACGGCCTGACCAAGGCGAAGGTGCTGCTCGCCTTCGAGATGATGGGCGCGGCCGACGTGCCCGATGACGGCCAGCGCTACGCGGTGGTCGGCTGGAAGCAGTGGAGCGAGCTGCTGGCGATCGACGAGTTCGCGTCCTCCGACTACGTCGGCGCCGACGAGCTGCCCTGGCGCGGCACGCAGGCGAAGCGCTGGCTCGGCGCGATGTGGATGCCGCATTCCGGCCTGACCATGTCGGGCACGCTGCGCTACTGCTACTTCTATCACCGCACCGCGATCGGCCATGCGGCGGCGGCGGAGGTGCAGACCGACGTCACCTGGCATGGCGATCGCGCCGCGCATTTCGTCGCCAACATGATGAGCCAGGGCGCCGTGCTGGTGGACGACACCGGCGTCGTACGCATGCGCGCAAAGGAGTAGGCGCGCCTGCGCGCGATGGAATATCGCGCGCCCATCTCCCTTCCCCGCGCTTGCGGGGGGTCAGGCGCCAAGGGCGCCTGACCGGGGTGGGGGCAACACGCCCATTCACCCGCGCCAACCCTCATCACGCGGAAAGCCCCCGATGTCCCTCACCGCCCTCGCCCTCTGCTCGCGCGCCCTGTTGCGCCTCGGCGCGCAGCCGATCGCCTCGCTCACCGAGGGCACCGCGGAAGCGGAGGCCGCGGCGAACCTCTACCCCGGCATCCGCGACGCGCTGCTCTCCGCGCATCCCTGGTCCTTCGCCACCGGCCAGGCCGTGCTGCCGCGCCTCACCGCCGTGCCGCTTGCCGACTTCGCGCATGCCTTCCAATTGCCGAGCGGCTTCCTGCGCGCGCTCTCCGCCGGCAGTACCGGTCGCGGCCGCGGCATCCCGTACCGGATCAACGAAGGCCGGCTGCACGCGGATGCCGAGCAGGTGACGCTCACCTACCTGTTCCGCCCCGACGAGAGCGCCTTCCCGCCCTTCTTCGCCGCGGCGCTCGTCGCGCGCCTCGCCGCCGAATTCTGCCTGCCGCTCACCGAAAGCGCATCGCGCGCCGAGGTGCTGTTCCGGTTGGCGGAGCAGGATCTGCGGCACGCGCGCCAGGTGGACAGCCAGCAGGACACGCCCCGTGCGATCGAGGGCTTCCCGCTGGTCGATGTCAGGGGCTGAGCGCGATGCCCGCCGCCACCCGCCGCGCCAAGACAAGCTTCGCCGCCGGCGAACTCGCGCCCGAGCTCTACGGCCGCGGCGACCTGCGCGCCTTCGAGAACGGCGCGCGCCGCCTGCGCAACGTGGTGATCCAGCCGACCGGCGGCGTCGCGCGCCGGCCCGGCCTGCGCCACATAGCCATGCTGGATGGTCCTGCGCGGCTGATCCCCTTCGAGTTCAACACCGAGCAGACCTATCTGGTGGTGCTCACCGGCGGGCGGATGCAGGTGTTCCTGCAGGATGCGGAAGTTGCCTCGCTCGCCGCGCCCTGGACGGCGCAGATGCTGCCGCAGATCGCCTTCACGCAGAATGCCGACACGCTGCTGCTGTTCCATCCGGCGATGCCGCCCAAGCGCGTCACGCGCAGCAGCCACACCAGCTGGACGCTCGCCGATTTCGAGTTCACGCACGAGCCGATGGCGCGTTTCACCGTCGCCGGCGCGACCCTGCAGGCGAGCGGCACCACCGGCACCGTCACGCTCTCCGCCTCCACCGAGCTGTTCCTGCCCGGCCATGTCGGCGCACGCTTCACGCTGGCCGGCAAGCGCGTGCGCATCACCGCCATCACCAACGACATCGCCGCGACCGCGCTGGTCGAGGATCCGCTGGACGGCACTGAACCTGTGCTCGACTGGCAGGAAAGCGCCTTCAGTCCGGCGCGCGGCTGGCCGGTGACGGCCTGCTTCCACCAGGCGCGCCTGGTGCTCGGCGGCTCCCGTGATCTGCCGAACCGGCTCTGGCTCTCGCGCACCGGCGACCTCGGCAATTTCGACACCGGCACCGGCCTCGACGACGAGGCCATCGACTTCGCGCTGATGTCGGACCAGGTGAACGCCATCCGCGGCGTCTTCTCCGGCCGGCACCTGCAGGTCTTCACCTCCGGCGCGGAGTGGATGGTCACCGGCGATCCGCTGACGCCGGCTTCCATCCAGCTCAGCCGGCAGACGCGCATCGGCAGCCCGGTGGACCGCATGGTGCCGCCGGTGGATGTCGATGGCTCCACCGTCTTCGTCGCGCGCACCGGCCGCGCAGTGCACGAATTCGCCTACACCGATGTCGGCGATGCCTATCAGGCGAACGACTTGGCGCTGGTCGCGCGGCATCTCGTCGGCACGCCGGTCTCGATGGCGTACGACCAGACGGAGCGGCTGCTGCACCTGGTGATGGTGGATGGCAGCATCGCCACGCTGACGCTCTACCGCGCCGAGCAGGTGATCGCCTGGACGAAGCAGGAGACGCAGGGCGCCTTCCGTGCCGTGGCGGAAACCGATGGCCGCGTCTTCGCGGTGGTGGAGCGGGCCGGCACGCATCGGCTGGAACGCTTCGACGCGGCGCTCGGCCTCGATGCGGCATTGTCCGGCGAAGTGGCGGCACCGCAGGATGAATGGACCGGTCTCGCGCATCTCGAAGCGCAGCAGGTCGGCGTGCTGGCCGATGGCGCGCCGCGTGGCACGCTGCAGGTCGCCGATGCGCGCATCGCGCTCGACCCACCGGCAAGCAGCGTGCAGGCGGGGTTGCCCTTCGCGCATGTGATCGAGCCCCTGCCGCCGCAGCTCTCGATCGGTGCGGGCGCGGGCGCAGCGCCGCTGCGGCTGGTCTCGGCCACGTTCCGCCTGCTGGCGACGCCGGCCTTCTCGGTGGATCTGGGGCGAGGCGTGCAGCCGGTGCCGTTCCGGCGGCTGGACACCGCGCTGCTGGATGCGCCGCCGCTGGCCTTCACCGGCGATGTCACGCTGCGCGCGCTCGGGTGGCGGCGCGATGCGATGGCGCCGCTCTGGCGCGTGGAGGGCGACACGCCGCTGCCGCTCACGCTGCTCTCCGTCACGATTGACATGAGGATGAACGACTGATGGCGCAGCTCGCCCCCATCGCCACGTTGATCGGCACCGGCGCGTCCCTCTACGCGACGGCGCGCCAGGCGCAGACCCAGTCCGCACAGTCGCGCCGCGCGCAGGACGACGCGCGCGCGGCGAACGAGGCGCGGGCGCAGCAGGTGGCTGCGCAACAGGCGGCCGAAGGCCGCGCGCGCGAGGCGCGGCTGGCCGGGACCGTCGCGGCGACGCGCGCGCGGCTGGCCGCCGGCGGCGTCGCGCCCGACGAAGGCTCGGCGGCCGCGTTGACCTCCGGCCTGCAGCGCGACGCCGCCGCGGCGCAGGCGGATTCCGATGCGGTGTTCGCCGCACGGCTCGCCGCCGGCCGGCGCAGCCTGCTGAACGACGACGGCTCGCTCACGCCCTGGCTGCGCGCCGGCGCGAGCTTCGGCAACGCCGTGCGGAGCCTGCTCGATTAGGCGCCCGTCGGGCAGCCATCACGCCGGGCTTCCATCGCGGCTTCGCTGCGGTGGGACCCCGAACAACCCTGCCCGCCGGGCGCAAGGGGGGCTCCGGCCCCCTTCAACCCCCTGACTCCAGGAGCCGCTTTCCCCATGGCCGAGCCCATCAGCATCGGCGATGTCGCGCCGCGCGTGCAGTATGCCGGCAACGGCGCGCGCACCGACTTCGCCTTCCCCTTCCCCATCTTCGACGCCGCCGACCTCGAGATCCGCGTCGGCGGCGTGCTGCTCTCCGGCGGCTTCACGGTCCTCGGCGCGGGTGCGGGCGAGGGCGGGACCGTTGTGCTCGCCACGCCGCCGATGCTCGGCGAGACCGTGACGCTGCGCCGCCGCGTGCGGGTGGAGCGCAACACGCGCTTCCAGGACAACGGCCTGCTGCGCGCCCGCACGCTGAACGACGAGCTGGACCGGGTGGTCGCCGTACTGCAGGAGCAGCGCGACGAGCTCGGTTCTGCACTGCGCCAGGACCCCTCCGAGATCGGCGGACAGCTCGTGCTGCCGATGCGCCAAGCGCGCGCGAACCGGCTGCTCGGCTTCGACTCGAACGGCGATGCGATCGTCTTCCCGCGCGATTCCGGCCTGCTCACCGCGCCCTTTCCCGGCGGCGTGCCGCGCACGGCGGAGGACAAGCTGGCCGAACGGCTCTCGGCGCGAGATTTCGGCGCCATGGGCGACGGCGCGACGGATGACGGCCCGGCGCTGCAGGCCGCGATGAACGCCGCCGCCGCCGCCGGCAAGATGCTGCTGATCGGGGAGGGCACGCATCGCACGACGATTCCGCTGACGCTGCCTGGCGCGGCGGCGGGCGTGGTGATGCGCGGTGCCATCCTCTATGCCGGCCCCGCCGGCCAGGCGGCGCTGACCATCGGCGATGGCGGCACGGCGCGCAACGCGAACAAGATCCTCACCGGCCTCGCGGTGCTGCGCGCCACGCAGTCCGACTGGTCCGACATGTCGGATGTCGGGATCGTGCTGCGCAACCTGGACGCCAGCATGGTCGAGATCCGCGAAGTCGCGGGCTTCACCATCGGCATCCGCACGCTCGGCGACGAACGTGGCTTCGAGGACAGCACGCTGTTGCTCGGCCGCATCATCAACAACCAAATCGGGCTCGACGTGCGGGCCGCGACGGCGGCGGCGTGGAACACATCCGTGCGCTACTATGGCGGGCACTTCGCCGTCGGCAGCACGGTGAACACCACGCTGGACCGCTTCGGCGTGCGGCTTTCGGCAGCACCCGGCGCCTACGTCGCGCACAACCGGCACCTCTTCGACGGACCGAATTTCGAGCTGAATGCCGAAGGCCGCCCGATCGCCGGCATCCCCTTCCTCTGCGAGGTGAACAGCCGCGCCGTGGTGGCTCGCGCCATGCGGATGGAGGGCTGCAGCCCCTTGGTCGCACGCCACACGGCCGCCGCGCAGGACCACCTCTACGAGGTCGCCTGGGCGAGCCAGGGCTATCAGGTGCAAATCGAGCACACCGGCACCGCGACGCGGCTCGGCGGTGCGGTGCGCGCGCTGCACCAGGCGACGCCGCATCTCGAAGCCTCGCGCGAGCTTGTCGCGGTGCCGAGCCTGCGCAGCGCTGCGATCCGCTGGAATGCGACGGAGACCGGCTTCGAGAAGCTCGCCTGCCTGTCCTCCAGCGTCGGCGGCAGCCCCGCCACGCTGGCGGGTCTCGTCTTCCCCGGGCTCGACAACTTCACCTTGAACGACCGCGGCGCGGTGCTTGGCGGTGGGCGCGGCCTCGGCTTCGTGGTGGATGCACGGCAGTGCAAGGATTTCGCGCTGGCGGTGGATGCCGACACGCCGCGTCTGGTGGTGATGACCTTCGACGCGAACATGAACCTGCTGACCGACAGCGCCGGCCCGCTGGTGCTCGCCTCCGGCCAGCCGGTCGTGTGGAACGGCACGGCGCGCTGGTGGCAGGGCACCGCGGACATGCAGGATGCGACGCTCACCCGGCTGCAGGCCGTGCGGCTCGCGCCGCAGGTCGGCTTCGCGGTGATCGGCCTGGCGCGCATCGCACAGGATTACGAGGTGCGCGCGATGCGCCTGCTCTGCGATCCGCGGCACGCGCCGCCGGTGCTCTACGGCCTGCCGGATCTGCGCCACGGCGCGCGCGAGCTGGTGGCCGAGCTCGCCTGGGACCCGGCCTCGGTCGTCGCCGGCGGCACTGCGACCACCACGGTCGCCGTGCCCGGCGCGCGGCCCGGCGATTTCGTGCAGGCCGCCTTCTCCACCGCCACCATCCTGCCGTTCATGGCGCAGGTCAGCGCGCAGGACACGGTGACGGTCATCGTCTGGAACCGCACGGCCGGCGCGGTGGATGTGCCCGCCGGCACGCTGCGGGTGCGGGTGGTGAAGGCATGAAGCGGAGCCGCAAGGGGGCGGCACCGCAGGCAGCCGTCACGAAGGAGCTGTTCGACCTGGCGAGGCAGAAGCTGGAGGAGGATTACCTGGGCTTCGTCTCCGACACCGCGACCGAGGATCCCAAGCGCTTCATCGCGCGCAACGCCGCCGCACGCGATGCGCTCGATCACCTCGCGCAGCTTGCCGCCCAGGCGGCGCCGGCCGAGGAGGCCGAGGCACCGGCAGAGCCGACGCTGCAGCAGCTCATCGAGGCGGCGCGCATCGGCCTTGGTGAGAACAAAACGTGATCGAAGCGCAGGCTGCCGAAAGACCTGCCGATCTCCTCGAATTCGCCTGGATCTGGAACCAGCGCGCCCATCTCGGCACGCCGGGCCTGCACCGCCGCGTGCTGCGCTGGTTGCAGCAGGCGCCTGCTTCCGGCGACCACCGGCTGCTGCTGATGGCCTTCCGCGGCGCCGGCAAGTCCACCCTGGTCGGCCTGTTCTGCGCCTGGCGGCTCTACCGGGAGCCGGACACGCGCATCCTGGTGCTGGCCGCGGACCATGCGCTGGCCACGCGCATGGTGGCGACCGTGCGCCGCATCCTGGCGCGCCATCCGCTCTGCGGCGCCCTGCTGCCGGAACGCGCCGAGGGAAGCTGGGCGTCGGACCGTTTCACCGTGGCGCGGCCGGCAGTGCTGCGCGATGCCTCCATGCTGGCGGCGGGCATCGGCGGCAACATCACCGGCGCGCGCGCCGAGCTGATCATCTGCGACGATGTCGAGGTGGCGGGCAATTGCGACACGCCCGCCAAGCGCGCCGAGCTGCGCGAGCGCCTGACGGAAGCCGAGTTCGTGCTGACGCCCGGCGGCACCATGCTGTTCGTCGGCACGCCGCACTGCGCGGAGACGCTCTATGCCGACGGCCAGGATGGCTTCCTCGCCGGCTATCGCCGCCTGGTGCTGCCGCTGCTCGATGCGGACGGCCGCAGCACCTGGCCGGAGCGCTTTCCGGAAGACGCGGTGGCGAAGCTGCGCAACCGCGTCGGCCCCCTCGCCTTCCGTCGCCAGATGCTGCTGGAGGCGGTGGCGGAGGAAGCCGCGCGGCTCGATCCCGCGCTGATCGCCCGCTACGCCGCCGAGCCCGATTACCGCGAGGCGAATGGCCGCGGCGTGCTGACGCTGATGGGCACGCGGCTGGTTTCGGGCGGCGGCTGGTGGGATCCCGCCTTCGGTCGGCCCGGCCAGGGCGATTCCAGCGTCGTCGCCGCCACCTTCGCCGATGGCGAGGGGCGCCACTACCTGCACCGCCTCGCCTATGTCACGCACGATCCCGGCGCGGCGGAGGATCCGGCGACGCAGCAATGCCGTACCGTCGCCGCCATTGCGCGCGACCTGCTGCTGCCGGTGCTGCGTGTCGAGACCAACGGCATCGGCGGCTTCCTGCCCGGCCTGCTGCGGCAGGAGATCCAGCGCACCGGCATCGCCTGCGCGGTGAAGGAGGTGACGAGCCGGGTGCCGAAGGTGCAACGCATCCTCGGCGCGCTGGACCCCGTGCTCGCCGCGCGTCGCCTCTCCGCGCATGAGAGCGTGTTCCGCACGCCCTTCCCGCGCGAGATGGCGGCCTGGCGGCCGGAGGCGGCCGGGGCGCGCGACGATGCGCTGGATGCGGTGGCCGGCTGCCTGGCTGCCGAGCCGGTGCGCCTGCCGCTGCTGCCGCCGCGCGCGAACCTGCCGAGCTGGCGCGGCGGCTGAGCTACCCCGCCTTCCGCTTCAGGATTTCGCTGTCGTGCCGACGCCGCCCGGCTGCGGTGATCTCGAACCTGCCATCGCCGCGCTGCCGGGCGAGGCCCATGCCGGAGAGGCGCTCCAGGCAGGGCCCGTCCTTCAGCCCCGACGGTCGGCCGCCCGCATCCACCAGCGTCAGCCGGTGGAGCGCGGAGCGGCAGCAGGTCTCGAGATAGGGCTCGTTCCACATGGTCCCGGCGTCGCAATGGGGTGACGCAAGGGTGGTTCCGCTGCGATGCCGCTTCAAGGCGCGGCATCCATTCCAGGAGTGATATGCGATGCTGCCTGAGATTCCACCCCCGCTGGCGGCCGCGCTGGCGGACGCGCCCTTCGCGCTGACGCTGCTGTGGATGATCATGCTGCTGCGCCGCGATCTCGCGACGGCGCGCAACGAGTTGCCGCCGGTGGTCCGCCCCGCCGCGCCCCCCGCGCCGGTGCACGAGATCGCCCGCGACGAGCTGGTGGCCTTCAAGCTGGAGGTCGCGCGCACCTACGTGCCGCTCTCGCTGATCCGCGATCTCGACACGCGGCTGACCAAGCAGCTCGGCCGGCTCGAGGAGAAGCTGGACGAGGTGAGCCGCGCTGCCACCGCGGCGGCCGCGGTTTCCGGCCAGGCGGTGCCGCCGCGCCGCATCGGCTTCGGCCTGCGCGCGGGAGACGAGGCATGAGCGCCACCCTTGATGCCGCCATGCCGCACGCCGCAGGCGCAAGTCAGTCGCGCGCCGCAGGCGCGACGGAGGTGCTGGCGCTCACCCTCTGGGGCGAGGCCGATGGCCGCCCGGTGCGTGCCGCCGAAGGGGTGGCGAGCGTGGTGATGACGCGGGTGCGCCTGGCGGCCGCGCCGGGCGGGCCGGCCCATCTCGGCCGCGGCGTGGTGGGCGTGTGCCGGGCGCCCTTCCAGTTCGCCTGCTGGATGCCCGGCCATCCGCGCCGCAATGCGCTGGCGGAGCTGCCGCCGGACGCCGATCTCGGCGCCTGCCGCCGCATCGCCGCCCGCGCGCTGGCCGGCGCGCTGCCGGACCCCACCGGGGGCGCGACGCATTTCCACGCGGCGGATGCGCTGCCGCGCTGGGCGCTCGGCCTGACGCCGACGGCCGAGCTCGGCGGGCTTGTGTTCTACCGGCTGATCGCGTGAATGCGTCCGGCATGGACGCGAGCATTTACACACTCATCCGCGGCGCCGACTGGCGCGAGGCCGAGCGCCGCGGCGAATACACCGGCAGCGCCGACGATGCCCGCGACGGCTTCCTGCATTTCTCCACCGCCGCGCAGGTGAAGGAAAGCGCCGCGAAGCACCGCCGCGGCGAGCCCGATCTGTGGCTGGTGGAGGCCGACAGCGCGCGCCTCGGCGCGGCGCTGAGATGGGAGCAGGCCTCGGGCGGCAAGCGGCCCGGGCTGTTCCCGCATCTCTACGGGCCGCTGCCGCTTTCCGCCGTGCTCTCGGCGACGCGGCTGCCGCTGCGCGCGGACGGGTCGCACGACTTCCCGCCGGGCTTCTGAGCGCTCCGCTCGCTCATCACGCAGGCCACCACCACCACCGCGGCACCGGCCAGCATCGTCCAGCCGGGCAGGGTGCCGAACAGCAGCAGGTCGAAGCTCACGCTCCACACCAGGCCGGAATAGCCGAAGGGCGCCAGCCGCGCGGCGGAGGCGTGGCGGAAGGCCTCGGCGAGGCAGGCGGTGGCGGCGCCGACGATCACGCCATTCGCCAGCATCAGCGCCAGCGCCGGCGCATCCGGCGTGCGCCAATGCAGAAGGCCCGGCGGCAGCATCACGAGGAAGCCGAGCAGGGCCGGCCAGAACAGTACCCGCGCCATGCCCGCCTCGTGCCGCAGGCGCCGGTTCAGCACGAAGACCAGCGAGTAGCAGAGCGTGCCGCAGAGCGCCCAGAGATAGCCGACCGCCGCCCCGCTCAGCCCTGCCGCAAGCCCCGGCGCCAGCCCGATCGCCACGCCGGCGAAGCCCAGCACCGCCCATCCCCAGGCGGACCGCCGCGGCGTCTCGCCCAGCGCCAGCGCGGCGAGGCCGAGCACGAAGAAGGGCGAGGTGAAGAACACGAGGTAGCCCTCCACCAGCGGCAGGTGGGTGAAGGTCAGGAAGAAGAAGGTTGCGCTGCCGAGCATGGCGCAGGCCCGCGCCAGGTGGATGCGCGGATGCCGCGTGGTGAGCACACCGCCCCAGCCCGGCCGGACCGCGCGCAGCGCCAGCACCACGGCGAGGATGGTCGCGAAGCGCACCAGCAGCACCTGCCAGACCAGGTGCTCCGCCGAGAGCAGCTTGCTGATCGCATCCAGCAACCCGAACAGGCCGATGCCGGCCAGCATGTAGGCGGGGCCCTTCATTCCGCGCTGGCCTGCGGCCATTCGCGGTTTTCGGGGACGGCGAGTGGCGCGGTTGCATGCATGACCGCCCTTGAACTAGCATCAAGCCACGCCAGCTGACAGGGGTGAGGACGCCACATGTCTGACACGCCCATGACGAACCGGCATTCCGCGGCCGCCCCCCGTCAACGCTCCGCCGATCACGCCGGGGCGGACCTGGTCGCGGTGAAGGCCATGCAGCGGGTCTTCGCGGCGTGGCGGATCACCACCGCCGAAGCGGCCCGCCTGGTCGGCGTGTCCGAGCGCACCTGGAGCCGGATGCGCAGCGCTGCCTGGAGCGGCTCGCTCGATGACGACCAGCTCGACCGTGCCAGTGCGCTGATCGGGATCTACAAGGCCCTCCATCTCTACTTCGGGGAGGAACTCGCCGACCGCTGGGTCCGGATGCCGAACCGAGGGCCCCTGTTCGGCGGCGCCGCGCCGGCAGCCTACATGCAGGCGGGTGGCCTGCCGGCGATCCTCGCCACGCGCGACTACCTGGACGCGCTCCGCGGCGGCCTGTGATGGCCCCGCCCTGTCGCGAGGCGGCATGAAGCTGCCGCTGTGCGAGATCGCGCAGCAGCGCACCGTCCGCCTGATCCCGACCGCGCACTACAAGCCGCCGGTGCTTCGCGCCCTCGTGGACAGCGACGCGGAACTCGCCGTGATCGAGGCGCTGGAGGGGCGCACGAGCAGGCGGCTCGCCCGGCCGGTCATTGCGGCGGACATGGACCGCTGGGGCCATACCTACATCGCGGCGGCCTTCACCTACACGCGCAAGGGCGGCAGCCGCTTCAATGGCGAAGCGCGCGGCGCCTGGTACGCCGGGTTCGACGACCGCACCGCGCTCTGCGAGGTGTGCTTCCACAGGACACGCGAACTCGGCTTCATCGGCCATTACCATGACGATGTGCAGTACCGCGCGCTGCATGCCTCCTTCATCGGCCGCTTCCATGACCTGCGCGGCGCCGAGCCGGCGCCCGATTGCCTGCACCCCGATCCGCTGACGGGCTATCCCGCCGGGCAGGCGCTGGCCGGCACGCTCGTCGCGGGCGGCTCGCGGGGCCTGGTGTATCCCTCGGTGCGGCATCCCGGCGGGACCTGCCTCGTCGCCTTCCAGCCGAATGTGGTGCAGGACGTCGCACCTGGCGCATGCTGGCGCATCGTCTGGGACGGCAGCCAGAATTGGACGGCGACCGCGGCCTGACCCGGCTTCCCTTGCCGCCCCGTCCGGGGCACACACCTCACCCGACGATGACCCCCCGCCTCGCCTCCATCCTCATGCCGCTGATGCGCGGCGTGGATCCCGAACGCGCGCATGACCTGGCGCTGCGCGCGCTGCGCTTCGGCCTGGCCGGGCGCGATACCTCGGCCGACGACCCGATCCTCGCCACGCGCATGTTCGGCTGCGAGTTCCGCAATCCGATCGGGCTGGCCGCGGGCTTCGACAAATCCGCCATTGCCATCGGCCCGCTGATGCGGCTCGGCTTCGGTTTCGTGGAGGCCGGCTCGGTCACGCCGAAGCCGCAGATCGGCAACCCGAAGCCGCGGCTGTTCCGCCTGGTCGAGGACCGCGCGGTGATCAACCGCATGGGCATGAACAATGCGGGCATTGCCGTCGTGCGCGCCCGGTTGGCCGCGCTGCCGCAGCCCCGCCCGGCGGTGCTCGGCGCCAACATCGCCATCAACAAGGAAGGGGCCGCGCCGCTGCGCGACTACCCGGCGCTGTACGAGGCGGTGGCGCCGCTGGCGGACTATGTCGCCGTCAACGTCTCCTCTCCCAACACGCCGGGGCTCAGGGATCTCCAGGGCGAGCGGCAACTGAAGGAAATCCTCGCCGCGCTGGCCGCTACCCGCGCTGCGCTGCCCGGCCGGCGCCCGCCGATCCTGGTGAAGATCGCGCCCGACCTCTCCCCCGCCGCGCTGGAGCCGCTGGTGGAGAGCGTCGTTGCGCATGGCATGGACGGGCTGATCGTCTCCAACACCACCATCGCGCGGCCGGGTCTGCGCAGCGCGCATCGCAACCAGGCCGGCGGCCTCTCCGGCCCGCCGCTGCGCGCCGCCGCGACCGAGATGCTGCGCCGCGTGGCGCGCCTCGCGCACGGGCACAATCTGACGCTGATCGGCTGCGGCGGCGTATCCAACGGTGCCGATGCGCTGGAAAAGATCCGCGCCGGCGCCTCGCTGGTGCAACTCTACGCCGCCTTCGCCTATGAGGGCCCGGCGCTGATCCCGCGCATCAAGCGCGACCTCGCCGCGCTGCTGCGCCGCGACGGCTTTCGGAGCGTCGGCGACGCAGTGGGGGCGGACATCGCATGAAGATTCTCGACGGCATCGCGCCGCTGGCGGAGCGGTACGACGGCTTCGTGCTCGACCTCTGGGGCGTGGTGCACAACGGGCGCGAGCCCTATCCGGGCGTCGCCGCGGCGCTTGGAGAGCTGAAGCGGCGCGGCAAGCGCATCGCCTTCCTCTCCAACGCGCCCCGGCGCTCCCATGTCGTCGAGACGCTGCTGACCGGCATGGGCCTCGACCGCGCGCTCTGGGACGCGACCATCACCAGCGGCGAGCTCGCCTGGCGCCTGCTCGGCGAGGCGCATGGCTACGGGCGACGCGCGCTGCATATCGGGCCGGAGCGCGATCTTTCGGTGGTGGAAAGCCGCGAGATTGCGCTGGTTGCCGATCCGGCTGGCGCCGAGTGGGTGCTGAACACCGGCCCCGATCCCGAACGCGGCAACGGCGCTGTCGAGCCCTATCGCCCGATGCTGGAAGCCTGCGCCGCGCGCGGGCTGCCGATGCTCTGCGTCAACCCGGACCGGCATGTGATGGTGGGCGAGAGCCGCGTGATCTGCGCCGGCGCGCTGGCCGACCTCTATCTGACGCTCGGCGGCCCGGTGGCGCGCGAGATCGGCAAGCCGGACGCGGCGGTCTATGCGCCGGTGCTCGAGGCGCTCGGCATCGCCGATCGTGCCCGCGTGGTGGCGATCGGCGACAGCCCGCACACCGACCTGGCCGGCGCGCAGGCGGCGGGGCTTGATGCGGTCTGGGCGCTCACCGGGCTGGCCGCCCACGCGCATGGCGCGACCCCCGATCCGGCGCAGCTCGCGAAGGTTGCGGAAGCGGAAGGCGTGCGCCCCATCGCCGCGCTTGCCGGGTTGCGCTGGTAGCCGGCGGCGGCCGCCGACCCACGATTTCAGCCATCTGTCATTATGTCGTTATTGATTTTTCAACCAGAACGCGTACGCGCATGGCCTGCCACGGGGCGACGATCCCGATCGGGGAGCACAGGTCATGGCCGTCTGGATCAACGAGTTCCACTACGACAATGACGGGACCGATACCGGCGAGTTCGTCGAGGTCGCCGGCACGGCCGGCACCGACCTCGCCGGCTGGTCGCTGGTCCTCTACAACGGGAACGGCGGCACATCCTACGACACGCGGAGCCTCAGCGGCGTCATCGCCAACCAGTCAGGCGGCTTCGGTACGGTATCCTTCAGCTATCCTTCCAACGGGATCCAGAACGGCTCGCCGGACGGCATCGCGCTGGTGGACGATACCGGCGCGCTCGTCCAGTTCCTCAGCTATGAGGGCAGCCTCGTCGGCGTCGGCGGCGCGGCGGATGGCGTGGCCAGCACGGATATCGGCATTTCGCAGGCCAGCAACACGCCCATCGGCTTCTCGCTGCACCTGATCGGCACCGGCGACGAGTATGCGGACTTCGCCTGGGCCGCGACCGGCGACAACAGCCCCGGCAGCGTGAATGCCGGCCAGAGCTTCGCCGCGGCCGTGGTCATGCCGGTGATCAACGAGTTCAGCTTCAGCACGACCGGCACGGACGTCGAGTACGTCGAGGTGAAGGGCGCGCCGAGCACGGATCTCTCGTCGCTCTATCTGCTCCAGATCGAAGGCGATGCGGGGACCAGCGCCGGCACCGTGGAGAGCGTGTTGCGGGTCGGCACGACGGATGCGGCGGGCTACTGGCTCGGGAACGTCGTCGCCAACACCTACGAGAACGGCACCGTCACGCTGCTGCTGGTGTCCGACTGGACCGGCACCGTCGGCACCGACCTCGACACCGACAATGACGGCGTGCTCGATGTCACGCCCTGGACCGCGATCACCGACGGCATCGCGGTGAATGACGGCGGCGCGGGCGACCTGACCTATGGCGCGCCGGTGCTGACCGCCAGCTATGACGGCCTGCCCTTCGCGCCCGGCGGCGCCAGCCGCATCCCGGAGGGCGCCGACACCGACGCCGCCGGCGACTGGATGCGCAACGACTTCGACCTGGCGGGCATCGCCGGCTTCGCCGGCACGCCGGTGGTGGGCGAGGCACTGAACACGCCCGGCGCCCCGAACCAGGCCTATGCGCCGCCCGTCGGCGAAAGCGTCTCCATTGACGACGTCTCCGTCGCCGAGGGCGATGCCGGCACGGCGCTGCTGACCTTCACCGTCAGCCGCACCGGCAACACCGGCGCCTTCAGCGTGGACTTCGCCACCTCCGACGGCACCGCGACCACGGCGGACAGCGACTACGCGGCCGGGTTCGGCACGCTCGACTTCGCCGCCGGCGGTGCCCTGAGTCGGCAGGTTTCCATCACCATCAACGGCGACACCACGGTGGAGCCGGACGAGACCTTCACCGTCACCCTCGCCAACCTGGTCAACACCACGGGCACGACCACGCTGCTGGACGCCAGCGGCACCGGCACCATCCTCAACGACGACGCCGCGCTGACCCTGATCCACGCGATCCAGGGCGCGGGCGCCGCGAGCCCGCTGGCCGGCCAGACCGTCACGGTCGAGGCCATCGTGGTCGGCGACTTCCAGAACGGCGACGCCGATGCGCGGCGCGACCTGCAGGGCTTCTACCTGCAGGAGGAGGATGCCGAAGCCGACGGCAATGCGCTGACTTCGGAAGGCATCTTCGTCTTCCAGGGCAGCGCCATCGGCGATGTCGCGGTCGGCGACCGCGTGCGGGTCACCGGCACGGTGTCGGAGTATTTCGGCCTGACGCAGCTCAACGCCGCCAGCATCAGTGTCGTCAACGCCGCGAACCCGCTGCCCAACGCCGTCCAGATCCTGCTGCCCGCCGCCGCGACGACGCTGAGCCAGAACGGCGATGTACAGCCCGACCTCGAAGCCTATGAGGGGATGCGGGTCACCTTCCCGCAGACCTTGACCGTCACCGAGCAGTTCCAGCTCGACCGGTTCAACGAGATCAAGCTCGTCGCCGGCGACCGCCCGGCGCAGTTCACCCAGGAGAACGCGCCGAGCACCGCCGGCTACCAGGCCTCGCTGATCGAGGTGGGCGCGCGGACCATCACCTATGACGACGGGCTGAATGTCCAGAATGCGCTGATCGGCAACCTCGACGGATTCGGGCCGACCTACGCCACCGCAAATGCGCCGCGCATGGGCGATACCGTCACCGGTCTGACCGGCGTCCTCGACTACCAGTGGGCGGGCAATGCGACCAGCGGCGCCACCTGGCGCCTGCGCGCAACCGAGGACGGCGCCAACACCTTCGACGAAGGCAATCCGCGCCCTGATGCGCCGCCCGAACTCGGCGGCACGCTGACGGTCGCCTCCTTCAATGTGCTCAATTTCTTCACGACCCTGAACGCTGGCGGCGCCGTCACGGCGGCCGGCTTCCAGCCACGCGGCGCGAACAGCCTCGGGGAGTTCGACCGGCAGGCGGAAAAGCTGCTCACCACGCTCGACCTGCTCGGGGCCGAAGTCATCGGCCTGATCGAGCTGGAGAACGATTTCCAGCCCGGCTCCTCCGGCAACGCCATCGAATTCATCGTCGAGGGCCTCAACGCGATCGAAGGCACCGATGTCTGGTCCTGGGTGAACCCCGACACGCAGTTCGTCGGCAGCGACGCCATCGCGGTCGGGCTGATCTACCGCAACGACGCGGTGCAGCTCGCCGGCGGGACCACGATCTCCATCCTCGACAGCGGGCTGATCGCGGAGTCCGGCCGCGCCCCGATCGCCGCGAGCTTCGAGGATCTGGCCAGCGGCGAGGTCTTCACCGTCACGGTGAACCACTTCAAGTCGAAGGGCTCCGCCGCCACCTTGCCCGGCGATGCCGACCAGGGTGATGGCCAGGCCCTGTCGAACGCCACGCGCGTGCAGCAGGCGCAGGAGCTGCTGGCCTGGCTCGCCACCGACCCGACCGGCGCGAACGACCAGGACGTGCTGATCATCGGCGACCTCAACG
The DNA here is from genome assembly GCF_041690465.1 of Falsiroseomonas sp. Taxonomy (GTDB): domain Bacteria; phylum Pseudomonadota; class Alphaproteobacteria; order Acetobacterales; family Acetobacteraceae; genus Falsiroseomonas. The sequence goes on along the minus strand of NZ_JAWLHG010000001.1, from coordinate 185,042 downwards.
CCTATGCGATGGAAGACCCCATCCAGGTGCTGAAGAATGGCGGCTACGTGAACCTGGAGCAGCCCGGCGAGTATTCCTACGTCTTCGACGGGCTGACCGGCTCGCTCGACCATGCGCTGGCCTCGGCCGCGCTCGCGGCGAAGGTCGCCGGCGCGGCGCCTTGGTACATCAACGCCGACGAGGCCGACGCGCTCGACTACAATCTCGATTTCGGCCGCGACCCCGCGATCTTCGACGGCACCGTGCCCTTCCGCGCATCGGACCACGATCCGCTGCTGGTGGCCCTGGACTTCGGCCCCGCCGGCGAGCTGCTGGTGTTCGGCGGCGACGACGACTCGGTGGAGGGCGGCGCCGGCAACGACACCATCTTCGGCCGCGGCGGCAACGACACGCTGGATGGCGGTGCCGGCCAGGATGCCCTGGTGGGCGGCCCGGGTGACGATTTCTACCGCGTGGACGACCCGCTCGATGTCGCCACCGAGGGCGTCGCTCGCGGGGCCGATACCGTCTCCGGCACGGTGTCCTTCAAGCTCCGCCCGAACATGGAAGCCGGCGTGCTCGAGGGCAGCGACGCGCTGGACCTCAAGGGCAATGGCGGCGACAACCTGCTGATCGGCAATGCCGGTGCAAACTTCCTGATCGCCTATGACGGCGCCGACACGCTCGATGGCGGCGAGGGCGGCGACCGCCTGCGCGGCGACGGCGGCGCCGACAGCCTGCTCGGCGGCCTCGGCGAGGACACGATGCTGGGCGGGTCGGGTGCCGACACGCTGGATGGCGGCGCCGGGCGTGACCGTCTGATAGGCGGGGACGACGCCGACCTGTTCCTGCTCAGCGCCGTCCCCCCGAGCTTCGCCGAGTCCGACATCATCATCGATTTCACCCTCGGCGTGGATCGTATCGGCATTCTCGGCGCGGCCTTCGATGCTTCGCTGGCGCCCGGCACGCTCGACCCCTCCCGCTTCCTCGCGAACCTCAGCGGTCAGGCGGCGACGCCCGGCCTCGGCACTTTCATCTTCGAGACCGACAACGGCCGGCTCTGGTGGGACGATGACGGCGCCGGCGACGGGGCGCGCGACCTCGTCGCCATCCTGCGCGGCGGCGTGACGCTCGGCGCCGGCGACATCCTGGTCGTCTGACGCAGGGCTGCGCTTCGCACAAGGCAGTATCGCGCCGGGGCGCGCGGGCCTAGCGTCCCGCCCCCGTGAGCCCGCGCGATATCATCCCGGAACCGGCTGCCGCCCCAGCCGCGCAGGCGAAGGCCCGGCCGCCGATCTGGCTGCTGGTGGCGATGATCGGCCTCGGGCCCTTCACCATGCAGATCATCGTGCCTTCGCTGCCGGCGATGGCGCGCGACCTCGGCGCCAGCATCGCCACCATCCAGCTGACGGTCACGCTCTACCTGGTGGCGGTCGGGGTGGGGCAGCTGGTCTATGGGCCCCTGTCGGATCGTTTCGGGCGGCGGCCGCTGCTGATGGGCGGGCTCGCGCTCTACGCGGTGGCCAGCCTCGGCGCGGCGCTGGCGGTGGGCGTCGTCGGCGTCGTCATCGCGCGCGTCCTGCAGGCGATCGGCGCCTGCGCCGGCGTGGTGCTGGCGCGCGCGGTGATCCGCGACGTCTGGCCGCGCGACCAGGCGGCGAGCGTGCTCGGCTACGTCACCATGGGCATGACCATCTCGCCGATGCTCGCGCCGGTGATCGGCAGCCTGCTGGAGGAGAGTTTCGGCTGGCGCGCCGGCATGCTCGCCTGCCTGGCCTTCGCGCTGCCGCTGGCCGCGGTTTGCTGGACGCGGCTGCCGGAGACGCTGCCGGCGCCGCAGCAACTGCCCGGGCTGGTGGCGATCTGGAGGGCGTATCGCAGCCTCTGGGCGATCCCGGCGTTCCGCAGCTATTCCACGGTGACGGCCTGCGCCACCGGCGTGTTCTTCGCCTTCCTCGGCGGCGCGCCCTATGTGGTGGTGCAGGGCATGGGCTATTCGCCCGTGACCTTCGCCATCGCCTTCGCCACCACCTCCATCGCCTTTGCCGCCGGCAACTGGATCGCCGGGCGCTACGCGACCCGGCTGGGGACGGTGCGGCTGCTCACGATCGGCGTGTGGCTCTGCACCGGCGGCGCGCTGCTGGCGGCGGTGGTGCTGGTGGCGTTCCCGCCGCACCTGCTCTCCTTCTTCCTGCCGATGGCGGTGGTCGCCATCGGCAACGGCATGACGCAGCCGAGCTCGATCGCCGGCGCGCTGAGCGCCCGGCCGCAGCTGGCGGGCACCGCGTCCGCGCTGCTCGGCGCGATGCAGATGTGCTTCGGCGCGCTGCTGACCTTCATCGTCGGGCTGGTGGAGTTCGGCAGCGGGCTCGGCACCACGCTGACCATGGCCGCGACCGGCATCGGCACCGCGTTCGCCCTGCGCGGGGCCCGGCGCCTCGGCGTGTGAAGCCGATGGCGGCCTTCAGCGCCCCGCCTGCTCCGCCGGGCGGCGGATCAGCACGCTGATGGGCGCGATCACGACGCCGCGCTCCTCCAGCCCTGCGCTCCAGCCGGCGATCGCGGCGACCACCGAGGGCATCGGGTTGGACGCCAGTCCAAGCGCCGAGTTCTGCCGCCGCGCCAGCGCCTCCAGCTCCGCCAGCCGGCGTTCCACCTCCACCCGCACCTCGGAGGGCTCGTCCAGCAGCAGGTCCACGCTGCGTCCGAAGGCACGCGCCGGTTGGGGCGCGCCGGGGCGCGGATCCACGTAGAGCAGGCCGCGCCGGGTCAGCGCCGCCTGCAGTGTACCGAGCAGCTCGCCATTCGTCGCGAAGCGCTCGCCGCGCATGCCCCCCAGGCCACCGATCGCGCCCACCTGGCCCTGCATGCGCGAGAGCGCCCAGTTCAGCCGGTCCATGTTCTCGTTGATCGGGAGGCTGGTCAGCAGCGCGCGGTCGCCGGGATCGGCGCGCTGGCCGAAGCCGGCCGGCTCCAGCGGCAGCGCCGTCAGCAGCTCCATCCCGCGCGCGCGGGCGCGTTCCACCAGGGGCTCGGTGCGCAGCGCATAGGGGCTGAAGGCGAACGTCACCCCGCTCGGCAGGCGGCGGATCGCATCCTCGGAATAGGGGCCGTGGGCGCCCATGTTGCTGATGATGATGCCGATCCGCGGGCGCCGGTCCTCGCGGTCGAAGGGCCGGGCATAGGCGCGGATCGAGCTGCGGTTGTCCGGCCCCAGCCGCGGCACCTGGCCGTGACGCGACACTTCCAGCAGCGCGGGATCGGGCGGCGCGATCACCGGCGCCGCGATCGCCTGCGTCCCGGCCGCGGCCGCGACCAGGGGCGGCGGCTCCGGTGCGGAGGGCGGCGTCGCGGGCGGTGCCGCCGCAACCGGCGCCGAGGGGGCGACGGCGGCCGGCGGTGGCTCGGCCACCGGCGCCGCGAACGCCTCCAGGACTGGCTGCGCCGGTGCCTCCGGCGCCGGTGCCTCGGCGACCAGCGGCGGTGGTGGCGGCCCGAGCCAGGCCAGCATCGCGCCACCACCAGCCACCGCGGCCAGCAGCGCCGCCCAGAACAGCAGGAGCGCGCGCAGGCCGAACCTACCCATGCCCGCGACCTTGCCGGGGCAGGATCAGCTCAGCGCTGCGCGCGGCGCTGCGGCCCGCCTTGCGCCGCCGCCAGGTTGCGCAGGAATTGCACGGCCTGCTGCAGCTGGTGGTCGGTTTCCGGCTTGGTCGGGTCGAAGGCGGGCGCGTCCTCGGCCGGGGCCCGCACCACCCGCTCCTGCACGCCGGCCGGCAGGTTCATCGGCGGCAGCGGCACCGGCGCGGCCTGCTGCTGCGCCTGGCCGTTGTCGTTGCGCAACGCGCGGCGCAACTCCGCTTCGCCACGCTGGGCGACGGCGGGGGCGTTCGGGTCGGGCCGCGCCGCCAGCACCTCGATGTCCGGCTCGATGCCCGTCGCCTGGATGGAGCGGCCGGAGGGCGTGTAGTAGCGCGCCGTGGTCAGCCGGATCGCGCCGTTCCCGGGGATCGGCATCACGGTCTGCACGCTGCCCTTGCCGAAGGTCTTGACGCCCATCACCACCGCGCGGCGGTGGTCCTGCAGCGCGCCGGCCACGATCTCGGAGGCGCTGGCGGAGCCGGCATTGACCAGCACGACCATCGGCAGGCCCTGGGCGATGTCGCCCGCCCGCGCATTCCAGCGCTGCGCATCGCCCTCGCGGCGGGCGCGGGTGCTGACGATCTCGCCCTGGTCGAGGAAATCGTCCGAAACCTGCACCGCCTGGTCGAGCAGCCCGCCCGGGTTGTTGCGCAGGTCGAGGATCAGGCCGCGCAGGTTGCCGCCGGCCTGCTGGCGCATGGTGCTGACGGCGCGGCGCAGAGCGGCCTCGGTCTGCTCGTTGAAGGCGGAGAGGCGGACATAGGCGATGTCGTTGCCCTCCAGCCGGAAGCGGGCGACCTGCGGGCGGATCACGTCGCGCGTCAGGCTGATCTCGAGTGGCGTGCGCTCGCCCTCGCGGCGGATCGTCAGCTTGATCGTGGTGCCGCGCTCGCCACGCATCTGCTCGACCGCCTCCTGCAGGGTCAGGCCCTGGGTGGACTGGCCGTTGAGGTGGGTGATCAGGTCGCCCGGCTTCACCCCGGCGCGCGCCGCCGGCGTGTCGTCGATCGGGGAGATCACCTTGACGTAGCCGTTCTCCTGCGTGACCTCGATGCCGAGGCCGCCGAACTCGCCGCGCGTCTGCACCTGCATGTCGCGGAAGTTGCGCGGGTTCATGTAGGAGCTGTGCGGGTCGAGGCCCTGCAGCATGCCGTTGATCGCCGCCTCGATCACCTCGCGGTCGCTCACCGGCTCCACGTATTCCGCGCGGATGCGCTCGAACACGTCGCCGAACAGGTTGAGCAGGCGATAGGTCTCCGCCCGCCCGCCATCCTGCGCCCAGGCCTGGATGCCCGGCACCGCGATCATCGGCCCGACCACCGCCCCGGCGAGGAATGCGCCCCCCACCGCGCCCAGGGTGCGCAGTCGCCAGCGACGTTGCCGTTCTGGCGCGGCCATCGCCGCACCCAGCCGCGGCACGCGGCCGTCGCCCTTGGAACCGTCCTGTCCAGACATGCCGCTCATGCGACCACCCGATTTCTGGGCCGGCACCCGGAAGCGCCAGCCTGCCCAACTTCAATCCGGGCCGGAGACCCGAAGACGCAACCCTTAGAGCATATCCGCACCGGCGGGCCATGCCCTTCCGGTAACCTGCCCTAACCCCGTGCGGCGAACCAAGGCCGCGGATCCACTGGCTGCCCGTTGCGCCGCAACTCCACATAGAGCGAAGCGCCGCCGCCGCCAGTGCCGGCAAGGACCCCGACCGGCTCCCCCGCGAGCAGGCGCCTGCCCGCCGCGGTGTCGAGCCGGTCCAGGCCGGCCAGCACAAAATGGTACCCTCTGCCGCAATCCACAATCAACAAGAGGCCGTAGGAACGGAACGGCGCCGCATAGACCGCCCGTCCGGCACAGGGCGAAACCACGCGCGCCCCCGCCGCGGCCGCGAAGGTCAGGCCGCGATGCGGGCCGCCGGGGCCGGATTCGCCCCAGTTCGTCGCCACCCGCCCGGCCACCGGCAGGGCGCGCCCGCCGCGCGAGGGCGTGGGGATCGCCGCTTCCTCGCGCGACGGGCCGGCACGGCGCCTCGCCTGCTCCGCCAGGCGCTGTTCGCGGGCTTCCTCGGCCCGGCGGCGGGCCTCGGCGGCGGCCCGGGCGGCGGCGGAGGCGCGCTCGGCGGCCTCCCGCCGAGTCTGCTCGCGCTCAAGCCGGCGCAGCGCCTCGGCCAGGTCACGCGCCTGGGCGGCGGCAGCCTGGGCCCGCTCGGCGGTCTTGTCCTCGGCCTCGGCAGCCTCGGCGTACAGGCGGCGGGCCTCGGCGAGTTCCGCCTCCAGCGCCGCTTCGGCGGCACGGGCCTCCTGCTCGGCCTCGGCCAGGGCAGCGGCCTCCCGCTCGGCCAGCGCCAGGGCTCGGCCGGCCTCGGACTGCGCGGCGCGGAGCGCGGCGGCCTCCTCCTCCAGGCGGCGGACCATGCCGCGCAGCACCAGCGCGCCGCGCAACGCTTCCTCCGGTTCGGCAGGCACGGCGAGAACCGTCTCGGCCGGCCACATCTGCAGCCGCAGCATCACCGGCAGCAGCGGGCGCAACGCTTCGGCGCGCGCGCGGACCTCGGCGGCGGCCTCGGCACCGGCATTGCGGGCGGCTTCGGCGCGCGCCTGCGCGGCCTGCACCTCCGCCTCCGCCGCCAGCGCGCGCTGCGCCGCCTCCACCCGGCGGTTGGCGAGCCGCACCTCCTCCTCGGCGAGGCGCCGCGCCGCCGCAGCCGCCGCCTCGGCCGCCTCGCGCCGCTCCCGCGCGACCTCCTCGGCCTGCCGCAGGTCACGGGCGGACTGGGCGGTGGCGGCGGCGGGGGCGAGGAGGAGTGCTGCGGCGAGAAGGGCGATCACGGGGGCCTCAGGCCCCCCGGCCGGGGCCAGGGGGCAGCGCCCCCTGCTCGCCCTACCCACCCGCGGCCCCCTCGCCGCCCCGCAGCAGCGACCGTCCGGTCATCGCCGGTGGCTGTGGCAGGCCGAGCAGGGCGAGCAGGGTCGGCGCCAGGTCGGCCAGGCGGCCATCGGCGAGCGTCGCGCCGGGCGGGCCGCCGGCCAGCAGGACGGGGACGGGGTTGGTGGTGTGGGCGGTGTGCGGGCCGCCGGTGGCGGGGTCGCGCATCATCTCGCAATTGCCGTGGTCGGCGGTGACGAGCAGCGCGCCGCCCTGGGCGCGGATCGCCTCCGCGATCTGGCCGAGGCCGGCATCCACCGTCTCCACCGCCTTGATCGCCGCGGGCAGGCTGCCGGTGTGGCCGACCATGTCGGGGTTGGCGAAGTTCAGCACGATCAGGTCGTAGCGGCCGGAGCGGATCGCCTCCACCGCCTTGGCCGTCAGCTCGGGCGCCGACATCTCCGGCTGCAGGTCGTAGGTGGCGACCTTGGGGGAGGGCACCATGATGCGGTCCTCGCCGGGATAGACCGCTTCCTCGCCGCCATTCAGGAAGTAGGTGACGTGCGGGTATTTCTCGGTCTCCGCCATGCGGAGCTGCGTCAGCCCTGCCTTGCTGACGACCTCGCCCAGGATGTCGGCCATGGAGTCCGACGGGAACAGCGTCAGCAGGAAGGGGTTCAGCGCGGCACTGTATTCCGTCATCCCGGCGGCGGCGCTGAAGCGGATGGTCGGCTCGGCCGCGAAGCCGTCGAAGGAGGGATCGAGCAGGGCGGTGAGGATCTGCCGCACCCGGTCGGCGCGGAAGTTGAAGCAGAGCAGCCCGTCGCCGTCGCGCATCCCGCGGTAATCGCCGATCGCGGCCGGCAGGATGAACTCGTCGGACTGCCCGGCCTGGTGCGCGGCTTCGATGGCGGAGTGCGCGGTCTCGAACCGTGGCGCGCGCGCGGCGACTATGAGGTCGTAGGCCTTCTGCACGCGCTCCCAGCGCCTGTCGCGATCCATCGCGTAGTAGCGGCCGCAGACGGTGGCGACCTTCGCGCCGGCCGGCAGCGCGGCCTCGAAGCGGGCGAGGTACTCGGGCGCGGCGTTGGGTGGCGTGTCGCGGCCGTCGGTCCAGGCATGCACCAGCACCTCTAGCCCCTGGGCGGTGGCGGCGCAGGCCAGCGCGACGGCGTGGTCCTGGTGGCTGTGCACGCCGCCGGGCGAGAGCAGCCCGGCCAGATGGAGCTTCCCGCCGGCGGCCTTCACCTTGTCGAACAGCGCGGTCAGCCCCGGCAGGGTGGCGATCGCATTGCTTTCGCAGGCGGCATCGATCCGCACGAGGTCCTGCATCACCACGCGCCCGGCGCCGATGTTGAGGTGGCCGACCTCGGAATTGCCCATCTGGCCCTCGGGCAGGCCGACATCGCGGCCGGAGGTGCGCAGGAAGGCGTGCGGGCCGTTGGACCAGAGGGCGTCGAAGGCGGGCGTCCTCGCCTGCCTCACGGCGTTGTCCGCCACCTCCTCCCGCCAGCCCCAGCCGTCCAGGATCACCAGCATGACGGGACGGCGGGCGGGCTTCGGCATGGTGTCTCGGGTTCCGTGGCGGGGCGCGGGGAGCTAGCCGCGCCCGCCAGCCCGGGTCAACCGCGCGATGCGGCGCGCAAGGGCTCGACCGCGCGAGGGGTCAACCGGTGCGCGCGGCGCGCAGTTCCCGTACCTCCGCCCGCAGCGCCCGGATCTCGGCCAGCACGGTCTGCGCGTCGAGATGCGCTTCCGACCGCGCCGCCTCGAGCGCCGGCGCCTCGCGCTGGGCGCGCAGCGTCTGGATGCTGTCCACGATCACGCCGATGAACAGGTTCAGCACGACGAAGGTGGCGACCAGGATGAAGGGCACGAAGAACAGCCAGGCCAGCGGCTGCTGCTCCAGGATCGGGCGGACATTGGCCTCCGCCCAGCTTTCCAGCGTCATCATCTGGAACAGGGTGAACAGGCTGGCGCCGAGCGAGCCGAAGCGTTCCGGCGCCAGCTCACCGTAGAGCTTCGTCGCCATCACCGCGAAGACGTAGAAGATCAGCGCCATCAGCAGCACGATGCTGCCCATCCCCGGCAGCGCCTTCAGCATCGCCTCCACCACCAGCCGCATCGAGGGCACGATGCTGATCAGCCGCAGCACGCGCAGCACGCGCAGTGCCCGCAGCACGGAGAGCGGGCCGGTCGCCGGCACCCAGGCGATCGCCACCACCAGCAGGTCGAAGATGCCCCAGGGGTCGCGGAAGAAGCGGCCGCGGAAGGCGTAGATGCGCAGCGCGATCTCCGCCGTGAACAGCGCCAGCAGCACGCGATCCGTGAAGTACAGCAGCCCGCCCATCGCCGCCATGACGCTGCCCGAGGTCTCGAGCCCGAGCGTCACGGCATTGAGCAGGATCAGCCCGATGACGGCGGACTGGAACGGGGCCGAGAGCACCAGCCGCGCGGTGCGCGCGCGGAGGGTTTCGGCCGCATCGGCCGAGGTGAGGACTTCCTGCATGGGATCCCGGGCTTGTTTCTTCGTGTTGGCGGCGCAGGGAATGGCGCCGCCGCAACGAGGTTTCAAGCCTCGGAAGGCGTCACCCCAGGATCAGCGCCGGCACGCCGAAGACGCCGCGGTGGAAGTGCAGCAGCGCGGCCCAGAGCACGAAGCCCACCACCGGCGGCATCCAGCCGATCTCGCCGAGCGCCAGCCGGTTGCGGCCCGACAGGATGGCGCCGAAGGGGAGGATGGAGGTCTTTGCCGCGAAGCCGCGCCAGGCTTCCGGGTTGCGCCGGGCGAGCTTGGCGTCGATCGAGGGCATGCCCGCCAGCGCGGTGACCAGGAAGGCGCCGAAGAACACCAGGCTCGCGGTGTCGCCATTGCCCAGCACATGCACCAGGCCCCAGATCGCGAAGGACCACAGCATCGGGTGGCGCGTCACCCGCTGGATGCCGCGCGGCTCCTCGCCGAGCCCCTTGTTCCCCACGGCGGTCGGGTTGCGCTTGTGGCTGGCCATGAACAGCACGAAGGCCGGCAGCATCAGGAAGGCGAGGATCCAGCGCAGCCAGTCCGGCGCGGCCCAGAGAAAGCTGGTCTCGGCCTCCCGCCAGGCCAGCACCAGCAGCAGGATCGAGACCACCGAGGCGACCGAGAAGGCGATCATGAACCGCCCCTCGCCCAGCCGCGCCACCGCCGCGTCGCGCAGCCGCGTGCCGGAGAGGCCGATATGGATGAACACCCAGAGCAGGGCGGCGAGGACGAGCAGGACCATGCGGGCGGTCTCCGACGGGGACGGCCGAGCCTGCCGCGCGCCGCCGCGTCACGCAATCGCGGCCAGCGCCTCCCGCTGCCGCACGGCGAGCTGGTGGAGCGGCGGGAGCTCGCCGTACTCGGCCGTATAGGCGGCCAGCTCCTCGGCCTGGGTGGCGGCCGGGTCGGCACTGAAGCGCAGCGTGAAGCAGAGCAGGCGGAAGCGCCGGCGCAGCGCCTCGGAGGCGGAAAAGGCCTTGCCCACCGGGTGCTCCGCGACGTCGGCGCGCACCGGGCCCAGCGACGCCCAGAGCGAGATGAAGTCCACCCGGAAATCCTCGGCGGCGCCGACATAGAGCAGGCCCAGCGGATCCTCGCCGGTGGCGCGGCCGATGCGCATCATGTTGTAGGGATGCCAGCACAGCGCGGCGCCGGGCTTGTGCGCGTGGACGCGGTAGGTGCCCCCGTAACTACCGCAGGCGAGCGCAAGTTCGTTGATGTCCCGCCACACTTTTTCCTGTTCGAGGAGACAATAGTAGTCAACCTGCATTCTTTGAATCCCGTAATCCGGACAGCCATGACATGCCATGCGGCCGGCGGCAGGTCCGGTAAAAAATCGTAATGAACCTTTTGCGAGACGCAAGTGTGGCGCTTGGCGGCCCCGTGCCGGCGATGCGGCCGGATCGGTCGCGCCCCGCGGGGTATCGTATCAGTCCGGCCGCCAGGCGCGGTGATAGGGATGGTTCGCCCGGATCGCCTGCGCCCGGTAGAGCTGCTCGGCGAGCATCCCGCGCACCAGGAAATGCGGCCAGGTCATCGGCCCGAGCGAGAGCCGGTGCTCTGCCCGCGCCAGCACCGCCGGATCCAGCCCCTCCGCACCGCCGATCAGGAAGGCGAGCGACCGGCCGGAGCCGGCCCAGCGTTCCAGCAGGGCGGCGAAGGCCTCGCTGCCCGGCGCCTCCCCGCCCAGGTCCATCGCCACCGCAAGCGCACCCTGCGGCAGCGCGGCGAGCAGTGCCGCGCCTTCCCGCCGCCGGACCTCCGCGGGGCTGCCGCGCGCCTCGGCGATCTCCGCCACCAGCGGCGGCGGGCGCAGGCGCGCGGCGTAGTGCTCGAACAGCGCGCGCTCGGGGCCGGGCTTCAGCCGGCCGACGGCGAGGATCGAGACCGGCCTATTCGTCGTCGTCTTCCGTGGCGGTCGAGCCGCCGATGCCGTCATCGGGCAGCGGGGTGCGGTCGGGCTCGGCGGCCGGGCTCTCGGGGCCCCACATCCGCTCCAGCCCGTAGAGGCCGCGCGCTTCCGGCTTGAACAGGTGCACCACCAGGTCGCCGGCGTCGATCAGCACCCAGTCGGGCGAGCCCTGGATGGCGTCGCGCCGGAGCTTCAGGCCTTCCTTCTCGAACGCTTCCTGCAGATGCGTGGCCATCGCCTGGATCTGCCGGTCCGCCAGGCCGGTGGCGATCACCAGCCGGTCGGCATAGTCGGCACGACCGGTGACATCGAGGACCAGGACGTTCTCCGCCTTGTCGTCCTCCAGGCTCTTGCGGGCCGCCTCGACCAGGCGGTCGAGCAGGGCCGGGGCGACCTTCGGCTTGCGTTCGCGGGCGGGGCGCACCGGGCGCGGGGCGGCCGGTGCGGCATCGCGCGGGGCGGCAGGCGCGGCATCGCGCCGGGCGGCGGCGCTGGCCGAGGCCTTGAGCTGCGGCGTCGCCCGTGCCGGTGCGCGCTTCGCGGCCGGCTTCGGCGCGGCCTTCGGCTTCGCGGCGGGCTTGGCAGCGGGCTTGCCAGCGGGCTTGGCAGCGGGTCGGGACGCCGCGGCGCCAGGCGCCTTCGCCTTCGGCGCCGGCTTTGTCTTGGGCGCGCTGGGCTTCGTCGTGCCGGCCTTCGGCGCGGCCGCCTTGCCGGTGCCAGGCCTGGTGGCGCCGGACCGGGTCGTTGCTGTCCTGGTCGTCCCCGCCTTGGCCGGCGCACGGCGCGGCTTCGGGGCGTCCTCGGATGCCTTGGGGGTGCGCGCGATAGCCGCCTCCTGTCGATTCCTGCATCTCACCTAGCAGCCGCAGCGGCGGCCCGCATCCGCACCGGTTCCGCAGCGATGCGGGGAAGCCGCCGGCGCGGCCCAGGCGCCACACCGGCCACCGGCTTCGTCCCCTGGCCTGCTTCCCCTTGCGACGCCCGGATCGCCGTGGCGGATGCCGGATGCTCCGCGGTGGAGATGAAGGTCCAGGGCGCGTGGCCCTCCGCCGGTTCTGCCCGCGACGCCCCAGCCAGCAACGCCGCCGGGCGGCGACGGTGCCGCGCCAGGCGATGCGCAGCCTTGCCGGCCAGGGCGCGCCGGGTCCAGCCGGGGCGCGGCAGCACCGCGATCGGTGTCGCCGCCGCCAGCCGTGTCCAGCCCTGCCAGCGCGGCAACTGCACCAGGTTGTCGGCGCCGATCACGAAGACGAAGCGCGCCCGCGGGAAGCGCCGGCGCAGCGCCGCCAGCGTGTCGAGCGTGTAGCGGGTGCCGAGCGACGCCTCGATGTCGGTGGCGATGATCCGCCAGCCATCGGCGATCGCCCGGGCCGAGGCCAAGCGTTGCGCCAGCGGCGCCATCCCCGCGCGCGGCTTCAGCGGATTGCCCGGCGAGACCAGCAGCCACACCTCGTCCAGCCGCAACGCGCGGCGCACCGCTTCGGCGACATGGCGATGGCCGGCATGGGCCGGGTTGAAGCTGCCGCCGAGCAGCCCGATGCGCCGCCGCCGGCGGTCGCCCCTGTGGTTGAGCGTCACCGGAAGCGCACATCCACCTGCAACGGCTGCGGCGCCAGCCCCTCATAGGTCACGCGATAGCTCTGCCCCGCCGCGACCGGCAGCGGCGGCGAGAAGCCGCCGAGCGAGACGTATTCGCCGCCGCGCAGCGTGCGCCCGCGCGCCTTCAGCTCCTCCACCAGCCAGGCGACGGCGTTGAGCGGATGGCCGAGCAAGGCCCGGCCGGGCGCGCGCGCCAGCTCGCGCGGGGGCGCGCTGGCATCGGTTCCCGACAGCGTGATGGTCATGGCGGCGAGTCGCGCCGCGAATTCGGCCGTCGCCTCGGCCGGGATCTCCTCGCCCAGCACGCCGTGGCGCGCGCCGATGTTGATCGCGACGATCAGCGGCGCGGACCAGGGGGCGTCCGGCGGATAGACCAGGTCGGCCAGCTCGATGAAGGGGATCACCGCCTCGATGTGGCGCAGCAGCGCGACGTGGTCGCTGCCGGCGGTGTTGATGCCCTCGTCGCGGATGCGGACCAGCAGGTCGCTTTCGATGATCGGCAGGATGCCGAAGCGGGCGGGGAGTTCGGCGCCCGACCGGTCGCGGATGGTGCCGTGGAAGATCGCGCCGGCGACCGGCTGGTTCACGCCGAAGCGGCGCTGCGCGGCGGGGTTGGTGAGGCCCACCTTCCAGCCGACGCGGTCGCCGAAGGGCTGCGCCAGCACCGCCACCAGCCGCTCCTGCGCGCAGACCGCATCGGCCATGGAGAGGTCCGCCGGCAGCTGCGGCGGGGCGGTACGGTCGAGAAAGGCGCGGGCGAAGCGCGCCACCTCCGGCACCGAGGGGCAGGCGGCGGCGGCCGGCAACGGCCCCAGCAGGGCGCCCATGCACAGCGCAGCCAGTATCCGGCGCATTCCGTCCTCCCGTTCGGTCGGCGCCATCCTGCCACGGGATCGCGCCGTCCGGGGAGGGCGGAAACGGACGGGTCAGGGCGAGGGCCGGCCGCCGGTCGCGCCGTGCACGTCGCCGCTGGTGTAGCTCGCCTCCGGCGAGGCCAGCAGGACGTAGGTGTGCGCCAGCTCCACCGGCTGGCCGGGACGGCCGAGCGGCGTCTGCGACCCGAAGCTGACCACCTCGTCCGGCGGCTGCCCGCCGGAGGGCTGCAGCGGCGTCCAGAACGGGCCGGGTGCGACGGCATTCACCCGGATGCCCTTCTCCGCCACCTGCTTCGCCAGCGCCCGGGTGAAGGCGATGATCGCCGACTTGGTCATCGAGTAGTCCAGCAGCAGCGAAGGCGGGTCATAGGCCACCACCGAGGCGGTATTGATGATCGTGCTGCCGGTCGGCATGTGCGGCAGCGCCGCCTTGGTCAGCCAGAACATCGCATAGAGGTTCGTCTTCATCGTCGCGTCGAATTGCTCGGTGGTGATGTCGGCGATGGAAGGCTGCGCGGTCTGCCGCGCCGCGTTGTTCACCAGGATGTCGAGCCCGCCGAGCTCGTCCACCGCGCGCTGCACCAGCCGGTTGCAGAAGGCTTCCTCCCGAAGGTCGCCCGGGATCGGCACCGCCTTGCGCCCGGCCTGGCGGATCAGCTCCACCACGTCGCGCGCATCTTCCTCCTCCTGCTCGAGGTAGTTGAAGGCGACGTCGGCGCCCTCCCGCGCATAGGCGATGGCGGCGGCGCGGCCGATGCCGGAATCGCCACCGGTGATCAGTGCGCGCCGTCCCGTCAGCCTGCCGGCGCCGCGATAGCTGGTCTCGCCATGGTCGGGCTGCGGCTGCATGCGGGCGGCGAGGCCGGGCCAGGGCTGCTGCTGGCGCGGGAAGGGCGGCCGCGGATACTCGCCGCGCGGATCGCCGAGGTCGCGCCGCTGCGCCTGCTGGCCTTGCTGCTGCTGCTGCTGCTGCTGTTGTTGCTGCGCCTGGGCGAGCACCGCCGGCGCGGCGACCGCGCCGCCGACGCCGCCGAGCACCGCGCGGCGCGACGTGTTGTGGCTGTCCTGCGACATCTGCGATCCTTCCTGCGTGAAGCAGGCGGAAAGCGAGGGCCGCCACGGGGTTCCGACCGGAATCGTGTCTTCCGGCGCTCGCCGCAGGTCAGGGTCGGGTCTGACCCGTGCCGATCACCTGGTAGCGGTACGTGCAGAGCTGCTCCAGCCCGACCGGGCCGCGCGCATGCAGCCTTCCGGTGGCGATGCCGATCTCGGCGCCGAAGCCGAACTCGCCGCCGTCGCAGAACTGGGTGGAGGCGTTCCACATCCCGACCGCGGAGCCGAGCCGATCAAGGAAATGCCGCGCCGCCGCTGCGTCCTGCGTCACGATCGCCTCGGTATGCTCGCTGCCGTAGCGGCGGATGTGGTCGAGCGCGTCGTCCACGCCATCCACCAGTTTCACGCTCAGGATCGCATCGAGCCATTCGGTGCGGAAATCGGCATCCGTCGCGGCATCGAGGTCCGGCACGATCGCCCGCGCGCGAGCATCGGCGCGGAAGGCGCAGCCCAGTGCGCGCAGGTCGGCGACGATCGCCGGCAGCAGCGCGGGCGCGATGGCGGCATCCATCAGCAGCGTCTCGGTGGCGCCGCAGATGCCGGTGCGGCGCATCTTCGCATTCGCCACCAGGCTGCGCGCCATCGCATGGTCCGCGGCCGCGTGGACATAGGTGTGGCAGAGCCCCTCGGCATGGGCGAGGACGGGCACGCGCGCCTCCTCCATCACTCGCGTGACCAGGCCCTTGCCGCCGCGCGGCACGATCAGGTCGATCAGCCCCGCCGCGCGCAGCATCGCCGCGACGAAGCCGCGATCGGCGGTGGGCGCGACGGCGACCGCCGCCTCCGGCAGGCCGGCGCCGCGCAGGCCATCGAGGATGCAGGCATGGATGGCGAGCGCGCTGCGCAGGCTCTCGCTGCCGCCGCGCAGGATGACCGCGCTGCCCGCCTTGAGGCAGAGCCCGGCGGCATCGGCGGTGACGTTGGGGCGGCTCTCGTAGATCATGCCGACCACGCCGATCGGCTGCGCCACGCGGCGGATCACCAGGCCGTTCGGGCGCGTCCACTCGCTCAGCGTCCGGCCGACCGGATCGGGCAGCGCCGCGATCTCCTCCAGCCCCGTCGCCATCGCCTCGATGCGCGAAGGCGTGAGCGTCAGCCGGTCGCGGAACGCGTCGGTCAGCCCCGTCGCGGCGGCAAGATCCTCGGCGTTCGCGGCCAGCACCGCACCGGCGCGGCGGCGCAGCGCCGCGGCGGCGCCGGCGAGTGCCGCATCCTTCTGCGGTCGCGGCGCGGCGGCGAGCGCATGCGCGGCCTCGCGCGCATCGCGCGCGGCGCTGTCCAGCAGGCGGGAAACCTCGTCGGCGAGGGCGGTCATCGGGCTGTCCTCCGGCGGCAGAGGTAGCCCTTGCCGCCGGCCAAGGGAAGCTTCAGCCGGCGATCAGCGCGGCGGTGTGGCGGGCGATCATGCGTTCCTCGTCCGTCGGCACCACCCAGGCCTCGAGCGCGCTGCGATCGGCGCTGATGTGCGGGCCGTGGCGCGCATTGGCGTCCTCGTCCAGGTCGAGGCCGAGCCAGCCGCAGCCCTCGGCGATGCGCGCGCGAACCGGCGCGGCGTTCTCGCCCACCCCGGCGGTGAAGACGATCCCGTCCAGCCCGCCCATCGCTGCCGCCAGCGAGGCGACCTGCCGCGCCGCGTGGTGGCAGAATACCTCGACGGCGAAGGCTGCGCGCGGATCCTTGCTCGCTAGCAGGTCGCGGAAGTCGGAGGAGATGCCGCCCGACAGCCCGAGCATCCCGGAGCGGCGGTACAGCAGGTCCTGCACCGCCTGCGCGTCCATCCCCTTCTGCTGCAGCAGGTGCAGCACCACGCCCGCATCCAGCGCACCGCAGCGCGTGCCCATCGGCAGCCCATCTAGCGCCGTGAAGCCCATGGTGGTGGCGACCGAGACGCCGCCGCGCATGGCGCAGGCCGAGGCGCCGTTGCCGAGATGCAGCACCACGCAGCGTCCGGCGGCGAGGCGCGGCGAGAGCGCCGGCAGCGCGCCGGCGATGTATTCGTAGGACAGGCCGTGGAAGCCGTAGCGGCGGATGCCCTCCTCGAACATCGCGAGCGGCAGCGCGAAGGCTTGCGCGACATCCGGCGCGCTGCGATGGAAGGCGGTGTCGAAACAGGCGACCTGCGGCAACGCGGGATCGAGCGCCGTCGCGGCACGGATCGGCGCCAGGTTGTGCGGCTCGTGCAGCGGCGCCAGCGGGATCAGCGCCTCCAGCTCCGCCACCAGCGCTGGCGTCACGCGCTCCGGCCGCGCATGGCGCAGCCCGCCATGCACCACGCGATGGCCGAGCGCATCCAGTCGCCGCCCGCCCAGCCTCTCCCGCAGCCAGGCGAAGAGCGCGGGCATCACCGCCGCCGGGCTCTTCGGCGTCGGGCCGAGCGGCGGCGGGGCGATCGGCTCGCCCGCCGCGCCCTTCGCACGTGCCGCGGGCCGCACGCCGATGCCGTCCACCTGCGCCGAGAGCAGCCGCGCCTCGCCTTCGAACAGCGCGAACTTCACCGAGGAGGAGCCGGCGTTCACCACGCCGACCAGCGGCGCACGGGGTTGAGGGGCCAGGCCGGCTTGCATGCCCCGAGCCTACCGCAACCGCACCGTTCAACCCAACAGGCGCAGCAGCATGCGCAGCGCGATGGCCAGCAGGCAGGCCGCGAAGAGGCGCCGCAGCAGGCGCAAGGGCAGGCGCGGGGCCAGCCGTGCCGCCCAGGGCGCGACCAGGAAGGCCGGCACCGTAAGTGCCACCAGCGGCACCGGCGTCACATAGCCGAGCGTGCCCGCCGGCAGCGCCATGTTGCCGAGGCCGCTCCACACGAAGGCCAGCGTGGCCGGCAGCGCCACCGCAATGTTGAACACCGCCCCCGCGCCGATCACGCGCACGAGAGGCACCGAGAACAGCGCCAGTGTCGGCCCGCTCAGCGTGCCGCCGCCGACGCCGAGCGCCGCCGCCAGGGTGCCGACCAGCGCCGGCGGCAGGGCGGAGAGCGGTGGCGGCGGCTGACGCTCCGCCAGCGCCGCGCGCTCGCCGGCCAGCAGCGAGAGGCCGAGCAGCAGCGCAACCAGCGCGAAGACGCCGACCAGCAGCGCCGGCGCGACGATGCGCACGAGCAGCAGCCCTGCCGCCGTGCCGGCCAGCATGGGCGGCAACCAGCCGCGCAGCAGCGCGCCGTCCACCCGCCCTGCCCGCGCATGCGCCCGCGCAGCGGAAACCGAAGCCAGCAACACGGCGGCATGCGCGGTGCCGATCGCCAATGGCGTTCGCACCTCCGCGGCAATGCCCTCCGCGGCGAAGACCTCGAGCAGCACGGGCACGATCACCACGCCACCGCCGATGCCGAGCAGCCCGCCGAGGATGCCGGCGCCCAGGCCGGCTGCCAGCAGCGCCGAGAGAACGCCGAATCCAGGCAGGTGGAAGGGGAGAAGGTCCAGCATGACGGGGCCTCGGACGCTGCCACGCACGGCCCGGCCTGACAACGTTTGCCGGGCCCCTGAAGGAGGTGCAGCGAACCGCACCGCGCCCGAACCGTTGGCTCGCAGGCCGGGGAGGGAGGTGGATGTTCGACACGGCGCTCGGGCGCATCAATGAACTCGCGCAGTTCGGCCTGATCCTGCTGCCTGGCCTGGTGCTGGGGCTGCTGGTGCTCGGTGCGTTCGCGCTGCTGGCCCGCGGGGTGCGCAGCGGGCTGTCGCGCGCGCCGGGGCTGCGGGCGCGATCGCCGGGGCTGGCGCTGGTGCTCGGGCGGATCAGCGGCGGCATCGTCGTGCTGCTCGGCGTGCTGGTGGCGGCGGCGATCGCCTTCCCGTCGATCGGCGCCGGCGACCTGTTCGGCGTGCTGGGCATCAGCGGCGTCGCCATCGGCTTCGCCTTCCGCGACATCCTGCAGAACCTGCTGGCCGGGATCCTGCTGCTGCTGACCCAGCCCTTCCGCCTCGGCGACCAGATCCGCACCGGCGAGTTCGAAGGCACGGTCGAGGACATCCAGATCCGCGCCACCACCATCCGCACCTACGACAACCGTCGCGCCGTGATCCCCAACGCCGACCTCTTCGCCGGGAAGGTGCTGGTCGCCACCGCCTATGATCGCCGGCGGCTGACGCTGCGCCACGGCATCGGCATGGGCGACGACATCGCCGAGGCGAAGCGCGTGATCGCCGAGGCGGCGCGCGGCGCGGAAGGCGTGCTGGCGCAGCCGCCGCCGGTGGTGCGCGTGGCGGAGATCGGCGACTTCGCGGTGCAGCTCGACCTCTTCGTCTGGATCGACCCGCCGCATCGGGTGGAGGCGCTGGACGTCACCGACCATGTCTTCGAAGCGACAAAGGCGGCGCTCGCCCGCGCCGGCATCGACATGCCCTTCCCGACGCATCAGGTGCTGCTGCACGACCAGACCGAGGAGACCGACGGCGACCGTGCGCGCCAGCGCGAAGGCTGGCCCGCCCGCGGCCGGCCCCCGCGGCCGCGCTGGCGGGCCGATCGGCAGGCGGAGCGCGCGCCGTGAACGGCGCCTGGCTGCGGCAGTTCTGGGCCGACCTGCTCTCCCGCTTCTGGCTGCGCCCGGCGGTGATGACGCTGGCTGCGATCCTGCTGGCGCAGGGGCTGGTGATGGTTGAGGGCGTGCGCCTGCCGGCGTGGCTGGAATCCTGGGTTTATGCCGGTGGCATCTCCGGCGCGCGCGGCGTGCTTGGCGCGATCGCGGGTGCGAGCATCGGCGTGGCGGGGACGATGTTCTCCATCACCGTCGCGGCGCTGACGCTGGCGACGCAGCAGATGGGGCCGCGGCTGCTCGGCAACTTCACGCGCGACGCCGGCAACCAGTATGCGCTCGGCACCTTCGTGGCCACCTTCGCCTTCTCGCTGGTGGCGCTGCGTTCGGTGCACGAGGCGGAGAACGGCGCCTTCGTGCCGCAGCTCGCCGTCTCGACGGCACTGCTGCTGGCCGGCGCCTGCGTGGCGATGCTGGTCTGGTTCATCCACCACGTCGCCAGTTCCATCAACCTGGACCGCGTGGTGGCGCTGGTGGAGGCCGATCTGTCCGCCGCGCTGCACGCCCTGCCGGAGCGCGGTGACGGCGCGCCGGTGCCGCCGGCTGGCGGCGATCCTGCCGGTCCGGCCGCACCGCTCCGCGCCCGCGGCAGCGGCTACCTGCGCGTGCTGGACGATGCTGCGCTGGCGGATTGGGCAGAGGGCGCCGGTGCGGTGCTGCGCTTCGCCGTGCGGCCCGGCGGCTTCGTCTTCCCCGGCAGCACCGTGGGCGAGGTGACGCCGGCGGCCTTGCGCGAGGAAGCCGAGGCGGCGCTGGCCTCGGCCATGTCGCTCGGCAACACGCGCAACGTGGAGCAGGACCTGGAATTCGCGGTGCGCCAGATGGTGGAGATCGGCATGCGCGCGCTTTCCAGCGGCATCAACGATCCCTTCAGCGCGGTGAACGTGCTCGACCACCTCGGCGCCTCGCTGTGCGAGGCGGCGCGGCGCGAGTTCCCGGACGGCATCACCTGGCGCGACGGCGTGGCGCGGGTCAGCCGGCCGACCACCGACTATGCCGGCCTGGTGGATGCGATGTTCCACATGCTGCGCCAGTCGGCCGCCGACCAGCCGGCCGTGATGATCCGGCTTATCGAGGTGATCGGCGCCGTCGCGGGGGTGGAGCACGATCCGGCGCGCCGCGCGGTGCTGCGCCGCCACCTGGACCTGGCGCACGATGCCGCGCTGGCGGGCTGCGATGACCCCAGTGTGCGTGCGGCGGTGGCCGAGCGCGCCGATGCAGCGTCGCGCGCGCTCAGCCAGGACGCGCGGCTGGCCGACGCCGCGTAAGCGCGCTCGGCCGGGCGGCGCGCCGCCCGGCCTGGTCGGTCAGCGCGTCGGGGCCGTGCGGGTGCCCGAGGAGCCGCTGCCGGACGACGAGCCGCCGCTGCCGGACGCGCCGGTGCCGCTGCTGCCGCCGCTCTGCGTCGTGCTGCCCGGCATGCTGCCGGAGGTTTGCGCACCGCCGGCGGGCGGGTTGATCATCATCATGACGGTGTTCCCGTCCTGCGTGCGCGCCTGCACGAGATAGGCGGCGTCCACGATCTGCACGTTCGTGAAGCCGGCGCGCTCGAGCTGCTGACGAAGCTGCTGCTGGCTCATCGCCTGCTGCTGCGACATGCCCTGGCTCTGCCCCTGGCCCTGGCTCTGAGTCGTGCTCTGGCTCGAGCCCTGCGCCTGGGTGGAGGCGCCAGGACGCTGGGTGGTGCCGCTGCCGGTGGAGCCCTGTGCGAAGGCGGGCCCGGCGAGGGCGGCGCCGAGCAGGGCGGTGAGGATCAGCTTACCGTTCATGCAACGCTCTCCTGGATCGTTTGAATGTGGGGGGGTGTGCGCCGGCCGGCGCTGCGCGCGGGCCAGCGTCGCCGCCGGTGTCCCGGTGCCGACCCGCGCCACGTGGTGCGCATCGCCCGAAGCCGTGATTCCGTGGCGCTACCTAGCGATTCGCCGGAAACCGATGCGTGGTGAGGCGTTCCCTTGCCGGCGCCCGGGCTGGCCGTGGCGCGGGAGACGTCGCACCGTGCGGATCGGTTCGGCCCCGGGCCGCGCGCCGCGCGGGGCCGGTCGGCCACTGGCTTGGTATCTCGGCCTGCTCTGCGCCACGCTGCTCATGCCGCTGCTGGCGCTGGAGGTGTTTCTCCTCGCCGACATCGCGCGGTCCGAGCGCGCACGTCATCAGGTGGAAGCGCGCGACGCGGCGCGGCGGATCGCCGTCTCGCTCGACCGCGGGCTGGCGACGCTCGGCGCCGTGGCGGAGGTGCTGGCCTCCTCCGACCATCTGGGCGAGGGCGACGTGGCGGGCTTCCAGGCGCGCATCCGGCTGCTGCCGCGCGGCAGGGAGATGCACATCGTCTTGCGCGACGCCGCCGGGCGGATCCTGCTCGCCACCGACGGGGCGGGCGAGGCGGCGCGCGACCCGCTGACGGAGCAGGCGGCGCGCAGCACCGGGCGGCCGCATTTCTCCGGCCTGCTGCACACCGGAGAGCCCGGCGCCTTCGCGTTCGCCGTGACCGTCGCGGTACCGGAACGCGGGGTCGCGCGCGGCTGGCTGCTGAGCCTCGGCATGCCGGTCGCCGAGCTCGACCGGCTGCTGGCCCGCGAGGGGCTGCCGGCCGACCTCACCGCGACCGTGACCGACCGTGAGGGCGCCGTCCTGGCGCGCAGCCGCGATGCGGCGCGGCTGGTCGGCACGCGCCGCGCCGGTGCGGTGCCGGCGACATCCGAGGGCTGGCAGCGCGGCAGGGATGCCGATGGCGAGCCGATCGTGATGGCCTTCGCGCGCAGCGAGATCGCCGGCTGGACCGCCTGGGCCTTCATGCCCGAACGCGCCTTCACCGCGCCGCTGCGCCGCTCGCTCGCGATCGCCGCGCTCGTCGCGCTGCTGTTCGCCGGCCTCGCATCGCTGCTCGCGCTGCTCTTCGCGCATCGCATCACCCGGCCGATCTCGGCGCTCGCCGAGGCCGCGGCGCGCGGCGCGGATGCGGCGCCGGCGACACCGGTGCGGGAGGTGAATGCGCTGGCCGAGGCCTATGCCGCCGCGCGCACGGAGATGCAGCGCCTGCGTGATGCGCAGGCGGCGATGCGCCACGTGGCGCGGCTGAACGAGATGGGAACGCTGGCCGCCGCGCTGGCGCATGAGATCAACCAGCCGCTGACCGCCGCCTCCACCTTCTCCGCCGCGGCGCTCAGGCTCCTGGGCGACGCCGCCGCGCGCGACCCCGCGCTTGAGCCGGCGCGCGAGGCGATGCAGGAGGCGGCGGGGCAGGCCGTCCAGGCCGGCCGCATCGTGCGCCGGCTGCGCGATTTCACCGCCGCGTCGGATGGCGAACGGCGGGCGACCGACCTCAACCACCTGGTGCGGGAGGCGGTGATGCTGGCGCTGGCCGATGCGCGGCAGCGCGGCATCTCGCTGCGCTTCGACCCCGCCGCGGAGCTGCCGCCGGTGGTGCTGGACCGCGTGCAGATCGGCCAGGTGCTGGTCAACCTGGTGCGCAACGCGGTGGAGGCGATGGACGAGACGTCGCGACGCGACCTGCTGATCGCGACGCGCCGCGCGGCGCCGGGTTTCGTGGAGGTCGAGGTCGCCGATACCGGGGCGGGCGTCGCGGCCGAGGTCCGCACCCGGCTCTTCGCGGCGTTCAACACCACCAAACCCGGCGGAATGGGCATCGGGCTGGCGATCTCGCGCGGCATTGTGGAGGAACATGGCGGACGTCTCTCCTGGGCGCCGAACCCGGGCGGCGGCAGCGTGTTCCGTTTCACGTTGCCAGTGGGTGCGATGGACGACGCACCCGCGCAGGTCGAGGAGGGCACGCGTGCAGGTTGAGCCGGGCTGCGCAACGCATTGCGCCTATGTGGTGGATGACGGCCCCGCCGTGCGGCGGTCGCTGACGCTGCTGCTGCGCTCGGCAGGCTACGATGTCGAGACCTTCGACGGCGGCGAGGCCTTCCTGCAGGCCGCCACTGCGGGGCTGCCCTTCGGCTGCGTGCTGCTCGACGTGCGGATGCCGGGGCTCGACGGGCTGTCCGTGCAGCGCGCATTGACGGAGCGGCGGCTGCCGCATCCGGTGATCGTGATCTCCGCCCATGGCGACGTGCCGCTGGCAGTGCAGGCGATGAAGGCCGGCGCCTGCGACTTCATCGAGAAACCCTTCGACGGCGAGGACATCCTGCACGCGGTCGAAACGGCGCTCGAACGCGGCAGCGCCGCGCAGGCGGAGGCGCGCGAGGCGGCCGAGGCGGTGGCGCGCATCGCATGCCTCTCGGCGCGGGAGGCCGAGGTGCTGCAGGGCCTGGTGGCCGGCCGGCAGAACAAGGTGATCGCGCAGCACCTCGGCATCAGCCCGCGCACGGTGGAGATCCATCGCGGCAACCTGATGGGCAAGCTCGGTGCGCGCAGCCTGCCGGAAGCGGTGCGCATGGCGCTCGCCGCCGGCGTGAAGCCCGAGATGGCGGCGCAGTGAGCGGGCCCGCGGGGGAGAACGGCGAATGAACGGCATTCCCTTCTGCGGCGCGCCGCCGCTGCCGAGCGGCGCGGCGTGGAACTTCGATCCGCTGCTGCTGGCGGCGCTGGCGGCGGCAGGGCTCGGCCTGGCGCGGGAGATCCGCGGCGCGCCCGCCGCGCGCCGGGCGGCGGTGGCGTCAGGCTGGCTGCTCCTCGGCGTGGCGTTGGTCTCGCCGCTCTGCAACCTGGCGGTGGCGCTGTTCTCGGTGCGGATCGCGCAGCATTTGCTGATCACCCTGGTCGCAGCGCCGCTGCTGGCGCTGGCCTTCGCCGGCCGGCAATGGCCGCGCGGCCACTGCCTGCCGGCCGCCGCACTGTTCGGCGCGCTGCTGTGGTTCTGGCACCTGCCGCTGCCCTATGTCGCGACCTTTGCAGCCGACGGCATCGCTTGGTGGTGGCTGCATGCGACGCTGGTGCTTTCAGCAACCTGGCTCTGGGCGGCGATCCTTGCCGCGCTGCCGGCGCGCCCGGAGGCGGCGGCGCTGGGCGGGCTCGTCACCGGCGTGCAGATGGGCGTGCTCGGCGCGCTGCTGACCTTCGCGCCGCGGCCGCTCTACGCGCCGCACGCGCCGGACGTCACGCTGCCCTGGGGCCTGACGCCGCTGGAGGACCAGCAGCTCGGCGGGCTGGTCATGTGGGTGCCGGGCGGGCTGCTCTTCGCGGCGGTGATGGTCGCGGTGCTGGCCACGGTTCTGCGCGGCCCGGTGCTGCGCGAGCAGGCTCGGCGCGCCGTCCCGGCGCTGCTGCTCTGCGTCGTGCTGGCGCCGGCGGTGGCGCTGGCGCAGGGGAATGATTCGACCACGGCGGCGGGCACCGACACCGCGCGCCGCACAGCGCCGGTCGGCGTGCTGACGACGCCGGAGGTCACCACCGGCAGCAGCGGCCCGGCCCAGGCTACGGCAGCCGAGCCCGCGACCGGCGACTGGCGCACCCGCGTGCTCGCCCCGGTCTGCCGCGGGTTGGCGGCGCAACCCGAGCTGCTGGCGGAATGCCGCGCCAAGAGCGGTCTCTGAGGGAAGGACGGCCAGCATGCCGCCAGATCTGTCCCGCCGCAGCCTGCTCGGAGGCGCCGCCGCGGCGCCGCTGCTCTCCTACGCGAGCGCGCAGGTGCCTCCCGGCCCGCCGCCGTTGCCCGGCGCGGCGCCGGACCAGATCGCCTGGCAGTTCTTCACCCTGCCCGAGGCGACGCTGGTGACCGCCGCGGTGGACCGCCTGATCCCGCCCGACGAGGTCTTCACCGGCGCGGTCGGCGCCGGCGTGCCGATCTACATCGACCGCCAGCTCGCCACCGATTATGGCGCGGGGCGGCGGCTCTATCGCCACCCGCCGTTCCACGAGGGCACGGCGGAGCAGGGTTACCAGCTGCCCTACACGCCGGCCGCGCTCTACCGTATCGGGCTGGCGGCCTTCGCCGAGTGGGTGCGCGCCGCCTACGGCACGCGCTTCGAGGAGCTGGCGCCGGCGACGATGGACGAGGCGTTGTCGCGGGTGGAAAGCGGCGAGGCGGATTTCGGCGAGGTGCCCGCGCCGGTCTTCTTCGAGACGCTGCTGGCCAACACGGTCGAGGGCTTCTTCAGCGACCCGATCCATGGCGGCAACCGCGACATGGTGGGCTGGCGCATGGTCGGATTCCCCGGCGCCTATGCCGGCTACACCGAGCTGGTCGGCCGCCACAACCTGCCCTTCACGCGCCCGCCGCGCAGCATCGCGCAGGCGCTGAGCGACCACGCGCACAACCCCGCGCCGCACGCGCATCGCTGAGGAGAGCGGGATGGCGAGACGCCTGCCGGAAGTGGAGGTGGTGCTGGTCGGCATGGGCTGGACCGGCGCCCTGCTGGCGAAGGAACTGACCGATGCGGGCCACCGCGTCGTCGGGCTGGAACGCGGCGTCGGCCGGCAGACCGTGCCGGATTTCCAGACCCCCACGATGCATGACGAGCTGCGCTACGCCGTGCGCCATGGGCTGATGCAGGACCCCTCGCGCGAGACGCTGACCGTCCGCAACTTCACCGGCCAGACTGCGCTGCCGATGCGCCAGCTCGGCTCCTTCCTGCCGGGCATCGACCTCGGCGGCGCCGGCGTGCACTGGAACGGGCAGACCTGGCGCTTCCAGCTCAGCGACTTCGTGCTGCGCAGCCACATCCTGCAGCGCTACGGGCCGGACATCCTGCAGGACGGGCTGACGATCCAGGACTGGGGCGTCACCTATGACGAGCTCGAGCCCTATTACGACCGATTCGAGAGGATCTGCGGCATCGCCGGCAAGGCCGGCAATCTGCGTGGCGAGATCCAGCCCGGCGGCGATCCCTTCGAGGCACCGCGCAGCGCCGAATACCCCAACCCGCCGATGACCCAGCCCTATGCGCCGACGCTGTTCGCACGGGCGGCGGCCGAGGTCGGCATGCATCCCTTCCCGGTGCCGTCCGCCAATGTCACGCGGCCCTATCGCAACCCCTATGGCTGCGACATGCATGCGTGCAACTACTGCGGCTTCTGTGAGCGCTTCGGCTGTGAGCATTTCGCCAAGGCCTCGCCGCAGGTCTGCGTGTTCCCCGCGCTGCTGGGCAACGACCGCTTCGAGCTGCGCACGCGCTGCCAGGTGACGCGCGTGGAATACGACCGCCAGGCGCGGCGCGCCACCGGCGTGACCTATATCGACGGACGCGGCGAGGAGGTGTTCCAGCCTGCGGGGATGGTCGCGCTCTGCGCCTTCTCGATCCACAACGTGCGGCTGCTGCTGCTGTCGGGCATCGGCGCGCCCTACGACCCGCGCACCGGCGAGGGCAATGTCGGGAAGAACTACACGTACCAGACGATGAGCGGCGTGAGCATCTTCAAGGACGAGAGCTTCAACTTCAACCCGTACATGGGTGCCGGCGCGCTCGGCATGGCGGTGAACGACTACAATGGCGAGGCCTTCGACCACAGCGGCCTCGGCTTCATCGGCGGCGCCTACATCGCCTGCTACCAGACCGGCGGCCGCCCGATCGAGCGGCACCCGGTGCCGGGCGACACGCCGCGCTGGGGGCTTGCATGGAAGCAGGCGGTGGCGCGGCACTACAACAGCACGATATCGCTTTCGGTGCATGGCAGCTCGATGCCGCACCGCGGCAACTACCTCGACCTCGACCCGACCTATCGCGACTCCTTCGGCCTGCCGCTGCTGCGCATGACCTTCGATTTCCCGGCCAATGACCGCCTGATGTCGGAATTCCTCACCGACAAGGCGGTGCTGATCGGCAATGCGATCGGCGGCAAGGTGGAGGCGGCGCGGCGCCAGGGACTCTACAGCGTCGTGCCCTACCAGACCACGCACAACACCGGCGGCGCCATCATGGGCGAGAACCCCCGCGAAAGCGTGGTGAACCGCTACCTGCAATGCTGGGACGCGCACAACGTCTTCGTCATGGGCGCCTGCGCCTTCCCGCACAATCCGGGCTACAACCCGACCGACACGGTCGGCGCGCTCGCGTTGTGGGCGGCGCGCGCGATGCGGGAGGACTACCTGCCCAACCCGCGCCCGCTGGTGGACGCATGAGGGCGGCGCTGCTGCTCGCGCTGCTGCTCGGCATTGCCGGCGGCGCAGCGGGCGAGGCACTGCTCGGCGTGCCGCCGCAGCCGGGCCAGGTGGCGGCCGGCCGCGCCGTGGCAGCGGGCGGCGGGCAGCAGGGGCAGGCCGGCGCCTGCTTCCGCTGCCACGGCTTCGCCGGCGCAGCACAGGACGCCGCCGGCTTCCCGGCGATCGGCGGGATGAGCGCTGAATACCTGCACGAGCAGCTGCGCCGCTATGCCTCCGGCGAGCGGCGGAACGACATCATGAGCCCGATCGCCAGCGCATTGACCCCAGCGCAGATGCGGGACGTCGCGGTGTTCTATGCGGTGCAGCCGGTGCCGCCTGCGACCGGCATCGCGCTGGCCGATCCCGCGCTGCTGCAGCACGGCGCGATCCTCTCCGCCTCCGGCTCGGCCGAGAGCGGCATCCAGGCCTGCCAGAACTGCCATGGCCCGGCCGGCATCGGCATCTGGCCGTTCTATCCACGGCTGGCCGGCCAGCCCGCCGCCTACCTCGCCGCGCAGCTGCGCGCCTGGAAGACCGGGGAGCGGCAGGGGGTGGAGCCGTGGCGCAGCATGCAGACCATTGCGCAGCGCATGTCCGACCGTGACATCGAGGCGGTGGCGCTCTACTTCGCCTCCATTCCGGTGGGCACAGCGCCGCGTGGCGTGGGTGTGCTGCAATGAGGATCGCCCTTCTCCTCGGCGTGCTGCTCGCCCCGCTCGGTCTCGCCCTGGCGCAGGATGCGCCATCGCCGCGCGCCTATGGCATGCGCCCGCTCTGGTCGGTGCCGGCGCCGCAGGCGCCGGAGCGCGCCGATGCGCTGGCCGGCCGCGCCGTGGCGATCGGCGGCGATCTCGGCGCCGGCTGGGCCTGCGTGCAGTGCCACGGGCTCTACGGTGCGGGCGACGGCAGCGGCGCCTTTCCGCGCCTGTCGGGCCTCTCCGCCTGGTATCTCTACAAGCAGCTGATGGACTACGCCTCCGGCACGCGGGTGAACGCGGTGATGACGCCGATCGCGCGTGCGATGACCGAGCGTGAGATGCTCGATGTCGCCACCTGGTACGCGCGCCAGGGAGAGGCGCCCTTCCCGCCGCCGCCGCGCGTGGATCTCGCCATCCGCCAGCGCGGCGCCGCCATCGCCGCGGTGGGCATCGCGGCGCGCGGCGTCACCGCCTGCGTGAACTGCCATGGCATGGAAGGTGAGGCGCCGAATATCGCGATCCCTTCGCTCGCCGGGCAGTACGCGCCCTACATCGCGCTGCAGCTCAGGCTGTGGAAACAGGGCGAGCGGCGCAATGGGCCGCTCGGCGTGATGGCCGCGGTCGCAGCCGGCATGACGGAGGCGGAAATCGACGCGGTCGCGCTCTACTACGCCTCGCTGCGTCCGGGCGTTGCGCCGCGATGAACCTGGACTCGGCGAACCTGCAAGCGGTCCTCTCGCCCGCCGGCCCGTATGCGCAGAGCATCGCGGAGCTTTCCTGGGTGCTGTTCGTCGGCGGGACGGTGATCTTCCTGATCGTTGGCGTCTTCCTCGCACTGGCGAGCTTCGGCGGCCCGGCCCTGCGCGCACATCTCGGCTCGCGGCGCTTCATCCTTGCCGGCGGCGTGGCGTTTCCCGTGGTGGTGCTGAGCGCGTTGCTGGTGTGGACGCTCGGTATCAATCGCGCGGTCAGCCTGCCGCTCGGTCTCGGCAGCGAGCCGCCGCTGCGCATCCAGATGATCGGCTACCAGTTCTGGTGGGAGGTCCGCTATCCCGGCACCATGCCGGATGGCGGCGTCGTCACCGCCAACGAGGTGCGCATCCCGGTCGGCCGCGACGTGGTGCTGGAGGTGACGTCGGCCGACGTCATCCATTCCGTCTGGATCCCGGCGCTCAACGGCAAGATCGACATGATCCCGGGGCGCTGGAACACGCGCCCGATCCGCGCCGACCGCCCCGGTGTGCTGCGCGGCCAATGCGCGGAGTTCTGCGGTGCGCAGCATGCGCTGATGGCCTTCTACGTGGTGGCGGAGACGCCGCCGGCTTTCGAGGCCTGGCTGAACCGCCAGCGCCTGCCCGCACCGCCGACCGCCGACCCGGTGATGGCCATGGGCCGAGCCGCCTTCGGCGCCGCCGGCTGCGGCGGGTGCCACAAGATCCGCGGCACCGAATGGAACGGGCAGATCGGCCCGGACCTGACACATGTCGGCGGTCGCCTCTCGCTCGCGGCCGGCGTGCTGGACAACCACCGCGGCACGCTCGCTGGCTGGATCGCCGGCGCGCAGGACATCAAGCCAGGAAACCGCATGCCCTCCTTCGCCACCGCGCTCGATGGTCCCGAACTGCGCGCGATGGCCGCCTGGCTGGAGAGCCTGAAGTGAGCCCCCAGGAGGACAGGCACGACCCGCTCTCCCCCAGCGCACCCCTGCCCAACCCGGCGCCCCGCCCGCCGGGGGAGCTGGAGGAGCTGGAGCGGGTCTGGGTCCGCCCGAAGGGCTGGCGGATGCTCAGCATGGTCAACAACAACTGGATCGGCACGATCTACATCGGCATGTCGCTGCTGATCTTCGTGCTGGCCGGCAGCCTTGCACTGCTGATG
This sequence comes from Falsiroseomonas sp., assembly GCF_041690465.1. Taxonomy (GTDB): domain Bacteria; phylum Pseudomonadota; class Alphaproteobacteria; order Acetobacterales; family Acetobacteraceae; genus Falsiroseomonas. Next base: position 155,397 of record NZ_JAWLHG010000001.1, on the reverse strand, counting down.
CGTGCGCAGCTCATCGTGCCGAACAACGACCTGATCGGATACGACCTCTACAACCAGCTCTTCACCACCCACGGCACGATGATGATGTTCCTCTTCGCCGTGCCGGTGGTGGAGGCCTTCGCCGTCTATCTGCTGCCCGCGCTGCTCGGTGCGCGCGACCTGCCCTTCCCGCGCCTCGGCGCGTTCGCCTTCTGGGCCTATGCGGTGGGCTCGCTGGCCTTCTTCTCCAGCATATTCTTCGGCATCGCCCCGGATGGAGGCTGGTTCATCTACCCGCCGCTCACCAGCACCCGCTATTCGCCGGGCGTCAACATCGACATGTGGCTGCTCGGCATCGGCTTCATCGAGATCTCCGCCATCGCCGGCGCCATCGAGATCATCGTCGGCGTCTTCCGCACCCGCGCGCCGGGCATGACGCTGGCGCGAATGCCGGTGCTGGTCTGGGCCTTCCTGGTCTTCGCGGTGATGATCGTCTTCGCCTTCCCGGCGGTGATCTGGGCCACCATCCTGCTGGAGCTGGAACGCGCCTTCGACTGGCCCTTCTACATCGTGGACCGTGGCGGCGATCCGCTGCTCTGGCAGCACCTGTTCTGGTTCTTCGGCCACCCGGAGGTCTACATCATCTTCCTGCCCGCCGCGGGGATGGTCTCCATGATCATCCCGACCATGGTGGGCAAGCCGCTGGTCGGCTACGGGCTGGTGGTGGTGGCGCTGGTGGCCACCGGATTCCTGAGCTTCGGGCTGTGGGTCCACCACATGTACGCCACCGGCATCCCGAATCTCTCGCTCGCCTTCTTCTCCGGTGCCTCCTTCGCCGTGTCGGTGCCGACGGGCATCCAGGTCTTCGCCTGGATCGCCACCATCGCCACCGGGAAGATGCGCCTGGAGGTGCCGATGCTGTTCATCCTCGGCTTCCTCTTCATCTTCGTCCTCGGCGGGCTCACCGGCGTCATGGTGGCGATCGTGCCCTTCGACTGGCAGGTGCACGACACCTACTTCATCGTCGCGCACCTGCACTACGTGCTGATCGGCGGCATGGTCTTCCCGGTCTTCGCAGGGATCTACTACTGGGCGCCCAATGCGAGCGGGAAGAAGATGTCGCACCGCCTGGGCTGCTGGGCCTTCTGGCTGCTCTTCATCGGCATCAACCTCACCTTCTTCCCGATGCACATCAGCGGCCTGATCGGCATGCCGCGGCGCGTCTACACCTATCCCGAAGGCATGGGCCTTGAGCTCTGGAACCTGCTGTCCACCATCGGCGCCGTGGTCGCCGCGGCGGGCGTGGCCGTGGTGCTGTTCGACCTGGCGCGGAACTTCCGGATGGGCATGTCGGGCGGCGGCAACATCTGGGGCGCGGGCACGCTGGAATGGCTGCCGCAAGGCAACTACGCCGCACGCAGCATCCCGCGCATCCATAGCCGCGAGCCGCTCTGGGACGACCCCGACCTGGCCGACAAGGTGAAGGAGGGCCGCTACTTCCTGCCGGGCAGCCTCACCGGCCGGCGCGAGACGCTGGTGACCAGCCCGACGCACGCGATTCCGCAGTTCGTCGCCGTGATCGGCAGCCCCGGCTGGGCGCATCTGATCGCGGCGCTGGGCACGGCCGGGTTCTTCCTCTCGCTGACCTTCAAGCTGGTCTGGGTCGCGGGTGCGTTCGGGGTGGTCGGCTTCATCGCGATGCTGCGGTGGGTATGGACCGGCACCGATGTCGGGCCGCTGCGGCCGCCGGCGGATATCGGCGGCGGGCTGCGGCTGCCGGTCTATGCCAGCGGCCGGGATTCGCTCGGCTGGTGGGCGATGCTCACCCTCGTGCTGGTGGACAGCGCCGCCTTCGCGAGCCTGATCTTCACCCATGCCTTCCTCTGGCTCGTCAACGGCCCGGCGGGCTGGCCGCCGCCGGGCACCTCGCTGCCGGGCCTCGCATGGCCGCTCGGCGCGGGCCTGCTCGTCCTGGCGGGCGCCGGGCTGATCTGGCTTTCCGACCGCGTGCTGCGGCAGGGCAGGAGGCGGGCGATGGCCTTGCTGGTGCTGGCGGCGCTGGTTGTGCATCTCGGCGGCCTCGTGGTCGATTTCGGCGCGATCTGGGCCGCCGGCATCCGGCCGACCTGGCACGCCTTCGGTGCGTCGGTCTTCGCCAACCTGTTCTGGCAAGGCTTTCACGGTGCCGTCCTGCTGATCATGGCGATCTACCTCGCGGCACGCAGCTTCGCCGGAAGGCTGGACCCGGTGTGGCGGGCCAGCTTCGACAATGTGCGGCTGTTCTGGTCCTACTGCGTGGTGCAGGCGCTGGTCGGGCTGGCCTTGACGCATCTCTTCCCGCGGCTGGCGGGGGGCGCATGAAGGTCGCCGGCTTCTCCCCGGTCCTTGGCGCGGTCTCGGCGATGCTGGTGTGGGCGGCGCACTTCCTGGTGATCTACACCGTGCAGGCCACCCTCTGCGTGCGCATCGGGTCCGGCCATGAGGTGCTCGGGCTGCCCCTGATACCCGCGACCGTGCTCGGCCTCACCGCCGCTGCCCTGGTCGTCGTCGTCATCATCGGCCTGCGCGCCCGGAACCGGCTGGTCAGCGGCATGTCCGGCCAGGAGGGGGAGGACGAGCCCCAGTTCACGCTCTGGATGACCATGGCGATCGCGCTGGTCTCCGCCCTCGCGATCGTCTGGGAGGCCGTGCCGGTCCTGATCCTGCCGCCCTGCGCCTGAACGCGGGGGCTCATGGTGCTCAACTTCGAGCAATGGTCGCTCTGGCTCCTCGCCCTGGCCTTCGCCGCCGCAGCCGCGGTGGTCTGGTTCGCCGGCACCCGGCTCGCCGGCTATGTTGACGAGATCAGCGACCGTACCGGCATGGGCAAGGGCTTCGCCGGGCTGATCCTGCTGGGCGGCATCACCTCCCTGCCGGAGGTCGCGGTCTCCGTCTCCTCCTCGCTGACGGGCGAGGAGGTGCTGGCGGTGAACAACCTGCTCGGCAGCGTCGCCTCCCAGGTGGCGCTGCTGGCGCTGGCCGATGCGGTGATCGGGCGCGAGGCGCTGACTGCCGTGGTGGTCGCGCCGGTGGTGCTGCTGCAGGCGGCGCTGAACATCGTGCTGCTGGCGATGGTGGCGGCGGCGGTGACCACGGGCGACATCGCCCTCGGGCCGTTCGGCGCCTGGAGCCTGGCGCTGCTGGTCGGTTATGCCGCGTCCATCTATGCGCTGTCCGGCTACGAGAACCGCACCACCTGGATCGTCCCGCATGACGACGATGACGATGCCAAGGCCAAGAACGACGTCGCGAATGCGCCGCAGCCGAAGCAGGCGGGCGAAAAGGAGCGCGAGAAGATCCCGCTGCGCGGCTTGGTGGTGCGCACCACCATCGCCGGCGCGCTGATCCTCGCGGCGGGCTATGTGCTCAGCCAGACCGGCTCGGCGGCGGCGGCGAAGACCGGGCTGGGCTCTGCCTTCTTCGGCGCCACCTTCGTCGCCATCGCCACCTCGCTGCCGGAGATCAGCACCATGGTCGGCGCCGTGCGGCTGAAGCGCTACGAGATGGCGATGGCGGACATCTTCGGCACCAACCTCTTCAACGCGGCGCTGATCTTCGTGACGGACGCGCTGGCGCCGGGCGAGCCGCTGCTCGGCCGGGTCGGCGCCTTCTCCGCCTTCGGCGCGCTGCTCGGCCTGGTGCTGACGGCGCTGTTCCTGGCCGGCCTGGTCGAGCGGCGCGACAGGACGGTGCTCCGGATGGGCTACGATTCGCTGGCCACGCTGGTGGTCTATTTCGGCGGCGTGGGCGTGCTGTGGCTGCTGCGCGACCAAGCCGGAGGCTGAAGCGGCCCGCCGCCTGGCGCGGCGGGCCGCGGCCTTCTCAGCCCTGCTGCCCGGTGAGCGGGAGTGCCACGAAGCTGCGCTGGTCGCCGCGCTGGATCTGCAGCGCCACCGCCGGCCGTCCGGCTTGGCGCGCCGCCTGTATCGCGGCCGACACGTCGCCGGGGTTCGCGACGTCACGGTCGCCGGCACGCAGGATCACATCGCCTTCCTGCAAGCCGCGCTCCGCCGCCACGCTGCCGGGCGCGACGCGCGTCACCGCGGCACCCTGCTGCCCGCCCGGGCGTGGCGCCAGCGCGAGGCCGAGCGGCCCGGTGGCCGATCCGCCCTGTGCGCCGCCACGCCCGCCGGCGTCGGCCCGGCGATCCGGTGCCGTGCCAAGCGTCACCTGCTGCTGCTGCTGCTGGCCATCGCGGCGCAGCGTCAGCGCGAGCTGCGAGCCCGGATCGGTCTCCGCCACCGCTGCGGCCAGGTCGCGGGGGTTCTGCACCTGCCGCTCGCCCGCCCTGGTCACCAGGTCGCCGGCGCGCAGCCCCGCGCGCGCGGCCGGCGAGCCGGGCTCGACCGAGGCCACCAGCGCGCCGCGCTGGTCCTGCAGGCCGAGCGCCTGCGCCAGTTCCTGGTCCACCGGCTGCAGCGAGACGCCGAGCCAGCCGCGGCTCACCTTGCCGTCGTCGCGCAGGTCCTCCACGACCCGCTGCGCGAGCCGCGAGGGCACCGCGAAGCCGATGCCGATGTTGCCGCCGGAGGGCGAGAAGATCGCGGTGTTCACGCCGACCACCTGGCCGTTCACGTTGAACAGCGGCCCGCCCGAATTGCCCGGGTTGATCGAGGCGTCGGTCTGGATGAAGTCGTCATAGGGCCCGGCGCCGATCTGCCGCCCGCGCGCCGAGACGATGCCGGAGGTCGCGGTGCCGCCCAGCCCGAACGGGTTGCCCATCGCCAGCACCGGCTCGCCGACGCGCAGCGCCTCGCTGTCACCCCATGAGACGGTCGGCAGGTTGCCGCCGGCATCCACCTTCAGCAGCGCGATGTCCGTCAGCGGGTCGCCGCCGATCACGCGCGCCTGCAGCTCGCGCCCATCGGCGAGTTCCACCGTCACCCGGCTGGCCTCGCCGACCACGTGGTTGTTGGTCACCACGAAGCCCTCGGCACCGATGATGAAGCCGGAGCCCTGGCCCATCGCGCGGCGCGGCTGGCCGCCGCGTGGGCCGCCCTGGCCGCCGCCGAAGCGCCGGAAGAACTCCTCGAGCGGCGTGCCGCGCAGCTCGGGCGGGATTTCCATCGCCTCCATCTGCGGTGCGGCGCCCTGGACGGTCACGCGCACCACGGCCGGCGCGACGCGCTCCACCAGCGCGGCGAAATTGGGTGCGGTGATCTGTGCCTGCAGGTTCTGGTTCTGGCCCTGCTGCTGCGCCAGCGCGGGCGTGGTGAGCGCAGTGCCTCCAAGCAGGCCGAGGGCGAGCAGCCCGGCGCGGCAGACGTGCGGAACGGCAGACATGGTTGTTCTCCATCTTGTCGTGGGGCGTCCGGAAAGCCTGAACCGCAGGGCGGCGCCATGGTTTCGCCATCCCCCGGCGAGCGGAACCGCCGCCCCGGTCCAGGGTTGTTCCGGCAGGCGCGCCATCGCGGCCCGAGACGCCGCCGCACCGACACTGGCCCGCCCATCGGGAGGAACGGCTTGGATCTGGACAACCTGCCGGCGACGGTGCGCGATTTCGTCATCGCCATCCTGCCGCAGGTCCGCGATCTCTCGATCGCCTATGCGCTCGCCTTCGTGCTCGGCTGGAACCGCGAGCGGCGCGGGCACAGTGCCGGGCTGCGCACCTTCCCGCTGGTCGCCATCGCCTCCTGCGGCTTCGTGCAGGCCGCCGAGACGATGGTCGGCAGCTCGCCGGAGGCGCTGGCGCGCGTGGTCGAGGGGGTGATCACCGGCATCGGCTTCATCGGCGCCGGCGCCATCCTCAAGGGCGGGACGCATGTGCACGGCACCGCCACCGCGGCGAGCATCTGGGTCACCGGCGCGATCGGCGCGGCGATCGGCCTCGGCAGCTACCAGGTGGCGGTCACGCTCTGCCTGTTCGCCGCGGTGACGCTCTACATGATCAGCCGGCTGAAGCCGGACCGGGTGGAGGAAGAGGAGGCGCATCGGGCGACGCTGGCGGCGGAAGATCGCGACCGCGAATGACCTTGCCACGGCTTGCCGGAACCCGACCGGCGGAGGAGGCTTGGCAGCGGATGCAGGCCAGGGGACAGGCCGGGGGGCGGCAAGCATGACGCAGCCGACGGCTGACACCGCCGCCGAGCAGCCGGGCGCGGAGGACGCCCGCGAGGAACTGCGCCATCCCGGCGTGCTGGCTTCGCTGCGCCGGCTGAACCGGCGCACCCTGCCGCCGCTGCTGATCTACCTCGCCGCCGGCGCCAGCGGCTTCGCCGCGATCGCCGAGACCTTCTGGGTGCGCGAGCGGCTGGGGCTTTCCGCAACCGCACTGCTCGCGCTCGCCGCCTGGCTGACGGTGCCCTGGACGCTGAAGATGGTGTTCGGCCATCTGGTGGACACGGTGCCGATCCTCGGCTCCCGCCGGCGCGCCTACATCCTGCTCGGCGCGCTGCTGCAATGCGGTGCCTCGCTCGGGCTGTCGGCCGCGGCGGCGGGGCTGGCGGATGGCATCGGCGCGGAGCGGGTCTATGTCGCCGCCTCGCTGCTCGTCGTGGTCGGGCTGGTGGTGCAGGATTGCGTGGCGGATGCGATGACCACCGAGGTGGTGGACCGCACGCAGCCGGACGGCACGCCGCGCGATCCGGAGGTGGTGCAGGCGGAGCTCGGCGACGTGCAGGTGCTCGGCCGCGTCGCGCTGATGGGCGGCGCCTTCGCCACCGCCGGCATCGGCGGCTGGGCGGCGCAGGTGCTGCCGGTGGCGACGGTGTTCCTGATCGGCGCGGCGGTGCCGCTGCTCTCCGTCGCCGGCGCCCTGCTGCTGCGGGAGCAGGCGGCGCCGGTGCCGCAGCGCCCCGACATACGCATCCTCGGCGGCGGCGGCGCCTTCGCTGTGGTGCTGTTCGCGCTCGGCGTGTTCGATCCGCCCTTCGCGCCGGAGATCGGCGTGCTGGTCTCGCTCGGCGTGCTGGGCTGGCTGCTGAAGCGGACGATGGAGGGCGTGCCGCGCGAGACGCAATGGGCGATGGCCGCGGCCGCGGCGGTCATCTTCGCCTTCCGCGCCGCGCCGCCGGCGGGGCCGGGGCTGCAATGGTGGCAGATCGACGTGCTGGGCTACGACCAGGGTTTCTTCGGCGTGCTGGCGCAGATCGGCACCGGGCTTGCCATCGCCGGTTCGCTGCTGCTCGGCGCGCGCATCGTGCGGCTGCCGCTGGGGCGCGTGCTGGGCTGGCTGGCGGTGCTCGGCGCGCTGTTCTCGCTTCCGACGATCGGCATGCTGTTCGGCCTGCACGAATGGACCGAGGCGCATCTGGGCTTCGGCGCGCGGACGATCGGGCTGGTGGACACCGCGCTCTCGGCGCCGCTGGTGCAGCTCGGCATGATCCCGATGCTGACGCTGATCGCGGTGCATGCACCGCCGGGAAGGCAGGCCACCTGGTTCGCGCTGGTCGCCTCGCTGATGAACCTGGCGCTGCAGGCGGGCTCCGTCTTCTCGCGCGGGTTCAACGCGCTCTTCCCGGTCGAACGCGGCGAGTATTCCGAGCTTCCCGCGCTGGTCATCGCGGTGACGGTGGCCGGCCTGCTGCTGGCACTCGGCGCCATCGCGCTGTTCGGGCGATGGATCCAGCCGGCGGCGCAGGGGCGCACCGCAGCGCCGTAACGGAGCGCCGCGCGACGTGACGTTCCCGTGCGGCGTGGCGACCGCGCGCGGTCTCCAGCGCTTGTCATTGCTGCGACGCCGGCGGAGCCCCGCCGCGCCGCGCAAGCGGGAGGAAGGCTGTGACGCTGCGCCGGATCGGCTTCGGGTTCCTGGCCCTGGCGTTGCTGGTCGTGGCGGGGCTCGGCGTGCTCGCCTGGCGGCTGGATCGCGGGCCGATCGCGGTGCCGGCGCTGGTGCCGCGGCTGGAGGCGGCGCTCGATCCCGAAGGCCCGGCGCGCATCGAGATCGCCGGGGCCGAGATCGGCTGGCGCGGCTGGGAGGATCGCGGGATCGCGCCGCTTGAGGTGCACCTCACCGGCCTCACCGCGCTGGATGCGGAACGCGAGCCCTGGCTCGAGGCCCCCACGGCGACGGTTGCGCTCCGCCCCTTCGCGCTGTTGCGCCGGCGCGTCGCACCGCAGCGCATCGAGATCCGCGGCGCGGAGCTGCGCCTGCGGCGCGAGGCGGATGGCCGCCTGGTCACCGGGCTCGGGCCGCCGGGCGGGGGAGGCAACCTGACCCTCGCCGACCTCGCGCGCCCCGAACCGGGCTCGCCCTTCGCCACGCTCGAGCATGTCGCCATCCTGGATGGCCGGCTGCGCGTGCTGGATGCGCAGCTCGGGCAGGACTGGGCGCTGCGCGACATCTTCCTCGCCGCGAACCGTGGCGATGCGGGCGCGCTGCGCGGCGAGGCCAGCGGGACACTCGCGGTGGCCGATCAGGTCGTGCCGCTGCGCCTTGCGGCCTCGCTGGCGCCGGAGCCGCTGCAGCTGCGCCTCGACCTCGCCCTGCCGCAGGTGAACCCGGCCGCGCTGGCGCGCGCGGTGCCGGAGCTGGCGCCGCTCGCCGTGCTGGACGCGTCGGCGGACCTCGCCGCCGCGGCGACGCTCGACGCCGATCTGCGCCCTGTCGAGGGCAGCGTCGCACTGCGTTCCGAGGCGGGCGCCGTTGATCTGCCCACGCTCGGCCATGTGCCGTTCCGCGCGCTGGCACTTCGCCTCGCCGGCACGCCGCAGGCGGTGCGGCTGGAGCTGTTGCGCCTGAACCTGCCGCCTGCGCCGGAGACGCCGGCCGGCAGCGCCGGCCCGACCCTCACCGCGGAGGGCCAGGCGACGCAGGAGGAGGGGCGCTGGCGCGCCGAGGCGGATCTCACGCTGGACCGCGCGATGCTCGCCGCGCTCGACACCTGGTGGCCCTCCGGCCTGGCCCAGGCGGGGCGCGGCTGGGTCGCCGAGAACCTGGTCGGCGGGGTGCTCAGCGCGGGACGCTGGCACATCGCCGCCACGGCGCCCGACAGCCTCGACCAGGTGGAGCTTACCGAACTCTCCGGCACGGCGCGGCTCGACGATCTCGCGGTGCGCTGGCATCCGGAGCTGCCGCCGCTCGAGGGCCTGTCCGGCGATGTCACCTTCACGCCGGACGGGATCACGCTCGCCGCGGAGGAAGCGCGGCAGGCCGGCACCGCGCTGCGCCTGACGGATGGGCGGTTGAAGCTCGCCGGCCTCGGCCCCGGGCCGGCGCGCGCGGAGCTTCAGGGGCAGCTTGCCGGGCCGGTCGCCGACCTCTGGGCGGTGCTGCGGGAGCCGGGGCTCGGCCTACTAGCGGGCCGTGACCTGCCGATCCGCGATCCCACCGGCGCGGTGACGGCGGAGGTGGCGGCGACCGTGCCGCTCTCCGGCCGCTTCGCCGCGCAGGACCCGTTCTTCCGCGCGACGGCGCAGCTCTCGGACCTGCGGCTGCCCGATGTCGTGCTCGGCCAGACGCTGCGCGACGGCAGCTTCGAGCTGACCCTGAACGACGATGACGGGCTGCGCGCCGAGGGCACCGGCATCCTCGGCGAGGTGCCGGTGCGCACGGAAATCGCGGTGGACTTCCCGGACGCGCCGGGCGAGCCGACGGGCGTGGTGGTCACCGCGCGCGGCCGGCCGCAGGCGGCGCAGCTCGCCGCCTTCGGCTTCGATCCTGGGGGCGTGGTACGCGGCCCGGTGGAGCTCGACCTGCGCTACGAAACGCGCGGAGAGGCACCGGCGCGACTGGCGGTGGAGGCCGATCTGGAGGCGGCCGAGGTCACGCTCGTTCCGCTCGGCTACCGCAAGGCGCCAGGTCGCGCGGCGAGCGCCGCAGCGGTGCTGCGGCTGCGCGAGGGCGGGGTCGGCGCGGTGGAATCGCTGCAGGCGAATGGCCCGGCACTGCGGCTGCGCGCCGCCGCGCCGGAGGGCGTTGGGGCAGGCGCGACGCTGGTGATCCGCGAGGCCCGCTTCGGCGAGACACGCCTTACCGGCCGGCTGCGTCGTCCGGAAGCCGCAGGCGGCGCTTGGAGCGCCACGGTGCAGGGACCGGTGGTGGACCTCCGCCCGCTGCTGTCGCGCGCAGGCGCGCGGGAGGGCGCTCGCGCGGGCGCGCGGGGCGGCGAAGCGCGCAACGGCGACGGCACCCCGCCCTTCGTGCTGGACGCGCGCTTCGAACGCGCGCTGATGCCGGATGGCGCCTCGCCGCTCCGCGGCCTGCAGGCGCAGCTGACCTTCGCCGCCGGCGGCGCGCTGCACCAGGCCCAGGTCGCGGCGCAGGCCAGCGAGCACGCGGCGACGCGCTTCGCCGCCTCCCTCGCACCAGCGCAGCAGGGCGGGCGCCTGCTGCGGGTGCAGGCCGGCGATGCCGGCGCGCTGCTCGCGGCCCTCGGCTATGGCAGGCGGATCGAGGGTGGCCGGCTCGAGCTTGCCGCGGTGATGCCGGACGGCGCGATCGGGCTGCCGATCGAAGGCACCGCGGAGCTCGCCGACTTCACCGTGCGTGACGCGCCGGCGGTGGGGAAGCTGCTGCAGGCGCTGACCGGCTATGGCCTGCTGGAGGCGTTGCAGGGCCCCGGCCTCAGCTTCTCGCGCCTGGTGCTGCCCTTCCGCCTGGAGCGCGATGCGCTGCTGATCGGCGAGGCGCGCGCCTTCTCCGCCTCGCTCGGCCTGACGGCGACCGGGCGCATCGACCGGCGGCAGGAGGTGCTCGACCTGCAGGGGACCGTCGTGCCGGCCTATGTGTTCAATTCGCTGCTCGGCAATCTGCCGATCGTCGGACGGCTGTTCAGCGCGGAGCGCGGCGGAGGGCTGTTCTCCGCTGCCTTCACGGTGACCGGGCCGATCGCCGATCCGCAGGTCAGCGTGAACCCGTTGAGCGCGCTGACGCCCGGCTTCCTGCGCGGGATCTTCGATCTGGGCAATGGCGATGCCGGCGCGACCGGCGGCGAGGCTCCGGCCGCGCCGGCGGGACGCTGAATTCGCCGGGTCAATCGTCCCAGCGCGGCTGTGCTTCGAGCTGGGCCTCGCTGAGCAGCGTGGTCAGGCGATCGCCGACGCGCCGGACCTGATCGAAACGCAGGATCACCTCGCGCCCGCCGATGCCGAGCACACCCCCGACCTCCACGGCGAGGCCGGCGATCAGCCCCGTCTCGCTGACCAGCACGGCTTCCACCTCGCCCAGTGCGCGACCATTCTCGCCATACAGCGTGACGCCCTCCAGCTGGCCCGACGTCCAGCCGAGCGGCGTCATCACCGAGGCCTCCGCCTCCTGCCATGGCGGCTCGGCGGCATGCGACAGACACGGCGCGGCGACGATCAGCAGCGCGGTGGCGGTGGCGAACAGCCTCGTGCGGAGAGTCATCCCGGCCTCCTGCATCCCGACGCCATGGCGTGCACGGGAATTCAGCCGCCCTGGCGCTCGATGACGGCGCAGGCGATGCGGCCGCCGGCATCGCCCGCGGGCTGGCTGCGGTAGTCGTCGGGCTGCGCATGGATCACCAGCGCCGAGCCGTCGGAGTCGAACAGCGTCGCTTCGCCCTGACCGAGCGTCACCTTGTCGTTCAGCACCTGGCCGCGGAGCACGCCATCCGGGCCGACGAACTGGTTCGGCATGTCGCCGGCATGTGCGCCGCCCTGCACCAGATAGCCGTGCTGCTGGTTGCGCGGATTGTAGTGGCCGCCGGCCGATTGGAAGCCACCGCCGGCCTCGCAGCGGCCGGTCTCGTGGATGTGGAAGGCATGCAGCCCGGCGGGCAGGTCGCGCAGTTGCAGCGTGATCAGCACGCCGCTCGGCGTCTGCACCAGGCCGGCGGTGCCGACAGACTGGCCCTGCGCGTTGACGAAGTTGCCGCGCGCCTGCGGCATCTGCTGCTGCTGCTGCTGCTGCTGCTGCTGCTGCTGCTGCTGCTGCTGCTGGGCGGCCGCGGGCAGCGCGATGCATAGCCCGAGCAGGCCGGCGAGGATCGGGGCTGCACGCATGTGGTGGCTCCGTTTCTGTAAAGGGGGAGGCCCGGTCCGCCATGTGGGCGGACCGGGCCGGTCGCAGCGCTTGCGTCGCGCGCCGAGGCGCGGGTAGGGCACGCCGTAGTAGCCATAGACGGACTGGCCGTAGAGCGGGTCGTTCCACGGCGTCTCGTTGCGCGCGTAGCGGGGCGCGCCTTCCAGCTGTTCGCGCGTGATGTCCACCACGTAGCCGCCCTGGCGCGGCTCATAGGTCAGCTTGTCCCAGGGCAGCGGATGGTAGTGCTCGCCGATGCCGAGGAAACCGCCGAAGCTCATCACGGCATACCGCACCTTGCCCGAGCGCTTGTCGAGCATCAGCGTGTAGATGGAGCCGAGATGTTCGCCGGCCTGGTTGTACACCGGCGTGCCCTCGACCTTGTCGGAGGCGATCAGCGCTTCCGTCTCGTTGATCGCGACGCCGCCGCGCTTGCCGCTCTCCGCGCCGGCGCCTGTCGTCTTGCGGTCTTCCATGTGCATCGTCCCTTCGTCCGCTGCTACTGGGTGCTGGTGCCGCCCTGGCTCGTGCCCTGGCCGCCCTGTCCACCGCCGCCGCCGGTCTGCTGGCCGCCGGTCTGGCCGCTACCGCTCTGGCCACCGCTCTGGCCGCTACCGCTCTGGCCACCGCTCTGGCCACCGCTCTGGCCGCCGCCGGTCTGGCCGCCCTGGCCCGGCATGGTGCTGCCGGCGCCCGTCCCGCCCTGGGTCTGGCCCTGCGAGCCGCCGCTGCGCAGGGCCTGGCGCGCCTGCTGCAACGCCTGCTGCACGGCCTGCCGGTCGCCTCGCTGCAGCGCCTGCTCGGCCTGGCTCAAGGACTGCTCGACCTGCTGCTGGTTGCGCATCGAGTCCGCCTGCCGGAGCGTCTGGTCGGCCTGGTTCAGCGCCTGCTCGGCGCGCGTGCGGTCGCCCTGCTGCAACGCAGTGCGCGCTTCCTGCAGGGATTGCCGGACATCGCGCAGCGACTGCTGCGCGCGCTCACGCTCGAACAGCAGGATCAGCAGGCCCTGGTCGTCCATGCCGGCCTGAGCCTGGCCGCCGCCCCAGCCCATGCGCGGGCCGCTGCGGTCGTCGCCGGACTGGCCGCGCATCTGGGCCGCGCGACGCTCCTGCTCACGGCCCATCATGTAGCCGCGCTCGTACTGCTCACGCGCATAGCGGTCCATCGCGGGGCCGCCGGGGCCGCCCTGCCGGTCGAACTCGGGCCCGGAGCCGAAGCGGCGCTGATCCATCATGCGGCTGTCAGGACCGCTGAAGCGCCCGCCATCATAGTAGCCCTGCGCCGCGGCACCGCCTGCCGCGAAACCACCGAGCGCCAGCGTCGCCGCCGCGAGCACGGCCGTGCCTGCCGTTTTTCTTGCCATGATTCTAGTATCCTCCGTTGCTTCGTTGATGTGGTGTGACGCGCACCGCGCCTCAGCGCGTGCGCTGCTCCGGCGGCAGCGCCACCATGGCCTGCTGGGTCTCGATCAGCGCTTCGTTCAGCATGTCGAGCGCACGGTCACGGCCATCGCTCGGCGGCAGGCGGATGGCGGTGGACTGGATCGCTTCCCGGAGGCTCTGCGCGGCGACCAGCAGCCGGTCCATCGGGCGGCTGTAATCGGGGATCAGCGCGAAATCCTGCATGCCGCGATACCGCTGCGTGTCGGGCAGGATGTCGGGGACCACCCAGTAGTAGTCCGCGTCCATGCCGCTCCCGCCGGAGGAGCCGGAGGCGCCGGAACGGTCCTGACCGCCGGAGAACTGGCCGCTGCGCCGCCGCCGCTCCTCCTCGCGACCCGCACGGTAGCCGCGTTCGAACTGCTCGCGGGCGTAGCGTTCAGCCATCGCGCGACGGTCTTGTCCGCCACCGCCGAAGCGCTGGTCACCACTGCCGAAGCGCTGGCCACCCATGCTCCCGGAGCGCTGGTCGCCCATGCCGCCGAAGTGCTGGTCACCACCGCCGAAGCGCTGGCCACCCATGCCCCCGGAGCGCTGGTCGCCCATGCCGCCGAAGCGCTGGTCACCACTGCCGAAGCGCTGGTCGCCCATGCCCCCGGAGCGCTGGTCGCCCATGCCGCCGAAGCGCTGGTCACCACTGCCGAAGCGCTGGTCGCCCATGCCACGGCTCTCGCGGTCGCGCTGCAGGCGCTGCAGGTAGCGATCATACGCATCCATCGGATCCTGGCTCTGCACCCAATCACGGGAACTGCCGCGGTCGCCCTGCCATCCCTGCTGCGCCAGCGCAGGCGCCGCCAGCAGCATCGTGCCGCCGACCAGTGCGGCGAATACCGGAACAGTCCGCTTCCTTGCCGTCATAGCTTTCCTCCTGTTGGGTGGTGGTGGTGTCGAAGCGATGGGCTCAACTGGCCCAGCCGCCCGAAGCGCGCTCGGCGCCGATACCGCGGCCCGAGCGGCGCTCGTAACGGCGCTCCACGCCGCGGCCGACGCCGGGTGGCAGCCAGGTCATGGCGTTCTGCGTGCGCTCCAGCGCCTCGCGTGCCTGCACCAGCGCGCCGTTCACACGCGGCAGCGACGGTGCGCGCCGCATCAGCACCAGCGCACGACGCAACTCGGCCGCCGCACGTTCCAGCCGTTCATAGGCTTCGCTCTGCCGTGCATCGTTCCACGCCAGGCCAAGCTCGAAGTCGCGGCGTTCCGCCGTGCGGCCGGCGCGGTAGCCCTGTTCGAACGCGTCGCGGCCGATGCGTTCCATGCCGCGATCCGGGCCATCGCCGAATCTGCCGTTCTGGGCGGCGGCGGGCGCTGCGGCCAGCAACGCGGCAAAGAGCCACGCGGCCACGCATCCGTTTCGCTTGCTGCGATGTCGCATGTGGTGTTCTCCCGGGTGGTCGTCGGGAATCACGGGTGCATCGAGAGGAGAGCGGCCGAAGGCGGGGCCGGTTCCGCCCTTCTGCCGCCCTGCATCGGCATATCGCGAAGCTGGCGCCTGCGGCCGAGTCCGCAGTGCTACCTAGGCAACCGTTCCAGCCTTCTTCGGCTCCGCCTCGTCCTCTCCCGGCACGTCCGTCGCCTCGCCGAGCGTCTGCCGCAGGTAGAGCTTCTTCACGAGGACGTAGAGCAGCACTGTCAACGGCGCGGCAACGATCACGCCCGCCATGCCGAACACAAGCCCGAAGGCAAGCACGGAGAACAGCAGCAGCGCCGGCGGGATCTCCGCCATGCGCTCCTGCACCACCGGCGTGATCACGTTCGATTCGAGCTGCTGGATCGCCAGATACAGCAGCGCCGCCCAGATCAGCGTGCTGCCGCCCTGGGTCAGCGCCAGCAGCAGACCGGGGATGGCGCCGACGATCGGCCCGATGATGGGAACGAACTCCGTCAGTCCCGCGAACAGGCCGAGCGCCAGCGGCGCCGGCAGGCCGATCGCCCAGGCGCCGAGCGAAACCAGCACGAAGACGATCGCCATCGCGATCAGCTCCGCCAGCAGCCAGAGCCGCAGGGCGCGGCCGGCGGCGCCGAGCGCGTCATCCACGCGGGCATGCATGCGCGGCGGAAACATCTTCACCAGGCCCCGGCGATAGAGATGGGGATCGGCCGCCAGGAAGAAGCCGCCCACCACGACCAGCACCAGCGCCGTCAGCGCCCCGGCGATGGAGGAACCGAGTGCGGCGAGCGAGCCGAACAGCTGGCGCACCGCTGCGGTGATGTCGGCCAGGCCGCCCTGCTGCCCCTCCTCCCGCGCCAGCAACTCGATGCCGAGCGTCTCCTCCAGCTGGCCGATCGCCTGCGGCAGCTGCGATGCGAGACTCGAGACCTGCGACTGGATGCTGGAGCCCAGCAGCCAGCCGAAGCCCA
Source organism: Falsiroseomonas sp. (assembly GCF_041690465.1). Classification (GTDB taxonomy): domain Bacteria; phylum Pseudomonadota; class Alphaproteobacteria; order Acetobacterales; family Acetobacteraceae; genus Falsiroseomonas. Next base: position 139,656 of record NZ_JAWLHG010000001.1, on the reverse strand, counting down.
GCAGCACCAGCGCCACGACCAATGCGACGACCGCCAGCGCCAGGCTGCGCGACAGGCCGGACCACCGCTCCACCGGCCCCGCCGCGGCATCGAGGACGACCGCCACCACGACCGCCGCGAAGGCGAGCAGCAGCGCCTCACGGATGCGCCAGGCAAGGAACAGCAGCACGAAGACGCCCGCCGCGGCGAGCGCCACCTGCAGCACGAGGCGCAGCGTCCCGCGGCGCGGCGGTGCTGACAACCAGGACTCCTGCGCCATACCGGTGCTCCTTCGCCGTCTCGGCGCGAACACCAGGGCGCGGCGGAAGGTTCCGGGCGGCGGCGGTCAGGCCGCCGCGCGCGCCGGCCGCAGGCGCATCCGGCGGCGCTCCGAGGCCAGCGCCACCAGCACCAGCACGGCGGTGCCCCCGGCTATCAGCAGCGGATCGAGCCAGCCCGCATGCCCCGGCCACCGCGCCAGCATCGTGGAGGCCGCCCAGGAGAGGAAGAGGCCGGCGCAGAACACGTTCAGGCTGTGACGCCCTATCATCGCCAGCATCGCCGCCGGCGCGGCGCGCATCCAGGCGGCCTCGCGCGGGACCAGCACGGCGACCAGGTAGGCCAGCGCCAGGGCGTGAACCAGCCGCGCCGGTGCCAGCACCGTCTTGCCGTACAACGCCTCGATGGCGTCCTCCGGCCCGGCGACGAAGCCGTGCACCACCAGTTGCACCCAGAAGCCGTAGACGACCACGACGCTGGCGGCGGCCATCATCCAGCCGCGGCGGGGCACCGCCTCACCGGTCATCAGTGCGCGGCGGCCGAGCCAGGCGCCGGTCATGAACAGCGCCTGCCAGGCAAGCGGGTCGAAGGCGATCTCGGTGCCGCCGAGGCCCGGTGTGGCGATCAGCCCGGCCTGCACCGCGGCATAGAGCGCCGCCGGCACCAGCAATGCCCAGGCGCCGGCCCGCTCCGTCAGCCACATGAAGGGCGGCAGCAGCAGCATGCACCAGACGAAGACCGACAGGATGCCCATGAATTCCGGCTGCCACAGCATGGTCGCCGCGGCGGGCACGGCGAACCACGGCGCCTCGGTCAGCCAGCTCCAGCCGAGGCGGGCGACCTCGCCCGGCAGCGGCAGCCACATCTCCGCCGCCAGAACCAGCGCGGCGAACAACGCGACGACCATCAGGTGCATACGGTAGAGGTGCAGGGTGCGGCCGGCGAGGTCGGCGCGCGCGGCGCCGAAGCCGTCGCGCGCCGATTTCAGCGCGAAGACCGAGCCGAGCCCGAGGCCGGACAGGAAGACGAACTGCTCGGAGCTGTCGGAAAGCCCCCAGGCGGCATGGATGCCCCAGGCAAAGCCGGTCCCCACCACATGCGAGATGAAGATCGAGACCTGCATCCAGCCCCGCACGATGTCGAGCCTGGTGTCCCGCGGCGGCGGGCGCAGGGAAGAAGGGCGGCCGGCGACCGCCGCGCTGCGCTGTGGCGCTTTCGTCCAGGGCAAGGCCGACCTCCGGCAGGGAACCTGGGATGCTTCGCCGGAAGCGCCAGCCGGGTTACGCCCGCCGAATCCCCGCTCACCCTTCCGTGTCCGGCCCCGTCATTTCCCGGCGCGCCGGCGTAACCTTCCCCGCCGCGCAGCGAATTCCCGGAATGGTCACGCGCACCGGGCCTCGGCAAGGCTCGCGCGGACCGATGGCATTGGGGTAGCCTGCGCATGTCAGATGCCATTGCGCCGTGTACATCGGTGGGCCTGCCCGCCATGATGCCGATCGCCGAACGCGACGCGCGTGACCTGCGCTGGTCGCAGCTCATGGCGGCTGCGCAGGCGGGCGATGCGCGCGCCTATGAAACCCTGCTGCGCGATTGCCTGCCGCTGCTGCGCGCGATCTGCCGCGCCCGGCTGCGCGATCCTTCCGACGCCGAGGATGCGGCGCAGGATGCGCTGCTGACCATCCACCGGGTCCGCCACACCTACGATCCCTCGCGCCCCTTCCGCCCCTGGCTGGCGGCGATCGCGGAGCGGCGGGCAGTGGATCGCGGCCGCCGCCGCGGTCGCACCAGCCTGCGGGAGGTGGACCTGGAGGCGGCGATGGATGTGGCGACGCCCGAGCGCGCCGCCGATGCCGAGCTGGATTCGCGCCGCGCCGCGGTGGAGCTGCGCCGGGCGGTCGAGGATCTGCCGCAGGCGCAGCGCACCGCGCTCGGCCTGACCAAGATCGAGGATCTGTCGCTCGCCGAGGCCAGCAGCAGGTCGGGCATGAGCGTGGGGGCCCTCAAGGTCGCGACGCATCGCGCGCTGCGTTCGCTGCGGCGCCGGTTCGGCGTGGAGGAGTGACGGAGATGCGGAGCGAAGACCTGATCACCCAGCTCGCCGCCGGCCTCCGTCCGGTGCGGCGCGTCTGGCATCCCGCGAAGTCCACGGCGGTGTGGCTGCTGCTGGCCGGGGGCGTGATCGGCGCGGCGATCGCCGTGTTCGGCCTGCGCCACGACTTGGCGCAGCGGCTCGCTTCCGGCTTCGACCTGCCGCAGCTGATCGCCGCGCTTGCGACCGGCCTGCTGGCCGCCTTCGCCGCCTTCGAGCTGGCGTTGCCGGACCGCGACCAGCGCTGGGCGCTGCTGCCGCTGCCGGCGGTGGTGGCCTGGCTTGCCACCATGGGCTGGGGCTGCCTGCAGGACCTGGCGCGGTTCGGGCCGGAGGGGCTGCGGCTGACCACCAGCTATCCGTGCCTGGCCTTCATCGCCGGCCTCGGCGTGCCGCTGACGATGGGGATGCTGTGGCTGGCGCGCCACGCCGCGCCGCTGCGCCCGACGCCGGTTGCCGCCCTTGGCGGACTCTCCGCCGCGGCGCTCGCCAGCGTAGGGCTTTCCGCGATCCATCACCTGAATGCGGCGGTGATGGTGCTGGTCTGGCACGGCCTGGCGGTGCTGGTGGTGACGCTGGTCGCCACCTTCCTCGGCCCGCGGGTGATGCGGGCGGAGGAGGCGGCCGCACCGGCGTAGAGACGGCGCCGGCCGCCCCGCCCGAGGGCTATTCCGTCGCGCGGCGGACCAGGCCGGCCAGGAAGGCTTCCGTGCTGGCCTGCCCCTCGGCGGGAACGGTGACGCCGTGGCGGGCGAAGACGCGCGTGGCCAGGTCCGCGCCGGTGCTGCGCGTCACGAAGGCGCGGCCGGCATCATCCTCCCACACCAGCACGCGCATCGGCAGGTCGAGCGCAAGCGTCGGGCGAGCCGCCATGCCGGGCGTGCCGGCGCGCGGGTTGCCGAACAACACCACGCTGCGCGGGCGCAGCTGCATCCCGGCCTCGCGCGCCGCGGCGGCGTGGTCCACCTCGGCGAACACCTTCCAGCCGGCGGCGCGCACCGCCTCGGCGAAGCGGTCCAGCGTGGCGCGGTGTGCGTGCGCGCTCGGCGTGGTGACGAGCCCCTCGGTCGGCGCCTGCGCCAGTGCGGCGGCCGGCGTGGTGAGGACGGCGAGCAGCAACAGGATGGCGCCGGGCCAGGCCGGCGGTCCGAAGCGGCTTGCGCGGCGGGTCGTGATGGGTCCGGCGTTCGGCATGGCGGTCTCCTTCGGGTGTGGCGGTCCGGCAGGTCGCGGGCAGGCTCCGTAGCGACTTCGCCGCGTGGCCCGGCCTGGACGCCGGGCTTGCGGGGGTGGAACGTCGTTCTATATCATTCGCTATAGAATAGGCGCATTGCTGCACGCCCCGTCAAGCCGGAGCCACCCTGGTGATCGATCTGCACCACTGGACCACGCCGAACGGCCACAAGGCGACGGTGTTCCTGGAAGAGGCGGGGCTGCCCTGCCGCATCATCCCGGTGAAGACCTCCAAGGGCGAGCAATTCACGCCGGCCTTCCTGGCGATCGCGCCCGACAACCGCATTCCCGCCATCGTGGACCACGCCCCCGCCTGTGGCGGCGCGCCGGTGCCGCTGTGCGAGAGCGGCGCGATCCTGCTCAACCTCGCTGACACCGCCGCGCTGCTGTTCGGCCAGGCCGCCGCCACCGTGCGCGCCGGCTGATGCAAGGAGAGATGCAGATGTCAAAAGCAACGAAGCTCGCCGCCGGTGCGCCCTTCCCCGCCATCGCCCTACCGCGCCTCGGCGGTGGCGAGATCGCGCCCGCCGCGATGGAGGGCTGGCGGCTGCTGGTGGTCTATCGCGGCAGGCACTGCCCGCTGTGCAAGCCCTATCTCGGCACGCTCGACACGCTGATGGAGGAGTTCGCCGCCGCCGGGGTGCAGGTGATGGCGGTCTCCGCCGACCCGGCCGAGAAGGCCGCGGCGGACGTTGCGGAATTCGGCTGGCGCTTCCCGGTGGGGCACGATCTTTCCGTCGCGCAGATGCGCGAGCTCGGCCTCTATGTCTCCGACCCGCGCTCGCCGCAGGAGACCGACCGGCCCTTCGCGGAGCCGGGCCTGTTCCTGATCAACCCCGATGGGGCGGTGCAGGTGCTCGACATCTCCAACGCGCCCTGGGCCCGGCCGGACCTGGCTGCGATCGCGCGCGGCGCGAAGCGCATCCAGGATCTGGGTTATCCGATCCGCGGCACCCATGCCGGCTGATCGGCGGGCGTAACCCGGCCGGGCATCGGGGCGAAGCGATGCCCGAGACCGAGAGGACGCCCGATGACCGAGACACATCCCCCCACGCTCGGGCCCGCGCGTCGCCCCGTCCTGCGCGACGGCGTGCTGCAAGCTGATCTCTGCATCATCGGCGCGGGCTCCGGCGGGCTCTCCGTCGCCGCCGGCGCGGTGCAGATGGGCGCTTCCGTGGTGCTGATCGAGAAGCACCGCATGGGCGGCGACTGCCTCAACACCGGCTGCGTGCCCTCGAAGGCGCTGCTCGCCGCCGCGCACGCTGCCGATGTGGTGCGTCATGCCGGGCGCTTCGGCGTCAACGGGCATGAGCCGGCGGTGGATTTCACCCGCGTCCACGCGCATGTGCACGGCGTCATCGCCGCCATCGCGCCGCACGATTCGGTGGAACGCTTCGAAGGGCTCGGTGTCACCGTGATCCGCGCCGCCGCACGCTTCACCGGCCCGCGTGAGGTGGAGGCCGACGGAAAGCGCATCCGCGCGCGGCGCTTCGTGGTCGCCACCGGTTCTTCCGCCGCGCTGCCGCCGGTGCCCGGCCTGGCCGAGACGCCGCACCTGACGAACGAGAGCGTGTTCGACCTCACCGACCTGCCGGAGCACCTGATCGTGCTCGGCGGCGGCCCGATCGGCATCGAGATGGCGCAGGCCTTCCGCCGCCTCGGCGCCAGCGTGACGGTGCTGGAGCGCGCGAGCATCCTGCCGAAGGATGAGCCGGAAGCGGTGGCGATCCTGCGCGCCGCGCTGCTGCGCGAGGGCATCGCGCTTCAGGAAGGCGCACAGGTCGCCGCCACACGACGTGCCGGCAACGGCGTCGAGGTGCAATTCGCCGATGGCACGACGCTGATCGGCACGCATCTGCTGGTCGCCGCCGGCCGCCGCCCGAACACCGCCGGGCTGGGGCTCGAGGCAGCCGGGGTCGAGGTGACGCCGCGCGGCATCACCGTGGATGCCGGGCTGCGCAGCAGCAACCGCCATGTCTTCGCGATCGGCGACGTTGCCGGTGGGCCGCAGTTCACCCATGTCGCGGGCTACCATGCCGGCATCGTCATCCGGAACGCGCTGTTCGGCCTGCCGGCGAAGACGGATTACGCCGCATTGCCCTGGGTGACCTATGCCGATCCCGAACTCGCCCATGTCGGCCTGACCGAGGCCGATGCGCGTGCCCCCGGCCATGAGGTCTCCATCCTCTCCCAGCCGCTGTCGGGCAACGACCGCGCACAGGCGGAACGCGCGACGGAGGGGCTGATCAAGGTGGTGCTCGGCCGACGCGGGCGGATCCTCGGTGCGACCATCGTCGCGCCGCGTGCGGGCGAGATGATCGGCACCTGGGGGCTGGCGATCCAGCAGAAGCTGAAGATCGGCGCCATCGCCTCCTCGCTTGCGCCCTACCCCACGATGTCCGAGATCTCGAAGCGCGCCGCGGGCGGCTTCTACACCCCGGCGCTGTTCGGCCCGCGCACCCGCGCGCTGGTCGGGCTGATCCAGCGCTTCCTGCCGTGAGGAGGGCCGCCATGTCACTCCGCTGCGCCCTGCGCGACCGGCGGGTCTGGATCGGTGCCGGCGTGGTCGCCGCGATCGTCGCGCTGCGCGCGACCGGCCTCGCCGATCATCTCTCGCTGGAGACGCTGGCGCGGCACCGGGAGGCGCTGTCGGCCTTCGTCGCGGCGAATGGCGTGCTGGCAGCCCTGGCCTATGTCGCGATCTATGTCGCGACGGTCGCCTTCTCGCTGCCCGGCGCGCTGTTCCTCACGCTTTCCGGCGGATTCCTGTTCGGCGCGGCGGGCGGCACGGCGCTGACCGTGCTGGGGGCGACCACCGGCGCGGTGCTGGTGTTCCTCTTCGCACGCCGCCTGGCGGGCGAGGATGCGCTCGACCGGCTCGGCCCCAAGGCACAGCTTCTGGGCGAGGGCATCCGCCGCAACGCCGCCTCCTACCTGCTGGTGCTGCGCCTGGTGCCGTTGTTCCCCTTCTTCCTGGTGAACCTGGTGCCGGCCTTCGTGGGCGTGCGGCTGGGCACCTACCTGCTCACCACCGCCTTCGGCATCCTGCCGGGCACGGCGGTGTTCAGCCTTGCCGGGTCGGGCCTGGGCGATGTGCTGGCGATGGGCGGAGAGTTCGATGCGCGCGCCGTGCTCAGCACGGAAATCCTCGCGGCGCTGCTCGGGCTGGCGGCGCTTTCGCTTGCCGCCATCCCGCTGAAGGCGCGCTTCGCACGCGGCTGACACGGCGCGACCTGGGCGGGGGAGGCATTCGCCGTCAGCCGCAGCGACTCGTCCTTCCCGCCGGCCGCGACCGCGCAGGCGCGCGGCGCAGCACCAGCTCGCCGGGCTGCCTGATCAGGCCGGTCTCCTCGCCGATGGGATGAACTCCGCCGGGCCGATCAGCCGGCTGTAGCCGGCGCGATGCCAACGCACCAGCGCCTCGCAGCCGGTTGGCTGCCGCATCCCGACATCGACGACGGGGTCATGTGCCTCCAGCGCCATGGCTTGCTCGAAGAAGCGGCGGCGCGGGAAAGAAGCGCGACGACGCCGGCAGATGTCCCTCTGCGTCGAGCAGCCGCAGCGCATGGCCCTGGCGATGCGTTTATGGCCGGAACAGACGGCCGATGGCCGGGCTCCTGGCGATGCGGTCGGGTCCAGGTCTGCCGCCCACATGGCGGTGGTGTTCCCGGCGGGATTCGAACCCACGGCCCCCAGATTAGGAATCTGGTGCTCTATCCAGCTGAGCTACGGGAACCCGCGGGGGACATAGCATAAGCCAGCCGGCCGGTGCGAGGGGTGCGGAACCGGGCAAGGCGGGCGCCGTTCCCCGACGCGTGACCCCAGCGCGAGGAACCCACCCCATGGCCACCAGTATCCGCGACATCTACATCACCGGCCTCCAGAACGCCCATGCATTGGAAGCCCAGGCCATCCAGCTCTGCCAGCGCCAGGTCGAACGGCTGGAGAACTACCCGGAGATGCGCGAACGCCTGCGCGAGCACGCCGAGGAAAGCCGGCGGCAGCAGGAGCGGGTCGAGCAGATCCTGCAGAGCCTCGGTACCTCCCACTCCTCGCTGAAGGACATGGGCACCTCCATCATGGGGAACGTGGCGGCGATGCAGCACGCCATGATGCAGGACGAGGTGGTGAAGAACACCTTCGCCAACTACGCCTTCGAGCATTTCGAGATCGCCTCTTACCGCGCGCTGATCGAGATGGCCGAGGCGGCCGGCGACGGCGCCTCCCCGCGCCTGCTCGAGCAGAGCCTGAACGAGGAGAAGCGCATGGCGGAATGGATCGACCAGCACCTCAGCCCGACGATCCGCCGCTACATGCAGCTCGAATCGCAGGGCATGAAGTCCGGCGTCTGAACCGGCTATACTTGGCGCCCGAGGGCGATCAAACCGGCCGTCGCGCCCTGAGCGCGGCGGCGAGCGTGCCTTCGTCGAGCACGTCGAGCGCGCCACCCATCGGCACGCCCTGCGCCAGCCGCGTCACCGCCACGCCGGTCGGCTTCAGCCGGTCGGTGAGGTAGTGCGCCGTCGCGCTGCCATCCACCGTCGCCGGCAGCGCCACGATCACCTCCTCCACGCCGCCTGCCGCAATGCGCGAGAGCAGCGGCTGGATCGAGAGATCCTCCGGCCCGATTCCGCCCAGCGGCGAGAGCACGCCGCCCAGCACGTGATAGAGCCCGCGATGCGCATGCGCGCGCTCCAGCGCCCAGAGTTCGGCGACACCCTCCACCACGCAGACCAAGTGCCGGTCGCGCTGCGGATCGCGGCAGATGCCGCAGGGATTCTGCGCGTCGAGATTGCCGCAGATGCCGCAGGGCTGCACCGCGCGGGCGGCTTCGGTCAGCGCCTCGGCCAGCGGCAGCATCGTCTCATGCGGGCGCATCAGCATGCGCAGCACCGCGCGCCGCGCACTGCGCCGGCCGAGGCCGGGCGTCTTCGCCAAAAGGCCGATCAGCCGCTCGATGGGATCGTTGTCCATGTGTCCTCATGCGCCGGGCGTCGTGCCGCGGGCACGCCCTTGGCGTGACGCGCTGATGCGCCCGGCCGGAAGGTCGGTCTGCGCGCGGGCCGCTTGCGCGGCCCTGACCCGCGCTAGAACGGCAGCTTCAGTCCGCCGAGGCCACCGGGGATGTTCATCCCGGCGGTGGCCTTCTGCATCTCCTCGGCCATCGTCGCCTCGACCTTCTGCTTGGCGTCGGCATGGGCGGCGACCAGCAGGTCCTCCAGCACCTCCTTCTCGTCGGGCGCCATCAGCGAGGGGTCGATGGCGACGCGCCGCAGGTCGCCCTTGCCGGAGAGCAGCACCTTCACCATGCCGGCGCCCGAGGCGCCCTCGACCTCCATCGCCTCGAGCTTCGCCTGCATCTCCTGCATGCGCGTCTGCATCTGCTGCGCCTGCTTCAGCATGTTGCCGAGATTCTTCATGGCGTCTCAGTCCTCTTCGGTGATGTCGTCGAGCCCTTCGGGCTCGCGGAGATAGGCGTCCGGCCCGACGGGCTCGGCCTCGGGCGGTGCGAAATCGCGCCCCTCATCGGCCACCACGGAAGGCGGCGGGAGCCCGTACACGTCGAGCGAGGCGTCGCGCACCAGCTCGATCGTGGCACCCGGGAAGGCATGCAGCACCGCCTGCACCAGCGGGTGGCTGCGCGCAATCGAAAGCCGGTCCTGCTCCGCCGTGCGGCCCTGCTCGGCGAGAGTGGGCTCGCCGCCTTCGTTGACCAGGGAGACCGTCCAGCGCGTGCCGGTCGCCTGCTGCAGCAGGGCGACGAGCTGCTGCGCAAGATCGCGCGGCGCGTCGGGGCGCGTGCGCATCTCGATGCGGCCGGGCGCGATGCGGACGGGGTGCACGCTGTGCACCAGATGCGCATGCAGCAGCGGCTGCCGGCCGGAGGCGAGCGCCACCACCTCCCGCCAGGAGCCGGGCTGGGCCGGCGCGGGCGCGGCCATCGGCGCGGTTGCGGGCACCGCCGGGGCGGCCATCGCTCCGCCGCCCGCGCCCCCGCCGGCTACGGCGCGCAGGCCACCCCCCGAGGGTCCCGGAGCGCTCGGCGCCGGACCGGGCTGTGCGCCCTGCTCGGCGAGGCGCCGCACCAGGTCGCCCGGCGTCGGCAGGTCGGCGGCATGCGCCAGGCGGATCAGCACCATCTCGGCGGCGGCGCGGCGGTCCACGCCGTCCTGCGCCACTTCCTGCGCTCCCTTCAGCAGCATCTGCCAGGCGCGCGCCAGCACCGGGATGGAGAGCCGGTCGGCCAGCGCCGCGCCCCGGCCGCGCTCATCCTCGGTCAGCGAGGGATCGCGGCGCAGGTCCGGGATGGTCTTCAGGCGGGAGAGCAGATGCGTCAGCGCCAGCAGGTCCGAGAGCACCACCCCCGGATCGGTGCCGCGCTCATGCGCCTGCGCCGAGACCGCCAGCGCGGCGGCGATGTCGCCGCCCATCAGCGCCTCCATCAGCGTCAGCGCCAGCGCGCGGTCGGCGAGGCCGAGCATCTCCCGCACGCTGTCGGCACCAACGCCGCCGCCGCCCGCCAGCGCGATCGCCTGGTCGAGGATGGAAAGGCCGTCGCGCACCGAACCGTCGGCGGCGCGGGCGATCAACGCCAGCCCTTCCGGCTCGGCGGACACGCCTTCAAGATCGCAGATGCGGGCGAAGTGCGCGCGCAGCACCTCCTGCGGCACGCGGCGCAGATGGAAGGTCTGGCAGCGCGAGAGGATGGTGGCCGGCACCTTGCGCAGCTCGGTGGTCGCCAGCATGAACTTCACGTCCGGCGGCGGCTCCTCCAGCGTCTTCAGCAGCGCGTTGAAGGCGGCGGACGAGAGCATGTGCACCTCGTCCAGGATGATCACCTTGAAGCGGCCCTGGGCGGGGCGGAAGCGCAGCCGCTCGCGCAGCTCCCGCACGTCGTCCACGGAGTTGGAGCTGGCGGCGTCGAGCTCCTGCACGTCCGGGTGGCGGTCGGCGAGGATGGCGCGGCATTCCGGACACACGCCGCAAGGATCGGGCGTCGGGCCGCCCTGGCCGTCGGGCCCGATGCAGTTCAGCGCGCGGGCGATGATGCGGGCGGTGGTGGTCTTGCCCACGCCGCGGACGCCGGTGAGCATGAAGGCGTGGTGCACGCGCCCCTGGGCGAAGGCGTTGCGGAGCGTGCGGACCAGCGCCTCCTGGCCGATCAGGTCGGCGAAGCTGCGGGGGCGGTATTTGCGGGCGAGGACGCGATAGGGCGTCGGCGCCTCCGGCGCCGCGGTGGAGGTCGCCGCCTCCGGCGCCGCGGTGGAGATCGCCGCGTCCGGCGCCTCCGGCGCCGCGGAGATCGGGGCCTCGGCCATGGCAGGCGCAGGCGTCGGAGCCAGCGCCTCGCCGAACAGGCCCGGCCCGTCCGCGGCCGGTGGCTCGGGCAGCCCCTCCTCGCGCTCGGCTGCGGTTTCGGGCGGGAGGGGATTGCCGAAGATGTCGCTCGCCATGCGGGCTGTCCGGGTGGGGATCCAAGGCCCGGATCGCGGGACCCAGGGGCAATCACGCTGGCTGCCAGGTGGAAGGCCGGCGCGCGACCCGCGCGAGAACTCGTTACGGCTGCTCCCTTCCGGGCCTGACCGGGTTGGCGAGGGGCACGTCCGTCGCCGACCTTCCGCCGACCTATATGAGGCCTCCGGCAGCCGGCGCCAATGGGGGGCGCGTAACCTCCCCGCCCCAGGCGGCGAAGGACGGGCCGAGGAGAACGCGCCATGAAGCTGCCCCGTCGTCGTCTCGCGCAACTGCTGCTCGCCGGTGCCACGGTGGGCGTGCCGCTCGGCACCGTGCTGATGCCCGCCGCCGGCCGTGCCCAGCGCATCTTCGCCGAGAACGGCCTGGCCGTGCGCGGCACCGACGTGGTCGCCTACTTCAGCGAAGGGCGGCCGGTGCCGGGCCGGGCAGAGTTCACCCACGACTGGGGCGGCGCCACCTGGCGTTTCGCTTCCGCCGCGAACCGCGACCGCTTCGCCGCCGACCCGGCGCGCTACGCCCCGGCCTATGGCGGCTTCTGCGCCTATGCGGTCAGCGAGGGCTACACCGCGCCGATCGACCCCGCCGCCTGGCGGATCGTGGAAGGCCGCCTGTTCCTCAACTACGATCGCCGCACGCAGCGGATCTGGGAAGGCGACATCCCCGGCCGGATCGCGCGCGCCGACGCCAACTGGCCGCGCCTGGCCGCGCGCTAGGCGCGAGTTGCCCGGACTGTTTCCAGGCAACTCGGGTCCAGGCCTTTCGAGCCGGCGATTCACGCCCTGGCGTGCCGGCCTGCGGCGTGCACGCTCAGGGCGATCGCGGGCCAGGCCGGCGCCGCCACGCCTCTCGGTTGCCGGTTCGCGGGGGGCGTGGCACATCCTGCGGCGATGCTCTCGATCCCCGCCAGCCGGCCCAATGCCTATACCGGCAGCCCCCTCGACCGCGCCGGCCACCTGCGGGAGGACGCGGACTGGATCCATCAGGCGCTGGCCGATCCCGAGACGCTGTTCGCCCCGGTCTGGCGCAGCCGCAGCCTGATGAAGGGGCTCGAGGCCGGGCAGCCGGAAGCCGTGCTGCTGACCGCCGCGGCGGCCGAGGCGGTGCGCATGCAGGATGGCCCCTGGGCCTTCCTCGGCCTGTGGGGCGGGCGGCCCATCTTCGCGGTGGATTGCTCCGCCGCCGAGGACCCGCTGCCGCTGCTGCCGGAGGGCATGGGCGCCTTCGCCGACCTGCGCCAAGTCGCCGGCCTGCTGCCGCCCGGCGAGGCCAGCGTGCTGGCGCATGCGCGCGGCATGATGCACTGGCGCACGCGGCACCGCTTCTGCGGCGTCTGCGGCGCGCCCTGCACGCCGCGCAGCGCCGGTCACGCCATGGTCTGCACCGGCTGCAACACCCAGCACTTCCCGCGCACCGACCCTGCCGTGATCATGCTGGTGGTGCGCGGGGACCACTGCCTTCTCGGCCATTCGCACCGCTTCCCCAACACCGCGATGTACTCGACTCTGGCCGGCTTCGTGGAGCCCGGCGAAAGCCTGGAGGAGGCGGTGCGCCGCGAGGTGAAGGAGGAAGCCGGGATCGAGGTGGGTGACGTGCTCTACCATTCCTCCCAGCCCTGGCCCTTCCCCTCCTCCATCATGCTCGGCTTCCACGCCGAGGGCCTTACCGAGGCGATCACGATCGACCCGGAGGAGCTGAAGGACGCCCGCTGGTTCAGCCGCGACCAGCTGCGCAACCATGCCGCGCACGGCTTTTCCCTGCCGCGGGTGGATTCCATCGCCCGGCGGCTGATCGAGGACTGGCTGGAGGCCACGGCATGAGGCGCCCGACCCTGACCTGGCTCGCGCTGCCGGCGCTGCTCCTGCTCGGCGCCTGCGGCGGCGGTGGCGCGGCCACCGCGCGCGCGCCGGCGCAGCCGGAGACGCCCGAAGTGGCCGCCTGCCGCGAGGAGGCGCGCGCCAGCATCTCGAGCCGGGACATCGCGCGGCGGCAGAACTTCACCGACGTGAACCAGATGGCCCGCATCGCCCGCATGCAGGAGGAGGCGGAGCAGCGCGCCTTCCGCGACTGCCTGCGCCGCCGCGGCGTGATGCGCGGCGGCGGCGTCGAGCCGATCAGGCGCCTCGACGACTTCTGACCGAACCTGCAGCCGCCGTCAGTTCCCCTCCCGCTGCGCCAGCCGGTACGGGTGCGCGGGGTAGGTGCCGAGGACGCGCAGGTCGGCGGAGAAGAAGGCCAGCTCCTCCAGCGCGCGCTTCAGGCCGGGCTCGTCCGGCTGGCCGTCCACATCGGCCAGGAACTGCGTCGCGGTGAAGGCCCCGCCGACCATGTAGCTCTCCAGCTTGGTCATGTTGACGCCGTTGGTCGCGAAGCCGCCCAGCGCCTTGTAGAGCGCGGCGGGGATGTTGCGGACGCGGAAGACGAAGCTGGTCACCCAGTTGCCCTCGCCATAGGGCGGCCGCAGCGGCGTGCGCGACATGACGTAGAAGCGCGTGGTGTTGTGCGTCTCGTCCTCCACGTTCCGCCGCAGGATCTCGAGCCCGTAGATCTCGGCGGCGAGCTCGCTGGCGATGGCGGCGTCGGTGGTGGAGCCGCGCTCGGCGATCAGCGCCGCGGCGCCGGCGGTGTCGGCCTCGATCACCGGCTGCAGGTCCAGCTCCTTCAGCAGCTTCAGTACCTGGCCGAGCGCGACCGGGTGGCTGTGCGCGCGGCGGATCGAGCCGATGGTTGCGCCCTTCGGGGCCAGCAGGCAGTGCTCCACCCGCTCGAAATGCTCGCCGACCACGTGCAGGCCGGAATCGGGCAGCAGGCGGTGGATGTCGGGCACCCGGCCGGCCAGCGAGTTCTCGCAGGGCAGCATCGCCAGGTCGGCGCGACCCTCGCGCACCGCCTGCATCGCCGCCTCGAAGGAGGCGCAGGGCAGGGTGGCCCAGCCGGGATAGGCGTGCCGGCAGGACAGGTCAGAATAGGCGCCCGGCACGCCCTGAAAGGCGATTGTCCTGCTCGCCTCCGCGGCGATGGCGGGGCGGGTGGTCGTGGCGGGGCTGTCCATTGGCGGATCCTGCAGGGCGAAGGCGGCGTCGTGCGATCGGTGGCGCCAGGCGAAGGCGGCCGGGTTGTCGAGCTTCGGTACCGCCTCTATGTTCCGCCCGGTTTTACGGCACGGCGACAGGGGCGCAAGCCCGGCGGCACGCGCGCCGGCGACGCTCCTCCGCGCCCCTGGCGCCTTGGGCGCGCTGCGCATTGCCGCGATGGTGTCGCGGTTCGGGAAGGATCGATTCCGGGATGAGTCTGGAATTCAACAAGACAGCCGCCGCGGTGCTCACCGCCGGGATCACCTTCATGGTCGCGGGCCTGGTGGGTGAGTTCCTCGTCTCCGCGCCGCGGCTGCACACCGCTGCGATCGCCACCGGCGAGCCGCCGGCGGCCGAGCAGCCCGCCACCCCGGCCGGCCCGACGGTGGAGCCGATCGGGCCGCTGCTGGCCAGCGCCGACGCCGCCGCCGGCCGCCAGATGGCGCAGCGCCTCTGCGCCTCCTGCCATACCTTCACCGAGGGCGGGAACAACGGCGTCGGCCCGAACCTCTGGGGCATCGTCGGCGCCAACCATGCGCGGGTGGAGGGCTTCAACTACAGCCAGGCCAACCGCGCCCTGGCCGACAAGCCCTGGGACTACGAGGCGCTGAACGCCTTCCTGCAGCGGCCCGCCGCCGCCATGCCGGGCACGCGCATGGCCTTCGCCGGCATCCGCGACCCGCAGCAGCGCGCCAACGTCATTGCCTACCTGCGCTCGCTGGACGCCAACCCGCAGCCGCTGCCCTGACGCGCCGCCCGTGACGCAGCCGACCGACTTCCTCGCGGTCGCGGAGGAAGCGGCGGATGTCGCCGGCGCCGCGATTCGCCCGCTGTTCCGCTCCGCCCTGCTGGTCGAGGCCAAGGGCGACGCCAGCCCCGTCACCGAGGCCGACCGCGCTGCCGAGCGCGCCATCCGCGCCCTGCTCGCCGACCGCCTGCCCCGTCACGGGGTGATCGGCGAGGAATATGGCGAGGAGCGCACGGAGGCCGAATGGGTCTGGGTGCTCGACCCGATCGACGGCACGCGGGCCTTCGTCACCGGCCGGCCGCTGTTCGGCACGCTCATCGGCTTGCTGCACCGCGGCACCCCGGTGCTCGGCATCATCGACCAGCCGGCGAGCGGGGAGCGCTGGATCGGCATCGCGGGCCAGCCCACGCGCTTCCGCTCGCCCCTCGGTGGCACAGCCGGTTGCCGGGCCTGCCCCGACCTGGCGGATGCCGAGCTGTCCTGCACCTCGCCCGACATGTTCGACCCGCTCGCCGCCGCCCGCTTCGCCGCGGTGAAGGCGGCGGCGCGGCGGACCAGCTGGGGGGGCGACTGCTATGCCTATGGCCTGCTCGCCCTCGGCCTGCTGGACGTGGTGGTGGAGGCGACGATGAAGCCCTGGGACTGGGCCGCGCTGGTCCCGGTGGTGGAGGGCGCCGGCGGGCGCTGCACCGACTGGGCGGGGAAGCCGCTCCGCCTCGACGGGGACGGCACCATCCTCGCGGTTGGGGACCCGGCCTTGCTGCCGCGGGTTTCAAAGATCCTTTCGGGCTGACCACGCCGGTTGCGGGCGCCCCGTCGCACCCCCTAATTGTCGCCCATGCTTCGCCGTGACCTGCTCTCGCTCTCCGCCGCCCTCGGTCTCGCGCCGATGGGCCTCCGCGCCGCCACTCCGGCCGGCGGCTCCGCCGCGCCCGGCGAGGCGATCCGCACCCACGCCCTCTCCCTGCTGGGGGAACCGGCGCTGCCGGCGGATTTCCCGCATTTCCCCTGGGTGAACCCGGAGGCGCCCAAGGGCGGCGAAATCGCGCTGACCGCACTCGGCAGCTTCGACAGCTTCAACCCCTTCATCCTGCGCGGCACCGCAGCGGTCGGCGTCACGCTGATCTACGACACGCTGCTGAAGGCCAGCGCCGACGAGGCCTCCGCCGAATACCCCTACCTCGCGCAGTGGATCGAGCTGCCCGCCGACCGCATGGGCGTGACCTTCGAGCTGAACCCGAACGCCCGCTGGCATGACGGCAAGCCGGTCACCGCCGCCGACGTGGTCTGGACCTTCGACACGCTGCGCCAGCACGGCCGCCCCTTCTACCGCGCCTATTGGGGCGACGTGACGGAGGCGGTGGCCGAGACCGAGCGGCGCGTGACCTTCAAGTTCCGCAACAACGACAACCGCGAACTGGCGCTGATCCTCGGCCAGATGCCGGTACTGCCGAAGCATTGGTGGGAGGGGCGGGACTTCGCCCGCCCGCTGCTCGATCCGCCGCTCGGCTCCGGTGCCTACCGGATCTCGCGCTTCGATGCCGGGCGGAGCGTGGTCTATGACCGCGTCGCCGACTGGTGGGCGAAGGACATCCCGAGCTGCAAGGGCACGCAGAATTTCGGCGCCTACCGCTATGAATACTTCCGCGACACCACCGTGGCGCTGGAGGCCTTCAAGGCCGGGCAGATCGACTTCCGCACCGAGAATGTCGCGCGCGACTGGGCCACCGCCTACGACTTCCCCGCCCGCCGCCGCGGCCTGGTGAAGCTCGACGAGATCCGGCACCAGATCCCCACCGGCATGCAGGCCTTCGCGGTGAACCTGCGGCGCCCGCTGTTCCAGGATGCCCGCGTCCGCCGCGCGCTGACCGAGCTGTTCGACTTCGAGTGGATGAACGCCAACCTGTTCTACGGCGCCTACACCCGCACCAGCTCCTACTTCTCCAACTCCGAGCTCGCCTCCTCCGGCCTGCCGCAGGGGCGCGAGAAGGAGATCCTGGAGCAGTTCCGCGGCCGCATCCCGGAGGAGGTCTTCACCACCGAATACACGCTGCCGAAGACCGACGGCTCCGGCAACAACCGCGCCGGGCTGCGCCGCGCGCTGACTCTGCTGCAGGAGGCCGGCTGGCGTGTGCAGGACCGTCGCCTGGTCGACGCCCAGGGCCGGCCCTTCGAGTTCGAGATCCTGATCCAGGGCCCGACCTTCGAGCGCGTGGCCCTGCCCTATGTGCAGGCGCTGGAGCGCATCGGCATGCGCGTGAACGTGCGCACCGTGGACCCGGCGCAGTACCAGACCCGCATCGATGCCTTCGACTACGACATGACGATCGAGAGCATCGGCCAGAGCCTCTCGCCGGGCAACGAGCAGCGCGACTTCTTCACCTGCGAGAAGGCGCGCGAGCAGGGCAGCCAGAACGTCGCCGGCATCTGCGACCCCGCGATCGACGAACTGGTGGAGCTGGTGGTGAACGCCCCGGACCGGGAGGAGCTCGTGGCCCGCACCCGCGCGCTGGACCGCGTGCTGCTGTGGAACCACTTCATGATCCCGCACTGGCATATCCAGAGCTTCCGCATCGCGTACTGGGACAAGTTCGGCCGCCCGGTGCGGAACCCCCGCTATGGCCTCGGCCTCGACACCTGGTGGATCGACCCGCGGCGAGAGCAGGCGCTGGCGGAAGCGCGCCGCAACCTCTAAAGCGCGCCTGTGGCCGCCTATATCCTCCGCCGTCTGATCCTGGTGGTGCCGACGCTGCTCGGCATCATCCTGATCAACTTCGCCGTCGTGCAGTTCGCCCCCGGTGGCCCGGTCGAGCAGATGCTCGCCGAGCTGCGCGGCGAGGGGCAGACGCTCGGCCGCCTGACCGGCGAGGGCGGCGGCGAGACGCGCCAGCCCGGCGGCCCCGGACCCGGTGCCGCTGCCGGTGGCGGCGATGGCCCGGTCGGCACCTATCGCGGCGCGCGCGGGCTCGACCCCAACATCGTCGCCGAGATCGAGCGCATGTTCGGCTTCGACAAGCCGGCGCATGAGCGCTTCCTCGAGATGCTCGGCGGCTATCTGACCTTCGATTTCGGCCGCAGCCTGTTCCAGGACCGGCCGGTGGTGGACCTCATCATCGAGAAGATGCCGGTCTCGGTCAGCCTCGGCCTGTGGTCCACGCTGATCATCTACCTGGTCTCCATCCCGCTCGGCATCCGCAAGGCGGTGAAGGACGGCAGCCGCTTCGACGTGGCCACCAGCGGCGTGGTGCTGGTGGGCTATGCGGTGCCGGGATTCCTCTTCGCGATCCTGCTGGTGGTGCTGTTCGCCGGCGGTTCCTTCTTCCAGTGGTTCCCGCTGCGCGGCCTTTCATCCCCGGGCAGCGAGCTGTGGCCCTTCTGGCAGCGTGTGGGGGATTATTTCTGGCACATGACGCTGCCGACACTGGCGCTGGTGATCGGCGGCTTCGCGGGCCTGACCATGCTGACCAAGAACAGCTTTCTCGACGAGATCGGCAAGCAGTACGTCATCACCGCGCGGGCGAAGGGAAACGGCGAGACGCGGGTGCTGTACGGGCACGTCTTCCGCAACGCGATGCTGCTGATCATCGCGGGCTTCCCCTCGGCCTTCATCGGCATCCTGTTCACCGGCGCCCTGCTGGTGGAGATCATCTTCTCACTGGACGGGCTCGGGCTGCTGGGTTTCGAGGCGGCAATCCGCCGCGACTACCCGATCATGTTCGCGTCCCTCTACATCTTCACGCTGCTCGGGCTGCTGATGCAGATCGTGGGCGACCTGATGTACACCGTCATCGATCCCCGCATCGACTTCGAAGCCCGCCGATGACGCCGATCAACCAGCGGCGGCTGGCGAACTTCAAGGCCAACAGGCGCGGCTTCTGGTCGCTCTGGATCTTCCTTGTCCTCTTCCTGCTGACGCTGTTCGCCGAGTTCCTGGCCAACGACAAGCCGATCGTCGCCCGCGTGGACGATCGCTGGCTGTTCCCCGTGCTGGTCGGGTATGCGGAGAGCGATGTCATTCCCGATGGCCTGCCGATCAGCATGGACTGGAAGGACCCGACGCTGCGCGAGGAGTTCCAGGAACGTGGCGGCTGGGCCGTCTGGCCGCTCATCCCCTACAAGCACGACACGGTGGTGCGCGACCTGGGCCGACCGAGCCCGGCGCCGCCCTCCTCGAAGAATTGGCTCGGCACGGACGACCAGAGCCGCGACGTGCTGGCGCGGGTGATCTACGGCTTCCGCATCTCCGTGCTGTTCGGCTTCTCGCTGACCATCGTCAGCTCCATCCTCGGCGTCGCCGCCGGCGCGGTGCAGGGCTATTACGGCGGCTGGGTGGATCTCGGCTTCCAACGGTTCATCGAGGTCTGGTCGGGCATGCCGCAGCTCTACCTGCTGATCATCCTGGCCAGCGTGATCGAGCCCAGCTTCTGGACGCTGCTGGTCTTCCTCCTGCTGTTCTCCTGGATGGGCCTGACCGGCGTGGTGCGGGCGGAGTTCCTGCGCGGGCGCAACTACGATTATGTCCGCGCGGCGAAGGCGATGGGCGTCGGCGACACCACCGTGATGTGGCGCCACATCCTGCCGAATGCGATGGTGGCCACGCTCACCTTCCTGCCCTTCATCCTGTCGGGCTCGGTCACGGTGCTGGCCTCGCTGGACTTCCTCGGCTTCGGCCTGCCGCCCGGGTCGCCCTCGCTGGGCGAGTTGGTGGCGCAGGGCAAGAACAACCTGCAGGCGCCCTGGCTCGGCATCACCGCCTTCATCGTGCTCGGCGGCGTGCTGACGCTGCTGATCTTCGTCGGCGAGGCCGTGCGCGACGCCTTCGACCCGCGCAAGTTGCCGGGAGGCGGCCGATGAGGCCGCCGAGCGCTGCGGTGGAGGATGGCGGGCGATGAGCAAGCACATCCTCACGGTCGAGAATCTCTCCGTCGCCTTCCGCGGCACGCAGGTGGTGCACGGCGTCTCCTTCACCGTGGACCGCGGCGAGACGGTCGCGCTGGTCGGCGAGAGTGGCAGCGGCAAGTCGGTGACGGCGCTGTCCTGCCTGCGCCTGCTGCCCGGCGCCGGCAGCAACCCGGACGGACGCATCATCCTCGACGGCACCGATGTGCTGCGCGCCGAGGGCGAGGAATTGCGCCGGCTGCGCGGCGGCGTCGCCGGCATGGTCTTCCAGGAGCCGATGACCTCGCTCAACCCGCTGCACACGGTGGGCCGCCAGGTGAGCGAAGCGGTCACGCTGCACCGCCCGATGCAGGGCGAGGCGCTGCGCGGGCGGGTCATCGAGCTGCTCCGCCGCGCCGGCTTCCCGCAGGCGGAGGACCGGCTCGGCGCCTATCCGCACCAGCTCTCAGGCGGCCAGCGCCAGCGGGTGATGATCGCCGCAGCGCTCGCCAACGACCCCGCTCTGCTGATCGCCGACGAGCCGACCACCGCGCTCGACGTGACGATCCAGGCGCAGATCCTGGAGCTGCTGGCGCATCTCAAGCGCACGCTGAACATGGCGATGCTGCTGATCACCCACGACCTGCAGATCGTCCGCCGCCATGCCGACCGCGTCGTGGTCATGCGCCAGGGCCGCGCGGTGGAGCAGGGCAAGGTCAGCGAGGTCTTCGCCGACCCGCGGCACGACTACACGAAGATGCTGCTGGCCACCGAGCCGCGCGGCCGCCCCGCGCCGGTGCAGCCGACTGCACCCGTGGTGCTGGAAGGCCGCGAGGTGAAGGTGCACTTCGCCATCCGCCGCGGCCTGCTGCGCCGCGTGGTCGGCGAGGTGCGCGCGGTGGACGGCGTTTCCGTGCAGATCCGCGAGGGCGAGACGATCGGCCTGGTGGGCGAGAGCGGCAGCGGCAAGACCACGCTCGGCCTGGCGATGCTGCGGCTGGAGCAGAGCGAGGGCGCGATCCGCTTCGAGGGCCGCGACATCCAGGGCCTGGACCGCGCCACGCTCCGGCCGCTGCGCGCGCGGATGCAGATCGTCTTCCAGGACCCCTACGGTGCGCTCTCGCCACGCATGACGGTGGGCGAGATCGTCGGCGAAGGCCTGGCCGTGCATGAGCGCCTCTCCGCCACGGAGCGTGCCGCCCGCGTCGCCGCCGCGCTGGAGGAGGTGGGCCTGGAGCCGGCGATGGCCGACCGCTACCCGCATGAATTCTCCGGCGGCCAGCGCCAGCGCATCGCCATCGCCCGCGCGTTGGTGCTCAAGCCGCGGCTGGTGGTGCTGGACGAGCCGACCAGCGCACTCGATGTCAGCGTGCAGGCGCAGGTGGTGGAGCTGCTGCGCGAGCTGCAGGCGAAGCACCGCCTGGCCTATCTGTTCATCTCGCACGACCTCCGCGTGGTGCGCGCGATGGCGCATCGGGTGGTGGTGCTGAAGGATGGCAAGGTGGTGGAGGAAGGCGAGACCGAGGCGGTGATCGGCGCGCCGCGCCAGGCCTATACCCGCGCATTGATGGCCGCCGCCTTCGAACTCGCCGCCACCGCCAATGGCGAGGTGCGGATGTGAACGCGGAGGAGCCGGCACCGCCGCTCGCGATCATGCGGGCGCTGCTGGAGGGGCAGCAGCTGAAGCTCGGCGTGCATATCCGCAAGATGAACTCGCCGGGCAGCCCGGTGTACCGCACCTGGGAGAATGTGTGGCCGGCAGGGCTGATCCTCGTCACCTCCTTCGCGGCCACCGCCTGGGTGCACTACTACCTCGGCGGCGCGATCCTGGTGGCCGGCTGCTGGTGGTGGCTGACCCGGGTGCAGCCGAAGGTGAAGGACGGCGTGTTCGATCGCACCATGCTCTTTGCGCTGCAATCGGACGCGCATTTCGACGCGCTGTGGGCGAAGGGCGTGCTGAGCCTTTACACCGAGCTGCCGGACGGCCGGAAGCTTGCCGCCACGCGCCGCGACGATTGGCGCGGCTTCGTCCGCCTCGTCGCGCGCGAGACTGCCACAACCCCGATCAAGGATGCCGCCTGATGGCCGTGCTGCTCTCCACCAAGGCGGCGGCGATGGAGATGTGGCGCGACGCGTTGCTGGCGCTCGACCCCACGCTCGAGATCCGCCTGTTCCCCGATGCCGGCGAGCCGGCCGATATCGAGGCGGCGGTGGTCTGGACCGCGCATGACATGGCGGAGCTGCGGCGCTACCCGAACCTCCGGCTGATCGTCTCGATGGGCGCCGGCGTGGACCACCTGTTCCGCCCGCCGGGGCCGCCGCCGGGCATTCCGGTTGCCCGCTTGGTGGACCGGATGCTGACCAGCCAGATGGGCGAGTGGGTGCTGCTGAACGTGCTGCGGTTCCACCGCCAGGACCTGGAATACCGCGCCCTGCAACGCGACCGGACCTGGCTGGAGCTGCCCGCGCCGGTCACCGCGGAGCGCCGCATCGGCATCCTTGGCCTCGGCGAGCTCGGCACCCATGCGGCAGGGCTGCTGCGCGGCCTCGGCTTCCCCGTGATGGGCTGGACCCGTCGGCCACGCGCCCTGGACGGCGTGGAGGGCTTCCACGGCGATGCGGGCCTGCCCGCGATGGCCGCTCGCTCCGACATCCTCGTCTGCCTGCTGCCGCTGACGGCGGCGACGCGCGGCATCGTGAATGCGCGGCTGCTCGGCCTGCTGCCCCGCGGTGCCTTCCTTATCAACGGCGCCCGCGGCGGGCATGTGGTGGATGCAGACCTGCTGGCCGCGCTCGACAGCGGCCAGGTGGCCGGTGCCGCGCTCGACGTGTTCGAGCCCGAGCCGCTGCCGCCAGGCCGCCCCTACTGGTCCCATGCGCGGGTGGTGATGACCCCGCATGCCGCCAGCATCACCATCCCCGCCAGTGCCGCCCCCCAGGTGGTGGAAAACATCCACCGTGCCCGGGCGGGGCAGCCGCTGCTCAACCTGGTGGACTTCGCCGCCGGCTACTGAGCCGGCGGCGAGTCCGGTTCACCCCACCTTGCGGGGGGAGCTGGCATCGCCGGCCTCGGTGGTCGGCGGGTTCTCCCGCGCGGCCTGCTCGGCGCCGGCCATGATGCTGCGCATGTCGCGCAGGAAGCCGGCGCCCTTCAGGGTGCGCTGCACCAGCACGCTGCGGCGGTCCATCGGGTCCACCTTGCGCCGGGCGAGGTCAAGTTCGCCCAACCGGTCGAGCGCGCGGGTGATCGCCGGCTTGGAAACGTTCAGTTCCGCCGCCAGGCCGCGCACGGTGTGCGGCCCGTCGGTTAGGTAGACGGTCAGGAACACGCCGAGCTGCCGGGCCGAAAGGTCCGGCCCGTCGCGGCGTACGAGGGCTACAACCGTGTCCCTGAGAATGCCGACCAGCACATCCGGGTTGGTCTGCGTCGCCATGGTCTCAAATCCTTCCTGGGCGCTCTCCCGGTTGCCCGATTCCGGCTTCGCCTTGGCTCCGGATCGTCCCTTGGCGCGCCTCTGCGATGCGGCGTTGCGTGAATGGTCCTCGCGCGAAGCACCTCTTGGAGAGCGGCTTGACCCAGAAAGTTCCCGTTTCATCTTGGCTTTGTTACCGTGTCGCGTTGTGGCCGCCGGAAAAAAGGCTGAGGGCGGCCGCGACAATGGCCTGCGCCCCCTGCACCTCTCCGCCTTCCGGGCGCCCCGGGCGGGACTGATCGTTCCACGCATAGAGATCGAGATGCGCCCAGCGCAGGCCCTCCGGCACGAAACGCCGAAGGAAGAGCGCCGCCACGATAGCCCCCGCCATGGGCTTGGAAGAAACGTTGTTCAGGTCGGCAACCGAACTGTCCAGCCAGGAAATATAGCTTTTTTGTAATGGAAGCCGCCAGAGGGGATCGTTGCTTTGCAACCCTGCCTGGAGCAACGCATTCCCCAGATCATCATCATCGCAGAACAGCGCCGGCAGGTCCGGCCCGAGCGCGACGCGCGCCGCACCGGTCAGCGTCGCGCAGTCCACCACCAGCGCCGGCTGCGACTCGGCAGCGAAGGTGAGCAGGTCCGCCAGCACCAGCCTGCCCTCGGCATCGGTGTTGCCGATCTCGACGGTGAGGCCCTTGCGGGTGCGGATCACGTCCATCGGGCGGAAGGCGGTGCCGGAAACGGCGTTCTCCACCGCGCCGACCAGCAGCAGCAGCCGGATGGGCGCGCGGGCCGCCATCAGCATCTCGGCCGCGGCGATGGTCGCCGCCGCGCCGCCCATGTCCTTCTTCATCCGCAACATCGCCGCCGACGGCTTGAGGTCGAGCCCGCCGGTGTCGAAGCAGACCCCCTTGCCGCAGAGTGCCAGCAGCGGCCCGTCCTTCGCGCCCTCCCAGCGCAGCACGGCGACGCGCGGCGCGCGTGGCGAGCCGCCGCCCACCGCCTGCACCGCCGGGAAACCCTCGGCCAGCGCCGCACCCTCGATGATCTCCACCGTCGCGCCATGCGCCGCGCCGAGCTCACGCACCGCCTCCGCCAGCTCTGCCGGGCCGAGGTGGCTGGCGGGCAGGTTGACGAGGTCCCGCCCCCGACGGATCGCCGCCGCACGTTGCTGCGCCGCCTCGGTCCCGGCCGGCGGCACCAGCCGGGCAGGGGCACGCCCCTGCTCCGACTTCAGCATCCGGAAGCGATAGGCACCGAGGCACCAGCCGAGCACCGCGGCCTGCGGATCCGGCGCCCCCTCGATCATCCAGGTGGTGCCGTCCGGTAGCGCGAAGGGGGCGGCGCCGAAGGCCCAGGGGCTGGCGGCCTCCGTCGCATCGGCGCCGAGGCCGAGCACCGCGCCGGCGATGCCCTCGTCGCCGGGCAGCAGGCGAAGCTCCTGCGCCTGGGCGGTGAAGCCCGAGGCGCGCAGGAAGGCCGCCTGCGGCGCCGTCAGCCGGGCGAGCAGGGCGTCGAGACCCTCCGGCGCGACCGCGTGCAGCGTCGGCGCGGGGGTTCCGGGGGTGGCGAGGCAATCGAACATGGCGGTTCCTGGGTAAGTAACGTTTGCCGTGGCACTCGCCGACAGGCCGAGCCGTGCCGGCTGCGCAGGTCAGCCCGGTGGGGCGGGAATCCGCGCCAGCTCGGCAAGCCAGGTCTCCGCGGAAGCGTCGCTCGGCGCCCGCCAGTCCCCGCGCGGCGAGAGCGAGCCGCCGGAGCTCACCTTCGGCCCGTTGGGCAGGGCGGAGCGCTTGAACTGGCTGGTGGCGAAGAAGCGCCGGACGAAGACCCGCAGCCACTTCGCGATGGTCGGCAGGTCATAGGCCAGGCGCTTCTCGGGCGGGGTGTGCGGCGGCCAGGCGCCGGCGGCGGCATCGTGCCAGGCGTGCCAGGCGAGGAACGCCACCTTGGAGGGCCGGAAGCCGTGGCGGGTGACGTGGAACAGGGTGAAATCCTGCAGTGCATAGGGGCCGACGAAATCCTCGGTCTTCTGCGCCGGGCCATCCGTCCCGTCGCCGGGCACCAGCTCCGGCGAGATCTCGGTGGCCAGGATGTCGAGCAGCACGGGCTTCGCCGCGGTGCCGAACACCTCCTCCTCCGCGACCCAGCGGATCAGGTGCTGGATCAGCGTCTTCGGCACGCTGCCATTGACGTTGTAGTGCGACATGTGGTCGCCCACGCCATAGGTGGCCCAGCCCAGCGCCAGCTCCGACAGGTCGCCGGTGCCCAGCACGATGGCGTCGTGCTGGTTGGCGAGCCGGAACAGCGCCGAAGAGCGGGCACCGGCCTGAACATTCTCGAAGGTGATGTCGTGGACCGGCTTCCCCTCCGCGAAGGGGTGGCCGATGTCACGCAGCATCTGCATGCAGGCCGGCGTCATGTCGATCTCGGCCGCGGTCACGCCGAGCGCGCGCATCAGCTTCCAGGCATTGGCCTTGGTGCGGTCGCTGGTCGCGAAGGCGGGCAGCGTATAGGCCAGGATGTCGCTGCGCGGCCGGCCAAGCCGGTCGAAGGCATGCGCCGCAACCAGCAGCGCCTGCGTCGAATCCAGCCCGCCCGAGACGCCGATGACGATGCGCTTGATCCCGGTCGCCTCCAGCCGCTGGCGAAGCCCGTGCGACTGGATGTTGTAGGCCTCGTAGCAGAGTTCCGAGAGGCGGGCGTCATCGTCCGGCACGAAGGGGAAGCGCGGCACCTCGCGCTTCAGGCCGAGGTCGCTCTCGCGATCCGCCGCCAGGGTGAAGGAAACCTCCCGGAAGGGGCGCTTCGGCGGGTGGAAATCGGCAGCGTCGCCGAAGCTGGTCTGGCGCAGCCGCTCCTGCTGGATGCGCTCCAGGTCGAGGTCGGCGAGGATCAGCGGCGGCTCGGCGGCGAAGCGCTCGGCCTCGGCCAGCAGGGCGCCGTTCTCGTAGATCATGGCCTGGCCGTCCCAGGCGAGGTCCGTCGTGCTCTCCCCCTGCCCGGCCGCCGAATAGAGGTAGGCGGCGATGCAACGCGCCGAATGCACCTGGCACAGCGCGTGGCGATAGGCGGACTTGCCGACGGTGACGTTGCTGGCCGAGAGGTTCAGCAGCACCGTCGCGCCGGCCAGCGCCGCGGCGGTGGAGGGCGGGACGGGAGCCCAGACATCCTCGCAGATCTCGGCATGGATCACGAGGTCGGGCAGGTCCTGGGCGCGCAGCAGGATGTCGGTGCCGAAGGGCGCTTCCTGGCCGGCCAGGCGCAGCGTGGGCGGCACGCTGCCGGCGCCGGTGGCGAAGTGCCGCTTCTCGTAGAATTCCCGGTAGCTGGGCAGGTAGCTCTTGGGGAAGGCGGCCAGCAGCCGGCCGCGATGGATGGCCAGCGCCGTGTTGTAGAGCCGCCCGCCCGCCCGCACCGGCGCACCGACGAACAGCACCGGCGCAAGCTCGCGCGAGGCGTCCAGCAGCCCCGCCACCGCCTGCTCCACCGCCTCCAGCAGGGCGGATTGCTGCAGCAGGTCGTCGATGGCGTAGGCCGATAGGCCGAGCTCCGGGAACAGCACCAGCGAGGCGCCGGCCTCCGCCGCGCGGCGCGCCATGGCCAGCGTCTCGCCCGCGTTGAAGGCGGGGTCGGCGACGCGCAGCCGCGGCGCACAGGCGGCGGCCCGGACGAAGCCATGGGCGTGGATGTTGTGGAAGGCGGTCAAGGCCGCTGCGTCTCCCGCTGATGCGCTCCGCCGGGTCGGTCGGCGGCGCCGCTTACCTCGGCTTTACCCGGCTCCTGTAGCTTGGGGAACGGCATCACCCCCCGCAAGCGACCTTGGGAGCAATGGCGACCCCGATCCCGACCACCGGCGCGACCAGCGCGGACCAGCTTCCCGACAGCATCTTCACCTGGGTCTTCCAGGCGAGCACCGGGGACAGCTGGGGCGGCTGGCTGGTGGAGGACAGCGCCCGCTACGTCGCCGGCGACACCATCTTCACCGCGCACGGCCACTACCTCATCACCACCGAGGAGGAGCGCGGCACGGACCTCTCGCCGCTCGGCCTGGCGGAGGGCCAGGTGCGGGTGGAGTGGTACCGCGATTCCACCGGCCCCTTCCTGGCCACCCGCGCCGGGCCGGGGGTACCGGTCGGGCTGGCCGGTCTCGGCTCGGAGCTCGACGCGGCGTGGGACGGCGCGGCCTGGGTGAACTTCGGGCGCGGCGGCGCCGACCAGGTCGGGTCGCCGGCGCTGGCCCTCTTCACCTGGGTGTTCGAAGCGAACAGCGGCGACCGGTTGCACGGCACCCTGGTCGCCGAAGCGCTGAGCTACGGCACCGGCGACACCTTCGCGACGCCCTTCGGGAGCTATCAGATCACCGCGAAGGCGGCGCTGCCCGCCGAGGCGAATCCGGGAGCGGCGGCCGGCGAGATCCGCACCACCCGCTACTTCGATGCCACGGTGGGGCGCGATCTGCCCGTCGAAAGCGGGGGCATCGGCGTGACGGGAACGGCCGGTCTCGGCAGCGAAATCGACCGGGTCTGGAACGACACGGCCTGGGCGCCTGTCGGGCAGGGCGGCGGCCTGCAGGCGGATGGGCAAGGCTTCAGCAGCTTGCGGAAGCTGATCTCCCAGTTCGGTGCGGAGGCCGGCAACTGGACGAGCTATGACCGCTACCCGCGCCAGCTGGCGGACATGAACGGCGATGGCCTGGCCGACATCGTCGGCTTCGGCGATTCCGGCGCCTGGGTATCGACCCAGAACGCCGATGGCAGCTTCAGCGGCTTGCGGAAGCTGATCTCCCAGTTCGGCGCGGAGGCCGGGGGCTGGACCAGTTTCGATCGTCACCCACGCCAGCTGGCGGACATGAGCGGCGATGGCCTGGCCGACATCGTCGGCTTCGGCGATTCCGGCGCCTGGGTGTCCACCCAGAACGCCGATGGCAGCTTCAGCGGCTTGCGCCTGCTGATCCGACAGTTCGGCGCGGAGGCTGGTGGCTGGACCAGTTTCGATCGTCACCCGCGACAGCTGGCGGACATGAACGGCGATGGCCTGGCCGACATCGTCGGCTTCGGCGATTCCGGCGCCTGGGTGTCCACCCAGAACGCCGATGGCAGCTTCAGCGGCCTGCGCCTGCTGATCCGACAGTTTGGCGCGGAAGCGGGAAACTGGACCAGCTTCGATCGCCACCCGCGCCTGCTGGCGGACATGAACGGCGATGGCCTGGCCGACATCGTCGGCTTCGGCGATTCCGGCGCCTGGGTATCGACCCAGAACGCCGATGGCAGCTTCAGCGGCCTGCGCCTGCTGATCCGACAGTTCGGCGCGGAGGCTGGTGGCTGGACCAGTTTCGATCGTCACCCACGCCAGCTGGCGGACGTGAACGGCGACGGGCGCACCGATATCATCGGCTTTGGGGATTCCGGCGTGTGGGCGTCGCTCCAGAACGCGGATGGCACCTTCGGTGGGCTGCGGTTGCTGATCAGGCAGTTCGGTGCGGAGGCGGGCGCCTGGACCGGCCAGGACAGCTTCCCGCGCCAGATGGCGGACATGAACGGCGACGGGCGCGCAGACGTCGTCGGGTTCGGCAACTCCGGCGTATGGAGTTCCCTGGCGCCCAGCGGAGACGGCATATTCGGACTCTAGTGAAGGGAGCCGGCCGTCGATTACGGCTTTGCGAAAGCCGTGTCCCAGGCCAGAAAGGGCCGCATGCGGAAGTTTGTCTCGCGGCTGACGGCCCTTCTCGATCGCAAGCAGCCACGGGCTGTGCATGGGCCGCCTGCGGCGGCCGCGGACGCCGCCGAGCTTCGCCGCATGCGGTCGATGGAGGCGAAGCTTGAGGACCGTGCCCGCCGCGTTGCCGATCTGACGCGCGAGCTGAGATCGCTCAGCGGCGAGTACCAGGCACTTGAGCTGGACACGCACCGGCTCGAGCAGGTCGTCATGGGCCTGCCTGTGACCCGTTTCCGCGAACTCCCACCCGAGGCGCTTCGCCTCAACGTCGGAACCCGCACGACCCGTGCCAACTTCCTTTTCCAGGGGCACGGATCCGCAGCACTTGTGCGCAGCGTATTCGGCGACGACCCGGGTTTCCCCGTGCTCGACTGGGGGTGTGGCAGCGGCCGCACGCTCAACTGGCTCCACCCGGTCGGCAGTTGGGCGCGCTGGTGGCACGGCTGCGACGTGGACCGGGCGGCGATCGCTTGGCTCAATGCGCAGGGGATCGCCAACGCCCGCCCCTGCGCGGACGAGCCGCCGCTGCCCTACGAGGACGGCTTCTTCGGCCAGGTCTTCTCCTTCTCGGTGCTGACGCACATCGACCCGCCGAAGCACCCCCTCTGGTATGCCGAACTGCGGCGCGTCATGCGTCCCGGCGGCCGTGCCCTGCTGACCGTGCAGGGCGATGCCATCATCGCCGCGAAGCGCGTGACCGGCGCCGAGCATCTTGCCCACTACGAGGCGCATGGCTGGGTGCATGTCGAGCGCGAGGGGCACTACAAATCCGCCTCGCTCATCAGCGCGCGGCTTGCGCAGCAGATGGCGTCCGAGTTCTTCGAGATCGAGGACTACCAGCCCGGCGGCTACAACAAGCTCATGGATCGCTTCATCGTGCGAAAGCCGGCCTGACGTGATGCCGCCCGTCGGGAGGATACGGCTGCGCCTGGCGCGACGGATGGGAGCGGCGGCAGCCTTGCTGCTGGCTTCCCTCGCCTGCCTTGTCCCGGCACGCGCGATCGCCGACGCGGCGACCTACGGCCGGGACTTCGAGGAGCAGCGGATCGGCGACGAGCCCTATCTGGCGCGGTGCGGCACGCGGCCGACCCGGATACTCCTGTTCCTCCACTCCTGGTCCGCGGACCACAGGCAGGCGGCTGCCTTCCCGGAATTCCGGGCGCTCGAGGATGCGTGTGTCGTCGCACCGAACTTCAACGGACCGAACCGGACGCCGCGCGCCTGCGCGTCCGAGGACGCGATCTCCCGGATCGAACAGGTCCTGAAGGAGAGCGTCAGGCGCACCGGCATCGCGGTCGTTGACCTGCTTGGCTTCTCCGGTGGCGCCTACGTCGCCCTGGTCTTCCTCGGCAGCCGCCCTGGCCTGGTGTCATCCGCGGGTGTCTGGCTGCCGATCTACGACCTGGCGCAGTGGTTCAGGGAAGCCACGAACGGGGGTGAGTTCCAGCAGGACATGATCGGCTGCTTCGGGCGAGGTCCGGCCGGCCCATCAGATCGCGCATACGCGGCGCGTTCGCCGTCCGTCGCTCTCGATGGCATCCGGCCGCCGCTGCGCATCTGGCTCAATGCCGGCAGCCGGGACACCACGACCTACCCGTCCCATGCGCAGGCGGCCCGCGACCATATCGCGCGTGCATGCCCGGCCTGTGCCCTGACCTATGTCGAGTGGGACATGGCGCACGAGTTTCGCATCCGCGCGGCGCTGGAACAGATGGGATATCCGGCGCCGTAGCGTTCTGCGCAGTGGCGCCTGAAGGTCGCGGCGCAGGTGGCCGAGGGGCCCCGCAGCCGCGCGCAAGGCGGCCCCGCCCGGCGGCATCGGCAGGCGTTCAGGCCGACTGCATCCATCCTGGCCGCCAGCGCGGCTGCGCGGCGAGCCGGCAATCCGTCGCGTCCAGCGCCAGGTTCGGGCTGTAGAAGGGATCGGCGTCCAGCAGCGCCCCCCAGCGGCCGCGCATCCAGTCCTTGTCCCGCTCTAGCCGAGCGCGGCGCGCGCCGCCATCATCCAGCCCGCGGGAGGCGGATTCCAGATGGTCGAGCACGGCATGGGGGGTGAACACCACGCGCAGCCCGGCCTCCCGCACGCGCAGGCAGTAGTCCACGTCGTTGTAGGCGACCGGCAGCTTCGCCTCGTCCAGCCCGCCGAGTCGCCGCCAGGTGGCGATCGGCGTCAGCAGGCAGGCGGCGGTGACCGCCGCCACCTCCTGCGCCACCGCGACCCGTCCCTGGTAGCCCGGCGCCGCACCGGCCAGCCGCTTGTGGATGTGCGAGCCGACGCCGCCGATGCCGAGCACGATGCCGGCATGCTGCACCGTGCCATCGCCGTAGTGCAGCAGCGCGCCGACCGCGCCGACCTCCGGCCGCAGCGCATGGCCCGCCATCTCCCGCAGCCAGCCGGGTTCGCGCACCGCGATGTCGTTGTTGACCAGCCCGAACAGCGTCCCGCTCGCCGCCGCGGCGCCGAGGTTGTTGAGGCGGGAGAAGTTGAACGGCCCGGTCTCGCGCAGCACGCGCACGCGCGGATCGTCGGCCAGCGAATCCAGGTACTCGCGCGTCGCCGCCTCGGCGCTGTCGTTGTCCACCACCAGGATCTCGAGGTCGGGCCAGTCGGTTCGGTGGCGCAGCCCCTCGACGCAGCCTTCGAGCAGCGCCACGCGGTCGCGCGTCGGGATGCAGAGCGACATGCGCGGCGGCGTCGCCGGCAACGGCCAGACCACGCGCCGCCAGCCGCCCTGCGGCAGGGTCTCCACCCTCGCTCCGGGCGCGGTGGCGGCGAGATGGGCTGAAAGCGCCGCCGCATGTGCCGCCGGCTCCTCGGACGGCGCGTCGGCGCGGCGGTGCAGCAGCACCAGGGGCAGGTGCCGGATCGCGCCCGCGGGCGCGCCCTCGGCGAGGCGCAGCAGGGTCGCGTACAGCTCGGCGCCTGGCGGCCCGGCGAGGCCGCCCACCGCCTCCAGCGCCACGCGGCGAATCACGCAGGGCCGCAGCGCGTAGGCTTGGGCGCGGAACAGGTCCGGGTTCCAGCCGCCCTTGAACCAGGGATCGGTGCGGCGCCCGGCGGCGTCCAGCCGGTCCTCGTCGGCATAGACCAGCCGCGCTTCCGGCGCCGCCGCGAGGTCCAGCGTGGCGGCAGCGAGGGCTTCCGGGGCGAGCAGGTCGCCGGGCTCCAGCACGATCGCCAAGTCGCCGCCCGCAAGGCCCCAGGCCGCGTCCAGCCCGCTCCCGGCGACCCGCCGCAGCCGTGGCTCCGCGGGCAGTACCAGGTCCGCAGGCGCCGCGAGGCAGAGCTCCCAATCCGGATGCAGCTGCGCCTGCAGCGAGGCGAGGCTGGCCGTGACGGCCGCCATGTCATGCTCCCCCGCCGCCATCAGCACCGAGACACGGGCCGGCCGCTCGCCGAGGCACGCCGCCAGCCGCGCCAGCGCCGCCGGTCCGGGCGTGCCGTGGCGCGCCACCCACTCGGCATAGGTCAGGCGCGTCCGTGGTGCCTGCGGGGCGGATGCAGGCTGCGGGCGGCCACGCAGCAGCGCCGCGATCGCGCCGCGCAGCCGTGCCGGAAGTCCGGTCATGCGGCCGCGGCGTCCCGCCCCGCCGGCGCCGCCGCCGTGGCCAGATCGGCCGCGACGAGGTCGAGGATGCGCGGCACCGCCTGGCCGGGCAGCAGGTGCCGGGCGCGAAAGCGCTCCATGCGCCCGGCGAGATCGGCATCGGCCGCCGACAGCCCGGCCACGAAGCCCGCCCAATCCTCCGCGCCGCGCAGGATCGGCAGCGGCGCATAGACCGGCAGGTCGAGCCCATAGCCCGCCACCGCCACCTTCCGCCCGACCCGCGCGGCATCGAGCGCGACGGTGGAGGGGGTGGTGATCACCCCGTCCACCGCGGCCAGGATCGCCGCCGCCGTGAAGGGCTCCCAGGTCGGCTGGGCGGGGTCGGCGAGCAGCAGGTTGCCCGGCATGCCGGCCAGCGCCTGCGGGTTCTTTGCCAGCCAGCGCGCGGCATGGTGCGGCTTGACCAGGAACAGCACCTCCGGGAAGCGCACGGCGGTGGCGCCGAGATCGGCCAGGAAGGCCTGCACATAGGCGGCGTCGTAGCGCTCCCAGTGCAGGTTCTCGAACACGCCCACCACCTTGCCCGCATGCGGCGGCAGCGGCAGCGTGGCGGGCGGCGCCTCCGCCGGCTTCGGGCAGCCGACCGCGACGCAGCGCGCGCGGGTCTCGGGCAGGACGTCCGCCGGCAGCGACTCCACCGGACCCCAGACCAGGATACGGGAGGAGGCGAAGCGGATCGGGCCGGGATGCTCCGGGTCGGGCGCGAAGTAGGTCAGCCCGATATTCTCCAGCCCGTGCTGGAAGGTGAAGCTTGGCATCCCCCGCGCCGTGGCGCGCGCAGCCAGCGCATACGGCGCGCGATGTGCGGGATGGGAGCTCTCCGCCGCGGTGAGCAGCGCGGCGATGCCCTCCAGCGCCGGCGCTCTGCCGGCGATCACGTCCTTGCGCGGCACGATGCGCGGCATCAGCCCGCGCTCCACCAACTCCCGCAGCACACGCGGCGAGGCCGCGGCCAGCCGGTCGGAGATGCAGGCCTCCGGCGCGAAGCGCGGGTCGGCGCGCATCGCCTCCAGCACCGGCAGCAGCACGTCTAGGTCCTGCACCAGGTCGAGGAAGCCGAGGATTCGGGGCGGCGCATCCGCCGCGGCGGCCGGGCCGGCGCCGCGCCCCGTCACCTCCTGCAGCAGCGCATCCCAGGCGCGGGCGAGCACGCCGGCGGAGAAGGCGCGCTGCACATGCGCGCGCCCGGCCGCCACGTCGCGACCGGCCCGGGCCGGGTCGCTCAGGTAGCCGCGCAGCCCGCCCTCCCAGTCGTCGAGGACCATGAAGCCCTCCATCCCCTGCAGCGCGGGGATGGCGGTGGCGACCACCGGCACGCCGCGGCTCAGCGCCAGCGCGTGACGGTTGGCGGACTTGCCGATGCTGAACGCGTCGCGCGAATTGGGGATGACGCACACATCGGCGCCGTCGAGCTCGGCGAGGATCGTCTCACGGCTCCATTCGCGGTACTCGCAGGCGAAGGGCCAGCCGGCGGTGACGCGGCGGAACTCCTCCTCGCCGTTGCTGACCACGAGCAGGCGCAGCGGGATCTCCGCCGCCACGCGCGCCAGCGCCGGGGCGATCAGCGCCAGGTTGCGGATGCCGAAATCGCCATGCGCGGCGCCCTTGATGCCGAACCAGATCACCGTGCGTCGCGCCTCGCCGGGGCGCGGCTCTGCGGCGGCGGGCATTGCCGGCAGCACGGGCGGCGGCGCGGGCGGCAGCGCGGATGATGACGGCGGCAGTCCGGGTGACGGCGGCCGTGCTACAGGCACGGCAGGGCGCGATGCCGGCGCGGCGGGGCAGGGTGCCGGGAGCGGGGATTGCGCAGCCCTGCGCGGGGTTGGTCCGAGCAGATAGACCAATCGGCGCCAGACGGCTCCCGGCAGCCGGCGCGGCCACTCCGCAATCGGAATATCGCGCGCCTTCAGGATGGCGCGCGGCGCGGCGCGGCAAAGGTCGCGAAGCTGCATGATGCGTCGCCGGGGCCGGATCGCCGAATGCAGCGCAAGCAGCTTCCAGCGCGGCTTCAGCACGAAAATGAGAGCCAGCCGCTGCCACGCGATTCTCATCCGGGCGCGGAGTGCGTGGAAGCGCCTCCGCGACCCCAGCTGGGCACGGATAGCCTGGAGCCGCCGGCGGGGCCGCAGCCTGACCCGCAGAGCATGCAGGCGCTGGCGCGGACGCAGCACGGCGCGCAGCCGCTGCAGGCCGCGCTTTCGCCGCGCGGCGGCAAAGGCTCCGCCGAAAGCACGCATCACTGCCGCGTTGTCGGCCTCGTTCTCCACGGGATCGGCGATCTCTACCACCGGGGTCCCGGCCGGCACCATGGCGCGCAGCTTCGCGGCAAGCACCGGGCCGGTGGTGACCACCGCCGCGGCGATCCCGGCCACCGCGCGGCACACCGCCGCCTCCTTGCCGCGGCTGCCGCCGTAGCCGGGGATGAACACGTCGTCGCAGAGATCGAGCACCACCGGCACGCCCTGGTCGCGCGCCGCGTTGGCGAAGCCGAGATCGTCCAGCGTCGTCGGCTTCACCAGGATCACCAGGTCGAAGCGCCGCAACTGCGCAGCCGTCGCGATCGCGTCGAACACCTCGACCCGGTGGCCGAGCGCGTGCAGATGCACCGCGGGGTAGAGGCCACGGTACCAGACGCTCGCCATGTCCGGGCGGAGCGCGGCCACCTTGATGCCGATCGCGAGCTTGCGTCCCGGCGGGGGCATGGGCGCAGGACCGGTCGCGTTCATGCCTTCCGTCCCATCCTCCGCATCGCCGCGCGCCATCCTGCGCCTCGTGCCCGGTCAGCGCTTCACGAACCAGGCCTTGGTATGGTTCGGGCGGTCCTCGCCGCAGCGCAGATGCATCAGCTCCTCGGGCCTGCCGGACATGAACACGTCGATCGCGCCCTTGGCCATGGGAAACTCGACCGAGTGGTAGTCATCGAAGAACACGATGCCGCCGGGTCGCACGCGGGGGTAGAAGTATTCCAGGCATTCAAGGTGCGGCTCGTACAGGTCGCAGTCCACATGCACGAAATCGTAGAGCCGCTCCGGCAGCGTGCCGAGCGTGTCGGCGAACAGCCCCGCCACCAGATGCGCCTCGGTGCCCGGCGCCTGCTCCGCAACGAAGCCCTGCACTTCGGCGACCGAGGTGTCCCTGAACAGCGGTACCGGCCCGCGCGCCGCCTCGTGCGGATTGTAGGACAGGTCGGTTTCCGACAGTGCCGGCAGGCCGGCGAAGGTATCCAGCCCGGTGAAGGCCACGCGGCTTCCCAGCGCCTGCGCCAGCCGCGCGCAGGAGGCCAGCGAGTGTCCCTTGTAGACGCCGCACTCGGCCGCCTGCAGCGGCTCCGCCGGCGGCGCCCCGTGCCGCGCGGCCAGCAGCGCGAAGGCGAAGCCGTGCAGCAGCGGCAGCAGCTCCACGCGCTTGTGGGGCGGGCCGACATAGGCGTCGGCGAACAGGCTCGGCAGGTCGGCTTGCATCGTCATCATCCTGGTCGCGCTCAGTCGCCGACGGGTGCCGCGGCATCGGCGCTGATCCGCATGTCGAGGTCCACAAGCCCGCGGCTCGGCGTGTCGCGCACGACATCGAGCCTGGCGAGGTTGTGGTACACGTTGAAGGTGGTGGTCACGTCGCCCACCGTCTCGCCGGTGCGGGCGGCGAGGAAATAGATGCCCGGCAGCAGCCGGTTGCGGAACACCAGGCGAAGGCGGCGGCTCTCCCCCGCCTGCATCGGCGCAAGGCCCTGGGGGAGGTCGGATGTGGCCAGCCCGCAGACCACGATGCCTTCCTTGTTGCGGATGCCGCAGCTGAGGATGGGCCGCGCGATTGCGGCGCCGGCCACCAGCTCCGCCGTCAGCTCCACCAGCGGCGGCCCGTCTGCCTGCCACGTCTCGACAAGGTGTGCGCCGCGCAGCGTGAGGCGCGGGTCGTCGGCCGTCACCGGCTTCGCGACGCTGGCGACCGTCGCGGCGCGGCGCTCCAGCCCTTCGCGGATGTCCTTGTAGACCTCGAAGGCGCCGACGGGCGCGCCGTCGAACACCTTGCGGCCGCCTTCCAGCACGACGACGCGCGAGCAGAAATTGGCGATCAGGTTCGGGCTGTGGCTGACCATCAGGAAGGTCTGCCCGCGCTCCTGCATCGCCTTGATGCGCATGTAGCACTTCACGCGGAAGGCGGCGTCGCCCACCGCCAGCGTCTCGTCGATGATGACCAGGTCGGCCTCGACATGCGCCGCGCAGGCGAAGCCGAGCCGCGCCTGCATGCCGGAGGAATAGGTGCGCAGCGGCATCTCGAAATATTCGCCGAGGTCGGCGAAGGCCTCGATCTCCGGCAGCACCGCGGCCGCCTCGCGCGTGGTCAGGCCCATGATGCCGCAGAACAGCTTCGCGTTGTCGCGGCCGCTGAACTGCGGGTTGAAGCCGGCGCCGACCTCCAGCAGCGTGGCGATGCGCCCGAGCCGCTCCACCGTGCCCGCGCTCGGCTCCAGCACGCGGCCGAGGATGGCCAGCAGCGTTGTCTTGCCGGCGCCGTTGCGGCCCATGATGCCGAGCGTCTCGCCGCGCCGAACATCGAGGTCGATGCCGTCCAGCACGACATGCTTGCGCCGCCTGCCGCTCTCGCGGCGGAACAGGGCCTCACCGAGGCGCGACATCGGCGAATCGATGCTGGTGTAGGCCTTGCCGATGCCGCGCGCGCGCAGCAGCAGCTCCTCCGGCGCGGCGTCAGACGACATCGGCCACCGCCCCGGCGACGCGGCGATAGAGGAAGGCGGCCAGCGCCAGCAGCAAGGCGGTGGCGAGCAGGAAGCCGAGGAAGGGCAGCGCCTGCGGCCCCTGCCCGTAGACCAGCGCGCCGCGCAGCATCTCCGCCATGTGGGTCAGCGGATTCAGCCACATCAGCGCGCGCACCTGCTCCGGCACGATGGCGAGCGGATAGGCGATCGGCCCGGCATAGAACAGCGCGCGCGCGACCAGCCGCAGAACCTCCTGCAGGTCGCCGAGGAACGGGCCGAGCATCGCCAGGCAGAGCGAGAGCGCGGCGAGGAACAGCAGGCTGGCGCCGAGCGCCACGGGCAGCCAGGCAAGCCCCGCGACGCCAAGCCGCCCCTGCGCGAAGGCCAGCACGAGCAGCAGCAGCAGCCCCGCCGCCGCCGGCGTGGCGGTGCGCAGCAGGTTGGCCAGCCACAGCACCCAGAGCGGGAAGGGCGCGCGGCGCACATAGTCGCGGCGGCGCTGGAACACGTCGGTGGAGGAAATCACCAGATCCACCATGAAGAGATACAGCACCAGCCCGCAGAAGAATGGCAGCAGGAAGCCCGGCGACGCCTCGCCCGGCGCGCCGGGCGGCCAGCCCACGCGCAGCAGCTGCCCGAAGACGAGCCAGTACATCAGCAGGTAGACCGCCGGCGTGACCAGCAGCCAGAGCGGCCCGATCGCGGCACCCGCGTAGCGGTCGCGGATGTCGCGCGCGGCGAGGTCCACCGCCAGCCGCAGATGGCGCGCAAGGCTCGCGACGCGCGGATGCCGCAGCGGGGGGAGCCGGCGCGCCGCGGCTTCAGCGCCGGGCATAGACCAGCCACCGCGGGCCGTTTCGTGACTGGAACAGGCTTTCCTCATGCAGGTCGTTGAAGCCCAGCTCGCGCAGCAGCGCGACGAGGTCTTCGCGGAACAGCCATTTGGCGTGGTCCAGCATGCCGGCGAAGGGCGCCTCCCGGCCCGCCTCGCGGTAGTGCATGTAGCGCCAGAGGCGGCCACCCGATTCGTACTCCCGCACCGCGGCGTCCTCCGGCGCGACCTGGGTGTCGAGCATGATGCCGTCGCGCACCAGCGGCGCGATGCTGCGCAGGTGCCCGACCGGATCGGTGAGGTGGTAGAGCACGCCGACATGGTGCAGCACGTCGCAGCCGAGATCCATGCCCGGCGGCGGTGTCTCCTCGGCGTCCCAGCGGAAGACATGTGGCGCGGGCACGCCGAACATCGCGCAGCGCACGATGGTCTTCACCACGTTCTCGATGCGGCTGTCGCAGGCCAGCACGCGGCCGGCGCGCTCCGCGAGGGCGGTGGTGTGGATGCCCTCGAAGCAGCCGATCTCCAGCACGGTGCGGCCGGCGAGCGGCATGCGGCGGTCGAGCTCGACGATGCGCGGATCGGGCACCAGCTGCGGCACGTTGCGCTTGTTGGCGGAATAGGGCGCGCCGAAGCGCCGGCCTCGTGAATCCACCACGAAGGCCGCCCAGGGAAGCAGCGCGTTCAGCCGCTGCAACTCCTCGTCTGGAAGCGACTCGACCCCTGGGATGTGGACGCGGCCCTCGTCGTAGCCGCCGAGCGGTGCCACGGGCGCCGCAGGCGCTTCGGGCGCCGCAGGCACTTCGGGCGCGGCAGGCACTTCGGGCGCCACAGGCACTTCGGGCGCGGCAGCCACCGGCGGTGCGGTGGGCGACGCCGGACCCTCGGCCGCCACACCCACGGTGTCGTCCCTGCGAAAGATGTTCGCGATGGCGCGCAACACGTCTGTCTTCCCGCCCCGTCGTCAGAGGAACATTGATTGCGAGGGCCGGCTCCGGGCCCGGCCCCGCCGCTGAAGCCGAGCCGCGTCT
Organism: Falsiroseomonas sp.; assembly: GCF_041690465.1. Taxonomy (GTDB): domain Bacteria; phylum Pseudomonadota; class Alphaproteobacteria; order Acetobacterales; family Acetobacteraceae; genus Falsiroseomonas. The sequence goes on along the minus strand of NZ_JAWLHG010000001.1, from coordinate 100,584 downwards.
CCGCCGGCGCTGCCCGGTATCATCCGGGGCACATCCCGGGCAACGCCAGCAAGCCCCGCGGCACGCCGGCGGCGCCGAGCGCCTCGGCGAGCTGCGTCGTCATGCGCGCCAGGCCGTGCTCCGCGCGCAGCCGCTGCTGTGCCGCCGCGAGCACGCGATCCCGCCATGCGGCATCGGCCAGCGCCGCCGGCAACGTTTCCGCCCAGTCGCCGTCACCGACCGGCACCGCCGCGCCGGCAGCAAGCGACGCTTCGTACACCGGATGGCGCGAGGCAAGGCACGGGATCCCGGCCGCCGCATATTCCACCCATTTGGTGTCGGTCTTGGCCTCGTTGAAGCTGCCCTGGCGCAGTGGCGCGAGGCCCCAATGCCAGCCGAGATCGGCGAGGCCACGCAGGAAGGCATCATAATCCGGCACCGCGGGATGATGCCGCACCCGCGCACCGAAACGGCCGGCGAGCGTGCCGGGCATCGGCAACGACCCATAGATCTCGAAGCGCGCCGCAGGCAGGCGCTGCAGCGCCGCCTCGATCCCTGGCAGCGCGAGCGCGAGGTCCGGCCCATGCGAGGAGGACGCCATGTAGCCGAAGACCGGCCCGGCAGCCTCGTGCGTGATGGCCGGCTCCAACGGGTCGCTGGCGCTGGCGATGCCTGCGACCTGCACCGCATCGCGCCGCGCCGGCAAGAGGCCGGCCTCGGCCAGCTGGTCGCGCAGCCGTGAGGTGGAGAGAAGGACGAGGTCGGCCTGCGAGAGCATGTGGCGCATCGCCGCCTGGCGCTCCGGCGCGCCGTATTTCGCGGCCTTTGCCGCGCCGGCTTCGCGGGGCACGGCGAACAGGTTGTCGTCCAGGTGATAGACGAGCGGCGTCCGGTGGCGCTTCGCGGCCGCGACGATCTCCTCCGCCAGGCCGCCGCCGTAGCGGCTGACGAAGACCGCCTCCGGCGCCACCTCGTCCCACAAGCGACGCACCGCCTCGGCCGGTCGGCCGCCGGCCAGGCGCCATGCGGCTTCCTCCGCCTCGGTGACGAGGTGGATGCGGCAGGCGCCGGCGGCGAGCGATGCGCGCAGCGGACGCAGCAGGTTGATCTGCAGGGTGGCACCGGCAGCATCGGCGATGACGAGCAGATTGAGCGGCGCACGCGGTGCATCGGGCGACGGCAGGATGCGCGCGGCCAGGCGCGGCGTGGCGTTCCGCGCATCCGGCGCCACCCGACTGCGCAACCAGCGCAGCCCGGCGCCGAGGCCGAAGCCCGCGCTATCGTGCGGGGGACGCATCAGGCACCGGCGGCGCGCTGGCGGAGGCCTGGCCGCGCCAGCCGATCTGGCGCGCCGGCACCCCGCCGAAGATCGCCATCGAGGGCACGTCGCGGTTCACCACCGCGCCGGCGGCGATCACCGCGCCGCGGCCGATCGTCACGCCGTCCAGCACGCGCACGCCGGCGCCGATCCAGACATCGTCCTCGATGGTGATGCCCTGCATGCGCAGGCCCTGGCGGGTGATCGGCGCCCCGGGATCGTCGAACACATGGTTGGCCGGGATCATCACCGTATGGGTGGCGATGCGCACGTAGTTGCCGATGCGCAGCCCGCCATGGCCGTACAGCACGCAGAAGGGATTGACGCTGCAGAAGGCGCCGATCGAGATCTCGCCGCCATGCGCCAGCAGCTGTGCATACTGGAGGATCACCGATTTGCGGCCGATCGAGATGCGCCCGCCCTGCCCGGTCTCGATCGCCGCATGGCGGCGCACCACCACCGTCGGATCGAGGGCGAGCGTGCCGCCCGTCGCGTCGAACTCCGCCTCCGGGTGGATCGGCGAGCCGGTGGGTTGGACGGTGTCCGCCATGGCCGCCTGGGCGCCGTGCCTCAACGGAAGGCGCGGCGCAGCGCGCCGACCACGCGCCGCAGCGCGCCGGTTCCTTCGCGCAGCGCGCCGGTGGCGGCATGCGCGGCCATCGCGCCGGTGCCGGCCTCCCGCGCCAGCTTCGCCTCGTACTCCTGCACCGCCTGCTTGCGCCTGCGCGCCGATTCGTACACCGCGGCGTGGCGCTTGTAGCCGGCCTCGTCGTCGATCTTCTGGAAGCGGCGCGCATCCTCCTGCGTCACCGGCTTCGCCGGCCCTTCGCCGATCTCGCGAAGCTCGACCGCGAGCGAGGGGCGGAAATGGCCCAGCGCGATCTCCTGCTCGATCTCGGCGATGGAGAGCGCACCCTCGGCGATCATCCGCCGGACTTCCTCGAGCCACAGCCAGCCATTCGGATTGGCCGGGTTCACCCAGGGCTGGGTGTTCATGTCGGTGTAGTGGATCAGCCCGGTCCTGCCCGGCTCGTAGGTCTCGAGGCTGTTCCACGCGAAGGGCACGGTGTAGCCGACCTCCTCCTCGCGCAGCACGCACATGTGGTAGAGCAGGTCCTCATAGGTGTAGCGCCCGTCGAGGCCGGCGATGATCTTCGCCGGATCCCAGTCCAGCGCGGCGCAGTCGAGCAGCATCACCGAGCACTGCTTGATGCGCTTGCCGCCATCGGCGCGCTTCTGCGCTTCCTCCGGCAATTCCTCCTGGATCAGAACCTTGTGGCCGTCGAAGGGCAGTTCCCACAATTCGCGGAAGTCGCGGAATACCAGCATGTCGGCGTCGAGATAGACGGCGCGTCCCTGGTGACCCATCAGCTGCGGGATGGCGAAGCGGGTGAAGGAGAAGCCGGTGCGCTTGCCCTGCCGCGGGTCCTGCGGATCGGGCAGGTCGAGGTCATGCATCGAGCGCAGCCGGATCTCGAGGTCGGTGTGCCGGCGGATCGAGTACTCCAGCACCTTCACCGCCAGCAGCTGCGACCGGTCGGAGCCGACGAAGATATGCGCCGTGTCGTTGCGCTGGCTCATCTGTCGGGCTCCTGCTGGGCTGGAAACCGCATCACGCGGGCCGCACGGACGCGGGGAAGGCGCGCGCCGATCCGCTGCGCACGAGGCAACCGCGCACAGGCGCGGGGCGCATACCGCAGGGCCCGCAACGCGACAAGCATCGGCCCGCGAGCGCGGCGCCTGCGGATCGCAAACGGTCCAAACGGGCGGTCACATTCTCTTGAGGGAGAGGTTCGTCACGCTGTCGCGACCGTCCTCGTGGCCCGGCAGCGCGGCAGCGGGCGCAGCGTGAACCACAGCCGCAACAGCACGTCTTCGCGGAAGCCCTGGCGGCACAAGCCGGTGCGACGCAGCGTGCGCAGCCGCGCGACGAAGCTGCCGGTGCGCAGGGCGCCGAGCGCATCCAGCGTGCGGCGCGCCTCCGGCGTCAGGCCAGGGCAGGCGGAAAGCGCATCGATGTTCGCGGCCATCGTGTCGAGGAAGGCGCCGGGCCCGCGCCGCAGCGCCCGCATCGCGCGAGCGAGCTTGCTGACATTGCCGCCCACCGCATTGGCGCCGTGCTGGCGGTAGAGGATCTCGGGCTGCGGGTCGAAGATCACCTGGCCGCCGGTCGCGGTCACCACCAGATAGGCCCACCAGTCGTGCAGCGTGGGCGGCGGCGGCGTGCCGGAGAGCACATGGCGTCGCGCCGCCGCGTTCAGCACGGTGGTGCAGCCGGTGGCGATGTTCTGCACGAGCGCATTCGCCAGCCCCGGTCCGCGCTTCGCATCGGGCGAAAGGCCGAGGCGCCTGAGGCCGCGGTCCACCATCACCTGGCGTGCGCAGTAGAGCGCCGGCCGCTCGGCCGGCACGGCCCCCAGCGCCGCGGCAGCGCGGCCGATCTTGTCGGGCAGCCAGACATCGTCCTGGTCGCAGAAGGCGTAGCACGCGGCATCCGCCGGCGCCGCCCGCAGCAGCGCCAGGAAGGAGGCCGCGATGCCCAGCCGACGGGCGGCATGGGCAACCCGCCGCACCCGGCCTGGCGCCATCCGCGCCGCGAATTCCTCGAGGATGCGCACCGAGCCATCGCGCGACCCGTCGTCGCGCCACAGCAGCATCCAGCGCTGATCGACCTGCCGCTCCAGGCTCTCGAGCTGGGTCGGCAGGTAGTCCGCGCCGTCGAGGACGGACAGGAGGACGACGGTGGTATCCCGCATGTTTCTAAAGGTGGACTACTCTGCGGAGAAAATATGGCGGCACGGATAAACTATAGGGGATCTCGACGGCAGGCACACGCGTATCACGCGTATGCGGCGCATTTCTTTCTGCCAAACACGCCTTATGGGCGAATCACGTATTGCTGCGGCGCGGAGACAGCGCGGGGAGCGTGGCGCAGCCCCGGCCCCGCCCGTCAGGAGACATCAGCCGCAGCGCTGCGGCCAAAGGGCGATGCCCGCGGCGGCCTGCAACGTGCGGTGAGACGACCTGCCGTCGCGTCAGGAGCCGCCGCTCATCGCGGCGTCGCTGATGCCCGCCGACTGAGCTGCGGGAACGCCGACCCGGCCGTCATGCAGCCGGGCCACCGTCCCGGCGACCGCCATGGCGCGGCCCTCGGCGGCGTAGAACACGCCGCGCAACTGCGTCGTCGCCTGCAGCGATGCGAGGAAGTCGTCGCACAGGGACGGATCCGGCGCCTCACCCCCCGCCCAGAACCGGTCGAGCGGACCCTGATGCGCCAATCCCGGCACATCCCACACGGCGCGGCCGAGCGCCTTCACCGGCCGGCCGAGCATCAGCGCGCGCAGCCCGACCGTGCTGTTCACCGTTATCAGCCCGCGCGCGCCCTGCAGCATCGTGTCGAGCGGGCCGTGATGCGCGAGATGCACCCGGCGCGCGACGCCGGCGGCTTCGGCGATCGCCGGCACGCGGCGGCCCCAGCGCTTCAGGCAGGGATCGAGCGGATGCACCTTCACGATCATCTGGCCATCCGGCGGCGCGCGGCGGGCAAAGGAGTGCAGCGTCTCCGCCAGCGGCGTGTCCATGTCGCTGTAGCTGGAATAGGCGCGGATGGAGAAATCGGTCTCCATCTGCATGGCGAAGACCCAGTAGGGATGGCCGGAGGCCAGCTCCAGCGCACGCGCACCCTCCGCCCGCTCGGCGTTGCGGCGCAGCAGCCGCAGCCCGATGCCGGCATAGGTGGTCAGTGGGTGGTGCAGCTGATGGCTGCGGTAGTGCGGGAAGGGCCAGGGCAGCAGGTTCGCCAGGTGATACAGCACATCCCACCGCGCCTGGCGCGGGAAGTCGTCGCGCAGCCGCTCCATCAGATCGGCGCGCGGCAGGCCCTCCGCCAGCGCGCGGATCGCCGCCGGATTGCGCGGGAACAGGCTGTCGCCGCCCATGGCGTCGCGCTCCAGCGTGATCCAGTCGGGGCGGAAATAGCCGAAATCGGTCACTGTCACCGCAACGCCGCGGCGCCGGGCGGCGGCGATCGCCATGCGGTGGTAGTCGCGCTGCTCCCCCAGCAGCAGCAGGTCGGTAATGCGGTGCAGGTCGAGGTAGCGGGCGATGAAGCCCGGCCAGTCGGACTCGCGGCCGGTGAAGTCCACCGGGCGCGGCGCGCCTTCCACCGGTTTCCAGAACAGCCGGTCGCCGAGGCAGAGGTTGATCCGGTGCACCGCATGCCCGCGCGCGGTGAGGCCCGCCGCCACCTCCGCGAAGAAGGGGCTGATCGGTCCCTGCAGGAAGAGGAAACGCCGGCCCGGCGGGCGCGGCTCGTCCTCCGGTGGCAGGGAGGTGTCTCGCGGCGACATGCTGCGTGGATACCTCGATGCCACGCGCCTCGCTGTCAATGCCGCGCCGCGTCCCGCCCGGTCACAAGGAGGCGCCCCCGCCCGCGCGCCACAGCCGCCACCGCCCGGTGACCGGCGCCGGCAGGCGCGCCATGGCGTTCCGCATGGCGGCGTTCTCCTCGAGGATCCAGGAGATCTCCGTCCGCTGCCAGCCGCGCCGCTCGGCGATGCCGATCGCCTCGGCCAGCAGCGCGCCCATCGCCAGCGCGGAGGCCGGGTGGCCGCGGAAGCCCTGCACGATACCGAGCATCGGGATGCGGGCACTGTCCGTGCGCCCGGCGAGCGCGGCGCCGAGCTTCAGCCAGCCGAAGGGCAGCAGCCGGCCATCCGCCGGCAGCGACGGCTCGATGTTCGGCACGACCGAAACCAGGCCGACCGGCGCGCCGTCCCACTCCGCGAACACCACTTCGCCGGCCAGCAGCAGCGGGCGCAGCAGCTTCGCCATCGTCGCCACCTCGCCGGGGCGGAGCGGCACGGCGTGGCGGTTGGCGCCCCAGGCATCGTCGTAGAGCGCTGCGACGCGGGACACCTCGGCGGCGAAGTCGCGCCGGTCGAGCCGCCGCAGCCGCAGCCGCGCTATCTCCGCCGGGCGCCGCGCCGCCAGCGCGGCGAAGCGGGCGCGGTGACGCTCCTGCGCCAGGTCGAGCGTGCAGGCCAGCAGGTCGCCGAGCGGCGTGAAGCCGGCCGATTCGATCATGAACGGCAGCCAGGGCGGCGTCCGCGGCATGCGCAGCATCGGCACGCGACCCGCGGGCATGGCTTCGCCGCCCGCTTCCGGCGGGACGATGACGTTGCCGCCCGCCTGCGGCGCGACGAGGGCGCCGGCCTCGTGGTTGATGGTGAAGGAAAGCGGGCCATCGAGGCTGCTCCGCCCGTGCCGCGCCACGAAACCGCGCGCGGCGTCCAGCAACGCGGCCACCACCGCCGCGTCCCGCTCGGCGCGCAGGAAGCCGAAGGTCGCGGGGCCTGGCCCGGCCAGCGGCACGCAGGCGGCGATCCGCCCGACGGCCTCGCCATCCCGCCAGGCCAGGAAGCGCGCCACCGCGTGGTCGCGCAGGAAGCCGTTCCAGCGCGGATCGAAGAGCCGCCGCTCCTCCCAGCGCAGCGGAATGCCCCAGCCGAGATGCGCAAGCCGCGCCGGCAGGGCGAGGAAGACGCGCGCCTGTGCCGCCGTCGTGACCGCCTCGATGCGGAGCGTGCTCAAAGTCCCTGGTCGGCGGCCGGCACGCTGTCGGCGGCGGCGGCGAGCGCCGCCACCGCGGTGCGGATGTCGGCGTCCTCATGCTCGGCGGAGATGAAGAATCGCAAGCGCGCGGCGCCTTCCGGCACGGCGGGGAAGACGATCGGCAGCGCGTTCACGCCCCGCTCCAGCAGCGCGCCGGAGACCCGCGCCGCGCGCACCGAACTGCCGAGCACCACCGGCACGATACCCAGCCCCGCGGAGGCGCCGGTGTCGAAGCCGTGGGTGCGGCAGAGGTCGCGGAACAGAAGCGCATTCGCCTGCAGCTTCGCCACCCGCCAGGGCTCCGCCAGCATGATGTCGAAGGCCGCGGCGGCAGAGGCCGCGAGCGGCGGCGCGAGCCCGACCGAATAGACGAATCCCGGCGCGGTGTGGCGCAGCCAGTCCACCAGCTCCGCCCGCGCCGCGACATAGCCGCCGCAGGCGCAGAGCGTCTTGGAGAGCGTGCCCATCCAGAGATCCACCTCGGCAGGGTCCACGCCGGCGGCCTCGAACACGCCCTTGCCCGTCGGGCCCACCACGCCGAGGCCATGCGCGTCATCCACCATCAGCCAGGCATCGTGCGCGCGCGCCAGCCGCACGAAGCCCGCCAGGTCCGGCAGGTCGCCATCCATGGAGTAGTGGCCCTCGACGACGATCAGCGCCCGCTGTGCGCCGCGGCGCGCCGCCTTCAACTCCTTCTCCGCCGAAGCAAGGTCGTTATGCGCGAACGGCACGCGCCGCGCGCCGGAAAGCTTGGCGCCCTCGACACAGGAATTGTGGATCGCCGCATCGTGCAGGATGAGGTCGCGCGGGCCCATCAGATGGCCGATCAGCGTGACATTCGTCGCATGCCCGCTGACGAAGGCGAGCGCCGCCTCCGCGCCGTAATGCGCGGCGATGCGCCGCTCCAGCGCGCCATGCACCGGCCGCTCGCCCGACACCAGGCGAGAGGCGGACGCGGAGATGCCATGGCGCGCCATCGCCTCGGCCGCCGCCGCATGCAGCCGCGGATCGCCGTTCAGGCCGAGATAGTCGTAGCTGCCGAAATTGATGACGTCGCGGTTGCCGATCAGGCTGTGCGCGCCGGCGCGGCCGTCATGCGCGCGGAAGAACGGGCTCTCGATGCCGAGCGCGTCCATCGCGTCGCGCACCAGCCCCCAATCCTTGAGGTTCTGGATGCTGCCGAAGCCGCGCGGGTCGGAGGCCGCCTGCGCTTCCTGCCCCTCGCGACGCCGGGCCAGACGCTGCACCAGCGCCAGCCGCGCGGTGGCGGAGAGACCGAAGGACTGCGCTCTCGCCATCACCTGCCCTGCCCAACCTACTCGGCCGCGCGGATCGCCCCCGGCGCCGGCTCGAAACTTTCCATCAGCACGGCGATCGTGGCCTCGCCCCCGTTCGCCGGCGACAGGATCCCGGCGGCGATCTGCCGCGCCAGGGCGGCAACCGTCAACTCCTCGGACAGGCCGGCGATCGGCACCTGGCAGGCCAGCCGCGATTCCAGGGCGCCGCGCAGCTCGAGCGCCCCGAGGCTGTCGAGGCCCAGGCCCGCCACCGCCGCCTCCGCGCCCACCGCCTCGGCGGGCAGGCGCAGGATGCGGCCGATCTCCTCCTGCACCAGGCGCAGCAGGGTGGCTTCGGCCTGGTCGGCCGGCATGGCGGCGAGGCGCGCGCGCAGGTCGCCGGCATCGGGCGCGGCCTGGGCGACGGCCAGCGTGCCGAACATCGGCTCCTCCATCACCGGCAGGCGCAGCCGCTGCCCGGCCTCGCCGAGCCGGGCGAGCAGCGGCGCCGCATGCGGCGCGGCAAGCAGCGCCGGCAGCGCGGCGAGCGACTCCGCCGCGGTCATCGACTCGACGCCGAGGCGGCGGTGCAGCGCCGCCGCCTTGCCGGCATCGGCGGCGAGCATGCCGGTATCGGCGATCGGCCCCCAGGCGACGGCCAGCGCCGGCTTCCCCGCGGCGCGGCGGCGGCGGGCGAGCGCTTCCAGCGCGGCATTGGCGGCGACGTAGTTGGCCTGGCCGGGATTGCCGAAGGCGGTGGTCGCCGAGCCGAACAGCAGGAACAGCGAAAGCGGATCCTCCGCGGTCAGCCGGTCCAGGTGTTCGGCGGCATCGAGCTTGGGAGCCAGCACGCGGCGGAAGCGGGCGGCGTCCATCGCCACCGCCGCGGCGTCGTCCAGCATGCCGGCGGCATGCACCACGCCGCCGATCGGCCGCACGCCGCGGATTCTTGTCAGCGTCGCATCCAGATTTTCGGCATCCGCCACGTCGCAGGCGTGGATCGCGGCCTGGGCGCCGAGCGCAGCGAGGTCGCGCAGCGCCGCTGGATTCTCCATCGCGCCGCGCCTTCCGAGGAGGGCGAGATGCCGCACGCCGGACCGGGCAAGCCACTTCGCGCATTCCAGCCCCAAGCCGCGCGTGCCGCCGGTGACGACCACGACATGAGCCTCGCCCGGCAGCCAGGGGGCGGCGAGGGCCGCCTCGCGCGGTGCCGGCGGGCGGACCACCAGCTTGCCGATATGCGCCGAGGCCTGGAGGGTGCGGAACGCCGCCTCGATCTCGTCCGGCCCGAACACCGCATGCGGCAGCGGGCGCAGGCTGCCGTCCTGGACCCGCTCGCGGATGCGGGCGAGCAGCTTCGCGGCAAGTGCCGGGCGGGCGCGCGGCAGCTCGTCCACGTCCACGGCGAAATAGGTGGCGTTGCGGCGCAACGGGCGCAGCGGTGCGCGGCGGTTCTCCACGAAGTCGCGCTTGCCGAGCTCGATGAAGCGGCCGAAGGGTTTCACCAGTTCGAGGCTGCGCTCCATCGCCTCGCCGGCGAGTGAATTGAGGACGACATCCACGCCGTCCGGCCACGCGGCGCGCAGCGCATCGGCGAAGCCGGGGTCGCGGCTGTCCAGCACCAGCTCGGCACCGGCGGCGCGCAGGAACGCGCGCTTGGCGGGCGAGCCGGCGGTCATCGCCACCCGTGCGCCGATCGCCTGCGCCACCTGCAAGGCGGCCAGCCCCACGGCGCCGGCGCCGCCATGGATCAGCACCGTCTCCTCCGGCTGCAGCCGTGCGCATTCCTCCAGCGCATGGACGGCGGTGAGGAAGGCGACCGGGATGGTCGCCGCGGCTTCCGGCGAAAGCCCCTCCGGCAGCGGCACCAGCGCCTCGACCCGGGTGATGGCGCGGGCCGCGAGGGCGGCCGGCGCCACGCCGAAGACCCGTGCGCCACGGCGCAGCGCGACGCCGGGCCCGACCGCCTCCACCACGCCGGCGCATTCCATGCCGAGCGTCGGGCCGGCGAAGCCGGCTTCCAGCACCTCCTCCGGCAGCAGGCCCTGGGCCCACATCAGGTCGCGGAAGTTGAGCCCCGCGGCCTCGACGCGGATCGCCACCTCGCCGGGGCCGGGGCGGCGTGTCTCCGCCCTCTCCCAACGCAGCGTGCCGAGCCGGCCGGGCTGCCCGATGCCGAGCCGCAGAGGCCCTGCGGGCGGCGGCGCGGCGAGGCCGGGCAGCAGGCGCGGCACAAGGCGCCCGGCCGCTGCGAGCGTCACCTCCGGCTCGGCATCCGGCGCGTCCAGCTCGGCGGCCAGGCGCCGCGCCGCGGCCTCCACCGGCAGGCCGGGCGCGATGTCGATGCGGCGCGGGCGCAGCGCCGGCATTTCGTTGGCCAGCACGCGGAACAGGCCGCGCGCGGCGGCGGCTGCGGGCAGGTGCCGCCCCTCCGGCGGCTGCGCGCCGCCCTCGGTGACCAGCACGAAGCCGGCTGCGCTGCCGGTGGCGGCCTCGGCCAGCCGGACCAGTGCGGCGAGCGTCTCCGCCAGCCCCGCGGGCTCGGTCGCGGGGAAGACGAGCATCCGCGCCCCGGCCAGCGCGCGCGGCGGCGGCGCCTCGCCGAGCGGCAGGTGTTCGACCCTGGTGCCGGCGGCGACCAGCCGCGCCGCCAGCGCCTCGGCCAGGGGGGCCGCGGCGGGCGCGGCGAAGATCATCGTGCGCGGCGCGGCGGGGCGCGCGGCGGCGGGGGGTGGTGCCGCCTCGGCACCGAGCAGCACGGCGGGCCAGGGGGCGCAGGGCAGCTTCTCCGCTGTCGCGGCGCGGAAGCCGGCATCGCCCAGCCGGTTCAGCCAGAGCGTCGCATCCGGCAGCGCGCCGCCATCCGATCCGCCGGCCGGATCGGCCCCGAGCCCGGTCCACCAGGCCGGGTCCTGGCCGCAGACGAAGGTCCAGGCGCGGCCGGGCAGCGGTTCGGCCAGCAGCAGCGCGCCACCCTCCGCGAGTGCCGGGCGCAGCGCCCCGGCCAGTGCCGCCCCGGCCCGCAGCCGGGCGGCCGGCGCCAGGCCGATGACGAGGTCCGCCACCATCGGCGGTGGCGCGCCGCCGCGCGGATCCCAGGCCGCGGAGTCGAGCGTGGTGCCCTGCGCCGCGGGCAGCGGGATGCGCGCCTCGCCGGCGGCCAGGTAGTGCAGCCGGCGGCCGAGTGGCGCGAGGCGCGCCAGCACGCGCCGCGCCAGCAGGTCGCCCGCGGCGCCGACTTCCAGGATGCGCAGCGGCCGGTTCTCCGGCCAAGCGGCGGCGAAGGCGGCGACGGCGGCGGCCAGCGCATCGGCCAGCCTGCCGAATGCGGCGCCACCGAGCGGCGGCGGCGCCACGCCGCGGCGCTGGCCGCGCAGCGCCTCCGGCAGCCGCTCCGCCGCCTCGGCAATCCAGGCGAGGTCGAGGGCGAGTTCCGGGTGCTCGTCCAGCACCGAGCGCCAGATCTCGGCGGAGGGGGGCAGCGCGGCTTCGGGCAGCAGGCGGAAGCCGCGCGGGCCGGCTTCGGCGGCGCCGTCCTCGACCAGCGACAGCCGCAGGAAGGCGAGGTAGGCGGCGGCCTCCGGCGCGGCGGCGCGCAGCGGCACCTCCTGCGCCGCGGCGGCGACATGCGCCTCCAGCAGCAACGCCGCCTCGCCGAGGTCATGCGCGGCGGCGTGGCTGCGCGCGGCCTCGATGGCGGCGGGCAGGGCGGGCGGCGGCGGCGCGCCCTCGGCGGCGGGGAGCAGCTCGATGCGGGCGGCCGCCTCGGCGGGATCGGCGGCCCCGGGCAGGGCGAGGCGCTGGAACACCGCTTCCTCCAGCCGCGCCACGGCGCGGCCGGCATCGTCGCGCAACACCAGCCGGGCGGCGGCGGAGCGGGCGCCGCGGCGGGTGAGTTCCAGCTCGGCCGTCACGGCCGGCTGCCCGGCGGCCAGCGCCACCAGCCGCCCCGCCTTCACCGGTACCAGCCCCGTGCCGGGCGGCATCAGCGCCGGGTCGATCAGCGCGAACAGACCCTGCAGGGCGCCGTCCAGCCGCGAGGGATGCAGCAGGAAGCCGGCATCGGCGGGCGCGGCCTCCGGCAGCGAAAGCCGGACCAGGACCTTCGCATCCTCGGCCTGCACGCTCTCCACCGCGGCGAAGGCCGGGCCATAGGTCAGGCCGAGCGCGGCGGCGCGGGCGCGGATCTCCGCACCTGCCAGCGTCTCCGCGCCGGGCGGTGCGGTGGCCGGCAGGCCCAGGGCGGCCGGCGTGGCGGGGCGGACCTCGCCCAGGGCGTGCAGGGTCCAGCCTTCCTCCGCCAGCCGCCGGCGGCTTTCCAGGCGGAAGGCGCCGTCGGGGTCGAGGCTGCTGCGCACCTCCCGCGCCTGCGCCGCCTCCAGCACCAGCGGGCGGAGGATGCGGAACTCCGCGGCTTCCAGCGCCCCGGCCTCCGGGTGGCGGGCGCGGCCGGCGGCCAGCGCCATCTCGAGCATCGCCGCCGCCGGCAGCACCGCATCGGCGCCGAGCCGGTGATCGGCCAGCCAGGGCTCCAGCGCGGTGTCGAGCAGCCGGGTCCAGACCCCCGGCTCCTGTCCGCGGCGGAAGCCGAGCAGCGGATGGTCCTGCTCCGGGTCGGTGATCCGCGCGCCTTCCGGCGTCATCGCATGGAAGAAGCGGCGGCGCGCGAAGGGCGTCAGCGGCAGGCGGCGCTCGGCGGGCCCCTGGAAGGCGGGGCCGTCGCGCGGATCGGCGCCGGCGGCGAAGGCGCGGTCGGCGATGGCCGGGAAGGGATCGGCCGCATCCGCATCGCGCTTGGACAGGCTCGCCAGGATCGCCGTGGACCCGCCCGAATCGGGCGCTGCCGCACGCAGGGTTTCGCGCAGGTAGGATTGCAGCACCGGGTTGGGGCCGATCTCCAGGAACAGCCGTGCGCCGGCGGCCAGCGCGCCGCGCACCGCGGCCTCGAAGCGCACCGGCTCGCGCAGGTTGCGCCACCAGTAGCCGGCATCCGCCTCGCCATCCGCCAGCTTCGCGCCGGTGACGGTGGAGAAGATCGGCAGCGCCGCCGCGCCGCAGCGCAGATCGGCGAGGTCGGCGAGCAGGCCCTGCCGCACCGGGTCCATCGCCGCGCTGTGGAAGGCGTAGTCGAGGTCGAGCGGCACGAAGGCCAGCCGCCGCGCCTCGGCCTCCCGGCGCACCTGCTCCAGCCCCGCCTGCGGGCCGGCGAGGGTCAGCGCGGCCGGCGCGTTGATGGCGGCGATCTCGATGCCGGTGCCGGCGAGAATCGCCGCGGCCTCCTCGGGCGTGGCGCTCAGCGCGGCCATGCGGCCATTGCCGCGGCACGCATGCTGGTGGCGGCTACGCCGCACCACCAGCCGCGCCGCCTGATCAAGGTCGAGCAGGCCGGCGGCATGGGCGGCGGCCACCTCGCCGACGGAATGGCCGAGCACCATCGCAGGCCGCAGCCCCTGCTCGGCCAGGGCCGGCAGCATCGCCGCCTGGATGGCGAAGAGGGTGGGCTGGGCGATGTCGGTGGCGGCGAGTTCCTCCGCCGTGATGCCGGCCGCGATCCGCGCCAGCGGCGACCATCCGAGCAGCGGCGCGAGCGCGGCGTCGGCCGCCTGCATCCCGCGCCGGAAGCTCGACGAATGGGCCAGCGCAATGCGTGCCATGCCGGCGTGTTGCGCGCCATTGCCGCTGAAGACGAAGCAGAGCGCGGTCTGACCGGTGGCACCCTCGCCGGCCGTCACGCCTTCGGCCTTTCCGGTGTCCCGCCAGGCGCCGAGCGCGGCGGCCATCCCGGTGCCGCCCCGCCCGCGCAGCGCCAGCCGGTGCGGCAGCAGGTCGCGATGCCGCGCCGCGCCGCGCGCCAGGGTCGCCGCCTGCCTCGGGGTGGCGCCCTCCAGCCGCGCCTGCCAGCGCCCGGCGAGTTCGGCCAGCGCCGCGGCGGAGCGGGCGGAGAGCAGCAGCGGCGGTGCCGCGCCCGCCTGGCCCCTGCGTGCCGCGCGCGGCTTCGGCGCGGGCCCGAGCAGCACGCAGGCATTGGTGCCGCCGAAGCCGAAGGAGTTCACCCCCGCCACCGGCTCGGTGATTGCGTCCAGCGTCTCGGTGGCGGCGGGGATGCGGATGTTGAGCGCGTCGAAGTCGATGTTGGGGTTCGGCTTCTCCTGGTGAAGCGTCGCCGGCACCACGCGGTGTTCCAGCACCAGCATCGCCTTGAGCAGCCCGGCGATGCCGGATGCCGGCTCCAGATGGCCGATATTCGTCTTCACCGAGCCGACCGCGAGCTTCGCCGTCCGCCCCCTCTCCGCGGAGCGGCAACCGAGACCTCCGGCGGCGTGGCCGATGGCCCAGGCCTCGGCCGGGTCGCCGGCCTGGGTGCCGGTGCCATGCGCCTCGAAATAGGCGAGCCGGTCCGGCCCGACGCCGGCCTCGGCCATCACCCGCCGGATCAGCCGCGCCTGCGCCTCGCGGTTCGGCAGGGCGAGGCCGATGGTCCGTCCGGCGCTGTTCACGCCGCTGCCGAGGATCACCCCGCGCACGGCATCGCCGTCGCGCAGCGCCGCATCCAGCGGCTTGAGCAGCACCGCGCCGGCGCCCTCGGCCCGCACATAGCCATCCGCCGCCGCGTCGAAGGCGCGGCAGCGCCCGGTCGGCGAGAGCATCCCTGCGCGCGAGAAGCCGATGAAGGCGTAGGGCGAGAGCAGCATCTGCACCCCCGCCGCCACCGCCGCCTTCACCCGCCCCTCGGCGACCGCCCGGCAGGCCGCGTGCAACGCAACCAGCGAGGAGGAGCAGGCGGTGTCGATGGTTTCCGCCGGGCCGCGCAGGTCGAACACGTTGGTCAGCCGGTTCGACAGGATCGAGAGCGCGTTGCCCGTCATGAAATAGCGGTCGCCGCCCGCCGGGTCGGCCAGGCGCAGCTCCGCGTAGTCGGTGGCGGAGCCGCCGACGAAGACGCCGACCTCCCGCCCCGCCAGCGCCGAGGGCCGCCATCCCGCATCCTCCACGGCGCCGAGCGTCACCTCCAGCAGCAGGCGCTGCTGCGGGTCCATCTCGGCCGCCTCGCGCGGGGAGATGCCGAAGGCGGTGGCGTCGAAGGCATAGGCGTCGCCGACATGGCCGGCGGCGAAGGTATAGGCGCGGCCCGGCTCGCCGCGACGCGGGTGGAAGAAGGCGGCCTGGGGGAAGCGGTCGGCCGGCAGGGTGGAGACGGCATCGCCGCCGCGTTCCAGCAGCTGCCAGAATGCATCGAGGTCCGGTGCGCCGGGCAGCCGGCAGGCGGCGCCGAGGATGGCGACGGGGACCGCACCGCCGGCGGGGCGCGCCCGCCGCGGGCCTTGGCCGCGTGAGGTCACTGCGTCGCGCCGCGGGTCAGGGGCGTGCGGCGCGCGCCCGGAGGCGGCGGCTCACGGCGCGATCTCGTCACGGCCGAGGCCGTCCATAGCGGCGGCCTTCTCCCGCGCCGCGGCACGGCCTGGCGCCAAGGTGGCGGCCGGGGCGTGCGGCGGCCGGGCGCCGCCGGCCTGGCGCACCAGCACCTCGAGCAGCCGGTCCACCGCGGCGAAATGGTCCGCCCAGGTGGGCTGCTTCCAGCCGCTGAGCCGGCCGAGCTGCGAACGGCGCGCGTGGCTGTCCGGGCGGGCATAGTCCAGCACGGCATTCCGCCAGGAGGCACCGTCCAGCGGGTCGATGTAGTCGGGCACCGCGCCGCCGACTTCCCGCAGCGAGCGCAGGTCGGAGGCGATGGCCGGCACGCCGAGCGCGAGCGATTCCGCCAGCGGCAGGCCGAAGCCCTCGGCGAAGGAGGGGAACAGCAGGGCGCGCGCACCGCGCAGCAGCGAGGCGACCTCGCGATCCGGCAGCGCGCCGCATTCGCGTACCAAGCCGTCGATCGCCGCGCAGCGCTCGAGCATGTCGAGCACGTTCTCATTCTCCCAGCCGCGGCGGCCGACCACGATCAGGCGTGGCGCGGCGGGGCCGAGGCTCGCCGCGAACTGCCGCCAGAGATTGAGCAGCAGCAGGTGGTTCTTCCGCGGCTCGATGGTGCCGAGCGCCACGAAATAGGGGCGCAGCGCCACCGGCGGCTCCTCCACCTCGGGCGGGGTGACGCCGAGCGGGGCGACGGCGATGGGCGGTGGGATGGGCCGGCCGGCGAGCCAGGGGGTCAGCTCCTCGCCGGTGGCGGCGGAGTTCACCACGATGGCATCGGCGAGCGAGGCGGTGGTGGCGATGCGCCGCCGGTGGCGGTCGGCATGGCCGGCGCGGGCGAATTCGGGGTGCTGCAGCGGGATCAGGTCATGGATCAGCGGCACGAAATGGCAGCCCTGCCGGCGCATCGCGGCGATCCGGGCCGGCCGTTCCAGCGCGCGGTGGGAGACCAGCAGGAAGGCCTTGGGGGCGGGCCGGCGCAGCAGCTCCACCAGGGCGCTGCGGCCGAAGGGCAGGGCGAGGCGCGCCCGGCGCGCCACCGTGGCGGCGCTGCGCCCGCCATGCAGCCAGGCGCCTTCCAGCGCGGTCACCAGCTCGGCGACCATATTGCGGGGCAAGGTGGCGAAGCCGAACAGCGGCATCTCGGCGACGAAGGTGCAGCGCCCCTCCGGCTCCGCGGCCCAGCGCCGGGCATAGGCGAGCTCCACGCGGTCTATGCCGGTCGGCGCCGGGCGGTGCGCCACGGTGAGCAGCCGGGAGATATCGAGGATGACCTGCAACCGCTCCCCCACGACCTGAAAGCCGACTTACGAGCCGCTCCAGCCGCCCCGGGCGAACATTCGCCCGGAAGTGCCTATATGCCGCCGAACTTTTGACGCGCTGGTATTATGCAGCGCAACATGATCGCGATCAATCAAACGTGTGTTACGGCGAAGGGCACGCTACGCTCATTGCATTGCGCAGACAACACGCAATGCGCGAGACTACACAACCTATGCGAGCATTTCAATCCGAGTGTGGCGGGATTTCGTTGTGCGAGTGGCCGTGGAGCAACACGTCCCGCATCGTCTCGGCGCTCTTGCGACGGATATCGGCCCAGGCCTCCGGCGTATGGAAGGCGCTGTGCGGCGTCACGATCAGCCGCCCCGTCAGCCAGGGCTCCCGCCGGCGATAGGCCGCGAGCAGGTTGGGCACTGGCTCCACCGGCGGCTCCACTGGGATCACGTCCAGCCCGGCGCCGGCCAGCTGCCCTGAGCGCAGCGCCGCCTCCAGCGCCTCGATGTCGAGGCTGGTGCCGCGAGCGGTGTTGATCACCACTGCGCCCTTCGGCAGCAGGGCGAGCTGCGCCGCGCCGATCAGCCCGCGCGTGGTGCGGGTGTCCGGCACGTGGATCGAGAGCACGTCGGCGCCGGCCAGCAACTCCTCCAGCGTGCGGGCGCGGCCGATGCCGAGCGCGCGGTCCACGCCGTTCGGCAGGTGGGGGTCGAAGAAGCGCACCTTGAAGCCAAGCGCCTTGGCGCGCAGCGCCACCGCGGTGCCGATCCGCCCGAGCCCGACGATGCCGAAGCCCTGCACCTCCAGCCGGCGGATCAGCGGGCTGTCCACGTAGCGCCAGGCCGCGGGCGGGTCCGCCCGCTGCAGGTCGTGATGCAGCGCGATGCCGCGCCGCAGCGCCAGCGTCAGGGCAATGGCGTGGTCCGCCACCTCCATCGTGCCGTAATCGGGCACGTTGCAGACCTTGATGCCGCGCGCGGCGCAGGCGGCACGGTCGAGCCGATCATAGCCGACGCCCATCCGCACCACCGCCTTCAGCCTCGGGAAGCGCGCGATGTGGTGCGGCTTCAGCCAGTGGCGGAAGATCAGCAGCCCGTCCACCCGGGCGCAGACCTCGTCGGGCAGCATGTCGAGGCTTTCGGTGTGCGGCGCCCCACCGTGCAGGATCTCGACCTCGGGGCCGAAGACCTCCTGTTCGAGGGAGGTATCCGGATACATCGCCTCCGGTTCGAGCACCGTCAGTCGCGCCACGTTCCACCGCTCCGATTCGTGATCAGGCGCGTATCGGACAGCGCCGGCTGGCGCGCAAGGCGGGGCGCTGCGATCCGCCCGCTCGCCGAGGAGCGCACGCCGCATGGCGGCGGGCTCAAGAGGCGCTGACGAAGCTCGCGCCATGATTCGCGGCTGACGCGCCGAGGTCGCGCGCGGTGGGCGCATGCAGCCGGGTGGCGGTGGCGGCGATCACCCGCACCTCGCCGCGCAGCACGAGAGCGGGGGAA
Source organism: Falsiroseomonas sp. (assembly GCF_041690465.1). Classification (GTDB taxonomy): domain Bacteria; phylum Pseudomonadota; class Alphaproteobacteria; order Acetobacterales; family Acetobacteraceae; genus Falsiroseomonas. Next base: position 82,210 of record NZ_JAWLHG010000001.1, on the reverse strand, counting down.
GCCGTCTTGCGTCCGGCGGCCCGCCGCGCGCGATGGCGCTGCGCGCCGAACACCTGCTCGCCTCCAGCAGCGACGGGACCGCGCCCTTGACGCACCGGACCGGCTGGCCTTGCCGAGCAAGAAAAAACCCCGGGCAGCGACGCTGCCCGGGGTTCCTTCGGTCTCCCTGCGCCGGCTTGGCCGGCGCGCGGACTACTCCTCGCCGGCCTGGCGGCGGCGGATCGCCGCGCCGAGGATGTCGCCGAGCGAGGCACCGGAGTCGGTCGAGCCGTACTCCTTCATCGCCTCGCGCTCCTCCTCCACTTCCTTGCCCTTGATGGTCAGGGCCAGGCGGCGGCCGGCGCGGTCCACGGCGGTCACCTTCGCATCGACCTTCTCGCCCACGGCGAACTTGTCGGGGCGCTGGTCGGCACGGTCACGCGCAAGCTCGGCACGGCGGATGAAGCCGGTGAGCACGTCGTCCACCTTCACCTCGATGCCGTTCGCCTCGACCTTGGTGACGATGCAGGTCACCACCTCGCCCTTGCGGACGCGGTCCAGCACCTCGGCGGCCGGATCGGCCTGGAGCTGCTTGATGCCGAGCGAGATGCGCTCCTTCTCGATGTCCACGTCCAGCACCTTGGCCTGGACCATGTCGCCCTTCTTGTAGCGCTGCATGGCGACCTCGCCGGGCTCGTCCCAGCTGATGTCGGACATGTGCACCATGCCGTCGAGGTCCGGGCCGAGGCCGACGAACAGGCCGAACTCGGTGATGTTGCGGATCTCGCCCTCGATGACGGCGCCGGGCGGGTGCTGCTCGGCGAAGACGTCCCACGGGTTGCCGCTGGCCTGCTTGAGGCCGAGCGAGATGCGCCGCTTCGGACCGTCCACGTCGAGGATGACGACGTCCACTTCCTGGCTGGTCGCGACGATCTTGCCGGGATGGACGTTCTTCTTCGTCCACGACATCTCGGAGACGTGCACCAGGCCCTCGACGCCCGGCTCCAGCTCCACGAAGGCGCCATAGTCCGTGATGTTGGTGACGCGGCCGGAGAACTTGCCGCCGACGGCGTACTTCGTCGCCACGCCGTCCCAGGGATCGGCCATCAGCTGCTTCATGCCGAGGCTGATGCGCTGGGTCTCCGGGTTGAAGCGGATCACCTGCACCTTGACCGCCTGGCCGATGTTCAGCGCCTCGGACGGGTGGTTGATGCGGCGCCAGGCGATGTCGGTGACATGCAGCAGGCCGTCCACGCCGCCCAGATCCACGAAGGCGCCGTAGTCCGTGATGTTCTTCACCACGCCGTCGAGCACCATGCCTTCCTTCAGGCCCTGGACGAGCTCGGCGCGCTGCTCGGCGCGGGTCTCTTCCAGCACGGCGCGGCGGGAGACGACGATGTTGCCGCGGGCGCGGTCCATCTTGAGGATCTGGAAGGGCTGCGGGCTGCCCATCAGCGGCGTCACGTCGCGGACGGGGCGGATGTCCACCTGGCTGCCCGGCAGGAACGCGACCGCGCCGCCGAGGTCCACGGTGAAGCCGCCCTTGACGCGCCCGAAGATCACGCCGTTCACGCGCTGCTGCGCGGTGAAGGACTTCTCGAGGTTGGTCCAGGCTTCCTCGCGCCGGGCCTTCTCGCGGCTCAACACGATGGAGCCGTCGCGGTCCTCGTAACGCTCGACGAAGAGCTCGACGGTGTCGCCGGCCTGCACTTCCGGCTTCTGGCCCTGCGGGGCGAATTCCTTGAGGGGGACGCGCCCCTCGCTCTTCAGGCCGACATCCACGATCGCGAAGTCGTCATCCACGCGGATGACCTTGCCGGTGATGACCGAACCGGCGAAGCCGGTGTTGTCGCCGAGCGTCGCGTCGAGAAGGGCGGCGAAATCCTCTTCCGGGTTGCGGGCGAGGGTGGTGGCGCTTGCCATGCGGTATGCGGTTCCTGGTGGTGGCCGCGCCGGGACGGGCGGGCCATGCGGTATGCGCCTCCGCGGTCATTCCGCGGACACGACGTGGCCGCTGCGGATCCCCCTTGGATCCGAACGGCCCCTGGGCTGAAGGCGGGTTGCGACGGGCCACCGGTCCCGGCCCCGGTCTGGCGGCGACGCCCCAACCTGGCGTGACCTGTGAGGGTGGTCGCCGGAAGGATCGTTCCCCTTGCCGCCAAAGCAGGGGCACCGCGGCCCGTTGCCGGGGACGCGGTTCGGGGGCGGGCGTTACGCGTGAAGCATTAAGGAGTCAACTGGAATCCGTTGCGCTGGCCCTGCCGCCGCGCCTTCGGGCATGCTGGCCGCACCTGCCAAGGGAGCACACCCGATGTCCACCGCCCGCGCCGCATCCCCGCTCGGCCGCGTCTTCACCGCGCGCCAGGACGCCGAGATCACCCGCATGACGGCGGTGGAGGGCCGTCCGCTCGGCAGCGAGGTGCAGCTCCGCACGCTGATGGTCACGCCGCGGATGCTGTTCGTGGAGACCACCTTCGCCGCCGGCCAGGCCTCCCAGCCGCATGTGCATGCGGACCATGAGTCGATCGTCTATGTGGTCAGCGGCAAGGTGCGCGTGACGATCGCAGGGCAGGAGTTCATCGCCGGCCCGGGCGACGCCTGGTACAACGAGCCCGGCGTCGAGCACCACATTGAGGCGCTGGAGCCGACCGTCTCGGTCGAGGTGAAATCGCCGCCGATCAAGGCCTGGTAGATCACGCGAGGCTCAGCAGCCCCCGCAGGAAACCCAGCACATCGCGCCGCGCGGCCGCAGCCGCCTCCGGGTTGCCGCCGATATGCGCCTGGCGCGCGACGCAGGGATCGTCGTAGCCGAAGGGTGCGCCGGTGGCGGCATTGACCAGCAGGCCGGGTTCGCGCTCCTCGATCCGGCAATCGCGCACGCTCTGCGCCGGCACGCGCGCCGCGGCGGGCGAGAGCGGGTTGTCGAAGGCGTGGTGCCCGCCCGGATACTCCAGCAGCGCCGCGTCATGCCCGGCCGCCGCCAGCCGCTCCACCTGCTCGCGCGCGCGGGCGATCGGGTTCATGTCGTCGGGCGTGCCGTGGAAGACCCGGATCGGCCCCGGCACCATCGCCGTGTCCTCCAGGTAGCGCGTGCAGCAATCCGGGTAGAAGGCGAGCGTACCGACGGGCACCGGCCCGCCCGGGTTCCACATGCGGTGGAACCGCGCCATCGCCGAATACAGCGCGCCCTGCCCGCCGCGCGAGAAGCCCAGCACCGCCATCCGCGACGCATCGATCGCCGGATGCCGCGCCAGTAGCGGCAGCGTGCGGTAGATATCGAGCACGAAGGCCAGCCGTCCGAGCCTGGCCTGGTCCTGGTTCACCGAGACCAGGCCGCGCCCGCTGAACCCGTCCAGCACGCAGGCGGCGGCGCCGATCGCGTTGATCTGCCGCACCCAGAGCGGGATGGACGGCCCGATCCCGCCCGAACCATGCATCAGCAGCACCATCGGCTGCCGCCCACCTCCTTGGGCCAGCGAGAGCATGGCGGCGAGCGTGGTCGGCGTGCCCGCCGCCTCGCCACGCAGGAACTGCGCATCGGTCAGCGTCAGCGTGGAGATCGGATGCAGCTCGATCCGGGCGGGCAGGTCCTGCATCGTCACGCTCCGAGGCGGGCGCGCACGAGGTCCAGCGCGGTGGCGAAGACCTCCTCGATCCCGAGCGCGGTGGTATCCAGCAGCACGGCATCCTCGGCGGGCCTCATCGGCGCGGTGGAGCGCCCGGCATCCTGCGCGTCGCGGGCGCGCATCTCGGCCTCCACCGCCGCCAGGTCGCGGGCGATGCCGCGGGCGAGCAATTCCGCATGGCGGCGCTTCGCGCGGGCCTCGGCGCTCGCGGTGACGAACAGCTTCACCGGGGCGTCGGGGAAGATGACGGTGCCGATGTCCCGCCCATCCATCACCGCGCCGTGGCTGCGACCGAATGCGCGCTGCCAGTCGAGCAGCGCGGCACGCACGGCGGGGATCACCGCGACAGCCGAGGCCGCCATGTCCGCCTCCGGCCCGCGCAGGTCGGCGCGGTCGAGATCGGCGGCGGTCAGCGCGCGCGCCTCGGCTTCCGCGACCGCGGCGTCGCGCGGATCGGCGCCGCGGTCCAGCACGCGCCGGCCGACGGCACGGTAGAGCAGCCCGGTGTCGAGATAGGGCAGGCCCAGCGCGGCGGCGAGGCGCCTGGCCAGCGTGCCCTTGCCGGCGGCGGCGGGGCCATCGACGGCGACGACCCTGGGCTCTGTCACGGCGCTGCCAGCGCCGCCTCGCCCGCCAGCCGGTTCACCAGCTCGGAAAAACCGGGGAAGGATGTCTCGATGAAGGCGGCGTCGTCCGCCACCACCGGCGCGCGGGACGCCAGGCCCAGCACCAGCGCGGACATGGCGATGCGATGATCCATATTGGTGACGACCAGGCCGCCGCCCGGCGGCGGCCCGCCCACGCCATGCACGATCAGGTCGTCGCCCTCGATCGCGAAGCGGATGCCGTTCGCCTCCAGCAGCGCCGCGGTGGCGGCGAGGCGGTCGCTCTCCTTCACCCGCAGCTCCTTCAGGCCGCGCATGCGGGTGGTGCCGGTGGCGGCGGCGGCGGCCACCGCGAGGATCGGGTATTCGTCGATCATGCTCGGCGCGCGGTCCGCCGGCACGTCGATCGCTCGTAGCGCACTGGCCCGGACCAGCAGGTCGGCGACGGGCTCGCCGCCCTCCACCCGCTCGTTGAGGCGGGTGATGTCGGCGCCCATCTCGGCCAGCGTGGCGAACAGACCGGCGCGCAACGGGTTCATCCCCACGCCGCGCAGCGTGACCTCGGAGCCCGGCACCAGCAGCGCGGCAACCGCGGGGAAGGCGGCGGAGGAGGGATCGCCCGGCACCACCACGGGGGCGGCCACCAATTCCGGCTGGCCCGTCAGCTCGATCACCCGGCCGGCACCCTCGACCGAGACGCCGACCGTCGCGCCGAAGTGACGCAGCATGTTCTCGGTGTGGTCGCGGGTGGCCTCCCGCTCCACGATCCGCGTCACGCCGCGGGCGCAGAGCCCGGCCAGCAGGCAGGCCGATTTCACCTGCGCGGAGGGCACCGGCACCAGGTAGTCGAGCGGCAGCGGATCGGCGGCACCCTCCACCGCCAGCGGCAGCCGCCCGCCGGCGCGGGTGGCGAATCGGGCGCCGGTGGCGGAGAGCGGCTCCGTCACCCGCTTCATCGGGCGCTTCCGCAGGCTGGCGTCGCCGGTCATCACCGCGAAGATCGGGTGCCCCGCCAGCAGCCCGCAGAGCAACCTGGCGGCGGTGCCGGAATTGCCCATGTCGAGCACGTCCGCCGGCTCCACCAGCCCGCCGATCCCCCGCCCGGCGACGCGCCAGTTGCCGCCGCCGCGATTTTCCACCTCCGCGCCCAGCGCGCGCATGGCGGCGGCGGTGCGCAGCACGTCCTCGCCTTCCAGCAGGCCGGTGATGTCGGTGGTGCCGACGGCCAGCGCGCCGAACATCAATGCACGGTGGCTGATGGACTTGTCGCCGGGCATCCGGGCCTCGCCGGAGAGGGGGCGGGCGGGCGGGCGGGCGGCCAGCGGGCGGGGGGCGGTCGGGTCGTGCGCAGCGCGCGGGGCAGAGCCTTGCATGGGCGCGGCGTTTGACATGCAGGGCGCGAAGTGGCAATCGCGCGGACCCCTTTGCCTGGCGGTTCCTGATGGCCAAGCCTGAACTCGGACTGAAGCGTATCTGCGTCTCCTGCGGGACGAAGTTCTACGACATGACGCGCGCCCCTGCTGTCTGTCCGAAGTGCGGGACGGAGCAGCCGGCGGAGCAGCCGAAGCTGAAGCGCGCCCCCGCGCCACCCGACGACCGGGTGAAGAAGCGCGTGGTACCGGCCGAGGCCGAGGCCGAGGACATCGTCGAGGTGGACGCCGACGAGGCGGACGAGGCGATCGAGGACGCCGAGGAGCTCGAGGACGCCGACGAGACGCTGGGCGAGGACATCGAGGTCGAGACCGACCGCGAAGAGGAGACTTGATCCAGGCCCTCAGGCGGCGGGCGGCCTTGCAGCAGCGCCGCAAGCCGCCGCCTTGCCTGCGCGCCGACGCGCTGTGGCGCTGAGTTGAATTGCCGGCTCTGCGCGCGGGGCCGCCTTGCGGCCCGTGGTCCGGTTGGCTGGGCCGTGCTTGGGCCCAGGCTGACGAACCCGCCGGCAGCGGGCAGCATACCACCCGTGCCGCGACCCACCCCCTTCCGCATCGGCGCGATCGAGGCGCTGGGCGCCCCCGCCCTAGCCATGGGCGTCACCTTCCTGGCCTTCGGCGCCGCCGTCGCGGAGGCCGGGCTGCCCCTCGGCTGGGCGCTGCTCTGCTCGGCGGCGGTCTATGGCATGGCGGGGCAGCTGGTGCTGCTCGGGCTGGCCACCGGCGCGGGCGCGGGCGTGCTGCCGGCGGTCGCGGCGGCCACGGCGGCGAATGCGCGCTTCCTGCCGATGTCGGTGGCCATCGCCCCGCTGCTCGGGCCGCGCCGGCCGGGCTGGAAGCGGCTGCTGGCGACGCCCTTCATTGCCATAACCCCCTGGGCGCCGGCCATGCGCCGCCTGCCGGGGCTGCCCGAGCATGAGCGCCTGCCCTGGTTCCTCGGCTTCGCCCTCGCCTCCTGGACCGCCGGGTTGGCGGCGACCGCGGCGGGGCATTGGCTGGCGCCATCCCTGCCGGTGGCGCTGCGCGCGGCGCTGCTGTTCACCAACCCGCTCTACTTCGCCCTGCTGCTGGCCGCCGATCTCGGCCGGCCGGGGGTGCGCAGCGCGGTGATCTGCGGCGCGCTGGCGGCGCCGCTGGCGCTGTGGCTTGGCCCGGCCTGGGGGCTGCTCGGCGCCGGGCTGGTGGGCGGCACCATCGCCTTCCTGTGGCAGAGGCGATGACCGAGGCCGATCTCGCGCTCGGGCTGACGGTGCTGGCGATGCTCGGCCTGCGCGGGACGGGGATGCTGCTCGGCGGCGCGCTGCGGCCGGATCATCCCTTCATCGCCTGGGCCGCGGCCGTCTCGCTGGCGACGCTGGCGGCCTTCGTCGTGCTGGCGATCGCCACGCCAGGCGGCTTGCTGGCCACGGTGCCCTGGCCTGCGCGGCTGGCCGGCGTGGCGGCGGGGGTGCTCGGCTGGCGGCTGTTCGGCGCGCGCATGCTGCCGACGCTGCTGGCGGGCCTGGCCGGCCTGCTGGCAGGCTGGGCGGTGATCGCCGCAGGGTCAGGTCTTCTTTGAGCGAAGGCTTAATCCACAGACAGGCTTTCAGCCAAAGCGATAAAGCCGCGCCGGGTTTTCCACCAGGATGGCGCGCCGCGTTGCCTCCTCCGGCGCCCACTCCGCCAGCGCATCGAGCAGCGCGGCATCATCCGGCATCGCGGTCGCATTCGGATGCGGCCAGTTGGTGCCCCAGACCATCCGTTCCGGCGCCGCTCCGACGAAGGCCCGCGCAAGATCGCGCACCGCCAGCGGATTCGCCTGGTCCAGGCTGTAGGGCGAGGAGAGCTTCACCCAGCCGCGTCCGGATTGCAGCAACTCTAGCACCACGCCCCAGGCCGGATGCGCGGCCCAGTCGCGGAGCGGCAGTTGCGCAAAATGGTCGAACACCACCTCGCAGGGTGCCGCCCGCAGCACCGGGGCGAGGTCGGCGATCATCTGTGCGGTGGCGAAGACCTGCAGATGCCAGCCGGCATCGGCGAGCAGGCGCGTCAGCGGCGCCACATCGGCCAGCGTCAGCAGCCCGCTGCTGATCAGGTTGGCGCGCGCGCCCACCACGCCCTGCGCCGCCATCGCGCGCAGCTCCGCCGGCTTCGCGTCGGGCGGGAGCACCGCCACCATCCGCGCGCGCGGCCCCGCCTCCGCCAGCGCGGCCAGGTGCAGCGCATTGTCGAAGCCATGGGTCGAGGGCTGCACCAGCACGTGCCGCTCCACCCCCAGCCGCGCCAGCAGCCGCGCATGGTCGGCCAGCCGCGCCGTCGCATGCGGCCGCGCGCCGGCTGCGACCGGCGCCGCGGCGTCATAGACGTGATGATGGCAATCCACCGCGCCGGCGGGGATCGTGATGCGCGGCGGCGCGGTGCCGGCGGTGAAGGGAATGGCGGCGTCGTCCATGGTTGCTAGGCTAGTGCCGAACCGGGACGGAGACGAGGCCATGCTACGGGTGTTCCTGACGCATACGCCGGAGATGCGGGCGAACTACTACGGCGAGCGCCCCCTGGCCGCGCTGCGGGAGGTCGCGGAGGTCACGCTGCACGAGGGTGACACCCCACTCTCCGGCCGCGCGCTGGCCGAGGCCGCCGCCGGCAGCCAGGCGATCGTCGCCGACCGCTCCACCCCCGGCACGGCGGAAACCTTCGAGAACGCGCCCGACCTGGTCGCCTTCCTGCGCGTCGCGGTGGATGTCTCGACCATCGACATCGCCGCGGCCTCGCGCGCCGGCGTGCTGGTGACGCAGGCGACGCCCGGCTTCGGCGACAGCGTCTCCGAGCTCGCGATCGGCATGATGGTGGACCTGGCGCGCGGCGTGTCGTCCTACGCCGCCGATTTCCATGCCGGCCGCGTGCCGGTGCCGCGGATGGGACGCCAGCTCGCCGGGCGCACGCTCGGCCTGATCGGCTATGGCCGCATCGCGCGGCGCGTGGCGGAGCTTGCCGTCGCGCTGCGCATGCGTGTGCTGGTGCACGACCCCTTCGCTACCATCGCCGACGCCGGCGTGGAATCGGTGTCCCTCGACCGCGTCTTCGCCGAGGCCGATGTGTTGATGCCGCTGGCGGTGGCGAACGACTCCACGCATCACATCGTCAACGCGGCTTCGCTGGCGAAGGCGAAGCGTGGCGTGCTGCTGGTGAACCTCTCGCGCGGCGGGCTGGTGGACGAGGATGCACTGGCCGCGGCGCTGGATTCGGGCCAGGTGGCGGCGGCGGCGATGGATGTCGGCAGCGCGCCCGACCAGTGGCCGAACCCCGCGCTCGCCGCCCGGCCGGATGTGGTGGCGACGCCGCATATCGGCGGCCTGACGCCCGAAGCCGCCGAGCACCAGGCGATGGACACCGTCCGCCAGATCGCCGCGCTGGCGGCGGGACGCATGCCGGAGCGCGCGCTGAACGCCGAGGCCGCCACGCGCCTTGCGCGGCTGTCCGGATGGCAGGGGTGACGGCACGGCGGATCATCCGCCCTTCGCCAGGCCGGCAGACCATCGCCGATCTTTCCTGGGCCTCGCTGCGGGTGCCGCGCTGCGTCATCACGGCGCGGCTCGCGCTGCCGCGGGCGCGCGCCGCCCGCGCCGCGCTGCCGGCGCCGCGGCCGCCCTGGACGACGATCTTCCTGAAGGGCTTGGCGCTCGCCGCCGAAGGCCAGCCGGAGCTGCGCCGCGTGCACGCCACGCTGCCCTCGCCGCGGCTGATCGAGGTGCCGCACGCCATCGGCTGCATCGTGCTGGAGCGCGACGAAGCGGCCGGCCCGCTGCTCGGCATGGCCCGCTTCACCGAGCCGCACGCGACGCCGCTGCCGGTGCTGGCCGAGGCGCTGCGCGCGGCGAAGCGCAGCCCGGCGGAGAATGTCGGCACGCACCGGCGGCAGATGCGCTTCGCCCGCCAGCCCTGGCCGCTGCGCCGGCTGCTGCTGCGCTACGCGCTGGCGATCGGCCGGCCGCTGCTGCGCTATGGCGGCACCTTCGCGGTCTCGGCACTCGGCCGGCACGGCGCCGCCATCGTGGACAGCGTCAGCGTGCTGCCCTGCTTCCTCTCCTACGGGCCGATCTCGGAGACCGGCGAGTTGGACGCCTATCTCTCCTTCGACCACCGGGTGATGGATGGCGCGGACGGCGCCACGGCGCTGCACGGGCTGGGCGCGGCGATCGAGGGGCAGGTCGCCAGGGAGCTGGAGGCGCTCAGGCCTTCGGGATGACCTTTGCGCGGATCGCGAAGGTCAGCGCGACCGTGCCCGCCGCCGCGACCAGGAAGCCGGCGGTGAAGCCGGCGGCGGCGATCAGTGCGCCGAACACCACCGCACCCAGGCTCTGGCCGAGGAACAGCGACATGGCGAAGCCCGCCACCGCGGTGCCGCGCGCCTCCGGCAGGGCTTCGGTGGCGCGCGCCTGCAGCACGCCGTGCAGCATGAAGAAGTGCAGGCCGAACACCACCTGCGCCGCCGCCACCACCCACCAGACGGGCGCCAGCGCCATCGCCACCAGCGCCGCCGTGAGGCCGACGCCGCCCCACAGCACCAGCCCGCGCTCGCCGAGCTTCCGCACCAGCCAGGGTGCCGCGCGGGTATAGACGAAGGCGCCGATCCCGAAGCCCGCCACGATCAGCCCCGCCGTCGCCGCCGAGAGCCCGAAGCGGGTGATGAGCAGCGAGGCGATGAAGGGAATTGCGCCGCCGAACAGCAGCATCCCGTCAGCCGTCGCCGCGATCATCAGCCGCCGCCCCGCCGGCCGCCCGAACAGCCGGATGAAGCCGCCGAGCCCGCCCGACCCGCCGCGCCCGCCTTCCTTCCAGACCGGGCCGAGCAGCAGCATGAACAGCAGCGCGATCGCCGCCCCCATGCCGCCCAGCACCAGGAAGGAGCTGCGCCAGCCGGCGAATTCCGCCACCGTGCCGGAGATCGGCCCGGCCAGCAGGGTGGCCATCACCATCCCCGTCAGGAAGCGCCCGATCGTCCCCTGGCGGTGCTCATACGGCACGCGGTCGCCGATATGGGCCATGAACAGCGGAATGGTCGCCGCCGCCGCCAGGCCGGAGGCGATGCGCATCAGCAGCAGCGAGAACAGGTCGCCCGCCAGCGTCGCGCCCAGCAGGGTGGCGGCGTAGATCGCCATCGCCACCGCCGCCACGCGCATCTTGCCGAGTGCATCGCCGAGCGGCCCGGCCGCAAGCTGGCCGAGCCCGTAGGCCAGGGCGAAGCCGCCGATCAGCGGCGCCACGGCGCCGAGCCCGACGCCGAACTCGCCCGCCAGCATCGGCAGCAGCGGATCGAGGATGCGCATGCCGCAGCCGACGGTGAAGGCGGCCATCGCCATCAGCCAGATCGGCGGCGAGACGGGGTTCAACCCCTCAGACCGGCTCGAGCGGGGCATGCGGCGTGGCGGGCAGCTCGATGACGATGCCATCGCCCGGCGCGACCTCGCCGCCGGCCAGCACCACCGCCATGACGCCGGCCTTGCGGATCAGCCTTCCCCCGGCGTCGCGGCCGAGCGTGGCGGCCATCAGCCCGGGCTGGAAATCGTCGAGCTGATGGCAGGGGTTGCGCAGCCCGGTGACCTCGACGAGGGCCTCGGCGCCGAGGCGCAGCCGGGCGCCGCGCGGCAGCGCCAGCAGGTCGAGGCCGCGCGTGACGACATTCTCGCCCATTGCGCCGGGCGCGACGCGGAAGCCCGCTTCCGCGAGTTCCTCGATCAGCTCGGCATGGACCAGGTGGAGCTGGCGCAGGTTGGGCTGCGTCGGGTCGCGCCTGACGCGGGAGCGGTGCTTCACCGTGGCGCCGAGATGCGCGTCGCCCTCCACGCCGAGGCCGGCGAGCAGGCGGATGCGGGGCTCGACCGGCTTGCTGAAGCCGTGCACCGGGCTGCGCGCCACGGCGAGCACGACGGGCATGGTCACGCCGCGTCGGCTTTCGGGGTGCGCTTCGCGCGCTCGCTGTCCGTCTTGAGCTGGCCGCATGCGGCGAGAATGTCGCGGCCGCGCGGGCGGCGGATCGGGCTGGAATAGCCGGCCGCCTCCACGATTTCCGCGAAGCGCCGCACCTGCTCGGGCTTGCTGGTCAGGTATGGGCTGCCGGGCCAGGGATTGAAGGGGATCAGGTTCACCTTGGCGGGGATGCCCTTGATCAGCCGCACCAGCTCCCGCGCCTCCGCCTCGCTGTCGTTCACACCGCGCAGCATCACGTATTCGAAGGTGATGCGCCGCGCATTGGTCGCGCCGGGATAGCGGCGGCAGGCGGCCAGCAGCTCGGCGATCGGGTATTTCCGGTTCAGCGGCACGATCTCGTCGCGGAGTTCGTCGGTGACGGCGTGCAGCGAGACGGCGAGGTTGACGTTCAGCTCCTCCCCGCAGCGGTCCATCATCGGCACCACGCCCGAGGTGCTCAGCGTGATGCGCCGGCGCGAGAGGCCGATGCCCTCGCCATCCATGATGATGCGCAGCGCCTTCGCCGTGTTCTCGTAGTTGTAGAGCGGCTCGCCCATGCCCATGACGACGATGTTGGACAGCAGCCGCGGCGTGCCGTCCTTCGGGCTCGGCCATTCGCCGTAGGAATCACGCGCCGCCATGAACTGGCCGACGACCTCCGCGGCACCGAGGTTCCTCACCAGCTTCTGCGTTCCCGTATGGCAGAAGCGGCAGGAGAGGGTGCAGCCCACCTGCGTCGAGATGCAGACCGAGCCGCGATCCTCGTGCCGGTCGGGGATGTAGACCGTCTCCACCTGCTGCCCGTCGCGGAAGCGGAACAGGAACTTGCGGGTCGTGTCCTCGCTGGTCTGCACCGTCGCCGCTTCGGGGCGCCCGACGACGAAGCGCTCGGCGAGTTTCGCCTGCATCGGCTTCGCGATGGTCGGCATCTTCGCGAAGTCGGTCTCGCCCTGGTGGTAGATCCAGTGCCAGAGCTGGCGGGCGCGGAAGGGCTTCTCGCCGATCGCGACCATCTCCGCCGCCAGCTCCTCGCGCGAGAGGCCGACCAGGTCGCGCCGGCCATCGGGCAGCGTCGCCGCGGGCGGCGCGAAGATCGCGGCCTTGGCGAGGATGCGGTCCCGTTCCGCCGAGGTGAGATCGCTCAACGCGCCGCCCTCGCCGGGCAGGCGCGGCCGATCGCCTCATAGGCGGCGGTGAAGCCGCTGAGGGAGAAGGTGTCGGTCACGGCCCCGCCGCCGGTGGGGGCGGGCGTGCGCGCCACCGCGTCCCGCCCGCGGCGGAAAGCGGCGATGAGCTCCCGGCTGCTGTCGAAGAAGGCGCTAGTCCGCACCACGCCGTAGGAGCGGAACTCCTGCTCGCCCACCGCCAGCACCGATTGCGCCGCGCGCCCCAGCGGATAGCCCGCCGAGAGCGCCACCTGGTCGCGGCCGTTCGGGCGATGCGCGACGGTCAGCGTGACGGCGCCGCGACTGGCCGGCGCGCCCTGGCTGCGGGCGGCACGGGCAAAGGCGTAGCAGACCTTCTGGCCGCCCTCCTGATGCGTGGCGGCCGTCCAGGCGCCGTGCTCGCCGAGAAGCTGCGGCCCCTGCTGGGCGGCCGCCGGAAGCGCGAGCAGGACAGCCAGCACCAGGCCGGCGACAAGGGAATTGTTGCGAGGCATGGGCGCTAGATACGGCGCGCCCCGGCACGGGACAACCGCCGCGCTTCCGCCACCCGCGCGGCACGCCTATGCAGGCCTGCCATGACCGACTCCGCCGACCGGCAGCTCGCCGCCCAGTACGAGGCCTACCCCTACCCCGCCCGGGACCCGCGGGAGGAGGCGCGCAGGCTCGTCGTCGGCAGCCCCTCCCACCTGCGGGAGGTGGATCACTGGATCTTCGGCGCGCGCCGCCCCGCGAGCCGGCCGCTGAAAGCGCTGATGGCCGGCGGCGGCTCGGGCGACGGCACGATCATGCTGGCGCAGCAGATGGCCTGGCTCGGCCGCCCCGGCCGGGTGACCTGGCTCGACCGCTCGGCGCAGGCGCGGAAGGTCGCCACGGCGCGGGCGGCGGCGCGGAAGCTGGAGAATATCGCCTTCCAGGACGGCTCGATCCTGGAGCTGCCGGGTTCGGGCCTCGGCCCCTTCGACTACATCGATTGCTGCGGCGTGCTGCACCACCTGCCGGACCCGGCCGCGGGGCTGGCCGCGCTGGTCTCGGTGCTGGCGCCGGGGGGCGGGATCGGGCTGATGGTCTATGCGCCGCATGGCCGCACCGGCGTCTACATGCTGCAGGACGCGCTGCGCCTGCTCACTCCGCCGGAGGAAGCGCCGCCCGAGCGGGTGGAGGTGGCGAAGCGGCTGTGGAAGCAGGCGCCGGAGACCGCCTGGCTGCGCCGCAACTCCTGGATCACCGACCATCTGAAGGGCGGCGATGCCGGCCTCTACGACCTGCTGCTGAACCCCCGCGACATCGCCTTCACCGTGCCGCAGCTGGCCGCGCTGGTCGCCGGCGCTGGCTTGCGCATCGCCACCCTGGTGGAGCCGCTGCGCTACGACCCCGACACCTGGCTGGCGGACCCGAAGCTGCGCGCCCGCACCGCGCGGCTCGATCCCATCCAGCGCGCGGCGCTGGCCGAGGCGATCTGCGGCAACATGGGCATCCACATCGCCTATTGCGTGCGCGCGGAAGACCGCGTGATCGCGCCGCCCTGGGAGGACGATGCATCGGTGCCGGTGCTGCGGGAGCTGGACGGGCCGACGCTCGCCAAGGGGCTGCGTGCCGATGGCGTGCTGCCGGTCACCTGGGACGGGCTGCGCTGCGCGGTGCCGCTGCCGCGCTTGGCCGGCGCCTTCCTCGCCCGCGTGGACGGAAGGCGGAGCTGGGGCGAGATCACCGCCGATGTCGTCGCCGCCGGCGCCGCGCCCGAGCAGGCGGCGCGCGACCGCGTGGCGCTCATCCGTGCGATGGAACCGCTGAACCGCCTGCTGCTGGCGGCACCGGCCGGGTAGCACTTGTTCGCGCTTCGCGCGCCGCCCACATCCCGAACAGAACACCGGGCGCCTGGACAGGGCCCGGACCCTTCCATGTTGCTCCCTGCGAGGATGTGGAGATGAGCGACGACCCCTACGCCACGCTGGGCGTGAAGAAGGACGCGACGCAGGAGGAGATCCGGCGCGCCTACCGTAAGCTCGCCCGCAAGCTGCACCCTGACCTCAACCCCGGCGACAAGGCCGCGGAGGAGAAGTTCAAGCGCGTCTCCGCCGCCAACGACCTGCTCGGCGACCCGGAGAAGCGCGCCCGTTTCGACCGCGGCGAGATCGACGCCTCCGGGCAGGAACGTCCGCAGCAGCCGCACTATGATCGCTACTACCGCGACTTCGCCGAGGCCGGGCCGCAGGGCTACGCCTCCGGCGCCGGCTTCGCCGACATGGCGGATGCCGACGAGATCCTGGCCGAGCTGTTCGGCCGGCGCGGCGGCGGCCGCGGGCGCGGGCGCGGCAGCAGCACGATCCGCATGCGCGGCGCCGACCTGCATGGCCGCCTCGTGCTCGATTTCCTGGAAGCCGTGAACGGCGCGACGAAGCGCGTGACCCTGCCCGATGGCGGCACCATCGACGTCACCGTCCCGCCCGGCACGCGGGACGGGCAGGTGCTGCGGCTGCGCGGGAAGGGCGGTGCCGGGCTCGGCGGCGGGGCGTCAGGCGACCTGCTGGTGGAGGTGCAGGTCGGCGAGCATCGCCACTACACCCGCCGCGGCGACGACATCCTGCTCGACCTGCCGGTGACGTTGCCGGAAGCGGTGCTCGGCGGCCGCATCCGCGTGCCGACGCCGGCCGGCGCGGTGATGGTGAACGTGCCGAAGGGGTCGAACACCGGCACGGTGCTGCGCCTGCGCGGCCGCGGCGTGCCGCGGGCGGACGGCACCCGCGGCGACGCCTATGTCACGCTCAGGATCGTGTTGCCCGACAAGCCCGATCCGGAACTGGAGGCCTTCGCGCAACGCTGGCAGGCGGGCAAGGACCAGGACCCGCGAGCCGGGATGGAGGCGTGAATGGCCGCGTCACGCGAGATGCTGCTCCGCGCCCGGCTGGACGCCGGCGAGGTTGAGGCCTGGATCGAGGAGGGCTGGATCTTTCGCGGCGAAGGCGAGCTCTCGGAGCTCGACCTCGCCCGCGCCTGCCTGATCCGCGACCTGCGCGAGGAGATGGGCGTCAACGACGCGGGCGTGGAGGTGGCGCTGGACCTGCTGGACCAGCTGCACGGCCTGCGCGCGGCGTTGCGCGAGCTGGCGGGCGCCCTGCCGGAGCCGGCGCGCCGCGAGGCGCTGGAGGTGCTGCGGCGGGGAACCGGGCGGGGCTGAGCGCGCTCCGCCGGCCACCACCCCACCCCGACCCTCCCCCGCGACCGCGAGGGAGGGTTCCGGGTGGCGAAGCCTCAGATGGCTTCCTTCAGCTCCTTGGCGGGGCGGAAGGCGATCTTCTTGGAGGCCGGGATCTGGATCTCGGCGCCGGTCGCGGGGTTGCGGCCGGTCCGCGCGGCGCGGGAGCGCACCTCGAGCACGCCGATCCCGGAATAGCGGATCTTGTCGCCCTTCTTGAGATGCGTGGTGAACGCCTCGCCGAGGTCGTTCATCAGCGCCTCGACCTGCCGCTTCGGCATGTCGTGCTTCTCCGCCAGCTCGGCGGCGATCTGCTTGACCGTCACGGTGGACGGGCCGGCCTTGGCGGCGGCCTTGCCGGCCGCGGCCTTCGGAGCGCTCTTGGGGGGAGCCTGCTTTGCCATCTGCGTTCCTCTCGCTGGTTTCGCGCACGGACAGGGAAGGTCGAGGGCCGGTCACCGGACCGAAGCCCGATTCGCACCGCCGCGCGGTATGGAACAGCATGAGCGTTCCGGGCAACAGTCAGAAACGCGGAAAAGCCCGTCCCACCGCAGGAATCTGTGCGTGACGTGGCCTAATCGGCACGCGGATGGGCGCGCCGCCAGGTTTCCAGCAGCCCGGCCGCATCCACCCTGGTGTATCGCTGGGTGGTGGAAAGGCTTGCATGGCCAAGCAATTCCTGGATTGCCCGCAGATCCGCCCCGCCGCCGAGCAGGTGGGTGGCGAAGGAATGCCGCAGCGCATGCGGCGTGGCGTGCTCGGGCAGCCCGGCGAGCCGCCGCCAGGTTCGCAGGGTCCGCTGCGCCACCGCCGGATCGAGTCGCGCGCCCCGCGCGCCGACGAAGAGCGGCTGGTCCGGGCGTGGATCCGGGTGCTGCGCCAGCCATGCGGCCATCGCCTGTCGCACCGCGGGCAGCACCGGCACCAGCCGCTCCTTGGCGCCCTTGCCGAGGACGCGGAGCGCGGCATCCGCGCCGGGCAGGGGGGCCTGCCGCACATCGAGGGCCAGCGCCTCGGCGATCCGCAGGCCGCAGCCATAGAGCAGGGTGAACAGCGCCACGTCGCGCGCCGCCTGCATGGCCGGGTGCATCGCCCGCGCCGGGTCGTGCACGGCGCCGATGCCGGAAGCGGCCTCCTTCGCCGCCTCGGGCGAGAGCGCGCGCGGCACCGGCGCCTTGGCGCGCGGCCCGCGCATCCCGGCGATCGCCGCCGTGCCGGTGCCGTGCCGGCGCGCCAGGTGCCGCAGGAAGCCGCGCAACGCGGCCAGGCGGCGGGCGCGGGTGGCATTGCCGTCACCCTCCCGCGCGCGGTCGGCGAGGAAGGCGCGGATGTCGGTGGGGCGGAGCGCGGCGAGCGCGGCGAGGTCCGGCGCCTCCCCGAGGTGCCGGCCGAGGAACCCCAGGAACAGCGTCAGGTCGGCGCGGTAGGCTTCCAGCGTGTTGGCGCTGGCCCGCCTTTCATGGGCCAGCGTGTCGAGCCAGCGGGCGAGGGCCGCGGCCCCGTCCATCAGCGGGCGAGGGCAGCGGCCAGGGCGCGGCCGAGGAAGGCCAGCGTCTGCACCGATTGCCTCGTCGGCAGCGCCGCGCCCTCGCGCGCACCCAGCGCCAGCAGGCAGGGCGTGCCGCACCACAGCGGCACGCGCACCAGCGCGTCGCGCACCACCAGGGCCGAGGCCTCGGCGTGCAGCAACTCGGCGTCGGTGACCTCGGTGCGCACCCGGGCGTCGCGGCCGGGGCCGAGCAGGCGCGCCACCGCGCCTTCCGGCAGGCGCCGCACGCCCTGGCGCGGCAGCGCGGTGTCGCCGCGGCTGTGCAGGTAGACCGGGCCGGGACGCGGCTCGGCCAGCAGCGAGCAGGTGTCCACCCGCAGCAGCGGCGGCCATTCCTGCCCGACCGTGTCGGGCACGTCGCGCGCCCGCATCAGCGCGAGGACCGCCAGCCGGACGCGCAGCGCCAGCCCGGCGCCGGCGCGGCCATCCACCAGCGCGGCCTGCATCTCCGCCTCCAGCGCGCGCAGCCTGGCGCGCTCGGCGGCGACCATGGCGGCCATGTGGTCGGCCAGGTTCTCGCCATGCACGCGGCGCGGCGGGGTTAGCGCCCGGTAGAGCTCCGGGCGGTGGGCGAGGAAATCCGGGTTCGCAACGAGGAAGGCCGCAACCTCCTCGGCCACCGGGTCGAGGATCTTTGCGGCCGCGTTCTTCACAGGATGGACTGCCCCGTCTTCTTCCAGTCGGCCAGGAAGGCCGAGAGGCCGCTATCAGTCAGCGGATGCCTTAACAATTGCCTAATCACCGAAGGCGGCAGCGTCGCCACATGCGCCCCAAGCTTCGCCGCCTGCACGAGATGCAGCGGGTGTCGCACGGAAGCCACAAGCACCTCGGTCTTCAGATGCGGGTAGTTGCGGTAGATCTGCACGATGTCGGCGATCAGCCCCATCCCGTCCGTCGAGATGTCGTCCAGCCGGCCGACGAAGGGCGAGATGAAGGCCGCCCCTGCCTTGGCCGCCAGCAGCGCCTGCGCCGGCGAGAAGCAGAGCGTCACGTTGACCTGCGTGCCCTCGTTCGCCAGCGCGCGGCAGGTGCGCAGCCCGGCTTCCGTCAGCGGCACCTTCACCGCGACGTTCTGCGCGATGTCGCGGAGGAACCTTCCCTCGGACAGCATCGTCTCGAAATCCGTCGCGGTGACCTCGGCGCTCACCGGGCCGGGGGTGATGGCGCAGATCTCGGCGATCACCTCGGCCATCTTCCGCCCGGACTTGGCGATCAGGCTGGGATTGGTCGTCACGCCATCCACCAGCCCCGCCTCGGCAAGGGCGCGGATGTCGGACACTTCGGCAGTGTCCACGAAGAATTTCATCCTATATCCTATCTCAAGGTGCGCGCCCGGCTAAGGACGTCGTTCTCCAAGTGATTGAAATGAGCATACAGGATGCGTGAGCAGAGGCGGAAGTCACCGAGCCCGATACGACACACCGGCGTGGCTTCCGTGCCACGGCTGCCTGTGATGCTGCCGCTGCCGCTGGCCGCCGGCACCTATGACTACGCGCTGCCGGCCGGGTTGGATGCACCGCCCGGCAGCTTCGTGGTCGTGCCGCTCGGCGGGCGTGAGACGGTCGGCGTGGTTTGGGACGGCACGCCGGACCCGCAACTGCCGGCGCACAAGCTCAAGAACGTGCAGGCCGTGCTGGACGCACCGCCGATGACCGAGAGCCTGCGCCGCTTCGTCGAGTGGGTGGCGTCCTACACGCTGAGCCCGCCGGGGATGGTGCTGCGCATGGCGATGAGCGCCCCCTCCGCGCTGGAACCCCCCACCGCCAAGGCCGGCTGGCAGCTGGCGCCGGGCGCGATCCGCGAAGATGTGAAGCTGACCTCCGCCCGGCAGCGGGTGCTCGACCAGCTGGGGCCGGGCGAGGTCCGTTCCGCCACCGCCCTGGCGGAGGCCGCCGGCGTCTCCCCCGGGGTGGTGCGCGGGCTGGCCGATGCAGGGCTTCTGGTGCCGGCGCTGCTGCCCAAGGGTGCCGCCTTCCCGCTGCCCGACCCGGAGCATCCCGGCCCGGTGCTTGGGCCCGAGCAGGCGGCGGCGGCCGAGGCGCTGCGTGGCAAGGTGGCGACGCGCGAGTTCGGGGTGACGCTGCTGACCGGCGTGACCGGCTCCGGCAAGACCGAGGTCTATCTGGACGCCGTCGCCGAATGCCTGCGGCAAGGACGGCAGGCGCTGGTGCTGCTGCCGGAGATCGCGCTCTCCGCGCAATGGCTGGAGCGCTTCCGCCGCCGCTTCGGCGTGGACCCGGCGCTGTGGCATTCGGAACTGTCGTCGCGCACGCGGCGGGAGACCTGGCGCGCGGTGGCGGAAGGCGC
Organism: Falsiroseomonas sp.; assembly: GCF_041690465.1. Taxonomy (GTDB): domain Bacteria; phylum Pseudomonadota; class Alphaproteobacteria; order Acetobacterales; family Acetobacteraceae; genus Falsiroseomonas. Next base: position 62,409 of record NZ_JAWLHG010000001.1, on the reverse strand, counting down.
CGCGCCGGTGGTGGTCGGCGCGCGCTCCGCGCTGTTCCTGCCCTTCCCCGATCTCGGCCTGGTCGTGGTGGACGAGGAGCACGAGACCGCCTTCAAGCAGGAGGAAGGCGTGATCTACCACGCCCGCGACATGGCGGTGGTGCGCGCGCGGCTGGCGGGTGCCGCGATCGTGCTGGTCTCCGCCACGCCCTCGCTCGAGACGCTGACGAACGCCGAGACCGGCCGCTACGACCACCTGCATCTGTCCGAGCGCCACGGCAGCGCCGGCCTGCCGGCGGTGGAGGCGATCGATCTTCGGAAACACCCGCCGGAGCGCGGCCGCTTCCTCTCACCGCCGCTGATCGAGGCGGTGCAGGACACGCTGGCGCGCGGCGAGCAGGCGATGCTGTTCCTCAACCGCCGCGGCTATGCGCCGCTCACGCTCTGCCGCGCCTGCGGCCACCGGATGCGCTGCCCGAACTGCACCGCCTGGCTGGTCGAGCACCGCGCCCAGCGCCGCCTGCAATGCCACCATTGCGGCCATGCCGAGCCGATCCCGCCCGAATGCCCGGAATGCAAGGCGCAGGGCTCGCTCACGCCTGTCGGCCCCGGCGTGGAGCGCGTGCTGGAGGAGGTGCAGGCGCTGTTCCCCGATGCGCGGCGCATCGTGATGGCCTCCGACACCATCCCCGGCCCCGCGGCGGCCGCGGCGGCGGCGGAGGCGATCGCGACGCGGCAGGTGGATCTGATCATCGGCACGCAGATCGTCGCCAAGGGCTGGCACTTCCCGCACCTGACGCTGGTCGGCGTGGTGGATGCCGATCTCGGTCTCGCCGGCGGCGATTTGCGCGCGGCGGAGCGCACGCTTCAGCTGCTGCACCAGGTCAGCGGCCGTGCGGGCCGTGCGGAGGCGCCGGGCAAGGTGCTGCTGCAGACCTTCTCGCCCGACCACCCGGTGATGCACGCGCTGGTCTCCGGCGACATCGCCGCCTTCATGGCCGAGGAAGCTGCCGGGCGCCGTCCCGGCCACTGGCCGCCCTTCGGCCGCCTCGCCGCGCTGATCGTCAGTTCCGAGGATGAGCGGGAAGCCGACCGCGCCGCGCGCGACCTCGGCCTTGCCGCGCCGCGCGCGGCAGGGGTGGAGGTGCTGGGCCCCGCGCCGGCGCCGCTTGCGCTGCTGCGCGGCCGGCACCGGCGGCGGCTGCTGCTCAAGGCGCGGCGCGACGTGAGCGTGCAGCCGGTGCTGCGCGAGTGGATCGGCCGCGTCGAGCTGCCGAACAGCGTGCGCGTGCAGATCGACGTGGACCCGGTGGGATTCCTGTGATGGGATCCGCCGCACCGCCAAGGGAGAAAAACGCCATGCCCGTCGTCCTGCACGGCCCGAGCTACAGCACCTATGCCCGCACCGCCCGCCTCGCGCTCGAGGAGAAGGGCGTCGGCTACGACCTCAACGAGGTGGACGTCCTCTCCGGCAAGGGCCAGGCGCCGGAGCACCTGGCGCGCCAGCCCTGGGGCAAGGTGCCGGCCTTCGAGCATGACGGCTTCAGCCTGTTCGAGACCTTCGCCATCGCCCGCTACGTGGACGAGGCGTTTCCCGGCCCCGCGCTGCAACCCGCCGACGTAAGGGCGCGTGCGCGGATGACGCAGATCTGCGGCATCGTGGACAGCTACGCCTATGGCGCGATCGTCCATAAGGTGTTCTGGCAGGAGGTGATCGTCCCCATGCAGGGCGGCACGCCGGATGCCGCCATCGCCGCCGAGGGGCTGAAGGTCACGCGCCAGGTGCTGGACGTGCTGGAAGGGCTTGCCGCCGGCGACCTGCTGTGTGGCGGCACCGTCAGCCTCGCCGACCTGCACCTGCTGCCGGTGGTGGAATACCTCCGCATGACGAAGGAAGGCGGCGCGGCCTTCGCGGCGAAGCCGAAGCTCTCCGCCTGGTGGGAGAAGATGAACGCGCGCCCGGCCGTGGTGAAGACGCGGCCGAAACTGGGGTAGCGCCTAGCCCTTGCGGCGGAGCGCGTCCTCGAGGAGGCGACGGTCGCGCTCCTCCTGCTTGCGGTTGTAGACCACCGCAACGGCCCAGATCACCGCGACGAGCCATGCGGCCTGCCCGGCGACGAAGGGCAGCAGGATGAAGACCAGGCCGCCAATCCAGAGCAACCCGTTGAAGACGGCCTGGAACGGACGGCCCTGCAGCAGCAGCGCCAGCGGCGGGACGAGGATCGCGAGCAGGTAGGACATGCCACGGGATGTGGCTTCGCCATCTCGTGCATTCAACTCCGCCGCCGGGTACGCCACAGCTTGCACGCGGAGGGACGGGGAGCGTTCGCGATGCAGCGCCTTGCAACGCCGGCAGGCATCATGGTGTCCTTCGAGCGCCATGGCGGCGGGCCGCCGCTGGTGCTCGTGCACGGTGGCTTCAGCGACCACCGGACGAACTGGACCTTCGCCGGCCCACTCCTGGCGCAACGCTTCACCCTGCTTGCCGTCGCGCGGCGCGGGCGGGGCGAGACGGATGCCACCACGGGACACACGATCGAGGACGAGGCCGCCGATGTCGCGGCCGTGATCGAGGCGGCGGGCGAGCCCGTGTTCCTGCTCGGGCACTCGCATGGCGCGCAGGTCGCGCTCGCCGCGGCGGCCAGGGTGCCGGAGCGCGTGCGGAAGCTGGTGCTCTACGAGCCGCCCCGGCGGGGCATGCCCACCGGCGCGGCGTTGACGCAGCTCGAGCGCCTTGCCGCGGCGGGCGACTGGGACGGCTTCGCCTTCACCTTCTTCCGCGACACGATCAGAGTTCCCGCGGAGGAGCTGGAGGCGCTGCGCGGCACCGAGCACTGGCCGCCGATTCTCGCCGACGCCCCGGCGACGCTCCATGATCTGCGCGCGCTGGCCCGCTACGACTTCCGGCCGGAGCGCTTCCGCAGCCTGCGCTGCCCGGTGATGCTGCAGATCGGCACGGAGAGCCCGCGCGACCTCTTTGCGACCGATGCGCTCGCCGCGGTGCTGCCCGACATGCGCGTCGAGCCGCTTCCCGGACAGGCGCATGAGGGCATGACGACGGCGCCCGAGGCGTACGCGGAGTCCGTCAGGCGCTTCCTGCTGGCGTAGCGCACCCTACAATCCGAGCGCGGCGCGGATCACCAGGGCGACGGCGCCGAGCACGGCGACGCTCGCCACCCACAACGCGACGAACCAGGCGAGCCTTCTCCACCCGCGGTTCAGTGGTGATACCCTTCGCCCGGCCGCACCTTGCCGCGGAAGATCCAGTACACGAAGCCAGTGTACACCAGGATGATCGGCACCAGCACCGCGGCACCCACCAGCAGGAAGGCCTGCGTCGCCGGCGGTGCCGCGGCCTGCCAGATGGTCAGCGCGCCCGGCACGATCATCGGCCACAGGCTGATGCCGAGGCCGACATAGCCCAGCAGGAACAACCCGAGCGCGCAGCCGAAGGGGATGGCGTCGCGCCACAGCAGGCTGGTGCGCTTGCCCTGCACGGGGGCTGCCGCCAGCGCGCGGAACAGGAGCACTATCAGCACCGCCACCAGCACCGGCACGATCCAGGCGACCAGCAGCGCCGGGAAGCCGAACCAGCGCTCGACGAAGGTGGGCTGCAGGAAGGGCATGATCAGGCTCACCGCGATGATGAACAGCAGCGTCGCCACGGCGAGCCATCCGGCCAGCCGCCGCGCCACCTCGTGCAGCTCGCCCTCGGTCTTCCACACCAGCCAGGTGGCGCCGAGCAGCCCGTAGCCCGCCACCAGCGCAACGCCGGTCAGCAGCGAGAAGGGCGTCAGCCAGTCCCACCAGCCGCCGGCATAGCCGCGCCCCACCACCGCGATGCCCTGCACGAAGGCACCCAGCGCGATGCCCTGGCTCAGTGCCGCCACCGTGCTGCCCAGCCAGAAGCCGTTGTCCCAGGCGCGCTTGCCCGCATCCGTCTCCTGCCGGAAGCGCATCTCGAACGCCACGCCGCGGAAGATCAGCGCCAGCAGCATCACGATCAGCGGCATGTAGAGCGCCGGCATGACGATGCTGTAGGCCAGCGGGAACACCGCCAGCAGCCCGCCGCCGCCGAGCACCAGCCAGGTCTCGTTGCCGTCCCAGACCGGCGCGATGGAGGCCACCGCCACGTCGCGCTGCTCGCCGCGCGCCAGCCCGGGGAAGACGATGCCGACGCCGAGGTCGAAGCCGTCCATCGCGACGTAGAGGAACACCGCGGTGGCCAGCAGCAGCGCCCAGATCAGGGGAAGGTCGAGGTTCTCCATCATCGCGCCTACTCCGCCGGGCCGGGTTGCGTGATGCGTCCCTCGGGCAGCGCCGGCGCGGGCGTGATGCCCGCGGTGCGGATCGGCTTGCCCTCGGCCGGGCCTTCCTGCGCCGGATGCGGCGGGCTGCCCATCAACCGCAGGATCAGCCAGATGCCGGCGCCGAACACCACGAAATAGACCACGATGAACATCGCCAGCGAGGTCGCCACCGCCGGCGCCGCGATCGGCGAGACGCTGTCCGCCGTGCGCAGCAGCCCATACACCGTGTAGGGCTGCCGCCCCGCCTCCGTCACGATCCAGCCCGCCGTCACCGCCACCAGCCCCGACGGCCCCATGCCCAGCGCGAAGCGGTGCAGCCAGCGCGTGTCGTAGAGCCGCCCGCGCAGCCGCAGCACGAAGGCGGCGATGCCGAGGGCCACCATCAGCAGCCCGATCCCCACCATGATGCGGAAGGACCAGAACACCAGCGGCACGTTGGTCGGCCGCTCCTCCGGCGGGAAGGCCTTGAGCCCGACGATCTCGGCCTCCCAGTCATGGCCGAGGATCAGGCTGCCGAGGCCGGGGATGCTGACCTCCAGGTCGTTGCGCTCGGCTTCGGCGTTCGGCAGGGCGAAGAGGATCAGCGGTGCCATCGGGCGGCGTTCCTCCCAATGGCCTTCCATCGCCGCCACCTTCTGTGGCTGGTATTCCAGCGTGTTCAGCCCGTGCAGGTCGCCGATCACCACCTGTGCCGGCGCCAGGATCAGCGCCATCCACATCGCCATCGAGAACATCAGCCGGGCATGGTGGTTGGCGGCGTCGCGCAGCAGATGCGCCGCCCCCACCGCGCCCACGATGAAGGCGGTGGTCAGGTACGCCGCCGAGACCACGTGCAGGAAGCGATAGGGGAAGGAGGGGTTGAAGACCACCGCCCACCAGTCCACCGGCAGGAACAGCCCCTCCGGGCTGATCTCGAAGCCCGCCGGCGTGTGCATCCAGGAATTCGCCGAGATGATCCAGAAGGCCGAGAGCAGCGTGCCGAAGGCCACGCAGCAGGTGGCGGCGAAGTGCAGCGCCTTGCCCACCCGGTTCAGCCCGAACAGCATCACGCCGAGGAAGCCGGCTTCCAGGAAGAACGCCGTCAGCACCTCGTAGCCGAGCAGCGGGCCGATGGTCGGCGCCGCGCGGTCGGTGAAGACCGACCAGTTGGTGCCGAACTGGTAGGACATGACGATGCCGGAGACGACGCCCATCGCGAAGGCCACCGCGAAGATCCGCAGCCACCATTTGTAGGTGTCGATGAACACGGCGCGCCCGGTCGCCAGCCACAGCCCCTCCAGCACCGCCAGGTAGGAGGCCAGCCCGATGGTGAAGGCGGGGAACAGGAAGTGCCAGACCACGGTGAAGGCGAACTGGAAGCGCGCAAGGTCGAGCGCGCTCGGGAAAGCGTCCCACGGCATCTGCGGCTCCCGGCTGCGTGGTCCTTACGGGGTCACAGCCTAGCGCGCGTCGGCTTGCGCCAGTGCAAATGCCGCGTCACCTTGGCGTGACGCCGCCGGATCGCTCCCAGCCGGGCTGGCGGGTCAGGCCGCCGTGGCCAGCCGGACGACCCGCCCTTCCATCGCCTCCACCCGCCGCACGCCGACGATCTGGCCGAGGTTGCCCGCCACCAGATGCACCATGCCGAGCGGCATGGCGTGCAGCGCCACTTCGGCGCGCATCGCCTCGCCCTCGCGCATGGCGCGCACGCTGTCGGGGATCAGGTCGCGCTTGGCGAAGGGCTCCAGCAGGCGGGAGAGCAGGCCGGGGAAGGCGTCGGCCGTCACGGTGAAACGCGCTGCCACCAGCGGTTCGTCAGGGCAATCGGACACGGGAGAAGCTCCGGATCGGGGATAGGGACCATGCAGGCACCCGGCCGCGCAGTGCCGCACCCCGATGCGGGGGCGGCTCAGGCAACCGGGCCGGTAATTCGGCCCGTGAGGATCCGGAAGCTCGTCACGGCTCAAGTTTAGCCGCGTCGGCGGCCTCCGGGAAGTCCTCTTCCGCCGGGTGCTTCCTGCCGCGCTCCATGACGATCTTCTGGTGCGGGTAGGGGATCTCGATGCCGAGCTTGTCGAAGCGCTGCTTGATCCGCCGGTTGAACTCGCGGCCGATGTTCCACCGCGCCATCGGGTCGGTCTTCACCCGGGTGCGGATCACCACGCCGGAATCGGCCAGCCGCTCGACGCCCATGATCTCGATGTCGTCGCGCATCACGGCGCCGAACTTCGCGTCCGCCCGGATCTCGGCCGAAACCTCGCGCAGCACCTCGGTCACGCGGTCGGTGTCCTCGCCATAGGCGACGCTGATGTCGAGCACCGCGAAGGAGAAGTCGCGCGTCATGTTGGTGACCGTCGTCACCGCGCTGAACGGGATGATGTGCACGCTGCCATCCAGCGCGCGCAGCTTGATCGAGCGGATGGAGAGCTGCTCCACCACCCCCGACAGGCCGCCCACCTGCACCACGTCGCCGACCGCCATCGCATCCTCGAACAGCAGGAAGGCGCCGGTGATGACGTCGCGCACCAGCGTCTGCGAGCCGAAGCCGACTGCAAGGCCGACCACGCCGGCGCCGGCGATCAGCGGCGCGACGTTCACGCCGATCTCGGTCAGCACGTTGAGCGCGACGAAGACCAGGATGGTGATCGCCAGCAGCGTGCGCAGCATCGGCAGCAGGGTGCGCACGCGGGCCGAGCGGGCGGCCTGCGCATCGCGCGAGAGCCTGGCCAGGTGGCGCTCGATGGCGGCGTTCGCCAGCTCCCACACCGTGATCGCCACCAGCACCGTCAGGCCAATCGAGACAAGCGAGGCGATCAGCCGCGCACCGAGCTGGCCGCGGCCGAACCAGCCGAAGCTGTCGAGCCCCCAGGCTTCCAGCAGGAACAGCAGCGCGACCACGCCGATCAGGCCGCTCACCAGCCCCTTCAGCAGAGGCAAATAGCGATTGGCGCGCGCCTCCAGCCCGGGATAGCGGCGCGCCATGTCCGGCCCGATGCGGAAGCCGCGCCCGATCGCACGGCGCAGCAGCTCATCGGCCAGCTTCGCCAGACCGACGATCAGGATGGTCATGGCCGAGACGCGGATCAGCCGCTCGAAGCCGTCGCGCACCTCGAGCGCCCAGACACCCCAGAGCGCCAGCAGCCACAGGATCGCGAGCAGGTGCCAGACATCGGCGAAGCGGTCGCGCACCCCACGGAACAGCCGCCGCGCGCGGTCGGGCCTTTCGTGCTCGGCCAGCGGCGGCGCGCGCAGCACCGCGGCCACGTGGTCCCGGTTCTGCAGGATCACCACCACCAGCAGCAGCGTGACCGCCAGCAGCGAGATCCGCAGGATCGCGTCGTAGGCGCTCCACGGCAGGCCGAACAGCAGCCCGGCCTCGGCGATCGCATAGCCGCCGATCGCCACCACCGCGATCCGCCGCACCCAGACCGTGACATAGGCCGCCGTCTCGTCGATCACCGGCACCAGCCGCAGGTGGGTGGAGGCCGGGGAGAACAGCACGCGCGACAGCGCCATCACCGCGCGCAGCGCCATGTAGGAGTTGTTGGCGGTCAGCAGCACGAGCTCGGTGGTCGGCAGCGGGCGGACGAAGCCGATCATGCCGTAGGAGACGACGGCGAAGGCGGCGATCGGCACGAGGTCCAGCACCAGGCGCGCCAGCACCAGCGGCACGCGGCGCATCCAGGACCAGACGCTGCCATTCTCCGGCGCCATCGTGTCCAGCCGGTCGGACCAGCGGCGCAGCCCGCGGCGGGTGAGCCATTCGGCCAGCAGGCCGAGGCCGAACAGCAGCGCCAGCTTCCAGGCGGCATCGGCGACGCGCGCCTGGGTCACGGGGTCGCGCGCCACGCCGGCGGCCCAGCCGGCGATGCCCCGCAGATCGGTGGCGGCCTCGGCGGCGGTGACCAGGCCGTCGGTCAGCGCCTGCAGCCGCTGCGACGCGCCCATCAGCAGCTGCGCGCCGAGCGTGTTGGGCGCGAGCAAGGCCGGCTCCGCCGCGGCCGGCGCCGCGGGCGGGGTCTCGGCGGCCGGCGCGCCCGGTGCGGCCGGCACTGCCGGTGCGGTCGGCGTGGCCGGCGCCGCGGCGGCGGGCGCGGACGCTGCCGGCGCGGAGGCCGGCGGGACGCGCTGCGCCGACTCCAGCGCGCGCAGCAGCTCCGCGCGGCGCGCATCGTCGCGCAGCACCTCGATCAGTCGCTGCAGCTCCGGCGCCGGGGCGGCGGCCGCCGAAGCCGGGGCCGGGGCGGGGGTCGCGGGGCGGGGCGCCGGCTGCGGGGCCTGGGCCAGCGCACCGGCCGCAGCCACCCCGAGCAGGAGGACCAGGGCGAGGAGACGGAGAAGAACCATGCCGGGGGTGAACCCCGGCCCCTCTCGCCGGTCAACCCTTGCGTTCGTGGCGCAGTGTTGCGGTGCAGCACGCCCGGGCACAGGATGCCGCCCGTGAACGCCGCTGGCCCTTCCCTTCCCGTGCTCATGCTGGCCCTGCTCGCGGTGCATTTGGCCGGGATGGGGGGGTTCCTGACGGTGCCGGTGCTGGCGCCGGCCATCGCCGCCGAGATCGGGCTGCCGGCCAGCCTGGCCGGGCTGCACACCGCGCTGGTCTATGCCGGGGCGCTGGTCACCGGGCCGCTGACCGGGCCGCTGGTGCGCCGGCATGGCGGCGTGCGGGTGCTGCAGGCGGGGCTGGTGGTGCTCGGCCTCGGCATCGCGCTGGCGGCGGTGGGGCAACCCTGGGCGCTGGTGGTCTCCGCCCTGGTGGCGGGGATGGGCCACGGGCCGGTGACGCCCGGCAGCAGCCACCTGATCGCCGCCCGCACCCCGCCACGGCGGCGCGCGCTGGTGTTCAGCCTGAAGCAGGCCGGCGTGCCGGCCGGGGCGATGCTGGTCTCCGCCGCGGCGCCGGTGATCGCCTTCCTCTACGGCGATTGGCGGGCCGGCGTGCTGGCGATGTCGGCCACCGCCTTCATCATCGCGCTCTCGCTGGAGCCGATCCGCGCCCCGCTCGATGCCGGGCGGGATCCGCGTGCCGGTGGCGCCGGGCTCGGCGCCCTGGCGCGCGAGGCGGCGGGCTCGCTCGGCCTGCTGCGCACCGACCGGGCGCTGCTTCACCTCACCGTGATGTCCTGCGGCTACGGCGTGGCGCAGTTCTGCTTCCTGACCTTCTTCGTGGCCTTCCAGGTGGCGACGATGGGCGTCTCCATGGCGGAGGCCGGGCTGTGGCTGGCGATCGGGCAGGCCGGCGGCGTGGTGGGCCGGATCGCCTGGGCGCTGATCGCCGACCGCATCGGCGCGCGCGGCGTGCTGGTGGCCTGCGGGCTGCTGGCCGCGGCGGCCGGCCTGGTGCTGGCGGCGGTCGGGCCGGGCTGGCCCGGCTGGGTGGTGCTGCTGGCCGGGATCGTCATGGGGGTGACGGCGGTGGGCTGGAACGGCGTGATGCTGGCCGAGGCCGCGCGCATCGCCCCGCCCGGCCAGGTGGGCGGGGCGACGGCGGCGCTCTCCTTCGCCTTCGCCCTGACCATGCTGGTGGCGCCGCCGGCCTTCTCCGGCCTGGTGATGGCGACGGGCGGCTATTCGGCGGGGTTCCTGCTCTGCGTGGCGGCGACGCTGGTCGGCGCGCTGGCCATCGCCACCGGGCCGCGCCGTTGACCCGGCGCGCGCGGGTGCCATGTTGAGCCGATGACGACGATCCTGATGGTGCTGGTGGTGGTCTCCATGCTGGCCACGCTCGGCGTGATGTTCGCGGGCATGCTCGGCCTGGTGCGCAACGAGACAGCGGGCGGCGCGCGGTCCAACGCGCTGATGCGCTGGCGGGTGATCCTGCAGTTCGTGACGATCGGTCTGTTCCTCCTGCTGCTGCTGGTCATGCGGGGGTGAGCGGCGCCGCGCGCACCTGCCTTGCCCGGCCACGCCCCCCGCCCTATGGTCCGCCCCGTTTCGCGGCCGCAGGAGCGGCCGGCGTGGCGGCGGCCTGCGCCCTGCCGCGGGTGAGCCCTTTCAGGGTCTGAGCTAGGGATCCGGCAGCCGATGAAGATCCTCGTCCCCGTCAAGCGGGTGGTGGACTACAACGTGAAGGTGCGCGTCAAATCGGACGGCACCGGCGTCGAGACGGCCAACGTCAAGATGTCCATGAACCCCTTCGACGAGATCGCCGTCGAGGAAGCGGTGCGCCTGAAGGAGAAGGGCGCGGCGACCGAGATCGTCGCCGTCTCCATCGGCCCGGCCGCCGCCGCCGAGCAGATCCGCACCGCGCTCGCCATGGGCGCGGACCGCGGCATCCTGGTGGAGGCGGAGGGCACGGTCGAACCGCTCGCCGTCGCCAAGATCCTGAAGGCGCTGGTCGCCAAGGAATCGCCGCAGCTGGTGCTGATGGGCAAGCAGGCGATCGACGACGACATGAACGCCACCGGCCAGATGCTCGCCGCCCTGATGGGCTGGCCGCAGGGCACCTTCGCCAGCAAGGTGGAGCTCGCCGATGGCGGCGTGAAGGTGACGCGCGAGGTGGATGGCGGCCTCGAGACGGTGGCGCTGAAGCTGCCGGCGATCGTCACCGCAGACCTGCGGTTGAACGAGCCGCGCTACGCCTCGCTGCCCAACATCATGAAGGCGCGCAAGAAGCCGGTGGAGAACGTCAAGCCCGGGGATCTCGGCGCGGACGTGACCCCGCGCCTGACCGTGCTGAAGGTGGAGGAGCCGCCGAAGCGCCAGGCCGGCGTGAAGGTGGGCTCCGTGCAGGAGCTGGTGGACAAGCTCCGCAACGAGGCGAAGGTGATCTGAGATGGCGGTTCTCGTCCTTGCCGACCGGTCCGGTCCGGCCGTCTCCCAGCCCACGCGCAGCGCCGTCGCGGCGGCGCAGAAGCTTGGCGGCGACATCCATGTCCTCGTCCTCGGCGCCGAGGGCGCGGAGGCGGCGGCGAAGCTGCCTGGCGTGGCCAAGGTGCTGGTGGCGAACGGCCCGGCCTATGAGCACGGCCTGGCGGAGCCCGCCGCGGCGCTGATCGTGGCGATGGCCACCGGCTACTCGCACCTGCTCGCGCCGGGTTCGGCGATGGGCAAGAACATCATGCCCCGCGTCGCCGCCCTGCTCGACATGCAGGTGATCAGCGACGTCGCGGGCGTCGAGGGTGCCGACACCTTCCGCCGGTTCATCTATGCCGGCAATGCGCTGGCGACCGTGAAGACCTCCGACGCGACCAAGGTGATGACCGTCCGCGCCGCCTCCTTCGACCCGGTCGCCGCCGAGGGCGGCAGCGCCGCGATCGAGGACGCGCCGAACGCGGACGATCCGGGCCTTTCCTCCTTCGTCGGCGCCGAGATCGCCAAGCTGGAGCGGCCGGAGCTCACCGCCGCGCGCATCGTCGTCTCCGGTGGCCGCGCGATGGGCTCGGCGGAGAACTTCAAGATCCTGGAAGGCGTTGCCGACAAGCTCGGCGCGGCCATCGGCGCCTCTCGCGCGGCGGTGGATGCGGGCTATGCGCCGAACGACATGCAGGTCGGCCAGACCGGCAAGATCGTGGCGCCGGAGCTCTACATGGCCTTCGGCATCTCCGGCGCGATCCAGCACCTGGCCGGCATGAAGGACAGCAAGGTGATCGTCGCCGTGAACAAGGACGAGGAGGCGCCGATCTTCCAGGTGGCTGATTACGGCCTGGTCGGTGACGTCTTCAAGGTGATCCCGGAGCTCGAGGCCGAGCTCGCCAAGAAGTAGCCGCCAGCGCTTCGGCGAAGGCGTTCGGCGCCGGCGGCGGGCCCTTCTCGGGCAAGCCCCGGCGCTTTTCGTTGAAGGGGAATGTTGCATGGCCAACATCGAGAAACTCGGCGTGGTCGGCGCCGGCCAGATGGGCAACGGCATCGCGCATGTCGCGGCGCAATCCGGCATCAAGGTGCTGCTGCAGGACGTGGCCGCCTCCGCCCTCGACAAGGCGATGGCCACCATCGCGAAGAACATGGACCGCCAGGTGCAGAAGGGCACGCTGACGCAGGCCGACCGCGACGCCGCGATCGCCCGCATCGCGCGCACCACGGATGCCAAGGCGTTCGGCGAATGCGACCTGGTGATCGAGGCGGCGACCGAGAACGAGGAGGTGAAGAAGAAAATCTTCGCCGCCCTCTGCCCGGTGCTGCGCAAGGATGCGCTGCTCGCCACCAACACCTCCTCCATCCCGATCACGCGGCTGGCGGCGGCGACGGACCGGCCGGGGCGCTTCGTCGGCATGCATTTCTTCAACCCGGTGCCGATGATGAAGCTGGTCGAGGTCATCCGCGGCCTCGCCACCGAGGAGGCCACCGTGCAGGCGGTGGCGCAGCTCGCCGAGCGGATGGGCAAGACCGTGGCCTTCGCCGCCGATTACCCCGCCTTCATCGTCAACCGCATCCTGGTGCCGATGATCAACGAGGCCGTCTTCGCGCTGCAGGAAGGTGTGGGCGACGTCGCCTCGATCGATGCCGGCATGAAGCTCGGCTGCAACCACCCGATGGGCCCGCTGGAGCTGGCGGATTTCGTCGGCCTCGATGTCTGCCTCGCGGTGATGGAGGTGATGCATCGCGGCCTCGGCGATTCGAAATACCGCCCCGCGCCGCTGTTGCGCACCTATGTCGAGGCCGGCTGGCTCGGCCGGAAGTCGGGCAAGGGTTTCTACGACCACGGCACGACGCCCCCGACCCCGACGCGCTGATGCGCATCGCGCATCTGGCCGCCGCCGTCGAGCATCTGCGCCCGGCGCGCGCGGCGGATGCCTATGCCGGCCGCGAGAGCCTCACCTTCCTGCGCCTGCGCGTGACGACCGAGGACGGGCTGGTCGGCCACGGCGTCACCGGCCGCTTCCTGGCGGAGAGCGTCGCCGCGCTGCTCAACGGCCCGGTGGCGGAAGCGCTGCGCGGCCAGGACGCCATGGCGCAGGAGGCGGCGCGCACGCTGCTCGCGCGGAAGCTGAACCCGCGCAGCGCGACGGGCGTCTTCGTCTCGGCGCTCTCGGCGCTGGATCTCGCGCTTTGGGACCTGAAGGGCAAGGCGCTCGGCCAGCCGGTGGCGCGGCTGATCGGCGGCGCGCGCGAGGCCGTCCCTGCCTATGCCACCGCCGGCCTGCCCGCCTTCACCGAGGCCGAGCTGGTCGCCGCCTGCGAGGCCGCCCTGGCCGAAGGCTTTGCCGGCGTGAAGATCATCGTCGGCGCCGGCCGTGGCCTCGCCGAGGACGCCGCGCGCATCCGCGCCGTCCGCCGTGCCATCGGCGATGCGCCGCTCATGCTCGACGCGAATTGCGGCTTCACCGTCGCGGAGGCGAAGCGGCTGGCGCAGCGCGTCGCCGACTGCGACATCGCCTTCTTCGAGGAACCGGTGCGCGACAACGACATCGCGTCCCTCGCCGAGCTGCGCCGCGCCACGGCCATCCCGCTCGCCTCCGGCCAGATGATCCAGTCCGTCGCCTGGTTCCGCGATGCGCTGGCGGCCGGCGCGCTCGACATCATCCAGCCCAACGCCGCCTTCTGCGGCGGCCTGACCGCCATGCTGCGCATCCTGGCGCTGGCCGAGGCGCATGGCGTGCCCGTGACGGGCGCCGGCGGCTTCGAGGCCGCGAACCTGCCCGCCATGGCCGGCCACGCCCATGGCGGCATGCTGGAGGTGCACGGCGCCCACGCCGCGCTGCGCGACCGCTTCGCCGCGCATCCAACCCTGTCGAAAGGGCGGCTGGTCGTGCCTGACGCACCCGGCCTCGGCTTCGCGCTCGCCGACTGACGGCGCGGCTACGAATCGTCGCGGGCGTCCGTGTAGCGCGGCAGCCCGTCCGCCAGCCGCACCCAGCCGAGCTGCGTCGCCGTGCGCGTGTGGTCGCGCGGCGGCACCGCCTCCGGGTCGTCGAGGCTGGCGGTGGTGACGTCCACCTCCTCCGGGAAGTCCCGGCTCTCGAAGGTCAGCGGCGTGCCGCAGCGCGGGCAGAAGCTGCGCTCCGCCCAGGTGCTGGAGGCGTAGCGCGCCGGCGCGCCGGCGACGAAGCGCAAGCCCTCGCGGCGCACCGTGAACCAGCCCACCATCGGCGCACCGGAGGCGCGGCGGCACATCGAGCAGTGGCAGACCGTCTCGTGGAACGGCGCCCCGCTCGCCTCGTAGCGGACGCCGCCGCACAGGCAGCCGCCGGTGAGCATCGCGAAGCGGCGCTCAGGCCGGCTTGCGGAACGCCACCTTGTCGTTCTCGCCCGCCTTCGGCGGCTCGCCGGTCATGCGCGACTTCACATAGCCATAGGCGTGCACGAAGGTGGAGGAGGGCGCGTCCCAGTATTCCGCACCTTCCATCTCCACCTTGAGCAGCGCCGCCTTCGGATCCTCCGGCCCGCCGGGGAACCAGGTGCGCAGCGGCTCCGACCACAGTTCCTTCTGCTTCGCCGGATCACGGATCACCTGCGCGGTGCCGGAGATCGCGACGTAGTTCTGGTCGTTCGGGTCGGCATAGGCCAGCAGCACGCGGTCATCGTGCTGGATCTCGTCCGTCTTCGGGCTGGGCTGGCTGGTGAAGAACCACAGCGTGCCGGAGAAATCCTTGGTCGAGACGGCACGCATCGGCCGGCCGCGCATGTGGCCCTGCTCGTCCAGCGTCACCATCATGGCGACCTGCACCTCGCGGATCATTTCCCAGACCTTGTTCCGCGCCGCCTGGTCAGTCCGTGTCTCCACCATCTCGGTCTCTCCCTTCGGGGTCGAGGCCCGGAACGGCGGGCGCGGCGTGGGGTTCCGGCGCGCCTGCGGGTTGCGCGGCGCGCCGCTTCCGCCATCTTCGCGGCATGACCGGCATTCCCAAGGCGGCGGCGCGCCAGGCGAAACGTGTGGCGCGCTACTACTGCTCGCTCGACCGCCTCTCCTGGTTCCATGAGCGGCGCGCCGAGGCCGGCCATGGCGCCCTGCCGGTGCACCGCGCGCTGGCCGATCCGGCAGGTGGCGCGCCTTCGCCCTTCGTCATCCACCAGCTGATGCTGGAGGGGCTGGACCTGCCGCTCGCGCCGCGCGTGCTGGATGCCGGCTGCGGCTATGGCGCGACCATGCTGGACCTCGCGCCGCAACTCGGCGGCGACTGGACCGGGCTGACGCTTTCCGCCGTGCAGGCCGCGCGTGGCATGGCGGAGGTCGCCGCCCGTGGCCTCACGGGCCGGGTGCGCATCGAGGTCCGCTCCTACGACGCGCCGTTGCCCGGGCAATACGACCTCGCCTATGGCATCGAGAGCCTGATCCACAGTGCCGACCCCGCACGGACCGTGGCGAACCTCGCCGCCGGGCTCGCCCCCGGCGGCCATCTCGTGATCGTGGACGACATGCCCGAGGCGCGGCTGCCGGCCGAGGCCGCCGCCCGGATGGACCGCTTCCGCCGCTTCTGGCGCTGCCCCGTGGCGCCGACGCGGGAGGGCTGGATCGCCGCCTGCACCGCCGCCGGGCTCGATCTGGTGGCGGAGCGCGACCTCAACCCGCTGCTTCGGGTGCGCGGCATGGATGAGCTGGCGCCGCGCCTCGCCGCGCTGGAACGCCGCGCCCGCCTGCCTCGGCTGCTCGGCCTCGGGGTGCGGCTGGAGGCGGAGATCGGCGGCCTGCTGCTGGAGACGCTGCAGACCGAGGGGTTCGTGCGCTACCGCGTGCTCGCCGCGCGCAAGCGCTGAGCCTTCACGCCGCGCGGCGAGCGGCGATGGCTTCCAGCGCGCGGTCCACCAGCGCCATCGTCGCCGCATCCTGGTGGAAGGCGAAGGCCGCGCCATCCTCGGTGTGGCGCACCAGCCGCGCGGCGACGGCCTCGGCAGCGCCCGGCAGCGCCACGCGCACCGCCGTCCCCATGCGCAGGTGATCGAGCGCGCCGCGCAGCCACACGCCGCCGCGGCCGATGTTGGCGATGCGCGCGGCGATCTCCCTCCGGCCGGCGGCGACGCTCGCCGGTGTCTCATTGCCCGCGATGCGCTCGTCCCTGCGCCGCTCCTGCACCCCGGGCAAGTCCGAGAGAAAGGCGTCGGGCTCGGAGACCAGGATGCGCGCCTCCTCCTCCGGCACCGGCGCCGGCAGTTCCGGCAGCCCCGGGGCCTCCTCGATCGTTCGCGCCGCCTCGCCGGTCCCGCGCTCCGCGAAGGGTGCCCCGCGGACCTCGCGCGCGACCTCCTGGAGCGAGGCGGCCAGCTGGGCGGCAGCGGTGGCGACAGCGGAAAGGTCAGGCGACACCACGATCATGCCCCTCCCCAGGATCGGCAGCTCGGCCAGGCGATGCAGCATGCCAGTGGTTTCCGTCGCGGTCTCACCCCGGTATCCACCGCCGCGGTGAACGGCGGGTAAAGCCGCCGGCTGGCGGCGCGCGCCGGGCTTGGCTAGCGTGCCGCCCATGCCGCACCCCATGATCCGCACCGAGCGCGAGGGCGAGATCGCCCTCGTCATCATCGACCGCCCCGCCAAGCGCAACGCGCTCGACCTGCCGATGTGGATTGCGCTGGCCGAGGCGATGGAGGCGGCCTCCGCCGACGACACGCTGCGCTGCGTGGTGATCCGCGGCGCGGGCGAGGTGGCGTTCAGCGCCGGCGCCGACATCGGCGCCTTCGGCGGGGAACGCGGCACCCCGGAACGTGAGGCGGTGTATGGGCGGGAGCTCACGCGTTCCTTCCAGTCCATCCGGCGCTGCGTCCATCCGGTGGTGGCCGCCTGCCGCGGCTGGACCATGGGCGGCGGCTGCGGCATCGCGACGATGGCGGATTTCCGCATCGGCGGCCCGGCCACCCGCATGGGCATCCCGGCGCGCAACCTCTCGATCTTCTACCACCCGGGCGAGCTGGACCCGATCCTGCAATCGGTCGGCTACTGGGTGGCCTGCGAGATGCTGATCGAGGGCCGCGTGCTGACCGGCGAGGAAGCCTTCCAGAAGGGCCTGCTCACCCGCCTGGTGCCGGACGAGGAGGTGCAGGCGGAAGCGATGGCGATGGCGCACCGCATCGCCCAGGGCGCGCCGCTGTCGAACCGCTACCACAAATCCATGCTGCAGAAGCTGCGCGGCCCGTTGCCGCTGAACGAGGGCGACCTCGCCGCCGTCAACGGCTTCGCCTACACCGAGGACTTCCACGAGGCCACGCGCGCCTTCCTGGAGAAGCGCAAGCCGGCCTGGAAAGGGCGCTGAGCGCATGCGGCATCTGCGGATCGACGGCTACGACATCGCCTTCGTCGAGCAGGGCAGCGGACCGCCGGTGCTGCTGGTGCATGGCTCGCTGAGCGACCTGCGGCACTGGGCGCCGCAGATGCCGAGCTTCGCGGCGGCCGGCTTCCGGGCCATCGCGCCGAGCCTGCGGCACTTCTGGCCGGAGCACTGGGACGGCAGCGGCGGCGGCTTCACCATCGACCGGCATGTCGCCGACCTCGCCGGCTTCATCGCCGCGCTCGGCACCGGACCGGTGCACCTGGTCGGCCATTCGCGTGGCGGGCACATCGCCTTCCGCATCGCCGAACGGCACCCCGGGCTGGTGCGCCGCCTGGTGCTCGCCGAGCCCGCCGGCGTGCTGGACGCAACGCTGCTGCCGCCGGGCACGCAGCCGGCGAGCTATGCCGATCTGATCGGCGGGGCCGTCGAACTGGTCCGCCGCGGGGAGGTGGAGGCCGGGCTGCGCAGCTTCGCCGAATACACCGGCGGGCCAGGGGCCTGGGAGCGCCGGACCGAGGAGCGCAGGCAGTTCGCCCGCGACAACGCCATGACCCTGCTCGGCCAGCTCGGCGAGGGCCGGAAACCCTATGAACGCGCCGCCGCCGAATCCATCCGCGCGCCGACGCTGCTCGTCGGCGGCGCCCTGACGCAGCCCGCCTTCACCAGGGTGCTGGATGCGCTGGAGGGCGCCATCCCCGGAGCCCGGCGGGCCAGCATTCCCGACGCCGGCCATTCGATGAGCCGCGACAACCCCGCCGCGTTCGACGCCGCGGTGCTGGACTTCCTGCGCGCGACTTGAAGCGCCGTGCCGGAATTCCGGCCTGCGGCATGACGCAGCCAGGCGCCGGGTCGGGGCGCTGCCCTGACCGCCGGCGTGGGCGGGCACGAGTTCGCCAGAATTCGTGCGCGCCGCATTAAGCGCTTCTTAACCCAGGCCGCCGATCCTGGCGGCAACATGGCCACGCCCGACCTCCAGCAGCTTGACGTCTTCGTGGCGACCCTGCCGGAGCGGGCGCGCAGCTTCGCCGAATGCGGGGTGGCGGTGCCCTTCACCACGCCGATGCTCGCCGCGGCCCGGCTGCGCCGGCTGCCCGGCAAGGCGCCGGAACTGGTGCTGCCGCCGCTCGGCGGCCGCGGCAGCTATGTGCTGGGCTGGGACTCCTGCCTCGGCCTCTCGCCCACGCTGCACGACCGCGCGCTGTGGCCGCGCCTCGCCTCCCTGCCGGTGCTGACGCCGGCCACGATCCGCGCGGCGGCGCGCGAGGTCGCTGCCCAGGGCCTCGCCGGCCGCGCCGCGCAGGCGGCGGCGCTGGCCGCGCGACAGGCGCAGGCGACCCTGCGCGCCGGGCTGGAGGCCCGATTCGCGGCCGCCACCTCGCCGGCCGAGGCGCTCGCCGAGGCGCTGGCCGAAACCGGCCCGGATGGCGGGCCGAGCACGCCCGTCGCGGCCCGGCTCGACGCGCTCTCCGCCTTCGCCGAGGCGGCGACCGCCCAGGCGCTGGCCGCCAGCGAACCCACCGATCGCGAGACAGCGCGGCTGGTCGCCTCGGCGGCGCAGCTGGCGCTGGCCGCGGCACGCGCCAGCCTCGCCGCGCTGCGCCAAGCGGTCGAGCCCTTGCAGGCCACGCCCTCCGACCCCGCCGCGGTCGCGCGGGTCGTGCTGCTCGCGGCTCGGCCGGATTGGCTGCTGGACGGCTGGTGGCGGCCGGCCGCGCTCGCGCGGCTGGCGCCGGGCAGCCTTGCCGCGCTGCTGCGCGAGGTCCTGCTCGCTCTGCCGGTCGCGCCCTTCGAGGCGGAGGAATGGTGGTCCTCGGCCGGCGGCTGGGACGCGATCCTGCGCGGCCGTGCCCGCCTGGCGCCGCGCGCGCTGCGGGGCGGCGAGGCGCGGGTGGAGATGGTGGCGCGGCTGGAAGCAATGCGGGCGGTGGCGGCATGAACATGTTGGGCGCGGATGCACGGGCGGTGCGCGCGGCGCTGGCCGGCGCGCCGGATGCCAAGCTGGGGCGGATCGTCGGCATGCTCGACAGCCTGCTCGACCGCAAGACCGTGGACGAGCTGCTGGAGCCGGTGCGCGGCCGGCTGCGCTGGCTGCGCCCGGCCCGGCCGCTGCGCTTCCCCCGCCTGCTGGCGATGCCGCTGGAAGGCGCGCTGGTGGCGCCGAACGCCTGGACGCGCGCCGCGGAGGAGATCCCGCGTAGCGCCATAACGCCGCTGGCCGCCGCCGTGCAGCGCCAGCTCGGCGAGCTGGCGGAGGAGGTCGAGATGCGCGGCTGCGGCCATACCGTGGCCAACACCGCGCTGGTCGGCCAGCTCGGCGCCCGGCTGTGGAGGATGGCGGGCGCGGTGGAACTGGCCGCGCCCCTGCCCGGCTGGCGGGAGGCGGGGCTGCCTGCTGAGGCGGCCGCCCCGATCCTCGCCCTGGCCGGCGCGCTGTGGCGGCACGGCGCGGCGCTCTGGGATGCCCGGATGGCCGGCGCCGGGGGGCCGCCGGAGGCGCTGCTGCGCGCCACCCTCACCCCGCTCGCGAAGGAAGGCCCGGCGGCGCTGGCGGCCGCAATGGCGCTGCTGATGCACCATGCCGAGGCACCGGCCCGCGTCGCCGCGGTGGCCGCCGCGCTCAGCCCCGCCGTCGCGCCGCTGGCCGAGCGGGCGCTGGAGGCCGACCTGGTCGAGCACGGCGTCGCCCTCCGCGAGGCCGACATGCTGCACCTGGTCGAGGCCGCGGCGGGGCTGCAACGGCGGCTGGCCGATGCCGAGGCGGCGGAGACGCCGGCCAATCGCGAGGCCCGCCGGCGGCTCGTCGCCCGGCTTCGCAGCGAGGGCGCCGAGGCCTGCCAGGCGCGCTTCGCGCAGGCGCTGCGCGAGACGGTGCTGGAGCCGGCCGAGCGGCTCGCCGCCACGCCGCGCGCCAGCGATGCCGCGGTGGCGGCGCTGGAAGCCACGGCGCGCGAGCTGCGCCGGCTGGCCACGGCCGGCCGCGGCCTCGGTGAGGCCGGCGACTGCGCCCCGGCGGTGGCCGCGGCGATGCCGCGCCTGCGCGCCCTGGCTGCCGCCCCCGGCGGGCTCGGCCGGGTGGAGGTGGCGCGGCTGGCGGAGATCCTGGCCGGGCCGGAAGCCGCCTTGCCGCTGCTCGGCCGGTAGGCCGCCGCCCCGCTATTCGCCGGCGTCGGGCTTCTGACCCTCCACGCCCTCGCTGCCGGCGCGCCAGCGATGGGTGGAGGCGCCGAAGGCGACCAGCTTGCCCTCGGCGTCGAACACCTCGGTGCGGCAGAAGAAGATGTTGCGCCCGCGCGTGACCACCTTGCCCTCCGCCACCAGCCTGCCCCCGGCGGCCACCTGGCCGGTGAAGCGGCAATCCAGGTCGAGCGTCACGGCGCGGCGGACATTGCCCGGCACGCTGCACCACAGCCCCGCATAGGCCGCGCCCTGGTCGATCAGCGAGAGCATCACGCCGCCATGCACGATGCCCGACCGGTTGGTGTGCCGCGGCCCGACCGCGCAGCCGATGCGCGCGAAGCCGTCGCGCCATTCCAGCAGCTCGATGCCGAGCAGCTCGTGGAACGGTGCGGGGTACGGGTCGAGCGTCGCGGGGGATGGTGTGTCGGTCATGGCCCGCCCCCTGCCGTCCTGGCGCCTTGCGGTCAAGCCGCCGCCGCAGCATCTGCCGGCGGCAGGATGAGGGGCGCGACATGGCGGAGACCTGGCCGGAGCGGGTGGAGCTGGATGCGGCGGGCGACGTGGCGCTGCCGGCCGAGCAGGCGGCGCGGCTGCTCGGCGTCCCGCTCGACGACTTCCTCGCCGATCTGCGCGCCGGCGTGGTGTATTCGGTGGTCGAGCGCGGCGAGGGCGAGGATGCCGGAACCCTGCGCCTGACGCTCCGCCGCCGCGCCACCAGCCGCGTGCTGGTGGTGGAGGCGGCGACGGGGCGGGTGATCCGCCCGGCGTGATCAGCCGATCTGCAGGTTCTGCAGGCTCTCCTCCAGTTCCTGGAAGCTCGGCATCGAATGGGTGGGCGCCATCTTGCGGCCGGTCTCCACCGCCACCTGCGGCGCGTTGCCGTGCAGATGCGCGACCAGCACGGCGCGGATGACCTCGAGGTACTTGGCCTCCTCCTCCACCACGCCCTTCAGCCGCGTCGCCAGCGGTCCCATCAGGCCATAGGCCAGCAGCACGCCGAGGAAGGTGCCGACCAGCGCGCCGCCGATCATCTTGCCCAGCACCGCCGGCGGCTGGTCGATCGAGCCCATCGTCTTGATCACGCCGAGTACGGCGGCGACGATGCCGAGCGCGGGCAGCGCATCGGCAATGCTCTGCAAAGCGTGGGAGGGGTGCATCTCCTCCTCCTTCACCTTCTTCAGCTCCCGCGCCATCACGTCCTCGATCTGGTGCGGGTCGTCGGCGTTCATGCCGATCATGCGCAGGTAGTCGCAGATCAGCGTGACGGCGTGGTGGTCGGCGGCGATCTTGGGGAACTTCTGGAAGGCCGGGCTTTCCTGCGGGCGCTCGATATGCACCTCGAGCGCCATTGCGCCCTTCTGCTGCGCCAGCCGGACGAACCAGTAGAGCAGCGACAGGATCTCCACATAGTCCGACTTGTGGTACCTGCCGCCCTTCATGATCTTCCCGAAGCCGCCCATCGTGTGCTTGATGTCGTGCATGCTGTTCGACATCACGAAGGCACCCACCGCCGCGCCGCCGATCATCATGAATTCGAAGGCGAGAGTGGAGAAGATGATGCCGAACTTGCCGCCGGCGATCAGGTAGCCGCCGAACACCATCACCAGCAGGAAGACGAAGCCGCCGATCGTCATCATGGCGTGGCGACTCCCGCACGCGGCCCGGCGCCGGCTTCCTGCGTCGTGGCGGGCGGCGGCTCGCGCAGCAGGGTGATGGCGACGCGGCGGTTCGCCGCGGCGTTCGGATCCTCGGGCAGCAGCGGCTGGCGCTCCGCATAACCGGCGACGCTCTGGATGCGGGATTCCGGCAGGCCCGCTTCGGCCAGCAGGCGGCGCGTGGCATTGGCGCGCTCGGCCGAAAGATCCCAGTTGGACCGCTCCACGCCGCCGCGGAACGGCGTGGCATCGGTGTGCCCGGTGATGGCGACAGGGTTGGAGAGCCGGTTCGCCACCTGCGCGACGCGCGCGATCAGCGCCCGCGCGCGTTCATTCGGCGTGGCGCCGCCAAGCGCGAACATCGGCACGCCTTCGGCATCGAGAAGCTGGATGCGCAGGCCTTCCCTCGTCTGCTCGATCAGCAGCTGGCGGCCGAGATCGGCCAGCGCCGGATCCTCGGCGACCACGCGCCTGATCTCCTCGGCGGCGCGCTCGAAGGCGGCGCGTTCGCGCCGCTCGTGCTCGGCGCGGAGCTCGGCATCGGAGAGGCGGCGCGGGTCCGTCGCCTCCCGCGGATCCTCTTCCCCTGGCGGCGCGTCCGGTCGCGCGGTGCGCACGCGCCGCGGCTCCGCCTCCTCATCCTCGCCATCCGGCCCGGCGCGCAGCGGCACCGGGCGGGCGGGGACGTTGCTGTCATCCTCCACCTCGACATCCGGCAACACCGGCAGCGCGCCGCGCTGCACCGTGACCGCGCCGGCATCCTGCGTCATCTGTTCGGAGCTGTGCGGCGTGCGGCCGCCGAACGGCTCGCCGGAGCCGGTCTGGTTGCGGCCCATCACGTTGGTCGGCGCGAAATAGTCGGCGATGCCCTTGCGCTGTTCCTCCGTGGTGGCGTTCAGCAGCCACATCAGCAGGAAGAACGCCATCATCGCCGTGACGAAGTCGGCATAGGCGACCTTCCAGGCCCCGCCATGGTGCCCGTCGCCGCCTTCCTCGACCTTCTTCAGGACGATCGTCGTCCCGGCGTTGCGACCCTTTGCCATCCCGTCCGTGAATGCGGCTGCCCGCCGCAGGGTATGGGGGCAGCCGGTTAAGCGGCGGCAAACGGAGGTGTCAGAAGATGAAGTCGGCCGCCACTACGCTGGCCAGGCCGGCGAGCTCGATGGCGAAATCGGCGCCGGCATTGCCGTCCACATGTCCCTGCACGATCACGCCCGTCCCGCTGGCGTACCAGCGGAGGCTGCCGGCCCCGACATTCTCCAGCGGGTTCCAGGCGGCGAAGGAGGTGAAGGCGTCGTTGTCGCCATCGCTCGTGTTCGCATCCATGCCGGACAGGTCCACCCGGTCGCCCGCCGCGCGGTTGAAGTCGCGGATGATGTCGCGGGTGCCGGCCGCGGTCCCGCTGTGGAGGTGCGAGCTGAAGGCGAAGCGGTCGGCGCCGCTGCCGCCCCAGAGCTCGTCGGTGCCGGAGCCGCCGTTCAGCGTATCCGCGCCGCCCGCCCCCTCCAGCGTATCCGCGCCAAAGCCGCCGACGATCACGTTCGCCAGGCCGTTGCCCGTGCCGGTCGTGGCGAGCCCGGTCAGCGTCAGGTTCTCGAGACCGGCGCCGAGCGTGAAGCTGGTGGAGGCCATCACCAGGTCCACGCCACCATCGGCGATCTCGATCAGCAGGTCGCCGTCGGAGTCCACCTGGTAGAGGTCGTTGCCCGCACCGCCTTCCAGCGTATCGGCACCGCTGCCGCCATCCAGCGTGTCGGCACCGTTCCCGCCGGACAGGCTGTCGGCGCCCTCGTTGCCGTAGAGCTCGTCATTGCCCTCGCCGCCCTCCAGCGTGTCGGTGCCATCGCCGCCGAACAGCTTGTCGAACTCGGCGCCGCCGCTGAGCAGGTCATCGCCTTCGCCGCCGGACAGGAAGTCCACGCCGTCCTCTCCATGCAGCGTGTCGTCGCCTTCCTCCCCGTACAGCCGATCGGTGCTGCCGCCGGCATGGACGACGTCGTTGCCCTCGCCGAGCCACATCCACTCGAAGCCGCCGAAGGAGGTCACGTGGTCGTCGGCGTGGCCGGAGGCGAGGTCTCGGCCATAGATGAAGCTGTCGCCGTAGCCGGTGACGCGGTATGCCAGCGACAGCTCCGGCGCGCCGAGGATGTCGAAGCCGGCCAGGGTGAAGGTGCCGCTGCCGTCGAGCACGAGCTGCGCGCCCCAGGGCTCGGCCAGCGCGTCCCAGTCCAGCTCGATCCGCTCGATCGGCAGCAGTTGCGTAGCCTTGAGCAGCAGCGAGGTGGCTCGCTCGAAGCGGATCGCCTCGATGCCGGAGACCTGCGCACTGCCGAGGTCCGAGGCGGCGGTACCGGCGTGCCGCAGCACCAGCGTGTCGTCGCCGGCGCCGCCGTCGATCAATTCGCCCGGCTCGATATCGAGCTGACTGGCGAGGACGATGCGGTCGTCGCCCGCGCCGGCGCGGATCACGTCGCGGCTGCCGCCGCCGATCAGCTCGTCATTGCCGGCGCCGCCCAGCAGCACGTCGCGCCCGCTGCCGCCTTCGAGCGTATCATGGCCGCCCTGGCCCTCCAGCCGGTCATGGCCGCCACCGCCGGAGATGAGATCGTTGCCGTTGAAGCCCTGGATGTTGTCCGCGCCGGCGCCGCCGGTCAGCACGTCGTGCCCGTTCAGCAGCAGCGGCCGCAGATCCTCCGCCGCGCGCAGGATGGACGAGGCGCGGCTGAAGCCGTCCAGCGTCGCCACCGGCGAGAGGTCGGGCGCGAGGATGGTGAGGGAGGTGATCGCGCCGGTGGCCGGCAGCTCCTCCCCGTCATAGGTGAAGTTCCGCCCGCCGATCACGACGCGCCCGCCGGCCAGCGGGCCGTCGAGGATGATGAACTCGGCGCCGGTGGGCGTCCCTCCCTCCAGCCGGTCGAGCCCTGGCCAGGCGGAGAGCGGCAGGGTGAGCCCGGGGAAGGAGTTGTGGATCGTCAGCGTGGCCATGATGCGGCGTCTCCGGTTGCGTGGGAGCCGCCTTTTCGTGCCCGGGCGTTTCGATTCGACGTCGCATGTTGCACGACCGCTTCGCGCCGGTTGCGCGGCGCATTTCGCGATGTCAGGCCGCGCGGATCTCCACCCCGTTCCCCTCCGGGTCGCGCAGATAGACCGACAGCGCCTGGCCGCCGGCGCCGTAGCGCGTGGCGGCGGGCTCGACCTCGACGCCATGGGCGGCGAGATGCGCGCGCAGCGCCGCCTCGTCCCAGGGCGAGACGGCGATGCAGAGATGGTCGAGGTTCGGCCGCTCATGGTCCGGCGCCGCGCCGCCCCGGCCGAGCCTGCCGCCGATCCACACCAGGTCGATCAGCGCCGCACCGGCGCGCAGATGCACCAGGCCGAGCGCGTCCTGCCGGTGCGCCACCTCGCAGCCCAGCACGTCGCGGTAGAAGCCGAGCATCCGCTCCATGTCCTCGACCCGGATCACGACATGGTCGAGCGAGATGCTCGTGTAGGGCGGTGGCATGGCCTGTCCTCCTGCGTCGGCGGATCAGCGTGGCGGTGCCGCCTCGAAGCGCCATGGCGCCGCGCTGTCCTCGTTCGGGTCCAGCTTCAACCGATGTTCGAGCGGAGGGAAGGCACGCGACCGGCAATCCGGCCGCTCGCAGAGCCGACAGGACAGGCCGATGCCCACGGCGGCGCGGGCGAGGTCGAGGCCATCGGCATAGGCGATCTCCCCGGCGCGGCCGATGTCGCAGCCCATCGCGACCACTTGCACCGGCGCCGGCTCGCCCCAGCGCGTGGTCGGCGCGACGATGGCGCGCGCAAAGGTGAGGAAGGTGGCGCCATCCGGCAGCTGCGCCAACTGCACCTGCGTCCCGCCGGGATGGGCGAAGGCGCGGTGGACGATCCATTTCGGGCAGGACCCGCCGAAGCGCGCGAAGGGAAAGCCGGCAGCGCTGAACCGCTTGTCCACGTTGCCCGCCGGGTCCACCCGCAGGAAGAAGAACGGCACCCCGCGCGCGCCGTCGCGCTGCAGCGTGGAAAGGCGGTGCGCCGCCTGCTCGAAGGAAACACCGAAGCGCGCGGCCAGCGCCTCCACCTCGTGGCGCAGCTCGCGCGCGGCGGCGAGGAAGGCCGCATAGGGCAGCAGCAGCGCGCCGGCCGCGTAGTTGAGCAGCCCGAGCCGGATCAGCGCCGCGGCTTCCGGCGTGGAGGGCTCGGCCGGTGCGACCGCCGCCTCCACGGCCTCGCGCGCTTCCAGCAGCATCAACTGGAACGCCATCTGGAAGCCGCGGCTTTCGCGCGGCAGCGATTCCGATAGATCGAGGCGGCGCAGCTGCGGATCGTAGCGGCGCAGCGCGCCCTCCAGCGGCCCGACCGCGACGGTCACGCCATGGGTCCTGCGCAGCCGCTCGGCGATGGCGTGGTTCATCTCTGCGGGCGCGGCGCGCAACTCGGCGCCGATGCGCTCGGCGACGGATTCCAGCGCGGGAAAGTGGTTGGCGTGGTCGTGGAAGAAGTCGCGCGTCTCCTCGGTCGGCAGCAGCAGGCGCCGCCCGGTCGGCAGTGCGATGCCGGCGGCATCCTCCCGCGCCACGCGCCAGGCGCGGTAGAGCGCCAGCATCGCGCGCGCCGCATTGGGGGCGGAGGCGGCGAGCGTCGCCACCTCCTGCTCCGGGATCTGGTCCAGGCCGAGCAGCGGGTCGGAGAGCACCTCGCGCAGCCCCGATTCCATCTGCCGCTCGCGCGAGCCGGACAGCGCCGCAAGATCCACCGCCAGCGTCTCGCCGAGCTTGATCAGCAGGCTGGCGGTGACCGCGCGCTGGTCGTGCTCGATCAGGTTCAGGTAGCTGGCCGAGATGCCGAGCCGCGCCGCCAGCGCTTGCTGGGTGAGGCCGCGCTCCATGCGCAGGCGGCGGATCGTGCGGCCGATCAACGGGCGCGACATGTGAAATCCTTACAAAATCGGCGGGGCGTGCGTGAAGGATCCCACAACCTTGCCGCCCCGCGCCCAGGATTCCTGCTGAACTTCGGCAGCGCAATGTGAATTATTGACGAGCGCCGCGGATGAGGAAGCGCGGCAACAGGAGTTCCGATGACCCGTCCTTCGACCACCCCGACCTTCGCCCCCGACGGTGCCGGCTTCGGCGGCGGCGCGCCGATGCCCGGCCGCTTCGACGGCATCCGGCGCGACTACACGCCCGCCGATGTCGCCCGCCTCGCCGGCAGCTTCCGGGTGCAGCACACGCTGGCAGACATGGGCGCGCGGCGGCTGTGGCAGCTGCTGCAGGCCGAGCCCTTCGTGAACACGCTCGGCGCGCTGACCGGCATGCAGGCGGTGCAGCAGGTGAAGGCGGGGCTGAAGGCGATCTACCTCTCCGGCTGGCAGGTCGCCGCGGATGCCAATAGCGGCTGCCAGATGTACCCCGACCAGTCGCTCTACCCCGTGGATTCGGTGCCGACCGTGGTGCGCCGCATCAACAACGCGCTGCGCCGCTGCGACCAGATCGCGGTGCAGGAAGGGAAGGGCGACACCACGCACTACATGGCGCCGGTCATCGCCGATGCCGAGGCCGGCTTCGGCGGAGCGCTGAACGCCTACGAGCTGATGCGCGCGATGATCGAGGCCGGCGCCGCCGGCGTGCATTTCGAGGACCAGCTCGCCAGCGAGAAGAAGTGCGGCCATCTCGGCGGCAAGGTGCTGGTGCCGATCACCCAGCACATCCGCACGCTGAACGCCGCGCGCCTGGCGGCCGATGTGGAGGGCGTGCCCACCGTGCTGCTCTGCCGCACCGATGCGGAATCCGCGCAGCTGCTCACCAGCGACGTGGACGAGCGCGACCACCCCTTCATCGGCGGCGAGCGCACGCCGGAAGGCTTCCACCGCATCCGCCCCGGCATGGGCAAACAGTACGCCATCGCGCGCAGCCTGGCCTATGCGCCCTATGCCGACCTGCTGTGGTGGGAGACGAGCGATCCCGACCTGCAGGACGCCCGCGACTTCGCCGAGGCGATCCACAAGCAGTTCCCCGGCAAGATGCTCGCCTACAACTGCTCCCCCAGCTTCAACTGGCAGCGCAAGATGGGTGTCGAGGCCGCTTCGCGCTTCCAGCGCGAGCTTGGCGCCATGGGCTACAAGTTCCAGTTCGTCACGCTGGCCGGCTTCCACAGCCTGAACCTGTCCATGTTCAAGCTGGCGCGCGGCTACGCCGAGCGCGGCATGGGCGCCTATTCCGAATTGCAGCAGGCCGAATTCGCCGAGGAGCAGAACGGCTTCACCGCGATCCGCCACCAGCGCGAGGTCGGCGTCGGCTATTTCGATGCGGTCGCGACTGCCGCCAGCGGCGGCACCGCGAGCACCACGGCGCTCGCCACGTCCACCGAGGCGGCGCAGTTCGAGCGCGCGCACTGATCCCCTTGGGAACGTCCAGCAACAACGGAAAGGAGCACGTCATGGACCACGATCACGACGACGGCCTGGTGCACGCCCATCGCTGGGCCACCGAGCCGCCGCCCTCGGTCGGCGAGCTGCTGCGCCCGGCGAAGGACGATCGCGCGACGCGCGGGCGCGAACCGGCCGAGCCGCAGCAGACGCGCGGCGCGGCGCGTTGAGCCGCGCGGGCCGTTCCGGCATGGGGCGCCGCCCGGGCCGGCCCGGGTGGGGCTTCGCCATGCCCGGCACGGCCCCGAGCCAGCGCGGGCTGCTCGTCGCCGCCGCGGTGACGGAGATCGTGCTGCTCCGGCTGCGCGGGCACACACCTTTCCGCCCCGTCGCGCGATCCATGAGCCGACCGGGGCGTTGAGGCCGCATCATGAAGGAGCGGCCGCCATGTCCAGCCCCCGCCTGACCCGGCTCTTGGCCCTGGCGTCGTGTCTCGGCCTGCTCGCCGGTCCGCCCGCTTTCGGCCAGGGAGGCGGGGGCGGGGGCGGGGGCTCGTCCGGCGGCGGAAGCGGTGGCGGCTCCGGCTCGGGCGCTTCCGGCAGCGCGGCCACCAGCGGCGGCGCAACTGGCGGCGCGACGCAGGGCGGCACGCGCGCGGGCGCTGGCAGCACCACCGGAGCGGCCGGCATTCCCGGCGTCTTGCAGCCCAACACGCCGCTGCTCGGCAGCGGCGGGTCGGGGGGCGGCAGCCAGTCCGGGGGCCGCGCAGACGGTTCGCAGGCGGGCGCAAGCGGCTCGGGATCCGGCGCGGCGGGCGCAGAGGGCCAATCCGGCTCGCGCTCCGGCGCGACCGGCAGCGGCGGGCAGGCATCGGGCGGCGGTGCGGTCGGCACGGAGCGCGTGCCACTCGGCGGGCCGGGCCAGCCCGGCGGCCAGACGCAGCGCCAGCAGATCCTCGAGCAGATGCGAGAGGCCGGTGTCGCCGCCCCGCCGGAAGTGCGCCGGGAGCAGCTGGAGGACCTCAACGCCATCACGCGCGAGATCGCGCCCGGCGTGCCGGTGCCGGCGCCCGCGGTGACGCCGGACCGCAGCGGGCGCTGAACCGCGCCGCCGAGGCGGCCGGCGCCCTATTGCAGCCTCACCCGGACGCCGATGCCGAGGAAGTCCGAGCCGCTGCCCTGCGGCGCGATCAACCCGAAGATGCCGGAGCGGTGGTGCAGCCGCGGCACCAGCGACACGCCCGGCCAGTCGGGATGAGAGAACTCCGCCTCGAAGGCCAGGTAGTTGAGGAACTTTTGCGGTGATCGCTCATTCACGACCCCCTCGTAGGTCGGCCGCGACAGCGCGTAGGAGAGGCCCTCCGCGACGGCGAGATTCAGCTGCATCGCCGAGAACGGCAGCCGCAGTTCGCGCGAGCGCCACAGCAGGGCGAGGCTCGCCTCGGCATGGCGCTGCAATCCGAAATGCTGGCCGAACTGCCCTTCCAGCTCGATCGAGCCGCCATCGATGAGTGGGCCGAGCACCGGCAGGTCCGTCCGCAACTCCCGCACCAGCACGCGGCTGGCGAGGACGGAGGCGAAGTAGCCATCGCCCAGCGCGTCATCGCCGGCGCCGATGCTGCGCGTGAACTCCGACGGCGAGACCCACTGCCCCAGATAGAGCGTCGCGTGCCAGAGGCGATCACGCGCTTCGGCCGCCGCCGGCAGTACCAGCCAGACGAGACACAGGGCAGCCAGCCACCCGCGCCGTCCCATCCGCGAACCCTCCGCATGGTCGCGCGGACCGGATGCCGCTGCGCCTGGTCCGATACGCCCGGCGCGCCGCGCGGTGCCCGGCGGCCGATCACGTCCCGGTCAGGCGGGGTGTGGGATCAGGCCGCCAGCGCCTCCGCGAAGACGGCCGGGTCCACGTTGCCGCCGCTGATCACCACGCCGACCGTCCTGCCCTTCGTCTCCACCTTGCCCGCCAGCACGGCGGCCAGCGCGACGGCGCCGCCCGGCTCGGCGACCACCTTCAGGTGCTCGAAGGCGAAGCGCATGGCGCGGAAGATCTCCGCGCGCGTCACCGCCACGCCGCCGGCCAGCCGCGGCTGGTTTACCGCGAAGGTCAAGGCTCCCGGGCGCATCGAGAGCAGCGCATCGCACAGCATCGAGCCCTGCCCGTCATTGGCGACGCGCGCGCCGGCTTCCAGGCTGCGTTTCGTGTCGTCCCAGCCTTCCGGCTCCACCGCCCAGACCCGCGTGGCCGGCGATGCGCCCTCCGCCGCCAGCGCGCAGCCGGCGATCAGCCCGCCGCCGCCGGTGCAGACCGCCAGCGCGTCCAGCGTCAGCCCCGCCGCCCTGGCATCCTCGAACAGCTCGAGCGCCAGCGTGCCCTGGCCGGCGATCACGTCGGGATGGTCGAAGGGCGGCAGCACGATGCCACCGCGCTGCTCGGCGAGCGTCTGCGCCAGCGTCTCGCGGTCGGTGGTCCTGCGGTCGAAGAAGGTGATCTCGGCGCCCCAGCGCTTCGTGCTCTCCACCTTGATGGCGGGCGCGTCCATCGGCATGGCGATCAGCGCCGGCATGTCCAGCATCGCCGCGGCGCAGGCGGTCGCCTGGCCGTGGTTGCCGGAGGAATGCGTCACCACACCGGCCCTGCGCTGCGCCGCATCGAGCTTCAGCGCGGCGTTGGTCGCGCCGCGCAGCTTGAAGCTGCCGGTGCGCTGCAGCGGCTCCGGCTTCACCAGGATGGTCCCGCCGGTGAGCTGGTCGAGCAGCGCATGGCGCAGCATCGGCGTCCGGATGACGTGCGGGGCGATTCGCCGCGCAGCGTCGCGGACATCGGCATGCGTCGGCAGTGATCCACTCATTGGCCTGGTCCTCGGAAGCGGTTGGGGTCCACCATCGGCACGACCGGCGCCAGCGCTCCGGGATCCTCGCCGCGGACCAGCGCGGCGAGCAGTGCGCCGGCGGCGGGCGCGGTCTGGATGCCGTAGCCGCCCTGGCCGATCATCCAGAAGAAGCCCGCCGCATCGACATCCCGCCCGATCGCCAGCGAACGGTCCGGCGTGAAGCTGCGCAGCCCGGCCCAGCGGTGCTCCACGCGATGGACGGGAATGTCGAGCGCCTGCTGCATGCGATCCACCGCGATCGCGACATCCATCTCGTCCGGCTGCACGTCATGCGGCGGCATGTCGGTCTCGTCGGCCGGCGAGACCATCAGCTTCCGCCGTGCCTCCGGCCGCACATACCAGGAGTGGCCGGCATCGCCCAGCAGCGGCCAGTGCGTGCAGTCATGCGCGCCGGGGTCGACGATCAGCGCGGTGCGCCGCTTCGGTTGCAGCCCGATCGGCGCGACGCCGGCGATGCGCGCCACCTCGTCCCCCCAGGCGCCGGCCGCGTTCACGATCACCGGCGCGGCGAAGACGGCGCCGCCGCTGGTCTCGGCTTCCCACCTTCCGTTGCGCCGCTCGATCCGCCCGGCGCGGTTGCGCAGCGCCAGCACGCCGCCATGGCGGCGCAGGGACTGGAGAAAACCCTGGTGCAGGGCGGCGACGTCGATGTCGAAGGCATCGCGCTCGATCGCCGCGGCGACGGCATAGCCGGGCCGCAACGGCACGCCCATCGCGGCCAGCTCCGCCACCCCGATCGGCTCCAGCCCCTCGCCGGCGGCGAGCATCGCCTCCAGCATCGTCCGCTGTTCCTCCGGGGCCAGCGTGACCACCGGGCGGCGGGCGAGCAGCGGGGCGGCGGAGAAGCCGGGCGGCGGTGCTTCGAAGAAGCCGCGCGAGGCGCCGGTGAGGCGGCGCACATCGCCCGGCCCGTAGTTGAGGATCCAGATCGCGGCGGAGCGGCCGGTGCTGTGGTAGCCGGCGCTCTCCTCCGCCTCCAGCAGCGCGACGCGGTGGGTCGAGGCGAGTTGCGCCGCCGCCGTGGCGCCGGCCATCCCGGCGCCGATGACGATCGCGTCGAAATCCTGGGTTTCCATGCCCGGCATCGTCCCGCCGCGCGGGCGTGGTCGTCAATGTCCCGCCGCGCGGGCGTGGTCGTCAATGTCCCGCCGTGCGGGCGTGGTCGTCAATGTCCCGCCGTGCGGGCGGCGCGGCCAGTCGGGGTGGGCAGCTCAGCCCTTGCCGCGCTCCGCGGCGGGGCCCTTGCCCGCGACGTCATCCGGCAGCGACGGATCCTCCGCGAGCGGCGCCTCGATGACATAGGAGCGGGCGCGGCCAAGCGCCGGCTCGCGCCGGGTCGCGGCGCGGCGCGGATCCTGCGGCGCCTCGCCGCCGCCGCCCGTCGCGGTGCCGAGCTGCCTGGCCGCCTCGGCGTCGAGCCCGCCGGTGCCCGGCATCATCGGCGTGCCACCGCCCGGCCCGGTGCCGACCGCGCCGGCCGCCGCCGCCGGCGCCCAGCCCTCGCGCCGCCAGCTGCTCTCGTGCTCGTCGAGATCCGCCGCGCCCGCATCGTCGAGCGCCTCCAGCAGCTCCTCCACCTGCGCCGCCTCGACCTCGGCGGTCAGCACGAAGCCGCCACGGCGCATCGCCTCGCGGTGGGCGGCGAGATCCTCGGCTGGAAGGAAGAGCGCATCCAGCAGGTGCGGCAGCCCGGGCTCGCCGCCCGGCGCATTCTCGGTGGCGCGCGCCACCTCCTGTGGCGGCTCCGGGTGGAGTGCGATGCGATGATCCGGCACGCCGCGTGCCCGCAAGGCGGCCGCGCCGGCCTTCGCGGCTTGCTCGCTGTGGAACAGGGCTGTGATGACGTGGCGCATGGCGGCGCTCCCGCTGGCTTTGCGGAGTTGACGGCGCATCCCCCGGTCGGTTCCCGTCGATCTCCCGCGGTTCCATTACGGATATTCAACACACCTATGCGCTCGCGTTCGCCAAGGCACTTGCGGCCGGGGCAATGCCGCGCATAGGCTGTTTGCCGCAACAGGCACGGTCGAGAACGGCTGGCCGCAGTGAGGAGGAACGGAATGGCGAAGGGTTTTGACCGGCGTGGCCTGATGAAGGCCGGGCTTGGCGGCATCGCGGCATCGACGCTCGCGGCGCCCATGGTGCATGGACAGACATCGGGCGGCCGCCTGGCGCTTGGCGTGTGGGACCACTGGGTTGGCGCGGTGGCCAATGACGCGTTTCGCGCCATCGTGGCCGATTGGGCCCGCCAGAACCGCGTGGAAGTCACGATCGACTTCATCACCTCGGTCGGCAACAAGAACCTGATCACCATCGCGGCCGAGGCGCAGGCGCGCCAGGGCCACGACATCCTCTCCTTCCCGACCTGGATGGTCCACGACCAGCAGCGCCTGCTGGAGCCGATGGACGACGTGATGGGCCGGCTGATTCAGAAATACGGCAAGGTCAACGACGCCTCCGAGTACCTCGCCAAGATCGGCGGCAAGTGGCACGCCGTGCCGCAGACCGTCGGCAGCCAGTTCAAGCCCTCCGCCGCCCGCATCGACCTGATGAAGCAGCACGCCGGCATCGACGTGCAGGCGATGTACCCGGCCGAGAACAGGCTCGGGCCGGGCGCCGACCAATGGACCTGGGAAACCTTCCTGACGGCGGCTGAGAAGTGCAACAAGGCCGGCTTCCCCTTCGCGCTGCCGGCCGGCACCTTCAGCGACGCCACCGACTGGATCGGCGCGATGTTCCGCAGCTTCGGCGCGGATCTGGTGGATGCCAACGGGAATCTCACCATCCGCAACAACGACAAGGTGCGGCAGGTGATGGACTACGCCAAGCGCCTGTTCCAGCACATCCCGAACGAGATGTTCGCGGCCGACGACGCGACCAACAACCGCGCGCTGATCTCCGGCCGCTCGGCGCTGATCTTCAACCCGCCGTCGGCCTGGGCGGTGGCGGCCCGCGATGCGCCGGATGTCGCGCGCAACGTCTGGCACTTCCCCTCGCCGTCGGGCCCGCAGGGCCATCCGGTGCCGCACCTGCCGTATTTCTACGGCATGTGGAGCTTCAGCCGGAACAAGTCGGCCGGCAAGGCGCTGCTCGAGCATGTCAGCCAGATCGAGCAGGTGCAGAAGCTGGTGCAGGCGTCGAGCGGCTACGACATCCCGCCCTTCGCCAACATGTTCGACGACATCGACGCCTGGAAGACCGTCCAGCCGCCCAATGGCGTCGTCTACAACTATCCGGTGCGCAACCACCACAATGCGACGCCGTCCATCGCCTATGCTCCGGCGCCGGCGGAGATCGCGGTGCAGATGTACAACCAGGGCATCCAGGCCAAGATGATCGCCCGCATGGTCCAGAACAACGAGCCGCTGGACCGCGTGCTGGCCTGGGCGCATCAGGAGGTCGAAGGCTTCAAGCGCGGCTGACGCGCTCCGCCCCGGCGATGGCCCCCCGCGGCCCAGGCGAAAGCCCAGGCCGCGGGGGTGCCCCTGCCCGCTGAGCGGCGCGAAGAAAGATACGAATCAAAAACGGCCAGGGAGGCAATTTGGTGGCCGATGGAAATGTCGTAACGGCGCCCGGAGTACCGGCCGCGGTTGCCCCACCCCGGACAGGGACGCTGCACAAGATCGCGCGGCGACGATCCACCCTGGCCTTCCTCATGACGCTGCCGCTGCTGCTGGTGATCGGCGGGCTGGTGGCGTATCCGTTCGTCTACGCGATCTATCTCTCGATGCTGAACAAGCGCATGACGCGCTTCATAGGCCTCGAGAACTTCACCTTCCTCCTCAGCCGAGAGACCTTCCAGGGCGTCATCTGGCAGAGCGTGCTGTTCGCCGTCGGCGCGGTGATCGCGAAGGCGCTGATCGGCTTCATCCTCGCCCATGTGCTGCACGCGCTACCGGCCAAGGGCCAGCGCAAATGGCGCGGCATGCTGCTGGTGCCCTGGGTGATCCCGCCGGCGATCTCGACGCTGGCCTGGTGGTGGCTGTTCGACCCCTCCTACTCGGCGATCAACTGGGCCGTCGCCACCATTGGCATCCCGCCGGTGGCCTGGCTCGGCGAGCCGAGCTGGGCGCGCTTCTCGGTCATCCTGGTGAATGTCTGGTACGGTGCGCCCTTCTTCATGATCATGTACCTCGCCGCGCTGAAATCGGTGCCCGACCAGCTCTACGAGGCAGCGGCGATCGATGGCGCGTCCGCGTGGCAGAAGCTGGTCTATGTGACGATCCCGATGATGAAGAACATCATCGCCATCACCGTGCTGTTCAGCCTGATCGTCACCTTCGCCAATTTCGACATCGTGCGGATCCTCACCAACGGCGGCCCGCAGGACAAGACGCACATCTTCGGCACCTATGCCTTCCAGGTGGGCATCCAGTCCGGTGACCTGCCGCTCGGCGCCGCGGTGTCGCTGTTCATGTTCCCGATCCTCGCGGTCTTCGCGGTGTTCGTGCTGCGCGGCGTGACCCGCCGCTCGAAGGAGATGGCGGGATGAGCGGGGCAAGCCTCACCACCGGGACGGCCGCCGGCGCGCCGATGTACCACAAGGCCGGCAGCATCAAGCGGGAACGGCGCTGGGCGCTGATCGGCGCCTACATCGCGCTGGCGGTGTTCGTGTTCTTCTTCCTGTTCCCGCCCTTCCACATGCTGATCACCAGCCTGAAGAGCAGCGCCGAGATCGCCGACCTGGAGGGCAATCCCTGGATCGTGCGCAGCCCGACGCTGGAGAACTACCGGGACCTGCTGACGAACGGCAACTACGTGCTGCATTTCCGCAACTCGGTGATCGTCACCCTCACCGTGGTGGCGATCACGATGGTGATCAGCACCTTCGCGGCCTTCGCGCTGGCGCGCATGCGCTTCTGGGGCAGCACGGCGCTCGCCACCGGCGTCTTCCTCACCTACCTGGTGCCGGAGACGCTGCTGTTCATCCCGCTGTTCCAGATCATCGGCGGCATGGGCCTCTACAACAACCTGCTGGGCATGATCCTGCTCTACCCGACGCTGACGGTCCCCTTCTGCACCTGGATCATGATCGGCTATTTCAGTTCCATCCCGAAGGAGCTGGACGAGGCGGCGCTGATCGATGGCGCGAACCACTTCCAGATGCTGTGGAAGATCTTCATCCCGGTGGCGCTGCCCGGCATCCTGGCGGCGACGATCTTCGCCTTCACCGTCTCCTGGGCGCAGTTCCTCTACCCTATGGCCTTCCTCGTCAGCTCCGACCAGATGGTGCTGACGGTGGGCATCGTGTCGGACCTGATCCGCGGCGATACCTTCGCCTGGGGCAAGATCATGGCCGGCGCCCTGATGGCCGCGGCGCCGCCGCTGCTCGTCTACGCGTTCCTGATGGATTACTACATCGCCGGCCTGACCGCCGGCGCGACGAAAGGCTGATCCATGGCTCAGGTTTCCATCCGCAAGATCGTCAAGGCCTATGAAGGCGGCGTGCAGGCGGTGAAGGGCATCGACCTCGACATCGAGGACCATGAATTCGTCGTCCTCGTCGGCCCTTCGGGCTGCGGCAAGTCCACCACGCTGCGCATGATCGCGGGGCTGGAGGAGATCACCTCCGGCGAGATCGCGATCGGCGGCACGGTGGTGAACGACATCCCGCCGCGCGACCGCGACATCGCCATGGTGTTCCAGAACTACGCGCTCTATCCGCACATGAGCGTCTACGACAACATGGCCTTCGGCCTGACGCTGCGGAAGTTCCCGAAGGACGAGATCCGGCGCCGGGTGGAGAACGCGGCCCGCATCCTCGACATCACGCCGCTGCTCGACCGCAAGCCGAAGGCGCTCTCGGGCGGCCAGCGGCAGCGCGTGGCGATGGGCCGCGCCATCGTGCGCGACCCCAAGGTCTTCCTGTTCGACGAGCCGCTCTCCAACCTCGACGCCAAGCTGCGCGTGCAGATGCGCACCGAGATCAAGAAGGTGCACCAGACGGTCAAGACCACCACCGTCTACGTCACCCACGACCAGGTGGAGGCGATGACGCTCGCCGACCGCGTGGTGGTGATGAACCACGGCATCATCGAGCAGGTGGGCCCGCCGCAGGAACTCTACCACCGCCCCAACACGCGCTTCGTCGCCGGCTTCATCGGCTCGCCAGCGATGAACTTCATCCCTGCGCGCGTCGAGAACGGTTCCGGCGCGCTGCGCCTCAACCTGCCGAACGGCATCGTGCTGCCGGTGCCGGCGGACCGCACCAACCGCTACGCCGCCGTGGCGGGGAAGGAGGTGCTGTTCGGCATCCGCCCCGAGCACCTGACCGAGCCGAAGAACCTGGACCGCGACAACATCTCCGTCTTCGAGCTGACGCCGGAGGTGATCGAGCCGATGGGCATGGAGACGCTGGTGCACCTATGGCTGCAGGGCAGTGAGGTGTGCATCCGCATCGACCCCACCACGGATGCCCATCCGGGCCAGCCGATGCAGGTGGCCGCCGACCTGAACCATATGCACGTGATTGATCCGCAGAGCGGGAAGGTGCTGTAGCGCCGCCCATCTTGCCGTGCACGGCCGGCAGCCCGATGCTGCCGGCCATCGCCTCCCACACGGACCCCGACATGGCACCGAACTACGTGATGGTCGAAGCCGGCAGGCTCGACGCCTTCGTCGCCGCCATCTTCCGCGCCGCCGGCTGCGACCCCGCCGAGGCCGGACGCATCTCCACCCATCTGCTCGGCGCCAACCTGGCGGGCCATGACAGCCACGGCGTCGCCCGCGTGCCGCGCTACGTGGAATGGCTGGAAGCTGGCTACGTGGTGAAGGGCCAGGATGCCGAGATCGTCACGGATGGTGGCTGCTTCGCGCTGCTCGACGGGCATTTCGGCTTCGGCCAGACGGTGGCGCCGCAGGCGGTCGAGCTCGGCATCGCCCGCGCGCAGCAGCACGGCATCGCCGTGGTCGGCCTGCGCAACGCCGGCCATATCGGCCGCGCCGGCGACTATGCCGAGACGGCGATCCGCGCCGGGCTGATCTCGGTGCATTTCGTCAACGTCGCCGGCAGCGTGCTGGTCGCGCCCTTCGGCGGCGTGGAGCGGCGCTTCTCCACCGCGCCCTTCAGCGTCGGCGTGCCGCTGCCCGGCCGCCCGCTGGTGCTGGACTTCGCCACCTCGCTGGTCGCGGAGGGCAAGGTGCTGGTGGCGTCGAATGGCGGCAAGCCGCTGCCCAAGGACGCGCTGATCGAGCCGGATGGCACGCTCTCCGGCGATCCGCACACGCTCTATGGCGAGTACCCGCAGGTCGGCCCGCGCAGCCCGGCCAACGGGCGCGGCGCGATCCGCGCCTTCGGCGAGCACAAGGGGTCCGGCCTGGCCTTCATGTGCGAGATGCTGGCCGGCGCGCTGACCGGCGGCGGCACCTCCGGCCCGGTGGATGCGCGCGGGCGCATCGCCAACGGCATGCTGAGCTTCTACGTCTCGCCGCGGCATTTCGGCACCGAGGCCGAGTTCTTCGCCACCGGCCGTGACTACGTGGATTGGGTGCTGGCCTGCGCGCCAGCCAACCCGGACGAGCCGGTGCTCGCCCCCGGCGACAAGGAAGCCGCGACGCGCGCCGACCGGCTCGCCAATGGCGTGCCGCTGCAGCCCGACACCTGGGAGAGCATCCTGCAGGTCGCGCGCCGGCTCGGGGTGAACGAGCCGGCCTGAGGCGGCGCGCGCAAGCGGGAGGAGGCGCGCATGGGAACGGAAGCGGATGTCATCACGCGTCCGATGACCGGAGGGTCGAATGGCCCGGAGGTCTGAATCGGCCGCGGTCGGCGAAGCCGACATCATCGTCGTCGGCGGCGGCTCCGCCGGCTGCGTGGTCGCGGCCAGGCTCTCCGAGGATGCCGGCACAAGCGTGCTGCTGCTGGAAGCCGGGCCGCCGGATGACAGCCCCTGGATCCACCTGCCCGCCGGCTATGCCCGCCTGTTCGGCAGCCAGCGCTACGACCCGAAATTCACCACCGAGCCCGAGCCGGCGCTCGGCGACCGGCAGATCCACTGGCCGCGCGGCCGCGTGCTCGGCGGCTCCGGCAGCGTGAATGGCCTGGTGTTCCTGCGGGGATCGCCGCACGATTACGACCGCTGGGCGCAGGCCGGCGCGCGCGGCTGGTCCTACGAGGATGTCGCCCCCGCCTTCCGCCGGATGGAAACCTGGCTCGGCCCGCCCTCCGAGGCGCGCGGCAGCGACGGCCCGATCCGCGTGATGGAGCCGCGGCGCATGGCGCCAGCGACGCAGGCCTTCGTGGATGCCGCCGTCGCCGCCGGCCTCAAGCGCCTGCGCGACGTGAACGATGGCGGCTCGATCGAGGGCGTGGGGCCGGTGCAGCTCAACGTGGACGGACGCTTCCGCTCCTCCTCCGCGCGCACCTATCTGCGCCCGGCGATGAAGCGCCCGAACCTCGAGGTGCGCACCGGCATCCAGGCGCATCGGCTGATCTTCGAGGGCAAGCGCGCCGTCGGCCTCGCCACCGCGCAGGGCGAGTTCCGCGCGCGGCGCTGCGTCGTGCTCTCCGCCGGCTCGCTGGAGACGCCGAAGCTGCTGATGCTGTCGGGCATCGGCGATGGCGAGGCGCTGCAGGCGATGGGCATCCCCGTCGTCGCGCACAGCCCCGATGTCGGGCGCAACCTGCAGGACCACCTGATCGCCAAGTTCATCTGGCGCACCCGCCCGTGCGGCACGCTGAACGAGATCATCCGCAGCCGCTTCCGCCAGGCCGCCATCGGGCTCGACTGGCTGCTGCGCAAGTCGGGCCCGCTCGCGGTCGGCGCCGGCGAGGCGAGCGGCTTCGTCCGCGTCACGCCCGGCGCGGAGGAGGCGGAGGCGCAGCTTCTCTTCATCAACTTCGCCACCTTCGACTACCGCCAGGGCCTGACGCCCTTCCCCGGCATCATGCTGAACTACGGCGCCTGCCGCCCCGACAGCCGCGGCACGCTGACGCTCCGCAGCCCCGACCCCGCCGATCCGCCGGTGATCCGCCCGAACTACCTGGAGCACCCGAACGACCTGCGCGTGATGCTCGGCGCGGCGCAGATCTGCCGCCGCATCGCGCAGCAGGCGCCCTTGCGCGACCTGATCGAAGAGGAACTGCGCCCCGGCCCCGACGCGACCACGGATGCGGCGATCGAGGCCAACATCCGCGCCACCGCCAGCACCGTCTTCCACCCCTGCGGCACCGCCCGCATGGGCAGCGACGACCGCGCCGTGGTGGACCCGGAATTGCGCCTGCGCGGCGTGGAGGGGCTGCGGATTGCCGATGCCTCGGTCTTCCCCTTGATCCCGTCTCCGAATATCCAGCCGGCTGCGCTGATGGTCGGCGAGCGCTGCGCGGAGTTCCTGCGCCGCGCCGGCTGAGCGGGAGAGACGAGCATGCCCACACGCAAGGCCGCGCTGATCACCGGCGCCGGGCGCAAT
Source organism: Falsiroseomonas sp. (assembly GCF_041690465.1). Lineage (GTDB taxonomy): Bacteria > Pseudomonadota > Alphaproteobacteria > Acetobacterales > Acetobacteraceae > Falsiroseomonas. The sequence goes on along the minus strand of NZ_JAWLHG010000001.1, from coordinate 21,514 downwards.
ATCGGCCGCGCCGTCGCGCTCGGCCTGGCGCAGGACGGCTTCGACATCGCCATCAACGGCTCCTCCGACCAGACAGCGTGCGAGAGGGTGGCCGAGGCGGTGCGCGCCTATGGCGCCGAGGCGGTGGTGGTGATGGGCGATGTCGGCTCGCCGGAGGGCTGCCGCCGCATCGCCGATGCCGCGATCGCCGAGTTCGGCGCGGTGGACGTGCTGGTGAACAATGCCGCGCTGCGCCCCGCGAAACCCTTCCTCGAGAGCACACTGGACGATTGGCGCCGGGTTCTTGCGGTGGACATGGAGGCGGCGATCTGGCTCTCCCAGGCCTGCCTGCCGGGCATGATCGAGCGCGGCTGGGGCCGCATCGTGAACTTCACCGGCATGAACGCCATCCACGGCTATTCCGGCCGCGCGCCGGTGTCGGTTGCGAAGCACGGGCTTTGGGGCCTGACCAAGTCGCTGGCGAAGGAGTTCGCGACGGCGGGCGTGACGGTGAACGCCATCTCGCCGGGTCCGATCGCCGCGGACGACGACGTGCCGGGCGAGGCCAACAGCCGCTCTGGCTATGTCGCCAAGGTCCCGATGGGCCGCATGGGCACCCCGGCGGAGGTGGCCACGGTGGTGCGCATGCTGGCCAGTGAGGGCGGCGCCTATGTCAACGGGCAGATGATCGCGGTGAATGGAGGCGCGGAAACGTGACGGTGACGCCGAGCGGCTGAGGTGAAGCGGTGATCATCTGCCTCTCGCGCGGCTTCGTGTTCATCCACATCCACAAGGCAGGCGGCACCAGCATGGAGGCCGCGCTGGAGCCCCGCCTGCAGTGGAACGACCTGCTGCTCGGCAGCACGCGCTTCGGCCAGATCATCGACGGTCACTACCGCCAGCGCTTCGGCCTCTCAAAGCACAGCGCGCTGGCCGATGTGGAGCGTGTCTGCGGCGCCGATCTGCTCCGCGGCATGTATGCCTTCGCGCTGGTGCGGCATCCCGCCGCCCGCATCTGCTCGCTCTACAACTTCACCGCCCGCGTCCTCGACACCTGGTCGCGCAGCCACGGCATCCCGGTCGAGGAGGCGCGGGCACGCCGGGCCGAGCTGGCGCCGGCGCATGAGCAGCTGCGCTGGGAGACCTCGCGCGCCTTCCTCGAAACCGAGGATTTCGGCGGCTTCCTGCGGCATCCCGCCACGCGGAAGTCGATCGCCTGCCGCACGCAGCTCTCCCGCCTCCGCGGCGCCTCCGGCACGGCAGAGGCCTTCCGGCTGGAGGAGATCGAGCAGCGCCTGCCGGAGATCGGCGGGCGCCTCGGCTGCGACATCGTGCTGCCGCACCTGAACGTCACGGAGCGCAAGCTCGTCACCCCCGCGGCGTTGCCGGAGCCGGACCGCGCAGTGATTCGCGACTGGTTCCGCGAGGATTTCGAGGCGTTCGGCTACGATTGAGGCGCCCTCACACCGGCCCCGCCACGAACTCCCCCTTCCGCATCAGCGGCTCCGCCTCGCCGCCCTGCGTGATCCCGTCCACATCCACCTCGCCCGATCCGATCATCCAGTCGATGTGGATCAGCGAGGCGTTCGCGCCGCGCTTCGCCAGCGCCTCCATCGGCACGCCCGCGCTGTCGCGCAGGCACGTCGTGTAGGCCTGGCCGAGCGCGATATGGCTGGCGGCGTTCTCGTCGAACAGCGTGTTGCGGAACAGCAGCCCACTCGCCGAGATCGGCGAGGAATGCGGCACCAGCGCCACCTCACCCAGCCGCGCCGCGCCTTCGTCAGTGCCGATCACCTTGCGCAGCACCTCGGCGCCGCGCGTTGCATTCGCCTCCACGATGCGCCCGCCCTCGAAGCGCACGGCGATGTCCTCGATCAGCGTGCCCTGGTAGGCGAGCGGCTTGGTGGAGCGCACCGCGCCCTCCACCCGCAGCGCATGCGGCGTGGTGAACACTTCCTCGGTCGGGATGTTCGGGTTGCAGACGATGCCGTTCTTGGCTTCCTCGGCGCCGCCACACCACAGATGCCCCTCTGCCAGGCCGACGCGCAGATCGGTGCCGGCCCCCCGGAAGTGCAACGCCGAAAAATCCTTGCCGTTCAGGAACTCCCTGCGCGCGCGCAGCGTCGCGTTGTGGCGCGCCCATTCCGCCACCGGGTCCGCCACATCCACGCGGCAGGCGGCGAAGATCGCGTCCCACAGGCGCTCCACCGCCTGCGCCTCCGGCAGGTCGGGGAACACCTGGCGCGCCCAGCCGGGTGTGGCGGCGGGCACCAGGTTCCAGTTGATGGCGAAGCCGGTGATCAGCTCCAGCGCCGGGCGATAGGCGATGCTGCGCGCCTTGTTGGCACGCGCCACCTTCTCCGGGTCCTCGGCCGAGAGCAGCGTCGGGTCGTCGCCGACCACCGCCAGCCGCGCGGCGCCGCCCTTGAAGGCCTCGGCCATGGCGTTGAACAGCCAGCCGGGCGCGACGTCGAAGGCCGCGTCGGGATGTGCGTGGCGGTAGCGCGCCAGCGCCACCGCATCGTCGGAGATCAACGGCGTCACCAGCGTCGCGCCCGCCTTGTAGGCGTGCTCGACGATGCGGCGCACCAGCGGCATGGCGTCGAGCGGCGCGGTCATCACCAGCTCCTGCCCGGCGCGCAGGTTCAGCCCCACGCGCACGCCGAGCATGGCGAGCTTGTCGAGCCGGGCCTCGAAGGTGGTGGCGGGGTGGGCGTCGTCGGGCATGGGGGGTTCCCGTGTCAGGTGTTGGTGCCGGTTGGGGCGGTGCTGCCGCCGACCAGGCGGCGGATGGCGGCGAGCATCTCCGGCCGGTCCCATTCCGCCTCGCCCTCCAGGCGCGCAACCTCCTGGCCGCGACGGTCGAGGATCAGCGTGGTGGGCAGGCCGCGGATGCCGAGCGCGCGGCCGGTCGCGCCGCGCGTATCGAACCACATCGCCATGTGCTGCAGGCCGGTGCGGCGGTAGAAGGGCTCCACCTGCGCCCGCCCGCCGCGGTCGGAGGACAGCGCCAGCACCTCGATCCCGTCGCGGACCAGCGCGGCATGGGCGCGGTCGAGCGCCGGCATCTCGGCGACGCAGGGCGGGCACCAGGTGGCCCAGAAATTCACCACCAGCCCCTTGCCGCGGAAGCTGCCGAAGCGCGCCTCCCGGCCCTCGGCGTCCTGGAAGACGAGGCCATCCGGCAGCGGGCGGCCTTCCGGCGTCTCGCGCAGCTTGGACAGCCCGCCATCCCCGGCGGCGGAGGATTGACGCGGAACGGCCAGGGTGGCCAGGGTCGCGCCCATCCCGAGGGCCAGCAGCTTCCGGCGCGGCGCATTCAGCACAGGACGACCTCTTCCGTGGGCGACGAGACGAAGAACACCGGTTCCAACTCCCTGTGGGGCGGCCGCTACGCCGAGGGGCCGGGCGCGATCATGCGCGAGATCAACGCCTCCATCGGCTTCGACCGCAAGATGTGGCGCCAGGACATCAGGGGAAGCCTCGCCCACGCCGCCATGCTGGCGCATGTAGGGATCATCTCCGCCGAGGACGAGGCTGCCATCCGCCGCGGGCTCGAGGAAATCGGGCAGGAGATCAACTCGGGAAACTTTGCCTTCTCCGAGGCCCTCGAGGACATCCACATGAACATCGAGGCCCGCCTGACCGAGCGCATCGGCGAGGCCGGCAAGCGCCTGCACACCGGCCGCAGCCGCAACGACCAGGTGGCGCTCGACGTCCGCCTCTGGGTGCGCGACGCCATCGACGGGCTCGATGCGCAGGTCGCCGACGTCATGCGCGCCCTGGTGGAGCGCGCGGCGGAGCATGCCGGCACGGTGATGCCGGGCTTCACCCATCTGCAGCCGGCCCAGCCCACCACCTTCGGCCACCACCTGCTGGCCTATGTCGAGATGCTCTCCCGCGATCGCGGCCGGCTGGCCGATTGCCGCAGGCGGCTCAACGAGTGCCCGCTGGGGGCGGCGGCATTGTGCGGCACCGGCTTCCCCATCGACCGCCACATGACCGCGCAGTCGCTGGGCTTCGATTCCCCGACGCGCAACAGCCTGGACAGCGTGGCCAGCCGCGACTTCGCCGCCGAGTTCCTGTTCGCCTGCGCCATGTGCGCCACGCATCTCAGCCGCTTCGCGGAGGAGATCGTGATCTGGACCAACCCCTATTTCGGCTTCGTCAAGCTGACCGACGCCTTCACCACCGGCAGCTCGATCATGCCGCAGAAGCGCAACCCGGATGCGGCGGAGCTGGTGCGTGGCAAGACCGGGCGGATGATCGGCAACCTCGTCGCCCTGCTGACGGTGATGAAGGGCCTCGCCATGACCTATTTCAAGGACATGCAGGAGGACAAGGAACCGGTCTTCGACGCCGCCGAGAACCTGGCCCTCGCGCTCGCCGCCATCGGCGGCATGGTGCGCGACATGCAGCCGCAGGTGGGACGGCTCGCCGAGGCCGCCGGCGCCGGCTTCTCCACCGCGACGGACCTGGCCGATTGGCTGGTGCGCGATCTGAAGATGCCCTTCCGCGATGCGCACCACGCCACCGGCAAGCTGGTCGCGAAGGCCGAGCAGATTGGCGTGGACCTGGCGGGACTGACCATCGGCGAGATGCAGGCGGTGGAGCCGCGTATCCATGAGGGCGTGTTCGGCGTGCTGAGCGTCGCCGCCTCGGTGCGCTCCCGCACCAGCCATGGCGGCACCGCGCCGGCGAATGTTGCGGCGATGGCGGCGGAGTGGAAGGAAAGGCTGGCATGAGGCCGCTTCTCGTCCTGGGTGCGGTGGCGCTGCTGCTGGCCGCCTGCGGCCGGGTGGGCCCCATCCGCCCGCCCGGCCCGCCCGAGGAGGTGACCTTCCCCCGCACCTACCCGGCGCCGGAGCGCCCGCCGGCGCCGGCGGCGCAGCCGCGATAGGGGAAGCGGCGGTCGCGTCTCGCTTCGGGGTCCAACCCGGAGATCGGCGGCCACCCCGACCTCATGGAACGCCGCGATGCCCACATCGGTCGCGCAGCCGGTCAGCGCCGGCAGCGCAACCACCGCGGTCGGGCGCCATGACTCACGAACGGTAGACGCTCACACCCTCCTTGATCGTCTCGGTTACCCGCAACTCGGCCAGCCGCTCCGGGTCCGCTGTCATCGGGTTGTCCGACAGCACCACGAAGTCGGCGAGCTTGCCCACCTCGATGGAGCCTTTCGTCGCCTCCTCGAAATGCTGGTGCGCCGACCAGATCGTCATCGCCTTCAGCGCCGTCATCACCGGCACGCGATGCCGCGGGCCGATGATGTCGCCGGTCCGCGACCGCCGCGACACGGTGGCACTCAGCACGCGCATGGAATCCGGCCGCGCAACCGGCGCATCGTGGTGGGAGGTGAACATCATGCCGCGGCTCATCAGCCAGCCGGTCGGCGAGATGTTCTCCGCCCGCTCGGGGCCGAGCACGGAGTCGCGGTGGAAGTCGCCCCAGTAGAAGGTGTGCATCGGGAACAGCGCCGGGAAGATGCCGAGCTCCCGCAACGGGTCCACCTGGTCCTCGCGCAGCGTCTGGCCGTGGATCATCACCGGGCGGCGGTCGCCAGGGCCGTGCCGTCGCGTCGCCTCGCGCACCGCGGCGATCATCAGGTCGATCGCGGCATCGCCATTGGCGTGCATGAGGATCTGCCAGTTGAGCTCGAAGCAGCGCGAGACCGCCTCGATCGTCGCGTCGGTCGGCGCGGTCTGCAGGCCGCGATAGTCCGGCCCGGCACCCGGCGGCGGCACGTGGTAGGGGCGCGACAGCCAGGCCGTCTTGCCCTGCGGCGAGCCGTCGAGCGAGAGCTTGGCACCGCCGATGCGCAGCCGATTGCGATAGGCGCGGCCGTGCAGCGCACCGCCAAGCTGGTCGGCGGCGCCGAGGATGTCGGGATAGGCGACAACGTCCACCGCCAGCAGGCCGCGATCCGCCGCCTCGGTGAGCCGGCCCACGACCGGGCCCATGGCGCGGCCCTCCTGGCAGGTCGTGTAGCCGAAGGAGGCGTAGAACTCCGACCCTGCGCGGATCATCGAGAGCCACGCCGCCTCGTCGAGCCGGCCGAGCAGCGGCCCGGCCACGGCGATCATCGCGTTCTCCTCCATCACACCGTCGGGCTCGCGCGTGCCGGCGCGGCGGCGGAACACGCCGCCTGTCGGGTCGGGCCTCGCTGCCGTCACGCCCGCAAGCTCCAGCGCCTTCGAATTCGCCGCGGCCAGGTGGGAGGAGGCGTGCACGATCAGCACCGGGAACTCGGTGGAGACCTGGTCGAGCTCGTCGCGGGTGGGGTGGCGCCCCTCGCGCAGCTGGCTGTCGTCATAGCCGAAGCCGAAGATGAGGTTGTAGCGCCGCACGCCGGCAGCGTTGCGCCCCGCCCAGTCGCGCAGGATGCGGATGAGGGCGGGGATGTCGTTGCCCTCGCCATCCGGGGCGGGAAGCAGGTTGGCGCCGACCGCCTGCAGGCCGACCATCACGACATGGCCGTGCGGATCGACGAAGCCCGGCAGCAGGGCGCGGCCCTCGAGGTTCACCATCCGCGTCCCCGGCCCGCGCGTCGCCTCGATCTGCTGGCGCGTGCCGAGGGCGAGGATGCGCCCGCCACGCACCGCGACCGCCTCCACCGAGGGCTGGGCGTCGTTGACGGTGACGATCGGGCCACCGCTGTAGATCAGGTCGGCTGCGCCGGATGGGTCGGGCGGCGTCTGCGCCTGGGCGCAGCGCAGCAGGCTGCCGAAGCCCACCGCACCGGCGCCGAGCGCAAGGCGCCCCATGCCGCCCAGCACGCCGCGGCGCGAGGCGGCGGGCGGCGCATGCAAGACGCTGCCGAAGGGGCTGCAGGCCAGGCACATGGCGGGGCTCCCTGAATGGCGCGCCGGATCGCGCGCCGGGACGAATCGTGGCAGCGGTCGCTGCGCCGATTTGCGCCAAATGGCGCAGAATGGGTTAAGCTTTGTCCAGAAGAGGAGCAGATGGAGCGCTCGGGGATCGAGGCGGTACTGACGTCGCGCGGATGGCTTGCCGGATGCGACCCGACCTTCCGTCGGGCAGTCCTTGACCGCGCCCGGCCGGTGAGCTTCGCCGCGAACGCGTTCGTCTTCCATGCCGGTGACGTCGCGGGCGGCATCTATGGCATCGCGCGCGGCAGCTTCGCGATCTATGTCGCGACCGGGCTCGCGAGCCCTGCTGTCGCCACCATCGTGCGGGCCGGCCTATGGTTCGGACAGGGCCCGCTCGTTGCCGGGCGGCGCCGCATGCTGAGCTTCCGGGCGATGGAAAGCTCGGCCGCCCTGCACCTGCCGCTCGCGGCGGTGCGCGAGTTGACCGCGACGAGCGTGGCCGCTGCGCGGGCCTTTGCCGATCTCGGGAGCATCAACATGGGGGTCGCGGTCCGCACGGTGAGCGACCTGCTGATACCGAAGGCCGACCGGCGCATTGCTGCGACCCTGTTGAGGGTGACCCGCGCCGACGAGGGCGAGCGTCCGGAGGATCCCATGGGCTTTCGTCTGCGCCAGGCGGAACTGGCCGAGATGGCGAATGCCTCGCGCCGCTCGGTCGTGCGGGCGCTCTCGGCTTTCGATGCGCGGGGCCTGGTCGCATTGCGCCACCAGCGGATCGCGGTTCTCGACGCGGCTGGGCTGGCGCACTTCGCCTATGGATGAGCCGAAAGGCCATGCCGGCGGTGCCGAGTAGGGCATCGGCGAAGTCGTCGCCCCGCGCGTCGGGCACGCCCACCTGCGCCGCCGCGCCGTGCTGGCTGTCGCACGCCGATGAGGCGGCATCTGATGCGACCGAGGCAGCACCGAACCGGCCGCTCCCTTCCCGAACGGCGCCGGCCATCCCATTCTGAGCAAATGGCCTCCCCCGCCCCCGCGCTCCTCACCGACGACGCCGATCCCTCCTTCGCCGAGCTTCTCGCCGGCCGCCCGCACCTCGCCCAGCACGCGCATGACGGGCTGACCATGGAGGAGGTGCCGCTCGCCCGCATCGCGCGCGAGGTCGGCACGCCGACATGGGTCTATTCCGCCGGCACGCTGCGCCGCCGCTACCGCGCGCTGCGCGATGCGCTGGATGAGGCACAGCTCGGCGCGGAGATCCATTTCGCGGTCAAGGCCAACCCCAACCTTGCCGTGCTGCGCACCCTCGCCGCCGAGGGGGCCGGCGCCGACATCGTCTCCGAGGGCGAGCTGCGCCTGGCGCTGGCCGCCGGCATCGCGCCCGCCCATGTCGTCTTCTCCGGCGTCGGCAAGACGCCCGGTGAACTGCGCTTCGCACTGTCCCGCGGCGTCGGCCAGATCAACGCCGAGAGCGCGGAGGAGGTCGCGATGATCTCCGCCGTCGCCACCGAACTCGGCGTTACCGCGGATGTCGCGCTGCGCGTGAACCCCGACGTGGACCCCAAGACCCACGCCAAGATCACCACCGGCAAGAGCGGGAACAAGTTCGGCGTCGCCATCGAGGACGCACCCGACCTCTATGCCCGCATGGCGGCGACGCCGGGCCTGCGCCCGGTCGGCGTCGCGGTGCATATCGGCAGCCAGATCACCGCGGGCATGTCCGCCTACGCCGCCGCCTATCGCGCGCTGGCCGAGCTGGTCCTCGCGCTCCGCGCCCAGGGCCTGGCGGTGGAGCGGGTGGATTGTGGCGGCGGCCTCGGCATCCCCTACCGGCATGAGCCCGCCCCCGCGCCCGCGGCGCTGGCCGGCGCGATCCGCAACACGCTCGGCAATCTCGGCGTGAAGCTGATGGTGGAGCCCGGCCGCTGGATCAGCGGCCCGGCCGGCGTGCTGCTCGCGGCCGTCATCATCGAGAAGCACACAGGTTCGCGCCGCTTCGTGATCCTCGACGCGGCGATGAACGACCTGGTGCGGCCGGCGATGTACGAGGCCTGGCATGGCATCCTGCCCGTCTCGCCGGCGGATCATGTCGCCCCTGTCTCGCCCTGCGACGTGGTCGGCCCGGTCTGCGAGACCGGCGACACCTTCGCGCGAAATCGTGGCCTTCCCCGCCTCGAACCGGGTAGCCTCGTGGCGTTCCTCGATGCGGGGGCATACGGAGCCGCGATGAGCAGCACCTATAACGCCAGACCGTTGGCCGCCGAGGTCCTGGTGGATGGCGCCCGCTTCGCCGTGGTGCGCGAACGCCAGACGCAGGAGGCCCTGCTCGCCGGCCAGCGCCTGCCGGCTTGGATGTGACCGCGTGACACAGCCCGACCCGCTCGCCCCGCTCACCCGGAACCTTGAGGCTGCGCCGCTCGCGCGGCGACGGACCCTGGCGCGGCTGGCCCTGGCCTGGGAGGCGATCTGGCCCGCCATCTGGCCGGCGCTGGGTGTGCTCGGGCTGTTCCTGACACTGGCGCTGCTCGGCCTGCCGCTGGTGCTGCCCGGCTGGGCCAAGATGCTGCTCGCCGCCGGCTTCCTCGTGGCCTTCGGGCTGGCGCTGCGCCAAGGCTTCCGCGGCTTCCGCTGGCCCGGCGACGATCCCGCCGACCGGCGGCTGGAGCGCAACTCCGCGCTGCGCCACCGCCCGCTCGCAGCCCTCGCCGACCGGCCCGCCGGGAACGACCCGGTGGCGCAGGCGGTGTGGGAGGTGCACCGGGCGCGCGTGCTCGGCTCCGTCCGCCGGCTGCGCGTGGGACTGCCGCGGCCGGGGCTGGCGAAGCGCGACCCCATCGCGCTGCGCGCCGCGCTCGGCCTCTCGCTTCTCGTCGCGCTGGTGATCGCCGGGGCGGAAGCGCCGGAGCGGCTGCGCCGTGCCGTCACGCCCGATGTCGCCATCGCCGCGGCGCCGCCGCCGCTCAGGCTGGAAGCCTGGGTCACGCCGCCGGCCTACACCGGCGCGCCGCCCGTGTTCCTCGACGCCGCCGGCGGCGATGTCGCCGTGCCGGCCGGCAGCAAGCTGCAGATCGCGCTCTCCGGCGGCACCGGCGGCGTGCCGGAGCTGGTGGTCGGCGGCGCGGCCACGCCCTTCCGCACCCTCGATGCCCGCTCCTTCGGCGCGGAGGCGGTGCTGGAGCAAGGTGCGAGGCTGGCGATCCGCCGTGACGCGAGCGAGCTCGCCGCCTGGACGCTCAGCGTGCAGGCCGACCAGCCGCCGCGCGCCGCCTTCCCCGAGCCGCCCGGCCGCGCGCCGCGCGGGCTGGCGCTGCGCCTGCCCTGGCAGGCCGAGGACGATTGGGGCGTCGCGACGCTCGCCGCCGAGATCCGCCTGAAGGCGCGCCCGCAGGCAGCGCCGCATGTCGTCGAGATCCCGCTGCCGGCCGGCCAGCCGCGCGAGGCGCGGGGCACCGCCAACCCCGATCTCTCGGCCCATCCCTGGGCGGGGCTGGATGTGGAGGTGCTGCTGCGCGCGCGCGACGGCGCCGGGCAGGAAGGCGTCTCCGCCACCGCCGCGCTGACGCTGCCGGAACGCAGCTTCACCCATCCGGTCGCGCAGGCGCTGATCGCGCTGCGCAAGGCGCTCTCGCTCGATCCGGCGGGGCGGCCCGCGGCGCAGCGGGAGCTCGACCGGCTGGCCGCGGCGCCGGACGCCTTCGAGCACGATACCACCACCTTCCTCGCGCTGCGCGCCGCGCGCCACCGCCTGGCTCGGGACCGCCGGACGGAGGCGGTGGAGGAAGCGCAGGAGATCATGTGGCAGACCGCGCTCGCGCTGGAGGAGGGCCGCGCCGATCGCACCGCGCGCGCCCTGCAGCAGGCGCGCGAGGCGCTGCGCGAGGCGCTGGAGGAAGCGCAGCGCCAGCAGCAGGAGGAGAATGGCGAGCGCAACGCCGAGCAGCGCACCGAGACCGAGCGCCGCATCCAGGAGCTGCGCGACGCCATCCGCCGCCACCTGGAGGCGCTGGCCGAGCAGCTGCAGCGCGAGAATGCGGAGGCGATGCCCTTCGACCCGCAGAACCGCCTGATGGACCGCCGCGACCTCGACCGCCGCACCGACCGCATGCGCGAGGCCAACCGCCAGGACCGCACCGAGGACGCCGAGCGGGAGCTCGCCGAGCTCGAGGAGATGCTGCGCGCGCTGGAGGAAGGCCGCACCGCCCGCGACGAGCAGCAGGAACGCCGCCGCCAGCAGCGCCAGCGCGGCGAGCAGCAGATGGGCGTGATGCAGGACATGGTGCAGCGCCAAGCCCGCATGCTGGACAGCGGCCATCGCCGCGCCGAAAGCGAGGAGGAGCGGCGCGAGGCGGAACGCCGCGCCGAGCAGCAGCGCCGCCGCGCGCCCTGGCAGCGCCAGACGCCGGAGCAGCAGCAGGCGGAGCAGCAGCGCCGCGACGAGGCGGCCGAGCAGGCGGAGAACGAGGCGCAGCGTGAAGCCCGCGTGCAGCGCGCGCTGCGCCGTGCGCTGGGCGAGGTGATGCAGCAGTTCGGCGACCTGACCGGCGAGGTACCCCCGCAGCTCGGCCGTGCCGACCAGGCGATGCGCGAGGCGCAGGAACAGCTGGCGCAGGGCGACGACGCCCGCGACGCGCAGCAGCGCGCCATCCGCGAGCTGGTCGAGGGCTCGCGCCAGATGGCACAGCAGATGCAGCGCCAGTTCGGCCAGCAGCAGGGCGAAGGGGAAGGCGAGGGCGAGGAGTTCGGGGACATGATGGGCGAGGGCCAGGGCCAGGGCCAAGGCCAGGACCAGGCGCAGGACCAGGGACCCGGACGCGATCCGCTTGGCCGCCGCACGCGTGAGGCGGCGGGGGCGCAGGACAATGGCAGCGATACCCGCGTGCCGGACGAGGCGGAGCTGCTGCGCACCCGCCGGTTGCAGGACGAACTGCGCAAGCGCGGCGCCGAACGCGAGCGGCCGCAGGACGAACTGGACTACATCGACCGGCTGCTGCGGCGGTTCTGAGGCCGTCGGCGGATCGATTCCGCAGCGGGATCCTTGCGCGATGGTTACTAAGCGCGCATCCTTGGGGTGGTTTCGTTCGTTAACATGCGCGGGATGCGTGCAGGTTCGGCGGGCAAGCCACGTCCAACGGGTGTGGGTGCCACCCGGGTGACGGTTCCCCATCCGCCTGGCACCAGGATCCGGAGCCCGGCCATGCTGCTGAGGGTCAGCGCGCCCGCCGCCATCAGCACGGCGCCGCCACCAGGGGCATTCGCCCGCATGGTGGAGATGCAGTCGGCCTGGTACGCCGAACACCACGGCTTCGGCCTGCCCTTCGAGGCGATGCTGGCCAGCGATGTCGGCGAGTACGCCGCCGCGCTGCCGCACCCGGATTGCCGCAGCTGGGTGGCGCTGTCGGGCCCCCGCGTGGTGGGCTGCATCACCATCGACGGCCGCGGCCGGCCGAGCGCGCGGCTGCGCTGGTTCTTCATAGAGCAGGAAGCCCGCGGCGGGCTCGGCCGACAGCTCCTGGAGAATGCGGTGGAATTCTGCCGCGAGCGCGGCTTCGACGATGTGTGGCTGACCACCTTCGACAAGCTGCTGATCGCCCGCCACCTGTACGAGGCGCAGGGCTTCCGGCTGGAGCGGGAACAGCTGGATACCACCTGGGGCGTGCCGGTGCGCGAGCAGGTGTTCCGGCTGGCCCTGCGCTGAGCGGCCCGACCGGGCCGCGTCCTCCCGCTCACTCCGTGGCTTCCCAGGCGCCGGCGGTCGCGGTCAGCCGGTCGAGCGGCAGCGTGACCCGCCAGCGCAGGCCCTCGCCCTCCCATCGGGTGGCGATCTCGCCGCCGAGCTGACGCCCGACGGTCGCCTCCACCACGGAGGAGCCGAAGCCGCGCCGCGACGGCGCCGAGTCGAGCGGCGGGCCGCCGCGCTCCTCCCACCGCAGCAGCAGGCTGCCGGGCGCACCGGCCGCCTCCGGCGGCAGGCGCTCCCAGGCGATGGCGACCTCGCCGCCGGGGCGCGAGAGGGCGCCGTGCTTGGCGGCGTTGGTGGCAAGCTCGTGGAAGGCCATGGAGAGCGCCTGCACCGCGGCGGGGCCGAGCGGCACCGGCGGCCCGTCCACGGTGATGCCCGGCCCGGCGGTGCCGGCGGGACCGAGGAAGGGGGTCAGGGCGCCCATCGCCACCGCCCGCAACTCGGCACCGCGCCAGCGCCCTTCGGCGAGCAGGCCATGCGCGCGTGCAAGCGCGGCGACCCGTCCCTCCACGCCGCGGATGAAGGCGTCCGGATCGTCGCGCGGGGTCAGGCGCAGCGCCGCCTGCACCACGGCCAGCGCATTGCGCGCGCGGTGGTCCAGCTCGCGCATCAGCAGTCGCAGGCGCTCCATCGCCTCCTTCTGCTCGGTGACGTCGCGCATCACGCCGATGTGGCGCTGCTTGCGCCCGTCCTCCTCGACGATCGCCTCCGCGGTCGAGAGGATCCATCGCACCGCGCCGTCATCCGGCCGGACGATGCGCGTCTCCAGCGGCGGGAGCGGCCCGGTCAGGCCGACCGCCTCGGCCACCACGGTGCGGGCGCGCTCGCGGTCCTCGGGGTGGATGATCGAGAGCAGCAGCGGCGCGGTGACCGGGGTGCCCGGCTCGATGCCCCAGAGCCGGTAGCAGCCAAGCGACCAGTGCCGCGCGCCGGTGGCGAGATCGAGCTCCCAGGCGCCGATGCCGCCGGCTTCCTGCGCCAGGCGCAGCCGCCGCTCCGAGGTGCGGAGCGCGGCCTCCGCCGCCAGCGTCTCGGTGAGGTCCACATTGACGCCGATCATGCCGAGGAACTCGCCGGCCTCGCCGAAGCGCGGCAGGGCCTCGGTGCGCAGCGTGCGCCAGGCGCCGTCTGCCCGGCGGTAGCGCGCCTGCACGATGAAGCCGGATTGCGCCTGCATGCCGCGGCCGAAGGCGTCGAACAGCGGCGCGACATCCTCAGGGTGGGTGGTGGTGCCCCAGTCGAAGCCGGCGATGGCGTCCTCGGCGACGCCCCAGAAATCGCGCAGCGCGCGGTTCAGGTAGAGGCACTTGCCGGCCTGGTCGCCCATCCAGAGCATGACCGGCGCGCTTTCGGCCAGGATGCGGAAGCGCGCCTCGCTTTCCCGCAGGGCGCCCTCGGCGCGGGCCTGGGCGAGATGGCCGCGGCGGCGATGCTCGATGTCGCGGAAGCAGACGGTGAGGCCATCCTCCGGCGTCGGATAGGCGGCCAGCTCGATCCAGCGGCCGGTGTGCGGCAAGGGCGCGCAGAGAGACACCTCGTGCCGCTGCGCCAGCGCGGCGAGCAGGGCGGCGCCGGGATCGCGGTCGCGGGCGGAGGGGGAGAGGTCGCGGATGTGGCGGCCGATGGCCTCCTCGGCCGACCTGTCCCAGCACTCCAGGGCCTGGCGGCTGGCGAAGCGGACGCGCCCGGCGGCATCCAGCACGTACAGCGCCTCACCCGCGATGGCGGGGGCGTCCAGGGTGGCGCGCACGGTTATCGCTGCGCCGATACAATCGGGGCCGGCAGTCGCCAAGCCCACGCCCTCCATGGCTCGCATCACCAGCCATGAGACAGGGACTCGGCGGGCCTTCGCAATCCCGTCACTGATCACGATTGCAGCGCGATCGGCGGTTGCCATGGCGCGCGCTCAATCCGTCAGGCGCCAGCGGCGGCGGTTGCCTTCGAGTTCGCGGTGCAGGTGGATGAGGTGGCGCAGCAGCTTCGGCCGGGCGATGCGGATGAAGGCGGCGAGGCGGGCGATGGTTTCGGACAAATAGGGCTTGGGAAGATGTTCCGGCGCACAGGGCAGGGCGGTGGCCAGGCCGAGGCGCTTCGCCAGCAGCAGCTGCGCCATGGTGAGCAGGCGCGCGACGCGGCGGAAGGCGCGGGCGATGCGCCAGGCGAGGGAGGCGAAGTCGCCGCCGGCGAGAGGGTGGGGCGAGGCGGCGATCAGCAGGCGGTCGAGCGTGCCGGTACGGGCGTGCCGGCGCAGCGCGCGGTGGGCGGTGTCGGCGCGGCCGAGTTCGGGCGGAAGTTCGCGCCACGGCCCGCGCGAGCAGGCGACCCAGAAGATGGCGTCCCAGAGGCGGCGGGCATCGGCGGGCGGGCGGCCGCGGCGGCGCGCCTCGTCGCCGTAGAGGATGGGGGCGAGGAGGGACCATTCGGCATCGGTCATTGGCGCCCAGGGCTGGCGAGGGGTCGGCCGGAGGGGGAAGGAATGGGCGGTCATGCGGGCCTCCGACGCGCGGGCGATCAAGAAGAGTGTATCGGATCTTATTCCTAGAATACAAGTGTCATCGCGTTGTGGCGGGGCGGGGTTCCGGTTGGGCGTTGCTGTCGGGTAGCGGTGGCGGCGTGGTTGGAAGGGAGCCGGGGCGTGGGTGGTGACCTGTGGTCGGGGCAGGGCGGGCGGTACGGAGCGTGGCTGCGCGGGCGACGCCGGCGGCGCTGGCCGTGGGTCATGGCCGGGCTGGCGCTGGCGATGGCGGCGGTGGTGTTCCTCGCGCCGCGCTGGGTGGAGGACGCGCCGGGCGCCTGCGCGGCGGTGGAGCGGCGGGCGGTGAAGGTGGCGCTGGAGGAGGCGGTGCCGCCGGCGGTGCGCGCGGCAGCACGGGCGCTGTCGCGGCAGGCGCTGGATGGGCGGCTGGCGGCCGCGGTGGCGGCGGAGCGCTACGCGTGGCTGCCGGTGCCGATGGGGTGCGCGCTGTCCTGGTGGCGGCTGCGGTGGGACGGGGCGGAGGCGCTGGGATGGGTGGTGGGGCTCAGGCGGTGAGGGTGAAGGGACGCCGGTGCATGTCGGGGAACAGCCGCTTTCGACCGATCCTGTTCCGACACGACCGGCCGAAAGCGGTCATTGGACCGAACGCCCCGCTGCGTTCATGCCCTGCCGGGTTCGCCGCCCTGCCGCGGTGATGGGCAGGAAGGCTGTGGTCGTCATTGCACGGCAGGGTCGTAGTCGAGGGGGGGCGCATCCCCCCAACCGGCGGGCGCCGCTGTCCAATCCTCCGGCGCCTCGTCCTGGAACGCCGCCGCGGCATCCGCTGCCGACAGGCCTTCCGCCTCGCCATCCTCGAGCAGGAAGGCGTGTCCCCGGCTCGCCGCCCCGCTCTGCGCCGCCGGCACGACGAAGAGGACGCCGCCGTCAAGCAACGCATCGGCAAGCAGCTGGCGCAGCTCGTCCGGCGCGATGTCCGGCGTGCCGTCCGCGATCCGGATCGCCACGGCCCCGTCGCCGGTCAGCAGGACGCTGCCGTCCCCGATGCCTCGGAGATGTGCCATCAGGGCGTCCACCAACGCCTCGCTGACCTCGGTATCCTCGTCGTCGGACTCGTCCTCCTCCTCATCCTCTCCGACCGGATCGTCGGGAACGGCGAGCTTGACCCGGCGGAGGAGATCGAGCGCCCGGCCGAGCGAGAGCGGCGGCTCCGCGCGTCCCCCGCCGGCCGCGTCCGCGACGACGGCCAGCCAGGCATCGAGGCGATCGCCTGCCGCGTCCTCCTCGTCGTCGTCGTCGCCCGACCGGGAGACCATCGGGAGCGTGAGGCCGAGCAGGCACACATCCCGGTCGGCCGGAGAGGCCCGCTGGATCGGGGGCTCGAGCCCGTTCGCCAGGGCCTCGGCAGCCTCGCGCAGCTCGGACGGCTTCAGGCGCGCAAGGGACGCGGTGGGGATCCAGTATGGCGCCAGGATGAGCTCCACGAAGGAGGGATCCAGCGCAATGCCGGTGAGCCGCCCCTGAAGCTCCATGGGAACATCGGGCGCGCGCGGGTCGTCGCCGTCACGCAGGACCGGGCTGACGAACAGCAGCGCCTCCCGTTCCCTGCCCTTGTCGCCCAGCATGCAGGCCGAGGCCGTGAGGTCGATCTCGTGCCGGGTATAGGCATAGTCCTCCGGCTCGAGCATCTTCTCGACGATGCCGAGCGCGCCATCCAGGCGCTGCGAGAGCAGTTCCTCGGTCAGCTCGCCGATCAGGCCCTCATCGGCTTCGGAGCTGGTCGCCCAGCGTGCGATGCGCGCGGCGAGCGTGCGGCCCTGCGCGGGCTTGCGCGGCGCTTCCTTGAGGTCGGCGGCGTTCAGCCCCAGCGCCCGGAGCGCGGCCTCGCCCGACAGCGTGTCCTCCGGCTCGCCAGGGTAGTCCTCGGGGCGGGCGTCGGACGAGGCCTGCTGCCCGAGCCACGCCCTCATCGGCTCGGCACGGAGCCGGACGATGGTGACGTCGTAGCCCATCCGGTAGGCCGCCCGCGCGGCGGTCCTGACGATGCGGGCGTGCAGGGCGTTGTCGATGTGCTCGGCGTCCGGATGGGCCAGCCGGAAGGTCTCCTCATCCGCGTAGATCCGCAGCAGGACGTCGTCCTCATCTTCCTCCTGGACGATCTCCAGCAGGTTGGTGACTGCCGCTACGATGGCATTCGCTTCGGCGATCTCGGATCTGGGCATGCTGTGCTCCTCGGCTGGCTGGCGCCGGCCGCGGCCGGAGTTCCGATCGGGCCCGCGGTTCGACCCGGTTCCGGGGCTGTGCGGCCGGGCGCTGCCTTCCGGCCTGCATCCAGCGCAAGGCCGCGCTTATCCTCGCCCCCAGCCTTTCTTGTCCAGGGGTAGAGCCGATTGGAACACCGCTTCGCCGGCGGCCGCATGCGCATCGGGCCATGGACGGGCGGAGTGCCGAAGGCAACGGGTGCGACGCAGGCGTCGCGGGGGCGGAGCCCCTGGCCGGCTCAGCGCGCGGCGAGGTGGGCGAAGGCGCGGGTCAGTTCGCGGTAGATGTCGCGCTTGAAGCTGACGGCGAGCGCCGGCAGTTCCTCGAGGCGGGCCCAGCGCCAGGCGTCGAATTCGGGGTGGGCGTCGGCGTCGAGGCGGATGTCGGCGTCGGTGCCGAGGAAACGCAGGGCGAACCAGCGCTGGCGCTGGCCGCGGTATCTCTGGGCGATGCGGAAGCCGCCGGCGGCCAGCTCGGGGGGGAAGTCGTAGGACAGCCAGTCCGGGTGTTCCTCGATGATCTCGGCCTTGTCGGTGCCGATCTCCTCGGCGAGCTCGCGCAGCACGGCGATGCGCAGATCCTCGCCGGGGTCCACGCCGCCCTGGGGGAGCTGCCAGCCGCCGGCGCGGCCCTCGGCGTTGGGCAGGTCGGCACGGCGGGCGACGAGGACCAGGCCGGCGGGGTTGAAGAGCAGGGCGCCGACATTGTCCCGGTAGGGTTTGTCGGTCACGGCCAGAGCGCCTTGATCTCGGCGATCATGCCGGCGGTGGCGGGATCCTGCGCGGGAGGGCCGCCTTCGAGGGCGGGGAGGATGCCGCCGGCGAGCTGCTTGCCGAGCTCCACGCCCCATTGGTCGAAGGGGTTGATGCCCCAGAAGGCGCCGAGGCAGGCGACCTTGTGCTCGTAGAGCGCGATGAGGGCGCCGAGGGCTTCGGGCGTCAGCGCGGGCAGCAGGATGGAGACGCTGGGGCGGTCGCCGGGGAAGGTGCGGTGGGGGGCGAGGCGGGCGATCTCCTCCGGCGGCAGGCCGGCGGATTGCATCCCGGCGCGGGCCTCGGCCTCGGTGCGGCCGCGGGCGAGCGCCTCGGCCTGGGCGAGGGCATTGGCGAGCAGGATGCGGTGGCTGGCGGCGTGGGCGTGGTCGGGGCGGGCGGTGAGGATGAAATCCACCGGGACCGGCGTGGTGCCCTGGTGGATCAGCTGCATGAAGGAATGCTGCGCGTTGGTGCCGGGCTCGCCGAAGACGACGGGGCCGGTGGGCATCGGCACCGGGGCGCCCTCCAGCGTGACGCGCTTGCCGAGCGATTCCATCTCCAGCTGCTGCAGGTGGGCGGGGAGGCGGGCGAGGCGCTCGTCGTAGGGCAGCACGGCGCGGGCGGGGTAGCCGAGCGCATCCACGTGCCAGAGCTCGGTGGCGGCGAGCAGGAGGGGGAGGTTCTCGGCTTCGGGGGACCGAAGAAAGTGCTCGTCCATGGCGCGGGCGCCGGCGAGCAGGCCGGCGAAAACCCCCCAGCCGCAGGCGAGCGCGATGGAGAGGCCGACGGCGGACCAGAGGGAGAAGCGGCCGCCGACCCAGTCGCGGAAGCCGAAGACGCGCTCGGGCGGGATGCCGAAGGCGGCGGTGGCGGGCAGGTTGGTGGAGAGCGCGGCGAGATGCGCCCCGGCAGCGGCCTCGCCGAGCGAGTCCGCCAGCCAGGCCCGCACCAGATGGGCATTGGCCATCGTCTCCTGCGTGGTGAAGGTCTTGGAGGCGACGAGGACGAGGGTGGTGCGGGGATCGAGCGTGGCGCGGATCGCTGCCCAGGCATGCGCGTCCACATTCGCCAGGTAGTGCGCGCGCAGGGGCATGCCGGCGCGCCAGAGGGCGCGGGTGGCCATGGCCGGGCCGAGGTCTGAGCCGCCGATGCCGATGTTCACCACGTCGGTGAAGCGCTCGCCGGTGGCGCCGCGGGCGGTGCCGTCATGCACGGCGCCGGTGAAGGCCCGCATGGCGGCGAGGGTGGCGTGGACCTCGGCGGAGGCGTCCTCGGCGCCCGTCCGGAAAGCGCCGGGCGGCGCGCGCAGGGCGAGGTGGAGCGCGGCGCGGCGCTCGGTGGCGTTGACTGGCTCGCCGCGGGCCATGGCGTCGCGGAAGGCCAGGACGCCGCGGGCGCGGGCGAAGGCGAGCAGGGCGGCCAGCACCTCCTCGGTCAGCGCGGTGCGGGAGAGGTCGAGCAGCAGGCCGGCGCCGCGATGGCTGAACCGCCGGAACCGATCCGGATCGGCCGCGAGCCGGGCGCGCACCCCCGCCGCGCCGGGGGCGGCGGCGAGCGCGCGCACCGCCTGCCAGGCCGTTGCGGGGTCCGTCGTGCCGCCAGCCGCGGGATCGCCCATGCCGCCTCTCCCAAACGTGTCCGAAACGCGTGAAACCGTTCGTCTCACGAACAGATGTCCCGCGCCGCGAGCTTAGGCTAGATACAGGCCGGGAAGGACGCTGCGAAGGGACGGGATGGCGGAGGCTCGACACGGGGTGGCGAGCGCAGGGCCGGCCTGGCGAAGGCTGCGGCTGGCGCTCGGCGCCTTCGCGCTGATCGCCGGGGCGCTGTTCGGCCTCGCCATGCTGGCCGACCGCGAGGCGACGCTGCAGGGCGGCCGCATCAGCGCGGAGAACACGGCCGCGTTGCTCGCCGAGCAGGCCGACCGGGCGCTGCGCATCGCGCAGCTCACCGCCGCGCGGGCGGCGGAGATGGCGGAGCACCACGGGGTGGCGGGGATCGCCGGCGACCATTGGGCGGAATTCGCAAGGCTGGACCGCACGACCCCGGAGGTCGCCGCGCTGCGGGTGACGGATGCCGAGGGGCGGCTTGCCGCCTGGACGATCAGCCGCGAGGCGGAACGCCGCGACATGTCGGGCGAGGAGCAATTCCGCGCTCTCGCGGGCGGCGCGCAGGGGCACCTGGTGCGGTTGACGCAGGGGCATCGCGGCGTCTGGTTCTTCGGCTGGGCGGAGCCGATCCGCCAGGGCGGCCGCTTCCTCGGCATGGTGCAGGCCTCGCTGCATGCGGAGGCGTTCGGACGCATGGCGGACCAGCTCGATCTCGGTCCGGGCGCGGAGCTGATGCTCGTGCGCACCGACGGCGCGGTGCTGATGTGCTGGCCGCTCCCATCCCGGGCGCCGCCGCCGCAGCCGGCGCGGCCCGGCGATGCCGGCATCGCCGAGGAGACCGGGCCGGACGGCACCGTCCGGCTGGTCGCCTGGCGCATGACGCCGGCGATGCCGGCAATGGCGGTGGTGGCGATCTCGCGCGACCATGTGCTGGCGCCGTTCCACCGCCGGCTGCTGCGCAACGGGCTGGTGTTCGGCCTGGCGGTGGCGCTGGCCGGCGGGCTCGGCTCGGCGGCGCTCAGGGCCGGGCGGCGGGAGGCGGCGGCGATCCATGCGGCGGAGGAGCGCGGCGCCGCGCTGGCCGAGGCGCTGTCGGAACGGCTGCACCTGCTCTCCTCGCTGCAGGTGGGCGAGGCGCGGCTGCGGGCGGCGCAGCAATCCGGCGGGATCGGGCTGTGGGACCTCGACCTCGGCACCGCGCGGGTGGCGCTGGCGGGCGATGTGTTCGCCGATTGGGGGCTGCCGGGGCCCGGCTCGGCGGGGTTCCGCAGCGTGCCGGTGCGCGCCGCGCTGCGCGGCATCCACCCCGACGACCGTGGCGCGCTGGTCGCGGCGGTGACCGGGGCGCTGCGGACCGGCACGCGGCTGGCGGCGGAGTTCCGCCTGGCCGGGCCGGGTGCGGAGCGGTGGATCGGCGTGGGCGCCCCCGCGCGCCCCCTGGAGGGCGCCCCCGCGCGCCCGCAGCGCGCCCGCAGCAAGCGCGAGCTGCTCGAGCGCGCGCGCGAGCTCGGGATCCGAGGCCGCAGCGCCATGAGCAAGCAGGAGCTGCTGGAGGCCATCGGCGAGGCGTGATCGGGCCGCGCGAGCCGCGCCCGGTCAGTTCACCTTCTGATACAGCTTCGGCTGGCCCGAGCCCTTGAGCAGCATGGCGCCGCCGCCCAGCTCGTACTCCCACTCCTCGCCGCCGCCGTCGGCCCACTGCATGATCAGCCGGCGTCCGTCGGCGGCCCACGTGCCCTGGCGCTGCGCGTCGTCGCCCGAGTCGAGGCCCGAGCTGCCGGTCGTGTCGCCCTGGGCGTCCTTGTGCGTCATGCTGGCCAGGGTCCGGGCGCTGGACAGGCAGGCCCCGTCGGGGCGCAGCGTGATCG